>NZ_JAACFT010000027.1 GCF_029051685.1 Bradyrhizobium sp. CSA207 | reverse complement strand
GGGCTAGGGAGGGGGTAGCCCAGGAAATGGTGTCCATTGTTGGCGATGCGCAGAACAGCATCTGCGTGATGGAGAGAGTCCCCGTGGGGCACCCCCCTCCCTAGCCCTCCCTCACAAGGGGGGAGGGAACGCACCTCATTCGAAGCTGCAGCCGCGTGTCGTTCAATCGCGCCCTAAAGCCGATCGACTGCCCTGAACGTCCCGTCCTTCTGGATCACCGTCAAGAACACCTTTGGCGGCGTATCGATCATGCGCGGGCCGACCGTGACGATGCTGCCGCCAATGTCGAAGCGGCCGATCTCGTTGACGACTCGCAACAGCTCGGCGCGCGTTGGATTCGGCCCGGCCTTCTCGAGCGCCGCGGCCGCGAGGCGACCGGAGAGATAGCCTTCCAGCGAGACGAAATCCGGCGTCAGCGCCGGGTCGAACGCCTTCTGCGCGGTCTGGTAGTCCGCGACGAGCCCGAGCGAACGATCCCAGGGAAACGGCACGACCTGCGAGACGATGACGCCTTCGCCCTCGGGGCCGAGCTCTCTGGCGAGGGCAACGGCGCCGACGAAGGAGATGTTGACGAAGGTCGGATGGAAGCCGCTGCGGTGCGCGAGCTTGATGAATTCGGCGCAGGGACCGTAGGTCCCGACCATGACGATGGCCTCCGGCTCGGCGCGCTTGAGCATCCGCCAGGCCGAGGCGACCGCGCGGGTGTTGCGCTCGAAGGTGCCTTCGGCGGCGAGCTCGAGGCCGCGCTTGGCGAGCGCGCGCTTCACGCCGGTGAGACCGTCGCGGCCAAAGGCGTCGTCCTGGTAGAAGATGCCGATCCGGGTAAAGTGACGGTCCTCGGTCAGGTGCTTGATCCAGGCCTCGGCCTCCGCGCCGTAGCTCGCGCGAATGTTGACGACGTTGGAGAGCTCGAGGTCGCGCAGGAATTCGGCGCCGCTGAACGGACCGATGAACGGGACGCTGCGGGCACTGCTGATCGGAATGGTCGCGATCGCGGTCGGTGTGCCGACCGCGCCGATCAGCGCAAACACCTTGTCCTCCTCGATCAGTCGCAACGTCTGCGCCACCGAGCGATCGGGATCGTAGCCGTCGTCGCGGCTGAGTAGTTGAAGCTTGCGGCCGTGGACGCCACCCTTCGCATTGATTTCGGTGAACGCGGCGACGATGCCCTGCCGCATGCGCTGTCCGAGCGCGGAGGAGGGTCCCTCGAGCGCGGCGGCCTGGCCAAACAGGATCGCATCGTCGCTCACGCCGGTCTCCTCGCCTCTGGCCGAGAGCATGGTCGCGGCCAACAGCGCGATGGTCAGGATGATGCGTGTTGCTGATCGAAATCGATACATCAAGAAGTCGCCGAATGCGGGAGAAAGTCGGGCAAGGATATCCCGGCAGCATGAATCGGCGATGTATCGGCGGTCCGTACTACTCCGGGGAAAACCGGCAACTTACTTTCATAAGTTTCGGGCCAGTCCAGCACTTCATTAACTAAGTCGGGCAATGCGAAACAGCCGGGTTCCGAAATTCTCCAGTTCTTAACTGCGGCCCTGTTCCGATAGTGGCTCCGGCGGCTCAACCAGAGGTTCGGTCCGTCGCGAAAGAGGGGACGGCGGCTTCAGGATGAGCGATCGCGATCAGAATGATCAGGATCGGCGACGTATGACCGGTCGATGGCGGCTTGCGCCGTTGCTCGGGTTGTATCGTCCTGCGCTGGTCGCGGCTAGCGTCGGTCTGCTGTTCTCGCTGGTCGGCGCCGCCGCGGTGGCGCGATGGGAGGACCGCGTCAACAGGATCGAGTTCGAGAACGCGGCCGAAACCCAATCCCTCATCATGCAGAACGGCATGAACGAGTATATCAGCCGGCTTGTCGCGCTGCGGACCCTGTTCGAATCCGCCAACGAGGAAATCACCCGCAGCGAATTCGAGACCTTCAGCGCCCGCCTGTTCGAGCGCCATCCGGGCATGCTGCGCGTTGCCTGGGTGCCGCGGGTCAACCGCAGGGAGCGCGCCGAATACGAGGCAGCCGCCATTGCGGACGGCGTCTCCGGCTATCGCATCAAGTCGCTCCAGGGTGAAGGCTTTGCAACCGCGCCGCAGAGCGACGAATATTTTCCGGTCTTCTATTCGACGCAGCCGAAGACCTCGCTCGTCTACGGCATGGACTACGCAACCGTTCCCGACCGCCGTGTTGTGCTGGAGCGAGCACGCGACAATGACCAGATCGCATCGCTGCGGACCGAGCTCTATGGTCCTCGCGAGAACGGGCAGTTGCCGAACGCCCTCGTGGTGGTGCCGGTCTACGCCAAGGGCACATCGCGCGACACGGTCGCGGACCGGCGCCGCAATCTGGCGGGCTTCGTCGTCGGCATTTTCGATCTGCCGCTGCTGATGCAATCCATTCGCGTAACGACCGGAGCCAGCTCGGCGGTCAGCGTGAACGTCTATCCGCCCTTCACCGGGCAAATCGTCAGCCTGGCGCATGCGTTGCCGGATTATTCCTCGGCAGCCACCGCCCCACAGTCGATGCGCGACGTCGCGCAAGGCCTGCACTGGTCGGGTCAGCTCAAGATCGGCGATACCGACTGGCAGGTCCGCGCGATGCCGACCCCCGGCGGTCCGCTGGAGATGGCTTACGACCGCGCGGTCGCGGTGCTCATCGTCGGCATGCTGCTGACGCTGTCGCTTGCGACCTATCTGATGCTGGCAAGCCGCAATTCGCGGCGGCTGTCGCTGGCGAACAGGCGCGTGCTCGAGCTCGCCCAGACCGATATCCTGACCGGACTGCCGAACCGCGCCTTCTTCCTCACCCGGCTCGACGAGATCAATGGCCAGTTGAAGGACGGCGGCCTCACATTTTCGATCCTGATGCTCGATCTCGACCGCTTCAAGAACGTCAACGACTCTCTTGGTCATGGCGCCGGCGATGCGCTGCTGCGCCAGGTGGCGCAGCGGTTGAAATCGGCGTTGCGGGCGAGCGACGTGCTGGCGCGACTTGGCGGCGACGAATTCGCCATCCTCCAGCAAGGCTGTGAGGATCAGCGCGCCGGCTCGACCGAGCTGGCGGGACGGATCGCCAAGCTGGTGGCCGAGCCGTTCCTCCTGCCCGGACACCGCGTGGAGATCGGCACCAGCATCGGCATTGCGATCGCGCCGGATCACGGCAGCGATCAGGAACAGCTCTTGAAGAAAGCGGACCTCGCGCTCTACCGCTCGAAATCGGCCGGCCGCAACTGCTTCACCATCTATGACGAGGCGATGTCGGCGGAACTGGAAGCGCGCAACACGCTGGAAGGCGATCTGCGCGATGCCATCGCGCTTTGCCAGCTCGAAGTGCATTACCAGCCGTTCGTCGATGCTCTCTGCGGTGCGCGGCGCGGCTTCGAGGCGCTGGTGCGCTGGCGGCATCCGGCGCGCGGCTTGATTCCGCCGGACCAGTTCATCGCGCTCGCGGAGGAGACCGGGCTGATCGTGCCGCTCGGCGAATTCGTGTTGCGGCGCGCCTGTGCGGATGCGGCCGGCTGGCCCTCCGATTTGACGGTTGCCGTGAACCTGTCGCCGATCCAGTTCAAGGAAGCGGATCTGTTCGACATGATCTCGGCTGCGCTGAGGGATTCCGGGCTGCCGCCGCAACGGCTCGAGATCGAGATCACCGAGTCGGTCCTACTCGAGCGCGGCGCCGAGAATCATGCCTTCATGGAACGGCTCAAGAGCGCCGGTATCGAGCTTGCACTGGACGATTTCGGTACGGGCTATTCCTCGCTGAGCTATCTCACCGCGTTCCCGTTCGACAAGATCAAGATCGACAAGTCGTTCATCCGCAACCTCACCCATCAGCCGCGCAGTTCCGCGATCATCTCCTCGATCGTGACGCTGGCGCGCGGCCTCGACATGTCGGTCACCGCCGAGGGCGTCGAGACCCGCGAGGAGTTCGAGCGGTTGAAGGCGCTTGGGGTCAACTTCGCGCAGGGCTATCTGTTCGGCCGCCCGCAGCCGATCGACCGGATGCTGTTCGACGCGCGCCCTCCAGCCGTCGCAGCTCGACGCCGCCTGAGCGCGCGCCTCTTCCTTCGAGACGACCGCTTTGCGGTCTCCTCACAGGATGAGGCTAAGCGGCATCGGTGCCCGTTGAAACTGCCGCCGCGCGCTCCGTCCTCATCCTGAGGCGCCCGCCCAAGGCGGGCGTCTCGAAGGATGGCCGCGGCCGGGAGCGGGGCCTCTATGGTTCGAGACGGCGCTTTGCGCGCCTCCTCACCATGAGGGTCGCGCAGTAGCGTTAACCTCCGCGCGCAACAGTCGCTGTGACTTCGCCACACTTCCCCCTATATAAGGGGCAGTTCCGGCGCGCCTGAAGCCTCTGCGGCCAGGGTTTGGGGGTCAAGATTTGGCCCGGTGCCGGCTTGGCCGAGGGGAGACCCGTGCAGACGACGCTGCTCGGATTGGCGATTGCCTTCATCTTAGCGCTGCTCGCCGCGCTGATCGGGCCTTACTTCATCGACTGGAACCAGTTCAGGCCCCAGTTCGAGGCGGAGGCGACCCGGATTATCGGCGTGCCGGTGCGGGTGGCGGGCGAGCTCGACGCGCGGCTGTTGCCGGCGCCGACGCTGCGGCTGCGCTCGCTCACCTTCGGCGGCAACAACGATCTCGGCCGCCTGCGTGCCGACAAGCTCGACGTCGAGTTCAGCCTGAGCTCCCTGATGCGCGGCGAATGGCGCGCCACCGAGCTCACGGTCAACGGCATGGCGGTCGATCTCGGCCTCGACGCCAGGGGCCGGGTCGACCTGCCGTCCACCGCGAGCGGCACTTTCAACCTGGCCTCGCTTGCCATCGAGCGATTGAACCTCACCGGCCGCATCGCCCTGCATGACGCCGCCAGCCGCTCGACGCTGGAGCTGAGCGACATCGCCTTCTCCGGCGATGTGCGTTCGCTCGCGGGCGCGGTGCGGGGCGACGGCAATTTCACCGCGGCCGGCACCCGCTATCCGTTCCGCATCTCCTCCGGCCCGAGCGCCGACGGCAGCGCGACCCGTCTGCATCTCAACATCGATCCCGGTGACCGCGCCATTCAGGCCGATCTCGAAGGCGTGCTCGCCTTCGACAACCGCCTGCCGAAATTCGACGGCGCGCTGACGCTCGCCGTGCCCCAGCCTAAAAAGCCGGGCGAGGCGGGGCCGACGCCGTGGAAGCTCACGGCCAAGCTCAAGGCCGATCCGGCCGGAGCAAAATTCGACCAGATCGATGCAAGCTTCGGCAGCGAAGATGCCGCGCTGAAGCTCGGCGGCGTCGGCGATATCAGGTTCGGCGCTGCGCCGCTGCTCCGCGCGGTGCTGTCGGCGCGCCAGGTTGATGCCGACAAGCTGGCCGGAAAGAATGACACTGAGCCGCTGCGCATCCTGCCGGCGCTGCGCGCAGGCCTCGCGGCGTTCCCGCAGGCGCCCATCCCGGCGCAGATCGAGTTCAACTCCGACCAGATCATGCTCGGCGGACGTCCGCTCCAGAACATCGCCGCGGAGCTCAAGAGCGACGGCAAATCCTGGACTTTCCAGCGGCTCGACCTGCGCGCGCCCGGCATGACGCAGCTCTCGCTCAACGGCGCGACGCCCGGCGCCGACAGCTTCAGCGGCCGTCTCACCGTCGAATCGTCCGATCCCGATACGCTGGTGGCCTGGCTCCTAGGCCGCAGCGAGGTCAACCGCCGCAGTACGCGGCCGCTGCGCCTTGCCGGCGACGTGACGATCGCCGCCAACCATCTCGCCATCGACAAGCTGAAGGCCGACATCGAGGGTGGTGCCGTCGAGGGGCGGATCGATTTTGCCCAGAACGGTGCGAGCAAGGGCTCGCGGATCGATGCCGATATCAAGGCTGACCGTCTCGATCTCGATGCCGCTGCGAGTTTCGTGCGCGCGCTTGCGGGACCGCAGGGCGAATGGCCCGAGGAAGCAAAACTCTCGCTCGACGTCGGCCGCGCGATCTCTGCCGGCCAGGAGCTGCGGCCGTTCGCGGCCAAGCTCGGCTATGGCCCGGCGACGCTGGCGCTGGAGCAGTTGCGGTTCGGCCAGGCCAGCGGCGTGACCACGGAGGCGAGCGGCAGCTTCGACCGCACTAGGTCGACCGGCAAGCTTGCGCTGACATCGTCTGCCAGTTCGCTGCGCCAGCTCACCGCGTTGATCGAGCCGTTTGCGCCTGCGGCCCGCGCCCGCTTCGATGCGCTGCCGTCGTTGCCCGGTGCGACGCGCTTGAAGCTCGACCTCAGTCTCGACAAGAACGCCGAACACGCCGATCGCAGCGACGCGCGCGCGGTGCTCGAGCTCGATGCGCCGCAGCTCAAGGCCAGTGCGACGCTGGCGGCGCAGACTTCGGCCGCGGCGGTCAACGGCATCGATCTTGACCGCTTGCGCAACAGCGACTTCACGCTGGACTCGAAACTGTCGACACCGCAGGCGGGCGCGCTGCTGGCGCTGCTTGGCCTCGATCGCGTGGTGACGGCGGGCGAGGGCGCCTCGCAGTTCGAAGGCAAGCTGAGCGGCGCGTGGCGCCGGCCGCTGCAATTGAACGCAAGGCTCAGCGGCGGCGGGCTGGACGCGGATGCGCTGGGCAGCATCGAATTGTCTGCGCCGGAGCCAAAGGCCAGCGTGAATTTGCGGGTGCGCAACGCCAACCTGGCGCCGCTGTTCGGCACCAGCGCGGCCGACAAGTCGATGCAGGCCGTCACCCTGTCCTCGCGCGTCGGCCTGTCCGGCAACCGTCTGACCTTCGACGATCTCGACGGCACCGCTTCCGGCTCACATTTGCGTGGCCATCTCGCAATGACGCTCGATCAGGACAAGACCGTCGATGGCGAAGTCGGCCTGGACTCGCTCGATCTTGCGCCGGCGCTCGCGATGGCGATCGGTGCGGCCGGGCACAATTCCGGCGAGCCGCTGAGTGCGGGCCTGCTTGGCGGCTGGCGCGGCCGGATCGCGTTCCAGGCGTTGCGCGGGAGCCTGCCTGATGGCATCGAGCTGCGCCCCGTCGGCGGCACGATCAGGAGCGACGGCCAGTCGCTCGCGCTCGATGGGCTCAAGGGCGGCGTCGGTGGCGGCGAGATGTCAGCAAGCCTCGATGCGAGAACCGGCGCCAACGGCCTCGCGCTGAACGCGCGCCTCGAACTGACCAATGTCGATGCGGCGGCCCTGCGCTACCGCGATCTCGCGCTGCCGAAGGGACGGGCCTCGCTGCAGATGGCGCTGACAAGCCAGGGCCGCAGCGTTGCGGCACTGATCGGTGCGCTCGCCGGCAACGGCACGGTGACGCTCGACGCCGCCGAGATCAGCGGTCTCAATCCGCGCGCCTTCGAGATCGCCATCCGCGCCAGCGACGGCGGCCAGGTCAGCGACGACAACCGGCTGCGGCAGCTGGTCGAGCCCGCGCTGTCGGCAGGTCCAATCGCGGTCGCCTCGGCGCAGATTCCGTTCACGATCCGCGACGGCCGCCTGCGCGTCGGCGCGACGCCGCTGGAGGCGAAGAACGCTCGCGCCATCGTCTCCGGTGGCTACGACATTCCCGCCGACCAGGCCGACATCCGCGCCAGCCTGACGCCGATCATGACCGGGCTGTCCGGTGCTCCGCCGGAAATCCAGTTGTTTGCGGCCGGTCCCCCCGACAGGCTCAATCGCACCGTCGATCTCGCGCCGTTGTCGTCGTGGCTTGCGGTGCGCACGATCGATCGCGAGACGCGGCGGCTGGACGCCATCGAGCGCGGCGAGCCGCCGCCGGCCACCGCGGCGCTGCCGACGCTGGTCTCGCCAGATCTCGCACCGGAGCCGTCGCTGACCGATGTGCCGATGCCCGGCCGCGATCCGCGCCGCGCGCCGCTGCCGAAGCCCAGGGTGGAGCCCAAGGCCGCACCGACGCCGAAGGCGCCGCAGGCAGCCCCCGCCGCGCCGAGCCCGCCGCTCGCAAGCCAGCAGCAATTGGCGCCGCTGCCGCCGCCGATCGAGGTGAGGCCGGCGCCGGGCCCGCCGCCGCCAAGGCCAAAGCCGAAGCCGCCGCTGGTGCTGACGCCGTCGAATCCGTAAGGGCGGATTTTGGTTTGCATCAATTTGGGCCGCGGGCTCGCTTAACCTCTCCCGCCTGCGGGAGAGGTCGCGCCGAAGGCGCGGGTGAGGGCTCTATCCACTGGGGGAATCCCTCTGTGGAAACACCCTCACCCCAGCCCTCTCCCGCAAGCGGGAGAGGGAGCGCACCTCCTTTCGCCGCGCGAGCCGTTGCCCACCGGTAAACCCATTCCCCCGCATTTTAACGAATTTTCCCCGGCAAAACTGATCTGTCGGTTTTACCGGATTCTCGCGTTTGTTCCCTAGGGTCGATTCCTGAGGAATCCGGCGTCCTGCCACTTGCGGCAGGACGGCTCGCCAAGAACTGGGGTGATCGAGATGAACGGGGCAAAACCGCTGCTACAGGATCTGGACGACGCGATCGCGCGCGGCACCGACGAGAGCCGGGCGAAGGCATTGTGGCACGCAACCGACATTCTGATCACCGGCCGCTACAGCGACGACGAGATCAGCATGTTCGGCGAGGTGATCGGGCGGCTGGCCGACGAGATCGAGGTCGTCGCGCGCGCGCAGCTTTCCGAATTGATGTCGGCCTGCGATCACGCCCCGCTCAACGTCATCGAAAAACTCGCCTTCGACGACGCGATCGAGGTCGCCGGTCCCGTGCTGCGCGACTCCGACCGTATCGACGAGAAGATGCTGGTCGAGAGCGCGTTGACCAAGAGCCAGTCGCATTTGCTCGCGATCGCCCAGCGCAAGTCGATCGGCGAGGCCGTGACCGACGTGCTGGTCAAGCGCGGCAACCAGGAGGTCGTGACGTCCGTCGCCAGGAACGAGGGCGCGCGCTTCTCCGGCTCCGGCCTGCTGCACATGGTCAGGCGCGCCGAGGGCGACTCGATCCTCGCCGAGCAGCTCGGCCTGCGCAAGGACGTGCCGCGCCACATCTTCCAGCAGCTGATCTCGAAAGCGTCCGAGGACGTCCGCCGCCGGCTTGAGACCGAACGCCCCGAGATGATGGCCCAGATCCAGAGCTCGGTGACCGAGGTCACCGGCGATCTGCAATCCAAGTTCGGTCCCTCGTCGCGCAGCTATTTCGTCGCCAAGCGCACGGTGACGACGCAGCACAGGCTCGGCAATCTCAACCAGGATTCGATCTCGAACTATGCGCGGCAGCACCGTTTCGACGAGGTGCAGATCGGCCTGTCGCTGCTCTCGGCGCTGCCGGTCGACGTGATCGAGCGCGCGCTGATGGACCGCAACCGCGAGATGATCCTGGTGCTGTGCAAGGCGCTCGACTTCTCCTGGGACACCACGATGTCGCTGCTGTTCCTCGGTGCCAAGGATCATCTGATCACGGCGCGTGAGCTCCACGACAATGAGCGCGATTTCGGCCGGCTCAAGATCGAGACTTCGCGCAGCATTCTGAAGTTCTATCAGTCGCGCAAGAACAGCGCCGGCACCGACTCCGCCCAGGGTCGTCAGCCCGAGCTCCAGGTACACTGAACGAGTACACTGAACGAGTACACTGAACGAGTACACTGAACAGGTGCACTGAGCATCATCCGGGAATTGGCAGGGGAGTATTTGCAATGTTGCCTCAATTCGGCACCGCAGTTCGCAAGAATCCGAACAAGAATCCGAACAAGAACCTCAACAACGGCTTCGACGCCGATGCTGGCGGATCGGCTCCGGACAAGGCCTCGGTCGACGCCGCATGGCTGGTGCTGGAAGCCGCCAACGATCTCGGCGATCACGCCGCGATCGAAGCCTGCCGCCGCGTCATCGACGCCGAGCTGAACGGCACGGTGGCGGGCAGCTCGGATATCGATCTGGTGCTGGGGTATTTCCGGTAAGGTACAGCAACGCCTTGCAAGATCGTCGGTAAGTTACAGCGCCGCCGGCACACCCAGGCGCCCGATGCCCGGCAGCTTAAGGGCCGGCCGCCGGATGTCGAATCCGAGCACCGCACCGAAGAAGTTGATTTCGAACCCTTCGACCCAGCCTATCGAGATTCCGACGTAGCCCGCGAGCGAGGCGTAGACGCCGCTGCCTGAGGCAGTCAGCCCCACCAGCCTGCCGGTGTAGGGGAAGTCTTTGCCGATCGCGGTCGGCGGAAGCACGGCCTGCAATTCCGGAACCGCGTCCAGGGCGGCCTGCACGAAGGTATTGGAATTCGGTCCTGGCCACGCGCTGTAGTCGCCGTAGGCCTTGAACCGGTAGTTCTCGATGACGTGGCGAATTTTCAGGATCAGCGCCTCCGCTCGCGCGCCGTCCACGGCGGCGACGACTTCCGGCGTTGCCCCGAACCATCGACTGTCCGGCGCAAATCCGTTGTCCCGGATCGGCTCGCCCCACGCCGTGTAATCGTATCGGCTGTAGTCGGCGGCATCCTTCTCCTTGACCACGATCCAGGTGTGAACCGCGAATATGCTGCGCCAGCGCACGGTGCGCGCGGCGAAAACTCGGATCAGTGCGTCCGGATTGGACGCGGCGGGACGCAGAAGCCCCGTGCTCGATCGATCCGCCGTCCGCCAATCGCCGCGGCCGTCTCCGAACAAAAAATATCGCGCGGCCGACACGGCGATCGGCACGAATACCAGCAGCAGAAAAATGACCACGGATCTTTTCAAGGAGGGCCGGACAGCAGGGGTGGAGACGGGAGATATAGTCAGCCCACGGGCCGTTGCCAGCGGTCGGCTTTGGGACGAGCGCAATGCGCTCCGCCGTCGCGGCGAGTGGCGGCGCACGACCATCGGTGCGACCGTCAGTTGGATGCTGTGCCACGGGCGAAGTAGATCTGCACTTCCGGGAAAACTTGGAAACCTTCCCGGGCATGTTGAGTTGCAAGCGATGAGCTTCGAGACGCTGGAGCGGGAGAATGGTGGACGAGGTTACCGTGAGAAGGGCCGCAGACACGGCGTGGTCGGTCTTCCGGGCGATGCATCCGGATGTTGATGCGTCCGACAACCGTCGCTGCCTGCTCGAACGTCACCTGCAAAGGAGAGTGGAAGAGCGAGAAAGCGATTCCGAAGAACTCGCAAGCTTGGGACTCGCCTACCTGCACCGGCTTCCCGCGGACGAATGTTGACCTACATGAAGATGCTCGTCGCGCGGGTGGCTCGCGAAAGCACGAGACCGGGTTGGACCCTGCTGGCGATCTCGTTCCTCATCTCGGCGACCGTCGTACTGGCCTTGCGATGCGCGTTGGGGGCCTAGGGACCGATGCGCATCGCCCAACTCGCCCTCTTGGCCGATGGCGTGCCGGACGCCGGTGATCGCCTATCGCTCGGGCTCCGTGCCGGAGATCGTCGAGCACGGCGTCACGGGCTTCATCGTCGAGGACGAGGCGCAGGCCATCAAGGCGGTGAACGAACTGGGGGGTCTGGATAGACGAAAAGTGCGCGCCCGGTTCGAACAGCGTTTTTCGGCAAAGCGGTTGGCAAAAGAGTACGAAAGCCAATACCGGAGGTTATCGCTCGTGTAGGGCCGCGGACGAGAGTGCGCCTGCAACTGTAACGCAAAAGGAATCGACGAAAGTCGGCCTAACGCAAGACTGCTGGCAGAGATTTCATCGCTCTCGGTTTGGAAGGGCCGCGGACTCTCGCCGCTGACGGGTTATCTTTCGAAAGGTTCCGCCTGTTCCCGCCGTAAGACGTTCACGGCATGGCAGGTTGCGAAATTCCTGCTTCGTAAGCCCGAAAGAGACGATCCCCCGGCGACGGCCAATTGCCACTATTTCCCGAATCTGGAACCACGGCCTCACTCCGAATGTTGTCGCGACACAGCGTTCAAGGAGCTTTATATGAACAAGCGTTTACTTTTGGCCACTAGCGCAGCCCTGGCGATAGCCAGTTCCGCATTCGCGCAATCCAATCCGAGCACTTCGGGCCAGAATCCTTCGGCCTCGCAGCGTCAGCAAGATTCCACCTCCACGGCTACGCCCACCAATCCGGCGCAGACCACCAATCCGGCGCAGACCACACCTTCGTCTTCCTCGTCGAACAATTCGGCTCAGACCCAGGCACCGGCCTCGAACAATCAGGACGCGGCCCGGCAGTCGCCGAACCCCGGAACGAGCACCTCGCAGGCACCGGCCTCCGGCAATTCGCCGAGCCAGGCCCAAACCAATTCTCCGGCGAACACTCAGACACAGTCCGCAAATCCGCCGCCCGCCGCCAACAACCAGGCGCAGCAGTCTCAGACCGGGAGCGGCGCGACGAACACGGCCCAGCAGCCAAACACGCAGCAGAACACGGCTCAGCAACCGAACACGCAGCAGAACACGGTCGACCGCTCCTCCAGCACCGACGTGAACGCATCCGTCAATATCAACGACCAGCAACGCACCCGCATCAGCCAGTCGGTGTCGCGCCTCAACGTCCAGCCGCTCAACCGCGTGAACTTTTCGCTGTCGTTTGGCACGGTCGTGCCGCGAGACGTTCGCCTGCAGCCGTTGCCCAGCGAGGTCGTCGAGGTGGTGCCGCAATATCGCGGCTATAACTTCGTCCTGGTGAAGGACGAGATCGTGATCGTTGAGCCTTCGAGCTACAAGATCGTCGCGGTTCTGCCGTACTCCGGCCGGTCCACGGCGGCCGCTCCGGCCCGCACGGAACAGCGCAAGGCCACGTTCAGCGATCGCGATCGTGAAGTGATCCGCAAGCACGTCAAAGCGCGCCCTGTCGAACGGCGCACCACGGGCAGCACGGTAAGAACCGAGATCCGCACCGGCGAGCGCGTGCCGGAGGGCGTCGAGTTCGAAGCGTTCCCCGAGGAGGTCTATCGCGAGTCCCCTAGCCTGCGGGAGTACCGTTACATCCATCGCGACAGCCGGACCTACATAGTGGAGCCGCAGGAGCGGCGCATCATTGAAGAGATCGACTGATCTGGTCGCAGCAAGGAGAACGAACATGAGGATGATCGCTTTCGGTACTTTTACGGCCGCGGCTGTGCTGGCCTCGGCCGCTTCGGCGGCTCCGCTCAATCCCACCGCAGTCGGATCGGCAGAGATTGCCAACGTCGATCAGGTTCGCCTGGTATGCAACGAGTACGGCCGCTGCTTCCGGACCCGCGGGCCGCGCTATGTACAACGCTATTACGGCGGCGATGACGGCTACGTGGTGCGCCGGAGCTACGGATATTATGGCGGTCCCGGCTACTATGATCGCGGATACGGATACTATGGCGGCGGGCCCAGCATCGGCTTCAGCTTCGGCACCGGCCGCTGGTAAACTGGATCATCCAAGGCCGCCCTCCGGGGCGGCCTTTCCGCCTGGGCGGTCGTTCTCACATGCGATATGCTCGGACAACGGAAGGCGCCGGACTTATGAGCACATGCCCACTCCGATCGGCACGATAGCCTTCCGATCTCTCACCGTCGGGCGCGGTAAATCACGACGTCTTCGCCGTGATGGTGCGTGCTGCGCTCGAGGACATAATTCGATTTCTCCAGCACACGGCGGGATGCGGCGTTCCCGACAAAGACCAGGCCGATCAGCGACGGCAGCTCGAGTTGTGACAATCCGACCTGCGTCAGCGCGGTCGCGATTTCGCTCGCAAGTCCCTGGCCCCAGAGACTGCGTTTGAACGCGTAGGCAATCTCGATCTCGTCCACGTCATCCACGAGGATGTGCCGGATGCCCGCCCGCCCGGCGAACGCGCCGTCGTTCGTTCGCAGTGCCCAGAGCCCGAAGCCGTGCTGGTCCCAATGGGCCATGTTGACGGCGAGATAGGCCTTCGTCGTCTCAGCCGAGCGCACGCCGCCGATATAATGGGACACCTCGGGATCGAGGTGAAGCGCGACGAGGTCCGCGAGGTGATCCTCGCGCAGTCTCTCGGCAGTGAGGCTGGGGGTGGTGAAGTGATCCATGGAGACGGATGGCCGGTCACTATGCCGGCGAGGGCCGATGATACCATCGTGCTCCTGTTTTGCCCGACGGGTCAACGGGCGCGCCGTTCGTTGTCCGTAGCCCGAATGGAGCGTAGCGCAATCCGGGGCCGGCGATGCGTCGTGCAAGAATTCCGGATTTCGCTTCGCTCCATCCGGCTACCTGCTGCGCACACGTGTAAGCCATTGATTCCGCTACCCCCGTCTACTGTGCATAGGGTTGTTTTCGCGCTTTTAGTTTCGAGAGGGCGTTATCCTGCGCCGAGCGCGACAGCGACATTGTACGTCACCAGGCTGGCCGCATAGGCCAGCACCAGCATGTAGCTGAACGTCACCGCCATCCAGGTCCAGCTTCCGGTTTCGCGCCGGATCACGGCCAGCGTGGAGGCGCATTGCGGGGCGAAGATGTACCAGGCCAGCATCGACAGGGCGGTGGCAAGCGACCATTTCGTCGCCAGCACCTGTCCGATCTGCTCGGCGGCTTCCTTGCCGCCTTCGATTGCATAGACGGTGCCGAGCGCTGCGACCGCGACCTCGCGCGCCGCCATGCCCGGGATCAGGGCCACCGCAATCTGCCAGTTGAAGCCGACGGGGCTAAGCAGCGGAGCGAGCGCCTTGCCGATGATCGCGGCGAGGCTGAAGTCGATCGCGGGCTCGGTGGCGCCTAGCGGCGGCTGCGGGAACGAGGCCAGGAACCAGATCAGCACCATCATCGAGAAGATCGTGGTGCCGGCGCGGTGCAAGAACATCTTCGCCCGCGTGTAGACGCCGATCGCAATCGATTTCGGCCGCGGCATCTTGTAGTCGGGCAGCTCCAGCATGAACGGCGCCGGCGCGTAGTCGCGCAGCATGAAGAACTTGATCAGGAACGAGACCAGCAGCGCACTGATGATGCCGGCGGCGTAGAGGCCGAACATCACCAGGCCCTGCAGGTTGATGAAGCCCCAGACGTCCCTGGCCGGGATGAAGGCGGAGATGATCAGCGTGTAGACGGGGATGCGCGCCGAGCAGGTCATCAGCGGTGCGATCAGGATCGTGGTCAGCCGGTCGCGCTTGTTGTCGATCACGCGCGTCGCCATGATGCCGGGAATGGCGCAGGCAAAGCTCGACAGCAGCGGGATGAAGGCGCGGCCGTGCAGCCCGGCGCCGCCCATGATGCGGTCCATCAGGAACGCGGCCCGCGCCATGTAGCCGAAATCTTCCAGGAGCAGGATGAACAGGAATATGATGATGATCTGGGGCAGGAACACGATGACGCTGCCGACGCCTGATATCACGCCGTTCTGGAGGAAGCTCTGCAACAGGCCGGCGGGCAGGCTGGCGTGCACGAACTCGCCCAGTGCATCGAAGCCGGAGTTGAGCAGCTGCATCAGCGGCTGGGCCCAGGCGAACACTGCCTGGAACATCACGAACAGGATCAGCGCGAGCACCAAGAGCCCGGCGACGGGGTGCAGCACCACGGCGTCAATCCGCGCGGTCCAGGTGTCGGGCCGGCTCGGCAGGCTGACGCAATCGGCGATGATGCGGTCGGCCTCGCGCTGGGTGGCGCGCAGCTCGGCGACGCTGAGCGCGCGCCAGCTGTTCTCCTGCGGCTCGGCCGCGAGCCTGGCCGAGATCTCGTCGGTCAGCGTCAGGAGGTCGGCGGTGCCGCCCTTGCGCACCGCGATCGAGGTGACCACGGGCACGCCGAGCTCCTTGGCGAGCCGCTCCGCGTCGACGTTGATGCCGCGGCGGCTCGCGATGTCGAACATGTTGAGCACCAGCACCATCGGCCGGCCGGTGCGCTTGAGCTCGAGCAGGAGGCGGATGGTCAGCCGCAGATTGGTCGAATCGGCCACGCACAGCACGAGATCGGGCACGGTCTCGCCGGACGCCTTGCCGAGCACGAAGTCGCGGGTGATCTCCTCGTCCGGGCTGCGGCCGCGCAGCGAATAGGTGCCGGGCAGGTCGACCACCGAGACCTGGCGACCCAGGGGCGTGACGAAGAAGCCCTCCTTGCGCTCGACGGTGACGCCCGGATAGTTCGCGACCTTCTGCCGACTGCCGGTCAGCGCATTGAACAGCGAGGTCTTGCCGCTGTTCGGCGTGCCCACCAGGGCGAGATGCAGCAGGGGTGTTTCCATGGGATCAAATATCCGGTCGCTGTCTACGCGACGATGATGGCCATGGCTTCGCGACGGCGCACCGCGATGGTGATGTTGTCGACCCGCACGGCGATAGGGTCGCGCCCCACCAGCCCCTCGTGCAGGACCTCGACCCGGGCACCCTCGACGAAGCCGAGCTCGATCAGGCGGCTTTCGAGCTCGATGTCCGAGAGCGCCGAGCCGGCGTCCTTGGCGGACAGGTGTTGAATGACGCCGCTATAGCCGCGCTGGGCCAGACCCAGCGGCATCTGCGGGCGCGTCTCATTGGTATCGGTCATGCCCTGTATTTTCAACGCAGGGCATTGAGGTCAAGCGCGCTCGCTCGCCGAAGCTGCACCTTAGAGTGATTTTAAAGTGCGGGCGGCTGCCGAGCCCGGGAAAGTGCCTCGGCGGCTACTGGGCCGGGACCTTTTCCGGCTGGACGGCCATGGCGCGGCTCTTGAAGTAGTCCAGGACGAACAGGCGGATTGCGGACGACAGATTGCCCTGCTGGCGGCTGCTGTCGATCTCGCCGACGAGCTCGGACAGCGTCATGTTGCGCAGCCCCGAGATCTCCTTCATGCCGTTCCAGAATGCCTCTTCCAGGCTGACGCTGGTCTTGTGGCCGGCGACCACGATCGATCGCTTCACGACGGGCGACTTCATGGCTGCTCCTCGCGATCGATCCGGTGTTGGTCCAGATGCTCCTTCGCCTGGTCCGCGCGCGTCTTCTCCGCCGACCGCTCTGCCTTCGTGCGGCCGAACTTCGCTCGGTTGACGTCCGCCTGCTTCGCCGAGACTTCCCGCTCGGCGCGCTTCCTGAAACGATTCAGGTTGATGACGTTCCCCATGCCGCGTCTCCATCATCCGATCCTCCGCAGGCAGGATGAAACATTCAGAAACAGGGTGCAGCGCTGCGCCCCACAAGATTTGATCGCCATTCGCTCGTCCTCGTCAATCGGCCCTACTGGCCATCAAACGATGAATTTGGCCCCGGGAAGGGGAGAGAGCGGCGTAGCACGCATCCTCCCCGAGACATTGACGGTAATCAAATCCTGTCCTTTAAGCCTCTATAAATATGCCGTTTTGGCTCCGTATCATTACGGATGACTATCGGAATTCGGAAATCATCCTGGCCTTGTCATCTTCTCCGGTTGCACCAAACGGTCGAACTCGTCCGCCGAGACGAAGCCCAGGCGAAGCGCCTCTTCCTTCAGCGTGGTGCCGTTGGCATGCGCCGTCTTCGCCACCTTGGCCGCGTTGTCGTAGCCGATCCTGGGCGCGAGCGCCGTCACCAGCATCAGCGAGCGCTGCATCAGCTCCTTGATGCGCTTTTCATCGGCGCGAATGCCGTTGACGCAATGTTCGGTGAAGGAGCGCGCGGCGTCCGCCAGCAGGCGGATCGAATGCAGCATGTTGTAGGCCAGCACGGGCTTGTAGACGTTGAGCTCGAAATGCCCCTGGCTGCCGGCCACCGTGATTGCGGTGTGATTGCCGAACACCTGGCAGCACACCATGGTCATCGCTTCGCACTGCGTGGGGTTGACCTTGCCCGGCATGATCGATGAGCCCGGCTCGTTCTCCGGCAGGATCAGCTCGCCGAGGCCCGAGCGCGGGCCTGAACCGAGCAGGCGGATGTCGTTGGCGATCTTGAACAGCCCCGTCGCCACCGAATTGATGGCGCCGTGCGCCAGCACATAGGCGTCGTTGGAGGCCAGTGCCTCGAATTTGTTGGCGGCGCTGGTGAAGGGCAGTTTTGTGATCCCGACCACGTGCCTGGCGAACAGTCTTGCGAAGCGAGGGCTGGAATTGAGGCCGGTGCCGACGGCGGTGCCGCCCTGCGCCAGCGGATAGAGATCCTTCACCGCGACCTTCAGCCGGGCAATCCCGCTTTCGACCTGGGCGGCATAGCCGGAAAATTCCTGGCCGAGCGTCAGCGGCGTCGCATCCTGGGTGTGGGTGCGGCCGATCTTGACGATCCTGGCGAACTCTTTCTCCTTCTCGCGTAGCGCGCGCAGCAATTCGCCGAGCGCGGGAACGAGATCGGCGGCGATGCGGCTTGCGGCTGCGATATGCATCGCGGTCGGGAACGAGTCGTTCGACGACTGGCTCATGTTGACGTGATCGTTGGGATGGACCGGCTTCTTGGCGCCGAGCTCGCCGCCCAGGAGCTCATTGGCGCGATTGGCGATCACCTCGTTGAGGTTCATGTTGGTCTGCGTGCCCGAGCCGGTCTGCCACACCACCAACGGAAATTGGTCGTCGAGGCCGCCGTCGATCACCTCGCGCGCGGCGCGGATGATCGCATTGGCGCGGCGCTGGTCGAGCAGCCCGAGTTCGCGGTTGGACTGTGCGGCCGCAAGCTTGACGATGCCCAGCGCATGCACGAGCGCGATCGGCATGCGGTCGATGCCGATGCGAAAATTCTGGCGCGAGCGCTCGGTCTGCGCGCCCCAATAGCGATCGGAGGGGACCTCGATGGGACCGAAACTGTCGGTCTCGACGCGCGTCGTGGAGCGTGAGGAGCGGGCAGTCTTTGATCCGGCGGTCTTGGCCATGAGCACATCCATTCTGCCGCACGGAATGTCGCGCGGCCTCTTGATATGCTCACGTATATAGGGAGTTCGGCGCCGCGCGACGGCCGCGCGCGCTTGGCTGGATCATTTCTTGCGGAAACGGTCGAGCCGCACGACTTCTGCGCCGCCCTGGTTCGGGGGTGTCGGCTCCTCGGCGCTTTCGGCTGTCTCGGCGGCGGGTGCAGGCACCGCCACGGCTGACGGGGCAGGCGCCGCCGGCAGGGTCTCGGGCGCGATCTCGGCGACGTCGGAGGTGTCGAACTGGAGTCCAAATTTCACGGATGGATCGAGGAAGCTCTTGATGGCGGCGAACGGCACCACCAGCCGCTCCGGAATGCCGCCGAAGGACAGCCCGACCTCGAAGCGGTCCTCGAGCACGGTCAGGTCCCAGAACTGGTGCTGGAGGATGATCGTCATCTCTTCCGGATATTGCGCGAGCAGTCGCGGTGAGATCTTCACGCCCTCGGCCTTCGATACGAAGGTGATGAAGAAATGATGCTCGCCGGGCAGTCCATGGGACGCGGCATCGGTCAGCACCTTGCGGAGCACGCCGCGCAACGCGTCGCGGGCCAGCACATCGTATCGGATATGATCGGTCGCCATGGTGGTCCTGTTGCATTCCGGAAGGCGGGCCCCGCGGGCCCGACTCGCCAAGCCGCAATAGTACCGCGCCTGATGGGTCAGCAGGAGTCCCCGCCGGGAAGGAAATTAAAAGGTAAGTGGAGGCTTCTGTTGCCAGGTGCCTCCGAACCCCGCCTAACGGAGCTTAACCCGTTAGGACTTCAGAATGGTCTTTCAAACTGCGTTACGCAGCCTGAGCAACCGGAGCAAAGTTGTCGTTGGCAACTATTGCAGTAGCCCGATAACGGCGGAACAATACCGGGAAAAAGCACGCCCTTTACGCCCTCGTCGATCCTATTTCGCCCCCGCCAAAGCCCGCATTTCGGCGGGCTGAAGCCCGTTAATCGGTGGGCTTTGGTGGAGGCGCCGGGTACCGCCCCCGGGTCCGAATGGTTTATTACGACGACCGTTTATTTCCATAGCCGGCGAACCGGCACCCCCAATATAGGGGGCAAAGCTTTCAAATGACAGGGGTTTGGCGGCGCCATCGCGTGGTTCCTTTGGATAGGTTCCGGATGACCTTGGCCGCGCCATCGACTGCGTTCTAAGCTCCTGACATGTCCTCGGATTCATCACCGGCCGCCCAAGAGCCAGACCATCCAGCCGCGCCCAGCTTGCCTGCGCTGTTCCTGGCCTTTGCCCGGATGTCGCTGGCCGGTTTCGGCGGGGTCCTGGTGTTTGCCCGGCGGGCCATGGTCGATCAGCATCGCTGGGTGAGGGCGGACAAGCTCAACGAGACGTTTGCGCTCTGCCAATTTTCTGCCCGGACCCAACATCGTCAATTTGTCGATGGTGTTCGGGCCGCGGCGGCGCGGGATCGCAGGCTGCATTGGTTCCGCTCTCGATCGGATTGATGGCAGCGAGCGCCCTGATCCTTGCGCAGTCGACCGATCGTACCGTTACTGCTTTGCTAATAGCCGCGGCGGTTGCGATCGTCGCGACGCTATCGCGCGTCGATCCGCTGTGGCTGCTGCTCGCCGGGGGCCTGTTGGGTTTTGCTGGCATTGTGTGATGAAAATCGCTAGGCAGTGATCCGGGCGGGGGATCCATTTTCCAGCCGATTACAACAACAGTGCTCGTGACTTACGGGTCGCGGAGGAGACATGCATGGCCGATACGATGGGCCACTCAGCGACAGCCACCCGAAACACATCGGTGGCAATCGGCTTTTGTCTGCTGGCCGTTGCGCCGCAGATTTTCGAATTCATCTGGTCGATCGGGACGATTTTTGGCTGGGGCGCCGGACGCGGCCCCGCCACCGTTCTGATCAGCCATGCCACGGCGCTGCTCGCCGGCGCTCCGGCTGCCATCTTCGGATCGGTCGGCGGTGACGCCAAGAAGGCGTCATCCGATGTGCTGCTGGCGCTGATCTATTCCTATCCGCTGTTTGTGGTAGCGATCCTCACGTTCTTCATGACCATCAGGTCGGGGCAGGACTATATCGGCGGCACCATGCTGATGGCGCTTGCTTTGTTCGCGCTGTGGGCATCGAGCGATCTGCAGGGGATGCGAGGCTTCTCCTTCGGTGCCGGAACGGCCCCACGCATGTTTGGCGGGCTCCTCGTGGCGCTTGGCGCCGGCATCGCATTGACGGGGCTGCTGGCTGAGGGGCCGGCACTTTCACACTATTCCTGGCGCGGGCCGCTCTTCGTGATGGCGTCGATCGTGTTCTTCGCCTTGGCGATCCGTCCGCTCGGAGTCGTGGTTTCGGCGTTCGCGAGCTTCCTGATCGCGGCGATGGGCACGCATGAGACGCGCTGGATCGAAACGACCATCGTCGGCGCCTGCCTGACGCTCGGCTGCGCGGTTCTGTTCCCCTACGTGCTCGGGCTGCCGATGCCAATGTTCCCGCGTTTCCTGGTTCAGTGAGGCTGTAATGGAGCTCTTTGCCAACCTCGCTCACGGTTTTGCCGTCGCACTCACTCCGATCAACCTGCTGATGTGCCTGATCGGTGCCCTCGTCGGCACGCTGGTCGGCGTTCTCCCGGGCATCGGCACCATCGCGACGGTCGCGATGTTGCTGCCGATCACCTTCGGCCTGCCGCCGGTCGGTGCGTTGATCATGCTCGCCGGCATCTATTACGGCGCCCAGTATGGCGGTTCGACCACATCGATCCTGGTCAACATACCCGGCGAGGCGACCTCGGTGGTCACCGCCATCGACGGCCACCAGATGGCGAAGCAAGGGCGCGCCGGCCCGGCGCTGGCCATCGCGGCGATCGGCTCGTTTTTCGCCGGCTGCGTTGCGACCATCCTGATCGCCGTTCTCGGCGCGCCACTGACCAAGCTCGCGCTGGCCTTCGGCCCGGCCGAATATTTCTCGCTGATGGTGCTCGGCCTGATCTTTGCGGTGGTGCTGGCCAAGGGCTCCGTGCTGAAGGCGATCGCGATGATCGTGTTCGGCCTGCTGCTGTCGATGGTCGGCTCGGACATCGAGACCGGCGCCTCGCGCATGGCCTTCAACATTCCCGAACTGGCCGACGGCCTCGGCTTTGCGACGGTGGCGATGGGCGTGTTCGGCTTTGCCGAGATCATCCGCAACCTCGACGCCGGCGCCGAGATGAACCGCGATCTCGTGCAGCAGAAGATCACCGGCCTGATGCCGACCAGGAAGGACCTGGCCGACTCGACGCCGGCGATCCTGCGCGGCACCGTGCTGGGTTCGATTCTCGGCATCCTGCCGGGCGGCGGCGCGGTGATCGCGTCGTTCGCGGCCTACACGCTCGAGAAGAAGATCGCCAAGAACCCGTCGCGGTTCGGCCGCGGTGCGATCGAGGGCGTGGCGGCGCCGGAAAGCGCCAACAACGCCGCGGCGCAGACCTCCTTCATCCCGCTGCTCACCCTCGGCATCCCGCCGAATGCGGTGATGGCGCTGATGGTGGGCGCGATGACCATTCACGGCATCGTGCCGGGTCCGCAGGTGATGCAGAAGCAGCCGGATCTCGTCTGGGGCATGATCGCCTCGATGTGGATCGGCAATCTGATGCTGATCATCATCAACCTGCCGCTGGTCGGAATCTGGGTGCGGCTGCTGCGTGTACCGTACCGGCTGATGTTCCCCTCGATCGTGATCTTCTGTGCAATCGGCATCTACTCGGTGAACAACGCACCGGTCGACGTCATCCTCGCCGGCGTGTTCGGTTTGGTCGGCTACTGGCTGATCAAGCACGACTTCGAGCCGGCACCGCTGCTGCTCGGCATGGTGCTGGGACCGCTGATGGAAGAGAACCTGCGCCGTGCGCTTCTGATTTCGCGCGGCGACTGGAGCGTGTTCCTGACGCGCCCGCTGTCCGCCGTGCTGCTGGCGATCGCGGCGTTCCTGCTGGTACTCACCGTGCTGCCCGCGTTGCGCGCCAAGCGTGACGAGGTGTTCACCGAATCGGAGAACTGATCGCGACCCGCCCTGCGTCAGCGCGCCGCATTCGGAAGTCGCCTCGACTTCTCCGACGGCTTCGTGAAATGAAAATGCCGGCCGTGTGGCCGGCATTTCTTGTCCGAGGGATAATGACGACCTCCCCGGCGACTATGGTGCTCAAGCCGGCAAGTTAGCCTGCAGGATCAAGTCGATAGGCAGGGCGGAATGCAGGTTCCGTCCCTTGCCATTGGGGTCGGGAACGCTCACTTTTCCGGGTATAATCCGTGCCCCCGGCGAATCGCCGCTGTCGCAGCGCGGGGCCGGCCGTTAAGTTCGCCATCCTCCCAAAGGCTGGCTGCCGTCTTTCTAAAGGTTTTTGGCACATGCACCAGTATCAGGACCTGCTCGAGCGGATTCTTTCGGACGGCGCCGAGAAGACCGATCGGACCGGCACCGGCACGCTGTCGGTGTTCGGCCATCAGATGCGCTTCAATCTGTCCGCCGGCTTCCCGATGCTGACCACCAAGCGGCTGCCGCTGAAGGCGATCGTGCACGAGCTGCTGTGGTTCCTGAAGGGCGACACCAACATCAAATATCTACGCGACCACGGCGTCACCATCTGGGACGAGTGGGCGGACGCCAACGGCGATCTCGGCCCGGTCTACGGCCATCAATGGCGTTCCTGGCCTGCGCCGGACGGGCGCAGCATCGACCAGATCGCGAATGTCGTCGACATGATCAAGCGCAACCCGGACTCGCGCCGCCTGATCGTTTCAGCCTGGAATCCGGCCGAGGTCGACAAGATGGCGCTGCCGCCGTGCCATTGCCTGTTCCAGTTCTACGTCGCGAACGGCAAGCTGTCGTGCCAGCTCTATCAGCGCTCGGCCGACGTGTTCCTCGGCGTGCCCTTCAACATCGCCTCCTATGCACTGCTCACCATGATGGTCGCGCAGGTCACCGGCCTGAAGCCGGGCGATTTCGTGCATTCGTTCGGCGACACCCATCTCTATTCCAACCACCTGGAACAAGCGCGACTCCAGCTCACGCGCACGCCGCGCGCACTGCCGGTGATGCGGATCAACCCTGACGTGAAGGACATCTTCTCCTTCCGCTACGAGGATTTCGAGCTGGTCGGCTACGATCCGCACCCGCACATCAAGGCCGCAGTCGCGGTCTGACGCAGATGTCGCTCAACATTCGCCGCGCGCGTCCTGGCGAAGCCGGGCTCGTTCTTTCCTTCATCCGCGAACTCGCCGCGTACGAAAAGCTTTCGCACGAGGTTGAGGCGACCGAGGCGATGATCGCTGACGCGCTGTTCGGCAGCGATCCGCGGCTTTATTGCGCGATCACCGAGTGGAACGGCGAGCCGGTCGGTTTCGCGGTGTGGTTCGTCAATTTCTCCACCTTCAGCGGCCGCCACGGCATCTATCTTGAGGACCTCTATGTGCGGCCGTCGCACCGGGGCCGGGGCCTCGGCAAGGCTCTGCTGGTTTATCTGGCCAACGAATGCGTCGAGAACGGCTGGTCGCGCCTGCAATGGGCGGTGCTCGACTGGAACGCGCCGTCGATCGCGTTCTACAAGTCGCTCGGCGCCGTGATGATGGACGACTGGACGCTGTGCCGCGTCACCGGACCTGCGTTGACACGCCTTGCCGGGAGGGGGACGTGATGGAGATCGTCTTCGTCGTCGCGATCGCGGAGAACGGCGTCATCGGCGCCGCTGGTGCGATTCCGTGGCGATTGAAAGCCGACATGCAGCGCTTCAAGGCGCTCACGGTCGGCAAGCCCGTGATCATGGGTCGCAAGACCTTCGAGTCGCTGCGCCGGCCGCTGCCCGGCCGTACCAACATCGTCATCACGCGCGATGCGGCCTACCGCGCCGCCGGCGTCGTCGTCACGACCTCGGCGGAGGATGCGGGCGCGGTTGCGCGCGGTGACGCCCTGCGGCGTTCGGCCGCCGAGATTGCGGTGATCGGCGGCGCCGAGATCTACCGGCAATGGATCGATCGCGCCGATCGCCTGGAAATCACCGAAGTGCACGCGCAGCCCGAAGGTGACACCCATTTCGAGATCGATAAGGCGCGGTGGGAGGAAACCAGCCGCCTCCGTCATCCGGCCGGTCCTGACGACAGCGCCGACTTCTCCTATGTGACATATCGTCGGCGGCCGCGCCATTAACCGCATTCGTCAATGTTTACATTGACTTTTTCCTGCCCGAGCATAGCTCGAGAGACGGTCAAGGCCGCGTTGTAAGGGACCTGCCGGTCCCCTATAAAGCCGGACCGGACAATGCGGGCCGGGCGAGTTCTAGTCCTGGTCTGCCGAGGAGACTGTCGAATGCCGTGGAAGAATCAGGGCGGTGGCCCGTGGGGCTCGGGTCCGAAAGGACCATGGGGCTCAGGCCCGCAACCGGTCGGACCGAGGCCGCCGGATCTGGAAGACCTTCTGCGGCGCGGTCAGGACCGCCTCCAGCAGATCATGCCGGGTGGCTATTTCTCCGGCGTCGGCATCACGCTGATCCTGCTCATCATCGTCGCGCTCTGGCTGTTGTCGGGCTTCTTCCGCGTGCAGTCCGAAGAACAAGGCGTCGTTCTGCGCTTCGGCAAGCACGTGCGGACCGTGGATCCGGGCCTGAACTATCACCTGCCCTATCCGATCGAAACGGTGCTGCTGCCAAAGGCGTTGCGCGTCTCCACCATTTCCATCGGCATGACGTTGATCGAGGATCCGGCCCGGCGCGGCCGCTCCATCCGCGACGTGCCGGAAGAAAGCCTGATGCTGACCGGCGACGAGAACATCGTCGACGTCGACTTCACCGTGCTCTGGCGTATCAAGCCGAACGGCGTCGGCAACTTCCTGTTCAACATCCAGAACCCCGAGGGCACCGTGAAGGCGGTCGCCGAGAGCGCGATGCGCGAGGTGATCGGCCGCTCCAATATCCAGCCGATCCTGACCGGGGCGCGGACGCAGACCGAAACCACCGTGCAGGACTTGATGCAAAGGACGCTCGACAATTACGGCGCCGGCATCCAGATCGCCCAGGTGCAGATGCAGAAGGTCGACCCGCCGGCACAGGTGATCGACGCGTTCCGCGACGTGCAGGCGGCGCGCGCCAACCTCGAGCAATTGCAGAATGAGGCGCAGACCTACGCCAACAAGGTCGTGCCTGAAGCGCGCGGCCGCGCGGCGCAGATCATGCAGGCGGCCGAAGGCTACAAGGAGCAGGCGGTTGCCGAAGCCAAGGGCCAAAGCTCGCGCTTCCTGAAGGTGTACGAAGAATACAAGAAGGCGCCCGACGTGACGCGTGAACGAATTTATCTGGAGACGATGGAGCGCGTGCTCGGGGGCTCGGAAAAGCTGATCTATGATGGAGGCTCCTCGGGCCAGGGCGTCGTGCCCTATCTACCGCTCAACGAATTGACGACCAAGCGACCCGCCCCGACCGGCCAGCAGTCGAGCGGAGGCAGCCGATGAGGTCCCCCGTTACAGGTATCGTCGGACTTCTCGGACTTCTCCTGGTCCTGATTGTCGCCTACATGTCGCTGTTCACGGTGCAACAGACCGAGCAGACCATCGTGCTGCAGTTCGGTAAGCCGGTGGACGTCGTCACAGACCCCGGGCTGCACTTCAAGGCGCCCTGGAACTCCGTGATCAACATCGATAAGCGGATCCTCGACCTGGAGAATCCCTCGCAGGAGGTCATCGCCTCCGACCAGAAGCGCCTCGTGGTCGACGCCTTCGCGCGTTATCGCATCAAGGACGCGTTGCGTTTCTATCAGAGCGTCGGCTCGATCCAGGCCGCCAACCTGCAGCTGACGTCGCTACTGAATGCGGCGCTGCGCCGCGTTCTCGGCGAGGTCAACTTCATCACCGTGGTGCGTGACGAGCGCGAGAAGCTGATGGGGCGCATCCGCGAGCAGCTCGACCACGAGGCCGACGGGTACGGCATCGAGGTGGTCGACGTTCGCATCCGCCGCGCGGACCTGCCGGAGCAGAACAGCCAGGCGGTCTACCAGCGCATGCAGACCGAACGTCAGCGTGAAGCGGCCGAGTTCCGCGCGCAGGGCGGTCAGAAGGCGCAGGAGATCCGCTCCAAGGCCGATCGTGAGGCGACGGTGATCATCGCCGAAGCCAACTCGACCGCCGAGCAGACGCGCGGCGTCGGTGACGCCGAGCGCAACCGCTTGTTCGCGGAGTCCTACGGCAAGGACGCAGACTTCTTCTCCTTCTACCGGTCGATGACGGCGTATGAGAACGGCCTGCGCTCGAATGACACCCGCTTCCTGCTCCGCCCCGACTCGGATTTCTTCCGGTATTTCAGTAACCCGAGCGGCAAAACGGCGACCCAGACACCGGCGAAGCCGTAAGCGAGACGAAGGGCGGAACTTTTGCCGCCCTTGGTCCAGATAAGAACAACACAACGGGAGGTTCCAATCCGATGAGGTCCATTGCGTTCGCCGACTTCCTCATCGGCTTGGGCATCCTGTTCGTGCTGGAAGGCTTGATGTTTGCGGCAAGTCCGGCCTGGATGCGCAGGGCGATGAAGAGCGCGCTTGCCACGCCCGATCATATCCTGCGGGCGGTGGGGATCGCTTCGGCCGTCGCGGGCCTGATCCTGATCTGGGTCATGCGGCGGCCCATTTAGCGGCGGTGCCAACGCCAAAGTGAAGGCGAGGGGCAGTTTTTCGCCGTATTATCCGCGTCTTGAGGTCCGTTAACCTCCGTGCTTGCGCCCTCGACCCGTTCGAGCGCAGTCTGATGCCGAATCCCTTATTCTCTCTGGAGACCACAATGAACGCTGCAACCATTGCCCCGGCCCGCTTGCGCCATTGCGTGCGCCTTGGGCTGGCTGCGCTCGCCGTCGGCGCTGTCAGCGCGTTCGGCTCGCCCGCTCATGCGCGTGGACCCGATGGCATCGCCGACGTCGCCGAGAAGGTGATCGACGCGGTCGTCAACATCTCGACCTCGCAGACCGTCGAAGCCAAGGGCGGCGGCGGCAGCAACGCCATGCCGCAGCTGCCGCCGGGCTCGCCCTTCGAGGAATTCTTCGATGACTTCTTCAAGAACCGCCGCGGTCCCGGCGGCGGCGGCAAGGGCGGCGAGCGCGGAGATGGCGGCCCGCAGCCCCGCAAGACCAATTCGCTCGGCTCCGGCTTCATCATCGACACCACCGGCGTTGTCGTCACCAACAACCACGTCATCGCCGATGCCGACGAGATCAACGTCATTCTCAACGACGGCACCAAGATCAAGGCCGAGTTGGTCGGCGTCGACAAGAAGACCGATCTGGCCGTGTTGAAATTCAAGCCGACCAAGCCGCTGGTGTCGGTGAAGTTCGGCGACTCCGACAAGCTGCGCCTCGGCGACTGGGTGGTCGCGATCGGCAACCCCTTCAGTCTCGGCGGCACGGTCACGGCCGGCATCGTCTCGGCCAAGAACCGCGATATCTCCTCAGGTCCCTATGACAGCTATATCCAGACCGACGCCTCTATCAACCGCGGCAATTCCGGCGGTCCGCTGTTCAACCTCGATGGCGACGTGATCGGCGTCAACACACTGATCATCTCTCCCTCCGGCGGCTCGATCGGCATCGGCTTCGCCGTGCCGTCGAAGACCGTCGCGGGTGTCGTCGACCAGCTCCGCCAGTTCGGCGAGCTCCGCCGCGGCTGGCTGGGCGTACGCATACAGAGCGTCACCGACGAGATCGCCGAGAGCCTCAACATCAAGCCGCCGCGCGGCGCGCTGGTTGCCGGCATCGACGACAAGGGCCCGGCCAAGCCCGCCGGCATCGAGCCCGGCGACGTCGTCGTCAAATTCGACGGCAAGGACGTCAAGGATCCGAAGGACCTTTCCCGCGTCGTCGCCGACACGGCGGTCGGAAAGGAGGTCGACGTCGTCATCATCCGCAAGGGCCAGGAGGAGACCAAGAAGGTCACGCTCGGCCGCTTGCAGGATCCCGAGAAGGTGCAGGCCGCGGTGAAGACCGAGGAGCCCGCGCCCGAAAAGACCGTGACGCAGAAGGCGCTTGGCCTCGATCTCGCGGCGCTGAGCAAGGATTTGCGCACGCGCTACAAGATCAAGGACAGCGTCAAGGGCGTGGTCGTCACCAATGTCGACGGGAATTCGGACGCCGCGGAGAAGCGGCTTTCCGCCGGCGACGTCATCGTCGAGGTGGCGCAGGAAGCCGTGTCTAGCGGCGCCGACATCCAGAAGCGCGTCGACCAGCTCAAGAAGGACGGCAAGAAGTCCGTCCTGCTGCTGGTCTCCAACGGCGACGGCGAGTTGCGGTTCGTGGCCCTGAGCGTGCAGTAGAGGAGCACGTTCTAGCCTTCGTCATGGCCGGGCTTGCCCGGCCATGACGTGGCACCACGCGTGGTGAGAGACGTGGCTGCCCGGGACAAGCCCGGGCATGGCGACGGAGAGCTGGATTTAGCCCTCCACAAACTCCTCGCGCCGATACCCCTGCGCATAGAGCAGCGCGGTGAGGTCGCCATGATCGATCCGCGCCGCCGCGGCGGCCGCGACCGCCGGCTTGGCGTGATACGCAACCCCCAGCCCCGCGGCCTGGATCATTGCAAGGTCATTGGCACCGTCGCCGACCACCAGCGAGTCGATGTCATCGAGATCGCGCGACTCCATCAGGTCGACGAGCGTCGCGAGCTTTGCCGCACGGCCCAGAATCGGCTCCTTCACCTCGCCGGTGAACTTGCCGTCGCGCACGACGAGCTCGTTGGCGCGGTTTTCCTGGAAGCCGATCCTGGCGGCGACCGCGCGCGTGAACAGCGTGAAGCCGCCGGAGACCAGGCAGGCATAGGCGCCGTGCGCGCGCATGGTCGCGACCAGCGTGCCGCCGCCCGGCGTCGGCGTGATGCGTTTCGCAAGGACTTCGTCGACCACGGCGGCGGGCAGGTCCTTCAGGAGCGCGACGCGCTCGCGCAAGGCGGGCTCGAACTCGATCTCGCCGCGCATGGCGCGTTCGGTGATCCCGGCCACATGGGCCTTCCGCCCGACAAAATCGGCAAGCTCATCGATGCATTCCTGGCCGATCATGGTGGAATCCATGTCGGCGAGAAAAAGCTTCTTGCGCCGGAAGCCGGACGGCTGCACCACGATGTCGATCGGCAGGTCGCCGCGAAGCTCGCGCAACCGCTGTTCGATAGCGTGACGGTCGCCTCCGAGGTTACTGTCGGCGCCGAAGGGGATGTCGACGGCAACCCCGTCGAACAGCCAATGCGCAGGTGCCGCCTGGGGCAGCACGGCGCGGGCGCCATCGACGATGGTGCTGTCGAGCGCGGGATTGGCGGGATTGCAGATCAGCGTGGCGACGAGGGACATTTGAGGTTTTCGTGAGCGAGGGGCAAGTCAGCAGAAGGCATGTTGGCAAGGCCGTGCTTATCGCAGGCCCGACCGCCAGCGGCAAGTCGGCGCTGGCGCTCGAGCTTGCGCTGACGACGGGCGGCGTCGTCATCAATGCCGATTCCATGCAGGTCTACCGTGACCTGCGTATCATCACGGCGCGCCCCACGCATGGCGATGAGGCACGGGTGCCGCACCGCCTCTACGGCCATGTCGATGCCGCCGTGAATTTTTCGACCGGCGCCTGGGTGAGCGACGCCGCGCAGGCGCTCGAAGAGGCGAAAGCCGAAGGCCGTCTGCCGATCTTCGTCGGCGGCACTGGGCTGTATTTCAAGGCTCTGACCGCAGGTCTCTCCGTGGTGCCGCCGATTCCTGCCGAGGTGCGCGAGGGCGTTCGGGCGCGGCTGGAGCGGAACGGCGTCGAGGCGCTGCATGCGGAACTCGCAGCCTCCGATCCGCGTGCGGCCGAGCGACTGAACCTGCGCGACCGCACCCGCATCGCGCGCGCGCTCGAGGTGATCGAGGCGACCGGGCGCTCGCTGCTCGACTGGCACCGCGAGGGCCAGCCGCCGCTGTTGCCCAAGGACAGTTTTCGCGGGGTGTTTCTGAGCCCCGAGCGCGACGAACTCTATGCCCGCATCGATGCCCGCTTCGACGCCATGCTGGGCGCCGGCGCGCTGAAGGAAATCGAGCGGTTGGCGGCTCGGAATCTCGATCCGCTGCTGCCGGCGATGAAGGCCCATGGCGTGCCGGCGCTGATCCGGCATCTGCGCGGCGAGTTCAGCCTGGAGGAGGCCGCCAGCATCGGCCGCGCCGACACCCGCCATTACGCCAAGCGCCAGTTCACCTGGTTCAGGCACCAGCTGCCCGCGTTCGAATGGGTGAAGCCGGAGGAGGCGAGGGGGTGGCTTGCAGCCATCGTGAACGCTGCGCGCGACCCCGATTGACGTGCCTTTGTGGCGGCGGCGCCGAATTTACCTCTCGCCGAACCGCAGGAACCCCGCTACACTCCCGAAATCGCGCGGGAACGGCCGCATTGCCTTGACATCCGGGCTTTGACCGCTATGTTTCGCGCAACCTTTGGGAAGTCCGGCACCAGCCATGCGTAATATTATTACCAAACTCCTTATCGCCGTCGTACCCAGGCACACCGCCGGGGGTGGCTAGCTGCCATCCACACGACAGGCGGTGTGCATGGGCCCTCTTCGGGGCCTTTTTTATTTGCCGAACCAGACACGAACGAAGCCGCTGACAACAGCGCATCCGGAGCAAGCCAATGAGCGACAAGAGCCACGATCCGAACCAGATGACCGGCGCCGCGATGATCGTTCGCGCGCTCATCGATCATGGCGTGACCGACATTTTCGGCTATCCCGGCGGCGCGGTGCTTCCGATCTATGACGAGATTTTCCAGCAGAGCGAGGTCCAGCACATCCTGGTCCGCCACGAACAGGGCGCGGGCCATGCCGCCGAGGGCTATGCGCGCTCGACCGGAAAGCCCGGCGTTGCGCTGGTGACCTCCGGCCCCGGCGCCACCAACATGGTGACGCCGCTGACCGACGCGCTGATGGACTCGATCCCCCTGGTCTGCATCTCCGGCCAGGTGCCGACGCATCTGATCGGCAACGATGCGTTCCAGGAATGCGACACCGTCGGCATCACGCGCCCCTGCACCAAGCACAACTGGCTGGTGCGCGACGTCAACGATCTCGCAAAAGTGCTGCACGAGGCCTTCTACGTCGCGACCTCTGGCCGTCCGGGCCCGGTGCTCGTCGATGTGCCGAAGGACGTGCAGTTTGCGACCGGCACCTATCATCCGCCGCGCAAGTCCGATGTGCACCGGTCCTATGCGCCGCGCGTGAAAGGCGACGCGACGCAGATTCGCAAGGCGGTGGCGCTGCTCGCAGGCGCCAAGCGCCCTGTGATCTACAGCGGCGGCGGCGTCATCAATTCCGGTCTCGAGGCGACCAAGCTGCTGCGCGAACTGGTCGAGGTCACCGGTTTTCCGATCACCTCCACGCTGATGGGCTTGGGCGCCTATCCGGCGTCGGGCAAGAACTGGCTCGGCATGCTCGGCATGCACGGCACCTACGAAGCCAACATGACCATGCATGATTGCGACGTCATGCTGTGCGTCGGCGCGCGCTTCGACGACCGTATCACCGGCCGCGTCGACGCGTTCTCGCCGGGCTCGAAGAAGATCCACATCGACATCGATCCGTCCTCGATCAACAAGAACATCCACGTCGATGTGCCGATCATCGGCGACTGCGGCAACATCCTCGGCGACATCCTGCAGGTGTTCAAGGCGGAGGCGAAGAAGCCCGACATCAAGGCGTGGTGGCAGCAGATCGCGCAGTGGCGCGCCCGCAACTCGCTCTATTACAAGAAGAGCAACGACGTCATCCTGCCGCAGCATGCGATCCAGAGCCTGTTCGAGGCAACGCGCGGCAAGGACACCTACATCACGACCGAGGTCGGCCAGCACCAGATGTGGGCCGCGCAGTTCTTCGGCTTCGAGGAGCCGCACCGCTGGATGACGTCGGGCGGTCTCGGCACCATGGGCTATGGCCTGCCGGCGGCGGTCGGCGTGCAGGTCGCCCATCCCGACAGCCTCGTCATCGATATCGCGGGCGACGCCTCGGTGCAGATGACGATGCAGGAGATGTCGACGGCGGTGCAGTACGAGCTGCCGATCAAGATATTCATCCTCAACAACCAGTACATGGGCATGGTGCGGCAGTGGCAGCAGCTGCTCCACGGCAACCGGCTGTCGCATTCCTACTCCGAGGCGCTGCCGGATTTCGTCAAGCTCGCGGAAGCCTATGGCGGCGTCGGCATCCAGGTGCACAAGCCTGCCGATCTCGACGGCGCCATCCAGGAGATGATCTCGGTCAAGCGCCCGGTGCTGTTCGACTGCCGCGTCGCCGCACTCGAAAACTGCTTCCCGATGATCCCGTCCGGCAAGGCGCACAATGAGATGCTGTTGCCGGAACAGGCGAACGACGAGGCCACGGCAAAGGCATTTGCCGGCGGCAAGGCCCTGGTTTGACGCCGATGGCCAAACGTTCCGCTGTCATCGCCCGGCTCGACCGGGCGATCCAGTACGCCGCGGCCCCTCCATTGCTCTCAGGGGTCTCTGGAATACTGGATCCCCGCCTTCGCGGGGATGACAGCCGTGAGAGATGGTCGATGGAAAGAGCAATATGTTCGACCTGACGGAACTAGAGCGCGCACATGCGATCGTGGGGCAGGCGGTGCCGGCAACGCCGGCACGCGGCTGGCCGCTGCTCGCTGAACGCCTCGGCACCGAGGTCGTGGTCAAGCACGAGAACCACACGCCGATCGGTGCCTTCAAGGTGCGAGGCGGTCTGGTCTATCTCGAACGGCTGAAGCGCGAGCGGCCGAACGTTCCGGGTATCATTTCGGCGACGCGCGGCAATCACGGCCAGAGCCTCGCGTTCGCGGCGAGCCGGCAGGGCGTACCCGCGGTGATCTACGTGCCGCGGGGCAACTCGGTCGAGAAGAATCGCGCGATGAAGGCCTTTGGTGCCGAGCTTGTCGAGCACGGCGAGGATTTTCAAGCGGCGAGCGAGGAGGCGGGACGCCACGCGCAGTTCGCCGGGCTCCACATGGTGCCGTCGTTCCACACCGATCTGGTGTTGGGCGTTGCGACCTACGCGCTCGAGCTGTTCAGAGCCGCGCCAGATCTCGACATCCTCTATGTGCCGATCGGCCAGGGCTCCGGCATCTGCGGCTGCATCATGGCGCGCGACCTCCTCGGCCTGAAGACCGAGATCGTCGGCGTGCAGTCGACCGAGGCGCCGTCCTACGCGCTGTCGTTCGCGGCGGGCAAGATCGTGACGACCGAGACCAGCAACACGCTCGCCGACGGCATGGCGACGCGGATTCCCGATCCCGAAGCGTTTGCCATCATCCGCAAGGGTGCCTCGCGCATCGTGCAGGTCGGTGACGACGAGGTGGCGACCGCCATCCGCGCTTACTGGACTGATACGCATAATCTTGCCGAAGGCGCTGGCGCAGCTCCGCTTGCTGCGGCGCTACAGGAAAAGAACAAGCTGCCGGGCCAGCGTGTCGGTCTCGTGCTGTCCGGCGGCAACATCGATTTCGATCTGTTCCGCCGGTGGGTCGGAACGGATGCGCCAAGGCAGAGGGCGCTCGCATGATTACGCGTGCATTTGCCAAGTATTCCGCTGTCATCGTCCGGCTTGATCGGACGATCCAATACTCCGCGGCCGTCGTGGGAATCTCGATGCCGGTGAATACTGGATGCCCCGCCTTCGCGGGGCATGACAAGAAAGAATAGAGGGGACGACAATGAACCAGCCCGCATCCGCCTATTTCATCGAGGACCGTCACGATCCCAACGAGACGCACACGCTGTCGGTGCTCGTGCAGAACGAGCCCGGCGTGCTCGCGCGTGTCATCGGCCTGTTCTCCGGGCGCGGCTACAACATCGAGAGCCTCACGGTCTCCGAGACCGAGAGCCAGAAGCATCTGTCGCGCATCACCATCGTAACCACGGGAACGCCGATGGTCATCGAGCAGATCAAGCATCAGCTCGATCGCATGATCCCGGTCTACCGCGTCGTCGACATGACGCTGACCAAGCGCTCGATCGAGCGCGAACTTGCCATGGTGAAAGTGCGCGGGCAGGGCGAGCATCGCGTCGAGGCGCTGCGTCTGGCGGACGCGTTCCGCGCCCGCGTGATCGACGCCACCACGGAGAGCTTTGTGTTCGAGATCACAGGCAATACGGACAAGATCAACCAGTTTATCGACCTGATGCGCCCGATCGGACTCGTCGAGGTGTCGCGCACCGGCGTTGCCGCGATCGGCCGCGGGCCCGAAGGGATGTGAATCATGCTGGCGCGCGACTGGTACTACAACGAGCGGAACCGCATGGGCATCGGGCCCGCGGTCGCCTCGATTTACGACAGTCACGATGACGCCGATCTGCGCGCGCGCGCCGCGCTGAAGATGCTCGGGGTGCAGCGCGGCTGGCGGATAGCCGACATCGGCTGCGGTCATGGCGTGCTGGCGACGGAAGCGGCGCTGATGGGTGCGCAGGTCGACGCCATCGATATCTCGCCCGCGATGCTGGCGCTCGCCGAAATCTACGCGCGAGACCGCAAGGCAAAGGTCGCAACGCAGTCGGCCGGCCTGCTCAGCTTTGCCTACCAGCCGGAATCCTACGATCTGATCGTCAGCGAGTTCACGCTGCATCATCTGCCGGATTTCTGGAAGGCGGTGGCGATGTCGCGGATCTATCGCGCGCTGAAGCCGGGTGCGAGCTTCTACCTGCGCGACATCGTCTACGTCTCGATGCCGGACCCGTCCGAGCGGGACGTCGAGCAATGGGCCGACTACCAGATCAAGAACCACGATTTCTCGCGCGAGAGCGTTGTCACACATATGCGCGATGAATATTCCACCTTCGGCTGGGTGATGGAGCGGCTGCTGACCGACGTCGGTTTCACGCTGATCTCGGCCGACTACCACGCGCCCATGCACGGCACGTATCTGCTGCGAAAACCGAAAGCCGGCGAGCAAGGCTAGACTAGAACAACAAACAGGGCTGCACGACAAAGCAGAACCGAGAACAACAATGAAGCCGGCCGACATTTTCATCGCCCTCATGGTGGCGATCACCTGGGGCCTTGCCTTCGTGGCGAGCCGGATCGCGCTCGACGAGCTTTCACCGGAGCTGATGACCGCGTTGCGCTTTACGATCGCGGCGGTGCCTTGCCTGTTCATCCGCAAGCCGAAGATCGCCTGGCCGCTGCTGATCGCGATCAGCTTCACGCTGTTCCTCGGCCAGTTCCTGAGCCAGGCCTATGGCATCGCCCGTGGCGTACCGGTGGGGCTCACCAGCGTGGTCGTGCAGAGCCAGGCGCTGTTCACCATCGGCTTTGCCGCTGTCGCATTCGGCGAACGTGCGACACCGGCGCAGACGCTCGGCATCGTCATCGCAGCAATCGGCCTTCTGATGATCTGCGGGACCGTCGGTTATGACTTCAGCGTCGGCGCCTTCGCGGTTCTGATGATCGCGCCGGTCAGCTTCGCCGTCGGCAATCTGCTGCTCCGCGGCGCGCGCGGCGTGCCGATGTTCGATCTGTTCGCCTGGCTGTGCCTTGCATCAGCCGTGCCGCTGTTCGCGCTGGCGCTGATCGCCAATGGCCCGGCGCCGACCTGGACATCGCTGACTCATATGTCGCTGACCACCGGTCTCTGCATGCTGGCGCTTGGCGGCATCTCGACCAGCATCGCCTATTGGCTGTGGGGTCGGCTTCTGCGCGACTATCCCGCTGCGCAGGTGGTACCGTTCGCATTGCTGGTGCCGTTCGTCGGCTCGGCCGCCTCCAGCATCGTGTTCGGCGAGAGGTTCGGGCCGCTGCGACTTGCCGGCATGCTCACCGTGATCGGCGGCATCGCGGTGATGGTCTTGGCGGGGCGTCCTCAGGCGCTGCCGAAAGCTGTGTGAGGTGAATATGTCCCGCTCGCTACTCTATGCCTTCCTCGCCTTCATGGCGGTGATGTACTTCACTCCCGGGCCGAACAACATCATGCTGCTGTCTTCGGGGCTGACTTATGGCTTCCGGCGCACAGTCCCCCACATCGTCGGCATCGTCATCGGCTTCGCGTTCATGATTGCCGCGGTCGGCCTTGGGCTCGGCACCGTGTTTCTGGCCTATCCGATCCTCCAGGCCGTCTTGAAATATGCCGGCGCCGCCTACCTGGTTTACCTCGCCGCCGTGATCGCCTTCTCGGGTCCGGCCAAGCCGGGCGAGGCGAGCGGCCGCGGGCCGATGACCTTCTGGGGCGCGGCCATGTTCCAGTGGATCAACGCCAAGGGGTGGGTGATCGTGATCGGGACCATCACGGCCTATGCGGCCGTCGCCCAATTCCCGCTCAACATTGCGATACAGACCCTGATCAGCCTGCTCGTGGGCACAGTCTCGACCGTGGTCTGGGCCCTCTTCGGCACCGCACTGCGGCCGGTCCTGACCTCCGAGCGGCTGGTGCGCATCTTCAACATCCTGATGGCGATCCTGCTGTTGGCATCGCTCTACCCTGTTTTCATGGATGCATGATGCCGCAGTTTTTCATGCAGAAACGGGTTTCACAGGGGGCCGAAAATGCTCTAGACAGCCCCCGAAATCCGCAAATTTCACTCTCCGAGACCTGACCAACGGCCGATTCCGGCCCCTGAATGAGGAAATGACCATGCGTGTTTATTACGATCGCGACGCCGACCTGAACCTGATCAAGGGCAAGAAGGTTGTCATCGTCGGCTATGGCAGCCAGGGCCACGCCCACGCGCTGAACCTGAAGGATTCCGGCGTCAAGGAAGTCGCGATCGCGCTCCGCAAGGGTTCGGCCTCGGCCAAGAAGGCGGAAGCCGCCGGCTTCAAAGTGATGGAAGTCGCCGAGGCCGCCAAATGGGCCGATCTCGTCATGATGCTGACCCCCGACGAGCTCCAGGGCGACATCTACCGCGAGCACCTGCACGACAACATGAAGAAGGGCGCAGCCCTCGTCTTCGCGCACGGCCTCAACGTCCACTTCAACCTGCTCGACCCGCGCGCCGACCTCGACGTGCTGATGATCGCGCCGAAGGGCCCCGGCCACACCGTGCGCTCGGAGTATCAGCGCGGCGGCGGCGTGCCCTGCCTGATCGCGATCGCCAAGGACGTCTCTGGCAACGCCCATGACCTCGGTCTGTCCTACGCCTCCGCCGTCGGCGGCGGCCGAGCCGGCATCATCGAGACCACCTTCAAGGAAGAGTGCGAGACCGATTTGTTCGGCGAGCAGGTCGTGCTCTGCGGCGGCTTGGTCGAGCTGATCAAGGGCGGCTACGAGACGCTGGTTGAAGCCGGCTATGCGCCGGAGATGGCCTATTTCGAGTGCCTGCACGAGGTGAAGCTGATCGTCGACCTGATCTATGAAGGCGGCATCGCCAACATGAACTACTCGATCTCCAACACCGCGGAGTACGGCGAGTACGTCACGGGTCCGCGCATCGTCACCGACGAGACCAAGAAGGAGATGAAGCGGGTTCTGAACGACATTCAGTCCGGCAAGTTCGCCCGTGACTGGATGCTCGAGAACAAGGTCAACCAGACCTCGTTCAAGGCGACTCGCGCCAAGCTCGCCGAGCACCCGATCGAGGAAGTCGGCGCCAAGCTGCGCGACATGATGCCCTGGATCAAGAAGGGTGCACTGGTCGACAAGAGCAAGAACTAAGTCGTCGTGCCCCGGACGCAGCGCAGCGTGTGAGCGATGCGCTGCTGATCCGGGGTCCATGCGGCCCCCGGGTCCCGGCTCTGCGGCGCGTCGCGCCTTCTCCGGGACACGAGCCAAAAACATAAGCTTCGCTCGTCAAACCAAATCTTAAATCTTCGCGACTACATCTGAACGATATCGCAAGCCAGCGGTCTCACCCTTTATCAGCTCGCGCCAAGCATTGCTGCTTCATTCAAATTCTTCGCGTGTTGAAGCGTCGTCGGAGCGCAAAGAACTGACGCTTAAACCACATTCTTGGTCCCGCGTCGTTTTCAGAATTTTTTCAGAAAGTTGCGATCGCTAAAAGCGCAGTCTCTTCAGAGGCAACGATTCGGCTCTTCATCCGCGTTTTCAGGATACAATCAATCTCATTTGCGACGTTCGCGCGCCGCTTCATCTTAAGAACCAAGATCTGCTGCGTCGGCCTGAGAGCTGGGCGGCATTGCGTACCGGCACCTCCCTCCTACATGATTGCGGGAACTTTGGGGGGAACAAACATGCGATCTGTCGTCATCACCGGCGCGTCCACTGGCATTGGCTGGGCCACTGCAAAATTCCTGATTGGGCGCGGCTATCGCGTCTTCGGCAGCGTCCGCAAGCAGGCCGATGCCGACCGGCTCAAGGGGGAGTTCGGCGCCAATTTCACGCCGCTGCTGTTCGACGTTACAGACGAGGCCGCCGTGCTGGCGGCTGCGCGCCAAGTGCGTGAGGCCCTGGGCGGCGAGACACTGGCCGGCCTCGTCAACAATGCCGGCATCGCGGTCGCCGGTCCGGTCCTCGAATTGTCGGCCGATGATTTCCGCCGCCAGATGGACATCAACGTCATCGGCCCGGTCATCGCCACGCAGGCGTTCGGGCCGCTGCTCGGCGCCGACCCGTCGCTGAGGGGGCCGAAGGGGCGGATCGTGATGATCAGCTCGGTCGCGGGCAAGAACGGCAACCCGCTGTCGGCGCCTTACTGTACCTCCAAGCACGCCATCGAGGGATTGTCGGAGAGCCTGCGGCGCGAGCTGATGCTGTTCGGCATCGACGTCATTATCGTCGCCCCCGGCGCGGTGAAGACGCCGATCTGGAGCAAGGCCGAGCAGATCGATCTCTCCGTTTACCAGAACTCGCCCTATCTGCCCGCCCTCAACAAGGTCATGGCCTTCATGATGGAGCTCGGTGCAAAGGGCTTGCCCGCCGAGCGGATCGCCGAAATCGTGTTCGATGCGTTGACGGCCTCAAATCCCAAGGTGCGCTACCAGATCACGCCGGACCGGCTGCGCTATCTGATCGGGGCCGTGTTGCCGAAACGGACGCTGGACCGCATCATCGCCAAACGGCTCGGGCTGCTGCCGCCGCAGGGCTGAGCCTGCCGCTCAGCTTGCCTCGGCCGTCCGTCCGCGCGGATGGGCGGCCATCGCGATCATCCGCAGGGCCATCACTGCGAGCAGCGGAATGAGGAACGCGGCATAGAGCGGCATCGCCGGGACGCGCTTGCCGAACGACACCATGAACTGGAACCAGAGATAGTAGCCGCCTGCGAGATGCAGCGCGCGCCAGGCGCGTGGCCCGATCAGTGCGGCCGTGCGGTCGAATGAGGTCGTGCTCATGGCGATGATGAAGGCATAGCCGATGCCGCCGAAGATGTAGGAAGCGGCCGAGGTGGCCTCCGCGAAGCCGGCAGGATCCATTTTGGCGAATGCGACGATCGCAACCGCGTGGATGGCGTGGGAGGCCGCGAAGCTCAGGCCCAGATAGCGGCGGTTGCGGCACTGCCAGCGTGTCCAGCCATTGGGCCAAAGCCGCGCCAGCGAAGCGGCGCCGAAGGCGAGGCAGAACAGAATGAGCGAGCTTCGTGCCGTAAACCGGATCACCATGCGCACGCCGTCGATCTCGAACTGCCGCATCGATGCAATCCACAGGCTCAAGGCGATGAGGCTCAAGGCGAGGGCGGCAAGCAGCCGCCAGCCCTCGAACCAGCTTTGACGTTGCGGCATGGTGATGTCTCCCCGGGGTCGCGTGGTGGTCAATGGTGTAATCGCTGATTACATTCACGTTCGGGTGATGCTAGAAAGCTTCATGCCCACCGGCCCCACACCCAAGCTTCGCCGCGGCCGCAGCGCGGCCGAGGCCCGGCCCTACCACCACGGAGACCTCCGCCGCGTCCTGATCGACGCTGCGCTGCAACTTGCGGCCGAGGGCGCCAAGATCTCGGTCCGCGAGGCGGCACGCCGCGCTGCGGTGTCGCCTGGGGCGCCGTTCCGGCACTTCCCCAACCGCGATGCGCTGATGGCGGCGGCAGCCGAGGAAGCGCAGCGGCGCTTCCGCATCGAGATTGAGGCGACGCTGGGCCAGGCGTCTCCGGCAGACCCGCTGGCTCGCTTCCGCGCCTTCGGCCTCGCTTACCTGCGCTGGGCGATGCGTAATCCCGCACATTTTGAGATCATCTCGACGGGGAGCTACTTCGCTCATGGCAGTTCAGCCGAGCTGACGCGCGACAATTCCGAACTGATCGCGCTGACGGAGCGAATGCTGGCCGATGCGGCGGAGCAGGGCCTGCTGCGGTCGGACGACCTCAAGCGCATCCAAATTGCCGGCCGTGCCCTGGTGTACGGTTTCGCCAGGATGAAGCTCGATGGCCACTTTCAGCGCTGGGGCGTGGAGGAGGGCGAGATCGAGCGGATGGCCGAAGGGGTGATCGACCTGTTCATTGCGGGGATCATCAGGCGCTAGAGCCCTGGCCTGTGCGGCCCATTCGCTCGTCACTAACATTAAGCGAAGGTCGGACCGTGACACGCGTTGCTAGTCCGTGACCGTTCAATTACAGTTTTATGACACGGTGCAGGCTTCCGGCTGCGCCGAACGCCGAAGGCCGGTCCGACAGGCTCGGCATTACCGCGCCGGACCAGCTGTTGCGTGTCGTCGATGGCGTCCGCGCCCAATCCAGGTCCCTCTGCCGCCACCGCCGTGCTGGCGAGCGTTGCCGCGCTCGGCATCTGGCGCCTGCTTGCGGTTGCCGCGCCGCATCTCGCAGCCCTGGCCCTGATGTACGAGACCGAGACCGATTTCGGCGCGCGGCTGTCTTTCGTACTGGCCTGGGGCATCCTCAACTTCTTCTGGATCACGCTGCTACGCCGGCCCGCACTATCGGGCGCGCTGTCGCTGACCATGGTCGTCGTGCTCGTGCTCTTGTCACGGCTCAAACACGACGTCGTGCAGATGACGGTGAACTTCATCGACCTGATGATGATCGACCGCGACACCGTCGCGTTCCTGTTCACGATTTTCCCGAACCTGCGCTGGTCGGTGATCCTGACCGGCCTCGTCACGCTGCCGCTGATGTATGCGTTGTGGTGGCTCGATCCTTTCCGTATCCGCCGTCTGCCGGCGCTCGCCTCCATGCTCGCCTGCGTCGCTGCACTGGTTGGCTATTCGCTCTACCATCCGGACGAGGCCTGGCGCGGCTATTACGACGACGGCTATCTCTCGAAGTTCTTCCGCTCCGGTGTCAGCGCGGTCTCCGACTTCGCGCAATACGGCTTCATGGAGTCGGCGGCGTCGACCAACGAGCGGCTCAACATGCCGCTGGTCGATGCCTGCCATCCCGCGGGCCGCCGGCCGAACATCATCATGATCCATGATGAGTCGAGTTTCGACATCCGCGCTGCTCAAGGCATCAAGGTGGCGCCGGACTACGGCAGCCATTTCAAATCCTATGACGGCAAGCAGCGCACGTTTCTGGCCGAGAGCAATGGCGGGCCGAGCTGGTTCACCGAGTACAACGTGCTCGCCGGCCTCTCGTCGCGCTCGTTCGGCCGCTTCGCCTATTTCGTGACGCGCATCGCGACAGGTCGCGTCGAGCGTGGCCTGCCGCTGGCGCTGCGCCGCTGCGGCTACGACACCATGTCGCTCTATCCCGCCTATGGCGCCTTCATGAGCGCACGCAGCTTTCAGCTCACCACCGGCATCGAGCGCTTCTATGACGCGAAGGATCTCGGCGCAAAGGATGTCGAGCCGGACGGCTTCTTCTACGACAAGGCGCTGCAGTTGATGGGAACGCGGTCGCCGAACAAGCCACTGTTCACCTTCGTCTATCTCGGCGCTAATCATTTCCCCTGGGAAACGCGCTTCCGCCCCGATCTGATGCCGAACTGGCGCGCGCCGGGCAATACGCCCTCCATCGACGAATATCTACGCCGGCAAGCCATCAGCGCGGAGCAGTACAGGAGCTTCATCGCCGGCCTGAAAAAGACCTTTCCAGGGGAGCCCTTCCTGATCGTGCGCTACGGCGACCATCAGCCGGAGTTCGCGCCGCAGATCCTCGAGCCCGGGCTCGACGAAGGCGGCCTCGGTAAGAAGCTCGATGGTTACGATCCGCGTCTCTATGGGACTTATTACGCGATCGATGCCGTCAATTTCGATCCGGTGAAGAGCGATGCGGTGATGGACACGGTCGACGGTCCCTATCTGCCGCTGGTGATCCAGGAAGCCGCCGGCATCCCGCTCGACCCGTCCTTCGCCGAGCAGAAGGAGATCATGCTTCGCTGTAAGGGCATTTTCTACGGCTGCAAGGACGGCGCCGAGGCGAAGCGGCTCAACCGGCTGCTGATCAATGCGGGGATGATCAGGGGGCTTTAGCGCTCTGACGCGCTTCGCCAAGACAACACTGAATGACGGCACGTCCTACCGCTTGCCGATTTTCTCCCACAGCCACTTCGCCACCACATCCGGCGATGAAGTCGCGTCATTGCCGGCGGCGCGCAGATTCGCCTCGCGCATCGTGGCGATGTCGATCTTGCCGAGCAGGGGCTTGAGCGCCGCTTGCAATTGCTCGTCCCCGATGCGTTTCGGCGCGAGCAGCAGGATTGCGTCATAAGGCGGAATGGCGTGCCTGGGATCGTCGAGCACCACGAGATCGTATTTCGCAATCAGCCCGTCGCTGGTGTAGCCGGCGATCACGTCGACCTCGCCGCTGGCGACCGCCGCATACATGAAGTCCGGCTGCATCTGGCGCTGGGTGCGGAACTGAAGGCCATAAGCCTTCTGCAGCGCCGCCCATTCCGGTCGTGAGAAGAACTCGTAATCGCCGGCGATCGACATCGTCGATGCATGCCCGACGAGATCGGCAATGCTATGGATGCCGAGTGCCTCGGCGCGCTGCTTCGGCATCACCAGCGAATAGGCATTCTCGAAGCCCAGCTCACCGAGCAAGGTGACGTTTTCCTTGGCGAGTGAGGCCTTCAGCTCCGCGAGCAGCTCCGCGCGTGGCTTGATATCCGTGCGGTGCAGCTGGTTGGCCCAGAGCGTGCCGGAATAATCGACGTAAAGATCGATGTCGCCGGCCTTCAGCGCCTGGAAGATGACGCTCGAACCGAGGCCGGAGCGCGCAGTGGCGGGGAGACTGGACGCCTGCAGGCGCTCCCTAAGCAGGGCCGAGAGCACATGTTGTTCGGCAAAGGTCTTGGCGCCGACCACGTACCCCGGCGATGAACGCGCGATCCACGGTACCAGCGTTGCCGCTACCAGCGCCAGGATGCCCGCGGCACCGAGCCCGGAGCGCAGGCGGCTGCGCAGGCGCAGTCCATTCTCGATCAGGCCAAGCAGTTGATCGACGGCGAGCGCCAGCAGCGCCGAGGCGAAGCAGCCGAACAGCACGAACACCCAGTTCTGGGTCTGGAGCCCGGCGAAGATGTAGTTGCCGAGGCTGGTCTGCCCGATCGGTGTCGACAGTGTCGCGGTGCCGATCACCCAGACCGCGGCGGTGCGGATGCCGGCCATCATCACCGGCAGCGCCAGCGGCAGCTCGACCATGACCAGAGATTGCCGTGCGGTCATGCCGACGCCTTTGGCGGCTTCGATCAGCGCGAGGTCGATGCCGTTCAAGCCGGTGATGCCGTTGCGCAGCACCGGCAGCATCGAATAGAGCGCGAGCGCCAGCATCGCGGGCAGGAAGCCGAACGCCGAGAAGGAGGCGCCGAACAAGGCGAGCGTCAGGGACGCCGTCGCCAGCAGCAGCGGGTAGAACAGCGCGAGCAGCGCCAGTCCCGGCACGGTCTGCACGATGCTGGCGAGTGCGAGCAGGATGCCGCGCGGCGCGGGGCGGTTGCGCGTCAGGATTGCCAGCGGCAGGCTGACGATCAGGCCGAGCGCGAGCGCGGCGAGACTCACGCGCACGTGGTTACCGAGATAGTCGGGCAGATGCGACAGCGCCTCGCCCCAACGCGGATCGTCGATGAAGCTCATGCCGCACCGCTCCGTGGCAACAGCGCATTCAATCGCTCGACCTGGCGCCGCGGCGTCCGTAACAGCTCCAGCACATAATCGTCCCCGCTCTCCGAGAGTGCCGCCGGCGTGCCCTGCGCAAGCAGTATCCCGCTGCGCATCACGGCGATTCGGTCGGCAAGCAAAATGGCTTCCGTCATGTCATGGGTGATCATCACGGTGGTCAGACCGAGCTTGCGATGCAGTTCGCGAAAATCTTCGCCAAGCGCGTCGCGGGTGAGGGGATCCAGCGCGCCGAATGGCTCGTCCATCAGCACGATGCGGGGGCGTGCCGCAAGCGCCCGCGCCACGCCGACGCGCTGGCGCTGGCCGCCGGAGAGCGTCTCGGGCAGACGGTCGCGATGCGCAGCCCGGTCGAGCTGCACGAGCTCGAGCAACTCGTCGACGCGCGCGGCGATGTCGGCCAGGGGCGCGCCGAGCAGCTTTGGCGTGATCCCGATATTGTCGGCGACGCTCAGATGCGGGAATAGTCCGCCGCTCTGGAAGACGTAACCGATCCGCCGCCGCAGCGCGACGGGATCGATGTTGTGCACGTCCTCGCCCTCGACCGTGATCGTGCCCCCATCGACCTCGATCAGCCGATTGGCGAGCCGCAGCAGCGTCGTCTTGCCCGAGCCCGAGCTGCCGACGACGGCCACAAACTCGCCCTCGGCGATGTCCAGCGACACGTCGTCCACAGCCTTGGTGGGGCCGAAGCTCTTGCTGACACGCGCATAGGCAATCATCGGCCTGGAATGCATCGGGCGGGGCTCACTCTCCTCTTACCCTCCCCCTCCAGGGGAGGGTAAGAGCACGGCAAGACCCCATGCATAGCACGGTTGGCCGGTTGATTGAACTTGCCCGCGCCAGAGGCTAAGGCATCGTCCGGGTTCGGAGGAAACACATGACAATGCCCACGGCAGTGGCCCTTGAGGATGCCAAAGTCGCGTTCCGGCTGGGGGACGGGCGGGTCTACACCGCGGTGGAGAAGGCCCATCTCACGGTGGCGCAGGGCGAGTTCGTCGCCATCGTCGGGCCGACCGGCTGCGGAAAATCGACGCTGCTCAACGTTGCGGCGGGCCTCTTGAGGCCAGCCGCCGGCAGCGTCAAGGTGTTCGATCGGCCGCTCGCGGAGCTGAACCGCGATGCCGGCTATCTATTCCAGGCGGATGCGCTGTTCCCCTGGAAAACTGCGCTCGACAACGTCGCGATCGGGCTGGAAGTCAGGGGCACCCCGCGCGCCGAGGCGCTTCCGCGCGCGCAGAAATGGCTGACTTCGGTGGGTCTAGGGGCGTTTGCCAGTCGCTATCCGCACATGCTCTCGGGCGGCCAGCGCAAGCGCGTGGCACTGGCGCAGGTGCTGATCCGCGATCCAAAGATCCTCTTGATGGACGAGCCGTTCGGGCCGCTTGATGCGCAGACGCGGCAGGTGATGGGCAATCTGCTGCTCGACCTCTGGAACGCCGACCGCAAGGCCGTGCTGTTCGTGACCCATGATCTGGAAGAGGCAATCGCGCTCGCCGACCGCGTCGTGATCATGTCGGCGGGACCCTCCTCGCGCATCATCGGCGACTGGTCCGTGACGCTGCCGCGCCCGCGCGACATCTTCGAGGTGCGGCTCGACAAGGAATTCCATGCGCTCCATCGCGAGATCTGGAGCGTGCTCAAGGATGAAGTGATGAAGGGCTACGCGCAATCCACGCACGCGGCGGAGGCGGTCTGATGACGCGCGTGACGCTGCTCTCGCTGCAGGCTCTGGTCGCGGTCGTCTGTCTCGTGCTGTGGCAATTGCTGTCGACTGTTCCCGTATTCGGCAAGGTCTTGCTACCGCCCTTCTTCTTCTCCAACCCGGTCGACGTATTCAGCCAGATCGTCAAATGGTTTTCTTCCGGCGTGATCTGGAAGCACCTTTGGATCACCTTGGTGGAATCCATCCTGGCCTTCGTGATCGGATCGCTCGGTGGCGTGCTGATCGGCTTCTGGTTCGCACGCCAGCCGCTGGTTGCTGCGGTGTTCGATCCCTACGTAAAAATGGTCAACGCGCTGCCGCGGGTCGTGCTGGCGCCGATCTTCGCGCTGTGGCTGGGCCTCGGCATCTGGTCCAAGGTCGCGCTCGGCGTGACGCTGGTCTTCTTCATCGTGTTCTTCAACGTCTACCAGGGTGTGAAGGAGGTCAGCCGCACCATCCTGGATAATGGCCGCATGCTCGGCATGAGCGAGCGGCAGCTGATGCAGCACGTCTATTGGCCCTCGGCACTGTCGTGGATGTTCTCCTCGCTGCACACTTCAGTTGGGTTTGCCGTGGTCGGCGCGGTCGTCGGCGAATATCTGGGATCGGCCGCAGGTCTCGGCTACCTGATCCAGCAGGCCGAAGGCGTGTTCGACGTCGCCGGCGTGTTCGCCGGCATGTTCGTGCTGTCGGCCTTCGTCATCCTGATCGATTTCGGGGTGACGCTGGTGGAGCGGCGTTTGCTGGTGTGGCGGCCGACCGCGTCGGATGGACGGGGCTAGCGTACGCGTAAGTCGGCTTCTCAACCTCGATCCGCTGCTCTATGGTGCCGCCAGCCGAACGGAGGAAACCAATGAAGAACACGATTGCCAGGCTCGCCGGTGCGCTGCTCGCGCTGACGCTCACCGCCGGCCTTGCCGCGGCGCAAAGCAAAGTCACTATCGCAGTCGGCGGCGGCTCCTGCCTGTGCTATCTGCCGACGGTGCTGGCCAAGCAGCTCGGCGAGTACGACAAGGCCGGTCTCAGTGTCGAATTGATCGACCTCAAGGGCGGCTCGGATGCGCTGAAGGCCGTGCTCGGCGGCAGTGCCGACGTCGTCTCCGGCTATTTCGATCATTGCGTCAATCTGGCCGCCAAGAAGCAGGAGCTCCAGGCCTTCGTGGTCTATGACCGCTATCCCGGCCTCGTGTTGGTGGTCTCGCCCGCGCACACCAACGAAATCAAGTCGGTCAAGGACCTTGCCGGCAAGAAGGTCGGTGTCAGCGCGCCCGGCTCCTCCACCGACTTCTTCCTCAAATACATGCTCAAGAAGAACGGCCTTGATCCCGCAGGCACTGCGGTGATCGGCGTCGGCCTCGGCGCCACCGCGGTCGCCGCGATGGAGCAGGGGCAGATCGACGCAGCGGTGATGCTTGATCCCTCCGTCACCGTGCTCCAGGGCAGCCACAAGGACCTGCGCATCCTCAGCGACACCCGCACGCAGAAGGACACGCTCGAGACGTTCGGCGGCGAATATCCGGGCGGTGCCCTGTACTCGACCGCGGCCTGGGTCAACGGTCACGAGAAGGAGGTGCAGGCGCTCACCAATGCGATCCTGGGCACGCTCGCCTGGATCCACTCGCACTCGCCCGAGGAGATCATGGCGAAGATGCCGGAGGAGACGGTCGGCAAGAACAAGGATCTCTATCTTGCCGCGCTGAAGAACACGATCCCGATGTTCTCTGAGACCGGTAAGATGGACCCAAAGGGTGCGGACGCCGTGCTCGCGGTATTCAGCGTCGGCTCGCCTGACGTGGCCAACGCCAAGATTGACGTCAGCAAAACTTTTACCAACAAGTACGTCGAGCAGGCCAAGAAGACCACGGGGAGCGCCAAATAACTGACGCGAAGGCGTGGTAACCGACCCGTCATGACATCCCCGGTCATTCATCGCGTCACGACACTTGGCCTCGCCGTACGGCCGATCATCTGGCCGTTCGCCGAGGAACGGCGCGCCGAGATCGCGGCGCACTTTGCCGAGAAGCAGCGCGAGCGGCCGAAACTCTGGAACGGCCGCGTCCTGTTGGGACGCGATCCCGTATTCGCCGACGGTCATTTCGCTGCGACCTATTTCGAGACGGATTTTGCCAGCTTCCTCGCCTGGCGCGACTGGGGCTTCCCCGATCCCACCGTGTTCAACGGCTTCGGCATGGGCGCGTTGCGCACCTCGGATGGCGCCTTCGTGATGGGCGAGATGGGGCAGCACACCGCCAATGCGGGCCGGATCTATTTCCCCTCTGGCACGCCGGATCTCGATGACGTCAAGGACGACGCGCTCGACATTCCCGGCAGCGTCGTCCGCGAGATCGCGGAGGAGACCGGCCTGACCGCCGGCGACTACCGGGCTCAGCCGGACTGGCACTGCGTGGTTACCGGCCCCACGATTGCAATGATCCAGGTTCTCAACCTGGATGTGCCGGGCGAGGCCGCTCGGGCCCGGATCGAAGCCAGTCTCGCGCGCGAGGCCGAGCCGGAACTGTCGGCCATTCATCTCGTGCGCGAGACGAGTGATCTGACGCCGTCCATGCCGCGATTTGTCACGGCCTTCGTCGTGCAGCAGTTCGCCTCGCGCTGACGCGCGAGGCTTGACATCGCTTCGCTCAGCCAATGTGATGGGCAAAAACCAACAGCAAGACGGACGCAATGCACAATCGTCCAGGGAGGTTTTGATGCGCCTGCGCATGGCTGCCCGCTCGGTACGTGGGCTGTTGATCGCGACCGCCGCGATGGGCTTGATGGCTTCGGCACAGGCTCAGGAGAAGAAGATCAAGATTGGCGTGGTGTTCGACCTGACCGGACCGCTCGCAGGCGGCGGGTCCGAGCTCAACTATGTCGGTGCAAAGATCATCCTCGACCATTTCGCCAAGACCGGCGTCGAGGGCTACAAGATCGAGGCGGTCTACGCCGATGCGCAGAGCAAGCCCGACATCGCCATCAACGAATCCGTCCGCCTGCTCGAACAGGAGAAGGTCGACATGGTGCTCGGCTTCTTCTCCTCGGCGCAATGCGTGCCGGTCGCGGCCCGCGTCGAGCAGCTCGAGAAGTTCATGTGGATGACGACCTGCATCTCGTCGGCCGTGTTCAACGAGAAGGGCTACAAATACGTGTTTCGCCCGCAGGCGAGCGGCGACCAGTTCGGCATGATGACGATGGATTTCATCGCGCAGAACGCCAAGGCGAAGTTCGACAAGGAGCCCAAGGACCTGCGCGTCGCCATCATCCACGAGGACGGCGCCTATGGTGTCGACGTCTCCAAGGGCAATGAGGCCGGTGCCAGGAAGGCGGGCTTCAGCGTGGTGATGAAGGAAGGCTATTCGGCCACCGCGCCGGATCTATCGGCGCTGGTCACCAAGCTGAAGCGCGCCAAGCCCGACGTGATCTTCCACACCGGTTACAATCCCGACATCACGCTATTGTTGCGCCAGGCCCGCGAGCAGGGACTGAAGTTCGGCGCACTGATGGGGCATGGCGCGGGTTACGGTGTCTACGAGAAGCTGAAGGAGGGCATGGGCGCGGACGCTACCTACATCTTTAACGCCGACCCGATCTCGATCTGGCTCGCCAACCAGAAGACCATGGATCCGAAGCTCCCGGCCGTGATCAAGATGGTTGGCGAGGAGTTCGACAAGATCAGGCCGGGTGTCGCCATCCGCTCGGCCCATGTCGGCATCGGCGCGTCCAACACCTACGTCTTCATGGCCGATGTGCTGCCGCGCGCGATCAAGAAATATGGCGGGGTCGATCCCGACGCGCTGCGCAAGGCCGCGCTCGATACCGACATTCCCGAGGGCGGCACCATGCTCGGCTTCGGCGTCAAGTTCTACGGCGAGGGCACGCCGATGGCGGGCCAGAACGAGCGCTCGTTCCCGGTGGTGATCCAGTATCTCGATGACAAGTCCCATGTGGTGTGGCCCAAGAGCCAGGCGCAGCGCGAGGCCGTGCTGCCGCTACCGAAGGGCACCACCTACAGCAACCAGTAGCGGCGGAGAGCTTTGGTGTTGGAGGTCAGCGGGTTGGTGAAGCGGTTCGGCGGCTTCACCGCCGTCAACAATGTGTCGTTCAGGGTCGATCAGGGCGAGATCCTCGGCCTGATCGGCCCGAATGGCTCGGGCAAGAGCACGATCTTCAACATGCTTTCCGGCACGCTGGCGCCGACTTCCGGATCGATCCTGTTCGCCGGCCACGAGATCGCGGGTCTCGCGCCGCACCGGATCATCAACCGCGGCATCGGCCGCACCTTCCAGATTCCGCGGCCGTTCCGCCGCCTGACCATCTTCGAGAACGTCGCGCTCGCCGGCTTCTACGGTCAGGGGCGCCACAGCCGCGCCAAAGCCGAGGAGGCCGCCGAGCGGTCGCTGGCGATGGTGGGCTTGCCGGCGGATCGCCATGCCAGCGTCGATGGCCTGGGCGCGGCCGGCCTGAAGAAGCTCGAACTGGCAAAAGCGCTTGCGACCGCGCCGAAACTATTGCTCGCCGACGAGAGCCTCGGCGGACTCGACGACGCCGAGATGGACCAGGCGGCCGACATGCTGCGCAACATCCGCGACGAGCTCGGCATCACCATCATCTGGGTCGAGCACATCATGGGCGTCCTGATGCGCGTTGTCGATCGCGTCATGGTGCTCGATCACGGCGAGAAGATCTCCGAGGGGCTGCCGAGCGCGGTCGCCGGTGATCCGCGCGTCATCGAGGTCTATCTCGGCACCGATGCCGAGACGACGCAAGCCGCGGCCGCCGAAGCGCGCCGCCGCGCCGGAGGCTAGCGATGCTGGAGCTTCGGTCCATCAACGCCGGTTACGGAACATTCCAGGCGCTGTTCAACGTCGATCTCGACGTGAAGGCCGGCGAGGCCGTTGGCGTCATCGGTCCGAACGGCGCCGGCAAGACAACCCTGATGCGCGTCATTTCCGGCCTGATACGCCCTTCGCGCGGGTCGATCACCATGGAAGGCGCCGACGTCGTCGCAACACCGCCGCACAAGATCGTCAGCCTCGGCATCGCGCATGTGCCGGAGAACCGCCGGTTGTTTCCGCAGCTCTCCGTCGACGACAATCTGAAGATGGGCGCCTTCATGAAGGAGGCGCGCGACCACTACGCCGAGCGGCTGGAGGTCGTGTTCGACCTGTTCCCGCGCCTGAAGGAACGCCGCCAGCAGATGGCCGGCACCATGTCCGGGGGCGAGCAGCAGATGTGCGCGATCGGCCGTGCCCTGATGTCGAATCCAAAGCTCTTGCTGCTCGACGAGCCATCCGCAGGGCTGGCTCCGGTCGTGGTGCAGCAGGTGTTCGAACTCGTCAAGCGGATCCGCGCGCGCGGGCTGACGGTGCTGATCGTCGAGCAGAACGTGCAGCAGGTGCTGCGCGTCGTCGATCGCGCCTATCTGATCGAGGCCGGCACGATCAGGGCGTCCGGCACCTCGGCCGAGATGCTGGCGAGCGACACGGTCAAGGAAGCTTATCTCGGGGTGTGAGGGCCATGCAGGCATTCCTGGACATTTTCGACGTCTACCTGCTGGAGGCCGTGATCAACGGCATCCTGCTCGGCGGCGTGCTGGCGCTGCTCGCGCTCGGGCTCAATCTGATCTTCGGCGTCATCGACGTGACCTGGATCTGCTATGCCGAGCTCGTCATGATCGGCATGTACGCCATGTATTTCATGGTGCAGTACTACGGCCTCAGCTATTTCATTGCCGCGCCGTTCACCATCATGCTCGTCGCGATCCTCGGCGCCGCGCTGCACTACCTCGTGATCGCACCATTGCTGACCGCGCCCCCGATCAATCAGCTGCTCGCGACGGGTGGGGTGCTGTTCGTGCTGCAGAGCTTTGCCACCGTTGCCTTCGGCATCGACTTCCGCAATCTCGGCATCCGCTTGCCGGTGCTGGCCTTCGGCGAGATGAATTTCAGCTACGCGCGGCTGCTGTCCTTTCTCGCCGCGCTGGTCGGCATGATCGCGGTCTATCTGTTCATGACCCGCACCTTCACCGGCACCGCGATCCGCGCCATTTCTCAGGACCGGCAGATCATGGCGCTGATGGGCGTCGACACCAGGCGCATCTATCTCGTCACGTCCGCGCTGGGCGGCGCGCTGGCGGGGCTCGCGGCCTGTCTGCTGGTGCTGCAATATGACGTGCATCCCTTCGTCGGTCTCTCATTCGGCCCGATCACCTTCCTGATCTGCGTGCTCGGCGGACTCGGCAATTTCATCGGCGGCTTCATCGCCGCGTTCGTCTTTGCCGAGATCATCTCCCTCGGCGGCCTGTTCTCCGACCTCGAATGGGGCTACGTGCTCGCCTTCGCCTTCTTCATCGTCATGATGTTCATCCGGCCCGCGGGCCTGTTTGCGAGGCGCCGATGATGGTGCAGGGCCGGCTTGTGGCGTGGACGGTGGGATTGGCGGCGCTCGTCGCGCTGCCTTTCGTTTATCGCGATCCCTATCACCTGCACATCCTGGTGCTGATCCTGATCTGGTCGTTCGCCTATACATCGTGGTCGATGATGGGACGGTTCGGCCTTGTCTCGCTCGGCCATGGCGGCTTCATGGGGATCGGTGCCTATGTCACCGCGCTGCTGTGGAACCACATGGGCTTGTCGCCCTGGATCGGCATCCCGATCAGCATGGTTGCCGCCGGCGTGCTGGCGCTGATCGTTGGCTATCCCTGTTTCCGCTTCCGCATCACCGGGCATTATTTCGTGCTGGTGACGCTGGCGCTCTCAGGCATCGTGCTCCAGGTTATCACGGCGACGCGCGACTATACCGGTGGCTCGCTCGGCTACACGCCAAGCCGAACGTCGGGCAACAAGCTGCTGGCGCTGCAATTCGACGACAAGACGACCTGGTACCTGATCGCGCTTGGTGTATGGCTCGTGGGCATCATTGTCTGGCACTTGATCGACCGCAGCATGAGCCGTTACGCGCTGGAAGCGATCTCGGAGGATGAGGACGCTGCGGCGGCCGCCGGCGTCAACGTCACCGCGGAGAAGCTGAAGATCACGCTGATCAGCGCGCTGATGACGGCGCTGGCGGGCGCGATCTACTGCCAGTACCAGATGTTCATCACGCCGGACACCGTCAGCGGCATCGCCGTGTCGCTCCAGATGGTGTTCGCCGCCATTGTCGGCGGCCTGTTCGTTTCGCTGGGGCCGACTGTTGGGGCGGTCATCACCATTTTGCTGGCTGAGACCTTGCGGATCGGCTTCGGCACCAGGGCGGTCGGCTGGGACAACCTCGTCTATGGCGTGTTGCTCGTCCTTTTCATCATATTCCTTCCCAAGGGTATCCTTGGTAGCGTGCTCGACCGATTGAAGCCGCAACGCAAGGTGCCCCGCGCTCATGAGCAAGAAGCCGTCCAAATCGCTCGCCCAGGAGCTTGACCGTTACATCACGCCATTCCGCTACGATGGATCCGGCAAGTTTCATCTCAAGGCGCACAAGACCGACGCGAAGGGCGATCTCGACAAGGAAGAGGCGGAGGAGATTCTCGAGGCCAACAAGAAGCGCCTCGCGGAGTTTCAGGAGAAGCTGTACGCCCAGGATCGCTGGTCGCTGCTGATCGTGCTCCAGGGCATGGATGCGGGCGGCAAGGACTCCGCGATCAAGGCGATCTTCGAGGGCATCAACCCGCAGGGATGCGAGGTCCACGCATTCAAGCAGCCGAGCAGCAAGGAGCTCGATCACGATTTCCTCTGGCGCCATGTGCTCGCACTGCCCGAGCGCGGCCATATCGGCATCTTCAACCGCTCCCATTACGAGGAATGCCTGGTGACGCGCGTGCACCCGGAGATCCTCTCCAAGGAGAAGCTGCCGGAAAAGCTCGTGACAAAGAACATCTGGAAAGAGCGGTTCGAGGATATCTCCGCCTTCGAGCGCTACCTCGCGCGCAACGGCACCGTGGTGCTGAAGTTCTTCCTCAACCTCTCCAAAGAGGAGCAGCGCGCCCGTTTTCTCGGCCGGCTGGAAGATCCGTCCAAGCAGTGGAAGTTTTCCCTGGACGACATCAAGGAGCGTGCGCTGTGGCCGCGCTATCAGGCGGTGTACCAGGACATCGTGCGCCACACAGCCACGCCCCATGCACCATGGTACGTCGTGCCCGCCGATCACAAATGGTTCGCGCGCGTGGTGATCGGCTCGGTGATCGTCGCGGCGCTCGAGCGGCTCGATCTGCGCTTCCCTCGTGCTGATAAGGCCTCGCTGGGGGAATTCAAGGAAGTGCGCAAGGCGCTGGAGCAGGAAGGGAAGGCGAGCGGCAAGCGGTGACGCGGCGGGATCGGAACGTTCAAATGTGATTTCAACGCCATTGATCCCGCTTGACAGTTTTGTGTCACGGGAGGACCATCCAGGGGGTCGCAAATATGCGACAAGCAACGTCCACTTCATGAGCAAGGGGAGGTCTATGACGCCACCTCCGCAAATCCAGCCGCGTTAAGTGCGATGGAGCTCGTTCGGACTATCGCATAGCGGCAAAAACCGCGAACGGCACGCCGGGCCAAGGTTTAGAGGGCTGCATCAGTTAGGCAAAGCCCCTACCTGCCCGGCGCTGTGCGTTTTGTAGCATACCAATCGTGCTGGACCCAGAAGAGGCCACCCGGGCTGGATCCCGGATGAAGGCGATTGCGCGCACCGTATTCCAGCAGGCACTCGTGTTCGCGAGAGCGCGGTTCCCGATCCAGCATAGCGATAAATGCCAAGAGATAGACGTCTCGTCGGCAAACTTCCGACACAGGGTCGGCGCGAATAGCACCATCGACATGACGCATGCGTTTCGGCGGTGACGATTCCGACTCCGCCGGGGCGCATCTATTGTTTTCAAGGAATCCTCGTGTCGCATAAGCTTGCCCCGGCGCTTCTCGCTGCCATCTTCCTCGCAATCTCATCTCTCTCCGGCGCCCGTGCCGAGCCGCCTGCGCCGGCCACCAATCATGCTGCCGCGCTGTCCCCGGACGAGGCAAGGCGCGCGCTCGAAACCCTCCAGGACGATCAGAAGCGCGCGCAGATGATCGACACCTTGCGCGCGATCGCAAATGCGTCTGGTCAGCAGCCTGCGCCGCCGCCAGAGCAGAAATCGCCGATCCCGCTCTCCGCCGACGGGCTTGGTGCGCAGCTCCTGCTTACCGTGTCCGAGGAGATCGGCGAGATCTCGCGCGAGATCGCGGGCATGGCGCGGACGCTCACGCACTTTCCGGCCTTCTATTACTGGTTCGTGCGGACCGCCAATGATCCCGCGGCCTACAATCTCCTGATCGAGATTGCCTGGAAGCTGGCGCTGGTGTTCGGCTGCGCTCTCGCCGCGGAGTGGGTGATCTTCCGGCTGATCCGGCGTCCGGTCGTGTTCCTTGAAGCGCGCGTGCCGCAGACTGCGGGCCTGCCGGCACAGGCGCTCCCCGTTGCCGATCCGCCGTCATCCGTGGCCGATGTCACCCCCGAGCCGGAATTGCACAAACGGCGCAAGAGCCTGGCGCGGGCTTGGCAGGTGTTGCTGCGGCTGCCCTTCGTGCTCGGTCGTCTCGTGCTGGAACTCTTGCCCGTGTTCGCCTTCGTCGGCGCGGCGACGGCGCTGCTTGGGACGGAGATCGGCGATCCCGCCACCGTCCGCCTCGTGATCCTCGCCGTCGTCAACGCCTATGTGTTCTCGCGCGGGCTGATCTGCGTCGTCCGCGCGCTGGCGGGGCCGTTCGGCCTGATTCCGGTACGCGCCGAGACAGCGGCCTATATCGAGATCTGGGCGCGCCGCATCGTCGGCGTCGGCGTAACAGGCATCGCCTTCGCCAATGTGGCGCTGCTGCTCGGCCTGCATCGCGCCGGGTATGCGGCGCTGCTGCGCATGGTAATGTTGGTGGTGCACCTCTTCATCGCGGTCATCATCCTGCAATGCCGCCGCCAGGTCGCCGAGGCCATTCGCGCGTCCGCTGGCCAGCAGGGGATTGCGGCGCGCCTGCGCAACCGCATCGCGGGCGGCTGGCACTATCTTGCAATCGCCCTCGTCGTCGCGCTGTGGGCGGTCTGGGCGCTGAACATCCGCAACGGCTATTCGCTGCTGCTGCAATATTTCGTCGGCACCATCGTGGTGGTGCTGATTACGCGCGTCGCCATCATGGTGACGCTGAGCCTGATCGACCGCGGCTTCCGGATCAAGCCGGAGATCCTGCAGCGTTTTCCGGGCCTGGAAATCCGCGCCAACCGCTATCTGCCGCTGCTGCGCAAAATCGTCTCGGGCGTCATTGCCTTTGTCGGCTTCGTGGCCGTGCTCGAAGTCTGGGGTGTCGATGCCATCGTCTGGTTCTATGGCGGCCAGATCGGCAGCCGCCTGCTTTCGGCCGTGGTGACGATCGCGCTCGCCGCAGGCATCGCGGCCGCGATCTGGGAAGCCAGCAACGCGCTGCTGGATCGCCAGATCAATACACTGTCGCGGGACGGACACTATGCTCGTGCCGCGCGGCTGCGCACCTTCCAGCCGATGCTGCGGACAGCGCTGCTGTGCCTGATCGCCACCATCGTCGGCCTCACGGCGCTGAGCGAGATCGGCGTCAATGTCGCGCCGCTGCTGGCGGGCGCAGGCATCGTCGGCATCGCCATCGGCTTCGGCTCGCAGAAGCTGGTGCAGGATCTCATCACCGGCCTGTTTCTGCTTTTGGAGAACACGGTACAGGTCGGCGACAACGTCAGCGTCTCGGGACTGTCCGGGGTCGTGGAGAATGTCTCGATCCGCACCATCCGCCTGCGCGCCGGCGACGGCGCGGTGCACATCGTGCCGTTCAGCGCGGTGACGACCATCACCAATGCCAGCCGCGGCGCCGGCAACGCCTCCGTCAGCGTCAACGTCGCCTACAAGGAAGATACCGACCGCGCCGGTCAGATCCTCAAGGACATCGTCGAGGAGATGCGCCGCGAGCCCGAATTCCGTGGCGTGATCCGGGGCGACCTCGATCTCTGGGGTATCGACAAGGTCGACGGCGCCATGGTGTCGATTGTCGGCCAGATCCGCTGTACCGAGGCAGGTCGCTGGCCGGTGCAGCGCGAATTCAACCGGCGCATGAAGCTGCGCTTCCAGCAGAGCGGGATCGAGGTCGCCTCTCCCGTTCAGACCATCTTGATGCAGATCGCGCCGCCGGCTGATGGCGCCGCCAATCCGGCGCCACGGCGGGTGGCCGGATAGCCGCTCGCATACTTCCGGCCTCCGCCCATCCGGCAGCGTTCGCGACGTTCCAGAAGGCCGAGACCGAGAAATGGTGGCCGATCGTGAAGGCTGCCGACATCAAGCCCGAGTAAGCCTTGCAGCGTTAACCTTTCTCGCGCAACTGCCGATGTCGGGAAAATCTCGCTGCGGTGCGAGATCACAATCGACGCATGAGTCCCAACGTCCTTGATCTCAGGGGAGCGCCGGCCGACAATGGCCGCCGTTCAATAAGAAACTCCTTGGGGGAATTCGTGAATAGACCTGCCCGGGTCGTCGCTCAGCCGACATCGTCCAATCCCGCTCACGGCATGACGCTGCTGCGCGATCCCTTGCTCAACAAGGGTACTGCCTTCACGGAAGCGGAGCGTGACACGCTCGGCTTGCGCGGCCTGTTGCCGCCTTGCCTGCTCACGATGGAGACGCAGGTCGAGCGCGTGCTCACCAATCTGCGGATGCTGCCGACGGACCTCGAAAAATATGTCGCGCTGAATGCGCTGCATGATCGCAACGAGGCGCTGTTCTTTCGCGTCGTTGTCGACAATATCGACGAGATCCAGCCGATCATCTACACGCCGACTGTCGGACTCGCCTGCCAGAAATACGGGCTGATCTTCCAGCGGCCGCGGGGCATGTTCATCTCCTCGCGCGATCGCGGCCAGATCGCGGAGATTTTGAAGAACTGGCCTTATCCTGCAAAGCTCATCGTCGTGACCGACGGGGAGCGCATCCTTGGCCTCGGCGATCTCGGCGCCAACGGCATGGGCATTCCGGTCGGAAAGCTCTCGCTCTATTCGGCCTGTGCCGGCGTGCATCCCGAGCTGTGCCTGCCGATCGTGCTCGATGTCGGCACCAACAATGAAGAACTCTTGAACGATCCGTATTATCTCGGTCTGCGCGAGCGGCGGCTCACGGGCGAGGCCTATGACAGCTTCGTCGACGAATTCATGGTCGCCGCGCGAAAGACGTTTCCGGGTGTGCTGATCCAATTCGAGGATTTCGCCAATCACTCGGCGTTCAAGCTGCTGCACAAATATCGCGACGAAGCCTGCGTCTTCAACGACGATATCCAGGGTACGGCGGCGGTGGCGCTTGCCGGCCTGTTCTCGGCCCTGCGCATCAGCGGCGGCAAGCTCCGGGATCAACGCATCCTGTTCCTGGGCGCCGGCGAGGCCGCCACCGGCATCGCCGATCTCGTAGTCTCCGCCATGATGGCGGAGGGCGCCGCCGAGGCCGAAGCGCTCCGCCGCAATTGGCTGGTGGATTCCCGTGGCCTCGTCGTTAGTGGCCGGGCGAGCCTCTCCGGCCACAAGCTCCGTTATGCTCATACCGATCAGGCGCCGATTGCCGATTTCCTGACCGCGATCAACACGCTGAAGCCGACGGCGATCATCGGCGTCGCCGCGGTCGGCGGTGCCTTCACGCCCGACGTGCTCAAGGCGATGGCCGCGCTCAACGAGCATCCGATCGTGTTCGCGCTCTCCAATCCGACCTCGAAGGCCGAATGCTCGGCGGAAGATGCCTATCGTTACACCGAGGGCCGCGCGCTGTTCGCCTGCGGCAGCCCGTATGACCCGGTCACGCTCAACGGACGCACCTTTGTGCCGCGCCAGGGCAACAACTCCTACATCTTTCCCGGCGTCGGTCTCGGCGTCATTGCCAGCTGCTCGCGCCTCGTGACGAACGAAATGTTCATGGCGGCGGCCCATACGCTGGCCGATTGCGTCGGCAAGGAGGACCTGAGGCAGGGCAGCCTCTATCCGGCGCTGCCCCGCATCCGCGAGGTCTCGGTCCGCATCGCGGCCGGGGTCGCCGACGTCGCCTATCAGCGCGGGCTGGCGGACGGACCCGCGCCCAATGACGTCAAAGGGCTGGTGCAATCGCAGATGTACGAGCCGCGGTACTGAGCCCCAGACTCCGGCCCGACGGCGGTTAGGTCAGCGCGGCGATACCATTTCAGGTGGAATCGGCGTTGCGCGGCACGGCTGTATATGCGACGCTCTGTAGCGTTACAGGAAGCTCAAGTCGCAAGGTCAGATGCCATGGACGATCGTTTGCCCGAACTGGGCGACCTCGAGCACGAGGTCATGCAATTGGTCTGGGCCCATGGTCCGGTGACGGCGGAAGTCGTGCGCGAGCGGCTGTCGCGGCGTTTGAAGGAATCGACGGTACGCACGGTGCTGCGTCGGCTGGAAGAAAAGGGCTACGCCAACCACACCGTGGACGGACGAACCTACGTCTACCAGGCGGCCGAGCCCCGCGCCCGTGTCGCTGCCAAGGCGGTGCAGCGCATCGTCGACTGGTTCTGCAACGGCTCGATTGAGGAAGTCCTCGTCGGCATGGTGGACAATGCGATGCTCGACCAGCAGCAGCTGCGCACGCTGGCCGATCAAGTAGCCAAGGCAAAGAAGGCGAGGGGAGTGAAGAAAGAATGATCGCAACTCTGGCGGAGGCGGCGCTACGCTCCTTTGTGCTGGGAGGCGTCGTCTGGTTCGGTCTCAACCTGTTTCGCGTGCGCAATCCGCACCTCCACATGACGGCCTGGGTCGTCGTGCTGCTGGCATCGCTGGCGATGCCTTTCGTGATGCATTGGCCGACGCTCACCATCGCCCGGCTGCCTCTCTCCGTGCCAGTGCCGGACGAACTTTGGCCGGCCGATATCTCGATGCTCGAGACGCCGCAGCCGGCCTTGCCGATCACGCCCGGCGCTACCGTCGAGCCGCCGGCCAGGAGTGGTGTGTCGATCGATTGGCGGCTGGCGGCCACAATCATTTATGCTGGCGTCGCCGGCCTGCTGCTGTTGCGGCTCGCCATCGGCCTCTGCCTGACCTGGCGCCTGGCACGGGCCGCGCAGCCGATGCGCGATCCCAAAATGATCGATGCCGACGTGCGCATCAGCCGCGACGTCGGCGGTCCCGTCACCTTCGGCTCAACCATTCTGGTGCCGCCGCAATTTGCTGCCTGGGACGCGAAGAAGCGCCTCGCGGTGCTCGCGCATGAGGGCGCGCATGTTGCCAACCGCGACTTCTACGTCTTGCTGCTTGCTTCCCTCAACCGCGCGGCGTTCTGGTTCAGCCCGTTCTCGTGGTGGCAGCTCGTGCGGCTTGCCGAGCTTGCAGAGATCATCAGCGACGCCCAAGCGATCGAAGTCATCGACGACCGGCTGTCCTATGCGGAGATCCTGCTGGACGTCGCGACCTCTGTAAACCCGCGGCCGGTGGAGCTCGCGATGGCACGGGCCTCGACCGTCCGCGCCCGCGTCGAGCGCATCATCGCAGCTGCAGCCATGCCCGTTGCGGTCGGCTGGCGCAAGCGGCTGCGGATCGCGGCCGCAATTGTACCGGCCGTGATCGTATCGGCGGGCATGATCGCCTATCGAACGCCGGACCCCGCGCCTTTCGCTGGAGACCTCGGCGAGGCGCCGGCCCAGCACTATCAACCCTTCGTCAATTTCTATGCCGTGGGCCCGGCCTCGGTGTTCGCGATCTTCCGCGAGGGCGACGATCTCTACGGGCAGCTCACCGGGCAGCGCAGGCTGCGTCTGACGATAGGCAGTGATGGCACGGCGTCCTACGCGGCCTCGTTCGGCGAGATCAACTTTCCGCTCGATGCCGAGCGCCGCTCCTCCGAGCTGACGCTGCACATGAATGGTCGCGACGTGCGCGCGGTCCGCGTCGCCGAGATGCCGACGCCGGCCGCCGATCCCGCACCGCTCGATCACTATGTCGGCTGGTACCGGCTCGCGCCGAACCGCGTGCTTACCGTGCGGCGCGACGGCGATCATCTGCAAGTGCAGGAAACCGGACAGGCCAGATCGATGGTCCTCGCCGAGGGCGCCGACGCCTTCTCTGTCCACGGCGACCATCTCCTGATCTTCCTGCGCGACGAGCAGACAAAGGTGTCGCGCGTGCTGGTCCAGAACGCGGTCACAGGCGCTCGCCTCGCGCCGCGGATCGACGCATCAGTGGCACAGGCCGTGGAGGCCGACTTCGCGCGGCGCCTCTCAGAAGTCCCCGATCGCTTCCGGGAGCAGGTCCCGGTCGCCGGTGGCAGGGAGACGATCCTGCGCGGGATTGAAGACCTGCGCAGGGGCACGCCGAACTACGATCGCATGAGCGCGCCGCTCGCTGCCAAGGTCCATCGGCAGATCGACGAGTTGCACGCGACGTTCCTGGCGCTCGGCGCGATGGAATCGATCTTCTTCCGCGGTGTTGGCCCCGGCGGCTACGACATCTATGGCGCCAAGTTCGAGAACGGTACGGCGGAATTCCGTCTGCTGCTCGAGCCCGACGGCAAGGCCGGCGACGTGATCTTCCGGGCCGACGGCAATGACGAGCTCGGCGGCATCGCCGCCTGCGCGGAGGAGTCGAATGTGCGCAGCCGCGCCGGCACCTCGCCGATCCGGATCATGGTCTATAACGAGCTGGGCGACGACATTCAGATCTTCAACGTCGACGCCGACGGCAATCGCAAGGCGCAGAGCGTCGTCAGGCCCAACACGAGCTGGGCCACCACCACCACCGTGAACAGTCCCTGGGTGATTGCCGACAAATCGGGCCGATGTCTGGAGATCCTGCTGCCGGGCCGGCAGACGCGCTTTCACAATGTCGAGGCGTCGAACCTCGGCGCACGGCCCGGGCGCGCCGCTCGCCGCGCCGTTCCGATCGCCAATGGTGAGGAGATGCTGCGCCGCTATATCGAAGGCGTGGGCAAGGGGCAGCCGGACTACGACCGCATGACGTCGGAGGTCGCCGACATCACGCGCCAGCAGCTTCCATTCGATCAGGCGATCCTGGCGCGGCTCGGCGCGTTGCGCGCGGTCTCGTTCCGCGGCGTCACCGCGCTCGACAGCGACATCTACATCGCCCAGTTCGCCAATGGTTCGGCGGAATGGCGCATCGGCGTCAGGAACGGCACCATCACCAAGATCGCGCTCGGACCGAATTTCTAGACTCCTCGCACGTCCGCTGGCTGACGAGTGCTCGCCCGGTCGGGAGAGCGCCGCGGCGCTCAATCTCAGCTTGCACCGGCTCATCTCGAGTGTTACGATATGTAGCATTACAATTCGTAACTGGCTACCGCACTGCGCCGTGTCTAGCGGACTCGGAGAATTGGGCGTTCGTCATGAGCAGTTCTGCAAAGACCGAGGCCGTGCTGGCGCTTCATCGTTTCGGGATGGGGCCGCGACCAGGATCTATCGCCGTGGTCGGGACTGACCCGCGCGGCGCGCTGATTGCCGAGCTCGATCGGCCGCTGGTGCTGACCGCTGCTGCCAGCCTGCCTTCCAGCGCGAAGGCCTACCGCACCGTGGCCGATGCCAACGCGCGGCGCACGGCACGCGCCAAGCAGGCGCAGCAGCAGGCGAAGAAGCAGCAAGTGGCCGCAACACCAGTCATGTCGGAAGACCAAATGCAGGCGCAGGGCGCCGAGAAGGACGCCGCCGAGATGGCGGCGAAGCAAGCCGCCGAAGCGGTACCCGATCCCGGCCGACCGATCTACTTGCAGGAAGCCAAGCTGCGCACCGAAGCCGCGCTCGTTGCCGACATCGGTTTTGCAGAGCGGTTGGTGTGGTTCTGGTCCAACCATTTCTGCGTTTCGGCCAACCGGATCCAGAGCATGTCCGGTGCCTATGAGCGCGAAGCCGTTCGCGCTCACGCGCTCGGCCGCCTCGTCGATCTGCTTCTGGCCGTCGAAGGCCATCCTGCGATGCTGGTTTATCTCGACAATCTGGAGTCGATGGGCGCGAACTCGACCGCCGGTATCAACCGAAGCCGCGGCCTCAACGAGAATTTTGCGCGCGAGATCATGGAGCTGCACACGCTCGGTGTGCGCACCGGCTACACCCAGGACGACGTGATCAGCTTCGCCAACGTCCTGACCGGCTGGACACTGGTGCCACCGGGCGCCGATCCCCAGCATGGCGGCGAGTTCATCTTCAAACCGCGGCTGCACGAGCCGGGCGGGCAAACCGTGCTCGGCAAGCGCTACGAGCAGGAGGACGCCGAGCAGGGCCGCGCCGTGCTGCGCGACCTCGCCGCGCATCCGGCAACCGCAACCCATATCGCGACCAAGCTCGCCCGCCATTTCGTCGCCGACGAGCCGCCGCCGGCCCTTGTCGCGCAGATGGCGAAAACGTTTCGCGAGACTGAGGGCGATCTCAAGCAGGTCGCGATTGCGATGGTATCGTCGGACGAAGCCTGGCGCGCCCCGCCGTCCAAACTCAAGCGTCCTGGCGAATGGGTCATCGGCATGGTGCGCGCGACGGGGATCACGGTCGTCGATCCCGTTCCTTACACCGCGGGCCAGCAACTGCTCGGCGAGGCGCTGTGGCGTCCGTCGGCGCCCAAGGGCTATCCGGACGACGAGGCAAGCTGGATCGACGGCGTCGGCCGGCGGCTCGACGTCGCCAACTATTTTGCCGAGCGCATCGCCGACACGGCCGATCCGCAAACGATCATCGAGGACGTCTTCGCATCCGAGATCGCGGCCGAGGTGAAGCAGGCGGTCGGACGCGCCGAGAGCCGGCAGCAGGCGCTGGCGCTGTTGTTCATGTCGGCTGATTTTCAGAGGAGGTGAGCATGGGTTTCGTCGATCACCTGCCCACGCGGCGCGAGCTTCTGGTCGGTTCCGGTGCGCTGTTTGCATGGAGCCAGATGCCGCGGCTCGCGCGCGCCGAGGGGCGCGATCCGCGTCTGCTCGTCATCGTCCTGCGCGGCGCGCTCGACGGCCTCGGTGCGGTTGCGCCGGTCGGCGATCCCGACTGGATATCGCTGCGCGGCGATCGTGCGCTGGTGCTGGACGGCAAGACGCCGGCACTGCCGCTCGATTCCTTCTTCGCGCTCAATCCGGCGATGCCGAACCTGCACCGGCTCTACAAGACCGGCAAGGCCTCGATCGTCCACGCCGCCGCGACGCCTTATCGCGAGCGCTCGCATTTCGACGGCCAGGACGTGCTGGAGAGCGGGCTCGCCAAGCCCGGCATGACCGGTTCGGGATGGCTCAACCGCGCGCTGGTCGCGCTGGAGGCGGGCGGGCGCGTCGATCCGCGCGGCAGCCGCGCGCTCGGGATCGGCTCCGTCACCCCGCTCGTCGTGCGCGGCTCGGCGCCTGTGATGACATGGGTGCCGCAGAAACTGCTGCCGGCGAGCGCGGACACGCAGAGCCGCCTGCTCGATCTCTACCAGCACACCGATCCGAAGCTCGCGACCGTGCTTCAGGCGCGCATGAAGCTCGCCTCGCTCGACGGCGCGATGGCTAGCGGGGACCCTATGTCGGACGATCCGACGCTGGCGCCGCCCGGCATCGCGCGCGTGCGCGCCTACTTCGCTGAGGCTGCCGGCACCGCCGCGCGCTATCTCGCCAAGCCCGACGGCCCGCGGGTCGGCGCCATGGGCTTCGTCGGCTGGGACACGCATATCGCGGAAGGCGCGGCCTCGGGCCAGCTCTACAATTTGCTCGGAGCTCTCGACGGTGCGTTTGCCGCGATCGAGAGCAACATGGGCGAGGTCTGGCACGAGACTGTGATTGCCGTCGTAACCGAGTTTGGCCGCACTGCGCGTATCAACGGAACGCAAGGCACGGACCACGGCACGGGTGCGGTCGCCTTTCTCATCGGTGGTGCGCTCGCCGGCGGCCGCGTGATCGCAGATTGGCCGGGACTGAAGCCCGCTCAGCTCTTCGAGGATCGCGACCTGATGCCGACCACGGATCTGCGCGCGGTGCTGAAGGGCCTGCTGAGGGATCATCTGCGCGTCGAAGAGAAGGTTCTCGCCGAGGCCGTCTTCCCTGGTAGCGCGGACGTCAAACCGATGGAGAGCCTCGTCGGCTGACGGCGCTTCTCACAACCTGACCGGGTTCATGATGTGCACATTGACGCAACGGGAGCTCGACTTTCTCGCCAGCCTGAAAACCGGCTGGCTGCGGCTCTATCGGCGCGAGTTCGCGCGGCTCCTGAGAGGTGAGGTTGAGCCCGGCGAGGCTCAGCCGGATGCGCGCCCGATCCTCTGGCCCGAGGTGTCGGGCTAGTTTTTTCACGAATCTTGTCCCGATTCAGAACACGGCACTGTGGTGGAATCGTCACAGCCGCTGCGAAACGGCCGTGGCCGCAGGCCTGCTTTTGTTCCGACAAGGTTCTGCCCTCATTGCCCACCGAACTTGAGGCCGTTCGGAGGGGCGTATCATGTCTCACTTTGCACGTGCCGAAAGTGTCCGGATTTCCCTCGCAGCCTCGTGCCGCCAGCCGGCCCGGCTGCTGCTCGCAATCATCGGCGCCGCCTCGCTGGCCGCTTGCGCGCAATCGCCGGTGGGCCGCCAGAAGGCCGATCTTGCCGGCGCCGGCCGGCAGGCTACGGTCGAGCGGCCGCACAGGCTGCATTCGGTGGCGGCGCTACATCCGCGGCCCGTCAGCCGGGTGCGTGTGCCTGATGACGGCCCAAGCGCGGCGCAGACGGCGGCGCACGGCGTTGCCAGCTTCTATTCGGATACGGAGACCGCGAGCGGCGAGAAATTCGATAAGAACGAATTGACCGCAGCGCATCCGACTCTGCCGTTCGGCACTCGCCTGCGCGTGACCGACGTTTCCTCCGGTCGCTCCGTGACCGTCAAGGTCAACGATCGCGGGCCCTATGTTCATGGACGTGTCGTCGATGTCTCGCCTTCGGCTGCCGAAGCGCTCGGCATGGTCGACAGGGGCATCGTCAATGTCCGGCTCGACGTCGTGCAATAGGCGCCGTCGACCGACATCAGCGCGCCGCTGCTTAACCGGCTGTTAGCCGCCCTGACGCACCATGGCTGCCCGAACAAATCGGGGCTCCAGTTTGGGGCGCTTTTGGGGAGGCGGGGTTTGAATACGATCCAGTATCTCGAAGATCAGGCCGCGCGCGCCGAGCGGCTCGCCAAACGGATCACGGATACGCTGACGGTCGAAAAGCTACTGATCTTCGCGGGCGAGCGCCGCCGCGAGATCGAGGTCATCGCCGGCAAGCGCCGGCACGCTTAACTTCCGCAAGCCATCACCCCGCGCCTTTGCGCCGACGAGGATGATGCGCGATCAGGTATGCCTCTCGACGAAATCGCTGAGATAGTCGGGCAGCGCTATGCCGTCGATATCGCAGCGAGCCCGAATTTCACCGGCGACCTCGGTCGAGATGTCCTTCATCCAATGTTCGAGCGTGTTGAAGGAGACCACCTTGATGGGATCGTTGAAGCAGCCGGCGACGAGCTCGCGGATGGTCACCTCAATATCGCTTCGCTCGACGCGGATCTCAGTCGCCTGGTCGCGACGATCGATCACGACGATCATGGTCTGGTCCGCGCCATAAGGCACCGTCGGCTCGGGTACGCTGGCTTCAAGCATCTCAGGCACTCACGCCTTGGCTTCCGATCTCCGATAACGGAAAGATCCGCGAGATGGTTCCTGCCTTTATGAGAAGCCTGTGTGCGCGTGCAGATATGGCGTCTGCGCGCGATCAGAGAAATTCTCTCAAGCGTGATAATTCGATGACGTGCTCGGGCGACAGGATATCCGTCACCAGCGGCGGCTGCGGTGCCGTGTGAATCTCATAGAGATGTCTCGTCGCCTCCGGCTTGCCCATGAATGCCGAGATGCACTCGTCGAGCGTCCCTCCGCTCACCTGGTAAGGCTCCCGGTCCGGCCTACGCTGGTTTGCGAGCGATGGCCATTTATGCAGCGCGGCGGGCGCGCCGAAGTCGACCTTGGAATCTGTAACTAACGCGTCCCCCATCGTCCCGCCTCACGCAAAAAGAACCCCAGCACGCAAAATTTTACGTGCCGGGGCTCATACCAATCGCTGCATCTCAATGCCACAACCCCATAACGCGACGGCCGCGAAATGGTTCCGGGCCCGCCCCGTCGCTGTCAGCTCGCGGCTGCGGCTATCCTGTGTCCCGGGTTGGCCTGACCGTGGCTGTTCTCGTCGCCGCGCCGGGCCACAGGCGGAAGCCCGGCAAAGCGCCGCATGGCCTCAGCCATCTGCATCCGGCCCTGGACGCCGGTGATCACCACGTCCACCATCGTGAAGGACGAATGGAAATGGCCGCGCGCCTTGAGCTGCTCGACCGGAACCCCCGCGGCCGCCATTGCTTCGGCATAGGCAATGCCCTCGTCGCGCAACGGATCGAACTCGCACGTGACGACGAAGGCCGGCGGCAGGCCCGCGACCTTGCCGCGGAGCGGCGAGACACGTGGGTCGGTGCGGTCAGCCGGTGAGCAGTAGAGGTCCCAGAACCAGTACATCAGCGAGCGCGTCAGGAAATAGCCGGTCTCGTTTTCGTTGTACGAGCCACGATCGAACGTGCAGTCGGTGACCGGGCAGACGAGGAGCTGGCCGGCGATCTCCGGCCCGCCGCGGTCGCGCGCGAGCTGGCAGCTGACCGCGGCGATGTTGCCGCCGGCGCTCCAGCCCGCGACCAGCACCGGGCCGGGTTTGCCGCCGAGCTCGACGGCATGCTCGGCGATCCAGCGCGTTGCCGTGTAGCCGTCCTCGGCCGCCGCCGGGAAACGATATTCGGGCGCATGGCGGTAGCCGACGCTGACGAAGATCATATCGGTGCGCCGCGCCATGTCGCGACAGAACGGATCGTCGGACTGTTCGTCGCCGAGCACCCAGCCGCCGCCATGGAAATAGACCACGACCGGATGCGGTCCCGGCGTCGCCGGCCGGTACAGGCGATAGTGCAGGGGTCCATCGGTGCCGGGCAAAGAGCCGTCGACGACGGCGCCGACCGGCCGTCCTGCAGGCCGTCCCTTGTTGAACTCGTTGACGAAGGCGCGCGCGCCCAGCGCACCCATCGACTCGATAGGCGGCAGGTTCAATTGCGCGAGCAGGTTCAACACCAGCCGTACATCCGGTTGCAGGCGCACCACCTCGCCGTCATTGCACTGCGCGGCGGCATCGGGGCCGGTGAGCTTGAAGCCGAGCATGCCACGGCTGACGACCTCGCCGCAGATGCTGCGATAGGGGCCGACGCCGCCGGTATAGGGCATCAGCGCGTGCACCTTGCCGGGCACGTTAGCGCCCGTGTACCAGGTGTTGGCGAGCCGGTGCAGCGTCAGCGTCGCGCAGTCGGCCATGTGCCGGCCCCAGCCGGCCTGCGCCGTCTCGGTGGCCTCGATCGTGGTGAAACCAGCGTCACGCAGTGCGGCAAGCCGGTCGACGACCCAGTCGACATGCTGCTCGATCGATACCGCCATGTTCGACAGCACCGACGGACTGCCGGGTCCCGTAATCATGAAGAAGTTCGGAAAGCCCGCGACGGTGAGCCCGAGATAGGTCTGCGGTCCTTGCGCCCAGACGTCGGAGAGCGACCTGCCGGCGCGCCCCGTGATCGGATGCACGGCCCGGATCGCGCCGGTCATGGCATCGAAACCGGTGGCGAACACGATGACGTCGACGTCGAAGCTGCGCTTGCCGGTGGTGATGCCGTTTGGGGTGATCGCCTTGATCGGCTCCTGCCGCAGATTGACCAGCGTGACGTTCGGTCGGTTGTAGGTGGCGTAGTAGTTGGTGTCGAGGCAGGGCCGCTTGGCGCCGAACGGATGGTCGTGCGGCATCAGCGCCGCAGCCGTTTCCGGATCCTTCACCACCGTGCTGATCTTCTCGCGGATCAGCTCGCAGATCAGTGCGTTGCCGTCGACATCGACCCCTTGATCGGCCCAGAGCTGGGTCAGGATGTAGACGAGATCGCCCTTGCCCCACGCCTCCTCGAACCGCACGCGCCGTTCGGCGTCGCTCAGTTGCCAGCTCACGGCCGTCTGCTGCGGATAGGGCACGCCCGTCATCGACTGGCGCGCCTGCTCGCGATAGGCCGCGCGGTCGCCTTCCAAAAGACCCATGCGATCCGACGGCGCCGGCCCGTTATGTGCGGGCAATGCGAAGTTCGGCGTGCGCTGGAATACGGTTAGATGCTCTGCCTGTTCGGCAATCAGCGGGATCGACTGGATGCCGGACGAGCCTGTGCCGATCACAGCAACGCGCTTGCCGGCGAGATTGACGCCGTCATGCGGCCAGCGCCCGGTGAAATAGACTTCGCCGGTAAAATCCTGGACGCCGTCGATCTCCGGCGGCTTTGGCGCGGAAAGGCAGCCCGTTGCCATGATGTAATGGCGGCAGGAGACCGGTCCTCCGTTGTCGGTTGCAAGCCGCCAGCGCCCGGTCGCTTCATCCCATGTGGCTTCCGTCACTTTGGTCCTGAAGCGGATGTCGCGGCGCAGATCATAGCGGTCGGCGACGAAGCCGAGATAGCGCAGGATCTCGGGCTGGGTCGCGTATTTTTCCGACCAGGTCCAGGCCGTCTCGAGCTCCGGATCGAAGGTGTAGCTGTAGTCGATGGTCTGGATGTCACAGCGCGCGCCGGGATAGCGGTTCCAGTACCAGGTGCCGCCGACGTCGCCGGCCTCTTCGACAGCGACCACCGTAAAGCCGGCCTTGCGCAGGCGATGCAGAAGATAGAGGCCGGCAAATCCGGCGCCGACGACGGCAACGTCAACCTGTTGGCCGGTTCCACGCGCCTCAGAGCTACGTGCAGCAACCATTGCGTCAGGCATGGCATTCCTCCGGTATGTTTTGTTTTGCCGCGCAGGCTATCGCCGCAGGCGCGGCTTGTCATCAAAGCAAGTGCAATCTTCGGTAGCCGTTTGCGGCGCCCGTGGGGTGGCGCGAAGGTTGCGCCGATGCACGCATCGCGATGCACAAGGCCGTGATTTTCCGGGCTAATCAGGCACGATCCGCCTGTGTATGCTGCCGTTTCCTTGCTGCCGTTTCCTTGCCACGCGTGCCGACCGGGCGTCATGACAGAGTTGAGTGAGCGAACCAAAGCGAACATGGACGTCGTGCTGGAGGAGACATGCCGCCAGTTGCCGCATGGCGGCGATCACGACAGCCGCAGGTTCATCGCCCGACGCCTGATCGAGGCGGCGCAATCCGGCCATTCCACACTCGGTGAGCTCGGCATCGTCGCGCGTCACGCGCTGGCGGAGCTGACCGGCAAGTCCGGTTGAGCGCGGCCCGCAAGGCTTGCCTCGCTACCGGCCGCGGACGTAACCTCCCAAGGAACCTTTTCCGGGCATCGAGATCCCCGAGATGCGGCCCTTGCTTGCGCTTGTTGCAGCTTCCGCATTCCTGTGCTGCGCCGGCCCGGCCTTGGCTCAGCCGGTCGGCCAGTTTCCGTTTGCCCTGACGCGAGAGGGACAGCTGCTCGGCGCCGTCGAGGGCGAGGTCGCGTCCTTCAAGGGGCTTGCCTACGCCGCGCCCCCGGTCGGACCGCTGCGCTGGCGTTCACCGCAGGCAACGCCCGAAAACTCGGAGATGCGCACCGCGTACGATTATGGTGCGCCCTGTCTTCAGCCGTTGATGCCGGGCGCGAGTGAGGATTGTCTCACGCTGAACGTGTTTCGTCCCTTCGGTGTTGACGGGCCGCTGCCGGTCATGGTGTTCATCCATGGCGGCGGTTTCATCAGAGGCACCGCCAACGATCCGCTGTTCGACGGCGCAAAGCTTGCACAGGCCGGCCTCATCGTGGTCACCCTGAATTATCGCCTGGGCGCGCTCGGCTGGCTTGCCCATCCTGCTTTGTCGGACGTCGGGTCCGGCAATTACGGCCTGATGGACCAGATCGCAGCGCTGCATTGGATCCATGACAACATCGCGGCCTTCGGCGGCGATCCGAACAACGTCACCCTGTTCGGCAATGGTTCAGGCGCCACATCGATCGCGCTGCTGATGCTGTGCGCGCAATCGCGCGATCTGTTTCAGAAAGCCATTCTGCAATCCGTGCCCGGCCGGGCGCAGCTGCGCTCCGCGCAAGAGGCAGAGTCGGCCGGGCGGCAATTCGTGACGACGCTCGGGCAGGAAACGGATTTGCGCACAGCCAAGCCGGCGAGCCTGCTTGCCGCCGAAAAACGCCTGCTGGAACAATCGTCGCGCAGCTTCACACCCGCGGTGGATGGAAGTCTGGTGACGGAGAACATTGCCGCGGGATTTGCGGCGGGACATCAGAGCCGCATTGCCTTGATCATCGGCTCGAATGACGACGAGACGCGCTTTGACGGTGAGCTCGAGATCAAGCAAGAGCTTGCGTCCTCGGGCGAGAGCATCGACGGGCTGCGTGAGCTCTATCCCGACGTGGCGCGGCCGTCGGACCTTGCGGCAAGGTTCTACACCGACAAAGTCTTCTCCGAGCCGGTGAGATTGTTGGCCCGGCTTCACGCCGCAACCGGCGCGCCGACCTTCCGCTATCGTTTCGCCTATGTGCCCGAAGCGCGGCGCGGAAGTTCGGACGAAGGGCACGGCCGGGAATTGCAGTTCATCTTCGGCGTCGAGGGCGTGCCGGGAGCCGGCATCTTTTCGCGGCGGGATCGCGAGGTCGCAAGCCGCATCCGCGCCTACTGGATCAACTTCGCCAGGACGGGCGATCCCAACGGGACCGATCTGCCGCACTGGGATGCGGTTGCGGATCGCGATCGCCTGCTGCTGATCGCCAACGATCGCACCGCAAGCAGCGATGACCCCTGGTCGGCGCGTCTGGACCGGCTCGCGCGCTAGCTGTGGAAGTGGATGAGTTGGATTTACGCTGCGAGCTCGACGCGGGGCGCCGGCGTCAGGCGGTCTTCCTCCAGATAGTCCATCGCGCCGTCCTTTTCGACGGCATAGAACTGCTGGCCGTCCCTTGATCTGAAGGCGGCGCGGACGACGCCGCGGCGGCCCTTATCACTGTTGACCACGTCCCCCAGCGCAAACTTCTTCATCTCACGTCTCGCTCGTCTTCTGGCCGACTGCTTCGGCCACGGCCGCAATTGTGGAAGGCAAATCGTTAACGGCTTGCTAACCATGCCGGTTTGCCTATGCTCGCCGCCGACCGCGCGGCAGCTACGCGCAAATTGCCAACGAGACGAGCCCCATGACGCGATTGCCGGCCTTCTTCCTGTCGCATGGCGGCGGCCCCTGGCCGTTCATGGAGGATCGGCGGGTGCAATATGCCAAGACCGCGGAGGCGTTCGGTCGGCTGCCGCAGCTCCTGCCGGCGAAGCCGAAGGCCGTGCTCGTCATCACCGGCCATTGGGAGGCCGAGGCGTTCACGGTATCGACGTCCGCGCATCCGCCGATGGTGTACGACTATTACGGCTTCCCCGAGCACACCTATCACCTCAAATATCCGGCGCCTGGCAGGCCCGAGCTCGCCGCAGAGGTGAAGGCGCTACTCACGCGTGCCGGCCTCGATTGCCGGGAGGATGCCAATCAGGGGTTTGATCACGGCACCTTCGTGCCGCTCGGCCTGATGTATCCCAATGCCGATATGCCGATCGTGCTGCTGTCGCTGAAGTCGAGCTACGATCCGGCCGAGCACATCAAGGCCGGGCAGGCGATCGCCTCGCTCCGCGATGAAGGCATTCTGATCATCGGCAGCGGGCTTACCTATCACAACATGCGCGGCTTCGGGCGGGCGGAGTCCAAGCCTGTGTCCTACGATTTCGAAGCCTATCTGAACGAGGCCATCAGCCATAAGGATGCGGCGCGCCGCAACGCGATGCTGGTCGACTGGCAGAGCGCGCCCAGCGCGCGCCTTGCCCATCCGCGCGAGGACCATCTGCTGCCGCTGATGGTGGCCGCCGGTGCCGCCGGCAGCGATGTCGGGCATCGCGTCTTCGTCGACGAGGTCGCGAACGTTGCGATGGCCTCGTACGTGTTTGGTGGTTGATCTTCTTCACGCCCGCGCGTCAGGGCCATCGCAAAAGGGCGAAAACAACCCCATGCACAGTAGAACGGCCCAGCAAATAGAATGGCTTAGCACAATGCTTTTGCCGGGCAGGATGATCGAGCGCCATTTCGGGGACGTTTGACACGTCGGGCAAAACACCGGCAAAATGCAACCATGGCGAATTCGGAGAGCGGTTTGGTGTAGCTTGCTCCGCCCCACCGAGCTCCGAGCTCACCCGTATTTCAGTTTCATGAACAGGATGCCGCCGGCGAGCACCATGGTGATCGCATTGGCGGCGACCAGCGGAGCGTCCCCGGAGAGCAGGCCGTAGACCAGCCAGAGCGCCAGGCCCAGAACCATGACCAGGAACATGCCGAGCGAAATGTCCTCGGTCGAGCGGGTCTTCCAGACCTTGATGAATTGCGGCGCGTAGGCCGCAGTGGTGCAGGTTGCGGCGGCGAAGCCGAGCAGCTTGATTGCGAAGGGGTCCATGCCGGCTCTATAGCACTGGATTCGGCGATGGTCATGCCGTGTGACGGGCCGGCATGAGGCCGCGATAGAGCGCAGCATAGTCGCCCGCCCGGTTGCGCCACGACACGTCCGTCGACAGCCCGCTCAGTTGGAGCCGGCGCCAGGTCACCTTGTCGTGGAAGGTGAGGTTGGCCTTGCGCAGCGTCCTCGCAAAAGCGTCCGCCGTCACGGGGCCGAACTTGAAGCCGGTGGCATCGCGGCCCGATCTGTCGGCCTCGCCGATATCGACGATGGTATCCTCGAGGCCCCCGACCCGGGCCACGATCGGCACCGCGCCGTAGCGCAGCGCGCAGAGCTGGGTCAGGCCGCACGGCTCGAACCGCGACGGCACCAGCAGTGCATCCGAGCCGGCCTGGATCAGGTGCGCCAGAATTTCGTCATAGCCGATCACGACCCCGATCCGTCCCGGATTCGCGCGCGCCGCCGCCTGATAGCGGTCCTGGAGATTGCGATCGCCGCTACCGAGCAGTGCGAGCTGCATGCCTTCGCCGAGGATGGTCGGAATGACATCGAGCAGGAGGTCGAGCCCCTTCTGCCAGGACAGCCGGCTGATGACACCGAGCAGGGGCACTTCGTCCGAGGAATCGAGATTGAACTGTTGCTGAAGAACCGCCTTGTTTGCAGCTCGGAACGTAAGGTCCTCCGCGCCGAAGCGATAGGCAATGTGCGGATCGGTCTGCGGATTCCAGACTGAAACGTCGATGCCGTTGAGGATGCCACTGAGCACGCTGGCGCGTGCGCGCAAGAGGCCGCCGAAGCCCATCCCGCCTTCATCGGTCTGGATCTCCTGCGCGTAAGTCGGCGACACCGTGGTGATGCGGTCGGCGAATTGCAGGCCCGCCTTCAAAAAGCTGATCCCGCCGAAATATTCGAGGCCGTTGACGTTGAAGGCGCCCCAGGGCAAGCCGATCGCGCCGATCAGCTCGCGCGCGAACTTGCCCTGATAGGCCATGTTGTGAATGGTCATCACGGTGCCCGGCCGCGGCCGATTGTCATAGTGCAGATAGGCCGGTGCGAGCCCTGCCTGCCAGTCATGGGCATGCACGATGTCGGGCACGAAAGCGGGGATGAGGCCGTGGCCGATGTCGGCCGCCACGCGTGACAATGCGGCGAAGCGCACGCCATTGTCCGGCCAGTCGATGCCCTCCTGGGTGACGTAGGGATTACCCGGCCGTGCATAGAGATGCGGCACGTCGAGCACGAACAGATCGAGCCCGTCATGCGAGCCTGCGAGCAGGCGGCCCGGCCCGCCGAAATAATCCGGCCAGCGCCGGATTTCATCGGCGTCCGAGAGCTGCCGCATCACGTCGGGATAGCCCGGCATCAGCGTGCGCATCTCGACGCCGTGCGCCTTCAGCGCGACCGGGAGCGCGCCGGCGACGTCTGCGAGGCCGCCGGTCTTGACGATGGGATAGACTTCAGAGGCGACCGCGAGGACGCGAACAGGCGTCATGTATTGAGCCTGTCGATCATCGGCTGGGTGATTAGCGAGATGCCCTGCTCGGTGGTGCGGAAGCGCTTGGCGTCTAGTTCGGGGTCGTCGCCGATGACGAGGCCCTCGGGGATCTCCACGCCGCGGTCGATCACGACGTTTTTCAGGCGCGCGCCGCGGCCGACATTCACGTACGGCATGATCACGGCGTTCTCGACGCTGGCGTAGGAGTTGACGCGCACGCCGGTGAACAGCAGCGAGCGGCGCAGCGAGGCGCCGGAGATGATGCAGCCGCCCGAGACCAGCGAACTCACGGCCTGGCCACGCCGGTTCTCCTCGTCGTGGACGAACTTTGCCGGTGGGGTGATCTCGGAGTAGGACCAGATCGGCCAGGCGCGGTCGAACAAATCCAGCTCCGGCACCACATCGGTGAGGTCGATATTGGCGGACCAATAGGCGTCGACAGTGCCGACGTCGCGCCAATAGGCGCGGGGATCGCTGCCGGAGCGGACGCAGGAGGTCGAGAACTGGTGCGCAATGGCGCGGCCGTTCTTGACGATGTAGGGAATGATGTCCTTGCCGAAATCGTGGTTCGAGTTCGGATTTTCGGCGTCGCGCTTGAGCTCGTCGAACAGGAATTTCGCATCGAACACGTAGATGCCCATGCTGGCGAGCGAGACGTCCGGCTTGCCCGGCATCGGCGGCGGATCGGCGGGTTTCTCGAGGAACGACTGGATCCAGCCGTCCTCGTCGACATGAATGATGCCGAAGCCCGAGGATTCCGCGCGCGGCATTTCGAGGCAGCCGACCGTGACGTCGGCGCCGCGGTCGACGTGCTGGCGCAGCATCACCTCGTAATCCATTTTGTAGATATGGTCGCCGGCGAGCACCACGATGAAGCGGCAGGCATGCGATTCGATGATGTCGATGTTTTGGTAAATCGCGTCGGCCGTGCCGACATACCACATGTTCTCCGACACGCGCTGGCTGGCAGGGAGAATGTCAAAGCTCTCGTTGCGTTCGGGGCGGAAGAAGTTCCAGCCCATCTGCAGATGCCGGATCAGGCTGTGCGCCTTGTACTGGGTGGCGACCGCGATGCGGCGGATGCCCGAGTTCACCGCGTTCGACAGTGCGAAATCGATGATGCGGGATTTGCCGCCGAAATAGACTGCAGGCTTGGCGCGCCGGTCGGTCAGCTCCAGGAGCCGGCTGCCGCGGCCGCCGGCCAGGACGAACGCCAGCGCTTGGCGGGCAAGGGGCTCAGGTCTCGCGGCATTCATGTCATCCTCCCACTCACGTCTGGCTCGGACCGAGGCCATTTGTCGCGAGAAACCCGTTCGGCGCGCGGCATTGGAACCGATAGTAATGCTACGAATAGTAAATCGGGAAGGTGGTTGTTGGTTGCGCACGCGGGAAGCTTAATGCTTTGCGGGTGTCCCCGCGCTTCATGCCGGTGTCATTTCGGCGAAGAGACGCGTCGATCCGCGCTGCATGCCCGCCCAACCGGCAACCCAACGATCGAGCCGTGGACGGGTGCCTTGGACGGGTGCCTTGTGCGCTGCACGCAAATTCGAGGCATTAACTTGGCGCTGGGATGCCTGATCATGGGCTCTGCGATCTCTTTTCGAATGAAACGTCAGACAGGGAGCAAGACGATGACGATCTGGAAAGCGGCAATTGCCTGTTCGCTGGCCGGCGCGGTCATGGCCGGCCAAATCGAGCGGGCAGCGGCGGCCCCGATGCCCACCAATGTCGCGACCATGAAAGCCGCGGCCAGCGATGACGTCACGCAGGTGCGTTGGCGCGGCGGTGGTTGGGGCTGGGGCCTGGGCCTGGGCGGCCTTGCGGCCGGCGCAATCATCGGCAGCGCCATCGCCGGCGCGCCTTATGGCTATTACGGCGGACCGTACTATGGTGGCCCCTATGGCTATGGTTACGGCTATGCGCCGGCCTATTATGGATACGGGCCGGCCTACGTATATCCCGGCTACGGCTACCGCCGGTACTACCGGCACTACCGCCCCTATTATGGATATTATCGGCCGTATCCCCGCCCGTACTACGCCTATTGGTGATCGCAGACGGCGAGGGCACTCGGATCAAGCGATGTGCCTGCCTCGCGGGATCGCTCTCATGCCGGTGTCGCTCGCAGACCGCTGAAAGCAGGCTGCCCGGTCGGCAGGCGTGTGGCGTGATCCCTGGTCCGACGCGGTGATGCGGGTGTGCGCGCCGACGAAAATCCCGGCGCAAATCGCCGCAATGATCGCGATCTCGATGCACCATTCGAGCGGCCCCGAGCTCATGGCAGCGCCATGGCGGTAGCGAGGTCGACCTCGGACAAGCTCGGGCCGCTCCACGCGAGATAGACGGCGATGAGAAAAATGCGACTGAGGATAGTGATGCTCAATATGATCCTGACATCGTAACGGCGAACGACAAAAGCGAGTGGCGCGATCGCCGGGTGCTTCAAAATGCTCATGGCGAACTCCTTGCCCAAATTCGGGCATCAACTGCCCGCCGACTGAAATGACAGCGTGATGAAAGGTTGTTCGAGGCCTTGCTGGCGTCTCTGGAAATGAACACGCGCGATGCTAGTGCCGGCGCGTGGCGCAGGTCTTTAGCGTGTCCTTACATTTGGCTGAGCTTTCCATTAAGATCGGAGGGCATCCGGAGGTTGGAGCCGTGCGTACAGGCGCACTTGCCTTTGGTGAATTTCGCCTCGATCGGGCCAACGCGCTGTTGTGGCGAGGAGGGGAGCGGATCGCGCTTGCTCCGAAGCCGTTCGAGGTCCTCTGCTGTCTGGTCGGCCGCCCGGGCGAGCTAGTCACAAAGGAAGAGCTGCTCGACGCGGTCTGGTTTGATCTGCATGTCAGCGAGTCGAGCCTAGCGGTCGCCATGAACGCGCTGCGTTCGGCGCTCGGTGACGACAGACAGGCCCCCAGCTATATCGAGACCGTCACGCGGCGCGGATATCGCTTCATTGCGTCGGTCACCACCGCCGAGTTGCCGTCGGCCGAACAGCCCGTCGAGGAAGAGGCGCCCGCCGCGGAGCAGGTTGTCGATCAGCGCAGACAATGGTGGGTGGGGCGTGCTGCGGCACTCGATATCCTGGACAAGGCGTTGCAACTTGCCCGGACTGGACAGCGTCAGATCGTCTTCATCACCGGAGAGGCCGGAATCGGCAAGACAACCCTCCTGCAGATGACACTCGACAGGATGGACCGGAAGGGGCTGGGCGTGCTGCGCTGTGGCTGCAACGAATTGTTCGGCACCCATGAGGCCTTTCTTCCGCTGATCGAAGGAATGAACGAGTGCTGCCGCCGCAGCGATGGAGCATCGCTGCTTGCGTCCATACGCGAGCACGCGCCGACCTGGCTGGCGCAAATGCCCGGCTTTCTCGGCGAAGCGGAGCGGGTCGCATTCCAGCATGAAGTCTTTGGCGCGACTCGGGAGCGCATGCTGCGTGAATTTGCCGATCTCATGGAAAATCTCGCCGTCAAGCGACCGTGGGTGATCATACTGGAAGACCTTCATTGGAGCGACTTTGCCACCGTGGATGTGCTCTCGCGACTTGCGCGCCGAGACCGGAAGGCGGCAATTCTCGTCTTGGCCACGTATCGGCCGATGGAAGTCGCCGTCGGCGGACATCCTGTCCGTGCCGTCCACCAGGATTTGCGAATTCACGGATACGCCACCGAGCTCGCGCTCGATCGGCTTGCCGGCAACGACGTCGAGCGCTACCTTGCCCTGCGCTTCAACTCCGCCGATTTTGCCGAGGAAATGGTCGAGCGCATCTTCGCGCGGACCGGTGGACAGCCGTTGTTCGTGACGTCGCTCGTCGATCATCTCGTGGCGCAAGGCGCGCTTGTCGAGGACGATGCGGGCTGGCGGCTGATCCGCGAGGAGGCCACCTCGCATGACAGTATGCCGCGTGATCTGGAAAGCATGATCACTCAGCAGATCGATCACCTGAGAGCGAATGAGCGCAATGTGCTCGAGGTCGCAAGCGCGGCGGGTGCGGAATTTTCGGCGCTTCACGTTGCTGGCGCACTGGGCCACCCCGTGCTGGAGGTCGAGCAAATCTGCGAGGACCTCGCACGAACCGGGCGCGTCATCGTTGTCGCTGGCGTCGCCGAGTGGCCGAGCGGAGACGTCTCCGGGCGCTATGCGTTCCAGCACGCGCTCTACCAGGAGACCCTCTATCAGCGACTTGCGCCTGCGCGCCGCACCAAAACCCATGCCTGTCTTGGGGCGGCTCTTGAACATGGATATGGGCCGCAGGCGCCGGAGATCGCCGCGGTGCTCGCGCGCCACTTCGAGCTGGGGCGGGATTTTGCGAAGGCGATGCACTACCTCTGCGCAGCCGCCGAGGGTTCGGCGCGGCGGTTCAGCACGCGCGAAGCCGCGAACTACCTGTCCCGAGCCTTGCAGCTGGTGTCGCATTTGCCGCCGGAACTTCGGGTGGCAACACGTCTGAAGCTGCTACTCCAGCGCGCCTGGGCCTGGCGGGCCAGTGGAGATTTCCTGAATTCGCTGCAGGATCTCGGCGCAGTCGTCGTACATGCGGCGGAGAACGGCCTCGTGCGCGAAGAGGTGAACGCACTGGTCGACCTCAGCCGGTTCTGCCTTTACGTCGATCGACGCCAGAGCTTGCCGTTCGCGGAACAGGCCCTCGCGAAGAGCCTTGCAATCGACGATTCCGCGTTCAGCGCCCTGGTGCAGGGGAATCTCGCCAATTTAAAGCTGATGCTACGCGGCTGGGACCGCGACAATGCGGAGCTTGCCGAGCAGGCGTCAGGGCTGATCACGGAATCGCAGGACCTGAGCATGCGGCTGCGGCGCTGCTCCATGGAAATGGTGCTGGAATTTTTGCGCGCGAATTACCCAGCCTGCTGTGACGCCACCACCAGGGGAAAGGAGCTCGCCCGGCTGGTCGGCGACGTCTATCTGTTCGTGCTCTACGAAGCGGTCGAGGCGTTTGCCCAGATCTATCTCGGCGAATGGGGGCGGGCGCAAAGGAACGTCGTTTCCGCGTTGACTATCTCGGAGCGGAATGCAAATCCGCAGGCCGTCTCGCTGTGTCACCTTACGATCGGCTGGTTGTATTCCGAAGCCGAGGAATACGGGACCGCGGCGCGGCGCGCCGAGGATGCGCTCGGCCCGATGATCGAGGCTAATCCGTTTACCTTCTTCGTCGGCAGGAACCTGTTGGCGCGAGCCTATGTCAGGATGGGCAACCTGCCTGCGGCGCGGCAGCATCTCGATGCGATGGAACGACGAATGGAGGTCGACCACGTACCGATGGAGTCGCTGGTCATCCCCCACTATCTGCTGACTTGCTGTGACTACTGGATAGCGATCGGCGATCTCGATCGCGCCCATAGCGCGGCCAACCAGTTTTACAAGGTGACAAGCGCCGCGCCCGACTGGCCGTTTCTCGCGCTGTGCCACGAGGTGATGGCAAGAATTGCGATGCTGAAGCACGAGATCCAAGCGGCCCGCGACCACCTGTCGGCAGCCATTTCGATCGTGCGTCACGCCAGGCTGCCGCAAGCTGCCTGGCGGGTTTACCGCGAAGCCGCGGCATTTCATGAGAGCCGCGGACACGCGCAAAAGGCTGCCAGGTGGCGGGGCCGCTCCCGCCAGATGGTTACTTCGCTGGAGGAGTCGCTCGATCCCGGAGATCCGCTGCGGTCGGCGTTCTTCTTCAACGCGGGCCGGGACATCGGGAATGAAATCACGGGACGAACGTGATCGGGCTCAATCGGGAAAATCCTCGATCTGTTGCGGCTCTTCGGGCGGCCGAATGGCTCTGTTTTGGTTCTGTTGCTGCCGAAGCGTGCGAGAGGCCCGGTAGGCGTCCCTGCGCACCCGCATGATCGAGCCGAGCGGCTGATGCGCCGCTAGACAGCGCCATGGATCGAACGACAGCACCTCGTCGGCATAGGCACGGCGCGGGGGACTGTCGGCCGTTTGGCGCGGAAGCACGATTTTGCCCAGCGCCTCCGGCGGCGCGACGTCCTCGGGCCAGTCGATCGAGGCATTCTCGATCGGCGTGCGTTTCACGTCGGTGCAGAGCTGGGCACATAGTTCGTACTCGGCCGAATTCTCCTTGAAGAAGGCAACGACGGATTTGAGCACGACATCATCGCCGTCGTGGCAGGGCTGGCTGGTGAGCCGACGGACCGAGTCCGACAGCGGCACTATACGAAGCCTTGCGATATAATCGCCAAAGCGGAGCGCTCCCTCGGTATGAAAGGTCTCTCCGAGAATGTTGCTGCCGGCATCACCGAGTGCCTTCAGGACTATCGGGATCGGAATACCTGTTCTGTCCGACGCAGCGACCAGGATGCGCGAGACAAAGCCTACGGATTCGAATACGAGATCCGGCAGGACCAGGCCGCGTTCGACATTGCGCTGTGCATCCCGATACGCCATCGCATCGGCGAAGTAACTTTTGTGATTGACGAGCAGAAGATCCTGGTTCGTCGAGGTGTCGTCGTCGAGCGCTCGCGGACCAGTCACGCCCAAGACCTTGATGGCGAATCCCCGGGGTGAACGGACGCGATCGCTTCGGTTGAATGCGGTGGAGAGGCGGACGATGATCGGGTAGCGGCTGGCCTTTTTGAACAGACCCTGGCTCAGATGGTTCGGCAGGTCGTCGTAGACGATCAGCTCACCTCGGAGATAACCGACGCCCTTGGCGTGCTGCTGGCGGGTCCCATGTCCGTCCTTGTGGAAGGTCGAGGCGCTGGTCCGGGCGATCGAGGCAACGATCGCCTCGACCGCCTCCGCCTCCTCCGGCCGGATTTGTTCGACGGACGGATCATAGCGAAGATACTGACCGGCTGACATGGCGCTGATCTCCAGCCCGAAGGTCGCCTTCCCATTGCAAGCGTCGACGGCCGCAGGGCGGGTTCCACTGTAAACCCGTCCAGTCAGGATCGGCAACCGGAGAGCACGCCCCGGTTGCCTGAACGCGCCGTGGGATAAGGCATCTCGTTACCGGCGAAATCACGGCTTCGATCCTAGAGCGACGGCGTTCCGTGAGTCTTTATGAGCTTGTTATGTTGTCCTGATCTTTTCCTTAAGGCTGCAACTGCCGACGCCGTCCGGGACGACAAGCGGAGACCCAGTGACAGGTGAGGGGTCTCTATCCGCGTGCTCATCTCTCACAATCGAGTTCGTTGATAGAGACCCCTCATCCGGCGCTCCGCGCCACCTTCTCCCACAAGGGGAGAAGGAGAGCAGCATGCGCAGGTCGATCCTCAAAACGTTCCTTCTGCATTTCCCGCGCCCGACGACACTCACATTGCTATTTGCGCTACCTGCCTTGCGCCGCGCTGCATCCCGTCAAAAATCAAGCAGACGACCACATCGGGAGACCGGCCATGGGCCTGCAAGAAACAAAAATCGAATCGCTTCCCTTCGTCACTGCCGAACTCAACTACCTTGCACCGACCTCAGGCAAGCCGCGCACTTACGCCTTCGATCCGCCGCCGGGCGAGCCGAAGAGCACATCGTTGCCGGAGCCGCACCAGGTTCCGATTTTTGATGCGCGGCTGATCGCGAACAGCTTCTCGCTCGATCGCCAGGGCTTTGCGCTGGTGCGCCATCCGAACCAGGTCAAGGACTTCTACAACGATGACGAGGTGAGGGCGATCTACTATCCCGCCGTGGAGGCCTTCCTGCGTGCGACGCTGAAGGCGGACCGGGTCTTCATCTTCGATCACACCGTGCGCCGGCGCGTCGAGGGCGCGGCCGACATTCGCGGCGGCGGCCCGCGCCAGCCTGCGACGCGCGTCCATGTCGACCAGACCGCGACCTCCGGCGCCAACCGTGTCCGCGAGCATCTGCCTGACGAAGCCGACGAGCTGCTCAAGGGCCGCGTTCAGGTGATCAATCTGTGGCGGCCGATCCGCGGGCCCTTGCGCGATTCTCCGCTTGCCGTGGCCGACGGCAGCACAGTCGCGCCGGATGATCTTATCGCCTCCGACCTGATCTATCCCAATCGCCGCGGCGAGACATACTCGGTGAAATACAATCCGAACCATCGCTGGTTCTATTTTCCCGAGATGACGCCGGACGAGGCGCTGCTCCTCAAGTGCTATGATTCCGCAACCGACGGCCGCACCCGCTTCGGGCCGCACACAGCTTTCGTCGACCCGACCACGCCGGCAGATGCGGCGCCGCGGGAAAGCATCGAGGTCCGCACGCTGGTTTTTCACAAACAGTAACAATGTGTGATGGCACTGCCGGGCGCCGCCCGGCAGTGGTTTGGGAACCCAGGGGAACCAACGAGCGTTTGCGCCCCGGGCAGGGCCAACCCGGAGCGATGCCGTGCGAGCGCAGACGACGCTATTCTCTTGCCTTGCCACTTTTTCGTTTTCTGCTGCTACCGTTGCACACGCCGAGAGCGGACTCGCCTCATTCTACGGCTACGGCAAAGCCGGCAAAGGCGAGTTGACCTGCGCGCACCGGACGCGGCCCTTCGGCAGCGTGCTGAGGGTGTCCTATGGCAGCCGCTCGATCCAATGCCGCGTCAATGATCGCGGCCCCTTCATTCGCGGCCGTATCGTCGATCTCTCCGTCCCCGCCGCTCGCGCGCTCGGCATGATGAGCGCCGGCGTGGTCCGCGTCTCGGTGGAATAGGCCCGCGATCGCGTTATAGTGCCGCCAAGCAAGGTGAGGGGCGCTATGGCAAGGATCAGGGTTGGGCTCATAGGCTGCGGCTTCGTCTCGGAGCTGCACATGTATGCGTTCCGGCGCGTCTACGGCGTGGATGTCGAGGTTGCGGCGGTCGCCGCGCGCGGCGACCACGTCGTCGCATTCGCCAGCCGCCACCAGATCCCGTGCGTCTACCGCAGCTTTGCGGAAGCGATCGCCGACCGCGAGCTTGACGTCGTCGACATCTGCACGCCGCCCAATCTTCACGCCGAGATGATCGTAGACTGCATGCAGGCCGGCAAGCACGTCATCTGCGAGAAGCCTTTTGCCGGCTATTTCGGCCGCGAAGGCGACAGGCAGCCGATCGGCAAGCACGTGCCGAAGGCGCTGATGTATGAGCGCGTGTTGGAGGAGATGGACGCGACCCGTGCCGCGATCGAGCGTACCGGAAAACTCTTCATGTATGCCGAGGACTGGATCTACGCGCCGGCGGTGACCAAGACCGCGGAGATCATCAAGGCGACGAAAGACAAGATCCTGTTCATGAAGGGCGAGGAGAGCCATTCCGGTTCGCATGCGGCGCACGCTGCGCAGTGGGCTATGACCGGTGGCGGCTCGCTGATACGCATGGGCTGTCATCCGCTCTCGGCCGTGCTCTATCTCAAGCAAGTCGAGGCCAAGGCACGCGGCGAGACGATCCGGGTCGTCAGCGTAACTTGCGACGTCGGCAACGTCACCGCTATCCTGAAGCCTGAGGAGCGCAATTACATCAAGGCCAATCCGGTCGATGTCGAGGACTGGGGCACGCTGACCGCAACGTTCTCCGACGGCACCAAGGCCACAGTGTTCTCCGGCGACATGATCATGGGCGGCGTCCGCAATCTGATCGAGACCTACACCTCCGGCGGCTCGCTGTTCGCCAACATCACGCCGAACACGCACCTGATGAGTTACCAGACCAGCGAGGAGAAGCTCGCCGGCGTCTACATCACCGAAAAGGTCGATCGCAAGACCGGCTGGCAATATGTCTGTCTCGAGGAGGAATGGACGCGCGGCTATCTGCAGGAGATCCAGGACTTCATGGAATGCACCGTGACCGGCCGGCAGCCGCTGTCGGACCTCGCGCTGGCCTACGAGACGATCAAGGTGAACTACGCGGGCTATTGGGCCGCGGAGGAGGGGCGGCGGGTGGTGTTGTAGAGAGCGGCTCTCTTACCCTCCCCTGGAGGGGCCCTCCAGGGGAGGGTTAGAACCATCCTCCGCAATCATGCGCCTCACGCCCCGTAAGTCGATCCCTTCGGCAGCGGAAACACCGGATCCCGCGTGCGGATGTTGGTCGGCCACACCACCGAGATGTGCTCACCGGCGTTCTGCATCACCACTGGCGTCGAGCGTTCGTTCTGTCCCGAGAGCGGCGTGCCCGGCGGGAAGAACTTGACGCCGTAGCCCTGAATGGTGCCGCCGGCGGGGATATCGACGTCGAGCGCGGCTTTGCGGATGGCCTCGGGCTCGAAGCTGCCGTATTTCTCTTTCGCGACTGGCAGCACGTTGTTGAGCAGCACCCAGGTCTGGTTGAAACCCATCGAGCAATGCGGCGGCACGTCGGTGGCGCCCATCTTGGCCTGGTAGCGCGAGACCATGGTCTTGATCAGGTCGCCCATCCCCGGCGCGAGCTTGGCGGGATCGAGCAGTTGCGCCGGCACCGGATCGATATTGCAGAAATTGTCGATGTCGGGGCCGAAGGTCGCGCGCAGCTTGTCGAGCTGGCTGTAGCCGGCGCCGGCGCCGAACAGCATCTTGAAGCGCAGGCCGCTCTCGCGGGCCTGGCGCAGGAACAGGGTGATATCCGGGTTGTAGCCGGCATGCGAGATCACGTCGGCCTTGGCGCGCTTGAGCTTGGTTACGAGCACCGAGAGATCGGGCGCGGAGGCCGAATAGCCCTCGCGCAGCACCACCTGGATGCCGGCCTGCTTGGCATAGGCCTCGTCGGCCGCGGCGACGCCGACGCCATAGGGGCCGTCCTCGTGGATCAGCGCGACCTTGACGTCCTTCGGCTCCATGCCGAGCTTGGCTTTCGCATGCTCGTTGATGAAGCTTGCAAAGGCTTGGCCGTACTGGTCGGAATGGATCTGCGCGCGAAACACGTATTGCAGGTTCTTGTCCTTGAACACGGCGGTCGAGACCGCGGTCGTGATCCAGAGGATCTTCTTCTGCTGCTCCACCCTGGCGGCGAGCGGCACGGCGTGCGAGCTCGCATAGACGCCATTGAGGATATCGATCTTCTCCTGGTTGATCAGACGTTCGGCCTCGTTGATCGCGACATCGGGCTTGCTCTGGGAGTCGGCCGCAACCGGCACGATCTTGGTCTTGCCGCCAATGCCGCCTTTCTCGTTGACGAGGTCGATGGCGATCTGTGCGCCGACCGAGGAGGCAACCGAGCCGCCGGCGGCGAACGGACCGGTCAGATCGTAGATCAGCCCGATCCGCAATGTCTCGGCTTGCGCCTTTGCCCGTGTCCAATCGAGGCTGAGTGCGGCGGCAGCAGCCGCCGAGGTCTTCAGCAGGGTCCTGCGTGAAGTCGGCATCCTATCCTCCCTCTGAACCGTCTTTTGTGACTGGCTTTTGCTTTTCACGAAGTATTCAGAGCGGGCCGTGGAAAGTCAACATCGCCCAAGGTCGATACGCGGCGGCCGCGGCTCACAACGCAATTGCGAAAGTCAACAAAAAGGCCCATCCCCCGCGTCGTGAGAAGGTCCTAAGGCGAGAAGGTCCTAAGAGACGAGAAGGTCCTAAGAGATATGGCTCGACTGGTTCAATGCCGCCTGGTCAACGAGCCGCTTGCCGATCCCGGCCTGTTGGTCGACTTCAGGTTCGGACGGCGCGCCATGCTGTTCGACATCGGCGATCTCTCGGCGCTATCCAGCCGCGAACTGCAGCGCATCAGCGACGTCTTCGTCAGCCATCGGCATATGGATCACTTCGCCGGCTTCGATCAGTTGCTGCGGGTCCGGCATCAGCAACCCGGCCGCGTGCGCATGATCGGCCCGCCCGGTCTCGTCGACGGCGTCGCCGGAAAGCTTGCGAGTTATAGCTGGAATCTGCTCGGCGCAAATTCGCAGGACTTCGCGATCGAAGCGGCCGAGTTTCACGACGGCCGGCTCGGTGACTGGACCATCTTTCCAGCAAGGCAGCAGTTTCGCGCGGCGCCGTACGAGAAAGCGGTCTTGCCGCCGGGGCTGGTGTTCCGGGACGGCGATCTCTCCATCGAGGCGGTAACGCTTGATCACGGCATTGCCTGCCTCGGTTTTGCGTTGCAGGAGACGGTGCGGGTCAACGTCTGGACCGTCGGATTGGCGCAGCTTGGTCTCGACGTCGGCCCCTGGCTCAACGCGGCCAAGCGCGCGGTCCGCAGTGGTGCGGGGGAGGATGCGTCGATTGCCGTGGATGCCGGCCGCGTTATCAAACTCGGTGAGCTCACGCGGCACGCGCTCAAAGTTGCGCCCGGACAGCGGGTAGCATACGTGACCGACGTCGCCTTCACCCCCGCCAACGCGGAGAACATTATCGCGCTCGCGCGCGGTGCCGATCATCTCTTCATCGAGGCGGCCTTTGCCGGCGACGATGCGGATATTGCACAGCAACGCCGGCACCTGACGGCCGCGCAGGCCGGCCATCTCGCCCGCACCGCCGGCGTGAAGCGAATGACGACGTTTCACTACTCGCCGCGTTACCTCGACACGCCCGACCGGCTGCGCGCCGAAGCAGATGCCGCCTTTGCCGGCCAGTCCGCTCCGTCGCCCTGACCATCGCTGTTGTCGACTAGGGCCCTTAGACGAAATCCTCGGCATCGGTCAGGGAACCGCATCTCTGCCCGCGCGCCGTACAGTGTCTAAGGCGCGCGCGTCGGCCACGTCCGTGACTGCACACGCAAGCAATGACGCGGGCACGAAGCGACCGGGGCGCCGACGGTTTAGGCCAGCGCCCCTCGCTCATGGATCGCGTAGTCGGCCTCAGCCGGGACCTGCGCCTTGCGTCGCCGTGTACACCGCGTAGAGCGACTGGCTCGCAGCCATGAACAGGCGGTTTCGCTTTGGGCCGCCGAAGCAGATGTTGCCGCAGACTTCGGGCAGGCGGATGCGGCCGAGCAGCTTGCCGTCCGGCGACCACACCGTCACGCCGTTATAGCCGACGGCGCGGCCGGCATTGCTGGAGGCCCAGACATTGCCGTTGACGTCGCAGCGCACGCCGTCCGGCCCGCACTTCACGCCGTCGATCACGCAATCGCTGAACTTCTTGAGATTGGAAAGTTTGTTGTCGCCGCCGACGTCGAACACGAAGATCTCGCCCTTGCCGCCCGGCCCGGTGTCGCCTGGTCCCTTGCCGGTCGAGGCGACGTAGAGCTTCTTGAAATCGGGCGAGAAGCACAGCCCGTTGGGATCGGGCACCTGCTCCTCGGTGACGACGAGGTCGACACGGCCGGAGGGGTCGATGCGGTAGCAGTTGGTCGGCAGCTCGCGCTTGCCCGGCGCGAAGCCGGCCGGCTGGCCGATCCGCGGATTGAGCTTGCCACCGGAATTGCTCGGGCCGCCCGCGGCGTCGGGCTCGCCCTCATAGAGCTGGCCTCCATAAGGCGGATCGGTGAACCAGTAGCTGCCGTCGGGATGCGCGACGACGTCGTTCGGCGAGTTCAGCTTCTTGCCCTGATAGGAGTCCGCGAGCACGGTGGCGGTGCCGTCATGCTCGTAGCGTGTCACCCGCCGGGTCAGGTGCTCGCAGGAGAGCTGGCGGCCCTGGAAGTCGAACGAGTTGCCGTTGGAGTTGTTTGACGGAGCGCGAAATACGCTGACGCGGCCGTCGTCCTCGCTCCAGCGCATCTGCCGGTTGTTGGGAATGTCGCTCCACAACAGATAGCGGCCCTGTGCGCTCCACGCCGGGCCTTCGGCCCACAGCAGTCCCGTATGGAGCCGCTTGATCGCGGTATTGGGCTGGGCGAGGTCGTTAAAGGAGGGATCGACCGCGATGATGTCGGGGTCCCAGAAATACGTGGTCGGCGCGCCGCCCGGGCCGAAATCGCGCGGCGGGGTGGTGATTGTCGTCGGCGGCGCGGCTGGTCCGGCCTGGGCCAGCGCCTGGCCCGCGCCCGCCATCGTGGCGCCAGCGCAGAGGGCAAGCCCCTGGACCAGCGTTCGTCGTGAAAGCGCAGCATTCTGGTCACGCTGCTTTTGGCGTGTCATCGCATCCTCCCGGTCATGTTCGCTGGCCGGTTGATCCGGCCGAGCAGCTGTGAAGGTTAGTCCGGTCTGCGCCCGGTTGCGAGCGCCGGTTCGCATCCTTTGCGCGCCTCCAAGCCCACAAACGCGGAACTCGACGCACACCGGCGCCACAGAAGTCGCGACGCGACAATTCGTTCCATCTTGCAGGTCAACCGGAGCCCGTTTTGTCCGCTGTCAAGCCTTGACCTCGCACGCGATGTTGGCAGAACTCGCTCCTGGGGCAAATGCCGGAGTTCGTTGTGCTAGCTGTTGTCGTAATGGTCTTGTCGCTCGCCATCGCGTTCGCCGCCGGTTATTTCACGCGCGATTTCGTGTCCCGCAAACGGCGTGCGGAAGCCCGCCGCTGGCGTGAGTATACGCAACCGGATTGGCTTCCCGCCGCCGCGCCTGCCAACACCAACGAGGTCGTGCCCCCGGCCACAGGCGAGCTCGGCCAGATGCTGAACCGCTGGGAAAGCAGGGCCCGCGCCCGCCGCGCGGGATAGCCGTCAGCTCACGCGCCGACCGGACCGGGAGGGTCGCCACCTGCAACCAGGTCAATCCCGCTGACCATCTTTTGGCGTTGCAGTTGCGCCTATTTTTCGTTTAAGAACGGTCCATTGAGTTCCCGGCAACCTATCGTCAACGGTTTTGACTGAGGATTTGTGGGCTCAAAAAGGGTCTGGCAATGCTGATTCGCGGCCAAATCGATGGGATTTCGAGGGAGGTGGCTCTGGCCGCCGCCACGATCCCGGCCGCGCTGCCCACCCTTCTTATTGGCGGGCTTCTTCTTACTTGCCCCTGAGGGCCGGCTGGGCGCTGCGCGCCTGGGCACTCAGGGGATGTACGAGATCAGCGGACCCCGATAGCGCCCAAGGAAATGACCGGCGCGAAAGCTCAAAAGGAAATTTGAAATGGCTCCCGTGAACAAGTCCGACAAGGACCGCGTCATCATTTTCGACACCACGCTGCGCGACGGCGAGCAGTGCCCCGGCGCCACCATGACCTTCGAGGAGAAGCTCGAGGTCGCCGAGCTGCTGGACGATATGGGGGTCGACGTCATCGAAGCCGGCTTCCCCATCACCTCTGAAGGCGACTTCCAGGCGGTTAGCGAAATCGCCCGTCGTTCCAAGAGCGCGGTGATCGCCGGCTTGTCGCGCGCGCATCCGGCCGACATCGACCGCTGCGCCGAGGCCGTCAAGTTCGCGAAGCGTGGCCGCGTCCACACCGTGATCGCGACCTCGCCGCTGCATATGCGGGTGAAGCTGAACAAGACCCCGGAGCAGGTGCTCGAGACCTCGGTTGCCATGGTCGCGCGCGCCCGCAACCAGATCGACGACGTCGAATGGTCGGCCGAGGACGGCACGCGCAGCGAGATGGATTTCCTGTGCCGCATCGTGGAGGCGGTCATCAAGGCCGGCGCGACCACGGTGAACATCCCCGACACCGTCGGCTATACGACGCCGGACGAATATACCCACTTCATGAAGACGCTGATCGAGCGCGTGCCGAACTCCGACAAGGCGGTGTTCTCCGTGCACTGCCATAACGATCTCGGCATGGCGGTTGCGAACTCGCTGGCCGGCATCGTCGGCGGCGCGCGCCAGGTCGAGTGCACCATCAACGGCATCGGCGAGCGCGCCGGCAACGCCGCACTCGAAGAGATCGTGATGGCGATCAACGTGCGCAATGACAAATTCCCCTACTGGAACAAGATCGACACCACGCAGCTCACTCGCGCCTCGAAGGTGGTGTCGGCGGCGACCTCGTTCCCGGTGCAGTACAACAAGGCGATCGTCGGCCGTAACGCGTTCGCACACGAGAGCGGCATCCATCAGGACGGCGTGCTGAAGGACGCGTCCACCTACGAGATCATGCGCCCCGAAATGGTCGGCCTGAAGCAGTCGTCGCTGGTGCTCGGCAAGCACTCCGGCCGCCATGCCTTCGTGCACAAACTGGAGGAGATGGGCTACAAGCTCGGTCCAAACCAGCTGGAAGATGCGTTCACGCGGATGAAGGCTTTGGCCGACCGCAAGAAGGACATCTACGACGAGGACATCGAGGCGCTGGTCGACGAGGAGATGGCAGCTTCGCACGACCGCATCAAGCTGACCTCGCTGACGGTGATCGCCGGCACCCATGGTCCGCAGCGCGCGACCATGAAGCTCGACGTCGACGGGCAGATCAAGATCGAGGAAGCCGAGGGCAACGGCCCGGTGGACGCGGTGTTCAACTGCATCAAGCGTCTGGTGCCGCACGAGGCCAAGCTCGAGCTCTACCAGGTGCACGCGGTGACCGAAGGCACCGACGCGCAGGCCGAAGTCTCGGTGCGGCTGTCGCATGAGGGACGTGCGATGACGGCCCGCGCGGCGGACCCGGACACGCTGGTCGCCTCCGCAAAGGCCTATCTCGGCGCGCTCAACAAGATGGTGATGAAGCGCCAGCGCGATACGATAACGACGGCGGCGGCAAGCTGACGTTTGCGTTGCTGCGCGTTGGCTTCGCCTCTCCCGCTTGCGGGAGAGGCCGACGCGTGCGAAGCGCGCGGCGGGTGAGGGCTCTCTCCTCTCGGGGGTTCTCGTGTGAGGAGACACCCTCTCCCCCGCCCTCTCCCGCAAGCGGGAGAGGGAGCGCAGCGGTGCTCGGGTGCATGCTGAATAGCTGCCCTGCTAACGGCCAATAGCAGGTGGCGGCGCCGGCCTGTATGGATGTGGCTGGCATGAGGAGAGGTCGCCCGCGCGCCGGGCGGCCCAAATAACACAGCAGGGAGAGATTATGCGCACCTTCGCGATCGCGGCGTCCGTCGCGGTATTGGCCTTGAGTAGTCTTGTCGGCCCCGCCAGCGCCGACCCCATCATCATCAAGTTCAGCCACGTCGTCGCCACCGACACGCCGAAGGGCAAGGCGTCGGAGAAGTTCAAGGAGCTTGCCGAGAAATACACCGGCGGCAAGGTCAAGATCGAGGTCTATCCGAACTCGACGCTCTACAAGGACAAGGAAGAGCTCGAGGCGCTTCAGCTCGGCAGCGTGCAGATGCTGGCGCCGTCGAACTCGAAATTCGGACCGCTCGGCATCCGCGAATTCGAGGTGTTCGATCTGCCCTACATCCTTCCCGACCTGAAGACGCTGCGTAAGGTGACGGAAGGCCCGCTCGGCCTCCGGCTGCTCAAGCTGCTCGACTCCAAGGGCATCACCGGCCTTGCCTACTGGGACAACGGCTTCAAGCAGATGAGCGCCAACAAGAAGCTGGTGACGCCTGGCGACTACCAGGGCGTCAAGTTCCGTATCCAGTCCTCGCGGGTGCTGCAGGCCCAGTTCAAGACGCTCGGCTCGCTCCCGCAAGTGATGGCTTTCGGGGAAGTCTACCAGGCGCTCCAGACCGGCGTGGTCGACGGCCAGGAGAACACCTGGTCGAATATCTATACCCAGAAGATGCACGAGGTGCAGAAGTACATCACCGAGACCAACCACGGCTATATCGGCTACGTCGTGATCGTGAATAAGAAGTTCTGGGACGAGCTGCCGGCCGACATCCGCGACCAGCTTACAAAGGCGATGAAGGAGGCGACTGACTTCAACAATACGCAGTCGCAGAAGGAGAACAACGACGCGCTCGCCGAGATCAAGAAGAGCGGCAAGAGCGAGATCATCAAGCTGACGCCGGAGCAGGACGAGGCGATGCGCAAGGCGATGGAGTCGGTCTATAAGGACGCCGCAGGCCGCATCGGCCAGTCGCTGATCGACGAGTTCCAGAAGGAAGCGAAGAGCACGACGAACTGACATGAACGGGAGGGCTTCTGGCGGTATCAGGAGCCCTCCAGTCCATTCATGCCATTCCCTGTTGCGAATGATTTCAAACTGCGACAACGAATTACATCTTGGTAAGGGTAAGTCTCTGTCCAACTTGTAAGTTGAATGCGATGGCGCTTGCGCCCATCTTCCGGAGCATCCTTCCAGAGGAGGTCCGTATGAAGAAGTTCACCATCGCCGCCATCGCCGCGCTCAGCATCGCCGGCTCGGGCGCGGTCTATGCCCAATATCATCATCGCCCGTGGATGGAGCACTTCCGCCACATGCGCATGAACCCGGAAGACCGCGCCGCCTTCGTCGACGCGCGGATCGCCGCGGTCCATGCCGGGCTGAAGCTCAATGCCGATCAGGACAAGCTGTGGCCGCCGGTCGAGACCGCGGTGCGCGAGCTCGCCAAGCTGCGCATCGACCGCGCCAATGCGCGGATGAATGCCGGCCCCGGAGACGCCGACAAGGATGCCGGCAAGCCGGATGATCCGGTCGCCCGCCTGCGCCAGCGTGCCGAGGACATGAGCGCGACCTCCGCGGCCCTGAAGAAGATCGCCGATGCGGCCGAGCCCCTCTACAAGACGCTGGATGACGGCCAGAAGCGGCGCCTCGCCGTGCTGACCCGCCATCGCGGTCCGTTCGGCGGCGGCGACGACGGTCCGCACCACCGCTTCATGGAGCGTGGCATGGACCGCATGATGGAGCGGGGTATGGATCGCTTCCATGGCGACCATTTCGACCGGGACGGCGGTCCGGACCGGGATCGCGACGGCCGGCTGTAGGCGGGCGGGATTTTCCGGGATTAACTTTGGCGAAGCCGCTGGAATTCAGCGGCTTTTCGCATTCCGGGGCTTGTGGACGAACCGTTGGAAAACCTTCGTTGCATCGCTTGCCATACCCGGTTCGCTTTGCTAAACGACCGGCCTCGCAAGGCATTGACCGCCTTTCGGGCGCATAGCTCAGTTGGTAGAGCAGCTGACTCTTAATCAGCGGGTCCCAGGTTCGAGCCCTGGTGCGCCCACCAAACAAAATCAAGACCTTAGCGAGAGAAACCGTTTGAGAAGGCCGAACTAAAACGGTTTTTCAAACGGTGTTTTTTTGAGCTGTTCAGGAACGTATCTCGACAATGTGATGAGGGGGCTTTCGGCTCGGCCATTCGGCTGCTTAAACATCTGCATCCGCTGCCAGCCCGACGAAGCCGCTGCGCGAGATGATCCCTGCCGGAGGGGCTTCCAGGCATTCTCAACAATCCAGGCGAAAGTTGTCATCGCGGGCGAGTCGCTCCCAGCTACCACGTATGACCCACAACTATGGTGGGCTTCCGAAAAGAGCTCTCCGCCGACGAGTACGGTCAGCTTTCCCTTGACCTCGACCTCAAAGCCTTCCCAAGGGCGTTTCGGGTAGACGATGACGCTGAAGTCGGCGACCAACGGGGCCCCGGTCGTCCTCCGCGCTTGCGTGGCTTGCTATCGTGTCGGCAAGTGCGTTGACGGTTTCGATGTAGCGGTCCAGCATTGCCAGTTGCAGTGAGACCGGGGTAGGGCCCCTCAAGGGCAGCCCGCTGACGTTCGCCTTCGTTTCGTCCCGAGCCGCAGGCGCTTCGCGGAAGCGGATGCTTACGTTCACGGTGCGCGGACTGGAGCGTGACGGACTTCTCACCCGCACAGTCTACCCGACCACACCCCCGCGCGTAGACTACGCGTTGACGCCTCTTGGCAGCACGTTGTGGCAGGCGATCGAGCCCTTTGCTGACTGGGCAAGGGAGCACGTCGGCGTCTCGTCCTGTTCGATGAACCTTCCGAAGGGCTCGCTCCTCAGATCGTCGTCGAGGTGGCGGCCGTGCTCAAGCAGCGGTGTCATTGCTCAGACCGAGGGCGGAATCGTGCAAGGGCTGAGTTGGGCCCTGAAGGAATCGGTATCCTTTGACGATCGGAGTATTACGTCGCTCAACTGGAGTCGCTATCCGATCATGACCTATCCGGAAGTGCCGCCGATCGACGTCATCCTGATCGATCGGCCAGAGCTGCCGAGCCTTGGCGCCGGCGAAGGATCCGTCGGTGCCGCATCTGCAGCTTTGGCAAATGCCTTCGCGCATGCGACCGGGAAGCGAATTCGGGATCTGCCGTTTTCACCGGAGCGGGTGAAGGCCTCTTTGAGCTGACGGTCGGGTGCGAAAGCAGTAGCACAAAGAAGGAGAACAACATGGAAGGAAGCCGTGACTGGGGGTTATTGGTCGGGCGGATTGCTCTGATCGCTCTTTACGCGTTCAGCGCGGCGGGAAAATTTGAAACCCTCGACGCGACTGCGGCCCTGCTTGCGACCAAGGGATATCCACTGGCAATGCCGCTGACCATCTTCGTGGCAACGGTTGAGATGTTGGGCGCGATCTGCATTGCGGTCGGTTTCTATTCCCGTGCAGTCGCCATCGGACTCATACTCTACACGCTCGCAGCTACTGTAACATTCCACAATTTTTGGATGCTCGAAGGAGCCGCTCGGCAGGGCCTACTCATCCATTTCTTGAAGAATGTTGGCCTCCTCGGCGCCTTTGGGATCATCGCAAGCGTAGGCCCCGGCGCATTTTCGCTGGATGCGCTGATGAGGAAGTTGCCCCGGGAACGGGCAGAGGTGGCCTAGCCGTCTGACACCAAAGATCATGAACTCGACACGGGAGAAGGCGTTCGGACCGGAGGAGTTGAGTGCGTCAACTGAGGATGGGCAAATGGCTGTTGTCGTAATGAATTGGGAATGTTGTTGATGATGAGAGTGGATAGAGCGCAAGCGGACTCCAAAAAGATTGCCTTGCGGGAGCCTTGCGGGCAGGAATTGTCGAGCTTTGCAAGACCAAGAGCCGTTGTCGCGGCTATTGCAAGCTCCTGAGATGTGACAGCGCAATTGTTGTCAAAATAGCCGCCGTCGATCACATATCCTACGTTTTTGTTGTTCCCGGTTTGGCTTGCTCTTCCAAAGAACGTTCATCAGGCGTTGTCCGAAATAGCCGGCCGGACGGTAAGATAATTGGAAAACGCGCGCTATTGAGTATCGCGGTTGAAGTTCGGATATAGGCGACCAGATGTCGCTAAGTAGTTCGTGCGCGGAGCCCATGGGAGCTGTTGGCTATGGGAACCAGCATGCGGATTTCGCGCTCGTCTAAGCCGTCGAGAGCTGAATGCTTCTTGGTGAAGGTGAAGGCGCTTCGGATTCCGGCCACATGTGCAGAAGCGGTGTTATTTCCACTACGTCGAGACGCCGAACAGCTTGCGCACTGCTGGCAGCCACTCGCCAGTCATCGTGAACTCCAGCCCGAGCCGCGCTCCGGCGGCAATCGCCAGCATTGTGATCGGCGCCGAGAGAGCGAGTGTTGAGAATGCGGTCAATCCCTGGCCAATGGTGCATCCCATTGACATGATCCCGCCTATACCCATCAGAAGCGCGCCGGTCATGTGACGCTTCAATTCACGGGCGTCGTCGCAAGCCTCCCAGCGAAAGCCGCGTCCGAGCATGGCGGCGGCAAACGAGCCGGCGACGACGCCGGCGACCGAGCCGATGCCAAAATTCAACCGCGCGCCGGAGAAGGTGGCGATGTAAAGGATAGTGTCGCCAAGCGGGGCAACGAAGGTGAGCGAGGAGACGCGCACGGGATCAAATTCGTCATCCGCGAGCCACCCCGTCGCGAACCATCCGAACGCAATCGCGGCGCCGACGGCAAGACCGGAGACCAATAGTCGCGGCGACCGGATCAGGCGGCCATCCGCGAGCGCCCAGAAAGCGAGCGCGGCGGCAATCGACACGACGAGGATTACGCGCGTCGTGCTGCCGGCCCCAAGCAGCGAAGTCAGCGTCTGGTTGTTGCCTTCGGTGAGGCGCACCGACAATGGCTCGATCAGCTTCACGCGGAGCATGCCAGTGATGCCGCGCATGGTCGCGAGCGCGGACAGGCCGAGCACGAGAAAGACCACGATGGCACGCAGATCGCCACCGCCGATTCGCACCAGCGTGCCGAAACCGCAGGTGCCGACCAGCGCCATGCCAACGCCGAACATCAACCCGCCGATGATCGCGCCGCCCAGGCCGATCGATGCTGTGAGATAGATCGACCGCGACAGGTCTACGATGCCGAACTCGGCCAGCGCTTGGGTCGTGAGCAGGGCGACCGCCGCGGCCAGAGCAAAGGATCTGAGCCGGCGAAAATCCGATCCGAAGAACGCATCCTCGAGCATCGCGAGCGTGCAGAAGCGGCCAGCACGGCCGGAAACGCCGAGAACGGCACCGGCGGCAAGCCCGCATGCAAACGCTATGGTCGAAGGGCCCAGCATTCCTCCCGGGGATGTTCGTTCTGCTTGTCAGACAGTCTGCGCCGGGAAGGCGCGAAAATCCAGAACAGAAAACTACCGGCGGCGCCGCCGCACCGGCTCGCAGAACACGTCGTAGACGGCGGTGAGAATCTTGCGGACGTCCTCGTTGGCGAGGCTGTAGTAGATCGCCTTGCCGTCGCGGCGGGTCGTCACCAGTCGATCGAGTCTCAGTCGCGCGAGCTGCTGCGAGACAGTGGACTGCCGCTCGCCCAGGAACTGCTCGAGCTCGGTCACCGATTTCTCACCCTCGGCGAGGATGCAGAGCAGCAGCAACCGGGACTCGTGCGACAACGCCTTGAGCATGTCGCTCGCCTCGCGCGCCTTCTCGATCATCTGCTCGAGCTCGGCGGAGCCCTCGATCTCCTTCAGCTTTGGCAGCGGCATCGCGTCAAATTCCCCTGAGCAAAATCCTTGAGAGCGGTCACGACCTGCCCGGTTCGGATCCTGTGTTGGACAGGATCCGGTCCAAGAGGCCGAAGAAGAAGGCATCCCCCGGATAACCGCGAATGCGCCCGATCTCACGGCCCTCTTTTACCACGACGAAGGTCGGCGTGAAGGCGCCGGGATCGATTCCGGCGAGGTCGGCGGGTAGGGGGCTATTCAGGTCGACCCGGCGCAGCGGCGCGGTCTGGCTTTCCTCGGTCTTGCCATAGATCGGCGCGATCTCGGCGTTGAAGCGTGCGCACCACACGCAGCCGGCCCGTTCGAACATGACGAGCTCGGCCGCGCGCGATCCCGTTGCGGGCAGCGCGAGCGCGACAATGACTGCGAGCCAGGCGATGATTCTGTTCATCCTGCGTAACGGACCTCTGGACTTCCTTGGCGCTTTATATCATTAAATTCGCATATGTGCTAGGAATGAGACGCAATGACCTTGGACGTCACGCTGGGTGCGGCCTTCGTCGCGGGGCTGTTGTCGTTTCTGTCGCCCTGTATCCTGCCCCTCGTCCCGCCCTTCCTCTGCTACATGGCCGGCGTCTCGGTCACCGATCTCTCCGGTGGCAGGCCCGACCTGCGGCCGCGCATCCTGATCTCCGCGCTCGCCTTCGTGGCGGGCTTCTCGCTGGTTTTCATCGCGCTCGGCTCGACCGCCTCGCTCGCGGGACGCCTCATCTCTGCGCATCTCTCAACGCTCGGCATTGTCGCCGGCAGCCTGATCATCGTCATGGGCCTGCATTTTCTAGGTATGCTGAGGATTCCTCTGCTCTATCGCAGCGCGACGGTGCAGGTCGACAACCGGCCGGCCGGGGTGGCGGGGGCCTTCGTCATGGGGCTGGCATTCGCGTTCGGCTGGACGCCCTGCGCAGGCCCCATTCTCGCCGCTGTCCTGCTGATGGCAGGCTCGGAGGAAACGACCGGACGAGGAGCCCTGCTGCTCTTCGCTTATTCGATCGGGACCGGCATCCCGTTCCTAATCGCGGCCGCGTTCACCGGCAGGTTCATTGCCGCGCTTGGCCGCGCGCGTCGGCATCTTGGCCTGGTCGAGAAGACGATGGGCGTCTTTCTGGTCGCGACCGGCCTGATGTTCCTGACCGGTCTAATGCCGGCGGTTTCGGAGTGGCTGCTGGAGCGCTTTCCGGGGCTGACCACCATCGGCTGAGCTAGCCATAGCGGAAATCAAGCAGTTGGGCATAGGACTGCAGTTCGATCAGGTAACGATGCACAAGCGGCCCGTCGCCGGCCATCGCTGCATGGGCGATCTCGCCACTGCTCGCGATCGCGCCGTCGATGAGGCGGCGGAACTCGCCTTGTCCGGCGATCTCGCTGCTTGCCCATTCGTTGCAGCGCTGCAGACGATCGCGGAATGCGCTTGCCGCGGCAACGGTCTCCTCGGCGTATTCCTGCGCCGGCTGCTCGCCATACCGCGTGGCCGCCGCCCGTAGCTTTTCCATGGCTGGTGCGATCTCGAATATGCAGTCGCCGAGATCGTAGAGGCCCGAACGACGCCTGAGTTCATGATACGACCGGCGCAGCGCAAACAGTTCGCGAGCGGCGGCGACATTGTCGCCGCCGTCCAGCGCGCGCGTTGCGGCCGCGAGCCGTTCACCGCCGTGACCAAGAAATTCCGCCAGTGCGGCCGGTGCATAAGCGGGCAGGGGGCCGGACGCGTTTGGCTCGAGCCGTTTCCACGTGGCCGCCGCCGCGTCCGTCTCCATCTGTGCCAGCGCAAAGCTTCCGGTGCGCGCATAGCTTGCCGCGCTGCGCAGATTGTCCATGATCGGCCCCATCACCGATACGAAATCCGTGGGTTTGCCAGCCTCCGCGCCGAGAACGAGCGCGCTCGAAGTCAGCCATGCCAACAGGGCGATGATGCAGCGCAAGATCGGAAATCCTTGTCACATTCGTGAATTTGAATATCATAATGAAAGTGACCGATGCGCAAGATCCTTCCAAGGCACAAATCCCTGATGTCGCCCAGCCGGCTGACGCGACGCGGCTTTCTCGCATTAGCATCGGGCGCGGCTCTTGCCGCCCGCCGTGGCGAGGCGGCCGCTGAGCCGGCGCTTGGAGAAGATGGGCTCTATCACGAGCCCTGGTTTCTGCAGAGCTTCCTCGATCTGCGCGAGGACCTCGAAGGCGCTGCCGCCAGCGGCAAGCGCCTTGCGATCATGTGGGAGCTGCGCGGCTGCCCCTATTGCCGCGAGACGCATCTGGCAAACTTTGCCGATACGGCGATCACGACCTACATTCGCGACAATTTCGAGGTGTTGCAGCTCAATCTGATCGGCTCCCGCAAGGTTACGGATTTCGATCGCCAGGAATTGTCCGAGAAGGATCTGGCCCAGAAATACGGGATCAGGTTCACCCCGACATTCCAGTTCTTTCCTCTATCGTCCAACGGCATTGAGGCAAAGGAGCCGATGGCGCGGGAGGTGGCGCGGGCACCCGGCTATCTCAAGCCGCAGCATTTCCTGGCGATGTTTCGCTTCGTGCGGGAGCGGGCTTACGAGCGCGGCTCGTTCCGGGATTTTCTGACCACAAACGGCTAGCTGACACCGCTCCGCGAATTTGTCTTGACGCCGCTTCTTACATCAACATATCATGATAGATGAATTTGATGGACTGTGAGTCCATCGCAAACGAGGCGGGCTCACCTCGCCATCAAGGGTAGGGAACATGCGGCGCTCGCTCGCGGCTGCGTTTGCACTATGTCTTTCGGCCGGAAGCGCCCACGCGCAGGAGTCGATCAAGCTCGACGTCGTCAATGACGCTCTGCCCAAATCGCTGACCGGCGCACCCGGCAATCCCGATGCCGGCAAGAAGGTGTTCCTGACGCGCACGCTGGGCAATTGCCTCGCCTGCCACCAGGTCACCAGCCTGAAGTCCGAGGAATTCCACGGCGAGTTCGGCCCGTCGCTCGACGGCGTCGCCGGCCGCTACAGCGAGGCGCAGTTGCGCCTCATCGTCGCCGATCCCAAGCGCATCTTCACCGACACGGTCATGCCGGCGTTCTTCAAAAACGACGGCTTGAGCCGTGTGCGCCCCGAGTTCGTCGGCAAGTCGATTCTATCGGCCGCGCAGGTCGAGGACGTGGTCGCTTATCTCAAGACGCTGAACTGACGGCGAGGAGGATCTGGAATGAAAGCCATCAATCGACGGCAGGCATTCGCGCTCGGGGGCGGCTTTGTCATGCTGACCCTGATGCCGATGGCGGCCGATGCCGAAGTGAGCAATGACGCCGCGAAGTGGATCGAGAAGTTCACCGGCGGCAAGCCGCCGGTCAAGGGCAAGATCGCGCTCGACCTGCCGGAGATCGCGGAGAATGGCAATACCGTGCCGCTATCGCTCACGGTCGAGAGCCCGATGACCACGGAATCCTACGTCAAGGAAGTCATGATTCTCGCCGACGGCAATCCGAACGCCGGCGTCGCGACGCTGATGTTCACGCCGCTCTCGGGCAAGGCGGAGGCCTCGATCCGGATCCGGCTCGCGGCCACGCAGAACGTGGTTGCGATCGCGAAGATGAGCGACGGCGCGCTGTTCACGGAGCAGAAGACCGTGAAGGTGACGATTGGCGGCTGCGGCGGCTAGGGCGCAAGGAGAGGACAATGGCAGACAAACCACGCATCAAGCTTCCCAAGGAAGCGGCCAAGGGCGAGGTCATCCAGATCAAGACCCTGGTCTCGCACGTCATGGAATCGGGCCAGCGCAAGGACGCGCAAGGCAAGCCCATCCCGCGCAAGATCATCAACAGATTTGCTTGCGAATTCAACGGCAAGTCGGTCTTCGCCTGCGCGCTCGAGCCGGCGATCTCGGCCAATCCTTACATCCAGTTCGATGCAAAGGTGGAGGAAGCCGGGACCTTCAAGTTCTCCTGGACCGATGACGACGGCTCGGTGATCACGGCCGAAGAGAAGATCGCGCTCAAGGCGTAATGCCGTAGAGCTTCGAGGGAGAGAGCAGATGCGTTCGCGATACGTTGGACTCGCCGTTGCGATCGTCGCGGTCGCATCGCTTGCGACGCCTGCTTTCGCGCAGGAGACCGAACGCAAAGGCGTCTCCGCGCCGCGCGGACACGTCTTCAAGACAATCATCTCCGGCTACCAGTTCCGCAGCAAGGAAACGCGGGCGCTGCAGGACGACGACCTGGAGAACCCCGGCTTCCTGGCAGTGGAGCGTGCCGCCGACGTCTGGAAGAAGGCGGAGGGCAGCAAAGGTAAGTCATGCATGAGCTGTCACGGCGAGGCCGAAACGAGCATGAAGGGCGTCGGCGCCGCCACGCCGAAATGGGACGACAAGCTGAAGAGGCCGGTCAACATCGAGCAGCGCATCAACATCTGCCGCACCGAGCATATGAAGGCGGAGCCCTGGAAATTCAAGTCCCAGGAACTGACCGACATGACCACCTTCGTGCGATACCAATCACACGGTATGCCGGCGGCGGTGAAAACCGACGGCCCGATGTCGTCCTGGTTCGAGCGCGGCAAGCAGATCTATTACACGCGCTACGGCCAGCTCGATCTCGCCTGCGAGTCGTGCCATGAGCGCAACAACGGAAAATTCATGCGCGCCGATTTTCTCAGCCAGGGCCAGACCAATGGCTTTCCGACCTATCGGTTGCGCGACCAACGCCTGGTGCCGCTGCATGAGCGGTTCGAAGGCTGCATGTTCGACGTGCGCGCCGAGCCGTTCAAGCCGCTCTCCGACGAGTTTCTCGCGCTCGAGCTCTATGTCGCCTGGCGCGGCATCGGACTGCCGGTCGAGACGCCCTCGGTGCGCAATTGAACCGATGATCCTGCAGGAGCATTGCGCATGATCTCTCGTCGCGAGTTCATTCAGGTTGCTGCAGCAGCGGCGACACTGGCGACCGGCACCGGTTCGAGCCTGACCCGGGCGTTTGCCCAGCAGCGCCTGACCCAGAAGGAATTGCTGGCCTTCGAGCCGCTCGGCAACGTCACGCTGGTGCATGTGACCGACATTCACGGCCAGCTCATGCCGCTTTACTTCCGCGAGCCGTCGATCAATCTCGGCGTGGGCGACGCCAAGGGCCTTCCGCCGCACGTAACCGGCAAAGAGTTTCTCGCCCGCTTCGGCATCGGGCCAGGCTCGTCGGCGGCTTACGCCCTGACATCGGAGGATTTCGAGGCGCTGGCCAAGACCTATGGCCGGATCGGCGGTCTCGATCGCGCCGCCACCGTGATCAAGGCGATCCGTGCAGAGCGCGGCGACAAAGTCGCCCTGCTCGACGGCGGCGACACCTGGCAGGGATCGTGGTCGTCGCTGAAGACGCGCGGCCAAGATATGATCGACTGTATGGCGCTGCTCACGCCCGACGCCATGACCGGACATTGGGAGTTCACTTACGGCACCGAGCGCGTCAAGCAGGCGATCGAGGGGCTCGGCTTCCCGTTCCTCGGCCTCAACATCCGCGATACCGAATGGAACGAGGCGGCGTTCGACGCCTCGACCATGATCGAGCGCGGCGGCGTCAAGATCGCGGTGCTCGGTCAGGCCTTCCCCTATACACCCGTCGCCAATCCGCGCTGGATGATTCCAAACTGGTCCTTCGGCGTACGCGAGGAGGACGTGCAGGCGCAGGTCGACAAGGCGCGCAAGGGCGGCGCGCAGCTCGTCGTGCTGCTCTCGCACAACGGCTTTGACGTCGACCGCAAGCTTGCCAGCCGCGTTAAAGGAATCGACGTCATCCTGACCGGACACACGCATGACGCGCTGCCCGAAGCCGTGAAGGTCGGCAAGACCCTGCTCATCGCGTCGGGCTCGTCCGGCAAGTTCGTGTCGCGGCTTGACCTCGACGTCCGCGCCGGCGAGGTTAAGGCCTACAGCTACAAGCTCATTCCGCTGTTCTCCGATGTGATCGCGGCGGATGCCGAGATGGCCGCGAAGATCGCCGAGGTACGCAAGCCCTTCGCGTCCGAGCTATCGAAGGTGCTCGGCAACACGGATTCACTGCTCTACAGGCGAGGCAATTTCAACGGCACCTTCGACGACCTGATCTGCCAGGCTCTGTTGCAGGAGCGCGACGCCGAGATCGCGCTCTCGCCGGGCTTCCGCTGGGGCACAAGCGTGCTGCCTGGACATGACATCACCTTCGAGGACGTCACCAACGCAACCGCGATCACCTATCCGGCGGTCTATCGCATGGGCATGACGGGTTCGCGGTTGAAGGAGATCATCGAGGACGTCGCCGACAATCTCTTCAACGTCGATCCCTATTATCAGCAGGGTGGCGACATGGTGCGCATCGGCGGTCTGTCCTATGCGATCGATATCGCGAAGCCGCAAGGCAGCCGCATCTCGGACATGCAACTGCTCAAGACCGGTGCGCCGATCGATCCCGCGAGGGAATATCAGGTCGCTGGCTGGGCCAGCGTCAACGAAGGAACCGAAGGGCCGCCGATCTGGGAGGTTGTGGCCAATTATCTGACCCGACAGAAGACGGTTCGCCTCGAACCCAACAGAGCTGTCAAAGTGACTGGAGCGTGAGAAGCGATGTCGAAGATGGACAGTCCCCGGCAATCCCGACGCAATTTCCTGGCCGCTGGCGCCGGCGTTGCAGCGTCGGTGCTCGCGAAGCCCGCCTTGGCCGGCGGCGGCAATCCGGCGAACCAACCTCCCAACGTCCCGGAATGGACCAGGTCGCTCGGAGAGGGCGTCGCCGTGCGCCCCTACGGCAAGCCTTCGAAGTTCGAGAAGGATGTCATCCGGCGCGACGTCGAGTGGCTGACCGCCTCGCGCGAGTCCTCGGTGAGCTTCACCCCGCTGCACGAGCTCGAAGGCATCATCACGCCGAACGGCCTCTGCTTCGAGCGGCATCATGGCGGCATCGCCGAGATTGATCCGGCCGATCATCGCCTGATGATCCATGGGCTGGTCGAGCGTCCGCTCATTCTCACGCTGGAGGAGCTGAAGCGCTATCCGCGCGTCAACCGCATCCATTTCATGGAATGCGCGGCGAATTCGGGCATGGAGTGGCGCGGAGCCCAGCTCAATGGCTGCCAGTTCACCCACGGCATGATCCATTGCGTGCAGTACACCGGCGTGTCGCTGCGCACTCTGCTGGAGGAAGCCGGCGTCAAGACGAGCGGCAAGTGGCTACTGGTCGAGGGCGCCGACGCGGCCGCGATGGATCGCAGCTTGCCAATCGAAAAGGCGCTCGACGACTGCATCATCGCCTACAAGATGAACGGGGAGGCCCTCTACCCGGAGCAGGGCTATCCGATGCGACTGGTGGTGCCGGGCTGGCAAGGCAATCTCTGGGTCAAGTGGCTGCGCCGCATCAAGGTGGGCGACCAGCCTTGGCACACCCGCGAGGAAACGTCGAAGTACACCGACCTGTTGCCGGACGGTAAGGCGCGCCGCTTCACCTGGGCGATGGACGCCAAGTCGGTGATCACGAGCCCGAGCCCGCAGGCGCCGATCAAGCATGGCAAGGGCTTTACCATCGTGTCCGGGCTTGCATGGAGCGGCGGCGGCAAGATCAAGCGCGTGGACGTCTCGCTCGACGGTGGCCGCAACTGGTGGCCGGCGCGGCTCGATGGGCCGGTGCTCGACAAGGCGCTGACGCGCTTCTACTACGAGTTCGACTGGAACGGCGAGCCGCTGCTGCTGCAATCGCGCGTGCAGGACGAGACCGGCTACGTGCAGCCGAGCAAGGCAGAGCTGCGCAAGATCCGCGGCGTCAACTCCATCTATCACAACAATGGCATCCAGACCTGGCATGTGCAGGCCAATGGTGAGGTCGAGAATGTCGAAGTCGCTTAAGTTCGTCGCAGTGGCACTGCTCCTGTGCGCGATGAGCGCACCGGCGCTCACGCAACAGAAAGCGGACGCCAAGAGCGGTCCCCGCTATCACATCGGACGCGCGCCGACCGCGGACGAAATCCGCGGCTGGGATATCGACGTGCGGCCCGACGGCCAGGGCCTGCCGGACGGCAAGGGCACGGTCGCCCAGGGCGAAAAGCTTTTCATGGACAACTGCTCGACCTGCCACGGCGAGTTCGGCGAGGGTAACGGCCGCTGGCCAGTGCTGGCGGGTGGCAAGGGCTCGCTGACATCAGACAATCCGGTCAAGACGGTGGGCTCGTACTGGCCCTACGCTTCGACCGTGTTCGACTACGTCCGTCACGCCATGCCTTACGGCAATGCGGAGTCGCTCTCGGTCAACGAGTATTATGCGCTGGTTGCCTACGTCCTGTACCTGAACGACGTTGTCACCGACCAGAATTTCGAGCTGACCAACAAGAACCTTGCCACGATCAAGATGCCGAACGAGCAGGGCTTTGTGATGGACGATCGGGCGACGAGCGAGAAATCGTTCTGGCAGAGGGACCCCTGCATGAAGGATTGCATCGCGCCGGTGAAGATCACCGCACGCGCTGCCGTCATCGACGTGACCCCTGAGGATACCAAAGACGGAAAGTCGCGGGGCGTGGAGTGATCCGCCGGGCGAGCCGCCGTGGGTTGCTTCGCAGTTTGTTCGCTGCCGCCTTCATCGTGACATGTCTGGCCGCCCCGTCCCGGGCGGCCGCCCCGCACAGGCTCGCGCTGCAGATCAGCGACGACGACCCGGCCAAGATGCGCGCCATCCTCGATGTTGCGGCGAACGTCTCGCGGCATTATTCCGGGCAGGGCGACGACGTCGAGATCGTGGTGGTTGCCTTCAATGGCGGCCTCGAGATGCTGCTCGACGACCGCTCGCCGGTGAAGGAGCGCCTGTTGAATTTCCTGAAATCGATGCCCAACGTGAACTTCATCGCCTGCGGCAATACCCTGGAGACGCTTGCGGTGAAGGAAGGCAGGCGACCGCCGCTGATCGAGGGCATCAGCGTCACCCAGGTTGGTGTTGCCGCACTGATGGATCTTGCGGAAAAGAGCTGGACGATTGTCCGACCGTAAGGAGAGAGCCGTCGATGCGATGGTTGATGGGATTGGTTATCTTGCTCGTTCTCGCTCCGCCCGCCGGCGCGGCCGAGCAGGAGCTCGAACTGTCGGTCGGCGGCCGCACGACCCTCGCGACACTGCGCACACCTGCCTCGATGGGACCGGATACGCCGCTCGTCGTGATGACCCACGGCACGCTCGCCCACAAGGACATGGAAGTCGTCCAGGGCGTCGCGAAGGCGCTTGAGCAGCGCGGCATCGCTTCGCTCGCCCATACGCTGTCGCTGGGGCTCGACCGCCGCAAGGGCATGTATGAGTGCGGGGCGCGGCACGACTATGTCGTTGACGATGCGGTTGTCGAGATCGGTGCCTGGGTCGCGCGGGCGAGGGGCATGTCCCGGCTCGTCTTTGCGTTCGGCCATTCGCGCGGCAGCAACCAGGTCGCGCGGTATCTCGCAGCAAGCGAAACCCCGCCAGTGGCCGGTGCGGTGCTGCTGGCGCCGCTGACCGCGAGAGCCGAGGCCGATTTGCGCGCCTCCTACGCCAAGACCTATGGCAAGCCGCTCGAGCCGTTTCTGGAGCTGGCGACCAAGGCGGTCGCGGCGGGCCGCGGCGGGGAGTGGATGGACGTACCCGGCTTCATCTATTGTCGCAATGCCGTGGTCACCGCGCGGGCTCTTGCGTCGTTTTACGGTCCCGATGCCGGCCAGGATACGGCCGCGCTGGTGGCGCGCGTGAATCTGCCGGTGCTGGTGCTCGCCGCGACCAAGGATACCGTTGTGCCCGACGTGGCAGCAGCCTTCGCTTCGCTTGCCGGTGCGAGCAGGGGCAGGGTGCAGCTCGACAAGATCGAGGATGCCGATCATTTCTTCCGCGATCTGTTTGCGGAAGACGTCGCCGACCGCATCGCCGAGTTCATCAAGCAGACACGATAGGAGGGGACCATGCAGCGTCGATCCATGCTTCGCGCGGGCCTTGCCGGACTATTTGGTGCCTTCGCGGTGCGCCAGGCGTCCGCGGCAACCGAGACGCCCGCGCGGCAGCGCGTCGTCTATCACCTCGCCGATGCCGATCGCGTCGTCTTCGTTCTGGGCAACCTCCAGAACCATGTCGATGGCGTTGGTGGCCCCGGCAAGGCCGATATCAGGCTGGTCGTGCATGGGCCGGCGCTTCGCGCCTTCCACGCGCTCGCCGCCGAAGATCACATCGTTGCGACGATGAAGAAGCTCGCCGACGCCGGCGTCGGATTTGATGCCTCCGCCAACACCATGAAGGCGCAGGGGGTCAAGCTCGACGACCTCACGCCCGGCTTCGTGGTAGCCGAGAAGGGCGGCGTGGTGCGGCTCGCCGAGCTGCAACAGCAGGGATATGCCTATCTGCGGCCCTGAGCAGGCGTGGCGCCGATGCGGCCGAGCCTTGATTTGGCTCATATGGCGCAGCTGCAGCGAGCGATAGAGTGGCAGGCCTCAAAGGAACACTGAGGCGGCCGTGCTGACGATACTCATCGATCTCCTGGGGGAAGACCGCCTGTCGTGGCTCGGCGGCCTCCTGGTTGGCGGCGTCTTTGGATTCTTCGCCCAGCGCAGCCGGTTCTGCCTGCGCGCCGCGGCCGTCGAGTTCTCCCGCGGCGAAGGCGGCCCGCGCCTTGCGGTCTGGCTCCTGACCTTTGCCGCGGCGCTGGTGGGCACGCAGGCTTTTGTCGCGCTCGGTCTGCTCGACATCTCCGAGGCGCGCCAGCTCGCGCAGCAGGGCAGCATCTCCGGTGCGCTCGTGGGCGGCATGATGTTCGGCTGCGGCATGATCCTGGCCCGCGGCTGTGCCAGCCGGCTGCTCGTCCTCTCGGCCAACGGCAATCTCAGGGCGCTGCTGTCGGGCCTGGTGTTTGCGGTGACGGCGCAGGCTTCCTATCGCGGCCTGGCGTCGCCCGCGCGCGAGTGGGTGACCAACCTGTGGCTTGTCGACGGCGGGCCGTCGCGCGACATCATGGTGGTGTTCGGCGGCGGCACGCCCGAGAAGCTCGCTTTCGGTGGACTCTGGCTGATCGCGGGGCTCGCCTTCGCTTTTCGCAGCCATTTGCCGCGCCGGCTGATCCTCGCCGCGCTGGCGACGGGCGTGGCCGTCGTCGCCGGGTGGCTCTTCACCTACCAGCTGTTGCAGGCCTCCTTCGCACCGGTGACGCTGAAAAGCCTCACCTTCAGCGGACCGTCGGCCGAATTGCTGATGCTGGTCTTGAACAGCTCGCAGCTCCGGCTCGGCTTCGACCTCGGCATCATTCCCGGCGTGTTCCTTGGCTCGTTCGTCGCCGCGGCAAGCGCGCATGAGCTGAAGCTCGAGGGGTTTTTCGACGGGCTCGGCATGCGGCGCTATCTGCTCGGCGCGGTGCTGATGGGTTTCGGCGCGATGCTCGCCGGCGGCTGCGCGGTCGGCGCGGGCGTGACCGGCGCCTCGGTATTCGCACTCACCGCCTGGCTCGTGCTCGGCGGCATGTGGCTCGGGGCTGGGCTCACCGACCTCTTCGTCGACCGTGCCGGCACGCCGCAATCACGACAGGCCGCTGGCTCGCCCGCAACGGGCGCGTGATCTGATATTTTATGGCACGCAAAAACTGATAATCCGAAGAAGCGATTTCCGCTTCCAATTCATACACGTGTGGTCCTAGAAGAGGCAAACAGTGGAAGCTTGGTCAAACCAGATTTCTCAATCGGTCCGACAACGCAGAGGATCGATAGGAACGAAGATATCTTCGTAAAATGAATGACTTAGACTGAAAATTTTCTGTGGCTCCGATGATGGATTGGAACGAGAGTTAAAGTATTTCAATCGGTTAGAAGGCGGTGTGTGCACGACGTGTGCACCGGGAGATCAAGAAAAATCTCATCACAGCCTATGTGAGAAGGCCTCCTGAAGTGGATAAGGCCGCCCCAGCGACGTGCACGACATCAATTTCGGAGCGCAGGGGAGTTCGTCGAGTGCTGACGAAACAATCTCAATTGTCGGAACTGGAAACGTGTCGTCCCTTCACCGGGCATCAGGCAACTCCGGTGATCCGACAGGTTTTTCGTTATTTTGAATCCTTACAGGAGTGCTGACGCTGCTTCTCAAGGATTGGTGTTTGAACCTCTGGAGTAGGGTGGACTCCAACTTGTCGACGACGGCATTCATCAGCGGCAGCGAGCGGCCTCACCGCCCGTCACCACGCGGTGGTCAAAGGTGAGCGACAGCGGCAGCATGCGCCTCACTGCGGGCTGGCCGTGATGCGCGACCGCCCGCTCCGAAATCCGGCCGGCACCCACGATTGCCGCTTGCGGCGGCACGATTACCAGATTGGCAAACCGGCCTCCGATCATCCCGAAATTCGACAACGTGATCGTCGCGCCGCGCAGCTCTTCCGGAGGGTTCGAGCGGGCGATCGCGTCGGCCCGCAACCGGTCTAGTCCGCTCCGCAGGTCCGGGACGCTCCGCTCCGCTATGTTGCGCAGCACGGGAACGATGAGGCCGCCTTCCGTATCGACGGCGATGCCGGATCGACGCGCCCGATCAGGCACCGTTCTCCACTGCCGGAATGATACCAGGCGTTGAGCGCGGGCTCTGCTTTGCAGGCAGAAGCGATGGCGCGCACCAGCCGGATTGTCACGTCCTCGCCCTGTCGCCAATCGTCGATGTCGGCTTCATCCGTCACTGTGGCGGGGACGATTTCGGCATGGGCCGCCGTCATGCGTTGGGCCATCGCGCGGCGCAAACCGCGCAGCGGTTCGGCAGGGCCGGTCTGCGACATACGCTTCGCCGCCCGTTCGACATCGGCGCGAGTGATGCTGCCGCCGGGGCCGGTCCCCTCAACGAGTCGAAGATCGACGTCGAGCTTGCGCGCCAGTGTGCGCACCGCGGGAAACACCTGTCCGGCCGGTCGCGATCCCCGCCGGTGGATGTTCGTCGCTGCCAAGCTCGCCGACAATTGTGCCGGTGTCCTGCTCGGCGCCCTCGGAAAACTCGACGAGCGGCGCGCCGACCCTCACGATATCTCCCTTGGCGCCGAACAGGCGTGCGATACGTCCGCTCGACGGCGACGGTATCTCGACGACCGCCTTGTCGGTCTCCACCGAAACGAGCGGCTGATCGGTGACAACATGATCGCCTTCGTTGACGTACCAGGTGACGATCTCCGCCTCTTCAAGGCCTTCTCCAAGATCCGGCAACATGAAGTGGCGCATGGGGCAAGGTCCGTTGCAGTTCAGTTGAACTGGCACGCCTTTCGGGCTGAGGTCACGATGCGCCCGACCGAAGGCATGTTGTGTTGCTCAAGCCGCGCCATAGGGATGACCGTGTCGTAGCCTCGCCGCCCCAGAACAGCAGGATCTCCTCCAGTTTGACGCCACGCCAAAGCAGCGCGCCGTTGTCGCGATAGGAGGGCAGCAGTACGTCTTCATCTCGCATCGCACTGGCTACTCCGACCGATACCGCCTCCTGGCCGAGCGAAACGGCATAGGTTCCGAGCCGCCCGGTGCGCTGCAATGCAACAGCCTTCCGGTCGAACAGGCGCAGGAGCACCATCGACCGGTAAAGCGCTGCAAGCAGGTTGGCATCGGAGGCGAAGGCAGGGAGCGGGCGGTCGATGGAGCCGTCTGGCGCGAGGTAATTGCGGTGGCATACCTCGAAGCGGGCGATCACCGGGAGACCCTGGGTTGGCAGTTTTTTGCTGGCCACGTTCTCGCTCCTCGAGCGATTGTGCCTCCCATGACTGTGCCATTTGGTGGTGACGCCAGGACGATGCAAGACCATGGCGCGTTTGACTTGGTGTGCGCCATTGCCGCCCTGCGGGGTTACGCGATCATGGAAGCGGCACTGCGGCGGTGTTATATTGAAGCATGGCAAATGGTCAGGTTGTCCTGGTAACAACTCAGCCGTTAGGCGGCGGTCCACCCGTTCGCTCGGTCTATTTCGTGGCGGAAAGGGATCCGGAAACCGCCGCGGCGATTATCGCTGCGATGATGGCCCCGAACGAAAAGGTGGAAGCGTGGGGACCGCTTCCGGAGGCCGCTGTGAAAGCGCTCGGATTGAAGCCTGGCGACTTCACGCACGGGTGAACGGCAATCTAACGCCCGCTTGATTGCCGGTTCATGTCTTCCAACATGCCGCGCATCGCATCCATGTGCCTGCCGAAGCTTGCCCAATAGAGCTCGCCGATCATCAGCGCCTGACATTGGCCACCGAGGTCGACGTCTACTTCTGTGATCCTCGCTGTCCCCGGCAGCGCGGGTCAAACGAAAACACCAACAGATTGCTGCGTCAATATCTTCCTCGTGGCACCGATCTGTCCCTGTACAGCCAGGCCAAGCTCAGCGCGATCGCAAGACAGCTCAATGAAAGGCCGCGAAAGGCCTTGCTCTATCAGACCCCAGCTGAGAGGTTCGCAGAATGTGTTGAGGCCATCAGTTGAACCCGCCGCGCAAACCGGACATTCGGCTGGCCCCGAACGTCTCAGAGGGGCCCACGAGCGGACTAACTCTAACCTGGCTGCCGTGGGAGCGAATGCCCCAGCAAGAAACGCAGCATTTCACTTGTGGCGTCCGATCCTCGCGGATCAGGGTCAGAGCTAGCAGGGCTGCCTCCCGAGGATCAGGCCACGGATAGGACTGCGATTGCACGATTGAGTTGAGGATCGGAGGCCGGGTCAGCTTGGACCTCGATCGTGGGTGCCACGCCAACGCCTTCCAGCCGCTCGCCGTCGACCTGCACGTCTCCGACCGCGAGCAACAGCAGGCCGCCCTCAATGAGAAATGCCGTCGCAGCGAGGACAGCTCCCTCGGTCCGGCTACCGATGACCTCGCCAAGCCGATATTTTTTGAAGCCATAGGCAAGGATCTCCTTGCCGCTGCGGGTGCCACCGTTGACAAGCATGGCGACAGGCTTGCGCCACTTCACGTTGTCGAGTTCGCTGGCGCCATTGCGATCAGTGACCTGCGTCGTCGGCGCTCGCGTGTTGAACAAATCAAGATACCCGGGGATCGCGCCGCCCCAGCCGTCGCGCAAGTCCCAGATCAGCGCGTCGGCGCCGTTCAAGGGACTGTGCGATAGAAGATGCTCGAGCGTCCGCTGATACACGGAGCCAGCGTAGCACCAGACATGAACATAGCCGATGCTTCGGCCGTTGGCCGGTATTATACGGGCGCTGGCCTTCAAGCCGTCCAAGAACATTTTGTTGGGCTCAATTTCGACCGGAGTAACCGATATTTGCATAAACGCGCCGGTACGACGCAGCCCCAGCACAACCTCCTTGCCGACCTTGCCACGGAATGACTGGACCGGCTGAAACGGTGCACCGTCGGCGAAGACAATCACATCGCCAGCGAGCAGGCCGGCTTGTTGGGCCGGCGTGCCTTCTATAACACCGGTAATCGCGCTGTGGCCCTGCATGTCGAGACGCGAGAGGACGCCAATGCCGGGATAGGAGATACGGCCACTCGGAAAAGCGCGTTCCAGTCGGCGCCGCCTTAACGCACCAGCAAAGATATCGGAAAGCTGGTAGTACTCTGGTTCGTACGGTGTGTAGTAGCGGGTGTGCGAAGCATGCAGCTCAGAGAGCATGCTATTAATGACGCCGGCCAGCGCCTCTTCGGAACTCGCCCGCGTGGCGTCCGGCAAGTAATGGTCCCGGACCGCCGACCAATCGAGCCCGTGTAGGTGCGGATCGTAGAACCGGTCTCGCACGGTGCGCCATACCTCCTCGAACGTGGCGATGCGTGCGGGCACGACCTGGGATGTGGCCGAATCCGCTGCTTCTTGCTGCTCGGCCCACAACACCGTTGGAGTCAGAGCTGACGCCGTGGCCATTGACGTGAGCCGCAAAAAGTGGCGGCGCGACAGTGCTGAGTTGATTACCTTCTTCATCGTGCAACCTTGCGATGGAGCTCGTCGCTGTCCCGACAATTGGACATTCTCAGAGCCAGAGGGGATATCTCAAACGGGCCGGAAGCGGCCATTGAACCGGATTTGAGGCTGGCGCACGCCAAGCCGCGCTTTCGTTGGTGACGAACGTAATCCACCACGCCGCTGCAGTTCGGAGCGTTACCTCAACGCGCGCTGAAGGTGAGGCCGGCGCGCTCCTTTAGACGCTTACGCAACGCCGGACCCATCATCGCGCCCGGTGTCCAGGCGCCGCCCTCGCCCTGCACGTCGCGCGCGAGGCAGAGAGCGCTTTCGGCGATCATCTTGCTGGTCGAGCCATAGCCCGGATCGCGGTCGCCCGTGACTACCGCCTCGACCCGTCGGCCATCCGGCAGCTCGCCCAGGAAGAGGATGTCGTAGAA
>NZ_JAACFT010000026.1 GCF_029051685.1 Bradyrhizobium sp. CSA207 | reverse complement strand
ATGCTCCAGCGTATCCACGTTGACGCGGATCGACTGGTTGGCGATGCGGTCGCCCTCGGCGGCCACCTCGTCCGCCATCGACTTCTTGGCCGCGGGCTTGTCCTTGGCGGGCTTTGTCTCCTTGGCGGTTGCCTTGGCGACGGGCGCGGCAGCTGCCACGGCCGGTGCAGGCGCGGGCTCAACCTTGGCGACAGGCACCGGCGCTTCGATCGCGGTCTCGCGGAAGGCGCGCTCCAGCTCGTCCAGCGACACTTCGCCGGGACGCAGCGGCCGCTCCAGGGTCTGGTCGATCAGCGCGCCCTGGCGGGCGGGCGCAGCTTCCACTTCAGCCGGCGCTTCCGGCACCAGCGGCGGCGCTTCAGCAACGGGAGCCGCGGCAATCCCCGCCGCCATGACGGCCATGCCCTGCTCGACCATCGCTTCCAGCTTGTCGATGAGGTCGCGGTCGGTGCCCTCGGGCTCGGCTTCGGTCGCCTCCAGCCCGGCCAGAATCTCCTTGATGCGGTCGATCGAGGACAGGATCACCGTCACCGCCTGCCCGGTCACCGGCATGCCGTCGCGGAACTTGCCCATCAAGGTCTCGCCGGCATGCGCCAGCGCTTCCAGACGCGGCAAGCCCAAAAAGCCGCAGGTGCCCTTGATGGTGTGAACCAGGCGGAAGATGTTGTCCAGGATCTTGGCGTTGTTCGGCTCCTGCTCGAACTTCACCAGCTGATTGTCCACGGTGTCCAGGCTCTCGCTGGTCTCCGTCAGAAACTCCCGCAACAGATCATCCATGCGATACGCCTTACTAACCTGGAATCGCGGCCGAAACTCGGCCCTTGATCTCGTCGGCCGTGGCGGCCGTTCGCGACCGGCAGCTTTGCCAAGCGGAGGGCATCGCGCGCGTCACCTGCACGATCCTTCGAAACTGACGGACGCCCTCACCCTAAATCGTTAGACATCCCATTTCACGGCCACGTTAATTTCAGCCTCCGTGCTAATACGGAGATTGAAGACAAGTTTGCCATTTGACTGCCGGGGCTGGCGCGTTTCGGCAAAACCGGGCCGTCGTTTCCGGCACGAAGACGCTTTGGGTAAACGCGCGGCTAACGGCGGTGCGAGGTGTCCGGAAAAGCTGCGGCCGTGGCAGCGGATGCGCGTCTGGCACGCGAGCGGCACGGCTCTGCCGGCATCCGGCGTCTGTCGTGGCCACGACATCAGACCCGGCGCAGGCGGCGCGCACGATCTTCAGGCAAGGTAAACGAAGCCTTACCGCAGGCCCGCCGCCGGCGGCGAGATGCTAACCGAGACGCGCCGAAATCACGTCGCTGTGCTCCGACAGGCATTCGCTGATGGCGGCAAGCAGTGCCGCCGGCGTGAACGGCTTGCGCAGGCAGCGCGCCGCACCGAGCTCCAGCGCCATCCGGAGGAAGTCGGGCGCGGGCGAATTCAGATTTGCGAACGCGTAGCCCGACATGGCGATCAGCGGAATGGCCGGCGCGCGCTCGTGGAAGATCCGGATCGATTCGAACCCTCGCATATGCGGCATGAAGATATCGATAATCATCAGATCGAACCGCAGGTTTTCGAGCGCGCGAAGCCCAACGTCACCGCCGTCGGCAATCGTCACGCGAAAATTATTTCGCTGGAGATAGACTGCAAGCGGCCACACACTCAACCAGTTGCTGCAAATGCTCGATGCGGCAGGCTTTAATCTGCTGCGCCCCATCTCGCCCACGATTGAAATGGTCAGGGAACTGTCTTGGGCGGGGTGAGCGGCGCATTAAAGCACGTCTACGTCACGCACGGCGGATACGTTTCGATCACCATGGACCTGTCCGAAGGACAGTTGATCGAGGTGGCGATGCTGGGAACCCCGCTGTGAAAGCCCTGACGCAATCGTGCCGCATCCTGGTTACGCACAGTGCGGCGTGAGCAAACATCCGGAGCCGGACATCTTGTCCCAATTGCCAATATATCCCAACGAGAACATGATGGAACTTAATCGCCCAAAGAGCGATTTCGCGTCACGCGGTTCGCCGGCTCGGGAGACGGGAGGCAGCTTTGGAACCAATGGTGCGCCCAGCCAACGGTTTCTTGTCCGCGCTGTCGGCAGACGATTATGAACTGATCCGCCCGCATCTGCGCACGGTCGATCTACCCTACGACGCGGTGCTGGTGGAGGCCGGTGACACGCTCAGTCGCGCCTATTTTCCTCACCGTGGCGTCATCTCGCTGGTGGTCAAGCTCGCCAAGGGAGAGCATGTGCAGGTGGCCATGATCGGCCGCGACAGCCTGCTCGGGACGCTCTCGATCATGGGCGATGCATGCGCATTGAACACGGCAGTCGTGCTGGTCCCCGGCGTTGCATCCGCGATGGACCTCGACCGGTTGCGCGTCGCCGCCGATCAGAGCACCGCCCTGCGGACGTTGCTCACGCGCCACGGGCTGGCAGTCTACGCGCAGGTTCAGCAGGCCGCGGGCTGCAACGCCGCCCATCCCGTCGAGGCGCGGCTGGCGCGCTGCCTGTTGCACACCCACGACCTGTCCGGCGACTACCGCCTGCAGCTGACCCAGGAGGCGATGGCGCAAATGATCGGGGCGCGGCGCAACAGCGTGTCGCTGGTTGCCAATACGCTGCAACAGGCCAATTTCATCCATTACAGCCGCGGACACATCCAGATCCTCAACCTGGATGGGCTGCGGCAGACTGCGTGCGAATGCTACGCCACGGTGAAGGCGCAGTATGACAGGTTGCTCGGGCGCTGACGCGGCGCAGGCACATGGTAAACCAACTGCTGACGGCAGCCTGCAAACTCCACGCGTCGCGCTACCGGAACCGAAATCGGAATGGCGTAGATCACCCGAACGCTTCGCGCCGAGGGCTCGCGATGCGCATCACGACGGGCAATCGGGGGCGCAGCCATGTTTCAAGCCACTTTCGCCACTGCGCTCGATGCCGAGCCGCTGCTGGAACCAAATGCGTTCGATGCTCTCGTGCGCGAGATTGGCGAGGACGGCGCCGGCGAAGTCCGCGCCGTGTTCTGGAGCGAGACCTGCGCGCGCCTGAAACTGTTTCGTACCTTGGGACTGGAGCAATACCGCGCCAGGTTTGCGCGCGAAGCACATTCGCTCAAGAGCACAGCAAGCACGTTCGGCTATCTCCGGCTCGCGGCGCTGGCGCTGGCGCTGGAGAACACCGCAGAGACGCTCGGCGAGGCCGAATTTTACGATCTCCTGGCGCGGATGGATGCGGCCTACGCTGCCGCGCGACAGCAGGAACCGGAGGACTGACGACCCCGCGCGGAAGCCCGCCGTACTACTACGGTTTAGGATTTTCACAGATGGCTAATCATAGGTCGCGATAGTCGCGGGAAACCAGGAGGGTTTCCATGTTCACCTATGAGACTGCGGACCAGAAAGAAGTCCGTCGCTTCCGCATCGCTCAGTTCAACGGCCGGATGGCGACAGTACAGGCGGGTGAATCGACGGTGACGGGTTTCGTGCGCTCGGTGCTGGAGCAGGACTCGAGCATCCCCCCGCGCTGGATCATCACGATCATTCCGAGTGCGCCGAAGGAAGAGCCCAAGCAGCTGCGGCCGACCTCACGCGTGCGTCCGTTCTCCGAAGACTATTTCTGAGCGCGATCGGGTTCCAAGGCTCTTGCAAGTCTTGTCGCAAGTTTTGTCGCAAGTCTTGGCCGTGCTGCCGCCCTGCGGCGCAAGACAAGGACCTCAATCGATCGAATGCATCAGCGCCGCGCGGACAAGGTCCGCGGTGTTGCGCGCGCCGAGCTTGCGCATCGCCTCGGCGCGATGGCTCTCGAACGTGCGCGGGCTGATCTGCATCCGCAGCGCACCCTGCTTGTTCGAATAACCCTCGCTGATCAGCCCGAGCACCTCGCGCTCGCGCTTGGTCAGCCGCTTCTGGCCCGAGTTCGAGACTTCGGGGCCCTTGATGTGCGCCGGCTGCGGCAAGCGGCCGGCCTTCGATTCCGCACTCCCCGTCAAGGACGACTGGGAGAAGTCCCCCTTGTGAGAGCCGGCAAGCTGCTTGACCAGGCCACAAACGCGCTCGGTTTGCGCCAGCGCATTCTCCACCACCCGCTGCAAATAGGCGCGGTCGCCAGAGACCGGGGCGAGCTGTTCGCTGTGATGCTTGATCTCGCCCATGTAGAGCAGGAGCGCAGTCAGGGGACCGTTGAGCTCGCGGGCGATGGCGGCGGCCATCTCGTCGGCCGCCTTGGCGCGGGCAGCATTGAGCCGGACGAAGTCGAGCTCTTCAGGAGGAGAAGCGCTGCTTTCGTACCAATCCGACGGCAGCGAATCAGCGGCCGTATCATTCTGTGACTCCATGTCACTCGTTTATCGGAACCCGGGGTCATCTGTGGTTAACTTTTTGCTCCGTAAGACTACGGTGATTTTGTCAGTTTTATGCCAAAATGCCGGCATCGGCACAATTTATGCTTGCACAAAATCCCGCCGCACTACGCAAGGGTTGATAAATCCGCCCGCATCGCCGGAAGACAAGCGAAGATCGTCTTAACGATCGCGGCAATGCCGGATGTCCGCCGCCCCCGGATTTTACGGATAAATTAACGGCGACTTGCTTCTCTATGTCGCAATTGAGAGCGCGCAAATGCCTCCTCGCATTGGACCGGCAGGCCTGCGGGAATCGCTGCGGAAGATTGCGTGCCATGAATGAGGTCGACCAACTATCGGAATTCTTGCAGAGACTGACGCCGCTATCGCGCAGTTGTCTGCTCAGCGAACTCGAGCGGCTCGAGCTGTGCGGCGTCGACATGCCGGGCTCGTCCGAGGTCCAGGCCAAATTGAGAGCCGAGTTTCGGAAGGACGGGTCGAGCCAGGCGCGCGCCACCAGTCCCTCGCGCTATTTCTTTGCGCCGATCGAACTGCTGCTGATCGACGGCGCACCCGAGCACGCCAATGCGGGACGGATTTCGCGCAACACGCTGACCCCGATCTGGGAGTGGATCTGCCGCGACCTGCTGCCGACCATGGCGCGCGACTACATCAAAGCGATCAATGATCAGGTCGCGGCCAACAATCCCAAGGAAGTGCTGAAGGTCGCATCGACCTTCCAGACCAAGGTGGTGAAGGTTCTCGAAAACATCCTGGCCTCGCCCGACGGCGCCGAGCAGGCGCGAAGCAAGCTCGCACAATACACGGCGTCGCGCACCGCGTTCGACGACGTGGCGAAGATACTGCACGTGCTGCGCGCCGGCGATGCGCTGCGGAAGTTCGACGACAAGCTGCCCGAGAAGATCGCGAAATTCGACGATGGCCAGGTCGCGCAGATCACCGCACAGCTCGACGCTTTCAAGAAATCCCACCCGCACACGCTACCCTTTGCGCTGGCGCTGCTGGCGAGGCGCCTGAAGACATCCTGGCAGTTGGTGCGCCTCGCCACCAAGTCAGCCGCCAGCAAGAGCGCCGCCGACGTCGCCGCCACGCCCTATGCTTGCGTCGTCCCGATGGTGCTGGACCGGCTCGACGACAAGCGCCTCGCGCTTCGCGTCGCCCTCCGCAACAACCGGGTGCTCGTTGCGCGCGACCTGCTCGCCGAGATCTACGATACCGAATATGCACTCAAGGTCCGCATCGACGGCCTCGACCAGTCCGAATGGGGCATCCGGCTCCAGCACTTGATGGACGCGATCGCGGCGCTGGTGTCCGCCGAAGTCAGCCGCTTCCCCTCCAATGTCGGCCACATTCTCGGCTCGCGCCGTCTGCGCAGTCACGACACGCTCGGCGGCAAGCTCAGCTATCTGGCCTGGAAGGGCCGCGACGCGGTGCAGGACGGCGCGGCGGTGTTTCGAAAGCTGCTCGGACAAAGCTAGAGCACGACCCGGACCCGAAGGGCCGTGTTAGCGCAAAGTGCGCAGTGGCTTTCCGGCAGGATCATGCGCAAACAATACGGCGCGTTAGCGCGGCTCGCGCGGCAGGCTGAGGAAACGATCGAGAAATCGTCCTGACAGCACGAACCTGAACCACCAATATATCTTTCGCCGCGTCGTCATTGCTGCGATCCTTCGACAGCCCGCTCCCGGCCGCGGTGACCATTAGCGCAAGTGCAGCAACGCGCGTGTGAGCTGCTTCACACTGAGCCCGCCGCGTTCGGACGAGCCGTCGCGTAACTGTCACTGGCGTAGCCGTAATATGCGCGCATCGCGCGAGAGCGAGTTCGGCCCGGCCAAGCGTGTCGCTTCTACCCTCCGCAGCATCGCATCGAGCGATCGAAGTGGCTCGCGACGAGTTCTCTCCGGCTTATGATCACAGGGTCGCCAATAATCGAATACCGCCGTTATTCAATTGGGCGAAGCACGGATCGCTTCGTCCGATTGCAGGACACCAGCTGTGGCGCCTGCACGCGCCACGTCTTGAGGAAATCTCGTGAGATTGTCGCACCGCCGCGCGCAACGCGAGGACAGGCGTGAAAAGTTCTTCAACAGGATCCAGACAATTTTAGACGTGATGCGGGCTTTAACGTTACCCGGACAATTCAACAATTGCGCGGAAGTCTCCATATTTGAAGCTACCCCCATCGCTAACACACCGTCACGGAACGGGAGTGGCTTACGATGGACGATGGGATTGTTGAACTCGCTGCACGAAGGACCGTCACCTTCGGACGGCGAAAGGTGACGCCGCGCGCCTGCGTCGCCGACGGCAAGCGCCATCTGCGCGCGTTTCTCGCCGAGGTGCTCGAGGATCTCGGCTTCGTCACCACCGAATGCAGCAGTGCGGACGAGCTGCAGGCGGTGCTGACAAACGAACTGCCGGACCTGATCCTGCTCGGCATCGCCCCCGACGGCATCGAGCCGGGAAGGTTTCTGGAGACGCTGGTGCGCGAAGCATTCGACGGCAAGGTTCTGGCGGTCGGCGCCCGCGAGTCGATCATCGTCAAGGCTGTGCAGCAGGTCGGCGAGGAATATGGGCTTGCGATGCTGCCGCCGCTCACCACGCCCTTCGCAGCCGAGACACTGCGCGAGCGCGTCACGATGCTGCTGCCGGAGGAGCCGGCGCCGAGCCCGGCCGTGCATGTCGGCGAGGCCCTGCATGCGGGCTGGCTCGAGCTCTGGTATCAGTCCAAGATCGATGCGCGCACGCTGGTCCGCTGCGGCGCGGAGGCGCTGGTGCGGATGCGGCATCCGACCTGGGGCGTGGTGCCGCCCGCCTATTTCATCCCCGAGCCGCACGACCCGCACTTCCGCGACCTGTCGGAGTTCGTGATCGAGCGGGCCGTGCAGGACTGGCACTACCTGCTGGAGCGGCAGAGCCCGGTCGATCTCTCGATCAACCTTCCCGCGCCTTACCTGAAGGAGCCGCAGGCCGTGCGCGATCTCTGCCGCCGCGTGCCGACGCATCCGGCCTTCGGCGGACTGACGATCGAGATCGCCAGCGAGGAGGCGATCCGCGATCTCGAATTTCTCACCGAGGCCGCCCGCGAGATGCGCTTCCACAATATCGGCCTGTCGATCGACAATCTCGGCGCCAACTGGCCGGAGCTGATGGGTCTGGACAAAATTCCCTTTATGAAGCTGAAGGCTGACCGGCACTTCGTCACCGGCTGCGGCGATGACCGCCTGAAGCGAACGGTGTGCCGCCACATCGTCGAGCTCGCGCAGGGCTACGGCGTGCGCACCATTGCCGAGGGCGTCGAGAGCCGCGCCGACCTCGTGTCGGCGAACGAGCTCGGCTTCGACCTCGTGCAGGGCTTTCTGTTCGGCAAGCCGATGCCGCTGAAGAAATTTGCGAGGAGCACGCTGACGCGGACGGTGATCGAGTGATGTCGTTCGCGGGCCGGAAATTACGCTGTTACCGCGCGCACATCCGTCGTCGACCGCATGGAGCTCGCCTCACCACCCGGGCTGCGTGCCTCGGCCTGCTCGACGTGAAGCGCGAAACCGTTCGCGCCGGAATCCTCGAGCCCCGTGCGGAGCTGCATGCTCGGAATCAGGTAATCGCCGCCATTTTGGCATCGATAAGGAATGGGCGGGGTCGTCGCAAGCGTCCTCATCCTCTCGCGCAAAGGTTCGGCAATCGCCTGGAAACCGGCTTCGTCGAGTTTGTCGGCCTTATAGGCTACGAACGGCGGAAGGACGTCATACCCCGGATAATAGAGAATGCCGTGATTGATCGGGAACAGCAGGTCGTCGATCGGCCCGTTGACTCCGCGGGCCGAATAATGCTCCTGCCAGCCGCCGGCCGTCACGATCAGCATCGCGCGTTTGCCGGCTAGCGTGCCCTCGCCGTAACGGTCGCCCCACCGCTTGTCGCTGTGCTCGCCGACACCATACCCGAAACCGTAGGCGAACACGCGGTCGACCCAGCCCTTGAGGATCGCCGGCATGCTGAACCACCACAACGGGAATTGCAGGATCAGGACGTCCGCCCACAGCAGCTTCTTGATCTCAGCCTTGACGTCGGCGGTGAGCGTGTCGGACTCGAACGCCTGCTTGGAGGCTGCGGCGGGCGCCAGCCGCGCCTCCGTCGGCAGCGACGGGAAGTCGGCGCGGTCGACGTCCGATTTCCAACCCTGCGCGTAAAGGTCTGACACCCGCACCTCGTGGCCCTTGGCCTCGAGCTCTCTGACGGCAATATCGCGGAGCGAGCCGTTGAGGGAGCGCGGTTCGGGATGAGCGAGGACGATCAAGACTTTCATATCAGCACCACGGGTTTGATGATTTCCCCGGACCAGGTAGCGCGCCCGATCGCAATTCGGTAGATGTAGACAATGGATAGGATTGTGCCGGAAAATGGATAGATCGGACGTGACGCTCGAGCGCATGCGCAGCTTCGTGCGGGTCGCCGAGCGGGGAAGCCTGTCCGCGGTCGCACGCGAGCTTGGTCACGGCCAATCGACAGTGACGCGGCACATTCGGGAGCTGGAGCAAGCCGTCGGCGTGCCGCTGCTCACGCGGACCACGCGCAGTGTGAGAATGACGGAGGAGGGGCGCCGCTACTACGCCGACTGCGTGCAGATCCTGCGCCTGGTCGAGCAGGCGGGCGACGAGGCGCGCAGCACGCGCGGCGGGCCCGCCGGAACTGTACGCGTCTCCTGCACCGCGGCCTTTGGCGTGCTCCACGTCAGCCGTTTCATTTTCGCCTTCCAGGACCGTTATCCGGACGTGGCGGTGGATCTCAGCCTGACGGACGAGCGGATCGATCTTGTGCGGGAAGGTGTCGATGTTGCCCTGCGTCTGGGGCCGCTTACCGACAGTTCGATGAAGCTCAAGCGGCTTGGTCAGTCAGGGCGGGTGCTCGTGGCCGCCCCGGACTATCTGGCCACGCGCGGCAGGCCCACGCGCCCGCAGGACCTCGCCAACCACGAGGGAGTCAGGATGTCCAACATCGCCGGCAGCGACGTGCTCGTGCTGCACGGACGCCGCGGCGGCCGCCATGTGGTCCCGTTCGCCGGACGATTGCGCGTGGATCATGGGCTTGCCGCACGAGAGGCGCTCGCGGCCGGTCGCGGTATTGCGCCCGCCCATCTTTGGCTCGTCGGGGACCTTGTTGCCGCCGGCAGACTCGAGCTCGTGCTTCCGGACTACGCGCCGCCTTCCGTTCCGCTCAACATGCTGATTGTACCGGATCGGTCCGGCATCGCGCGGGTGCGGCTGCTGGTCGATTTTCTCGCCAAGGAGATCGCGCGGCTGCCGGGCATTGAAAAGCCGCAGCCGGGCAAGAAGTAAGGCCCCGTGAATTTGCATCACGCAAACCGCCGCGCGACGACGACGCAGACCACCACAAGCGCGGTCGCAGCAATCATGCTCCATGCAACCGGCTCGTGCAGAAGCAAGCCGGCAAGCGCCAGACCGAAGAACGGCTGCAGCTGTTGCAACTGACCTACGCGCGCGATGCCGCCGGTCGCGAGCCCGCGATACCAGAAGATGAAGCCGACGAACATGCTGAAGATCGAGACGTAGGCGAGCCCGATCCAGGCAGGGACGCTGACGCCGGCCCATGTCGAGGGCCAGGTCCAAACCGCGACCGGCACCATCAATGGCAGTGCCAGCAACAGCGCCCAGGAGATCACCTGCCAGCCGCCGAGGCGACGCGACAGCGCGGCGCCTTCGGCATAGCCGAGTCCGCACAGCACGATCGCGGCCACCATCAGCAGGTCACCGGTGACCGACGCGGTGCCGTCATTGGTCAGCGCGAAACCGGCCACCGTGGCGCTGCCGAGAACCGCGAACAGCCAGAACAGCGGCTGCGGCCGCTCGCCCCCACGCAACACCCCGAACACCGCGGTCGACAGCGGCAGCAGGCCGATGAAGACGATCGAATGCGCAGAGGTGATGTGCTGGAGCGCGAGCGCCGTCAGCAGGGGAAAGCCGATGACGACCCCGAGCGAGACGATGGCAAGCGACGCAAGATCGTTGCGCTCGGGCCGCGCCTGACGGAGCAGGCCGAGCACAGCTGCCCCCAGCAGCGCGGCGATGACGGCGCGGGCCGAGGTCAGGAATAGCGCGGAGAAGCCGCCGACCGCCACACGCGTTGCCGGCAGCGAAGCGCTGAAGATGATGACGCCCAAAAGACCATTCGGGAGCCCGTTACCCCAACCACCGCCCGCGGATTGCATGTCGCCTCGCTATTTTCGGGCGGCGATCCTCGCCCCGAACCGGTGGCGAAACCAGCGACAATCCAGTACAATCTAGCAAAATTGTATTGGTACGGAAGGCAATACAGCTTGGACGGCGAGGCGCGAACGAAGGGGCGGAGCGGAACGCGGACCGTCGACGTGATCAGCGCGATCCGCGCCAAGATCGCGGGCCGCGCACTCGGTTCCGGCGACCGCCTGCCGTCGATCCGCAGCCTTGCTGCGAGCATGAGCGTCTCGCCCTCCACCGTGGTGGAAGCCTATGACCGCCTCGCCGCCGAAGGCCTGATCCGCGCCCGTCGCGGCGCGGGCTTCTATGTGTCGCCGACGGTCATGCCGCCGCTGGCGCTTGCGGAGGTCGAGCCGCGCCGGGACCGGGCCGTCGATCCGTTCTGGGTGTCGCGGCAGTCGCTTGATGCCGACGCCGCGGTGCCAAAGCCCGGCTGCGGCTGGCTGCCGCCGGCCTGGATGCCGGAGGCAGCGTTGCGCCGTGCCGTGCGCGCGCTCGCGCGTGCCGATGCGAGCCTGCTAACCGACTATGGCAGCACTCGCGGTGCGCCGGCGCTGCGCCGGCTGCTGCTCGCGCGCCTCACTGAAGACGCGATCGAGGCGTCGATCGACCAGCTCGTGCTGACGGGCTCGGGCACGCAGGCCACCGATCTCGTTTGCCGTTTCCTGCTCCGTCCCGGCGATACGGTATTGGTCGATGATCCCTGCTATTTCAATTTTCGCGCGCTGCTTCGCGCGCATCAGGTGAAAATCCTCGGCGTGCCCTACACGCCGTCAGGCCCGGACGTCGCGCGCTTCGAAGCGATCCTCGCCAGCGAACGTCCCAGGCTCTACATCACCAATTCAGCGCTGCACAATCCGACCGGCGCGACGCTGTCGCTTCCGACCGCGCACCGGCTGCTCACCGCGGCCGCGGCGCACGACTTGACCATCATCGAGGACGATATCTTTGGCGATTTCGAGCCGGAGCGCTCGCCGCGCCTTGCCGCGCTCGACGGGCTAGCCCGCGTGATCCGCATCGGCAGCTTCTCCAAAACGCTGTCGGCGTCGGTGCGCTGCGGCTATATCGCCGCGCGCGCCGATTGGATTGAGCACCTCGTCGACCTCCAGGTCGCAACCAGTTTTGGCGGCCCCAGCCCGGTCGCGACCGCAATCATCGCGGGCGTTCTGGCCGGCGGCAGCTACCGCAAGCACATGGACGAGCTCAGGCAAAGGCTCACGCGGGCGCGGCGCGAGGTCGCGCGCAAGCTTCAGGGGTTGGGACTCGAGCCCTGGCTGATGCCGCGCGGCGGGTTCTTCCTCTGGTGTCGTCTGCCCGGCGAACGGGATGCCACGCAGGTTGCGCGCGCGGCGCTCGAAGAGGATGTCGTGCTCGCGCCGGGCAACGTGTTCAGCGTATCGGAGACGGCAACGAGCTTCCTGCGCTTCAACGTGGCCCAATCGAACGATCCGCGGATGTGGGACGTGATGCGGCGGGCGTTGAGGGCGCGGGCCGGATGACCCGCCGCTAATACCAGGGCTCGTCATAGACCGGCTGGCCGTCGAGCAGCAGCCGCTTGATGGCGGCGCGCCCTGACGGCAGCACGGAAGCGACCACCCGCAGCTTTTGCTGGTTGCGGGCCTGCTCGAGCTTCCTGCCTTCGCCTTCGGGCACGAAATAGCTTTCCAGGCCGTAGTGGATCGTCAGCTTGTCGCAGAAGGCGCGTCGGGGCGAGCCACAGGACGCGCCATAGGCGAGGCGGCCGCGGATCAGCACCTCGGGAGCCGTCACCGGCACGGGCTCGGCGTGCACCGAGACCGCCTCGTAGAGACCGCTGGCATTGGGCGCGAGCTTGACGAACATGACGGGATTGCGTTCGGCGGCCGGTTGGCCGGCGAGCGCGCCTGCCGGCAGTTGCGAGATGTCGTAGCGGAGCACGACATAGTCGCCGCGCAGGAGATCGCGGGGATCGACGGGCTGCGTCTGCAAGGTCACCTCGGTGCCGCCGCGCAGGATCTGCATGCGATCGGCGACCATCAGGATCAGCAGCGCACATTGAACCAGGATGGCGACACCGAACAGCACGGCTTTCGGAATGCGCTGCCAGAGTGCGATGAGGGGCGCGGCGGGCTTGATCATTTGTCGGTTCTCGGCAGCGCGCGATTGAGCGCCGTCGCAACCGCAACGGTGACGACACCGGCCGCGGCAAGGAAGGCCGAGCGGCGCAGCAGCGAGCCCTTCACCGCCCAGGTGATGCCGGCGATGACGCCGGCGATCCCGAGCCAGCCGGCGACGACTCGCGGACGCACCTCGTCAAGCATGCCGGAGACGGCAAGGCACAGCATCGCGCAAAGCAGGGCCGCATAAGCGAGCCAGGGATCACCCGCCTGAGACGCCGGCCAGATCGGCGCCGCAACCAGGACGAGCCCGATCGCACATCCTGCAACGGCTTCACCGATCCGGCTGGTGATCTTGGCAGACACAAACGCGAGGATCACACCCATAACCCCGCACAGGATCGCCCAAAGCGGCTGGGTTGGAGCAGAGCCATCCCGAATCCGGATGATGTCGTCGACCGTTGTCACCTCCAGCCCGGCCACAACGGCCAGCGAAAATGCTCCGTAAATCGACAGAACGGTCCCGAGCCGCAGCGCCCTCGGCGACGGCGCGGCGCCGATCGCGAGCCCGGCACCGAACAGCAGGGCCGCACCGTTCGCCAGCACGAATGACGGCTGGGCGCCATCGAATTCGAAGCGAAGCGCCGTCGCGATCCACCACGGAAGCACGGCAATCGCGACGAGATGGGCTGCGACGCGGGAATTCCACGCAAACGCGAGACCGGCGGCGATCAGCCAGACCATTACGAACGGAAGATGTAGGGCACCCGGCGCGTCATAGCTCCGCATGCAGGTCCAGATGCCGGCGGCCACGAGTGCAACGGCAAGGGCGCCGCGCGACCCGGTCAGCAGCGCTGTAGCAAACGCGCCGATCGACCACAGCAGCATGCCGCCGGCAAAGTCCTCGCCGAGATGGTACATCTGGCCGACCAAAGCGATGCCCGCGCCGAATATGATCGCACCGATGCTGGCGCAGAGATCGGCAAGAACGGTGCGGCCCGTCGCGGCGAACCAGGCTCCGAGACCGCCGGCGACGACCATGCCGGCAATCAGCATGGAGAACCGCAACAGCCGCGCGATCTCAGTCCAGTGCGCAGCGACGAAAGCGAGGAATGCGGCCGCGATCAAGAGGCCGCCAACGATGGCGACGACCACCGCGATGTTGATGCCGGGCGAGAGCGGCGGCAGCGCATTGCGGATACCGGCTGCGGCCGTCGGCGCGATCACGCCATCGGCTTCCCATTGCGCAAGATCAGCTTCGAGGTGCTGCCTGTAGGTTTTGTCGAACATCGTCGTGGATCACCGGCTCCCCGCCCGCCGGCGGCATTTTGCCAGGTCCGACCGCGCTGCTGCCGTCCGGGAGACGGTACCGTCGACATCGCGATGACCTGCGCTGTCGCGCAGACGATGCCCGGCCAGCGCGATGAAGCCTATCACCGCTCAGGTTGTAGGGGAACCAAGCTGTCGGTTGCTCCGCAGCACGACAGTGGGCCGCTTCGCATGGGATCGACGGGAAGGTGAATTTGCTTCGGTCTAAAACGGACCTCCGCCCCGGCTATCAGCGCATCGACACTCCCAGAAGCTTTCCTCGAGACAAACAACGCAGGTCTGTTCGAGGCGCTCCTTCAACGCCTGACGGGCGCGATGAAGACGAACGGTGAGGTTGTTGACGGTCACCCCAATATCCGCGGCGACCGCCTCCCTCGATTCGCCCGCAAGGTCTACCCTTCTGATGACTTCGGCATGCTCCGTCTTCAATAGCGAGAGATGCGCGTAAAGGCATTCGCAGACGATGGAGTCCCCCTCGGTGCCCTGATCGGCGGCGAGGCGATCATTCAGTTCGCTTGGAAACGGCGCTTCCCTCGATTTGCTCTTCGACGTCTGGCGGTGAAAATCAGCTATCGTGGTTGCCAGCACCCGGCTTAGCCAGCCGCGGACCGAGTCCGCGTCGCGAATATCGGTGGCGCGCTCGAGCGCGCGCAGGACAAACGCTTGCAACACTTCCTCGGCTTCCGCCTGCGTGCCGAAACGCCTCTGCAGGTAGTTCCGGAGACGATCGTAGCTCCCCACCAGGGCGGCCCGAACCATATGGTCCGACTCCAGGGCGACGGTCGCGGACGGCCCCGGTGGCTTTTCGCTTTGGGATGTCATGGCGAGCTGTCCTTGCATGCCAGCTTCCCGACATCGGCCGCGAGGCCACACCGACGCGTCGTCATGGCCGGGCCGAGATGCGGAACACCATCGTGATCGCCCCGCCTGCGAACGGGTCGGTCGTGACAGAGCCGGGCGCGCGATAGCTCCCTGAAGCGATGCTGGGCGGCGCGCCATGTGATGGCGAGTTCGGGCCTGACGCTCATGTGTGCATCGCTTGCGCGCAGAGTCGATGCGGCGGCGCGCGCCGCCACCCTATGCATAGGCATATTGGTTCCCTGAGAAGCTGTGAAATACGAGGAGCTACGCCCCTGAGCGGAGCGCGGCGGCCCAATATCCGGGTGCTATCTCAGGCGACGATGGGGGGCCGATAATGCCGGCTGCAGGTACCGTCATCGCCCATCAGGTCGGGCACGGACGCGCAGAGCGATCGTGGTGCAGCGAACTGCACGAACGAGGGAGCTTGAGGAGAAACTGCGCTGAAGCACAGCACAGAGCCGCAGCAACTGGCATGCCGCCCGCCAGGTTTGTCCTGATCGTCGTCACAATCCGCAGCCATTGCGGCATCATGCGAATGCGGCGCCAATGCGCCATGCGCATGCTCGTGCTCATGTCCGGCCACGAGTTCATCCGCACAGTGCATCGACAGATCGACCGGAACGGCGATCGCGAGTGATGGTGTCATCGACGCGAGCAGATAGGCGGCGGCGACAAGCCACCCCAACCATCTGCGCCTTGACACTCTCAGGCCATTCATCTCGCTGCCAGTCGCTCCAAGCCTGGAACATATAGTCGTGGTTGCACGGGCCGCCAACCAAAAACGATGCGCGATCCGCCGTGATGGCTTGCGCAGGGTAACTTCACAGCGCCAGAGCCGGGAGCAAGAGCTTCTAGATAAAATCTACTCTCCTCGACTGTAATAAACGGCAGCCGTTACCGTCGCATGCCCGTCAGTGATGCTTAAACCAGCCGACATCCTTGATGTCGTTGAACGAGTCTGTCCTGTGGCACAGGAAGCATTGAGTCACCGTGGCATGCTCCTGGCCGGTGATCATCCGGTCCATCATGATGAAATGCCCCATGTAGTGGCTCGGTGGCGCCTGATGGCACTGGGCGCACTCCTTCGACGTCGGCGACGGATGCAGGAACCCTGCGATCTGCCAGGACTCGAGCCCGTGACAGCCCGCACATTCCCGCCCGAACAGTCCACGATGCGGCTCCCGATTGCTGTGACAATTGGCGCAGTCGAGAGCCGCTCTTTCCCGTTCGTCAGGCTTGGGCAAGCTGAGAAACCGTCTGAGATCGTCTGCCATTTGATGGGCGATGGCCTGGGTGGACGTGTCCGAGCCTTGCCAAAACGCCCCTGTCCGCAGAAGAGAAGTGTGGTCCATTGCGGTTGGACGGACACCGCCCCGGTGTTCAAGGTGGCAACCGCGGCATTCCCGGCTGGTGGCGTGGAAAGCTGTCGATTGCCGGCCCAGTTCCTTGGCGGCGGTCGTGTGACAAGTGATGCAGGCGGTAGCTTCGACGCCCTTGGTTGGCGTGTGACAGCTCTCGCATCTGTCGGATAGAAACGCGTGCCGTTCGGAAAGGCGGCCTGGAGCGACGATTTCGGTCCAGCCCGAGACCGCCAGAGAACCGCCGCGATACAGACCGATGGATACGGCCGCCACGCCGGCAACGGCCAACGTCGCGACCACCGCATAGAGGATGTTCCGCGCGCTCACGCCAGCCACCGCAGCCCGTAATAGATCTCAGCGGCAACATGGAGCGCCAGCAGCGCATACATCGCGATGGCCGCAACCACGTGAAGGCCGATCCACTGCATGAAGACGCGCTTGACCGATTCATGAGATTCGATGGCGTATTCAAGATCGGAAATGCCGTCGACGAGCTGCAGCAGCGGCACGTCCTGCAGGGCCGCGGCGCTCACGGCAGCGCCATCGGAGGCTGCCGTATCGAGCGAGGACAGTATCAGCGCCGTTCGATCGTAAGCAGTCCTCAGCGTCGCAAGACGGGACTGCTGCGTGCGAATCTCGGCGGCGGTCCGCGGCAGGTAGTAGCGCCCGACGAATCCGGTAACCACCACGGTCAGCATGCTGGCGATCAGCGCGATGCCGAGCGAACTGTGAAACTTGTGGCCGGTGTGCAGCAGGGCCACGAAGGCTGCGACGATGCCCGCGTAGACGTGAAAGCTCAAGAGGATCCGCATCGACATCACGCGGGTCACGAGCCCCTTCAGGGCCTCGCTGTACTTCGCAAGCGGATAGATCAGAAGGAGAATCATCAAGGCTGCGGCGCATGCGCCGAGGGCAAATCCTGCCAGGCTTCCCGCAAATCGGTCATCACTGTGAAACAGGAAGGCGGGGACCAGAAACAACAGGCCCGCCAGGACGACATCGACGATCAGGCGCTCGCGTTCGCCCATATCAGGCCTCGACGACCAGATTTCCGACCGACTTTGCCTGGCACGCCAGGATGATGCCCTTGCTCTTGTCGTCCTCCGTCAGTGCATCCTGAATCTCCATCGTGACATGTCCTTCGAGCAGATGGGTCTTGCAGATGCCGCAGACGCCCGCGCGGCAGGAATAGTCGATCGGTACACCAACGTTCTCGGCCACCTCGAGAACGCTCCTGTCCGGGGGCAATGGCGCGACCTTGCCGGACCTGGCAAAGCGGATGGATGCCGTCGCCGGGCCGATCGCCGCTGCGACTTCACGACCGCCGTCGCCATTGGGCGTCGGCATCTCGACGACGGCCTTTCCCGGAGGAGGAACGGCGCCGCGGGCAGGCCCAAAGGCCTCGGTCTTGATCTGCGCGGGCGGCACGCCGAGCTCGCCCAGCGTCTTCCTGACCGCTTCCATCATTCCCGGCGGACCGCACAGGTGAACGCGGCGCTTTGCCAGATCGGGAACGGCTCTGCGCAGGAAGTCGGCCGTGATCTGGCCTTCGCTCCCCATCCACGACGTGCCCGCCGCGCGCACCATGGTGGCAGCGACGCGCAGATTGGTCATTCTTCGCTGCAGATATTCCAGCTCATCGCGAAAGATGAATTGCTCGGTCGTCTGCGCGCCGTAGACCAGATCGATCTGGCCCGGCCACGCGATATCCGAGAGATAGCGGATCGCCGCCATCAGGGGCGTGATGCCGACGCCGCCGCCGATCAGCACCACGCTCTCGGCCTCCGCGCCGGTGAAGGTGAAGGCACCGGAGGGCCCCATGACGTCGAGCAGATCGCCTTCCCTGACCTTGTCGTGCATGTAGTCGGAAAACAGCCCGCCATCTTCGCGCTTGATGGTGGTTTCGACATAGGCGGTCCGGGCGGCGGACGAGGCGATCGTATAGGAGCGCCTGACCGTCTTGCCGTCGATCTCCGCGGCATAGGTCAGAAATTGGCCAGGCAGAAACGAGAAGGGGATGCAGCCGCCGTCCGCCGCCTGGAGGCGAAACGTCTTTACGCCTGGCGTTTCCGGGTAGATGGCGGCGATCCTGAGCTTCCCCTTCCAGAACTCGCCAGGTCTCGCCGGGCCGCGGTGGAGGTCCGGTGCAGAGCCGACCTTGTCCAGGGTCGGCAATCCACCTCCACCCGCGCCGGATCGGCTCGTTGCCGACGTTACGCTGCTTGCACCGTCCGATGGGGAGGACGCGGGCGACGACGTCGGCGCCGGGACACGCATCAGCCTATCGACCAGCGCGTTGGCCCGCCGCATTCGCGCGACATAGACCGCGAGCATCCCCGCGGAGAAGATTGCAAGCAGCGCCATCGTCGCAACGTGAAACCAGGAGACTCCCAGCATCCCGTCCGTATCGACGAGCGCTAGCTGAGGACGGAGGTTCATCTGCGCCTTGAACCAGTTTTGCGCGATGTGCGGCGGCGACATCCCTTCAATGAGCGACCGCAGCACGGTCACGCCGCTCTGAACCCCATCGAGAGCATAGCGAATCCGCCCCGACGCCCGATCGGCCGCAACCACATCGCCTGCGGCGATCGCATGGCGCAGATCCATTTCGGCCGCAGCGATACCGTCGATCTCGCCGTTGATCCGCCCACGCGCCTGGGACTCGAGATTGCGCCGCTGCTCCGGGGAGAGCACCGGCATCTCCATCAATGACGGATAGAGCTCCTTGCGCGGGCGCCCCATCATCTCGCCCATCATGCCGGCGCCGGCATCACCCGAAGCATCCGACGAGCGACCACTGCCCGGATTCGCCGGACCATTGGGGTGCAACGCCCCCTCGCCCGCCCGAACCGGATGCATCCGGATGGTGCGCCGCGTGGCCGTCCTCCGCCTGGGCCGACTTCCAGCTTCGGCTGGCCTGCTCGGCCAGCGGCCTGCGGTCGGGAACGCCGCCCGATCCGAAGTCGCCAGCAAAGACCGCGCTCACTGCAAGGCAGCTTGCCAGAACAGCAAGCGCATTAAGGCCGCGCCGACATTCGAGAAGCGATCCCGACATGGCTTCTGCCCCGCGACGGGATCATCAGAACGTAGCAATCAGAGGCAGCAGGATCGCGTCCGCCGTCTGCCTCTGGCTCTCGCTCAACGACGCATAAAGCTGGTTGAACGCGGAGCGAGCCGACTTGATGGCCTCCAGGCGCTCGGACAGATGCCGCTCATAGTGCTCGAGCCGTTCGGTGCCGGCCATCTTGTCATCCGTCGCCAGCAGCTTGCGTGCTTCCAGGAGATGCTCGCGGCTGGAACGCAACGCATCCGCCAGACTGCTCCAACTGGCAAGCTGCTTGTCGGTGATCTGCAACTCGGCCTTGAGGAATGCGATCCGTCCCTCGAGCCGCTCCGTGACATCCGTCGGCCCGCTCGCGGCACCGGCGCCGGAAGATGAACTCATATGGCCACGCATCATCTTCTCCATCATTTGCATCATCTGCATCATACCGGAGTTCTGCTGGCAGCCGGTGCCCTGGCAATCCTGCGTCTGACCCGGCGTCTTCATCTTGTCGTCGTTCATGGGGCCTGCGCCCATGTTCTGCGGCTGGCCGCCGGATGGGCCCATGTTCATGTTCGGGGAATTGGACTGGTTGGGCTTCATCGGCATCTTGTCGTCGTCCATCATCGCAATCTGCAAGCGATCGGCAGCGGCGGCGCTCGCCGCCGGCGCCCCGATGGGAGCGAGTGCCACGACGACAAGTGCGGCCGAGCCAAGAAAGATCTTGTTCAGGTGAGTCATAGTTACGTCTCCAGGTTTTTGATGCTGATTGTCGCCGCCCGATGGGCTCGGCGGACGGTGCGCATGTCGAGGCGCAGACCATATAGACGCGCGATCGCCTCAAACATTACGTGCGTGAGCGATGGCTGTGAGTGTTGAGCCGCATGCCGCCTCCACACAGGCCAACTCACGATTGCAGGCCGCCGCGGTCCACGGATCGTCCATCGGGACAAACAAACCATCGGCAGTTGAGAACTCATAGGCCGACCCGATCCGCATCGTCGGCCACTGCGCGCCGTTGCCAAGGCCAACGACCCTCGATCTCGATCTGGAGCGAGAAGCTCAAGAACGTACGAATCACGATGATCAGCGCCAATATGCCAAGCCGTCCGAATGACGGCACGATCGCGACCATCCCGATGATGTCGGCCGCAATCAGAAACTCCAGGCCGAGCAGGATGCCGCGGCCGAGACTAGCGCGATACGAGCGGAGCGCATCGGTGAACCGTCCACGCCGCATTTCGCCAAACGACCACACCGTCGCGCCAGCGACGCCGCACACGATCACGACCACGCCAAGCAGTTCGATCACCGACGCAATCCAGTGAACGCCATGCAGGATGGCGCCCTGCGTCTGCTCGGTAAATATCAGTTCGGAAGTTATCATCCGCAACTCCCCGCATGCTCCCAAGACGCGAAGCCGATTTCATCCCTCATCGCTCTGCCCTTTCGGTCTTCCGCCTCAAGGAAGATCCTTGTCGACCCGCTTCGACCAGGTTCGGTATTCGGCGACGATCGTCATGATCCAGAGTCCGGCGGCACCGACCATGAGCTGGGCCAGGACTCCCTCTGATCCGAGCTCAAGCAGGAAATGCGCGATGAACGACAGGAACAGGCCCACGCAGAAGACAGGCAGCGACTGCTGACCGCATCTGATCAGCGGCTTGAAGATCGGCCATTTCAGGCCGGGCCAATCGATCGGAATGAGCCAGACGACGATGAACACAAGGCTTGCCAGATGGATCACACGATACGGAGCAAGGTTGGTCTTGTCGTTTGGAATGAAGATCCCGGCCACGCCGTCGGGAATAAGCTCGCGCAATTCGGGGATACGCTCGGCGAGCGTCACCACGAGCGCGAACAGGAGAAAGCCGACGCAAAAGACACGGAGAATACGAGAGTGCAGCAGGTCCCGGCTGGCTGTCGCTCCCCCCAGCGCGAGCCAGGCGCCGAACACGAACAGCAGATGCCAAGTGAACGGATTGAAATACCAGACCCCCGCCGGATAGGACGCGAAGTGCCAGCCGTAATGGCGGGCGGCCAGATAGAAGCCGACCGAGACGATCATCACGGCGTTGCGCCAGCGCAGCATGAACCAGAGCACAACGGGAAATGTCGCCATCAACACAATGTAGAGTGGCAGGACGTCGAGATTGAGCGGCTTGAAGTTCAGCACCAGGCCCTGCGAGAGCGTCTCGACCGGAAAGTTCATCAGCGGCGCGACGTTGAACTGATCCATCAGGTGCAGGTCGTCGAACCTGTGCGCAAGGTAGTGCACGGCCGTGAGATACAGGAAGAACAGGAGCAGATGAGCGACATAGAGCTGCCACACCCGTCGCAGCAGCCTTGTCGCACCGATGACGAAGCCGCGCTCCGACATGATCCTGCCGAACACGAAGGTCGCGGTGTAGCCGGAGATCAGCACGAACAGATCAGCTCCGTCGCTGAAGCCGTAATTGCGCGTTGTAAACCAGGCGAGCAGCGTATCCGGAATGTGTCCGAGAAAGATCAGCCAGTTCGCCAGGCCGCGAAACAGATCGAGGCGCACGTCGCGTTCGGACCTCGGCAGCGCGGATCGGACGGTAATGGCTTCCCAGACGCGGCGGCGCACGAGAACCGCAACCTGCAAGGTCCAACCGGGCGCGCGGTCAATGCTCTCGTCCGTCAATGTCGCGGTCTCCAATTCTTCGATGGCGCGGAAGTCGCTCGTGGATTCGCTGGCGAACGAGCATGGCGACGCTAGGTCACTCCACCGGCGCGCGTTTGACAGACATCAAACGAGAGAGCAGCGCCAGCCGAATCTATTTTTCGTCTGGCCGCGTAATGAATCGACGCGATCGTCGTCATCACGACCACGTCCAGCTCAACGCCAGACCGCAGAAGCGCCTGCCGTGCGACACGCCTCACCGCAAGCTGCGGCACTTGGGACCTGTAATGAAAATCAACCTTCGCCGCCGCGACAAACTTCGGCGCAGCCACGGTGACGGCGATCGCGATGATCTAATGATTGAGTCGTCGCGGGCTCGAAATTCCGCCAGCGTGGCGATATTCACGCCGAGACTCGCCGGAACGCCTGGAGAATCCACATGCGAGATCGAGCCCGCAATTCTGCAATATGAAATGAATTTTTTTCTGTAAGAATATCGGTCGTCGCCGTCGACCGCTTCAACTCGACGATTTGCGCATCTGCGGGAACGATGCCGCGAGAGGTCGCTTGATCTGTCTCAACCTGCGCGGCCTGCCTTCCGGTTTGGTTGTGCTCGGTCAAACACCTGGTTTGATTGCTAGAGACCAGCAAGGTCGACAGGAGAAACAAAATGCGTTCCTACAAGCTGATCATCGCCGCTGCTGCTATGTCCTTCGTAGCGCTCCCGGCCATGGCGCAGACGAGCTCCTCAAACGAAGAGAAGAACGGCCATCACTATTCCGGCGGACCGAAGACCGAAGTCCCTCATCATATGGGGAAAAAGGAGAGCATGGAGGCCAAGAACGGATCGGGCGGCAGCCACCACTACAGCGGCGGACCGAAGACCGAAGTCCCGCATCACATGGGGCCAAAGAAGGACCAGTGATCATCGCCCGTCGATCCTGCAATTCCGGGAATTGCAGGATCGCTGCGCGCTCCGACGTGACGCGTTCGATCGAGCCGCGGCTCTGGGGCGCGGAGCGTTGAAGGCGGCCCCGACAAGTGACCGGGGGCGAAGCGAGCCCCGAAGCGCAATCGATCGCAGTTCGAGACCGCGATCAACCGGCCAGGCTTCGCTCGCGGATCGCTTGCGCGCCCGCCAGAATGCCGCGCTGCAGCGCGCGCGCCGCGGGTGACAGGTCGCGGCCGATGCGCCAGATCAGATAGAGCTCGCGCTCGATCACGGGATCGACCAGCTTGCGCCAGGTCAGCACGGGATGGCTGGCCTCGGGCCAGGCGAGACTCGGCAATGGCGCCACGCCAACGCCGGCTTCGACCAGCGCCAGCAGCGTCGCCGGATGCTCCGCCTCGTGGATCGGCGTGCCCTGACCGAGCTCGGCAACACTGCGTTCGATTTCGAGCCGGATGCCGGTGCCGCTTGCCATCACCACGAGGCCTGCTTTCGACGCTTCCGCCCAGCTCACGGCCTCGCGCTCGCTGAGCGGATGATCGCGGCGCATCACCAGCGCAAAATTGTCGACGAGCAGGCGCGTGGCGTCGAGCTCGGGATCGTCGCCAGGGACGTTGGCGATGCCGAGATCGGCATCGCCGCTACGCAGCACGGCAAAGATCTGGTGCCGTGAAATCTCCTTCAACGTCACCGCGACCATCGGGTGCTCGCGCTGAAACGCCGCGAGCACGCGCGGCATCAGCCGCAGCGCCACTGACGGTACGCAGGCGACGGTGACGTGACCGCGGCGGTGCTCGCGCAGGTCGCGCAGATCCTGGAGCTGGCGGTCGAGATCGGCGAGCAGGCGCTGGATGCCCGGCATGAAATCCGCGCCGACCTTGCTGAGCTGAAGTTTTCGCGTGGTCCGGTCGAGCAACCGCACCCGCAATCCGTCCTCGAGCTGGCGCACCGCCTGGCTCACGGCGGATTGCGACATCCCGAGCGCGCGCGCCGCGGCACTAAAGCTGCCGGTCTCGACGACACGGACGAAGGCGCGGAGTTGTTTCAGGTCGAGTTGATCTATCAGCATAGCTTATAAATATATCTCTCTATTCTGGATTGTTAATGAAAATCTCAAATGCAAGGATTTTGGGCGAAGACCGGGAATGATCATCAATTAGGCAGAGCAGCGCGTAACCTGTTGTTCTGGCAAGTCAAAGGACAGGGACGTGATCAACAGACGCGACCTCATGAAGTATTCGTTGCTCGGGGCGGCGACCGCGCCGCTGGCCGGCCTCAACACCCCGGCTTTCGCTGTTGGCAGCAAGGTGGCGATCGCCGAGGCGCTCCGGCTCGGCATGTACAACTCTCTTTACGTGGCGGCGGACAAAGGGCTGTTCGCCAAGCACAGCGTGGACGCCGACCTCTCCACCGCCGGCGGCATTGCGCTGCCGGTGCCGATCCTGCTCTCGGGCCGCAGCCAGATCGGCGTGACCAGCCCGGGCATGTCGGTCAACGCGGTGCGCGAAGGCGGCAAGATCAAGAACATCGCAAAGATCGTCGGCGGCGTATCGATGTGGGGCATCGCCCGCCCCGACAGCAAGATCAGGAGCATCGACGATCTGCGCGGCAAGACCATCGCCACCTTGAAATTTCCGTCCTCGACAATTCAGGTGCCGACCTACGCGATCAAGACCCTCGGCAAGTTCGACCCGAAGGAGGCCGGCGTCACCTTCCTCGAGCTTCCGCCCGGCGCGCAGGCCGCCGCGGTGAAGGACGGCCGCGCCGACATCGCCACGGCCTTCGAATGGGATGTCAGCATCGCCGCCGAGCAGTTCGGCCTCGCCCCCGTGCTGTCGTTCGCCGACATGCTCGGCTCGCTCTGCTTCACCACAGCCATGGCAACGGAAGAGACGATCGCGAGCAATCCAGCGGCCGTGCAGGGCTTCTGCAACGCGATCGCGGAAGCGCAGAAACTGATGCACGAGAACAATTCCGTCTTCACAGAGGTCGCGGAAAAATACTTCCCGAAGGTCGCACCATCCGTCGTCGCCGGCGCCACGAAAAACTTCTTCGGCTCCAGGACCGCGATCCCGCGCAATCCGACCATCTCCGCGGACGAATGGGACCGCGCGATGCTGCTCGAGCAGGGCGGCGGCGCGGTGCAGAGCGTGCTTCCCTATGCCCAGATGGTCGACAACCGTTTTGCCGAGCAGGCGACCAAGCAGTTTGGTCTGGTGTGATGACGGTGAATACCTCTCCTGTGCGCGAGCCGCGCTACGTCACCCTGCCGGCGCGGCCCGAGCCGCTTCGGCTTGCGGTCGACCAGACCGCCGTGGTCGTGGTCGACATGCAGAATGCCTATGCTTCGCCGAACGGCTATCTTGACCTCGCCGGATTCGATATCGCCGGCGCCAAAGCCGCGATCACGGCGATCCAGGACGTGCTCGGTGTCGCGCGCGGCGCGGGCGTCCCGGTGATCTTCTTCCAGAACGGCTGGGATCCCGATTATGTCGAGGCCGGCGGCCCGGGCTCGCCGAACTGGCACAAGTCGAACGCGCTGAAGACGATGCGCAAGCGGCCCGAGCTGCGAGGCAAGCTGCTTGCCAAGGGCGGCTGGGACTATGCGCTGGTCGACGAGTTGCAGCCGAAGCCCGGCGACATCGTGGTGCCGAAGACGCGCTACAGCGGCTTCTTCAACAGCCAGTTCGACAGCATCCTGCGCGCCCGCGGCATCCGCAACCTCGTGTTCTGCGGCATCGCCACCAATGTCTGCGTGGAGTCGACGCTACGCGACGGCTTTCACCTCGAATATTTCGGCGTGATGCTGGAGGACGCGACCCATCAGGCCGGCCCCGATTATCTCCAGAAGGCCTCCGTCTTCAACATCGAGACCTTCTTCGGCTGGGTCTCGTCGACGAGCGACTTCCGCCGCGCCTTTGCCCAGACCGAAGCCGTTCCAGCACATGAGAAGACGCCATGACCGATCGCGCCATCATTCCACCGGGCACCCACGCGCCCATCGCCCCGTTCTCGCCGGGGATGATGGCCGACAACGTTATCTACGTGTCGGGCACGCTGGCGTTCGACACGAACAACGACGTCGTCCACGAGGGCGACGCCGCGGGCCAGACCCGGCACATTCTCGAGACCATCAAGCGCGTGCTGGAGACGGCAGGATCGAGCCTTGCCGACGTCACCTTCAATTCGATCTTCCTGACCGACTGGGCCAACTATGCCGCGGTCAACAAGGTCTATGCCGAGTATTTTCCCGGCGAGAAGCCGGCGCGCTACTGCATCCAGTGCGGGCTGGTGAAGCCGGCCTGCCTGGTCGAGATCGCCTCGATCGCGCACAAGAGGCCGTGAGGTGGCGGTGCTCGACGCTGGCCAGACTGCGGTAACGGGCGCGCGGTTCAAGCTGCCGTCCGCATTGCGGATCGCGCTGCTTCAGATCGCGCTGCTGGCTGCGCTGCTCGCCGCGTGGGAGCTGGCGATCCGCTTCGGGCTGATCGCCGTCTATCTCTACGGCCAGCCGAGCGGCATCATTGCCAAGGCGGGCAAGCTGATCGGCAGCGGCGAGCTGCTCCGCGACGCCGCGCTGACGGCCTGGGAGGCGATCGCGGGCTTCCTGATCGGAACGGTGCTCGGCAGCGCAGCCGGGCTCGCGCTGTGGCTGGTCCCGACCGGTGCGGCGGTGCTGCGGCCCTATCTGATCGCGCTCAACGGCCTGCCGAAGATCGCGCTGGCGCCGCTGATCATCGTCTGGTTCGGCATCGGCATCTCCTCGAAGATCGCGATCGCGGCGATCATCACCTTCATCGTCGCGGTCATCACCGCGCTGCAAGGCGCCAAAGAGGTCGACGCCGATCTGGTCAAGCTGTTGCGCTCGCTTGGCGCCAGCCGGCTGAAGACCTGGCGCAGCGTCATCATCCCCGGCGCGATGCCGTGGATCGTCGCGGCCTTCCGGCTCAATGTCGGCTTCGCCCTGATCGGCGCCGTCGTCGGCGAGTACATCGCCTCCAAGGAGGGCCTCGGCTACATGATCTACTACGCCGGCGTGCTCTACGATCTCAACGCGGTCTGGGTCGGCATCGCTGCCCTGATGGCGGTCGCGCTGCTGATGTACGGCGCGATCGACCTGATCGAACGGCGCCTGCTCTCCTGATCCGAAACCACATCACTCCAATATCCGGGCAGTCATGGCTTTTGCACGCGGCGACGATGCCGAGATCTATTACGAAGTTCACGGGCGCGGCACGCCGGTCGTGCTGTCGGCCGGCATGGGCGGCAGCGGCTCGTTCTGGACGCCGCAGCTCGAGGCGCTGGCAAGGCGCCACCAGGTCATCCTCTACGACCATGTCGGCACCGGCCGCAGCGCGGCTGGCTGGCGTAGCATCGCCGGCATGGCCAACGACGTCGCCTCTGTGCTCGACCATGCCGGCGTCGATGCGGCGCATGTGGTCGGCCACGCCATCGGCGGCATCGTCGGCATCGAGCTTGCGTTGCGCCATCCAAAACGGCTGCGCAGCCTCGTCGTCGTCAACGGCTGGGGCCGCGCCGATCCGTTCCTGCGGCGCTGCTTCGAGATCCGCAAGCAGCTACTCAACCAGTCCGGACCGCAGGCCTATCTGCGCGCGCAGCCGCTGTTCCTGTATCCGCCGCAATGGATCTCCGAGAACATCGCGCATCTCGATGCCGAGGAGGAACGCATGCTGAGGCATTTTCCCTCCGTCGCGACGATGAACCAGCGCATCGACATGTTTCTGGCGTTCGACGGCGGCAAGCGCCTCGCCGAGATCAACGTGCCGACGTTGCTGTCTTCCGCAAGGGACGACGCGCTGGTGCCGGCCTATCTGACGCGCGAGCTTGCCGCCGCCATTCCGCGTGCACGGGTGCATGAGGTCGATTGGGGCGCGCATGCCTTCACGGTGGTCACGCCCGGCGTCTTCAACGAAGCCCTGCTCGAATTCTGCAACGAGGTGGACCAATGAACGCGCTCGCGCAGGACATCACCCGCCCCGCGGACGCCGCGCCGGTCGTGCTGCGGGCCGAGAATGTCGGCGTCACCTTCGAGGGCGGCGGCCGCCCGGTCGAGGCGATCCGCAAAGTGGATTTCGAGCTCTACCGCGGCGAGACGCTTGCGATCGTCGGCCCGTCGGGCTGCGGCAAGTCCACGCTGTTCAACGCGATCGCGGGCCTGTTGCGGCCGACCCGCGGCCATGTCGAGGTCGCTGGCCGCCGCGTCGGCGATGCCGCCGGCCATGTCGGCTACATGCTGCAAAAGGATCTGCTGCTGCCCTGGCGCAGCGTGCTCGACAACGTCATGCTCGGCCTCGAAGTCCGGAAGACGCCCAAGGCTCGTGCGCGCGAGATCGCGCTGGAGCTGATCAAGACCTATGGCCTCGCCGGCTTCGAGCACGCCAAGCCGGCGGCGCTGTCCGGCGGCATGCGCCAGCGCGTCGCCATCATGCGCACGCTCGCGTTCGATCCCGAAGTGATCCTGCTCGACGAGCCGTTTTCGGCGCTCGATTTCCAGACCCGTTTGCTGATGCAGGCCGACGTCTCCCGCATCATCGCCGAGCGCGGCAAGAGCGCCATTCTCGTCACCCACGACATCGGCGAGGCCATCGCCATGGCCGATCGCGTGCTGGTGCTGAGCGCGCGGCCCGCGACGGTGCGCGCACTGCATATCATCAACCTGCCCCGGGCCGGCCGCGACCCGGCCGCGCTGCGGACCGATGCAGCGTTCCAGGAGTACTTTGCGAAGATCTGGGCGGATCTGGAGAAGCCGGTTGGGGTGGCTTGATCCCAGATGCCGAATCTAATTGCCTTTGATGCCGGCCTCGCTGATGAGTTTGCGCCATTTGGTGCTTTCGCTCTGAATGAAGCGGCCGAACTGCTCCGGCGACGTCGGCGCGGGCTCTGCGCCGAGGGTCCGGATCTTCTCGACCACCGACGGGTCTTTCAGGGCTTTCACAAAGGCTTCGTTCAACCGGCCGACGATGCCCGCAGGCGTACCGGCCGGCGCAACCAGCCCGAACCAGCCTACCGATTCGAAGCCAGCGATCCCGCTCTCGGCGAGAGTCGGCACGTCGGGCAATGACGCAAGCCGTGCCGCCGACGAGACGCCGATCGCGTTGAGCTTGCCCTCGAGGATCAACTGCCTTGATGCGGGGATATCCAGCACCGCGAAGGGGACGTGTCCCGCGAGGACGTCGACCGTCGCCGGCGCTGTCCCGCGATACGGAACCAGCTCCATGGTGATGCCGGTCTTCTGCGTGAACAGCGCTGCCGTCAGATGCATCGCCGTCGAATTGCCGCCATGTCCGATCGACAGGGCGCCGGGCTTGGACTTGGCGAGCGCGATCATTTCGGCGGTGGTGTGCGCAGGCATGTCCGCGGACGCGACGAGCACAAAGGGAATTTCCGCAAGCAGGGTGATGGGCGCGAGATCCTTGGGATCGAATGGCATCGACGAATTGAGGTGCGGGTTCACTGTCAACGCTCCGGCCGGTGCGACACCGAGCGTGTAGCCGTCGGGCCTTGCCTGTGCGACCGCGGCCATGCCGATGTTGCCTCCCGCCCCGGCGCGGTTCTCGATCACCAGGCTCTGCTTGAGCTCGGCGGTGACCAACGGCTCGAGCGCACGGATAACGGTGTCGGCGCTGCCGCCGGGCGGGAAGGTCACGATGATTTTGATCAATTGCTCCGGATAGGCCGCTTCAATGGCCTTTAGCGGCAGCACGGCGAAAATCGCGGCCGTCAGCACGGCCAGAATGCGGCGCCTTGCAACGTGAAACACGTTCTCCTCCTCAGTGCGTTTTTCGTTTGTGGCCGACGCCCGGTCGGCCGCGTCGTCACATCACCGCGCCGGTGATCCGCGCCAACAAGGCTCCAGGATTTTCGGGCGCGACCTGCCCGCACCAGGCGATGTGCTGGTCGGGTCGTACCAGGACGAGCTTCTCGGCATACGCGCCATTCGCCTCGTCCGGCGCGATGTCGATCAGCGCGAGCGGAATGCCGCGCTCCTTCGCAACGGATAGCAGTCGCACCATGTCGATCGTTGGATCGAACCGCAACAGTGTGTAGCCCGGTCCAAATGCGTCGTAGAGTGACCGTCCGTCGCGCAGGAAAAAATGCGGTGCGCGTGCGCCAGGCACGGTGGAGGGCGTGAAGCTTCCCATCGTGTAGGCCGGCGGCGTCGCGCCATCATAGGCGATGATCGGCGAAGCATCGTAGTAGTAGCCAAAATTCAGTCCGGCGCAGCAATATTGCTGCACGTTGAGATCGTAGGCCGCCTTTGCCAGCGCTGCGCGTGCGGCGTGACCGCGCGGCGTATCGTCCTCGATCTCGGCCGATACGCCGCCGCGCTGCGCCATCATGGCCATCGCGTGATCCATGGCAAAACGCGAGACCTGTTCGGTGATGGGCTGACGCTCGGCCTCGTAAGCGTCGAGGATCGCAGCGGGCGCCCATCCGTTCAGATGCGCCGCCAACTGCCAGCAGAGATCGACGGCATCGGCGATGCCCGCGTTCATGCCGTAGCCCGCATAGGGCATCCACAGATGCGCGGCGTCGCCGCAGATGAAGACCCTGCGGTCGCGAAAACGATCGGCCACCAGCCGGCGCCCGACCCAGTCCTCCTTGCTGAGAACCCGGTATTCAAAGCGCTCGTCGACACCGAGAATGGCGCGGATGGCCCAGTCCCGATCGACCGAATCGAACTCGGGCTCGTCGGGCTTGAGATGATTGTGGATCAGCCAACGATTGTGACCGTCGATCGCAACCGTGGTGCCCGAACGTCGCGGGTTGAGCGAGAGCACCATCCAGGCAGGCCTGTGCGCTCCCATCAGCTGCTTGAGTTGCGGGGCTTCGATAAAGGTCGATTGCACGCGCTGGATCACCGGCGTCCCGGACAGGCTCGCACCGATTGATTTGCGGACAAGGGAACGGCTGCCGTCGCACCCGATCACAAAGCTGGCTTCGATGCGCAGCGAGCTTCCGCTGTCGAGGTCTCGGGCCAGTGCGACCACTTCATCGTCGGCCTGTTCGAGTTCGGTGATTTCCGTGCGCGCCAGAATGGTGATGTGCGGCTGGGCGGCGGCATGGCCGAACAGGATCGGTTCAAGATAGACTTGGTTGATCCGGTGCGGCGGCTCAGGCGTCGGCCACCAGGTATCGGGGCCGCCGGTTGCGCTGTAGCGACGCGCGCGGGAGGGGATGTCGATGCGACAAAGCTCGATGCCGGTCGCCGTGGTCCGATAGGAGCAATCATTGGGGAAGTCCGCAGGCAGGCCTGCGTCGCGCAGCTTTGCGGCCACGCCGAGCCGGCGGAAGATTTCCATCGAGCGTGCCGAGACGTGATTGCATTTGACGCTGGGCGGATCGCCGGCGTGGCGGACCTCCGCGACGACGACGTCGATCCCGCGCGAGGCCAGATCCATTGCCGCGGTCAGCCCCACGGGTCCAGCGCCTACGACCAGCACCTGTGTCCTCATTTTCCCATCCCTGCATGGCCGCGGTCATCGCCGTGGACCCAGCATGCATTTTATTGCAGGGCCGCTTATAAGATAAGCCGGAAAGAACTCATCAATTCATGAGATTTGCCTATGAATACTACCCTGCGGCAATTGCTGGCCTTCACCGGCGTGTATCGCACGCACAGCATCACGCGGGCCGCGCGCGAGCTTGGCATCACGCAATCGGCGGCGAGCCTGTTGATCCAGCAGCTCGAAGTCCAGCTCGGCGTAAAGCTGTTCGACCGCTCCACGCGCTCGGTGCAGCCGACGCTGGCCGCCGACGAGGCGTTTCATGCCGCCGAACGCATGCTGGGCGACGCACGGGGTCTGTCACGGCGCATGCGTGATCTCGCGCAGGCGCGCGCCGGACGCGTCGCGTTCGTCGCCTCGGCCGGCGCCGCATCGGCGCTGCTGCCTGCGGTGCTCGCAAAATTCGGCGCGACCTATCCTGACATCGAAATCGACATGCAGGACGTCGCCGCCGACGATCTCGTTCCGCGCCTGATCGCAACCGATGCGGAGTTCGCGATCGGCAGCGTGGAAGGAGAGATCGCGGAGATGACGATCGAGACGCTGACCCGCGGGCGGCTGAGCGCGATCGGTCGGCGCACCGCAGACTTCGCCGCGCGGCGCGCGCTGACATGGGACGAACTGGCGCAGCTGCCGACGATCGCGATGCGGCGCGAGACACGAATCCGCATGCAGATCGATCAGGCCCTCGGCGCGCAGGGCAAGCACCTCGCCCCGACCTATCAGGTGACGCTGATCAACACCGCGCTCGCCATGACGGCGCAGGGCCTCGGCCTTGCCATCCTTCCCGCGACGATGCTCCCGGCCGATCAGTTTCCAACGCTGATCGCAAAACCGCTCGTGCGCCCGGCCATCACCCGCCCGGTATCGCTGCTGCAGCGTCAGGGCCGAACGCTGTCGCCGGCGGCGCAGGCGTTCGTGGCGACGGCGCGGACGGTGCTGGCGGAGCGGGCTTCTTGAGATGACGGACTGGGAACAAGCATTCGGCGAAAGTGCGCTCGTCATGGCAAATTTCATGGCAAATTCACTCACGATGACGCAACGCCTCGACCAGGGCAACGAAGGCAGGCGAAGACTGCCGACGGCTCGGGTAATAGAGATGGTAGCCATCCCAGTACGGCGACCAACCTTCGAGCACGCGCTGGAGCTGCCCTTTCGCGATGTATGGAAGCGCAATTTCCTCCGGCACGTAGGCGAGGCCACGGCCGGCGAGCGCTCCATCCAGCACATGAAAGATGTTGTTGAAGACGAGCTGTCCGTCCACGCGAATCTTGATCTCGCGGCCGGCCTCCTCGAACTCCCAGACATAGAGCGCGCCGGACGTCGGGAAGCGATAGTTGATGCAGTCGTGCTGCATGAGATCCTGGGGCTTCTCCGGCTTCGAACGCCCGGCAAGGTAGGATTTGGCGCCGACGACGGCGAAGCGAAAATCAGGACCGATGCGGGCGGAGATCATGTCCTTCGCGAGCTGCTCGCCCATGCGCACGCCGGCGTCAAAGCGCTCGGTCACGATATCGGTAAGTCCGTTGTCGAGCAGGAGCTCGACCTTGATCTCGGGGTATTTCGGGAGAAAGCGCTTCAGCTTGGGCCACAGGATGCTGCTGATGGCATAGTCAGGCGCGACGATCCGGATGGTCCCGGCCGGCTTCTCCCGCAGCTCGTTCAGAGCATCGATCTCGATCTCGATCTGGTCGAAGTGGGGACCGATCCGCTCCAGAAGCCTCTCTCCCGCTTCCGTCGGGACGACGGCGCGCGTGGTGCGGGTGAGCAGGCGCACGCCAAGCCGGGCCTCGAGCTGGCGGATCGTATGGCTCAGCGCCGATTGTGAGACACCGAACCTCGCCGCGGCGCGGGTAAAGCTGCGCTCCCGCGCGACGGCAAGGAACGCGAGCAGGCCATTGACGTTCTGTCGCGACACTCATGAATCCCTCTCATAATCGAGGCGGCATTATAGCGCAGAACCAAGCGCCGACACAGCGGTGGTTGGTCATTCGCCGGAGGAATCAGTTGCCGCGTTCGACCCGGACCGAGACCGACCCGGGCCGGTCGAAGATCGAAACGTCGCCCGTCACCTGGCCGAGAATGATGATGCCGGGGTTGGGGACGCGTCCGGCGCGATAGTAAATGACGAAGTGGTCGCGGCTCCACAGGCCAAGCGTGCCGACGGAAAACTCCTGCTGCCGCCGTGTTTCAGGCAAGGGCGACGGCAGGTTTCCGGTCTTCTCCTGGCGGAGATGGTCGCGCATCTCGATCGTGACCGGCAGCATCCGGATCAGCGATTGGGTCGCGTCGTTGTCGACGAGGACGGCAGTAACCTCGCCCCATTCGGACGAGATACGAATGCGTTCTTGCGCCATGGCAGGTCCAGCCATTCCGAGTGTGATGACCGAAGCGGTCAGCAGGGGTTTCAGCATCGACGTCGTGCCTTCGTTTGGCAGCGGCCTTATCGGTCACCGGACAAGGGAGGGCATGCGAGCCTCTTGGTCGGATGCCCGAGCGACCCCGCTTACGCGAGGCGCCGACTGAAGAAGCTGGTCAGCTTATCGAACGGAATGAGGTCCACTTGGTCGTAGAGATCGACGTGGCCGGCGCCGCGAACCCAGACAAGCTCCTTCGGCTCGGCCGCGCGCCTGTAGGCGTCTTCGCTGAACTCCTTGGAATGGGCCTGATCCCCGCTGATGAACAGCATCGGACGCGGAGAGATCGTATCGATGTCACTGAACGGATAGAAGTTCATGAATTTGACGTTGCTGGTGACCGTCGGCTTCGTCGTCCTTTGGGCGGATGCACCGGGCGGCGTGAACTCGCCGCGGGGCGTGCGATAGAAATCGAAGAACTCGCGCTGGATCGGATGGGTATCGGCGGTCAGCACGAGATCCGTGCCGCCTGCAACCTCGATCGAGCCACCCTCGAACTCGGCATATCGTTTCTCGGCACCTGCGGCGATGATGGCCTTACGCTGCTCGACTGACAGCGACTTGTTGAGCGCATCCCGGTTGACGGCGCCCATGTCGTACATGCTGACCGTTGCGATCGCCTTCAAGCGCGGATCGATCTTGGCCGCGCTGATGATGAAGCTGCCGCTGCCGCAGATACCGATGCCGCCGATCCGTTCCCGATCAACGAACGGCCGGGTGCCCAGGAAGTCGACCGCGGCGCTGAAAGCTTCGGCATACGCCTCCGGCGACACCAAATTGCGCGGCTCGCCTTCGCTTTCACCCCAGAAGGGCAGATCGATGGACATAGCGACGAAGCCCTGTTCGGCCATTTTGGTCGCATAGAGGTTGGCGCTCTGCTCCTTCACGGCGCCCATCGGGTGGCCGACCACGAGCGCGGGATGCCGCGCAGCCCGGTCGAGATCCGTCGGGATGAAGAGATTGCCGGCGACGTTCATCCGGTACTGATTCTTGAAGGCGACCTTCTCGAGCGTCACCCGATCGCTGGTATAGAAGTTGTTCGCACCGTTGGACATGTCTTGAGCCTTTGCGAAGGGGATGTTGAAGAGCAAGGCCGCGCCGAGCGCGGTGACGCCAGCGCCAGTCAGTTTCAGGACGTCGCGCCGGCCGAAGTCCACGCTGGATCCAGGCTCCACCGCGTTTTCAATTCCAATCTGCTGGTTCATTGTTCTGTCTCCTTGGATCGCCTGGGGCAAGCAACCCCGCTTGGCCGCTCGGCAGCGCTGCGATCGTTTGAGACGAGAATAGTTGGGACGGCGCAATGCGATTAGCTCGCAAAATCCGCATGTAGCCATGAATCAGATTCATCAATCGCCGATCACCCGGAAGAACTTGCTGCACCGTTTCGCACCGGCTCTTGGAGTGATTCTTGGATGATTCTTGGATGATTCCTGGATTGATGAATCCGGCTCATGGCTACGTGCAATTCGGAAGCGCTACTCGGCGATGAGACTGTCGCTATCTACCTCGCAACGGATCGGCCCGGCGTCTGATCGGCGAACTGTTTCGCCCAGCATCGTGCCGACGACATCCAGGTTCAGCCGGACACAGCGGCAATCCATCACAATCCGGGAAACTCCACTAGCGCCCTGCACGACCGCTCGGCGGGTGGCTGCATCCTGTGCCCATGTAGCTTCGGGAGTAGAACAAGATGTCAGCTCGGCTTTCGTCCGCGACGCGCGACGTCGAGGAACGCACCACCCACTGGAGCGGGGTTTTCGCGATGGCGCTCTGTGTCTTCGCGCTCATCGCTTCGGAGTTCATGCCCGTCAGCCTGCTCACCCCGATCGCGTCCGATCTCCAGGTGAGCGAGGGACAGGCAGGACAGGCGATCGCCGTGTCCGGTGCGTTCGCCGTCATGACGAGCCTCTTCATTTCCACGCTGGCCGGTCGGCTCGACCGTAAGGTCCTGCTGCTTTCGCTGACGGGCGTGATGGCGGTCTCGGGGACGATCGTGGCGCTTGCCCCGAATTTTCTGGTCTTCATGATCGGGCGGGCGCTGATCGGGGTCGTCATCGGCGGATTCTGGTCGATGTCGGCCGCGACTGCGATGCAGCTCGTGCCGGAGCATGACGTTCCGAGGGCGCTCGCGATCTTCAACGGCGGCAACGCGCTTGCAACCGTGATTGCCGCCCCGCTCGGAAGCTTCCTGGGTTCGATCATCGGCTGGCACGGCGCCTTCTTCTGCCTCGTGCCAGTCGCTGTGATCGTCTTTTGCTGGCAAATGGTCAGCTTGCCCTCAATGAAAGCGGATCATGTGCCGGGGTCGGGAAACCTGTTCAGGATGCTGAACCGGCCGCTGATTGCCTTGGGGCTCGCGTCGGCCGGGCTCTTCTTCATGGGACAGTTCGCGCTCTTCACCTATGTACGGCCCTTCCTCGAGACCGTGACGCGTGTCGATGCCTCGATCCTGTCGCTGGTTCTCCTCATGATCGGCGTCGCGGGATTCGTCGGCACGAGCCTCATCGGAGGTTTCCTGAAAGAGGGGCTCTACCGGACGCTGATCGTCATTCCTGTGTCGATGGCCTCGATCGCCGCGATTCTCATCGGCTTCGGCGAACATCTCTCCGTCGCCGTGACGGTATTAGGCATCTGGGGGCTGATCGGCACGGCGGCGCCGGTCGGCTGGTGGACTTGGCTGGCGTGGTCCCTGCCGCAGGACGCCGAAGCTGGCGGCGGTCTCATGGTGGCGGTCATCCAGCTCGCGATCACCATGGGGGCGGTCATCGGCGGCGCGCTGTTCGATCTCGGGGGCTACCAGACGACGTTCGCGGCCAGCGCCGTCCTGCTGCTGATCGCCGCAATCTTGGCGTTTCTAACATCGCGGAGGGCCAGGGTTCCGTCAGCCTATGGGGCAGTCTGTTTATGGCGGAGAGGGAGGGATTCGAACCCCCGATAGGCTTGCACCTATGCCGCATTTCGAGTGCGGTGCATTCAACCACTCTGCCACCTCTCCTTGAAGTGCCGATGAGGGGCAGGAACCCCTGTGGTCGGGGCGTGTAATAGGCGAGGACGGCGAGTGAGACAAGGCGCGAAAGGCGAAAATCCGCCTCCACCCCTGCCCTTCACCCGGAAGGAACTGCCATGGAGCATCTGACCATCAAGGCCAATGGCGCCAGCTTCCACCTCGCCCGCCACGGGCGGGGCAAACCGCTGCTTTTGCTGCATGGTTGGCCGGAATTCTGGCTGACCTGGGAGCCGGTGATGTCGCGGCTGGCGGACCGGTACATGCTGATCGCACCCGATCTGCGCGGCTTTGGCGACAGCGACAAGCCGGACGGGCCTTACGGATCGGACGGTCACGCGGCCGACATGCTGGCGCTGATGCAGGGGCTCGGCATCAGCCGATTCGGCGTCGTCGGCCATGATGTCGGCGGCGCCGTGATGCAGTCTTTGGCGAGGCGGGCGCCGGAGCGGCTGGCCGGGCTGTTCCTGTTCGATTTCGTCTATCCCGGCATCGGGCCGCGGATGGCGGCGCCCGACCGGCTCAACCACATCTGGTACCAGTCCTTCCACCAGATGGAGATGGCCGAGCGGCTCGTCGGCGCGAGCCGCGAAAGCTGCCGGCTTTATATCGGTCACTTCCTCAAGGGCTGGGCGCATCGCAAGAACGCCTTTGACGACGTCCTCGACGATTTCACCGACAATTTCCTCAAGGACGGCAACCTTGCCGGCGGCTTTGCGTATTATCGCGCCGCGCATGCCGGGCGTGTCGCGATGATAAAAGGCGAAGCGCCGGCGTTGCCGCCGATCGCAATTCCGACCTGCGTGCGCTGGGCCGAGCACGACCCGCTGTTTCCCTATGCCTGGACCGACCGGCTGGGCGAGACCTTTGGCGAACTCGATCTTGCGATGTTTCCCGGCGTTGGCCACTTCCCGCATCGCGAGGATCCGGATCGCGCGGCAACGGAAATCGCTGCGTTCTTCGGGCGAATTGGCTGGAGCTGAAGCCCCCGGGGAATCCAAAGGGCTATCGCATATGGCCTTTGGGTGGGCTGAGCGCGCGCCTCGTCCTTCGAGACGACCGCTCCGCGGTCTCCTCAGGGTGAGGCCAAATGGCATCGGCGCTCGTTGAAACGGCTACCGCGGACTCCATCCTCATCCTGAGGGCCCGCCCCAAGGCGGGCGTCTCGAAGGATCGGCCACAACAAGATCAGCCCATATGCGATCACCCTGGCGGGGAATCCAAAAGGGGTGGGACCGCCAGACGCGGTAAACACTGGCGGTCCCGTGCCGCTCATTGCAATTCTGGCTGGGAAGGGCGGCTTCGCCGGCCAGGTGAGGCGACAATTCGACCCTAGCGTGCGTCTGCCATCCCGCAACGCAATCCGCCCCTTAACCTAACCAGTCAAGGTTACTCCTTGCCGTTCTTGCTGTTTTCCTTGCCCTTCTTCTTGCCGTTCTCCGTAGAGTCCCGGTCTTTGCCGTTGCCGCCGTCCTTGCGGCGGTTAGTGAAGCGCGCGTTGCCGAGCCCGGTGCCGATGGTCAGCACGCCCCAGCGCTCGACGTCCTGCATGAACGGGATTTCGGAAAGACCCTGCACCACGCCGTCATTGTGCATCACGATCGCAGTATCGTGCTCGCCGATCTGCGGGATGCCCTCGATCAGGCTCGCCGGTAGGTTGAACTTGCTGCTCTCCCAATTGCCCGGCAGGTTTTGCGCGCCCTTCTCGATCGAGCCGTCCCCGTTGATCACGCCGGGACAGGCGATGCCGATGAACGGCGCCAGCTTGAAGCCCTCCTCCTCGGCCTCGGTAATCAGTCCCTTCAGCATTTTCGTGAGCCGTTTCACCGCGCCCTCGCGGGTCGGCTCGTCGTCGGTATGACGCCACAGCTCGGATTTCCAGACCGAAGCCTTCGACAGGTCGCTGGCCTTCTTCCAGCCGCTTTCCACCACGCCACAGCGGATGTTGGTGCCGCCGATATCGACGGCGAGGATGCTGTCATGGGCCTCGAAGATCCAGGATGGCGCCAGATGCAGCGCGCCGAGCAGGCCGGCCTCGTCCGGATGGTGACGGATCGGCTGCAAATCGACCTTGAAGTCCTCGGACTTCAGGATGATCTCGGTGCGCGCGATCGCGAGCTCGCCGAGCCTGGAATCGCGAAAACCGCCCCCGACCACGATGCGCTCGGTCTTGGCCCAGGCCTTGGACTTGAGGAAGCGCCGCGTGACATAAGCCAGCTCCTGGGCGAAATCCTCGATCGCGCTGTGCACCACGGCCCAGGCCTCGGTGTCGTCGCCGACCAGGATGGCGTCCAGCGTCTTCTTGCTGATCTCCTCCGACGGCTCCTTGCCGAACGGGTCTTCGCCGGTCTTGCGCAGCGGCTTGCGCCAGCGCTCGAGAATGTCGCGGAACGCGCCCTTGCTGGCGCGGTCGCCGAGAAAGCCGTCGTCGTCCTTCATCTCAATGTTGAAGCTCTCGATGTCCACCGACGGCAGCCGCGCCGCGCCGTGGGTGGCGATGCCCGTGGTCTTGACCAGTTCGTCTGTTGCCATGGAAAGAAGCCCTTGCCCGCGCGCGGAATTCCGTGATCAACGGCGGGGGAACCCGTTTGGTTGCAGACCGGTTCGAGAATCGATTTCCGGACGGGGAAGCGGCCCAAATCCTTCAAATCCGGGCCTTTTCCGGCGGTTTTCCTTGACTCTCGGGGGTGAGCGGCTATAAGTCCCACAACCGGCGCGGGGCGTTTCTCGCGCCGCTTGTTTTTTCGCAGGTTTTCAAAGGGATAACTCCCGCCCGCGCAAAACTCGCAAAACCCATAGCGACTGACAAAAAAGCCGGCCCGGACATCCTGTCGCGAGGCCGGGATTGAACACGAAGGAAGAAAACGATGTTCGCAGTCATCAAAACCGGCGGCCGGCAGTACCGCGTCGTTCCGGATGATGTCCTGGAAGTAGGCAAGATCGCCGGCGAAGTCGGCACGATCGTGCAGCTGAATGAAGTCCTGGTGGTCGGCGGCGACACGCCGGTGCTGGGTCTGCCGACGGTGGCAGGCGCGTCCGTTGCGGCCGAGGTGCTCGACCACAAGCGCGGGCCGAAGGTCATCGCGTTCAAGAAGCGCCGCCGCAAGAACTCGCGCCGCAAGCGCGGCTACCGCGACGAGATCACGGTGCTGCGCATCACCGAGATCCTGACCAACGACGCCAAGCCTTCGATCGGACCGCGCCCGAAGCGCGAAAAGGTCGCCAAGGAAACGGCAAAGGAAGAAGAAGCCGCATAAATTGATCACGCCAATTCACGAATTGATGCGTGAGAAAATGTGAAATGATTCCGTCAAGGAATTGATCTAGAACTACGCAGGATTTGGAGACGAGCCATGGCTCACAAAAAAGCAGGCGGTTCATCGCGCAACGGTCGCGATTCAAAGGGCAAGCGCCTTGGCATCAAGGCGTTCGGCGGGGAAGTTGTCATTCCCGGCAACATCATTGCGCGTCAGCGCGGCACCACCTGGCATCCCGGCCTTAATGTCGGCATGGGCACGGACCACACTTTGTTCGCCAAGATCGAGGGTCGCGTTACGTTCCAGGCCAAAGCCAACGGCCGCACCTTCGTATCGGTGCTCCCGCTCGCAGAGGCGGCTGAATAGACGGTGGATCAATTTGGAGTCCGCCGGTCCTACCAAACCGGCGGAGTCCTAGAGATCAAAATGATCGAAGGCTCCAGGGGAGGCGGGAAACCGGCCTCCCCTTTCGTTTGACGTGCTCACTTTTCACTTAGTGACTTCGACGGAGCCGGACATGTTGCAGGATTTTTCGAGCGTGACCTTGCGGGAGGCGAGACCGAGCGTCGTCGCCACCGAGCGGCTGACCTTGCGGCGGCCGACGCTCGCCGACGTCAGGACCATCGCCAAGCTCGCCAATGACCGCCGCATCGCGGAAAACACCCGCCGCCTGCCGCATCCCTATTCGCAAGACGATGCCGTCGCATTCATCCGCGCCACCGCGGCGATTGGCAGCGAGACCGTGTTCCTGATCGAGCACGACAGCGGGCCGGTCGGCATGGTCGGGATCGACTGCTCGACGCCGGACAACGCCGAGCTCGGCTACTGGCTCGGCGTCGAGCACTGGGGCCGTGGCTTTGCCACCGAAGCTGCGCGCGGCGCGATCGACTTCTTCTTCGAGGAGTTCGACGACGATCATCTCTACGCGGGTGCGCGCGTCACCAACCCGGCCTCGCGCAACGTGCTGGAAAAGTGCGGCTTCCAGTGGAGCGGCGTTCAGCTGCACCGTTTCCTGGCGCTGGGCTCCTCCACGCCCGTCGACTGCTTCCGCCTCTCGCGCGGAGTGTGGGCGTCGCTGAAGAGCTGGAGCAGTGCAAGAAGGGTGAGGTAGGCACTCTACGCCGGCGGATTCACCTCTCCGCCGGCACGCCCGAGATCGCGCTCGCGCAGATAGATGTAGAAGCCTGCGCCGATGATGATGGCGGCGCCGACGATGGTGGCGGCCTGCGGCACATCGCCGAACACGACGAAGCCGAAGATCACGGCCCAGACGATCATTGAATACTGATACGGCACCACCACGCTCGCCGGCGCGAGCTTGAGCGAGCGGTTGACGCAGAACAGCGCCGTCACCGAGACGCATCCCGCCAGCGCGAAGATCACGAGGCTGCCGGGGCTCGGCGGCACCCAGTGGAACGCCGACAGCACGGCGCCGAGCAGGAACGTGCCGACGAATTGCGAGGACGCCATCACGATGTCGGGCGTCTTGCGCAGGCTGCGCGTGATCAGCATCAGCGTTGCAAACGACAAGCTGCCGCCGAGCGCAATCAGCGCCGGCAGGCTGACCGTCTGCGCCGACGGCCGCAGCGCGATCAGCACGCCGCAAAAGCCGATCACGATCGCGGTCCAGCGCCGCCAGCCGACACGCTCGCCCAGAAAGATCGCCGACATCGCGGTGACGAAAATGGGGCCCGCGAGATAATAGGTGATGACGTCGGCGAGCGGCAGATAGACGGTCGCAAGGAAGAACGCAGCCACTTCCAACGTCGACAGCGTGACGCGAAACAGCTGCAGCCACGGCCGCTCCAGGCGCAGGAAATCATGACGCTGCCGCCAGATCATCGGCGACAGCAGCAGCAGCGCCGCGCAGGCGCGCAGAAACAGGAGCTGCCCCACCGAATAAGTCCCGACCAGGAACTTGCCCATGGCGTCGCCGAACGAGAACATGAAGATCGACAGCACCATCAGCGCAATGCCGGCCAGTCGCGCCGAGCGCTCGTCATAGGCGGAGAGATTTTTGAACAGAGGCATTGAAACGAGTCTGGATCTGAGAGCTCGTCATTGCGAGCGCAGCGAAGCAATCCAGATTCTTTCCGCGGCGACAGTCTGGATTGCTTCGCTACGCTCGCAATGACGGGGGAGAGAGCATCAGGAATCGGCGAGTAGCGTCGCTTGCGGTCGTTTTAATGACGTGGGCGCGCTGGACAAGCCCGCTTGCACCGAATTGAACGGATTGTCGCACTCATCGCGTCGGGGTAGCGATAGGATGCCGCACCGATCAGAGAGCACCGACATGACCGAGTTCGATCCGACCCAGCATCGCATGATCGCCACGCAACGCTGGTTTGAGGATTTCGTCGTCGGCGAGCGCTTCGTGCTGCCGAGCAGGACCCAGACCTCGGCGGTGTTCGCCGCGTTCCAGACCGCGAGCGGCGACACCCACCCGGTGCACTACGACGTCGAATATTGCCGCGCCCGCGGCATGCCGCATCTGCTCGCGCACGGCTTTCAGACGCTGATCCACACCGCACCCGGCGCGGGCCTGTTTCCCTTCATGGTCGAGGAATCCCTGATCGGCTTTCTCGAGCAGTCGAGCCGGTTCCTCAAGCCCGTGTTCGCCGACGATACGATCTATCCAGCGCTCGAGGTCACCGAGCTGATGCCGGGACGCTCGACCGGCGTCGTGACGCTGACGAGCACCGTCTTCAACCAGCGCAAGGAGCTGGTGGTGGAGGGACTACAGAAATTCCTGATCCGCCGTCGGCCACTCTGACGTCGTCCGGGGGTTAGGCACGGGCAAAAATAGCCGAAATTCGGCCGGTTCGCGGACAAGTCCGGGTTGCCGCGCGGGACCGGCTGGCCTACCTATGGCCCATGAAATTCCTTGACGAAGCAAAGGTCTATATCCGCTCCGGTGACGGCGGAAACGGCTGCGTGGCGTTCCGCCGCGAAAAATTCATCGAATTCGGCGGTCCTTCCGGCGGCAATGGCGGCCGCGGCGGCAATGTCGTGATCGAGGTCGCCGACGGGCTGAACACGCTGATCGACTACCGCTACCAGCAGCACTTCAAGGCCCAGAAGGGCGAAAACGGCAGCGGCTCGGACCGCCACGGCGCCAACGGCAAGGCGATCGTGCTGAAGGTCCCTGTCGGCACGCAGATCTTCGACGAAGACCGCGAGACGCTGATCCACGACTTCACCAATGTCGGCGAGAAGTTCGTGCTCGCCGAGGGCGGCAATGGCGGCTTCGGCAATGCGCATTTCAAGACGTCGACCAACCGCGCGCCGCGCAACGCCAATCCTGGCCAGGTGGGCGAGGAGCGCTGGATCTGGCTGCGGCTGAAGCTGATCGCCGACGCCGGCCTGGTCGGCCTGCCCAATGCCGGCAAGTCGACCTTCCTCGCCAAGGTCAGCGCGGCAAAGCCGAAGATCGCCGACTATCCCTTCACCACGCTGCATCCGCAGCTCGGCGTCGTGAACTCCGACGGCCGCGAATTCGTGCTCGCCGACATTCCCGGTCTGATCGAGGGCGCGCATGAAGGCGCGGGCCTTGGCGATCGCTTTCTCGGCCATGTCGAGCGCTGCCGCGTGCTGCTGCATCTCGTCGATGCGACCTGCGAACATGCCGGCAAGGCCTACAAGACGGTACGAACGGAGCTCGATGCCTATGGCGGCCTGCTCACCGACAAGATCGAGATCGTGGCCCTGAACAAGATCGACGCGGTCGAGCCGGATGAGTTGAAGAAGCAGAAGGACCGGCTGAAGCGCGCCGCCAAGAAGACGCCGCTGCTGCTTGCCGGCGCCACCGGCCAGGGCGTCAAGGAAGCGCTGCGGGCGCTCGTCGAGGTGATCGGCGAAAACCCCGTCTCCGCCAAGGCGAAGAGCGCGGCTGAAGCGGAGCCCTGGTCGGCTTGATCGATCCCGCTTAGAGACCCTCATGGTGAGGAGCGCGGAACGCGCGTCTCGAACCATGAAGGCCCCGGTTCTCGCCCGCGGCCATCCTTCGAGACGCCCGCTATCGCAGGCTCCTCAGGATGAGGTTCGGTGCTTGTGACGCAGTCGAATTGAACGCTGGCTTGTCATCGCAGCTCTGATAGCGCAGCATCAAAAGATCAAGAAACGGCAGGGATGATGCATGGCACGCGCGAAGAACGTTCTCTGGATCATGTGCGACCAGCTTCGCTACGACTATCTCGGCTGCACCGGCCATCCCTCGCTGAAGACGCCGAACATCGACGCCATGGCGAAGCGCGGCGTGCTGTTCACCAAGGCTTATGTGCAGTCGCCGATCTGCGGCCCGTCGCGGATGTCGTTCTACACCGGCCGCTACATGCGCTCGCACGGCTCGCACTGGAACGGCTGGCCCTTGCGCGTCGGCGAGCCGACGCTGGGCGATCACCTCAAGGCAATCGGCGTGCGCAACGTGCTGGTCGGCAAGACCCACATGGCGCCCGATCTCGAAGGCATGAAGCGGCTCGGCATCCCGCCGGAATCCATCATCGGCGTGCACGTCGCCGAATGCGGCTTCGAGCCCTATGAGCGCGACGATGGCCTGCATCCGACCGGACGGCCGCGCCCGAAATACGACGACTATCTGCGCCAGCAGGGTTTCGAGGCGACGAACCCGTGGGAGCACTGGGCCAATTCCGGCGCCGCTGACGACGGCAGCTTGCAGAACGGCTGGTTGCTGACGCATGCCGACAAGGCCGCGCGCGTGCCGGAAGAACACTCCGAGACGCCCTACATGACGCACCGGGCGATGGACTTCATCACCGAGGCCGAGACCGACGGCAAGCCGTGGTGCCTGCATCTGTCCTACATCAAGCCGCACTGGCCCTATATCGCCCCCGAACCCTATGCCAGTATGTATTCGATATCAGACATGCTGCCGGTGATCCGCTCGGAGCGCGAGCGGCAGAACCCGCATCCGGTGTTCGGCGCCTATATGGACATGCGCTACTCCCGCAACATGGCGCGCGACGATGCCCGGGAGAAAGTGATCCCGACCTATATGGGCCTGATCACCCAGATCGACGACCAGATGGGCGTGCTGATGAAGTTTCTAAGGGAGCACGACCTCCTGGAAACCACCATGATCGTGTTCACCTCCGATCATGGCGATTATCTCGGCGATCACTGGATGGGCGAGAAGGACCTGTTCCACGAACAGTCGGCGAAGATCCCGCTGATCGTCATCGATCCATCGACGGACGCGGATGCGGCGCGCGGCACGCGATGCGATGCGCTGGTGGAAGCCATCGACCTCGCGCCGACCTTCGTCGATTATTTCGGCGGCAAGGTGCCGGCTCACGTCCTCGAAGGACGCTCGCTGCTGCCGCTGCTGCGCGGCCCGACGCCACCAGATTGGCGCAAGGTCGCATTCTCCGAATACGACTACGCCATGCAGGACGTGCGGCTGAAGCTGAACCAGCCGATCGAGCGCTGCCGCCTGTTCATGGTGTTCGACGGCCGTTGGAAATACATCCACGCCTCGGGCTTCCGTCCGATGCTGTATGATCTCGAGACCGATCCGGAAGAGTTTTTGGATCGCGGCGACGATCCTGATTGCGCTGGCATCATCGCGCGGTTGCAGGCCGAGCTGTTCGACTGGGCGCTGCATCCAAACGACCATATCACCACGCCTCGCGAGAAGATCGCGAACTATGCCGATAACCAGCTCCAAGTGAAGGGCGGGATTTTGATCGGCGTCTGGGACGAGGCTGAGCTTGCGTCGATCAGGGACGGAATAGAGCAGCGCGCGAAGATGTGAGACCCTCATGGTGAGGAGGCGCGCAAGCGCCGTCTCGAACCATGCAGGCCCGGCTCTCGCACCTCGGCCGGCATCCTTCGAGACGCTTGCTTCGCAAGCTCCTCAGGATGAGGGGATAGACTGGAGTGCGAGGCCTCAATTCTCGATTTTGTATCCCGTCGCCTTGACGATCGGCTGCCAGAGGGCGGTGTTCGCGGCAAGCTCCTGGGTAAGTCCCTCCGCCGTGCTGCCGACCGGGATCATGCCGATCGCTGTCAGCTTCTCCTTCACCTCGGGCTTGGCGAGTGCAGCACGGGCCGCCGCGCCGAGCTTGCTTGCAAATTCCGGCGGGCTGCCGGCGGGAAGCCACATGCCGTACCAGGCATCCGCGACGAGGTCGATGCCGTTCTCCTTCAGCGTCGGCACCTCCGGCGCGAAGGGCGAACGCTCTGCGCTCGCGACCGCGATGATCCTCACGCCCTTGGCGCGATGCTGCGGGAGAGCATCGGCCAGCGTCGTGATTCCGAACGAGAGATGGCCGCCGATGAGATCGTTGAGAATGGGCGTACTGCCGCGATAGGGCACGCGGTTCAAAGGAATGCCGAGGTCCTTCTCCAGCTTCGAGCCCATGAAATGCGGAATGGTGCCGTTGCTGGGCACGCCGAATGACGTCTTGTCCGGATGCGCCTTCAGCCAGGCCACGAATGACTTGAAATCCGTGACATCGAGCGCCGGATTGATCACGAGCGCGAACTCGAAACGTGCCAGCAGCGACACCGGCACGAAATCCTTCGCCGTGTCGAAGCTCGGCGTGGTCTCCACCATTGGCAGCAGATACATGGTGGGTCCCGTCGTCACCAGCACCATGCCGCCGTCGGGGCTGGCGCCCTTTACCGCCTTGATGCCGATCAGGCCATCGGCGCCGGTGCGGTTCTCGACCACGATGGTCCGTTGCAGCACCGGCGCCATGTCCTGCGCGATCAGACGGCACAGCGTGTCGCCGCCCGCGCCCGCCGCGAACGGGAAGATGATTTTGGTGAGCCCGGCCTGGGCTTCCGCGTGGTCCGCTTGCGCGAGCAGCGGCAGCCCCAGACATCCGGCCATGAATGCACGACGATCCATACGTTTCCTCTTTTGGCCCATTGTTGGTTGCCGGCATTAGAACCCGGCCCACGTCCAAGACAAGGCCGGCGGTAGCACCGTTTACCATGCCGGCCGCCTTGCGCCGGCCATCGTCGTGCTGCAAAAGCAGGCCTCACCGGCGCCGCCTGTCGCTTCGCCGTTTCCCAATGCAGAGCATTCGCCGCACGCGCCATGGCCAGCCCCGAACTCAGTCAATTCCGCCGCATCGTCGTCAAGGTCGGCTCCGCGCTGCTGGTCGATTCCGACAGGGGCGAGGTGCGCGCATCCTGGCTGGCCGCGCTCGCCGACGATATGGCCAAGTTGCACCGCGAGGGCCGCGACGTCCTCGTCGTCTCCTCGGGCTCGATCGCGCTCGGCCGCAGCCGGCTCAAGCTGCCGCGCGGCCCGCTGAAGCTTGAGGAGAGCCAGGCCGCCGCCGCCGTCGGTCAGATCGCGCTGGCGCGGATCTGGTCTGAAGTGCTCGGGGCGCACGGCATCGGCGCCGGCCAGATCCTGGTGACGCTCCAGGATACCGAGGAGCGCCGCCGCTATCTCAACGCCCGCTCGACCATCGGCAAGCTGCTGGAATGGCGCGCAATCCCCGTGATCAACGAGAACGACACGGTCGCCACCAACGAGATCCGCTACGGCGACAACGACCGCCTCGCCGCGCGCGTCGCCACCATGGCGAGCGCCGACCTCTTGGTGCTGCTGTCCGACATCGATGGGCTCTACGACGCCCCGCCGAAGAACAATCCGGACGCCAAGCTCATACCCGTGGTCGACAGCATCTCCTCGGAGATCGAGGCTGTGGCGGGCGATGCCGAATCCGAACTCTCGCGCGGCGGCATGCGCACCAAGGTCGAGGCCGCCAAGATCGCCACCACCGGCGGCACGCATATGCTGATTGCGTCCGGCAAGATCGAGCATCCCCTGCAGGCGATCGCCGATGGCGGCCGCTGCACCTGGTTCCTGACGCCCGCGAACCCCATCACCTCGCGAAAGCGCTGGATCGCGGGATCGCTGGAGCCGAAGGGCACGCTGACGATCGATGCCGGCGCGGTCGCGGCGCTGCGCGCGGGTGCCAGCCTGCTGCCGGCCGGCGTCATCAAGGTCGAGGGCCAGTTCGCCCGCGGCGATGCCGTGATCATGCGCGGCCCCGACACCAGCGAGATCGGCCGCGGCCTGATCGCCTACGACGCCGAGGATGCCGAACGGATCAAGGGCCGCTCCTCCCCGGACGTGATGGCGATCCTCGGCATCAGCGGCCGCGCCGAGATGATCCACCGCGACGACCTGGTGGTGGGCGGGTAGGGCCGAGCCGGGCCGTTTTTCAAGGGACCGCTAGGTCAATGACCCAGCCGGCACGCAGCCGGGGAGACCAGCCATACCCTCCCGACCCTTCGCAAAAGCGGGATTTCCGTGCTAGGACACGCCCTTAGCAGAAGGTTCGAACCGCTATGGCCGCCCCCCTCAAAGCCCTCGACGGCACCGCCGATCTTCAGGCGCTGATGACCGATCTCGCCGCTCGTGCCCGCGCTGCGGCGCGCGTCCTGGCGCTGGCGCCGCCGGAGCAGAAGAACCGGGCGCTCGAGGCCATGGAGCGGGCGATCCGCAACAATGCATCTACCATTCTCGCCGCCAATGCCGAGGACGTCACTGAGGCGCGCGCATCCGGCAGCGCCACCTCCTCCTTCATCGACCGCCTGGCGCTGACGCCCGCGCGCGTCGAGGCGATGGCCGAAGGCATCGGCATCGTCCACGACATTGCCGATCCGATCGGAATCGTCACGGAGAGCTGGCAGCGGCCGAACGGCATGACCATCGAGCGCGTGCGTGTGCCGCTCGGCGTCGTTGGCGTGATCTTCGAGAGCCGGCCCAACGTAGCGGCCGATGCCGGCGTGCTGTGCCTGAAAGCGGGCAATGCTGTGATCCTGCGCGGCGGCTCCGACAGCTTCCGCTCCTGCCGCGCGATCCATCAATGCCTGGTGCAGGGTCTGCGCGAAGCGGGGCTGCCGGAAGCTGCAATCACGCTGGTGCCGACGCGCGACCGCGCAGCGGTCGGCATGATGCTGTCCGGATTGAACGGCGCCATCGACGTGATCGTGCCGCGCGGGGGAAAAAGCCTCGTCGCGCGGGTCGAGGCTGAAGCGCGCGTGCCTGTGTTCGCGCATCTTGAAGGCGTCAACCACGTCTATATCGACGGCAGCGCCGACCTTGCCATGGCGAAGTCGATCGTGCTCAACGCCAAGATGCGCCGCACCGGCGTCTGCGGCGCGGCCGAGACGCTGCTGGTCGATCGCGCCGGCGCCGCAAAGAGCTTGAAACCGCTGATCGAGACGCTGATCGAAGCAGGCTGCGAAGTGCGCGGCGACGAAACGGTGCAAGGAACGGATGCGCGCGTAAAACCCGCGAGCGAGGACGATTGGGACACCGAATATCTCGATGCGATCATCGCGGCAAAGGTGGTCGACGGCGTCGACGGCGCGATCGCGCACATCCAGAACCACGGCTCGCACCACACCGATGCCATCGTGAGCCAGGATGAGGCGGCCGCGAAGAAGTTCCTCAGCGAGGTCGATTCCGCTATCGTGCTGCACAACGCCTCGACGCAGTTCGCCGATGGCGGTGAGTTCGGTTTCGGCGCCGAGATCGGCATTGCCACCGGCAGATTCCACGCTCGCGGCCCGGTCGGGGCCGAGCAGTTGACTAGCTTCAAATATCGCGTCCACGGCACAGGGCAGACGCGGCCGTAACGTCGCAAGGCGCGGGGCATTGAGCAACGATTTCGTCGCGCCGCGCTTCGTGGCGCAGGCCATACCGCCCTACACCCAGGGCATGCGCATCGGCTTGCTCGGCGGCTCGTTCAATCCGCCACATCAGGCTCATCGCGCCATCAGCCAGTTCGCGCTGAAGCGCCTTCAGCTCGACCGCGTGTGGTGGCTGGTGACGCCGGGCAATCCGCTCAAGGAAAACGGCTCGCTGCATGAGCTCGGCGCGCGCATGCAGGCGGCGCGCGACGTCGCCAACGATCCCAGGATCGAGGTGAGCTGTCTCGAATCCGTCATCCGTACGCGCTACACTATCGACACGATCAACACCTTGCGCCGCCGCCTCCCCGGCCTGCGCTTTGTCTGGATCATGGGCGCCGACAATCTCGCTCAATTCCACCGTTGGCAGGACTGGCGCCGGATCGCCGGCCAGGTGCCGATTGCAATCATCGATCGCCCGCCACAGAGTTTTCGCGCCCTTGCCTCGCCCGCCGCCCAGGCGCTTGCGCGCTATCGCCTGCCCGAGAGGGAGGCGGCGCTGCTTGCGGACCGGCCAGCGCCGGCCTGGGTCTTCCTGACGGGATTGAAGCTGAACCTGTCGTCGACCGGCCTGCGGAACCCGGACGGGAGCTGGAAAGGTACGAAGTGAGACGGACTTATGCGGGCTGGGGCTCTCTGGCATATTGAAACCCTTAACCCCACATGATGTAGTGTAACCAGTGAGCGCCGGATTCGGCCCTCGCGATACAGTGAAAGGAATGGTCCCTGACCACGTCTGTATTGTCCAAGTCTGTTTTACCCAAGGTAGCTAAACCGGCGCGTAAAACATCGACCAAAGCTGCGGCCTTGAAGGCGCAACCCGACGCCGACAAGACGCTGAACCTGATCCTCTCCCGCCTCGACGATATGAAGGCGGAAGAGACGGTCACCATCGACCTTCGCGGCAAATCGGCGTATTCCGACTACATGATCGTCACCACGGGCCGGGCCAACCGGCACGTTGGCGCGATCGCGGAGAACGTCACGAAGAGCCTCAAGGAAACCGGCATCAAGATCATCCATGTCGAGGGCTTGCCCAATTGCGACTGGGTGCTGATCGATTCCGGCGATGTGATCGTGCACGTGTTCAGACCCGAGGTCCGTGAGTTCTACAATCTTGAGAGATTGTATACGCAGGGCCCAGGGGCGGCGAAGGCGATCTAGACTTAGAGAGCCGATTTCGAATCGGCTGGCGCGCATGCTAGCGTCGTGCGCGCGCATGATGCGCGCGGTCTGGAAAACGCGGCCCTGAAGACGCGGCCCTGAAGACGTGGTCCTAAAGACGTCATGCGTGTTGCCGTCATTGCGGTGGGCCGGCTGAAGCAGGGCCCCGAGCGGGAGCTCGCCGACCGCTATTTCGAGCGGTTCGACGAACTCGGCCGCAAGCTCGGATTCCGCGAGCTCACTGTCCATGAAATTCCCGAGAGCCGGGCGCGCGACGCTGCGACGCGGATGGCCGAGGAAGCCGCGGCGATCGGCGCGCATGTTCCCGACAAGTCGGTCCTGGTGGCGCTGGACGAGCGCGGACAAAGTCTGGATTCCACCGTATTCGCACGGAATCTCGGCCGCTGGCGCGACGAGGGCGCCGGACATACTATCTTCGTGATCGGAGGGGCGGACGGACTTTCGCCCGAATTGCGCCGTAAGGCCAAGCTCGCGATCGCGTTCGGCTCTGCGACCTGGCCGCATCAAATGGTCCGCGTCATGCTTCTGGAACAGCTTTATCGGGCCGCAACCATCCTGGCCGGCCATCCCTATCATCGCGCGTGATGCGCGCCACACGAGCACCTTTGCCGAAACGATGCGCGCGCCGATTCTCAACCTGTTGCTGATCGCAATGCTCGCCGGCGCAAGCCTCGCGCAAGCTCAGACGGCACCGCAGACCGCAGCGATCTCGCCCGACGCGATCAAGCAGCGCGAGCAGGAGCTGGAAGCCGCGCGCGCAAGGCAAAAGAGCGCGGAGGAAGCCCAGGCCAAGCTCAAGGCCGAGATCACCTCGCTCGGTCAGGACCGCACTCAGCTTAATCAGCAGTTGATCGATACCGCCGCGAATGTGCGCGCCGTCGAGACCAAGATCGACGAAGCCGAGGCGCGGCTGCGCACGCTGAACGGCCGCGAGCAGGCCATGCGCACTTCGCTCGATTCGCGCCGCGCCGATATCGTCGAGGTGCTGGCGGCCCTGCAGCGCGCCGGCCGGCGCACGCCGCCTGCACTGCTGGTGCGGCCGGAAGATGCGCTGCAATCGCTGCGCACCGCCATGTTGCTTGGCGCCGTGGTGCCGGAATTGCGCACCCGCGCCGAGAAGATCGCAGGCGAGCTCGGTGAGCTCGTGGCCTTGCGCAAGAGCATCGCCACCGAGCGCGATCAGCTCGCCGCCAATCGCGACAAGGTCCGCAATGACCAGACCCGGCTCACCGCCCTCGTCGACGAGCGGCAGCGCCAGCAGGCGTCGCGCGAAAAGGACCTCGACGCCGAGAATTCGCGCGCGATTGCGCTATCCCGGCAGGTCGGCGATCTCCAGGGGTTGATCGCCAAGATGGAGCAGGATCTGCAAAGCGCCGCCAAGGCTGCTGAGAAGGCGGCCGAGGCCGCCAAGCAGGCCGAGGCAAAGGCGGCAGCCAACGCCAGCGCCAAGCCCGGCCCGGGCGCTTTCAAGGACCGCTCCCGGACCACACCGGCAATCGCCTTCGCTTCGGCCAAGGGCCTCCTGCCGCTCCCGGTTAACGGTAACAAGATCAGGGATTTCGGCGGTTCCGATGGGGTCGGCGGGGTCCAAAAGGGCATTTCCCTGGCAAGCCGGCCCGGCGCCCAGGTCACGACGCCGTGTGATGGCTGGGTGGTCTATGCCGGCCCATTCCGCAGCTATGGACAACTCTTGATCCTCAATGCCGGGGGCGGGTATCATGTCCTGATCGCCGGGATGGAGCGCATTTCGGTAAACATCGGTCAGTTTGTGCTCACGGGGGAGCCGGTCGCGACCATGGGGTCGATTTCACAAGTCGCCTCCATTCTCGCCACGAACGCGAGTCAACCTGTGCTCTATGTCGAGTTCCGCAAAGACGGCACTCCAATCGATCCAGGCCCATGGTGGGCCGCAAATGAAGGCGAGAAGGTTCGCGGATGATGCGCAAGACTTCAGTTATTCTGCTCAGCGCGGCCACCGGTGCGGCGCTGACGCTGTTCGTGACCCAGCCGCGCGCGGTGTTCATGGGCTCGAGCGCACGGGCCGCCACCGCGGACACCTATCGCCAGCTCAATCTGTTCGGCGACGTGTTCGAGCGCGTGCGCTCCGATTATGTCGAGAAGCCCGATGACACCAAGCTGATCGAATCCGCCATCAGCGGCATGCTCACCGGTCTCGACCCGCATTCGAGCTACATGGACGCCAAGAGCTTCCGTGACATGCAGGTGCAGACTCGCGGCGAGTTCGGCGGCCTCGGCATCGAAGTCACAATGGAAGACGGCCTGATCAAAGTGGTGTCGCCGATCGACGACACGCCGGCCTCGCGCGCCGGCATCATGGCCAACGACATCATCACCAATCTCGACGAAGAAGCCGTGCAGGGCCTGACCCTGAACCAGGCGGTCGAGAAGATGCGCGGTCCGGTCAACACCAAGATCAAGCTCAAGATCATCCGCAAGGGCCAGGACAATCCGATCGACGTCACGCTGGTGCGCGACAACATCCGCGTCCGCTCGGTGCGCGCGCGCATCGAAGCCGACGACATCGGCTATATCCGCATCACCACCTTCAACGAGCAGACCACCGAAGGCCTGAAGCGTGAGGTCGCCAGCCTGTCGAACCAGATCGGCGACAAGCTCAAGGGCTACATCATCGACCTGCGCAACAATCCGGGCGGCCTGCTCGAGGAAGCGGTCACCGTCTCCGACTCCTTCCTGGAAAAGGGCGAGATCGTGTCGACCCGCGGCCGCAATGCCGAGGAGACCCAGCGCCGCACCGCCCATGCGGGCGACCTCACCAAGGGCAAGCCGGTGATCGTGCTGGTCAACGGCGGCTCGGCCTCGGCGTCGGAAATCGTCGCGGGCGCGCTCCAGGACCACAAGCGCGCGACCATCGTCGGCACGCGTTCGTTCGGCAAGGGCTCGGTGCAGACCATCATCCCGCTCGGCTCGGGCAACGGCGCGCTGCGGCTGACCACGGCGCGCTACTACACGCCGTCGGGCAAGTCGATCCAGGCCAAGGGCATCGTGCCCGACATCGAAGTGCTCCAGGACGTGCCGGACGAGCTGAAGTCGCGCACCGACACCAAGGGCGAGGCGTCACTGCGCGGCCATCTCAAGAACGACGGCGACGAGAAAACCGGCTCGCAGTCCTACATCCCGCCGGATGCCAAGGACGACAAGGCCCTCAAGCTGGCCGACGACCTGCTTCACGGCATCAAGAACAGCGCCTCCGCGGCGCCGACGCCGGGCAGCGACAACAAGGGCACGACCGACAAGCCCAAAGCGGCAAACTAAGTCGTCGCATCGCGCGATCTCTCGAAAAGGGCGGCTCCTGGAGCCGCCCTTTTTGCTTGCAACTCCTGCCAACTCCTGCCGCCCCCGGCCTATCCCGGCCTGCCGCCTCTTGACCTCGGCGTGGTATCGTCGGTCCGAGTGATTCGGGATCGCGCATGACTGAAACGGCCGATGATCTGAGCGCCCCGCTCGGACAGGACAAGCCGCGCCGGAAACGCCGGCTGCGGCTGCCGTTCACGGCCATGCAGTTGCTGGCTGTCTTGCTCGGCCTGTTCCTGGCCACCTTTGCCGGCTTCGCCATCTTCAACAAGGATCCGCTCGGCGGCGAGCCGATGACCCGGCTGGCGATCGGCGAGCCCAAAACCACGGACAAGGCCACGGGGGAGAGGCCGGCCGCTGCCGACCATGGCCAGGAAAGCAAGCAGGAGACCAAGGAGACGCCGAAGCCGGCCGCCTCCGGCGAGCACAAGACCGTCACCATCATCGACGGCTCCAGCGGTGCGCGCCACGACGTGGTGATCGGCGGCGACGCCGCCGACAAGGGCGAGGTGGCCTCTGCGGCGCCGCCCGTCATGGCCGGGGTCGATCAGAAGCTGCTCGAGAAATCGCGCTACGGCATGATTCCCGTGGTCGTCGACGGGCTGAAGCCGTTCAACGTCTATGCCGCTGAGGCCGACCGCGCCAAGGCCGCCAAGATGCCGGTGGTCGCGATCGTGATCGGCGGCCTCGGCGTCGGCGCCGCCAAGACCACCGACGCAATCATGAAGCTGCCGCCTGCGGTGACGCTGGCCTTCACGCCCTACGGCTCCGATCCCGGCAAGCTCGCCGAGCGGGCCCGCGCCCAGCGCCACGAGATCTTCCTCCAGATCCCGATGGAGCCCTACGACTTCCCGGACAACGATCCGGGGCCGCAAACGCTGCTGACGTCGCTGAGCGCCGACCAGAACATGGACCGCCTGTACTGGCATCTGAGCCGGATGCAGGGCTATGCCGGCATCACCAATTTCATGGGCGCCCGCTTCGTGGCGACCGATGCGGCGATGCAGCCGATCATCCGCGAGGCGGCCAAGCGCGGGCTCGGCTTCTTCGACGACGGCTCGTCGCCCCGCAGCATCGCGCCTCAGGCCGCGGCGAGCCAGGCGATGCCGTTCGGCAAGGGCGACATCGCGATCGACGTCGTGCCGACCTCGGCCGAGATCGACCGCGCCCTGAACAAGCTCGAAGCAGCGGCTCGCGAGCGCGGCGCGGCGATCGGAACCGCCTCCGCCCTGCCGGTCTCGATCGAGCGGATCGGCACCTGGACCAAGACATTGAGCGACCGGGGCATCCTGTTGGTGCCATTGACAACCGCGATGCTGAAATCAAAATCCAGCTAAATCAACGGATTGGTATGGTACGGGTCCTGCGGGGCCGACGTGTCTGCGGTCAGCATGCGAAAGGTTCGGCGGAATGGCGCGTTACGAGGATCTGCCCTACCGAACCTGCGTCGGCGTGATGTTGCTCAACGAGGACGGACTGGTGTTCATCGGCCGCCGCGCCGGCGGCATCGAGCATGTTGACGATGCCCATGTCTGGCAGATGCCGCAGGGCGGCGTCGACCCCGGCGAGGATACGTGGGAAGCCGCCAAGCGCGAGCTCTACGAGGAAACCAGTGTGCGCTCGGTCGAGCGGCTCGGCGAAGTTCCGGACTGGCTCACTTACGATATTCCCCGCACGGTCGCCGGCCGCACCTGGAAGGGCCGCTACCGCGGCCAGCGCCAGAAGTGGTTCGCGGTGCGCTTCACCGGCAAGGACAGCGAGATCAATGTCGAGAAGCCGGGCGGCGGCCACAAGGCCGAGTTCGTGAGCTGGCGCTGGGAGCCGATGAAGAACCTGACCGGCCTGATCATCCCCTTCAAGCGCCCGGTCTATGAGCGCGTGGTGAAGGAATTTGCCGCGCTCGCGGAGCAGTGATTGCATCGTCAATCCGGGGCATGCGAAGCAGGACCTATGGTGCGCAATTGCGCCCCTGGGAATGACGAAGAAGGAAGTCCGTGACCGATCAAAAGCCCTACCGTCCCAATGTCGGGATCGCGCTGTTCAACGCCGATGGCCGCGTGTTGGTCGGGCACCGCTTCAAGGGCGATGGACCTGAGATCATCCTGCCGGGCCTCGATTGGCAGATGCCGCAAGGCGGCGTCGACGAAGGCGAGGATCTGCGCGATGCGGCGCTGCGCGAGCTCTGGGAGGAGACCAGCGTCAGGAGCGCAAGCTATCTCGGCGAGACCGACTGGCTGACTTACGAATTCCCGCCTTACGACGGACCGCAGTCACACCGGCTGGCGAAGTTTCGCGGCCAGCGCCAAAAATGGTTCGCGCTGCGCTTCACCGGCCAGGACGGCGAGATCGATCCGCTGACGCCGCGCAACGGCCAGCCCGCGGAATTCGATGCGTGGCGCTGGGAGAAACTCGATCGGGTCGTCGATCTCGTCGTGCCGTTCCGCCGCGAGGTTTATCGGGCTGTGGCGGAGCAGTTTACGGCGTTCGCAAACTAAAACAGCGAAAACAACCCCATGCACAGTAGCCGGCCACCGCCGGCGCGTTGCCCTGTGGTCGCTGCGAAGGCACTGATAGGTCGAGAACAAAGCGGCGGCACGGCGCAATCGCCGCAAGGCCGGTCGATAGCGCACTTGCAGAGCCCTCTTCCGCTCTAATTGACCGGGCCCACCGTGAACGGGCCGATCGCGATGACATGGCAATCGCTGTCGCGTTTGGCGCAATCGGCCAGCGCCGAATTGACGGCGGTCTGCTCGTCGGCGGCCCTCAGGCCGAGACCGGGGCGGCCTGCGGTGCCGACCGCGACCGCATTCCAGCCGGTGGCGTCGGCGAGATTGCGCACGACCTCGTCGCGCGCATCCGCCGCGATCGAGGCGTTGCTCGCTGCATGAAAGAAGCCGGTGATCTTGAGCAAGGTCGGGATCGGCACGACGAAATTATCATCGACCGCCACGATCAGGCAGGCGACGCCGGCAATCGCCCCGCAGGATTCGAGCGAGCGCCGCGTCGAGTCGTCGGCGGACGGTGCGCCCATCACCATGAAATATTGTCCGCCCGGGCCGAGCGCGACCGAGCGCGATTTCGCAGCCGGAGCATACATGTTCTCGAGGCGAAGCTTGGCGGGATCGCGCACCATCGGAAAGTCCTTCGAGGCGAAGGGACGCTCGGTCACGGTGTCATGCCGGACCCAGGGCTGCGGCGGCATCGGCGGCTTGCCGTGGACGTAGACCACGGCGTTGCCGAGCGCATAGAGCTCGCAGCGCCGCGGCGATTGCGAGGCGTCGGCGCGCTTCTGGCACTGGTCGACCGCGGCATTGCGCGCGGCATCCTCGTTGGGCTGATTGAGCGCGGAGCCGGTGAAGCCGGCGATGTTCAGGGCAAAAGCCTTGTAATCGGCGGCGGCGGAATACTCATTGGAAAGATAGGCGCGCACGCGCTCTCCGATGAACGGCACCATATCGGCCGGGAATTTGCCGCCTGAGGCCGCGGGCGGCGAAGGGACCGGTGCCGTGTTCGCCGCGGCCATGGTTGACGTCGGGCCGGGTGCTGCCGCCGCACTCGCGGCCGGGCTTGACGCCGCAGCGGGCGCTGCTGCGGCGCTTGCCGGTGCCTTGGCGGTTTCGAGCTTGGTGAAATAGAGGAAGCCGCCAACGCCAATGGCGACGATGGAGACGACGCCGACGACCAGCGGCCACATCCAGTTCGGCGCGGGCGCGGCCTTGCCCGCGACCTTCTTCACCTGCGGCGTGTTGTAGCTGCCGTCCTCGCGCCGCATCGCCACCATATAGGCATGCACGGGCGTCGGGATATTCTTGACCTCTTGCGCGCCGATATCGGCGAACTGCACCGACAGCTTGTTGGCGACCTGCTCGTGCACGGCACGGGAGACGCAGATGCCGCCGACCTCGGCGAGACCTTCCAGCCGCGCCGCGATGTTGACGCCATCGCCCAGCAGATCGCCGTCGCGCTCGACCACGTCACCGATGGTGATGCCGATACGAAACGACATCTGCCGGCTCGGCGGATAGGCCATGTTGCGGGTCCGCAGCGACTCCTGGATGTCGATCGCACAGCGCACCGCATCAACTGCGCTGGGAAATTCCGCAAGCACGGCATCGCCGGCGGTATTGAAGATTCGTCCGCCCGCTTTCGCAATGAAGTCGTCGACGACCTCGCGGTAGGAGGCCAGACGTCGGAGCGTCTCCTCCTCGTCTTCCGCGACAAGTCTCGAATACCCGGCAATATCGGCTGCGAAGATCGCCGCAATCTTGCGTTTCATCTGCTACCGGCCCCGGAACAAATTTCCGCGGATCAGAATGCCGTTATCGGCGGCGCGGCGCAACAAAGTTTCAGCGCCCGCCACGGCCGTGACGAGCGCTGAATGTAGCCAGAAATCTTGTGTTCGAGCCCCGGAGCGGTGCCCCGGGGCTTAGTGCATAGCCGTGGAGTTGAGCTGCTGCTGGATGCTCTTGAAGTGGTCGAGCCGTTCGATGGCGCGATCGAGTTCGCCGCCTTCGTGCTCCTTGAGGTTCTCTTCCATCTCCGCGATGGTCTCGGCGAACCGCGCCCGATCGAGCTCGACCAGCGACGTCGCGACGTCGGCGAGCACGGTGAGGCCCTTCTCGGAGATTTCGGCAAGGCCGCCGAGCACGATGATCTTCTCGTGCTTGCCGCCGGTGGTGACGGTGAGGATGCCCGGCCGGATCGCAGCCACGACCGGCGCATGTCCCGCCAGCACGCCGAAGTCACCCTCGACGCCGGGGACGTCGACCTGGTCGACCTCACCCGAGAATGCGAGCTTTTCCGGAGAGACGAGATCGAAGTGGAAGGTGGCCATGGTGTTTCCGCTTGCTTGGCTTGTCACCCGCGGGCCTGACCCGCGGGTCCATCACTCAACGAGAGTTCTCTCTTGATGGATTGCCGGGACTTGGCTCGAAGACGCACTTCGCGCGTTTAGCCCGGCAATGACACCCAGAATTAAGCCGCTTCAGCGGCCAGCTTCTTGCCCTTCTCGACTGCCTCTTCGATGGTGCCGACCATGTAGAAGGCGGCTTCCGGCAGGTGATCATACTTGCCTTCGCAGAGGCCGCGGAAGCCCTTGATGGTGTCCGCGAGGTCGACGAACTTGCCGGGCGAGCCGGTGAACACCTCGGCGACGTGGAACGGCTGCGACAGGAAGCGCTCGATCTTGCGGGCGCGGGCCACCGTCAGCTTGTCCTCTTCCGAAAGTTCGTCCATGCCGAGAATGGCGATGATGTCCTGCAGCGACTTGTAGCGCTGCAGCACCTGCTGGACCTGACGCGCGGTGTCGTAGTGCTCCTGACCGACGACGAGCGGCGAGAGCATGCGCGAGGTCGAGTCGAGCGGGTCCACTGCCGGGTAGATGCCCTTTTCGGAGATCGCGCGGTTCAACACCGTGGTGGCGTCCAAGTGGGCGAACGAGGTGGCGGGCGCCGGGTCGGTCAAGTCGTCGGCGGGCACATAAATGGCCTGCACCGAGGTGATCGAGCCCTTGTGGGTGGTGGTGATGCGCTCCTGCAGCGCACCCATGTCGGTGGCAAGCGTCGGCTGATAACCCACGGCGCTCGGAATACGACCGAGCAGCGCCGACACTTCCGAACCGGCTTGCGTGAAGCGGAAGATGTTATCGACGAAGAACAGCACGTCCTGGCCCTGATCGCGGAAATGCTCGGCGACGGTCAGGCCGGTGAGGCCGACGCGGGCGCGGGCGCCCGGGGGCTCGTTCATCTGGCCGAACACCAGCGCGCACTTCGATTTGACGCTCGGATCGGGATTCTTCGGATCGGCGTTGACCTTGGATTCGATGAACTCGTGATAGAGGTCATTGCCCTCGCGGGTACGCTCGCCGACGCCGGCGAACACGGAGTAACCGCCGTGCGCCTTGGCGACGTTGTTGATCAGCTCCTGGATCAGCACGGTCTTGCCGACGCCGGCGCCGCCGAACAGGCCGATCTTGCCGCCCTTCGCGTAAGGAGCAAGAAGATCGACGACCTTGATGCCGGTGACGAGAATTTCAGCTTCGGTCGACTGGTCGGTGTAGGTCGGCGCTTCCTGGTGGATGGCGCGCTTGCCTTCGGACTGGATCGGGCCGGCTTCGTCGATCGGCTCGCCGATCACGTTCATGATGCGGCCGAGCGTGCCCGCGCCCACCGGAACCGCGATCGGCTGGCCGGTGTCGGTCACTTCCTGGCCGCGCACCAGACCTTCGGTCACGTCCATCGCGATCGTGCGCACGGTGGATTCGCCGAGATGCTGGGCGACTTCCAGCACCAGGCGGATGTTGCCGTTCTTGGTTTCCAACGAATTGAGAATGGCCGGCAGGTGGCCCTCGAACTGCACGTCGACGACTGCGCCCATGACCTGGGTGACGCGACCGACCTGGTTAGCTGCTGTGGCCATGAATTGCTCTCCTTCGGAATTCTGTACTTGAACGACCGTCGTTTGGTTCGTGCGTCAGATCGCCTCGGCGCCGGAGATGATCTCGATCAGCTCCTTGGTGATCTGGGCCTGACGGGTTCGGTTGTAGATCTGGGTTTGCTTGCGAATCATCTCCCCCGCGTTGCGGGTGGCGTTGTCCATCGAGCTCATCTGCGCGCCGTAGAACGAGGCGTTGTTCTCCAGCAGCGCGCGGAAGATCTGCACCGCGATATTGCGCGGCAACAGGCCGGACAGGAGTTCGTCCTCCTCCGGCTCATATTCGTAGGAGGTCGACGGTGCGTTCGCCGCCTTTCCTTCCACGATCAGCGGAATGATCTGCTGCGCGGTCGGGATTTGCGCAATCACCGACTTGAACTGCGCATAGAACAGCGTGCAAACGTCGAACTCGCCGGCGTCGAAACGGGCCAGCAGCTTCTTGGCAATGTCCTCGGCGTTGACGAAGCCGAGCTGGCGAACGCCGCGCAGGTCGAGATGCTCGACGATCTGCTTGTCGTACAGGCGGCGGAGCTGCTCATAGCCCTTGCGGCCGACGCAGAAGAATTTCACTTCCTTGCCCTGCGCAATCAGCGTCTGCGCGCGCTCGCGCGCCAGGCGCACGATCGAGGAGTTGAAGGCGCCGGACAGGCCGCGCTCGCCAGTGCAGACGAGCAGCAGGTGAACCTGGTCCTTGCCGGTGCCGGCGAGCAGCGCCGGCGCACCGGGCGAGCCCGCAGCGGCGCCGGCGATATTGGAGATCACTGCGCTCATCTTGTCGGCATAGGGCCGCGCCGCCTCGGCCGCTTGCTGGGCGCGGCGCAATCTGGACGCTGCGACCATCTGCATGGCCTTGGTGATCTTCTGCGTCGCCTTGGTGGAGGCGATGCGGACCCGCATGTCTTTAAGTGACGCCATTCTTCGTCCCCGACGGCTCGATCCCTTGCGGTCAAGCCGCTAGCCTATTTCTGTCGTCATGCCCGGGCTTGTCCCGGGCATCCACGTCTTCGTCTCCCACGCAGTCCAGGCGGGGACGGCCTTAAGCAAAGCCCTTGGCGTAGCCTTCGACCACCGACTTCAGCTTGGCGGCGGTGTCGTCGGACAGATCGCGGCTGTCGCGGATCGCGTTGAGGATCTCGGCGTTCTTGCCGCGCAGCAGCGACAACAGACCGTCTTCGAACGCGCTCACCTTGTTGACCGGGAGCGGATCGAGATAGCCGTTGGTGCCGGCCCAGATCACGCAGACCTGCTCTTCCATCTTCAGCGGCGCGAACTGCGGCTGCTTCAGGAGCTCGGTCAGGCGCGAGCCGCGGTTGAGCAGGCGCTGGGTCGAGGCGTCGAGGTCGGAGCCGAACTGCGCGAACGCCGCCATTTCGCGGTATTGCGCCAGCTCGCCCTTGATCTTGCCGGCGACCTTCTTGGTGGCCTTGGTCTGCGCCGAAGAGCCGACGCGCGACACCGACAGACCTACGTTCACCGCGGGACGAATGCCCTGGAAGAACAGGTCAGTTTCCAGGAAGATCTGGCCGTCGGTGATCGAGATGACGTTGGTCGGAATGTAGGCCGACACGTCGTTGGCCTGGGTTTCGATGACCGGCAGCGCCGTCAGCGAGCCGGAGCCCTGATCCTTGTTGAGCTTCGCCGCGCGCTCGAGCAGGCGGGAGTGCAGATAGAACACGTCGCCCGGATAGGCTTCGCGGCCCGGCGGGCGGCGTAGCAGCAGCGACATCTGGCGGTAGGCGACGGCCTGCTTGGACAGATCGTCATAGATGATGACGGCGTGCATACCGTTGTCGCGGAAGTACTCGCCCATGGTGCAGCCGGTGAACGGCGCGATGTACTGCATCGGCGCTGGATCGGACGCGGTCGCAGCGACGATGATCGAATATTCCAGCGCGCCCTGCTCTTCCAGCACCTTGACGAACTGGGCGACAGTCGAACGCTTCTGGCCGATCGCGACATAGACGCAATACAGCTTGATGTTCTCGTCCGGCTGCGCGTTGAGCGGCTTCTGGTTGAGGATGGTGTCGAGCGCGATCGCGGTCTTGCCGGTCTGGCGGTCGCCGATGATGAGTTCGCGCTGGCCGCGGCCGATCGGAATCAGGGCGTCGATCGCCTTGAGGCCGGTCGCCATCGGCTCGCTCACCGACTTGCGCGGAATGATGCCGGGCGCCTTGACGTCGACGCGCATGCGCTTGTCGGCCTGGATCGGACCCTTGCCGTCGATCGGGTTACCGAGCGCGTCGACGACGCGGCCGAGCAGGCCCTTGCCGACCGGCGCGTCCACGATGGCGCGGGTGCGCTTGACGGTCTGGCCTTCCTTGATCTCACGATCGGCGCCGAAAATAACGATACCGACATTGTCGGTTTCGAGGTTCAGCGCCATGCCGCGGGTGCCGTTCTCGAACTCGACCATTTCGCCGGCCTGGACGTTGTCCAGACCGTAAACGCGAGCGATACCGTCGCCGACGGACAGCACCTGTCCGACCTCGGAGACTTCAGCTTCCTGGCCGAAATTCTTGATCTGGTCCTTGAGGATCGCGGAAATTTCCGCGGCGCGGATGTCCATCAGCCTGCCTCTTTCATCGCGTGCTTGATCGAATTGAGTTTGGTGCGAAGCGAACTATCGATCATGCGGCTGCCAAGCTTGACCACGAGGCCACCGATGATGGAGGGATCGACTTTCACGTTCAGCGCGACGTCCTTGCCGGTCACCGATTTCAGGGCAACCTTGAGAGCGTCGAGATTCTTGTCAGAGAGCGCCTCCGCCACGGTGACGTCCGCAGTCGCCTCGCCCTTGAACTTGGCGACCAGGGCGCGGTAGGCGCGGATGACGTCGGCCACCGCGAACAGCCGGCGGTTGGCGGTCAGGACTTTGAGGAAATTGGCGGAAATGCCGGCGATCCCGGCCTTGTCCAGCACTGCGCTGAGCGCCCTGGACTGGGCCTCGGCCGCGAACACGGGGCTGCGGACGAGGCGCTTCAGATCGGCGCTTTCGTTCAGCAGCCCCTCGAACCGCTCGAGATCGGCCTTGACCTCGTCGACCACTTTCTGGTCGCGGGCCAATTCAAACAAGGCCGTTGCATAACGGCCCGACACACCGGAAACGGACGTATCTTCTGCAGCCACAGACGTGCTCTTTTAGCTGTCAAATTCGCAAGGGAAAAACCGTCGCCACGAAGCGGCGCCTAGCGATCCAAGCCCTTGGAATTCAAGCGGGACTTCGATTTCCGACCGGCACAGGGGAGTGCCGGGCTCGTTAAAATCGCGGCTTTGCTAACATAGCAGGCGCGCACGTGCAACATGACGCCAAGTTTAAAGGCTCTGCGGTTCTGTCGCCAGTTCGTCGCACGGCGCGATCGCTCGGCGGCGATCTGCCATGCCGATCTGCGCATGCCATGGAATTGACACCGGCGGCTGGTGCGCCTCCTCGCCGATTTGTTCCTGCTCTCAGCGCATAGCGGCCATGAACACGGCTCGCTGAGGCGTGAACTCCGCGCCGCTGGTTTCACCCGGCGAATACTTACCCAATTCTAAATTTCCAAAGTGATGACTGCAAACTGCAGTATTCGTAAGTATTGAGTAAGTTAAAAGATCGTTAAAGCAAAATATTACAGAACATCCCTCGAATACCGGCCCGAGTAACAAGATGTTTCAGCCGCACACATACTGGAACTACTGCCCAATTCATGCCGCATTGCGAAACGAAACGCCATCTCGCTCACAAAGTGATCGGGGCTCCATTAGCCACATATGTGGCAATACTAGCGTAGGGACCACTAGATGCTGTCATTTAAGATGCTGGGGTATGTAACCCGGCCTCGTACGGCGCTCGCTTTCGTCGCCGCAACTCTTCTCATCGGTGGAACTGCCACCGAGGCTTCAGCCAAGTCGAGACACCACCGGCACCATCACCGCCACCACGCCCAGGCCGAGACCAATTCGGATTGGCGCAACGCCAATGCGGCAATGACACCGTCGACCGGCACGGGGCGCAGCTTCTCCGGCATGGCCTCCTTCTACGGCAACGAATCCGGCAGCAAGACCGCCTCGGGCCAGCGCTTCAACCAGAACGCCATGACCGCGGCGCACCGTTCGCTGCCGTTCGGCACCAAGCTGCGCGTTACCCATGGCGGCTCGAGCGTCGTCGTCACCATCAACGACCGGGGTCCGTTCATTCGCGGCCGCGTCCTCGACCTCTCTACGGGCGCTGCCCGCGCCATCGGCCTCACCGGCGCCGGCGTCGGCCGCGTCACCGCAGAGGTCGTCTCTTAAGACCCTCAACGCGCCGCGCAGCACAGCATGAGCAGCTTGCCGCGCGCGTGAAACAAACCCGCCGTCTTGGGGGACGGCGGGCTTTTTGTTGCGCGCCGTCATTCCGGGGCGACGCGTAGCCCGGATGGAGCGCAGCGAAATCCGGGAGTCTTCGTATGTGGATCGACTTGTCCCGGATTGCGCTTCGCTCCATCCGGGCTACAGGCTCGTCGTGACAGCGGCGCCTACAAAAAGCTCTGCGGATCGACGTCGACCTCGAGCTTCTGGTTGCCCTTCGGCTTCGGGCTGGCGGCGAGCCAGTTGCGCAAATAATCTGACAGGTCGAAGCCGCGCGCCGATTTCACCAGGATGCGGAAGCGGTAACGGCCCTTGATCACCGCGAGCGGCGCTTCCGCGGGCCCCAGCACCTGCACGCGCTCGTCGCGCGGCGCCAGCGCAACCAGCCGGCGGCCAAAGCCTTCCGCGCTCGGGCGGTCGCCTGCGGAGATGATCAGGCTCGCAAGCCGACCGAACGGCGGATAGAGCGTGCGCTCGCGCAAATCGATCTCGCTGTCGTAGAACGCCTCGCGGTCGCAGGCGATCAGCGCCTTCATCACGGGATGATCCGGCTGATGGGTCTGGAGATAGCCGACGCCGCGGCCCTGCTCGCGCCCGGCGCGGCCGATCACCTGGTTGAGCAATTGCCAGGTGCGCTCCGCCGCACGCGGATCGCCGTTGGAGAGGCCCAGATCCGCATCGACCACGCCGACCAGATTGAGCCGCGGGAAATTGTGACCCTTGGCAACGAGCTGCGTGCCGATGATGATGTCGACGCGGCCTTCGGCAATGTCGTTCAGCTCGGAGCGCATCGCCTCGATCGAGGTGATGAGATCGCTCGACAGCACCATGGTGCGCGCCTCCGGAAACAGCGCGGCCGCCTCCTCCTGCAAGCGCTCGACACCGGGCCCGACCGCGACCAGCGATTCCTCCGCCGCGCAATGCGGGCAGGCCTGCGGGCGCGGCATCGAGAACCCGCAATGATGACAGACCAGCCGCTGGCGGAAGCGATGATCGACCAGCCAGGCGTCGCAGATGGTGCAGGCGAAGCGATGGCCGCAGGCGCGGCACAGCGTCAGCGGCGCATAGCCGCGGCGATTGAGGAACAATAGCGCCTGCTCGCGCCGCTCGATCGCGGTCCTGATCTCGGACGCCAGGCGCGGCGAGATGAAGCGGCCGCGCGCAGGCGGCTCGCGGCGCAGGTCGATCGCCTCGATATGCGGCATGTGCTGGCCGCCGAAGCGCGAGGGCAGCGCGATGCGCTGATAGCGGTTCTTGCGGGCGTTGACCTCGGACTCGACCGACGGCGTCGCGGACGCCAGCACGATCGGAATCTTTGCGATATGCGCCCGCACCACCGCCATGTCGCGGGCGTGATAATGCACGCCGTCGTCCTGCTTGTAGGCCTGGTCGTGCTCTTCATCGACCACGATGAGCCCCAGATTGGCGTAGGGCAAAAACAGCGCCGAGCGCGCACCGACCACGACCGGCGCGCTGCCGTCGCAGATCGCAGCCCAGTTGCGTGCGCGGGTGCGCGGGGTCAGCTCCGAATGCCACTCCAGCGGCCGCACGCCGAAGCGCTGTGCGAAGCGGTCGAGGAACTGGCCGGTGAGCGCGATCTCCGGCATCAGGATGAGCGATTGCTTGCCGCGGCGGATGGCCTCGGCGATGGCCTCGAAATAGACCTCGGTCTTGCCCGAGCCGGTGACGCCGTCGAGCAGGGCAACGTGAAAGGTGCCGTTGGCCGCGAGCGCACGCATGGTGTCGACCGCAGAAAGCTGGAGTGGCGTGAAATCCGGCCGGCCAAAGCCGGGATCGGGCGCCGGCGGCGGTGGAGGCGGCGGCAGCGGCTCGACCGCGAGCGTGCCTTCGTCGACCAGGCCGTCGATCACGCCGGCCGAAACGCCGGCCTCTTTCGCCACCTCCGACTTGCCGTGCAGCAGCCGGTCCGACAACGCCTCCATCACGCGCTGCCGCGCCGGTGTCAGCCGCCGCGGCGGGTCGCCGACCAGGCGCACGCCGGCGCGCACCCTCTCGGGGCCGAGGCTGTCGCCCATTCGCAGGCACATGCGCAGCACCATGCCGCGCGGGCTCAGCGTGTAATTGGCGACCCAGTCGACCACCGAGCGCAGCTCGCCCTTCAGGGGTGGAAGATCGAGCTTCTCGCTGACGTCCTTCAGGCGATTGTGCAGGCGCGGATCGGGATTGGTATTGTCCGCCCAGACCACGGCGAGCACCTCGCGCGGGCCGAGCGGCACACTGACGAGATCGCCTGCCTTGAGCTCCATGCCGCGCGGCACGCGGTAAGAATAGGCATGGTCGAGCGCAACCGGCACCAGCACGTCGACCATGCGGGTCGCATTGGCGGAGGCGGTGCTGCTGCGCGGTGATTGATCCATGAATGGTCTTTGGACGAAGAATCGGAACCGGGGGCCTTCAAGGCTAGCGCCGCGAGGCCGCCTTAGCGAACAGTAAACGAGTGTGATGCGATATACTGAGTGGAATCACTACGTCCAGAGCGCATGAGCAAAGCGGCCGCCCCACAAATCGAGCTCGCCAGCGCCGATCCTGACATCGCGCAGGAGATGGCGCGCTGGCTGTCGCATCTCGGCACTGAGCGGCGGCTGTCGCCGAAGACGCTGGAGGCCTATGCCCGCGACTTGCGGCAATGCCTCGATTTCCTCTGTACCCATTGGGGCGAGCGCGTGACGCTTAAGCGGTTTGCCGCGCTTGAGGCCACCGACATCCGCGCCTTCATGGCGATGCGCCGCGCCGACGATATTGCCGGCCGCTCGCTGATGCGCGCACTCGCCGGCCTGCGCTCGTTCGGCCGCTTCCTCGAGCGCGAAGGCAACGGCAAGGTCGGCGCGCTGTCGGCGATCCGCGCGCCGAAAGTCGCAAAAAGCCTGCCGAAGCCGCTGCCGATGGCGTCGGCAAAACGCCTTGCGGACGCCGACGAGCGCGCCGGCGAAGAGCGCGAGAGCTGGATTCTCGCCCGCGACGCCGCGGTGATGGCGCTGCTGTACGGCTCGGGCCTGCGCATCTCCGAAGCGCTGGGACTGAAGCGCCGCGAAGTGCCGCGGCCGGGCGAAGGCGACGTGCTCGTGGTCACCGGCAAGGGCAACAAGACCCGCATGGTGCCGGTGCTGCGAAACGTGCTCGCGCTCGTTCAAGAGTATGCCGCGATGTGCCCGCATCCGCTGCCTCCCGAGGGCCCGATTTTCCTCGGCGCGCGCGGCGGTCCGCTCAGCCCGCGCATCATCCAGCTCGCGATGGAGCGGCTTCGCGGCGCGCTCGGCCTGCCCGACAGCGCCACCCCGCACGCGCTGCGGCATTCCTTCGCCACGCACCTGTTGTCGCGCGGCGGCGATCTGCGCGCGATCCAGGAATTGCTCGGCCATTCCTCGCTCTCGACCACGCAGATCTATACCGGCATCGATTCCGAGCGGCTGCTGGAAGTCTATGCCAGCGCGCATCCGCGGCGGTGACACACTGACGTCATAACTTGCTTGCCTCTTGCGCGTCGCCCGCGGTTCGGTCAATCGTGGGGAACCGAGGCAGGAGGGACATCATGAGCGCACATGAAAGCATGGAGCACGCCGAACACGCCGAGCACGCGTCCGGCTCGAACAAGAACATCGCCCTTCTGATCGCCGTGCTGGCGCTGTTCCTGGCGATCTCCGAGACGCTCGGCAAGGGCGCGCAGACCGAATCGATCAGCAAGAACGTCGAGGCGTCCAACCTCTGGGCCTTCTTCCAGGCCAAGAGCATCCGCCGCACCGTGGTGCAGACCGCGGCGGACCAGGGCAAGTTGACGCTGGGCTCGGCGACCGACGACGCCATCAAGGCGGCGGCGCAGAAGCAGATCGAGGACTGGCAGAAGACCGCGGCACGCTACCGCTCCGAGCCGGAGACCGGCGAAGGCACCGAGCAACTCGCCGAGAAGGCCAAGCACGCCGAGCATGATCGCGACGAGGCCACCGCGAAGTATCATCACTTCGAGCTTGCGTCGGCCGCCTTCCAGATCGGCATCGTGCTGGCATCGGCCACCATCATCACCGGCATGCTCGCGCTGGCCTATGTCAGCGGCCTCCTGACGCTGGCCGGCATCGTCATGACCGCGCTCGGCCTGTGGTGGCCGCATCTGCTGCATTTGCATTGACACTTGTAGCCCGCATGGAGAGAAGTGGAATGCGGGGACGGCTCTCCCCGGATTGCGCTGCGCTCCATCCGGGCTACGTGAGCCCCATCGTCGCCGCGCTCAGCGCGCTTCGTGCACGCTCTTGCGGAAGCGCTGGATCAGGCGGAGCGTGCGCGAGGACCAGCCTTCGCCGTTGCCGGCGATCAGCTCCCTGATGCGCTGCTTGACGGGATCGACGAGCTCGGTCGCCCTGGCGCGCAGCTTCAGCACCAGGACATAGAGCCGCTCGAACCAGGCCATCTCCATCAGCTTGTCGCGCGTCACGTCGAAGACGAACGCGGTGACGCCGACGCCGAGCATCTTCGCGAACACGATCGTGAAGATCGCGCTGGTCCAGTATTCATGCGTGAGCAGCCACAGGCCGACCAGCTTGAGCGGAAACAGCGGAATAATGGGAACGGCGAACACGATCAGCGTCATGGCCGGCGATAGCGTATCGACGCGCTCCGTCAGCCACTGCTTGAACCGCGCAAGCGGGATCGCTGCGACGACCCGCGCGACGATCGGCTCGAGATGGTCCCACAGCCAGGCTTCGATCAGGAAGATGATCGCAAGCAGAACCCAGACCGGTTGAAGAAGGCGGCGCAGCATGTGTTGTCCCGCCCGATTCGGCTCTGGCGTCGCCTACATATGGATGGCCCGCTTGCCCACCGCAAGCGCGGCCTCCTTGATGGCCTCGGAGCGGGTCGGATGCGCGTGGCAGGTGCGGGCGAGATCCTCCGCACTGCCGCCAAACTCCATGAGAACGGCCGCTTCGTGGATCATTTCGCCGGCTTCGCGGCCGATAATGTGGACGCCGAGCACGCGATCGGTCTTCGCATCTGCGAGAATCTTCACGAAGCCGTCAGTGGTCTGGTTGACCTTGGAACGGCCGTTGGCGGTAAAGGGAAACTTCCCGACGGTATAGGCGGTGCCCGCCTGCTTCAGCTCCTCCTCGGTCTTGCCGACGCAGGACACCTCCGGCGTGGTATACACGACGCCTGGGATAACGTCGTAATTCACATGGCCGGCTTGCCCTGCGATGATCTCCGCAACCGCAACGCCTTCATCCTCGGCCTTGTGCGCGAGCATCGGGCCCGCGACGACGTCGCCGATGGCATAGACGTCCTTGAGGCTGGTGGCGAAATGCGGATCGATCTGGACGCGCCCGCGATTGTCGAGCGCAACGCCGGCCTCCTTCAGGCCGAGGCCATCGGTGTAGGGCACGCGGCCGATGCAGACGAGAATGACGTCCGCTTCGAGCGTCTCCGCCGCGCCGCCTGCGGCCGGCTCGATCTTGGCGAGCAATGCCTTGCTGTTCGCTTCGACACCCGTGAGCTTCGAGCCCAGCTTGAAGGCAAAGCCCTGTTTTTCCAGGATGCGCTGGAATTGCTTAGCGATCTCGCCGTCCATGCCGGGCAGGATGCGGTCGAGGAATTCGACGACGATGACTTCGGCGCCGAGGCGTTGCCAGACCGAGCCGAGCTCGAGGCCGATCACGCCGGCGCCGACGATCAGGAGTTTTCCAGGCACCTTGTCCAGCGACAGCGCGCCGGTCGAGGACACGATGCGCTTTTCGTCGATCTCGATGCCCTTCAGCCGCGCGATGTCCGAGCCGGTGGCGATGACGATGTTCTTGGTCTCGACCAGTTGCGACTTGCTGTCGGCGGACACTTCCACCTTGCCGGTGCCGAGGATCTTGCCGGTGCCCTTGAGCACGTCGATCTTGTTCTTCTTCATCAGGAACTCGACGCCCTTGACGTTGCCGTCGATGCCCTGCTGCTTGAAGTTCATCATCGCCGGCAGCTCGAGCTTCGGCGCCGAGACGGACACGCCCATCTTGGCAAAGGAATGCGCGGCTTCCTCGAACATTTCGGACGCGTGCAGCAGCGCCTTCGACGGCATGCAGCCGACATTGAGGCAGGTGCCGCCGAGCGTGGCGTTCTTTTCCACCACGGCCACTTTCATGCCGAGCTGCGCGGCGCGCACCGCGCAGACATAACCGCCCGGTCCGGTGCCGATGACGACGAGATCGTAGGTAGCCATGAGAGAAAGTCCCGTAAGTTTAGCGTGAAGGGATGTGTCAGCGTCCGCCGGACACATCGAGAATGGCTGAGGTGACGTAGGAGGCATCGTCCGACATCAGCCAGACGATGGCGTTGGCTATTTCCTCGGCGGTGCCGACGCGCTTCATCGGCACCAAATGGGCCAGACGATGGGCGCGGTCGGGCTCGCCGCCGGCGGCATGGATTTCGGTGTCGATCAGGCCGGGGCGGATGCCCGCGACGCGAATGCCCTCGCCCGCGACCTCATGGCCGAGGCCGACGGTGAAGGAATCGATCGCGCCCTTGGACGCCGCGTAATCGACATAGGTGTTGGGCGCACCTAACCTGGCAGCGACCGACGACAGATTGACGATGACGCCGCCCTGGCCGCCGTGCTTGGTCGACATCCGCTTCACGGCTTCGCGGGCGCACAGGATGGAGCCGGTGACGTTGACCGCCATCACACGCTGGATGCGCTCGGCCGACATCTCGTCGACACGTACGCCGCTGGTCCCGACGATGCCGCCATTATTGACGAGCGCACCTAACGTGCCGAACTGATCGGCGGCCTCGAACAGCGCGAGGATATCGCCTTCCTCGGCGACATCGCACTTCACCGCGATGGCCTTGCCGTTGCTGGCCTCGATCTGGCTGACCACATCGTCGGCGGCCGCCTTGTTGCTGACGTAGCCGACGACGACGCGGAAGCCGCGCGCGGCCGCAGCGATCGCAGTCGCGCGGCCGATGCCGCGGCTGCCGCCGGTGATGATCGCAACCTTACCCGTCACGCTCGCCTCCATGGTTCAGCACGCGCCGTCGCGTCATGCGACGGCGCTCGCCAGGCATCGGGGATCAGAGGTCCAGCACCAGCCGGGCGGGATCTTCCAGGCTCTCCTTGACGCGGACCAGGAAGGTGACGGCTTCCTTGCCGTCGATCACGCGGTGATCGTAGGACAGCGCCAGGTACATCATCGGGCGCACCTCGATCTTGCCGCCCACAACCATCGGCCGCTCCTGGATCTTGTGCATGCCCAGGATGCCGGACTGCGGCGCATTCAGGATCGGCGTCGACATCAGCGAGCCGTAGATGCCGCCATTGGTGATGGTGAAGGTGCCGCCCTGCATCTCGTCGATCTTGAGCTGACCGTCGCGGGCGCGGCGGCCGAAATCAGCGATGCCCTTCTCGATGTCGGCGATCGACTTGTGGTCGCAGTCGCGCACGACCGGCACGACGAGGCCCTTGTCGGTGCCGACCGCGACGCCGATGTGGTAGTAATCCTTGTAGATCAGGTCGGTGCCGTCGATCTCGGCATTGACGGCCGGGATGTCCTTCAGGGCCTGCACGACGGCCTTGGTGAAGAAGCCCATGAAGCCGAGCTTGGAGCCGTGCTTCTTCTCGAATGCGTCCTTGTAGTGTGCGCGCAGCGCCATGACGTTGGTCATATCGACCTCGTTGAAGGTCGTCAGCATCGCCGCGGTGTTCTGCACGTCCTTGAGGCGGCGCGCGATGGTCTGGCGCAGCCGGGTCATCTTGACGCGCTCTTCGCGGGCAGCGTCATCGGCCGGCGACGGCGCGCGCACCTGAACGGCGGCGGCGGGCTGGTTGATCGGGGTCGGCGCGGAAGCCGCACGCTCGATCGCGGCAAGCATGTCGCCCTTGGTGACACGGCCGTCCTTGCCGGAGCCGGGAACGGTCGAGGCGTCGATGCCGGTCTCGGCGGAGAGTTTTCGCACGGAAGGCGCGAGCGGCGCATCGGCCGGCGGGGCCTTCGCGGCCGGAGCTAGCGCGGCAGCAGCGGCGACGGGCGCAGCGGCAGCGGCGGGCTTGGCGGGCGCGGCGGCCGGCTTGGCGGCGCCGGCCCCTTCGGTGATCTGGCCGAGCAGCGCGCCGACCGCAACGGTCGCGCCATCGGCGGCGACGATCTCGCTCAGCGTGCCGGCGGACGGCGCCGGGACTTCGATGGTGACCTTGTCGGTCTCGAGCTCCACCAAGGGCTCGTCGACGGCGACGGGATCGCCGGCCTTCTTGAACCAGCGGCCGATGGTGGCCTCGGTGACGGATTCGCCGAGCGTCGGCACACGAATTTCAGTCATGGTCTTTTCCTTAAGGGATCGCTGTGCGGTCGTAAATTTCACATGTCATCGCCCGCCTTGTGCGCGCTTGCGCACGGGGGCGGGCTATCCAGTACGCGGTGACCTTCGTGTTCAGAACGAACGCCGCGGAGTACTGGATGCCCCGCATTCGCGGGGCATGACTCAGTTCGAAATTGGCTAGCTCAATGCTTCGTCCAGGAACGCCTTCAGCTGCGCCTGATGCTTGGACATCAGACCAGTGGCGGTCGCGGCGGAAGCGGCGCGGCCGACATAGCGCGGACGCCGGCTCGCGCCGCTGACCTGGTTCAGCACCCATTCCAGATAGGGCTCGATGAAGTGCCACGCACCCATGTTGCGCGGCTCTTCCTGGCACCAGACCACTTCCGCCTTCTTGAAGCGCGACAGCTCGGCGACCAGCGCCTTCAGCGGCACCGGGTAGAGCTGCTCGACGCGCATCAGGTAGATGTCGTCGATGCCGCGCTTCTCGCGCTCCTCGTAGAGGTCGTAATAGACCTTGCCGGAGCAGAGCACGATGCGGCGGATCTTCTCGTCCGGAACGAGCTTGGTCGCCTCGCTCGGCTGCATCTGGGCATCATCATAGAGGATGCGGTGGAACGTGGTGCCCTTGGCGAGCTCCTCCAGCCGCGAAACCGCGCGCTTGTGACGCAGCAGCGATTTCGGCGTCATCACGATCAGCGGCTTGCGGATCTCGCGATGGAGCTGGCGCCGCAGCGCGTGGAAGTAATTCGCCGGCGTGGTCGGGTAGACCACCTGCATGTTGTCTTCGGCGCACATCTGCAAGTAACGCTCGAGACGCGCCGAGGAGTGTTCCGGTCCCTGCCCCTCATAGCCGTGCGGCAGGAGGCAGACGAGGCCGGACATGCGCAGCCATTTGCGCTCACCCGAGGAGATGAACTGGTCGAACACGACCTGGGCGCCGTTGGCGAAGTCGCCGAACTGGGCTTCCCAAAGCGTCAGCGTGTTCGGCTCCGCGAGCGAATAGCCGTACTCGAAGCCGAGCACCGCCTCTTCCGACAGCAGCGAGTTGATGACTTCGTAATGGCCCTGCTCGTGGCCGAGATGGTTGAACGGCGTGTAGCGGCTCTCGTCTTCCTGGTCGATCAGGACCGAATGACGCTGCGAGAACGTGCCGCGCTCGGAATCCTGGCCCGACAGGCGAACATGGTGGTTCTCGTTGAGCAGCGTGCAGAACGCCAGCGCCTCGCCAGTCGCCCAGTCGATGCCGACGCCGGTGTCGATCGCCTTGGCGCGGTTGTCGAGGAAACGCTGGATGGTGCGATGGACGCGGAAACCGTCCGGCACCTTGGTGATCTTGCGGCCGATTTCCTTCAGAGCAGCAGTGTCGACGCCGGTGACGCCGCGCCGCGCATCCTCTTCCTGGTCGGCGATCTTGAAGCCCGCCCACTTGCCGTCAAGCCAGTCGGCCTTGTTCGGCTTGTAACTGGTGCCTGCCTCGAACTCGGCATCGAGCCGCGCGCGCCAGTCGGCCTTCAGCTTGTCGACCTCACCCTCGGTGACCACGCCTTCGGCGATCAGGCGCTTGGAGTAGAGCGTGAGTGTCGACGGATGGGCCGCGATCCGCTTGTACATCACCGGCTGGGTGAAGGCCGGCTCGTCGCCCTCATTGTGGCCGTAGCGGCGATAGCACCACATGTCGATGACGACGGGCTTGTGGAATTTCTGCCGGAACTCGGTCGCGACCTTGGCCGCGAACACCACGGCTTCCGGATCGTCGCCGTTGACGTGGAAGATCGGCGCGTCGATCATCTTCGCCACGTCGGACGGATAAGGCGACGAACGCGAGTAGCGCGGATAGGTGGTGAAGCCGATCTGGTTGTTGACGATGAAGTGCACGGAGCCGCCGGTGCGATAGCCCTTCAGGTCCGACAGGCCGAAGCATTCCGCGACCACGCCCTGGCCGGCGAACGCCGCGTCGCCATGCATGAGGAGCGGCATCACCGAGATGCGCATGTCGGGCGGATCGCCGTGCTGGTCCTGCTTGGCGCGGACCTTGCCGAGCACCACGGGATCGACGATCTCCAGATGCGAGGGGTTGGCGGTCAGCGACAGATGGATGCGGTTGCCGTCGAACTCGCGGTCCGAGGAGGCGCCGAGGTGATACTTGACGTCGCCCGAGCCTTCGACCGCATCAGGGTTGGCCGAGCCACCCTTGAATTCATGGAACAGCGCGCGATGCGCCTTACCCATCACCTGGGTCAGCACGTTGAGGCGGCCGCGATGCGGCATGCCGACCACGACTTCCTTCACGCCGAGATTGCCGCCGCGCTTGATGATCTGCTCCAGCGCCGGGATCAGCGACTCGCCGCCGTCCAGGCCGAAGCGCTTGGTGCCGGTGAACTTTGTGTCGCAGAATTTCTCGAAGCCCTCGGCCTCGACCAGCTTCATCAGGATCGCGCGCCGGCCTTCGCGGGTGAACGAGATCTCCTTGTCCGGCCCTTCGATGCGCTCCTGGATCCAGGCCTTCTGCGCAGCGTTGGAGATGTGCATGAACTCGACACCGAGCGTCTGGCAATAGGTGCGCTCGCAGATCGCGGTGATCTCGCGCAGCGTCGCATATTCGAGGCCGAGCACGTGATCGAGGAAGATCTTGCGGTCGAAATCGGCTTCGCTGAAGCCGTAGGTGCGCGGATCGAGCTCTTCGCGATTGCGCTGGGCTTCGATACCGAGCGGATCGAGCTTGGCATGGAAGTGGCCGCGCATGCGGTAGGAGCGGATCAGCATCAGCGCGCGGACCGAGTCGCGCGTGGCCTGGAGTACTTCGGCGGACGAAATGCCGCCCTTGTCGCCCGCTTTGGCCTGCGCCTTGGCGGCGATCTTGCTGCCGACCGCCTTCTCGACTTCCGCCCAATTGCCGTCGAGGGCTGAGGTCAGGTCGTCCTGCGGCGTCAGCGGCCAGTTGGCGCGCCCCCAGGACGGGCCCTGGGCGTTGCGGCGGACATCGTCCGGCTGGTCCTTCAGGCTCTTGAAGAACTCCTGCCACTCGGCGTCGACCGAGGACGGGTCCTTCTCGTAGCGGGCGTAGATTTCGTCGATGTAGGTGGCGTTGGTGCCCTGCAAAAAGGAGGAGAGGGCAAAGGCTGCGTTCGCGTCTTGGCGAGACATACTTGAGTTCCTGGCGATTTCGGTTCGCGCATAACAAACGGCGCTGGCGCCGAGCTCCCGGCAGAGGCTCGGCGCGATTGGCACCATTTACTCTATTTGCTGCGAAACTTCGCCCGGAAAAGTACGAAGAAGTGAATTAGCCTTTCAACTTTTCGGCAAGCGTATGTCCGAGGCGGGCGGGAGACGGCGAGACTGTAATTCCGGCCGATTTCATCGCGTCGGTCTTGGAGCCGGCGTCGCCCTTGCCGCCTGAGATGATCGCGCCGGCATGGCCCATGCGGCGGCCGGGAGGTGCGGTGACGCCGGCGATGAAGCCAACCATCGGCTTCTTGCGGCCCCGCTTGGCCTCGTCCTTGAGGAACTGAGCGGCGTCCTCCTCGGCGGAACCGCCGATCTCGCCGATCATGATGATCGACTCGGTCTTGGGGTCGGCCAGCAGCATTTCCAGCACGTCGATGAACTCGGTTCCCTTGACCGGGTCGCCGCCGATACCGACTGCGGTGGTCTGGCCGAGGCCCTCCTGGGAGGTCTGGAACACGGCTTCATAGGTCAGCGTTCCCGAGCGCGAGACGATGCCGACGCTGCCGGTCTTGAAGATGTTGGCCGGCATGATGCCGATCTTGCATTCGCCGGCGGTCATGACGCCCGGGCAATTCGGACCGATCAGGCGCGACTTGGAGCCGGCCAGCGACCGCTTCACCCGCACCATGTCGATGACCGGGATGCCTTCCGTGATGCAGACGATCAGCGGGGTCTCGGCGTCGATGGCTTCGCAGATCGCGTCCGCCGCGCCCGGCGGCGGCACGTAGATCACCGATGCATCAGCGCCGGTCTTCTCACGCGCCTCGCGCACGGTGTCGAACACCGGCAATCCCAGATGCGTCGAGCCGCCTTTGCCCGGCGAGGTGCCGCCGACCATCTTGGTGCCGTAGGCAAGCGCAGCCTCCGAATGGAAGGTGCCGTTCTTGCCGGTAAAGCCCTGGCAGATGACCTTGGTGTTCTTGTCGATCAGGATGGACATGAGGTCTGCTTTCGCGAAACTAACAGTGAGAGGTCAGTGGATGCGGCGGTAGACGCCGGTGAGCACGTCGGCCCAGCCTTCCGCGTCCGGCGAGAACTGGATCTTCAACGAATAGGAATCATCGTCGATGATCTCGTAGACGTGGCGCGCATTGCCGCGCAGCGAGCCGCGCACCAGCGTCAGGGTCTTGCCGACCCAGCCGCCGGAGGCGGGCGAGGGCGGCGTGTAGCCGAGCGAGTCGTACCAGAACAATTTGTAGGTCCGGTCCTCGCGGTCGAAGGTGAAGAGGCCGTGGGTGGCGAAGATCTGCTTGCCGTCGCGCATCTGGACACTGTCCTGGATCAAATAGAAGCCGTTGAGATCCATCCGCGCCACGGTGTGCGAGGTCGCCGGCCCGCCGGCGGTCCAGCGCGACGGGAAGACCACCTCTTCGCCATTCCATTCGCCGGCGAACGCGGCAAGGCGTGCGTGCTCCGGAAGCGGGGATGATGCGGCGAGATGGTCTTGGGTCATGGCCTTAGCCTCCCTTGACGGCCTTCACGATCTTCTGCGCGGCGTCGTCGAGATTGTCCGCCGGCACCACGTTCAGGCCGGATTCGCGGATGATCTTCTTGCCCAGTTCGACATTGGTGCCTTCGAGACGGACCACCAGCGGCACGCTGAGGCCCACTTCGCGCACGGCGGCCGTGACGCCCTCGGCGATCACGTCGCACTTCATGATACCACCGAAGATGTTGACCAGGATGCCCTTCACGTTGGGATCGGCGGTGATGATCTTGAAGGCGGCGGCGACCTTCTCCTTGCTGGCGCTGCCGCCGACGTCGAGGAAGTTGGCCGGCGCCATGCCGTAAAGCTTGATGATGTCCATCGTCGCCATGGCGAGACCGGCGCCGTTGACCATGCAGCCGATGTTGCCGTCGAGGGTGACGTAGTTGAGGTCGTGTTTCGACGCCTCGATTTCCTTGGCGTCCTCTTCGGTCTCGTCGCGCAGCGCGAGCACTTCGGGATGACGGAACAGCGCGTTGTCATCGAACGACACCTTGGCGTCGAGCACGCGGAGCTGGCCCTGCTTGGTCACGACCAGCGGGTTGATCTCCAGCATCGACATGTCCTTGGCGACGAAGGCGGCGTAGAGCTGCGCGGTGAGCTTTTCGGCCTGCTTGGCGAGATCGCCGGACAATTTCAGCGCGTTGGCAACGGTGCGGCCGTGATGGCCCATGATGCCGGTGGCGGGATCGATCGAGAAGGTGACGATCTTATCAGGGCTGTTGTGCGCGACGTCCTCGATGTTGACGCCGCCTTCGGTCGACACCACGAAGGAGACACGCGAGGTCTCGCGGTCGACCAGGATCGAGAGATAGAATTCCTTGTCGATGTCGGAGCCGTCCTCGATGTAGAGGCGGTTGACCTGCTTGCCGGCCGGGCCGGTCTGGATCGTCACCAGCGTGGCACCGAGCATCTGCTTGGCGAATTCGGTGACCTCAGCGGCCGACTTGGCGATGCGGACGCCGCCCTTGTCGCCGGCCGAGGCTTCCTTGAACTTGCCCTTGCCGCGGCCGCCGGCATGGATCTGGCTCTTCACCACCCAGACCGGACCGGGCAATGCCTTGGCCGCACCCTCGGCGTCAGCCGCCTTCAGGACCGGAACGCCCTTGGAGATCGGCACGCCGAACTCGTTCAGCAGCGCTTTGGCCTGATATTCATGGATATTCATATAGTCGCTCCCTGAACCCGCGGGCGGTGACCTCGTAGGCCCACCTCAGTCTTGTGGCTGGCATACCATATACCACAGGAACTGCAACCCGGATTCTTTGACATCGATCTCTGGACGTACCCGGAACCCGCCAGCCTTCAACAAATGGTGCAGCCGGGCTCCGGAAATGAAACCGCCGAAGACCGGGTTTCGATCTTCGGCGGGAATTGCTCGGGCTTAGCGGCCGAGCAGGTCGGGCGCGATCTTCTTGCAGGCGTCGACGAGACCCTGCACTGCGCCGACCGACTTGTCGAAGGCTTCACGGTCCTTGCCGGCAAGCTCGATCTCGACGACGCGCTCGACACCCTTGGAGCCGATCACGACGGGCACGCCGACATACATGTCCTTCACGCCGTATTCGCCGTTGAGGTAGGCGGCGCTGGCCAGCACGCGCTTCTTGTCACGCAGATAGCTCTCGGCCATCGCGATCGCGGAGGCCGCCGGCGCATAAAAGGCCGAGCCGGTCTTGAGCAAATTGACGATCTCGGCGCCGCCGTTGCGGGTGCGGTCGACGATCTCGTCGAGCCGCGCCTGCGAGGTCCAGCCCATCTTGACGAGGTCGGGCAGCGGGATGCCGGCAACCGTGGAGTACTTCACCAGCGGCACCATGGTGTCGCCATGGCCGCCGAGCACGAAGGCGGTGACGTCTTCCACCGAGACGTTGAACTCGTCGGCCAGGAAATAGCGGAAGCGCGACGAATCCAGCACGCCGGCCATGCCGACGACCTTCTTGTGCGGCAAGCCCGAGGCCTTCTGCAGCGCCCAGACCATGGCGTCGAGCGGATTGGTGATGCAGATGACGAAGGCGTCGGGGGCGTATTTCTTGATGCCGGCGCCGACCTGCTCCATGACCTTGAGGTTGATGGAGAGGAGGTCATCGCGGCTCATGCCGGGCTTGCGCGGCACGCCGGCGGTGACGATGCAAACCTTGGCGTTATCGAGCGCCTCGTAGGAACTGGCGCCGGTGTAGTGCGCGTCAAAACCGTCGACCGGCGAGGACTGCGCGATGTCGAGCGCCTTGCCCTGCGGCACGCCCTCGGCGATGTCGAACATCACGACGTCGCCCAGTTCTTTCAGGCCGATGAGATGAGCCAGCGTTCCGCCGATCTGACCGGAGCCAATCAAAGCAATCTTGTCGCGCGCCATGTGAACCTGTCCTTTAGACACGTAAGGAGGGGAAAACTGACAGGGTGGTTATCCCTTTCGCCTCCGCCGTTCAAGTCGCCGGATGCCCAATTGTCGGGCTTGCCGAGATACCAGCCAACACACCCGGTCCGTCATTCCGGGATGCGCCGACAGGCGCAGGCCCGGAATCCATCGTGCGGCAGAGTTGCTGCCGCGATGGATTCCGGGCTCGCGCTTCGCGCGCCCCGGAATGACGGCGCGGCCAAATAGGACTTAAGTCTCCACCAGCCCCTTGGTGGAGCCGCTGGCGGTGGAATCCTTGCGGCCGTGAGCCAGCGCCAGATAGGATTCCGAGCTCATCTCGATCAGGCGCGACGAGGTCCGCTTGAACTCGTTGGCCTCGTTGCCCTCGTTGGCGAGATACAGCGATATCGGGTTGGCATCGGCCGAGGCCATCAGCTTCACGGCATTGTCATAGAGCGTATCGATCAGCGTGATGAAGCGCTTGGCAGCGTTACGCTGAGACAAATCCATCACTGGAATATGGTCGACCAGGATGGTGTGATAGTCGTGCGCGAGCCTGAGGTAGTCGGATGCCCCGAGCGGCCTCTCGCAGAGATCGGCGAAACTGAACCGCGCCACGCCATGGGCCGCGCATGGCACGTGCAGGATGCGGCCCTTGATCGAAATATCGCGCGACCTGCATTTGGCGCTGCCGGTCATCCTCGACCAGGCGCGGTCGAGCGCCGTGTCCGCGTCGGCATCCGCCGGCGTCAGCCACATCGGCACGCCCTGGAGCTTTTCGAGCCGGAAGTCTGTGCGCGCGTCGAGCCGCAGCACGTCCATGTGGTCGGTGATCTGCCTGATGAAGGGCAGGAACAGCGAACGGTTCAATCCACCCTTGTAGAGATCGTCGGGCGCAACGTTGGAGGTCGCGACCACGACCGTGCCGAGCTCGAACAATTTGGCGAACAGACGCCCCAGGATCATCGCATCCGCGATGTCGGTGACGTGGAATTCGTCGAAGCAGAGCAGCCAGCTCTCCTCGAAGATCGCATTCGCGGTCAGCGCGATGACGTCGCCATCGGCGATCTCGCCGCGCGCGATGTTCTGGCGATAGCCATAGATGCGCTCATGCACCTCGGCCATGAACTCGTGGAAATGCGCGCGCCGCTTGTGTTCGACGGAAGAGTGCTGGAAGAACAGATCCATCAGCATGGTCTTGCCGCGGCCGACTTCGCCATGGACGTAGAGCCCGCGCGGCGCCTCGTCCTTGTCGCCGCCGTTGAACAAGCGGCTGAGCAGGCCCTGCTTGCGCTGCGGATTGTAATTCGCAAGCCGCTGGTCGAGCGCCGCATAAGCTTCGGCGACTTCGGCCTGCGCAGCGTCGGGCTCGATCGCGCCGGACGCGATCTGGGCCTGATAGGCCCCGCGGAATGAGGAACTGGGGGTCGAGAGCATCGCCCTTTACCGCCAGAGACGGCGGCAAATTGCAACGGTATATTGGTGCAATGGGCGTATGCGCTCGATCTTGCCGACATCATGAGATGCGGGCGTACGATCGCGATATCAGAGGGTTAACTGCCCGTCGGGGTTCTGCCTTGCCCCCTGTGGAGGTAGTAAATGCGCGATAAGGAACCTGACATGGCTCTTATCATCGATGATTTCGAGATCGAGCGTCTGGCGCGGCGCCTTGCGCACCTCACCGGTGAGACCGTTGCGATTGCGACGAAACGAGCCATCGAGGAGCGGCTCGGCCGGATTGGCATTCAGCACCGCAGAGCCGCTCTCTTGGACGACATGGCCGCAATCCGTCGACGCTGGAGCGAGCTGCCCGTGGTCGCGGACCGAACGCCAGACGAAACTGTGGGATACGACGAACACGGATTGCCGCTCTGATCGCAAGCAACGCTACGCGCTGTGCACCAAACGCGCGGGCGCGCCCCATCTCCTTCCTAGCTTTGTATCAAGCACACAGCTCGTAGGCATCCTCGACCACGTACGGCCCGCCGCCGGTCGAGGCGCGCGACGAGAACAGCACGAAGCGTTCGGCCAGAAACGCCTTGCTCGGGAAGTAGCCGCGCAGCGACAGATAGTCGGCAACGTCCTGGTCAGAGGCGTCGTGCAGCCGGGCCAGCGTGACATGCGGGATGAATTTGCGGCCCTCGGGATCGAGGCCGATTCGCTGCATCATGCGTTCGAGCTCGGCCTGCAATTCGATCAGCGGCTTGCTCGGCGCGATCGTCGCGACCACCGCACGCGGCTTGCGTCCGCCGAAGCTCGTCAGGCCCTGCACCTTCACCTCGAACGGCTTGCGGTTGACGCGAAACAGCATCGAGGCGATCTCGTTGGCGGAGATGCCGTCGATATCGCCGATGAAGCGCAGGGTGACGTGATAATTTTCGGGATCGATCCAGCGGGCGCCGGGAAGGCCGCCCCGCAAATTGGAAAGCGTCTGGCCGATCTCGGCCGGAATTTCCAGACCAGTGAACAAACGCGGCATCGTTTCGCACTCCCGATGCTTGGGCATGAACCTTGGGAAGGATCATATCCAAATTTTAGAGCCGGCGACGAATCACCGGTAGCCTGATTCCTATCGCAGTTGTGTGACTCTGCGAAGCATCGCGCGAGCTACCCCGGTAAAACCCTGGGTATTAGGGTTAGCGCTGCCTGCTTTTCAACGCCGTTGCTCGCTTATGTTGCGCAAGAATGCCTCCACCGTGGGCATGATGTTGCCAACGATGATGTCGACGCCGGCCGAGGTTGGATGAATGCCGTCGGCCTGGTTGAGCTTGGCGTCGGCTGCGACTCCGTCGAGGAAGAACGGGTACAGCGGCACATCGAATTTTTTCGCCAGATCCGGATAAATCGAATTGAAGCGCGCGGCATAATCGGCGCCGTAGTTCGGCGGCGCCAGCATGCCGCAGAGCATCACCGCGACCTTGCGCGCCTGCAGCCGCGTGACGATGTCGGTCAGCGCGGCGCGCGTCAGGTCGGGATCGATGCCGCGCAGCGCGTCGTTGGCGCCGAGTTCGACGATCACGCCCTCAGTTCCCTCCGGCACCGACCAGTCGAGCCGGTCGCGGCCGCCGGAGGTGGTGTCGCCCGACACCCCGGCATTGATCATATCAACTGCTATGTTTTTGTCCTGCAAGGCTTTTTTAAGCTTTGCGGGGAACGCCTCCTGGCCGGCAAGGCCGAGACCGGCGCTCAAGGAATCGCCGAGGACCACCAGCTTGATCGGTTTCGCCGCAGCTTGCGTCTGGGCCGAGGCCGCATTCGCGGCCGTCATCAAAGCGAACATCAACACGGCTATGTGCATGAACAATCCGTAACGCCTCTCGACCGCGCCAGCGGAGTTGCCATATGACCGGACCATGGACAGTCGCATCGAATCCTCTTCGCTCGCCGGCACTGCGCCGGACACCATCGCCATCTCCAACGTCAATCTCTCATTGGGTACGGGGGCGGCACGCGTTCACATCCTCAAGGATATCAGCCTGCGGGTCGGCCGGAGCGAGACGATCGGCCTGATCGGCCCGTCAGGCTCGGGCAAATCCACGCTGCTGATGGTGATGGCGGGGCTGGAGCGTCCTGATAGCGGAGAGGTGGTGGTCAATGGCACGCCTTTCAATGCCCTCGATGAGGATGCGCTCGCCCGCTTCCGCGGCCGCCAGGTCGGCATCGTCTTCCAATCCTTCCACCTGATACCGACCATGACGGCGCTGGAGAATGTCGCCGTGCCGCTCGAGCTCGCCGGCAATCCCGATGCCGCCAAGCGCGCGGCGCAGGAGCTGCAATCGGTCGGGCTGGGCGACCGCCTGCATCATTATCCGACGCAGCTTTCCGGCGGCGAGCAGCAGCGCGTTGCGCTGGCCCGCGCGCTGGCGCCCGATCCCGCCATCCTCGTCGCCGACGAGCCGACCGGCAATCTCGACGAGACGACCGGCAAGCAGATCGTCGATCTCTTGTTCGGCAAGCATGCCGAGCGCGGCATGACCCTGGTGCTGGTCACGCATGATGCCTCGCTCGCGCATCGCTGCGATCGCGTGGTCCGGCTGCGCTCGGGTCGCATCGATACGCAGTCTACGTCCGCATGAGCGCCGCAGCCGAACCGTTTGCGCGCCCCAACGGCGCTGCGCTGTCGCTACGCTACGCATTGCGCGAATTGCGCGGAGGCTTGCGCGGCTTCTACGTTTTCATCGCGTGCATCGCGCTCGGCGTGCTGGCAATCGCCGGCGTCGGCTCGGTGTCGGCCAGTCTCAGCGACGGTCTCGCGCGCGAGGGCCGCACGCTGCTCGGCGGCGACGTGTCGTTCGTCCTGTTCCAGCGCGAGGCGAAGCCGGAAGAAGTCGCCTTCCTGCGTTCGCGCGGCACCGTATCCGTCGCCGCGACCCTTCGCGGCATGGCGCGCTCCGCCGAAGGCAAACTAGCGCTGGTCGAGATGAAGGCGGTCGACGGCAGCTATCCGATGTTGGGACAGTTGACGCTGGCGCCGCAGATGCCGCTGTCCGACCTGCTCGCGGAGCGCAACGGCGCATTCGGCGCCGCCGCCGATCCGACGCTGCTGGCGCGGCTCTCGCTGAAGACCGGCGACCGTGTCACCATCGGATCCGCGACCTTCCAGATCCGCAGCACCGTCGAAGCCGAGCCGGACAAGCTCGCCGGCGGCATCGGCTTCGGCCCGCGCTTCCTGATCAACGAGGCCGGCCTGCGCGCCACCGGGCTGATCCAGCCCGGTAGCCTGGTGCGCTGGGTCTACCGGGTGAAGCTGCCGGAGGCGGCCAACAGCGACCGCGCCACCGATGCCTTCATCGCCGATGCGCGCAACGCCGCGCCGCAGGCTGGCTGGGAGGTCCGCAGCCGCTCCAACGCCTCGCCGCAGCTCGAACGCAATATCAGCCGATTCACGCAGTTCCTGACGCTGGTCGGCCTTGCCGCGCTGCTGGTCGGCGGCGTCGGCGTCGCCAATGCCGTGAAGAGCCACATCGACCGCAAGCTTGAGGTGATCGCGGCCTTGAAAGCCGTCGGCGCCACGGGGCGCGACGTGTTCGGCATCTACCTCGCACAGGTTCTGCTGCTGGCCGCGATCGGTTCGGTGATCGGGCTGGCCCTGGGTGCCGCGATGCCCTTCGCCATCGTCGGCCTGTTCGGAAAGCTGCTGCCGTTGCCGGTGGTGCCGGCGGTGCATGCCGACGAACTGGCACTGTCCTTCGTCTATGGCCTGCTGACTGCGCTTGCCTTCGGCCTGTGGCCGCTCGGGCGGGTGCATGACGTGCCGGTCGCGGCCTTGTTTCGCGACACCATCAGCAACGAATGGCACCGGCCGCGCTGGCGCTATCTCGCCTTCATGGGCGTCGTCGTCGCCCTGCTCGTCACCGTCGTGATCGGGCTGTCGTTCGACAAACGCATCGCCGCGGTGTTCGTGGTCTCTTCCATCGTCGTTTTCGCGCTGCTCCGGGGCGTCGCCGCCCTGCTGATGACGATCGCCCGCCGGCTGCCGCGCACGCGGCTGCCGATGCTGCGCCTCGCGATCGCCAACATCCACCGGCCGGGCGCGCTGACGCCGTCGGTGGTGTTGTCGCTGGGTCTCGGGCTCGCGGTGCTCGTCACCATCACCCAGATCGACGGTAATCTGCGCCGGCAGTTTCTGGCGGCACTCCCGGATCACGCCCCGTCCTTCTACTTCATCGACATTCCAAGCACTCAGGCCGCCCGGTTCGACCTCTATCTGCGCGGTATCGTGCCGGACGCGAAGGTCGAGGACGTGCCGATGCTGCGCGGGCGCATCGTCGCCGCGCGCGGCGTCCGTGCCGAAGACTTGAAGCCTTCGACCGATTCCGAATGGGTGCTGCAAAGCGACCGCGGCCTGACCTATACCGGCGAGTTGCCGAAAGGCTCCAAGGTCATCGAGGGCGAGTGGTGGGGCGCCGACTATGCCGGCCCGCCGCTGGTTTCGATGGAGAAGAAAATTGCCGACGGGCTCGGCCTCACGATTGGCGACGAGGTCGTGGTCAACGTGCTCGGCCGCGACATCCCGGCGAAGATCAGCAATTTGCGCAATATCGACTGGCAGGGGCTCGGCATCAATTTCGTCCTGGTGTTCTCGCCCAACGCCTTCAAGGGCGCGCCGCACACCCACATCGCGACGCTGACGCAAGCCGGCGGCGACGCTGCCGGCGACGGCAAGATCATCAAGCAGGTCGCCGACACTTATCCGATGGTCACGAGCGTGCGCGTGCGCGAGGTGATGGAGACGGTCGGCTCGGTCGTGACCAATCTCGCGCTGGCGATCCGCGGCGCCAGCGCCGTCACCCTGATCTCGGCGATCCTGGTGCTGGGCGGGGCGCTTGCCGCCGGCCACCGCCACCGGGTCTATGATGCTGTGATCCTGAAGACGCTGGGGGCGACCCGGCTGCGGCTGCTCGGCGCCTACGCCCTCGAATACCTCCTGATTGGGCTGGCCACCGCGGTGTTCGGCGTGATCGCCGGCAGCATCGCAGCCTGGACCATCGTGACGCGGGTGATGACGCTCACTTTCGTCTGGCAGGCCGGAAGCGCGGCCGGCGTGGTCGCGGCCGCCCTGATCGTCACCGTCGGGCTCGGACTCGCCGGTACGCTGCTGGCGTTGAACAAAAAGCCCGCCACGGTGTTGCGGAATTTGTGACAAAATGTAGCGGCTGGCCGCGCGGGAGCGAAATCGCACGATTCCTGCGATTAACCACGTCCGCTCATCAGGATTGTGGCTGAGGGCGACATTCAGCCGCGCGTGGACGGTTGCAGCGAATGTGTTAGTTTCCCACATATCGAATGGGTTCGGAGTCCCGATTGTGAGCCAAAATTTAGTCGGCAGGCATCGGTATCCGAGATAGAGTTTGACGAACCGGCGGCATGGCGACCCTCATGCCGGACCGGCCAACCAACGGGAATTCGACCATGTCGGACCTAGACCGTAACTACGCTTCTCCTTTCGGCAGGGCCGCCGGGCGTGTTGACGCCGCGACGGTCGATGCCGGCCTGCGCGCCTACATGCTGCGCATCTACAATTACATGAGCATCGGCCTCGCCATCACCGGCCTTGCCGCGCTCGGCGTCTACATGGCCGCCGTGACCGACGTTCCGACGGCGGAAGCCGTTCGCGTCGGCAAGCTGTTCCTGACGCCGTTCGGCTACGCGATGTTCGTCAGCCCGCTGAAATGGCTGTTCATGCTGGCACCGCTCGCCATGGTGTTCGTGATCTCGGCGGGTATCAACCGTCTCGCCCCCTCGACCGCCCAGATCCTGTTCTGGGTGTTCTCGGCGCTCATGGGCATCTCGCTGTCGTCGATCTTCCTGGTGTTCACGCACACCTCCATCGTGCGGGTGTTCTTCATCACCGCAGCCACGTTCGGTGCGCTCAGCCTCTATGGCTACACCACCAAGCGTGACATGAGCGGGATGGGCTCGTTCCTGTTCATGGGCCTGATCGGCATCATCATCGCGAGCCTGGTGAACCTGTTCCTGGCCAGCTCAGTGCTGCAATTCATCGTGTCAGTGGTCGGCGTGCTGGTGTTCGCGGGCCTCACCGCCTGGGACACCCAGCGGCTGAAGAACGACTACATCTACGGCTACGCTTCGGCCGGCGGTGATATCGCAGAGCGTGCGGCCATCACCGGCGCGCTGTCGCTGTACCTGAACTTCATCAACCTGTTCACGCTGCTGTTGCAGCTCCTCGGCCAGCGCGACTAAGCGATCAGCCGAGCGAACGGACACGAACCCCGGCCCCAAGGCCGGGGTTTTTGTTGGGGCATGCTCCACCCACAAGCACCGTCATTGCGAGCAAAGCGAAGCAATCCAGACGCCCTCCGCGGATGCATTTCTGGATTGCTTCGTCGCAAGGGCTCCTCGCAATGACGGAGTGTGTGGAAGCGCCGTTGCCCCTTCCAGCGACAGCGGGAACGCTCTAATCTCGCTCCCATGTCCGCACCTGAGATCAGGCCCACGACCGAGGCCGACCTTCCCGCCATCACCGCTATCTACGAGCATGCGGTCCGCCACGGCACCGCGACGTTCGAGCTGGAGCCGCCCGACCTCACCGAGATGACGCGCCGCTATCGCGCGCTGATCGACGGCGGCTATCCCTATTTCGTCGCCATGCTGGACGGGCGCGTCGCCGGCTATGCCTATGCCGGCGCCTACCGGCCGCGGCCGGCCTATCGTTTCACGGTCGAGAACTCGATCTATCTCGATCCGTCCTTCCACCGCCGCGGCATCGGGCTGTTGTTGCTGGAGCGGCTGATCATCGAGTGCGAGGCGCGCGGGTTCCGCCAGATGATCGCGGTCATCGGCGATTCCGCCAATGCCGGCTCCATCGGTGTGCATACCAAGGGCGGCTTCAAGATGATCGGCACGCATCCCAGCGTCGGGCTGAAATTCGGCCGCTGGCTCGATACGGTGATGATGCAGCGCGACCTTGGCGAAGGCGCAAGCACGGTGCCGGGGATGTAGGGCTTTCGTAGCCCGGATGGAGCGAAGCGCAATCCGGGACAGTTTATCCGCGGCCGCAGCGGCCCCGGGTTGCGCTGCGCTCCATTCGGGCTACGGGATTCCGGTCACACCACCGCCAGCTTGCGGTCGATCACCAGCAGCACGCGCTCCAGCTCGTGGCCGCGGCGCAGGATCAGGCCGGTCGCAGAGACCACGCTGTACATGCCCTGCTTGCGCGCGAGCCTTGGGTCTTTCTCGATGCGATAGATCGGCACCTCGGAAGCGCGGCGAAAGACCGAGAACACGGCGCGGTCCTTGAGGAAGTCGATGGCGTAGTCGCGCCACTCACCGTCGGCGACCATGCGGCCGTAGAGATTGAGGATGCGGTGCAGTTCGAGGCGATTGAACGTCACCCGGCCAGGCTGGGCGTTCGCAGAGGCGGGGCGTGCCACCGCGCGCTGCTCGCTCGGATCGGCATCCTCCGACGTCAGACTCATGGAGCGCCTCCTGTCGCACGGCATGACCGCGTCCGCGAAGACCGTCCCCGGAACCGCGGATCATGACGGTTGCATGATTGCGCCAACCGTTCGGCTCTGCAAGAGGCTCCCGCTCGAACCCGGCAAATCGGGGGCGAATCAACGCACACGCAACGGTGGAACTTCCCAGCGGCAAACCGTCACGGGATCGTTAGCAGGAATCATAGTATCGCCGCTTTTCCGCCTAGCGACTGCCGCCCTGCATTGCGAAAAGGTAGGTGTGCGTTGACCCGGTCCTTTCGGTTCCGGATTCCTCAGCCCCCAGCCCCCCGGGGTCGTCAGGATCGGGTCTGTACGCGCGACAAGGAGGGCCAACGCAAGTTGGTCCTTTTTTGTTTGTGTCGGGATGTTTTCTGCCTCGACCAATTTCTCTCCAGCACTGCGCACACTCTCTCCCCTCATCCTGAGGAGCCGCGCCCTTCGTGCGGCGTCTCGAAGGATCGAGGCCGAGCGGCACAGCACCGGCCTGCATGGTTCGAGACGCGCGCAAGAGCGCGCTCCTCACCATGAGGAGCTAAAGCGAGCATCCTGTAACGAAGATGAAGAGTTAAGCTGCTTGCTTCAGTGCAGCGCCAGCGACGTATACGCCGCGCCCAGCATGGGTCCCGGCTTCTCGCGGCTGCCGTCCTGGACATAGACAACCGCACCGTCGACGCCATCGCGCGTGAGGTTCTCGATCGGCACCGTCCAGCTTTCCGACTGCCCGTTCCAGTCACCGACCTTGAGCAGATTGCGCACGACGTTGTGATAGGTGACCTGCTGCCCGCGATTTTCGCCGCGGGTGATTGTGATCGGCACCGACCTGGCGACCGAGCAGATCCAGACCTCGCCGTGCGAGACCACAGGCTCCTTGCTCGCGGCCACCGAGACGCTGATCTGCTTGCCCGAGAGCGACATCGACACCGGCACGCTCATCACGCCGGGGCCCTTGTCGGTCTTGCCGATCGCGCTTTCGATGCCGGCACGGTCGCTGCCGATCACGTGCGCGGAGCCGTTGACCACGACCTGCGGCGTATAGACCTCACGGTCTCCGCGCATGCGCGAATAGGCGCGCTGGCGTGCCGAGAAGCGCGAATCCGCCAGCGTGTCCTTCCAGCCGAGATAGTCCCAATAATCGATCGGCATGCTCAGCGCGATGATCGAAGGATCGCTGGAGAGGTCGCCGATGATCTTGTCGGCAGGGGGGCAGGACGAGCAGCCCTGCGAGGTGAAGAGCTCGACCACGGCGCGAGGGTCAGCCTCGGCGGGACGGATGACGGCGACGATCGCACAGATACCAAGTGCTCCCGACCAGAGGGCACCGGACCAACGTGAAACCAGATGGGAAGCCGTCATTGCTGTCATGTCGTACGCCGCACACCATTGCTCGTGAGAAGGGAAATTGCTCGTGAGAAGGGAAATCTTACCGCCGGATGGTCACCGTAGTCTTACGGACGCGGCACATTCAAACGTCCAAGCGACCACCCCAAGCGAGGTATTTCGCCAGGCAGGCCCGTCCGAAGCTGCCGCAAACGCGCGAAGGCGGCCTTGTGATAGGCCGCCTTCGTTTAACCTTCTACTCACTTCGCAGTGAGCCACTGATCACAAATCCGCGCTCACGCCGCGAGTTTGCGCAGCACATAGTGCAGGATACCGCCGTTGCGGTAGTAGTCGAGCTCGTCCAGCGTATCGATGCGGCAAAGCAGCGAAACGCGCCGCAGCGAACCGTCGCCGGAGACGATTTCCGCGGTCAGCTTCTGACGCGGCTTCAAATCGCCGACGAGGCCGCGCAGCGTGACCTTCTCGTCGCCCTTCAGACCGAGCGACGACCAGGAGGTACCCTCCTCGAAAGTCAGCGGCAGCACGCCCATTCCGACCAGGTTGGAGCGATGAATGCGCTCGAAGCTCTGGCAGATCACGGCGCGGACGCCGAGCAGGCGGGTGCCCTTCGCCGCCCAGTCGCGCGAGGAGCCGTTGCCGTATTCGGCGCCGGCGAACACCACCAGCGGCACGCTCTCCTGCTGATACTTCATCGCGGCGTCGTAGATCGACATCTGCTCGCCATCGGGCCAATGCTTGGTGAGACCGCCTTCGGGAATGTTGCCGTCGGCGCCCTTGAGCATGAAGTTCTTGATGCGGATATTGGCGAAGGTGCCGCGCATCATCACTTCATGGTTGCCGCGCCGCGTGCCGTACTGGTTGAAGTCGGCAGGGCGCACCTGGTGCTCGCTGAGATACTTGCCCGCGGGCGAGGTGAGCTTGATCGAACCGGCGGGCGAGATGTGGTCGGTGGTGATCTTGTCGCCGAACATCGCGAGGATGCGCGCCTCGACGATATCGGTGACCGGCTCCGGCTCCTTCTTCATGCCGTCGAAATAGGGCGGGTTCTGCACATAAGTCGAGCTCATGTTCCAGCGATAGGTCTCGCTCTCGACCGTCTTGATCTTGCGCCAGTTGGTGTCGCCCTTGAACACGTCGGCATACTTCTTCTTGAAGATCGACGCGGTCACGAACTTCTTCATGAAGGCGTTGATCTCCTTGGTCGTCGGCCAGATGTCCTTGAGGTACACCGGCTTACCGTCCTTGCCCTCGCCGAGCGGTTCGACGGCGAGGTTCTTGGTCACGCTGCCCGCGAGCGCGTGAGCGACGACGAGCGGCGGCGAGGCCAGATAGTTCGCCTGCACGTCCGGCGAGACCCGGCCTTCGAAATTGCGGTTACCGGAGAGCACGGCCGCCGCGACGATGCCGTTGTCGTTGATCGCCTTCGAGATCTCCTCGGGCAGCGGACCGGAATTGCCGATGCAGGTGGTGCATCCGAAGCCGACCAGATTGAAGCCGACCTTGTCGAGATCGCTCTGCAGACCGGAATCGGCGAGATAGGCCGCGACCACCTGGCTACCCGGGGCAAGCGAGGTCTTCACCCACGGCTTTGCCTTGAGGCCCTTGGCCGCCGCGTTACGCGCCAGCAGCCCGGCACCGATCAGCACGCTCGGATTCGAAGTGTTGGTACAGGAGGTGATGGCGGCGATCACGACGTCGCCATGGCCGATGTCGAAATTCTTGCCGTCGACGGCAAAGCGCTTCGCCGGCTCCTCGGCCTTCTTGTACTCATTGGCGAGCGCGAGCGAGAAGCCTTCGGCCACCGCGGGCAGCGCGATGCGCCCTTCGGGGCGCTTCGGGCCGGCCATCGAGGGCACGACGTCGCCGAGGTCGAGCGTGAGGGTCTCCGTGAACACCGGGTCCGCCGACTTGGCAGTGCGGAACAGGCCCTGCGCCTTGGCATAGGCCTGCACCAGCGCGACGCGCGCCGACGCGCGGCCGGAGGTTTTGAGATAATCGATCGCGGCAGCGTCGACCGGGAAGAAGCCGCAGGTCGCGCCGTATTCAGGCGCCATGTTGGCGATGGTCGCCTTGTCGGCGACGGAGAGGTGGTCGAGGCCGGGGCCGAAGAACTCGACAAACTTGCCGACGACGCCGAGCTTGCGCAGCATCTGCGTCACGGTGAGCACGAGGTCGGTCGCGGTGACGCCTTCCTTCATCGCGCCCTTCAGCTTGAAGCCGACGACGTTGGGCAGCAGCATCGACAGCGGCTGGCCGAGCATGCAGGCCTCCGCTTCGATGCCGCCCACGCCCCAGCCTAGCACGGCGAGACCGTTGACCATCGTGGTGTGGGAGTCGGTGCCGACGAGCGAGTCGGGATAGGCGACCTCGAAGGTGCCGGTCTTCTTGCCGACCGTCATCTTCTCCTTCCTGGTCCACACCGTCTGGGAGAGATATTCGAGATTGACCTGGTGGCAGATGCCTGTGCCGGGCGGCACCACCGAGAAGTTCGAGAACGCCTTCTGGCCCCACTTCAGGAACTCGTAGCGCTCCTGGTTCTGCTTGTATTCCTCGGTGACGTTCTTGCCGAAGGCCTTGTTGTCACCGAAAAAGTTCACGATCACGGAGTGGTCGATGACGAGATCGACCGGCACCAGCGGATTGATCTTCTCAGGCTCGCCGCCGAGCTTCTGCATCGCGTTGCGCATCGCGGCGAGATCGACCACCGCCGGCACGCCGGTAAAATCCTGCATCAGCACGCGGGCGGGGCGGAACGCGATCTCATGCTCCAGCGACTTCTTGCGCAGCCACTTCGACACGGCGACGATGTCCGCCTTCTTGACCGAGCGACCGTCCTCATTGCGCAAGAGATTCTCGAGCAGGACCTTCATCGAATAGGGAAGCTTGGAAATTCCCTTCAAACCATTCTTCTCGGCCGTGGGCAGGCTGTAATAGACATAGGTCTTGGCGCCGACCTTGAGGGTCTTTTTGCATTTGAAGCTGTCGAGCGAGGTCATGAAGGAAATCCCAATTGTTAGTTATACCCGGCAAGGGGTATTTTAACACCGTCAGCGAGTCCGGCTGGGTCGCTTGCAGGGGCAGGTTGAGTTGCTGCATCAAGTAGTTCCGGGCTTATAGAAGCTTTCTAACCGCGCCGCCACAGCCACAATCGTACCGCAGCAATTCGCGAGCCAAAAATTCTGATGCGCTACCCCAAGATTTACTTAGGGTTTTACTTAGGGTTTCCCTGGGGGCTCTCTTGAGAGCTTCAGCAGGCGGAGAAATGCGGCTTTGCGGCAGCGGGCTCACATGCGTGCGGGGCGGCCGCGAGGTGTTTACCGGGCTCGATTTCGACGCCGCGGCCGGGGAAGCAATCGCCGTCGTCGGCCGCAACGGATCGGGCAAGACATCGCTGCTGCGGCTGATCGCGGGCCTGCTCATTCCGGCCGGCGGCACGATCGCACTGGAGGGGGGCGATGCCGAGCTGACGCTGCCCGAGCAGTGTCACTATCTCGGCCATCGCGATGCCCTGAAGCCGGCGCTGAGCGTAGCGGAGAACTTGTCGTTCTGGGCTGATTTCCTGGGCGGAGGGCGTTTTGACGCGGCCGAGAGCCTCGCCGCCGTCGGCCTCGACCACGCCAGCGATCTGCCAGCCGCGTTCCTGTCGGCCGGACAGCGCCGCCGGCTCTCGCTGGCCCGCCTGCGCGCGGTCCGCCGTCCGGTCTGGCTGCTGGACGAGCCGACCACGGCGCTTGACGTCGCCGGTCAGGACATGTTCGGCGGCCTGATGCGCGACCATCTCGCCCGAGGCGGCCTGATCATCGCCGCCACCCACGCGCCGCTCGGCATCGAATCGCGCGAGCTGCGGATCGGGGGCATGGTATGATTCTGATCGACCCTCAGTTTTCCAAGTGGCTAGGCCACGCCTTCTTCGTTCCCTCCCCCGTTGTGGGGGAGAGTCAGGGAGGGGGGTGCCACACGGCGCGCTTTCTCGGTCCAAGAGCACAGGAAGCAGGCGCTCCGTTGCTGGCCGCCAGCCTTCCAAAAGCAACTCTCCCGGGGCTACCCCCCTCCGCAATCCTCCCCCCCAAGGGGGGAGGGAGCGCAGCGTGCGCGCGGCGCGCGGCGGCCACTTGCGGGTACTCCTCGCAGGAGGGCACCCCATGACCGCCCTCGCCGCCCTCATTCGCAGGGACATCCGGATCGCGCTCCGAGTCGGGGGCGGGGCGCTGATTGGCGTGCTGTTCTTCCTGACCGTGGTGGTGCTGATGCCGTTCGCTGTTGGGCCGGACCTGGCGCTGTTGTCCCGGCTCGGGCCGGCCATTCTCTGGCTAGGGGCGCTGCTGGCCAGCCTCCTGACCCTCGACCGGCTATTCATGGCCGACCATGAGGACGGCTCGCTCGACCTGATCACGATGAGCCGGACACCGCTGGAACTAGCCTGCGCCGCCAAGGCGCTGGCGCATTGGCTCGCCGCCGGCCTGCCGCTGATCATCGCAACCCCGGTGCTCGGCCTGCTGCTCAATCTCGACATGGTCGCAACGGGCGCGGTGGCGCTGACACTGCTGGCCGGCACCCCGGCCCTGACTTTTACCGGCATGATCGGCGCCGCGCTGGCGGTGACGCTGCATCGCGGCGGGCTGCTGATGGCGGTTCTGGTGCTGCCGCTGTCGATCCCCGTGCTGATCTTCGGGGTTGCCGCCTCGCAGGCCGCAATCGTCGGGCCGATGTCGTTCGGCGCGCCGTTCTCGATCCTCTGCGCGCTGTCGCTGGTCAGCCTCGTGGTCGGCCCCTTCGCCGCGGCGGCGAGCCTGAAGCATGGGCTCGACTGACCTTGACCCCGATCAATTTTCGCTACGGACTTTCGTGCTGATTGCCTGAGCGGCCACCGGCGATTATCAGAATACCATGACGCTGATCGACCTTGCCAATCCGACACGGTTCCTCGCGCTGACAGCGCGGGTGTTGCCGTGGCTTGCGGCCGCGACCATCGCCCTGCTCGCGATCGGCCTCTATCAGTCCGCTGTTGCGCCCGACGATTACCAGCAGGGCGCGACGGTGAAGATCATGTTCATCCACGTCCCCAACGCCTGGCTGTCGATGTTCGTCTGGGGCGTGATGAGCATCGCCTCGCTCGGCACGCTGGTGTGGCGCCATCCGCTCGCCGACGTCGCCGCCAAATCGGCAGCTCCGATCGGCGCCGCCTTCACCTTCCTCGCGCTGCTCACGGGATCGCTGTGGGGCCGGCCGATGTGGGGCACCTATTGGGAATGGGACGCGCGGCTGACCTCGGTGCTGATCCTGTTCCTGATGTATCTCGGGTTGATGGCGTTGTGGCGCGCGGTCGACGATCCCTCGCGCGCGGCGCGCGCCGCGGCAGTGCTGACCCTGGTCGGCGCGATCAACCTGCCCATCATCAAGTTCTCGGTCGACTGGTGGAACACGCTGCACCAGCCGGCCTCGGTGATGCGCATGGGCGGCTCGGCGCTCGACAGATCGTTCCTGATTCCGCTGCTGGTGATGGCGATCGCGTTCACGCTGCTGTTCGTCACGCTGCACCTGGCGGCGATGCGCAACGAGATCCTGCGCCGCCGTGTCCGCTCGCTGCAGATGATCCAGGCGAGCCGTATAGCGTTCTCGAGCGAAATGGGCGCCGGGTCGCGCGAAGGAAACGCGTCGAAAGAAGCTGGGGCCGCATGATGATGTCGCTAGGCCCCTACGCGTCGTTCATCGTGACATCCTATGCCGCCGCGGCTGTCGTGGTGGCGATCCTGATCGGCTGGGTCGTCCTCGACCATCGCAGCCAGACCCGGCGCCTGCGCGAGCTCGATCGCAGCGGCATCACCCGTCGCTCGGGCCGCAGCGCGACGGATACGCCAAAAGCGATCACAAGAACGATCACATGAGCGATCAATCGACTTCCGCGACGCCGCAGCGACGCACCTTCCTGATGGTGCTGCCGCTGATCGCCTTCCTCGTCCTGGCGCTGCTGTTCTGGTTGCGGCTCGGCAACGGCGATCCCTCGCGCATCCCCTCCGCGCTGATCGGGCGGCCGGCGCCGCAGACCATGTTGCCGCCGCTCGATGGGTTGCAGGACAACGGCGCGCAGGTGCCGGGGCTCGACCCGGCCGCGTTCATGGGCAAGGTGAGCCTGGTCAACGTCTGGGCGTCCTGGTGCGTGCCGTGTCATGACGAGGCGCCGCTTTTGACCGAGCTGGCAAAAGACAAGCGCTTCCAACTCATCGGCATCAACTACAAGGATGCACCGGACAACGCGCGGCGCTTCCTCGGCCGCTACGGCAATCCGTTCGGCCGCGTCGGCACTGACGCCAATGGCCGCGCCTCGATCGAATGGGGAGTGTACGGCGTGCCCGAGACCTTCGTCGTCGGACGCGAAGGCACCATTGTCTACAAGCTGGTCGGACCGATCACGCCGGACAATTTGCGGACCGTCCTGCTGCCGCAGCTGGACAAGGCGTTGAAATAGGAAAGTATCGTCATGCCCCGCGAAGGCAGGGCGATTGAACAAAGACGTGGCTGGAAGCTCGCCTGCGGCCCATCCTTCGAGACGCCCGCCTGCGGCGGGCCCTCAGGATGAGGTCGCATTTTTCGGCGGGATATCCAACCCTCATGGTGAGGAGCCCGCCAGAGCGGGCGTCTCGAACCATGCGGGCCGAGCTCGTCTCACAGCCTCCCGCCCTCACATGCGATAGCCCTACCCCGCGAAGGCGGGGCATGACACTCTTGATGGACAGCTCGGCTTACGCCACCGCTTACGCTACAGCTTCCTTGGCCTTCTCCGCGCGCTTGCGCTCGTTCGGGTCGAGATGCTTCTTGCGCAGGCGGATCGACTTCGGCGTGACCTCGACGAGCTCGTCGTCCTCGATATAGGCGAGCGCCTTTTCCAGCGTCATCCGGATCGGCGGCGTCAAGCGCACCGCTTCGTCCTTCGACGTGGTGCGGATGTTGGTGAGCTGCTTGCCCTTGAGCACGTTGATCTCGAGATCGTTGTCGCGGGTGTGCTCGCCGACGATCATGCCCTTGTAGACCTTCCAGCCCGGCTCGATCATCATCGGGCCGCGGTCTTCCAGCTTGAACATGGCGTAGGCCACCGCGTCGCCCTGGTCGTTGGAGATCAAGACGCCGTTGCGGCGGCCCTGGATCTCGCCCTTGTAGGCGGCATAGCCGTGGAAGATGCGGTTCATGATCGCGGTGCCGCGGGTGTCGGTCAAAAGTTCACCCTGATAGCCGATCAGGCCGCGGGTCGGCGCGTAGAACACCAGGCGCAGGCGGTTGCCGCCGGAGGGGCGCATCTCGATCATCTCGGCCTTGCGCTCGCTCATCTTCTGCACGACGACGCCGGAATGCTCCTCGTCGACGTCGATCACGACCTCTTCGATCGGCTCCTGCCACGCACCGGTGGCCTCGTCCTTCTGCAGCACGACGCGCGGACGCGACACCGAGAGCTCGAAGCCCTCGCGGCGCATGGTTTCGATCAGGATCGCGAGCTGCAATTCGCCGCGGCCCGACACCTCCATGGAATCCTTGTCGGAGGCTTCGACGACGCGCAGCGCGACATTGCCTTCGGCCTCGCGCAGCAGGCGGTCGCGGATCATGCGCGAGGTCACCTTGTCGCCTTCGGTGCCGGCGAGCGGCGAGTTGTTGACGATGAACGACATCGACACGGTCGGCGGATCGATCGGCTGTGCCGGCAGCGGCACCTCGACGGAGGGATCGCAGAAGGTGTCGGCGACGGTCCCCTTGGTGAGGCCCGCAATCGCAACGATGTCGCCGGCATCGGCTTCATCGAGCGGCGTACGCTCGATGCCGCGGAACGCCAGGATCTTGGTGATGCGGCCCTGCTCGATGGTCTTGCCGTCGGCGCCCAGGACCTTCACGGCCTGGTTCGGCTTGATCGAGCCCGAAGTGATGCGGCCGGTAATGATGCGGCCGAGATAGGGGTTCGCTTCGAGGATGGTGCCGATCATGCGGAACGGGCCTTCCTCGACGGTCGGCGGCGCGACATGGCGCACGATCAGGTCGAACAGCGGCTGCATACCGGCATCGTGGGAGCCGTCGGGGCTCTCAGCCATCCAGCCCTGCTTGGCCGATCCATACAGGATCGGGAAGTCGAGCTGTTCCTCGCTGGCGTCGAGCGCGGCGAAAAGGTCGAACACCTCGTTGATGACTTCAGTCGGGCGCGCGTCGGGGCGGTCGACCTTGTTGATGACGACGATCGGCTTCAGACCGACCTTGAGCGCCTTGGAGACCACGAACTTGGTCTGCGGCAGCGGGCCTTCCGCAGCGTCCACCAGCACCAGCGCGCCATCCACCATGTTGAGGATGCGCTCGACCTCGCCGCCGAAATCGGCGTGGCCGGGGGTGTCGACGATGTTGATGCGGGTATCCTTCCACTGCACCGAGGCTGCCTTGGCCAGAATGGTGATGCCGCGCTCGCGCTCCAGGTCGTTGGAGTCCATGGCGCGCTCGGTGACCTTCTGGTTCTCGCGATAGGTCCCGGATTGCTGGAGCAGGCGGTCGACGAGCGTAGTTTTGCCGTGGTCGACGTGGGCGATGATAGCAACGTTGCGGAGGTTCATGAGTGAGCTTCTTTGCGGTCGAACAATGGGTTAAGCGCGATCTCGCCGGTCGGACCGGGACCTCTTCTCGGACAACGCTGGAAACAGGAAAACGGGCGCTTTCCGCCCTAAGAGGAAGCCCGGCTATCTCGACCGGGCACCCCGCGTTGCGGCGCAATATATGCAAGAAACGCCAAAAAACAATGCGTTCTTTCGCGGTTGGTTGACTGAATTTTGTCCGGGAATTCCCGGGGCTTAGGGCCGATTCAGGCTCAATACGGGGCTGCGCCGCCGGTCCAATCGCAAAGTTGGGGCGGATCAGGCCTTGCCAGATCAGCCCTGCGCCGAGCCGACGTCCGCCTCCTTGGTCGGATAGACCCCGCGCAGCACCTCCTCGAAATGCATCTTCACGGCGTCGTTGCACAGGCAGGCGCGCAGCCGCAGGCCGTCGCGGTTACGGACCAGGATCGAGCCGCGCCGCGTTTCGAGGATGCCTTCCGCCTTGAATGATTGCAGCACGCGGCTCGCATAGCTGCGGCCGACGCCGAGCAATGTCGCAAGCTGCTCATGCGTCAGCGGCACGCTGCTCTCGTCACCGGTCCGCTCCATCGCCGCCAGGATCCATTTGGCCGTGCGCCGCTCGATCGAATGGGTGGCATTGCAGGCGGTCGACTGGAAGATCTGCGCCAGCATGCAGTCGGCGTAGCGGGCGAAGATGTTCCGCAACGAGACCGAACGCTGCTTTGCCGCTTCCAGCTTGCCGACGTGAATGCGCGCAAACGGCCCGCCGAATTTCACGCAGATGCGGGTATAAGCCGGCAGATATCCCTCGCTGACGATGCCACCCACCGCGCCTTCGCGGCCGACCAGAATGGTCTCGACGTCGCGGCCGTCCTCATTGGGAACGAGGAAGGTGGCAAGCGCCGGTCCGCAGGGAAAATGGACGACCTGGACGTCGTCGCCGGGATTGTAGAGCAGTTCGTTCGCCGCGGTGTTTTCGACACTGATATGCGGTGCAAGCAGCGCGTAGTCTGCCTGACTCAGGCGCCGCAGCAGATTGTTGGTCGGCCGGCTGCTGACCTCGATTGCCTTGCTGGTACGCGCGTCCATCGTGAACTCCTCATCCGCCCCTCCACATTAGCGAGTTCCGTCCAGATCCTGTGTGCACGAGTGGACAGACGGAAGAACTGTGTTGTGATGGGTTTCGTTCCAGGAACCCTCCGCTGCGCTGGGTCCTGATCCGAGAAACCTCATGCTCCAAGATGCGATCATGGCTCCCGCTTTACCCGACGGCTCCGATGGTCCTGCCGATGTCCTGATCGTCGAGGACGATCCGATCATCGCGATCGACTTCGAGGATCGCCTGCACGGATTTGGCGTGAAGAGCGTGCGCACGGTGGGCTCGGTGGCGCAGGCGCTGGCGGCGATCGCGGCGCGGCCCCCTGATTTCGCCCTGCTCGACGTCGAACTGAACCGCGAGAACAGCTTTGCGATCGCCGAGCGGCTGGCGGCGCTGAAAATTCCCTTCATCTTCGTCACCGGCTACGGCGCCGAGACACGGATCGCGTCCGATTTCGTCAACCGGCCGCGCTTGCAAAAGCCATGCTCGAGTGAGGCGCTCGAGGCCGCGCTACGGTCGCGCGGCGCCTGAAGCCGGTCAAGCGAGCTTGGGATCCAGCGTGGTCGACCACAGCGCAACATCGGCACGGTCGCGCAAGGTCACCGTCATCTGGCCGGAGGCGCCGTCGATCTTGACGTGACCGAAGAACTGCATGCCGGCGGATGGCGGCAGGTTCTGGCTGTCCTTCCCCGGCGCCTTGATGAAGCGCACCTCCGGTCCAAAAGTGTTGTCGAGCGCATTCGGACCGAAAGTGCCCGCGTGCAGCGGGCCCGAGACGAATTCCCAGAACGGCTCGAAATCCTGGAATTGCGCCTTGTTCGGATCGTAATAATGCGCAGCGGCGTAATGCACGTCCGCGGTCAGCCACACCGTGTTGCTGATCGGCGCCATCTTGATGAAGCGCAGGATGTCGGCGATCTCGAATTCGCGGCCGCGTACCGGACCGTCGCCTTGCGCAAAGGCCTCCGAACCGCCTTTCGGCGTGTCGGATACGATCAGGCTGAGCGGCATGTCGGAGGCGATCACCTTCCAGGTGGCGCGCGAGTTGAGCAGGCCGCGCTTGAGCCAGGCGATCTGGTCGGGGCCGAGGAAGTAGCTGGCGGGACCGTAAGCGGTGTCGAGATTGGCGCCGTTCGGGCCGCGATAGCTGCGTTCGTCGAGCACGAACACGTCGAGATGCGGGCCGTACGAAATCTGCCGATAGACCCGGCCCGGCTCATTGATGCTCTCGCGCATCGGATACATCTCGTGGAAGGCGCGGCCTGCGCGGGCCGCGAGCAGCATGATGTCACGCTCCTTGTAGGTCGCCGGCAGCTCCTTCGACAGCGACCAGTTATTGGTCACCTCGTGATCGTCCCACTGCACGAAGATCGGCACCTCGGCATTGAAGGCACGGACATTGTCGTCGGTGAGATTGTATTTGTGCGCGGCACGGTACTCGTCCAGCGTCTCGGCGACCTTGGCCTTCTCGGGGATCGTGACGTTCTTCCAGATCTTGCCGTCGGCGAGCTTCACCTCGGATGCGATCGGGCCGTCGGCATAGATCGTGTCGCCGGAATGCAGGAAGAAATCCGGACGGTGCTTGCGCATCGCGGAGAAGGTGAACATGCCGCCGTCATCCGGATTGATGCCCCAGCCCTGGCCGGCGACATCGCCGCCCCAGACGAAGCTGACGTCGCGGCGATCGCCCGGCGCGGTGCGGAAGCGGCCAACCACCGGCTCGCCCTCGATTGCGGTATGCGAGAGATCGCGGAAGCGGACGCGGTAGAAGATGTCCTGTCCGCTGGGAAGATTCTCGATCAGCATCTTCGCCGTGAAGTCGCTCTCGGGCATTGCTGCGACCGGCGGCAGCGCATGGGCGTCCTTGAACGACTCCGTCGTCGCCACCTCGACCAGCATCTGCGAGGGACGGTCGGCACGCGCCCAGACCACGCCGCCATCGACAGTGACGTCGCCGGACTGCACGCCATGGGTCACCAGCGGCCGGTCGGCCGCGCGCGACAGTCGAGGCATCGCGATCGCACCGAGCGCACCGGCGCTGGTGGCGAGGAAACGGCGGCGGGAGAATTTGAGCTTCATGGGAGATGGCCCCGATATCGCGTTGGACGGCTGGCGAGGCGCAAGCCTTCACGATGAAGCCAGACGCTATATCGAGACAATGTGACGCAGCAATAACGCGCAAGCGATCGTTCGATTGCGTCCCCTGATCCTCATCCTGAGGAGCCCGCGGCAAGCGGGCGTCTCGAAGGATGGCCCCGGGCGAGAGACGGGCCTGCATGGTTCGCCCGGCGATGCAAGCATCGTCCGGAGACGCGCGTTCCGCGCTCCTCACCATGAGGGTCCTCTATCGCAGCTACATTACGCGTTGCCGGCGGCCCGGAATTGCGCGCCGGCGCGTTGCAGGTTCTGCGGCAGGCTGAACAGCACCGCCTTGCGATCGGCGACCGCGGCGTGGAACTGTTCGAGCACGATGTTGAAGGCGGTCAGCGCGCTTTCCTCGATTGCGCCGTGATCGAAGCAGTGCAGCGTATCGCGCAGGATCTCGTCGGCCTCCGTCTGCATCTGATCCAGCTCTTCGGTCGTTTCGCTCTTCCGCGCCACGGCGATCATGTCGAAAAGCCGTTCGCGCAGATGGCTGTTGGTATTGCGCTCATCCTTTTTCAGGTAGCCGGCGAACCATGCGCCGAGCGAGCCCATGGCCGAGAGCGCCATCAGGCTCCACCAGATGTAATCGCTGTACTTGTCCAGGAAGGTCTTTTCCTCGCCGTCGACGAAGGCAGCGGCACCGGGATGAACGGGGATCACCGCATCCTTGTCGGTGTCGGGTGTTTCGATCTTGGCGGCGAGCGGGAACTCCGTCACCAGCTGCTGGCGCACCGCGAAAAGCTGACGCGTGAACGCCGCGACAGTGGTCTCCGACAAGGCTTTGCGCGCCACAATGTGATGCGAGAAGCTGATGGTCTTGACCTCGTCGTCGGGGCGATCGGGCGAGCCGCCATAGGTGCCGGCGGGAATTTCGGCCGCTTCATAGACCGGATGGTTCTGAGCAATCGCATCGGCGGAATCGATTGCGAGAAAGGTCGGCGTGCCGACATCCTTTGTGGAGGCCGCAATTGCTTCCGCCGTGATCTTGCTGTTGACCGGACCTGCGGCGAGATAGGCGTCGACCTTCTGGGTGCGGATCGCCTCGGCGGCTTCGTTGGCCGGGAATTGCACGATCTCGACCTTGGCGGGATCGACACCGTATTGCTGGAGGACCACCTTGAGCAGGTTGACATTGGCCTGGGTGCGGCCGACCACGCCGACGCGATGGCCGGCGAGCTGCGCGATCTTGGTGATCTTGGCGCCCTTCTTCCTGCCCTTGCCGGACACCGACCACAGCACCACGACGTTCTTACGCAGGGTCGCAACGGCCTGCGCGTTCTTCGGCACGTCGAGATCGCCGCGGACGATGGCGAGATCGGCCTTGCCCTCCGCCAGCAATGCGGCGCTCGCGGTGGCGCCGTCGGTCTGGATCGGACGCAGCCGCACATAGCTCTTGTTCTGCGCGAAGGCCTGGGTCAGCGCCTGCACGACCTTGACGTCATCGCTGTTGGCGGGCCCGACCGCGACCTTGAGTATCACCGGCCGCATCGCGAAATAATAGCCACCGACGAGCGCGCCGACGATCGCAAGCACGAGCGCGAGAGTCACGAGTGCCGTCCTCCGCGCCGCGGATCGCGGCGAAGGCGGAGAGGGCGTTTCGGCCAGGTCCAATCCCCCGGTCATCGATCTCCCAAACAGGCGCTTGAGGCTCAGTTTCATCTTGGCCAGCGATTTACGCCGGCAAGTGTAGCAAATTTCTTGTGCCGCGGGGTTACATCTCCGTCATGGTTAGCGGATGGACGAAATGCCGTATGAACCGGACCGCCAGAGCGGTGTTAAGGTAAAGTTCCCTGAACGACGGAGGCGATCATGGCAGAGCGGCTGACGGCGGAGGCGCGCAAGCAGGCACTGGGCGGCATAGCCGGCTGGACCGAGGTCCAAGGCGGGCTTCAAGGCGGGCTTCAAGGCCGCGAAGCCATCGGGAAGACCTTTGTCTTCAAGGATTTCAACGAGGCTTTCGGTTTCATGACCCGCGCGGCGCTGGTCGCCGAGAAGCTCGATCACCACCCCGAATGGCGCAACGTCTACAAGACCGTCGAGGTGGTGCTTTCCACCCATGACGCTGGCGGCGTGACGGGGCTCGACATCGAGCTCGCCAAGGCGATGAACGCCATCGCCAAGCTGACACCAGGCTGACGTCTTGCAGCGATCGGCCGCATCCCCATGTTGTGATCAGCACCGGATGGGACGATCTGCCGCCTCTGGCTGAACGGGGAGTTTTGAAGCATGGCCGCCGAACACAGCGTCGGCTTCGAGCCGACCGATCGGCTTGCGGAAGACCGGGAGAGCGTGCGCCGCCGCTTCTGGCGCAAGCTGAAGCGCGTCGCCGCGCATCTACCGTTCGCCGAAGATCTGGTCGCGGCCTACTACTGCGCTTTCGACAAAGCGACGCCGCGCCATGTCCAGGCATCATTGCTCGGCGCGATCGCCTATTTCATCCTGCCGTTCGACTTCGTCCCCGACGTGATGCCGATCCTCGGCTTCACCGACGACGCCGCCGTGCTCGCCACTGCCGTTCGCATGGTCGCCAGCCACATCACGACCGAACACCGCGAGGCCGCCCGCGCCGCGCTGAAGCGTGGGGTGGATGAGGCGGAGGCGTAGTGCTCCGCCACGACGGCTGCAGAGGAAGCCCTCGCATGGCGCAACTCCCCGCTACTTCCGTTCCGGAGCCGCCTGCGCCCGCGCCTTCTCCGCGTCCCACGCCTGGAATTGCTTGAACAGCGTTTCCTTGTCCGCGTCGGACACCTTTGCGGCCGTTGGGCTCTGCTTCAGGAACGCCTCGAAGCGCTGCTGCGTCACCGGCTCGACGCCGTGCCGGTCGAGCCATTGTTGCGCCACAGGCAATCTATTCCAGCCCGTCAGGGGTGCCGCGAGCGAGACTTCCTTCCACTTGGGATGGAAAGGCGGGTTCTGCAGCGTCGGGAATTTCGTGAAGAACGCATCCACGAACAGCGCAAGCTTGCGATAGCGCTCGGTGTTGGGCGCCCAATTGTAGGCCGCGAGCACCGCCGGCACAGCGATGGTATCCACGCTCTCGCCGTCCTTGATCAGGTTCGGATAGTCTTTGGCGGTCAGCGTCGCCGGCAGATAGTCGCTCTGCAGCGGCTTTGCATAATCCACGCGCGCGAGGTGGAAGCGACCGTCATTGCCGAAGGTCGACACAGACTTGTACGGTTTGCCGCCGACCACGATGACGGCGTCGATCTCGCCGGCCTTCAGTTTCTCCATCGCGATGCGCTGCTCGACATAGACGAATTTCGCCTTGATCCCGAGCCGCTCGAACACAGTGAGCGCGGTGACGAACGTGCCCCCGTTCGGCAGGTCGACGCTTACCGTCTTGCCTTCGAGATCCTTCAGGGTCGCGACCGCTTTCGGCGCGATCACCTGCATCTCTTCGTTGTAGAGCTTGGACACATAAGTGAACTGCCGCTTGATGTCCTTGGCGAAGCCTTTGCGTTCGAGATAGTCGAGCGTGTCGGCGCGCACGACGCCAAGATCGACGCCTTGCAGGAACAGGATGTCGGCGACGCTCTGCACCGAGCCCCGGCCGACAACCGGCAGCACACGAATTTTGTTGCCGTCGTCGAGCACGGAGGCGAGGTCGGCGCCGAATTGCACATAGGTGCCGCCGATCGTGCCGGTGATGACCGTGACAGTGTTGGCGTTCAGCGCCTGCTTGGTCGAAGTCGAGCCGAACTGGAAGATGGCTTTCAGGCTGTCCGAGACTTTGGCTGGATCGTATTCGGCCTGCTCGGCGCGTGCCGCGAAGGCACAGATGGTCATGATGGCGGCAAGCGCCATTCCCAAAGCGTTACGCATGATGTCCCCTAAAGAGTTCTAGTTCTGAAGCTGGGCAAGGCGCTGCCGCGCCTCCGCCGATCCGAGTGTCGCGGCCTTTTGGTACCAGTCGCGCGCGGCGGTCGCGTCAGCGGAGATGCGCCGCGCGTCGCTGGTGCCCAGGACGGCCGGGTCGTAAGTCTGCGCCAGCAGAAGCGCGGCCGTCGCATCCTGTGCATCGGCCGCGCGTTCGAGCAGCAGGCGCGCCGCAACGATATCGCCAACCGCCAACAGGCTCTTCGCACGCGCCATCAGCCCGGCCAGCGTGTCGGCATCGAGCGTTCTGGCGGGCGGAGGGGGCGCAGGCGGTGTCGCCACCGGCGCGGGCGCCTGGGCTTGCAGCGCGGTCTGATAGGCGGTCGCGATCGCTTCGCGGCTCGGCGTTGACGGTGCAGGGAGATCCTGCGCGTCAGCGCTCGCCAGCTTTGTGTCGGTCGCGCGCGCTGGATCCTCGCGCGGGGTCTGCGGTACGGCCGGCGCGTTAGCCGACGCCATCGCCTGGTCCAGCGCGACGCCCGCCGAGCCACCGGCATCGGCGAAGATGCTGCGAAGGTCGGACTGAAAGAGCGCGGCCAGAATTACCAGAGTGGATGCCGCGAGAACGGCCGCGACAACGCGCCGGACAAGTCTGGCTCGGGGACGCGACCCCAGCGGGGTATATTCGCGTGGGTCCGGCGCACCGAGCGGATCGGACAGGAATAGTGGAATTGGATCGTCCGGTGACAGATCGACCCGTGCGGCGCGCGCACGGACATAGGACGCAACGTGCGAATGTGATGCAGCTTGATCGGAATCGAACGCCCTCGATTCCCTGGACTGGCGGTACGCCGTCGTCTCCATGGTGATGCTCCCCATACCTCACGCAACGCAGGGGCATTCGGCTTCAGTCTTTTTGTTGTTGTCCAGAAGTTCCCCGCAAACTGGAGCCGGTAAATCGCAGTTTGAATCAGCCCAAAAGGCGACCGCGATTTGTGCGAATCGGGAGATATTGAGGTTTGATTGGGGCGACGCGAGGAATGCACCGCAATTTTGGCGGCAATGGTTGATGGAGGGTTTACCATGCGTGCTGGGCGCGCACTCCGCCTGTCATGCCCGCGAAGGCGGGCATCCAGTACGCCGCGGCCCATCGGTCAAGTTACTGTCGTCTCTGGAATACTGGGTCGCCCGGTCAAGCCGGACGACGACAGTTGCACGTGTGGCGCGCAGCGTCGTAACGCTGCCACCCACCTCACGGATGCAAAATCACCTTGCCCATCGCCTGACGCCCCGCGAGCACCTTCAGCGCATCCGCGGTCTGCGCCAAGGGGAAGGTGCGATCAACGTGCGATGAGATTTTTCCTTCCGCGGTCCACTTCACCAGCTTCTCGAGATTGGCGCGATTCTTCGCCGGGTTGAGTCGCGTCCAGGCGCCCCAGAACACGCCGCGGATGTCACAGCCCTTCAACAGCGCGAGGTTCAGCGGCATTTTGGGAATATCGCCGGCGGCAAAGCCGATCACGAGGAAACGGCCTTCCCAGGCGATCGAGCGCAACGCCTGCTCGGCGTAAGCACCACCGACCGGATCGAAGATGATATTGACACCCTTGCCGTCGGTGAGCCTGCGCAGTCCTTCCTTGAGATCTTCCTTGCCGTAGTTCAGCGTGAGCTCGGCGCCATGCGCCTTGGCGAATTCAAGCTTCTCATCCGACGAGGCGCAGGCGATCACCTTCAGGCCCATCAGCTTGCCAAGCTCGCAAGCCGCGAGGCCAGTGCCGCCGGCCGCGCCGAGCACCGCAAGCGTTTCGCCCGGCTTGGGGCTGGCGCGATCTTCCAGCGCATGCAGCGCGGTGCCGTAGATGATGATGATGCCCGCAGCACGATCGTAATCGAGATTATCCGGAATCTTCACGATCGATGCCGCCGGCAGCGCGATCTTTTCGCGCGCTCCGTTATGGCCGCAGGACGCCACCACGCGATCGCCGACCTTCAGATCAGTGACGCCGGCGCCGATGCTCTCGATCACGCCCGCGACTTCCGCGGCCGGCGAGAACGGGAACGGCGGCTTGACCTGGTATTTGCCCTGAATCATCAGGATGTCGAAGAAGTTCAGCGCCGCCGCCTTGATCGCGATCACGGCTTCGCCGGGCCCCGCCACCGGATCCGGCACCTCAGTGAGGACGAGATCATCGGGCTGGCAATATTGCGAGCAGAGGATGGCTTTCATGGCGGCACCTTACGCGTTTCGAGTGGAATTATGATTGGGGCGGTTTTGCCGGATTTAGTGCCACCCGACAATCCGGATTCTTTGTCAGAGACCATGGGCCTATCCTCGTCATTGTGAGCGCAGCGAAGCAAGCCAGACTATTTCCGCAGCACGGACTCTGGATTGCTTCGCTGCGCTCGCAATGACGGAGCAAAAAGAGGATTCAAACGATGTTTGAAACAGGTCTGCTGAGGAACAAACGCATCCTCGTCACCGGCGGCGGCTCCGGTCTCGGCGCCGCGATGGGGTGCCGCTTTCTCGGCCTCGGCGCCGAGCTCGTGATCTGCGGCCGCAAGCTCGACCGGCTCGAGGCAACCGCGACCGAGATGGGTGCGCAGACCGACGGCAAGGTCACGACGATTGCATGCGACATCCGCGACGGCGCCGCCGTCGAGAGCATGATGGACGCTATCTGGCGCGAGGCGCCACTCGACATCCTCGTCAACAACGCCGCCGCCACCTTCATCGCGCAGAGCGAGCATCTGTCGTTCCGCGCCGCGGACGCGATCCTCGCGCCGACGCTGCATGGCGCGATGTATTGCACGCTGGCGGCCGGCAGGCGCTGGATCGAGGGCACGCACAGCGGCGTCGTGCTTTCGATCCTCTCGACCTCGACCATCACCGGCCGCGCCTTCACCGTGCCCTCGGCGATGGCGAAGTCGGCTGTGCTGGCGATGACCAAAAGTCTCGCAGTCGAGTGGGGCCCGAAGGGCATCCGCACCGTCGCGATCGCGCCGGGCCCGTTCCCGACCGCCGGCGCCTCCGGGCAACTCCGCCCCGAGGGCCGCGACGAAGGCTGGACGGCGAGCAATCCGCTTGGCCGCACCGGCGAGCACGGCGAGCTTGCCGATCTGGCCAGCTTCCTGATCTCGGACCGCGCCGGCTACATCAACGGCGAGATGGTGGTGATCGATGGCGGCGCGCATTTGCGCAGTTCCGGCGCCGAGGACCTGCTGCAGTGGACCGAGGCGCAATGGGCCGGGCAGCGCGCCGCGCGATCCCGAGGCTAGCTGCCGCCGACCCGCTAACTGCCTTCCCAAATTGGACTTTCCCGGCTATCCCTGACCCGGGGACAAAGCGCGGCCGGGCCATCTTCCAGTCACAATATTGAGGGAACCACTCCAGCATGTGGCGGGTGCTATCTTTAGTTTTGATGATCGGCACGATGACGTGCGGGATCGCCGATCTTGCGCGGGCGCAGACGGCGCAACCGGCGCCGAAGGCCGCACCGAAGTCGCCGGCTCCGGCGCCGGCAGCAAAGACGGCTGCAAAGCCCGAGAGCAAGCCTGCGGCTCCTCCCGCGGCGGTTGTGGGCGGAGCGGAGCCGACGCTGATCGGCCAGTTCGGGACCTGGGGCGCCTATGCGGCGACCCCCAATGGCAAGAAAGTCTGCTTCGCGCTGGCAAAGCCGTCGTCGTCGAAGACCAACCCGCCGAATCGGCCGCGTGACCCCGCCTACGCCTTCGTCTCGACCCGGCCATCCGAGAAGGTGAATAACGAGGTCTCGGTGATGATCGGCTACGCGCTGAAGCCGGGCGCGGAATCGACGGCGGAGGTCGGCGGTGCCGCCTACGCGATGTACACACAGGGCGACGGCCTCTGGATCAAGAACGCGGCCGAGGAGGAGCGGATGGTCGAGGCCATGCGCAAATCCGCCGATCTCGTGGTCAAGGGCGTCTCGGCCAAGGGGACCGAGACGACCGACACCTTCTCGCTGAAGGGCCTCGCCCAGGCGCTGGACCGGATCTCGCAGGACTGCAAGCGTTAAGGCTGCAAGCCATAAGGCCGGTTAGGTCCAATTCGGCGTTGTTTGGCGGCTGTAGAACGCCTATCTGAAGGCTGCTTCCCCTCATGGTGAGGAGGCGCGTAAGCGCCGTCTCGAACCACGAGGCCGAGCTGCCTGATCCGGGCCTTCGTCCTTCGAGACGCGCGCAGTGCGCGCTCCTCAGGATGAGGGGTGAGAGTTTCTCCAAACAGAACGACGATGACCGCTGAATCGACCGAGACCGTTTCCGCTGCCGGGTTCCCTTTGGAAAAGGTCCCGCTCGAAACCTATGTGCCGCCGGCAAAACCGTCGCTGATTGGCCTGTCGCGCACCGAGCTTGCCGATCGCCTCGGCGAGATCGGCGTCGCGTCGGCACAGCGCAAGATGCGCGTGCAGCAATTGTGGCACTGGATCTACTTCCGCGGCGCCCGCAATTTCGAGGAGATGAGCTCGATCTCGAAGGGTATCCGCGCCGATCTCGCGCAGCATTTCACCGTCGACCGGCCCGAGGTCGTGGCCGAGCAGATCTCCAACGATGGCACCCGCAAATGGCTGCTGCGGCTGCCGAGCGGCGACAATGTCCAGAAGGCGCATGAAGTCGAGTGCGTCTACATTCCCGAAAACGATCGCGGCACGCTGTGCGTCTCCTCGCAGGTCGGCTGCACCCTGAACTGCTCCTTCTGCCACACCGGCACCCAACGCCTGGTGCGCAACCTCACCGCCGGCGAGATCGTCGGCCAGGTGATGGTGGCGCGCGATCGCCTCAATGACTGGGCCGATCGCGAGGATGGCACGCGCCGCGTCACCAACATCGTGATGATGGGCATGGGCGAACCGCTGTACAATTTCGACGCCGTGCGCGATGCGCTTCTCATCGTCGGCGACAATGAAGGCATCGGCATCTCCCGCCGCCGCATCACGCTGTCGACTTCCGGAGTCGTGCCGAACATCGTCCGCGCCGGCGACGAGATCGGCGTGATGCTCGCGATCTCGCTGCATGCGGTGCGCGACGAACTGCGCAACGAGCTCGTGCCGCTCAACCGCAAATATCCGATCAAGGAACTGTTGCAGGCCTGCCGTGACTATCCCGGCGCATCGAACGCGCGCCGCATCACCTTCGAATATGTGATGCTCAAGGGCGTCAACGATTCGCTCGACGATGCCAAGCTGCTGGTGAAGCTCCTCAAAGGCATCCACGCCAAGATCAACCTGATCCCGTTCAATCCCTGGCCCGGCACCGCCTATGAATGTTCGGACTGGGACCAGATCGAAAAATTCTCCGAATACATCTTCAACGCCGGCTATTCCTCGCCGGTGCGCACCCCGCGCGGCCGCGACATCCTCGCCGCCTGCGGCCAGCTCAAGTCGGAAACCGAAAAACTCTCGGCCCGCGAACGCCAGACGCTGCGCGCCATGGCGATGACGGATTGATGGATCATGCCTGCGCTATCGCATCCTCGTCATTGCGAGCGAAGCGAAGCAATCCAGATTGTCTCCGTTGAAAGACGCTGGATTGCTTCGCTTCGCTCGCAATGACAACGTTGGCTCTCCCGTCATGGCACTGATTGGCCGCCTCGTCGTCATCTTCATCGGCTTTCTCGCAGCCTGTTTCGTCGGCGGCATGATTGTCGTCGGCGCGCTACTGTTTCCGGAATTCTCCGATCTCGGCGCCGGTCCGGTCGATGAGGGCGTGGTCGACATCCTGCTCGGATTCGGCTTCATCTTCGTGTCCGGCTTTGCGCTGGTGCCGGCGATGGTGATCGCCGCGATCACCGAGGCGCTCTACATCCGCAGCGCGCTGGTTTATGCCGTCGGCGGCGGCCTCGTGGGGCTTGCCTGCTATCTCGGCCTCGTTCCCTTTCATTCCGACACGCTGCAGTTCGAGGGCATCGTGCGGCGTCACCTCGAGATCATGACCGGCGCTGGTATCGTCGCCGGCGTCGTCTACTGGCTGATCGCCGGCCGCAATGCCGGCGCCTGGCGCAATCCGCCGCCGCTGCCGTCGCAGTCCCGGCCGGATGCGCGATGATTTTACCCTCCCCTGGAGGGGGAGGGTCGATCGCGCGTAGCGCGAGCGGGGTGGGGTGACAGACTATCCCGGATGGTGGTGTCCCATTTTTGTGGACCTACGCGCAGCACGTTGATGGATGTACCGTTTGCTTGGCTTCACCCCACCTCGGTTCGCATTTCGCTTCGCTGCATGCGAACCGATCCTCCCCCTCCAGGGGAGGATGGGGACGCGGCCCGGGGTTTTCATCCCCTCCCCACTCCGCTAAACCGCGCGCCATGAACCGGACTGGACTTTTCATTGCCCTGGCGCTGTGGCTCGTGATCGGCGTCGTTTTCGGCCTCTATCCCGAACTCGATCTCAAGCTCGCTGCGCTGTTCTTCGACCCCCAGACGAAGACGTTTCCGCTCAAGCTGAACGGCTGGGCTGGCTTCGCACGTGACGCTGCGATGTGGGTCGCCTGGGCGTTCGTGCTGCCTCCCTTGATCGCCGTTGTGGTCAAGATGTTCCGGCCCGACCGGCCGCTGATGGTGTCCGGGCGCGCGATTGTCTTCCTTCTGGTCACGATCATCATGTCGGCCGGCATTCTCACCAATCTCACCTTCAAGAGCTATTGGGGCCGGCCGCGTCCCGTGGTGGTGACGCAGTTTGCCGGCGACCAGCAGTTCGTGCCGTGGTGGGATCCGCGCGGCGGCTGCGGGCGCAACTGCTCGTTCTTCTCCGGCGAAGGCGCGACGGCGTTCTGGACACTGGCGCCGGCCGCCCTCGCCCCGCCGGCCTGGCGGCCGCTCGCCTATGCCGGAGCCGTGGTGTTCGGCGCGGTGACCAGCGGCCTGCGCATGGCCTTCGGCGGACACTTCTTCACCGACGTGTCGATCGCCGGCCTCGTGACCTTCGTCGTGATCTGGCACGCGTTTGCGCTGATTTACCGCTGGCCGCGGACACGGTTTTCGGACGAAGCGGTGGACGCCGCGCTGACCCGGCTGGCCTGGCCGGGCTACCGCCTCCGCCAACGCCTGTTCGGCGGTAAGACCGGCCCGGCGCCGTCGATTTGAGCCATTAAATGCGTGCCGAGGCGTGCGAAATTTGATATTCGCGCGGTCAACCCGCAAACGACGTCAGCCCTTCAAGACCCGATTGGAAGCCCCATGACCACGATCCTGAAAAGCCTGCCCAAGGGTGAGAAAGTCGGCATCGCTTTTTCCGGCGGTCTCGACACCAGCGCGGCGCTGCTCTGGATGAAGCAGAAGGGCGCGCGCTGCTACGCCTATACCGCCAATCTCGGCCAGCCCGACGAGGCCGACTACAACGAGATCCCGCGCAAGGCGATGGAGTTCGGCGCGGAGAAGGCGCTGCTGGTCGATTGCCGCACGCAACTGGTCCACGAAGGCATCGCCGCGATCCAGTCCGGCGCCTTCCACATCTCGACCGGCGGCATCACCTATTTCAACACCACGCCACTCGGGCGCGCGGTCACCGGCACGATGCTGGTCGCGGCTATGAAGGAGGACGGCGTCAACATCTGGGGCGACGGCTCGACCTTCAAGGGCAACGACATCGAGCGCTTCTATCGCTACGGCCTTTTGACCAATCCGGGCCTGCGCATCTACAAGCCTTGGCTCGACCAGCAGTTCATCGACGAGCTCGGCGGCCGCGCCGAGATGTCGGCATTCATGACCGCCCAGGGTTTTGCCTACAAGATGAGCGCCGAGAAGGCGTACTCGACCGACAGCAATCTGCTCGGCGCCACCCACGAGGCAAAGGATTTGGAAAGCCTCGACAGCGGCATCAAGATCGTCAACCCGATCATGGGCGTGCCGTTCTGGCGCGACGACTGCAACGTCAAGGCCGAGAAGGTCGTGGTGCGATTCGAGGAAGGCCAGCCTACGGCGCTGAACGGCCAGACCTTTAGCGACCCCGTCGCGCTGTTGCTCGAAGCCAATGTCATCGGCGGCCGCCACGGCCTCGGCATGAGCGACCAGATCGAGAACCGTATCATCGAAGCCAAGAGCCGCGGCATCTACGAGGCGCCCGGCATGGCGCTGCTGCACATCGCCTATGAGCGGCTCGTCACCGGCATCCACAACGAGGACACGATCGAGCAGTACCGCATCAGCGGCATGCGTCTCGGCCGCCTGCTCTACCAGGGCCGCTGGTTCGATTCGCAAGCCTTGATGCTGCGCGAGACCGCACAGCGTTGGGTCGCGCGCGCCGTCACCGGCGAGGTCACGCTCGAGCTGCGTCGCGGCAACGACTACTCGATCCTCAACACCGAGAGTCCCAACCTGACCTATGCGCCGGAGCGGCTCAGCATGGAGAAGGTCGAGGACGCAGCGTTCACGCCGGCCGACCGCATCGGCCAGCTCACCATGCGCAACCTCGACATCGCCGACACGCGGACGAAGCTGAAGCTCTACACGGACACAGGTTTGCTCTCGGGCAGCGAAGGCTCGCAGATTTTCCGGCTGGAGAGCGACAAGGGTTAGCCAGGACTGGGATTGCGATTTCGTTCGTCATTGCGAGCGAAGCGAAGCAATCCAGAATCTTTCCACGGCAATAGTCTGGATTGCTTCGCCGCTTCGCTCCTCGCAATGACGAATGGCCGGGATCGCTCCCGGCCATTTTGCGTTTGTGGGTGTCGGCTCAGCGCGGCGGCGCGGTGCCGGGCGGCGGCGGCGGCAGCGAGGCCTGGCCACCGTTGAGCAGCGGCGTGATGTTGCGGACGGTGACGCGCCGGTTGATCACGCTCGGCCCTTGCGTCTGCTCCTTCAGGTACTGCTCGCCGTAGCCCTGCGACGTCAGGTTCTCCGCCGGCACGCCGAACTGCTGCGTCAGCAATTCGGCCGCGGACTGCGCACGGCGGTCCGACAATGACAGATTGTCGACCTCGTTGCCGACCGCGTCGGTGTGGCCCTCGATCAGGAACACGGCGCGCGGGTTGCGCTGGATCGCACGGTTGAGGCCGTCGGCGATCCCTTGCAAACGGGCCGCCTGGTCCGGCGGGATGGTCCACGATCCCGTTTCGAAGTTGATCGTGTTGACGTCGATGCTCGGCATCTGCATGCGAACATTGGGGCTGTAGCGGATCTCGTCGAGCGAGTAACGCCGATCGATTCGCTGCACCGGCGGTGCCTCCATGGTCTCATAGATCACGTCCGGCGATGCCTCCTGCGCATCGACGATGTAGCGATCGTAGGGAATGTTGACCACTGGCGGCGGCACGTCGACATAGAAGCCGCCGACCGACCGCGGATCGCGGTAGCTGTTGTCGATGATGATGAGCTCGCGCCCGCTCGGGTCCCTGCGGATTCGCCGCAGCAACGAACCGTCCGCGCCGACCACGGTGATCACCTGGCTGCCATCGGGACGCATCACGACGGTCCGGGTTTCGCTGCCGACAGTGTCGGTGCGGATGTCGCGGGCGCCATAGCGGAAGCGATAGAGATCGTTGCCGCGGACGTATGCTTGGCCGCCCGGATCGCGGATGATGATGCGGTCCGGCTCGGTGTAGACGGTGCGGCCGCCTTCGACGACCTCGCGCCGCTGGTTATGGAGGTCTGCGATGGTGGCACCGATCACGGCGCCGGCCACCACGCCTGCACCGATTGCGAGCGGCGTCAGGTCACGCTGCGGCGGGCGCGGCGGAGGCGGCAGGGGCGTGGTGGTCGTGGGCGCGGCCCGGAAGGCCGGCGCAACCGTCGGCGGAGCGTATTGCGCCCTGTTCGGCGGTGGAGCTGCGGCCGGCGTGCCGGGGACGACCGTCGGCGCCGCGGCGCCGGCGGGAGCTGCGGGCCGGGGCGGGAGGCCGCCGGCTTGGGGCGGCGCAGCCGGAGTTCCGGCAGCTGGCGCGCCAGCCGGAGGCGTTCCACCCTGACGTCCGGGCGCCGGCGTCACGGCGCCCCCTGGAGTCGGCGTTGGGGCCGGAGTTGCGCCGGGAGCTGGCGTCGGTGCCGGACCCGGGCGTCCCGACGGCGGGGTCGGGCTGCCGGCGCCTGGCGTCGGCGTGGTCGCTGGTGCGGGTGTGGCACCAGGAGCCGGTGATGGTGATCCTGCAGCCGGAGGCGTGCCGGGACGTCCGCCGGGCGGCGGTGCGCCGGGACGTCCAGCTGGCGGTGCGCCAGGCGTGCTGCCCGGAGTCGGCGTCGCGGTCGGCGAGCGAAATCCAGAAGGAGCTTGGTCTCTCGAACACCCAGCTCGGCCTCGTTTTCTCAGCATTCGCCTATCCCTATTTGTTGTTTCAGGTGATCGGCGGCTGGGTCGGCGATCATTTCGGGCC
>NZ_JAACFT010000025.1 GCF_029051685.1 Bradyrhizobium sp. CSA207 | reverse complement strand
TTCCTACGAAGGTGCTCAAGGCACAGGTGGGCAAGGCTGCTCCCGGCAGATCGGCCCGCACGGCCAGTCTACACCGAACGGCCGCCACGAACGCCAGAAGGGTACAGGGTGGGTTAGCGAAGCGTAACCCACCATCCTTCAGCGAATCCGGGACGAATTTGGCGGGTTACGCCTTTCGGACTGCGCTTCGTGCAGCCGCAAAGCTAACCCACCCTACGGCAGCATCACCGGCTCCCATCCGACCCCATCACCAGGTCCGGCAGCCAGGTCGAAATCCCCGGCACGAAGCACAGCAGCAGCACCGCGGCCATCATCAGCAGCACGAACGGCAGCGTGCCCCAGATCACCTCGCTCAAGGGGATATCGGGCGCGACGTTGCGGATGACGAAGATGTTCAATCCGACCGGTGGATGGATCAGCCCCATCTCCATCACGATGGTCATGACCACGCCGAACCAGATGATGTCGAAATTGGCGGCGCGAAGCGGCGGCAGGATAATCGGCGCCGTCATCAGGATGATCGAGACCGGCGGCAGGAAGAAGCCGAGCACGACGACCATGACGAGGATTGCGAACAGCAGCCCCCAGCGGGGCAGGTGCATCGCGACGACGGACTCGGCCGCCGACTGCGAGATGTGCAGATAACTCATCACGTAGGAATAGAGCAGCGACATGCCGATGATCATCATCAGCATGGTCGATTCCCGGACCGTCGATTTCATGATGGGCGCAAGGTCGCTCGGGCGCCACACGCTGTAGATCGCCGCGATCAGCGCCAGCGCCAGCAGGCCGCCGAGGCCGGCGGTTTCCGACGGCGTGGCGTAGCCGCCATAGAGCGCAATCATGACGCCGGTGAGCAGCAGCACGAAGGGGATCACGCGCGGCAGCACGCTGAAGCGTTCCGCCAGCGTGTATTCGTCGCGGGCCAGGATCGGCGCTTTGGGGCCGCCGTTCTTGTAGATCGCTGCGGCCGCGGCATATTCTTGGCGGAAGCGGATCACGGCATAGGCGCCGAAAAGCGAGACCAGCAACAGGCCGGGGCCAATGCCGGCCAGGAAGAGCCGTCCGAGTGATTTTTCGGCGGCCACCGCGAACAGGATCATGGTGATCGACGGCGGCAACAAAATGCCGAGCGTGCCGCCGGCGGCGATGATTCCGGCGGCAAAGCCGCCGGAATAGCCGCGCTTGCGCATCTCGGGGATGCCGGCCGAGCCGATCGCCGAGCACGTTGCAGGCGAGGAGCCGGCCATCGCCGCGAACAGCGCGCAGGCAAAGACATTGGCGACGCCGAGCCCGCCGGGCACGCGATGCAGCCAGGCGTGCAGCGCCAAGTAGAGATCCTGGCCGGCACGCGACTTTCCGATCGCGGCGCCCTTCAGGATGAAGAGCGGAATCGACAAGAGCGTGATCGAGGCCATTTCCTCATAGACGTTCTGCGTCACCGTATCGAGCGAGGCAGCGGGCATGTAGATGCCCATGAACACGACCGCGACGGCGCCGAGGGCAAACGCAATGGGCATGCCCGAAAACATCACGAGCAGCGTCGCAATCCCGTAGGCGAGGCCGATACCGAAGACGCTCATGGCCGCCGGCCTCCAGCGAAGGGCAGCGCGAGCTGCACGATGATTTGGACGCAGAGTAGGCTCATGCCGACTGCCATCAGCGAGTAGGGGATGGCGAGCGGCGGCGACCACATCGAGTTCGAGACTTGGCCGTCGACATAGGCCTCGTGCGCAAGCGTCCAGGATTTCCAGGTGAAGAACGCGCAAAACAGAAGCGTCACGGCATCGACGAGCCAGAGCCTGATCCTGTTCGCCATCGGCGACAGCAGGCCGACGAAGGCCTCGATGCCGATATGACCGCGATTTTGCTGAACATAGGCAGCCGTCATGAAGGTCGCGCCGACCAGCAGGAACACGGCGGCCTCGTCCTGCCAATAATTGGCGGCCTTGAACAGCGCACGGCTGAGCACGCTGTAGCTCAGGATCGCACAGGCCGCGACCAGCGCGATCGCCGCAAATACGACGATGATGTTGTTGAGGACGGCGAGACCGCGATCGAGCGCAGCCGCGGGGCTGTTGCCCGCGGCCGCGCTGGTCCGGTCGTCACGATCCAGCGGACCGTGGATCATGCCGCGACGTCGGTTGCGAGCTTGAGCAGGTTGGCCGCAGTCGCGGTCTTGGCGCTGTAGTCCTTCCACGCGGTGTCGCGGGCGATGTCGCGCCACTTGCCGACGGTGGCGGCATCGAGCACCGAGACCTTGGCGCCGGCCTTCTCATAGACCTTGGCGACCTCGACGTCGTCGTCCTGCGCGCCCTTGCGGCCGAAGGCTTCGAGCTCGGTGCCGACCGCGAGCAGGACGTCCTGCTGATTCTTGGGCAGCTTGTCGAAGATCGCCTTCGACATCATCAGCGGCTCGAGCATGAACCAGTAGGAGGCGCCTGCGCCCGAGGTTAGCGATTTTGCGACCTCTTCCAGCCGGAACGAGATCAGGCTGGTGGAGGAGGTGATGCCGGCATCGCATGCGCCGGTCTGCATCGCCGCGTAGATTTCGTTCGACGGCACCGACAGGACCGAGGCGCCGGCGGTCTGGAGCACCATGTCCATCTCGCGCGAGCCGCCGCGCACCTTCATCCCCTTGGCATCTTCCGGCGCCACGATCGGCTTGGAGCGGCTGGCAACGCCGCCGGCCTGCCACACCCAGGTGAGCAGGATGATGCCCTTGTCGGCGAGGAAATCGGTCAGCGCCTTGCCGACCGGCTCCTTCTTCCAGCGCAGGCCCTGGTCGTAGGTCGTGACCAGGCCGGGCATCAGGCCGATATTGGTCTCCGGCAATTCGCCGCCGGCGTAGGGCATCGGATAGAGGCTGATATCGAGCGCGCCCTTGCGCATCGCGGAGAACTGCGCGTTGGTCTTGATCAGCGATGAGTTCGGATAGATTTCCGCGGCGATGTCGCCATTGCTGCGCTTGGTCACTTCGGCGGCAAACATGCGGCACAGCCGGTCGCGGAAATCGCCCTTGTCGATGGTGCCGCCGGGGAATTGATGCGAGATCTTCAGCGTGGTCGCGGCATGCGCGGTGCCGGTGCCGAAGCGGAGAATGGCGGGTGCCGCGACGGCGGTCGCGAGCAAATGGCGGCGCGTGAACATGGTTTTATCCCCTTGGACGATTCTTGTTTGGCGTGATTTGGGTCTTTGGGACCGACGCTTGGGCCCATTCTAGCCGGTCTTTCACCCGATATTCTCTCATCTGATAGTTCGAGACCGAATGCCGCGGCAAGGGTTGGTCTTGCTGCACCGCACACTTGCGGTCGGCCTTCGTCCGCGCAACGGCCCGGCTCGCGCGGCCGTGATCGCGGTCAACGCATGGAGGGCAACGATGGGCGGCAGCGGTTCGGGGAAATTTGTCGGGGGCGGCGTAACAAGGTCGGCCATCGATCCGTCGAGACTGGATAGCGGCATCCGTCGCTGACAAACATCATCTCGAAGGGAAGACTAGTCATGACCATTCGCACCCGCATCGCGCTCGGCGTCTCGGCTGCCGCTCTCTCGCTTGGCCTCGCGCTCTCGCCGGCCGCCTTCGCTCAGGACAAGATGGGCAAGGATGACGGCATGATGAAGAAGGATACGATGCACAAGGACGGCATGATGAAGAAGGACACCATGTCCAAGGACGACGGCATGAAGAAGGACACGATGTCGAAGGACGGGATGAAGAAAGATGACGGGATGATGAAGAAGAACTGATCTCGCGCCGTCATGCCGGGGCTCGCCTCGTTGAGGCGAGCCCAGCGTTCCAAATTCGAATCCAGGGCCTGTCGTCGGGCCGTGCTTATGCGCGGACCCGGTAACACCGTTCCGTAGCGAGGTGTGAACTGAGGCGCGCCTCAGTTCAATTTCAATTGAGCGTTACTTCCGCTTGGCTTTGCGGGCGGCATAGCGGGCGTCGCGCCTGGCCTTTTGCTCGGCTTCGGCCTCGGCCGCCTTGGCGGCCGCTTCTTCGGCTTCGCGGGCGATCCGCGCAGCCTCGAGCGCCGCAGCCTCTTCCTCGCGACGCCGCTGCTCAGCCTTCTCGGCCTCGCGGGCAGCCTTCGCTTCGGCGCGCTTCGCCGCGGCGATCTCACGCTCGGCGCGCCGCGCCGCGACGGCGGGATCGTCAGGCCCCGGTTGGGACTTGAACTTGTTCAAAAGATTTTTACGTGCGTCCTGCGCCGCTTTTTGCCGGTCCGCAAAGCCGGGTTCTCTGAATCCACTCATCGCACGAGCCTTGTCATCCTCGCTTTCAGCCTTACATCATTCGCGTGGGTACGCAGGCCGCATCAAACGCGTGCCCCGTGACGCCAGCGTGTACATCCATGCGCGTCGCAAAGCCACCCATAATCGCAGCCGATCAGGTAGACGAAAAATCGCTGGACCAGCCGATCGTTCGTAGCCAGGAAAAACTGCCGAATTGTGATGTCCCTCATAAGGGAACGACGAAGGCGGCGCCTAGCGTCCGCCCCGATATAAGACGGAGCCCGGGCATGACTTTCTTCCGGCTGAGCCTGAAAGCTCTCGTAATCACGTTCACGGTGGCGGCGCTGGCCGGTGCCGGGCTGCTGTTCGCTCGTCCTCAGCCGATCGAGAGTGCGGTTCTGGGCGCGGGCTGGGAGTGCAGCCAGACGGCGTTCGTGCTGACGACCTGCGCGCCTCGCGTGCAGCAGGCGACCCCGACAACCGAGACCTCGCGCAAGGACCTGGTCAGGCCGACCCGAGGCTGAACTAGGAGGCTGAATTGGAGCGGCCGATCGGGATGTGACGCGACGTCGCAGAGGTGATAAAGCCGGTCTCGTCCGCGCCACCAGGTAGCCATGCCCAAGCCCGCCCCCGGCGAGATGCCCAGATCCCGACCCAAGCCTCAAGCAAAGCCCCAATCCAGCGACAACCGCCGCGGCGCGATCGCCGGACTGATCATCGTCATCGTCATCCTGGGGGTCGGCTGGTGGCTAACTCGCGACCTCACCGCCGCCAGCAAGATGCAGGACTGCCTGATGTCGGGGCGCCGCAACTGCAACGTGATCGAGCCCGCCCGCTAGAGACGGTCCAGTCGGTCGCCGGACGAAAAATTGCTGTGATCTTAAACATTTGTAACGGGACTTAGCCGACCACGCAGGTCAGTCATGTCAGCCGGCATCACCCGGGCGCGAGCCGAATCGGCTATCGCGCGGGCACCACGGCATCGAGAGAGTAGGGGTCAAGCACGCATGAGTGCGTTCAGCCGCATGAAGATCATCATTCCCTTGGTTTCGGCCATGTCATTGCTTGCGCTGTCCGCGCAAGCGCAAGAGGTCCGGCCGCCGAGGGACTCCGGCCAGCCGCCGGGGCCGGGTTCAGGCGCGCCGCAGCACAATCCGCAGAACATGCGCAGCGGACCCCCGCAGCAGGCGGCCCGGCCAGCGCCACAGCCTGGCGGGCCGGCTCATGCCGGTCCGGGTCCCGGCGCTGGTCCTCACGGCGGCGGCGGCCCGCCTCCCGGTCGCTATATGACACGCGGTCCCGCGCCGGCGCGCGACTGGGGCGGACACAGCTATCGCGGCAACCTCGCCTGGGATGGCGGGCGTTGGCACCATGGGGTCTACAACGGCCGCTCCGGCTGGTGGTGGGACGTTGGCGGCGTCCGGTACTATTATCCGCAGCGGATCGAGGGCCCGCCCGCCTACATCTCCGAAGATCATATCGACGACGCGCCGGTGGCCTATGCGCCAGCGCCGCCTCCGGTCGCCTATGCGCCGCCTCCGCCGCCCCCGCCGGCCGATCCCGGCGCGAGCGCCCTTGGCGGCGCCATCGTCGGAGGCGTGCTGGGTGGCCTGATTTCGGGCAATGCGACCGGCGCAGCCGCGGGCGCGGTTCTCGGCGGCGCGACCGGCGCGATCGCAGGCGCCACGGCCGCTTCGCAGCCGGGCTACTATCTGGCTCAGGGCAATTGCTACTACCGCTATCCGAACGGCCAGTATGTGCAGGCCGATCCCCGTGCCTGCTACTGAGCCTATAGGCGATATCTGAGTGAATGAGGCGGGCCGGTGCCCGCCTCATGTGTTTTGGCGGAGGGACAAGCGGCTCCGATGCAAATCATCGACCCGATGCACTCATGGTCCGGTTTGTGCGACGCCCTTTGCGGCAACGCACAACAACTGCCTCAAATTAGCGCTGGCACTTCTTGCCGCTTCACGCGACTTTTAAAAGAAAAAACTTTCGGGAAACGATTCGCGGGGATGGGACATGCTGGATGCAATCCAGATCAGCGTGGCGCTTTGGGCCATGATCGTTTGCGGCGGGATCAAGGTGGTGCAGGTGTTGCCCTGCCTGTTCTAGCGCACGAGCCGCAGCAACGCGCGCGGCTTTGAGCAGGGGCGGGGTGACCTGCCTTAAGACGCAAGCCAATTCAGTAGGGCCATTGCGCCCCAGATCAGGGCGCCGATCCAGGCCAGCATGACGATGGCGATGGTCCCGAGAAAGGTCATGCCGAGCAGGTCGGGCCTTTGTCGTTGCGTGGCGATCTCAGCCGTTGCTGCTTCTTCTGTCATGACGGAAAGACCACCCATATCGTGTCAGGCTTTGCCGTGCTCCGCGGATTGTCATGACGTTTAGCTGAGGCACGGCGCTTGGACTGTGACGCAGTTCACAGCTCCGTTGAATTGAAGCTTGGCCCGCCGCTTCGTGCGGCGCAGCCCGCGCCGGCTCGCCGGCGACAAGACCGGAATCATACGGACAAAACTGCCACGCCCTTGTCCAGATCGGCCGGCTAGAGTCCGCCGCATGTGTAACAAGTACGATCCACAGCGCGAGGCCGAGGCGGCAATGAAACGGGCGGCGGCGTCCGAGGGCGACGACCGGCAAAAGCTCATCCAGCTGGCTGTTGCCTGGCATCTGCTCGCGCGCGATCCGCGCGACGACCGGACGGACTGATCCCGACTGGCCGGCGGCGGCCGCATCTGTGATACCTGGTAAGCTGGCGCTCTTCGGACCGCCGCATGAGAAAACCCCGTGCTCGGGGGCAAGCACGGGGTTCTTCAAAGCCGACCGGGGCTGGCAAGTCGGCAGCACGCATTCCCGTGTTCAACGCGCCGGTCGCGCGTTCGTTCCCCCAACGCTTCAATCGGAAATCGTCTAACCTTTCGTGACCTCCAAATTGCCACGCAAGGCACGCGCATTACGGCGGCTTCTTCTTTTTCTTCTTGAGGATTTTTGCCTGGGCCCGGAACGCGGAGGCCAGCGCCTTCATCTGGCCTGCGACGAACTCGTCGGCGGCTTGCCGGGCAGCCTTCTCGGCCACACGCGCCTGCTGCTTGAGCGACTTTGCCGGCTTCATGAGCCCTCGCATCGGTCTCGCTATTTGCTCCTGGGATCCTGCCTGGTTGTAGCCTTCTTGTCCTTGGTCTCGGATTGGTTGGCGCGATCCACGTTCATGCCGGTGGTGTCCATCGCGCCCTTGGGCGTGGCCCCGTTGGTGTTCTCAGGTCTCTCCATGCCTGTCTGCGGGGCAGGACCCGTGTTTTGGGCGAAAGCGGAGCTGCACATGACGGCGAATGCGGCGAGTGCGATGATCTGTTTCATGGCGATCTCCCTTGCCCAGACTACCAGTGCGCCGGGGAGTTGTTCCGCCGCGCATGAATTTTGACCAGATCGGCGCATCTGCCCTGGCCGGGCTCGCAACCAGGAACTTCCGGTCCTTGCCGACGTTGGGCGGCTATGACCGATCCCGAGTTGCGCGCGCAATCGTTCGAGATTGCCTGGAAATATCTCGACCAGTCCGGCCTGCTCACGGGCGAGCGCAGGGATTCTGCCCGGTTCATCCTGAACCGGATCGACCGCATGATGCTGAGCGGCGAGCGGCGCAGGCTGCTGCTGTCGAACGCTGCGATCGATGCCTACCGGTTTCGGCCCATGCTCGTGACCCTCGACGCATGATTGGTCTGCGCCATCGCAACCAAGTCTTAGGACATGCGCGGAGCTCTTTTTCGCGACCACGATTCGTGCTTCGGGAACGAAGCGGAGTCGGATCGTGAACAAGCAAAAAGCCCCCGAAGGGGCTTTGATGTCACGCAGCTTCCGTCTTCGGGACGGCGTCCGCGTTCAGCGAGAGTTTGACGACATCGCCTTCGACCGCACCGACATACTTCCTGTCGATGTAGTGATGATGGTCCTTGTGTCCTTCCGGGCTGTCCTTCCTGGTCAGCTTGATGCGCTGTCCCTCGACGCGATCGACGGTGCCGACGTGAACGCCGTCCTTGCCGATGATCTTCATGTGCTCTCTGATTTCGCTCATGTGTCCTCCTTGTGCTGTCACAACTTCGCGGACCGATCTTGGTTGCAGGGCAGGCCGGAGCCGGCTTTTGGAGCCAATTCACGCGCCAAACGTTGAACTTCAGGCGCAGTGACCAAGATCCGCATGGAGACCATTCAGGCCTATCTGGAACGAAAGCACAGGGAAATCGGGCTGCTGAATGATTGCCTGAGAAGCCCGTTGCATCTGCCGCGTCCGCGATCCGTCGACGAGGTCGTGAAATCCAAATTCCGGATCGCCGCGGCGCTGCGTGCGGAGCATGCGCTGCAGGATTGGAACGCGACCGAGACGGCCTGGTCGCATACGGCGTATCCCGCCAGCGGTCCGTTCGCGTTCAGCTACGACTACCAGCGCGCGGATCTAAAGGTGAGCGGCCCGTCGTTTTATCAACACGAAGCCGGCAGCACGAGCGAGACGATCTATACCGCCTCTGGCATGGCCGCGATCTCGGCGCTGCTGCTCGCCTCAGCAGAAATCATCGACAAGGCCGAGATTCTGGTGCTGCCGGGCACCTACGGCGAGACGCTGGAACTGATCGAGCGCTTTGTCGCTCATTTGCGGCTTGTCGCACTCAAGCTGGGCGACGCGTTGGCTCCGGCCGGGCTACCTCGAATTCTCCTGCTGGATTCCTGCGCCTCCGCGGGAGCGTTCGAAGCGGTCCTGCGCTGCGACGGCTCGGCGCTCGATCTGTTGATCTTCGACACGACATGTTTCGCCGGCAGATCGGGCCGCATCCGGCGTGTGCTGAGATGGGCCGGGCGGTGGAGAATTCCCGTCGTGATGGTGCGCAGTCACAACAAGCTGGATTCGCTCGGAGTGGAATACGGCCGGCTCGGCTCTGCGGTCTTCGTGCGCTGGAGAGGCAAGGACCTCAACGCAAGCCGTTTGATGTCCGAATGCCTGGCGGCGGAAACCCGCAACGCCGTGCGGCTTCTCGGCGGCGCGGCCCTGCCGGCGCACTTTCCTCCATTCATGGGCACGGCGGCCTATTGGGCGCTCACGAAGAAACGCGTCGCAGCGATCTTGCGCAACGGCCGGCACACCGCGCGTTATTTCGCCTCCGAACTCGCCTCGCGTTCGGCCGAGCTGCATTTCACCCACGGCCTCTACGTCACGCTCCGCGGCAAGCGTCCCCTCATTGAGGCGACCGCGCGGCAAGCCGCCGAAGACATGAGCTGCGATCTGAATAGCGCGGGCTTCCCAATCCGCCACGCCGGCAGTTTTGGTTTCGACTTCGCCGCGACGGAGTGGTTTCACGACGCGATGACGGATCGGTACAGCGTCCGGGTGGCGGTGCCTGATTTGCCGAGCGAAATGTGGGAGGATCTCACCGCGGCGATTGCAGGCTGGTGGGCGAGGCGTCAAGCGAGCCGTGTCAACGCATGAGCCCGTAGGATGGGTAGAGCCCTTGCGAAACCCATCGCGCGTATCGCGTCGGCCGAGTGGCCACGATCATTGTCATGCGTGCTTGTCCACCAGACCGGGAAGCATGTTCGCTCGAATGTCAGCACCGAGAGGTGAAAAGCTTGATGGGTTTCGCGAGAGCTCTACCCATCCTACGAGCTGGCCCTGATGTGGGCGGGGCGCGAGACGCTTTTTTACAATGATGTCAGGCCCCGAACCGGGCGAGATTGGCGATCCCAGCAGGACTCGAACCTGCAACCCGCGGAGTAGAAATCCGCTACTCTATCCAGTTGAGCTATGGGACCGTCTGGTGCCGGCCTCTGGCGAGGCTTCTCTCGTGAGGCCTGGGGGGCTTCTACCATGGCACATATGAAAAATCCGCACCTCCGCCAAGCCTGAACCGAACCGTTTTCACCGCCAAAGCGACAAAGCGGAGCGGCGGAGTGCGGTTGGCCGGCTTCTCGCGACGCGGCGGCAAGCTGCGTTGTGCCCGATAGCCGGGTCCGGACGTGCTTTGCCCGTACATCTTTTCCGCTGCCGGCGCTTAACCGGCGGTCCTTGGGCAGCTCTGGGCTTGCCTTGCCATGGCGAATGCGACGAATTGCACCTTTGGTTCCATCGCCTTGAGTCCGTCACCTTTCCGCGCACTTCATGCCACCGCGGCCCTCGTCCGCGATCCCGGGAGTCCATCATGATCGGTCTGATCCGCGCCCTCACATTCTGCGCCGCGCTGGCGTTCGGCCTTGCGGCTGCGCAAGGCGCGGACAAGGCCTTCAAGCGCGATGATCTCGCCGATTCCGCGATCAAGCTGGAGGCACAGATCAAGAGCGAGGCGGGGCCGGTCGCCAAGACCAACGCGACGCTGCGCAACGACGCCGATGCCGCCTTCCGGCGCAACGATGTCCGCAGCGGCCTGTCGGTCCTCGGCCAGATCGCCGCAACCGCGCCCGAGGATGCCGGCAACTGGCTGCGGCTGGCCAAGGTCATCTTCCAGATCACGCCGAAGAGTTCGAGCGAGCAGACCTTCCTGCTGGAGCGTGCCTCGATCGCCTCTTACATCGCTTATCAGCGCGCCGGTAACCCGGGCGAGGAGGCCGATGCGCTCGCGGTGCTCGGAAAATCGCTGGCCGAACGCAAGCTGTGGCGGCCGGCGCTGGATGCGTTGCGGCTGTCGCTCGACATGCGCGAGATCGCCGACGTCCGCGGCCAATATGAGAAGCTGCGCGACGAGTACGGCTTCCGGCTGCTCGACTATACCGTGGATTCGGACTCGGCCAGTCCGCGCGCCTGCTTCCAGTTCTCGGAAGAGCTCGCCAAGCGCACCGACTTCGCGCCGTTCCTGGCGCTGGCGGGTCAGGACAAGCCGGCGCTGTCGGCCGAAGGCAAGCAGCTCTGCGTCGACGGGCTGAAGCACGGCGAGCGCTACAACGTCAATCTGCGCGCCGGCCTGCCGTCGACTGTGAAGGAGGGACTGCCGAAATCGGCCGAGTTCAACATCTATGTGCGCGACCGCAAGCCGTTCGTGCGCTTCACCAGCCGCGCCTATGTGCTGCCCAGGACCGGCCAGCGCGGCATTCCCGTGGTCAGCGTCAACACGCCCGCGGTCAACATCAACGTGTTCCGGATCGGCGATCGCAACCTCATCAACACGGTGGTCGACAGCGACTTCCAGAAGACGCTGTCCAGGTACCAGCTCGCGGACCTCGGCGGCGAGCGCGGGGTCAAGGTTTGGTCCGGCGAGCTTGCGACCGCGACGACGCTGAATCAGGACGTCACCACCGCATTCCCGGTCGACCAGGCGCTGGGCGAGCTCCAGCCGGGCGTCTATGTGATGACCGCCGCCGCCAAGGGGCCGGGCTCAGACGACGACTACCAGCTCGCGACCCAATGGTTCATCGTCTCCGACCTCGGGGTGTCGGCCTATTCCGGCAATGACGGCATCCATGTCTTCGTCAACTCGCTGGCGTCGACCGATCCGGTCGGGAAGGCCGAGGTGCGGCTGGTCGCCCGCAACAACGAGATTTTGGCCACCCGCAAGACAGACGACAGCGGCCATGTGCTGTTCGAGGCGGGGCTGGCGCGCGGCGAGGGTGGTCTGTCGCCGGCAATGCTGACCGTCACGGGCGAGAAGGCCGACTACGCCTTCCTCAGCCTGAAGACCTCTGCCTTCGACCTGTCCGATCGCGGCGTCGCAGGCCGCGCGGTGCCATCAGGTGCCGACGCCTTCGTTTATGCCGAGCGCGGCGTCTACCGCTCCAGCGAGACGGTCTATCTCACCGCGCTATTGCGCGACGGGCAGGGCAACGCCGTCACCGGCGGGCCGCTGACGCTGGTGATCGAACGTCCCGATGGCGTCGAATTCCGCCGCGCCGTGCTGGCCGACCAGGGCGCCGGCGGCCGCACGCTGTCCGTGCCGCTCAACTCAGCGGTCCCGACCGGGACCTGGCGGGTGCGCGCCTTCACCGATCCGAAGAGCTCTTCGGTCGGCGAGACCACCTTCATGGTCGAGGACTACGTCCCGGACCGGATCGAATTCGACTTGTCCGCCAAGGACAAGCTGATCAAAGCTAACGCTCCTGTTGAGCTCAAGGCCGACGGTCATTTCCTCTATGGCGCGCCGGCCTCCGGCCTCCAGCTCGAAGGCGACATGCTGGTCGCGCCCGCCACCGAGCGGCCGGGCTTTGCCGGCTACCAGTTCGGCGTCGCCGACGAGGAGACCACCTCGAACGAGCGCACGCCGCTGGAGAACCTACCCGAGGCGGACGCCAACGGCGTCGCCACTTTCCCGGTGACGCTGGACAAGCAGTCGGCCTCGACGCGTCCGCAGGAGGCACAGATCTTCATCCGCATGGTGGAGACCGGCGGCCGCGCCGTCGAGCGCAAGCTGGTGCTGCCGGTCGCGCCCGCCAACGCCATGATCGGCATCAAGCCGTTATTCGGCGACAAGAACGTTGCAGAAGGCGACAAGGCGGAGTTCGACGTCCTGTTCGTCTCGCCTGAGGGCAAGACGCTGCCCCGCGACGGCCTGCGCTACGAGCTCCTGAAGATGGAGTCGCGCTATCAGTGGTATCGCCAGAACAATTACTGGGAGTACGAGCCGGTCAAGTCGACCTCGCGCGTTGCCGACGGTGACGTCACGGTCGCCGCCGACAAGCCGGCGCGCATCTCGCTGGCGCCGCGACCCGGCCGCTACCGGCTCGACGTCAAGTCGAACGATGCGGACGGCCCGGTGACTTCGGTGCAGTTCGACGTCGGCTGGTATTCCGACGGCAGCGCCGACACGCCGGATCTCCTGGAGACCTCGATCGACAGGCCGCAATACGCCTCCGGCGACACCATGACGGTGTCGGTCAATGTCCGTAGCCCCGGCAAGCTCACCATCAACGTGCTCGGCGATCGTCTGCTGACGACGCAGACCATCGACGTCAAGGAAGGCACCGCGCAGGTCAAGATCCCCGTCGGCAAGGACTGGGGCACCGGCGCCTATGTAGTGGCAACACTGCGCCGGCCGCTCGATGCCGCCGCCCAGCGCATGCCGGGCCGCGCCATCGGCCTCAAATGGTTCGGTATCGACAAGCAGACCCGCACGCTGGCCGTGAAGCTGACGCCGCCGGCACTGATCCGGCCGAACGCGATGCTGAAGATCCCGGTCAAGGTCGACGGGCTCAATCCGGGCGAAGACGCCAAGATCGTCATCGCCGCAGTCGATGTCGGCATTCTCAATCTCACCAACTACAAGCCGCCGGCGCCGGATGATTACTATGTCGGCCAGCGCCGGCTGAGCGCCGAGATCCGCGATCTCTATGGGCAACTCATCGACGGCATGTCCGGCACGCGCGGCCAGATCAAATCCGGCGGCGATGCGGGTGCTGGCGAATTGCAGGGCTCGCCGCCCGCGCAAAAGCCGCTCGCGCTCTATTCGGGCATCGTCACGGTCGGCGCTGACGGCGCCGCAGAGGTGAGCTTCGATATTCCGGAGTTTGCCGGCACCGCGCGCGTGATGGCGGTGGCGTGGACCGCGACCAAGCTCGGCCGCGCCAACACCGATGTCGTGATCCGCGATCCCGTGGTGCTGACCACGACCTTGCCGCGCTTCCTGCTCAACGGCGACCGCGGCACGGTCAATCTCGAGATCGACAATGTCGAGGGCCAGGCCGGCGACTACGTCATCAACGTGAGCACGGGCGGCCCGGTGAAGATGACTGGCAATCCCGCGACCACCGTCAAGCTCGCCGCCAAGCAGCGCAACTCGTTCTCGCTCGCAATCGATGCGACCGCGGCGGGGCAGGCGACGCTCGATGTCGACATCAAAGGACCGAACGGCCTTACGCTCGCCCGCCACTATGCGTTCGACGTCAAGGCGGCGACGCAGGTGCTGGCCCGGCGCTCGATCCGGACGCTGGCGAAGGGCGAGAGCCTGACGCTGACCTCGGACATGTTCTCTGACCTCGTGCCGGGAACCGGCAGCGTCTCGGTCTCGGCGAGTCTGTCGACCGCGCTCGATGCCGCGACGATCCTGAAAGCGCTCGACCGCTATCCCTATGGCTGCTCGGAACAGATCACCAGCCGCGCCATGCCGCTGCTCTATGTCAACGAGCTTGCGGCCGGCGCGCATCTGGCGATGGACACCGAGGTCGATAGCCGCATCCGCGATGCGATCGAGCGGCTTCTGGCGCGCCAGGGCTCGAACGGCTCGTTCGGCCTGTGGTCGGCCGGCGGCGATGATGCCTGGCTGGATGCCTACGTCACGGACTTCCTGACCCGCGCCCGTGAAAAGGGCTTTGTGGTGCCGGACGTGCTGTTCAAGAACGCGCTCGACCGCATCCGCAACTCGGTCGTTAACGGCAACGAGCCGGAAAAGGACGGCGGCCGCGATCTCGCCTACGGCCTCTACGTGCTCGCCCGCAATGGCGCAGCGCCGATCGGCGACCTCCGCTATCTCGCGGACACCAAGCTGAGCAACTTGGCAACACCGATCGCGAAATCGCAGCTCGCGGCGGCGCTCGCACTGGTCGGCGACCGCAACCGCGCCGAACGCGTCTATGGCGCAGCCCTCGACTCGCTCGCGCCAAAACCGGTGTTGGAGTTCGGCCGCACCGATTACGGCTCGCAGCTCCGCGACGCCGCAGCACTGGTTTCGCTCGCCAGCGAAGGCAACGCGCCGAGGGCGACACTGACGCAGGCCGTGTCGCGGGTGGAAACCGCGCGCGGGCTGACGCCCTACACCTCCACGCAGGAGAATGCGTGGCTGGTGCTGGCCGCACGCGCGCTCGCGAAGGAGAACCTGTCCATGGAGATCGATGGGCAGCCGGTCAAGACTGCACTGTACCGCAGCTACAAGGCCGCGACGCTGGACGGCAAGCCGCTGAAGATCACCAACACCGGTGACGCGCCGGTGCAGGCGGTGGTCTCGGTCTCGGGCTCGCCGGTGACGCCGGAGCCGGCGGCTTCGAATGGCTTCAAGATCGAGCGCAGCTACTTCACGCTCGGCGGCAAGCCAGCCGACATCAGCAAGGTCAAGCAGAATGATCGTTTTGCGGTGGTGCTGAAGATCACCGAGGCCAAGCCGGAGTACGGGCACATCATGGTGTCCGATTATCTGCCGGCCGGCCTCGAGATCGACAATCCAAAGCTGGTCTCGTCCGGGGACAGCGGCACGCTGGACTGGATCGAGGATGGCGAGGAGCCGGAGGATACCGAGTTCCGTGACGACCGCTTCACCGCGGCGGTCGATCGTGCCTCGGACTCCAAATCGGTGTTCACCGTCGCCTATGTCGTGCGTGCGGTCTCGCCCGGCAAATATGTGCTGCCGCAGGCCTATGTCGAGGACATGTACAACCCTTCGCGCTACGGGCGCACTGGGACGGGCACCGTCGAGGTGCGGGCGACGAAGTGAGCTGGGCGCAAATTTGAGCTGAGTGGTATGAACGAAGCGGAGCCACACACACAGTCGTCATGCCCGGGCTTGTCCCGGGCATCCACGGACGCGCACTCAACTGGCAAAGACGTGGATGGCCGGGTCAAGCCCGGCCATGACGGAGCAAGGGGCGGGGGGCGTCCTGTCCTCTCTGCCGCCGCGCTCACATTCATTCTCGCTATCGTCGCCTTCGTCGCCTGGGTTTACTCGCTCGGCCCGCTGCCGCTCGACGAAGCCCGCGCCGTTTCCACCACCATCATCGACCGCAACGGAAAACTGCTGCGCGCCTATGCCATGGCGGACGGCCGCTGGCGGTTGCAGGTCGATGCCAAGGCGAATGTCGATCCGAGCTATCTGAAGCTGCTGCTCGCCTATGAAGACCAGCGCTTCTACGCCCATGATGGTATCGACCCGCTGGCGCTCGGGCGGGCCGCGTTGCAACTCACAACAAGCGGCCATATCGTCTCTGGCGGCTCGACCATCACCATGCAGCTCGCGCGGCTGATGGAGCCGCGGCGGCAGCGCTCGCTCTATGCAAAGCTGCGGCAGATCGTGCGTGCGATCGAAATCGAGCGCAGCTTGAGCAAGGAGCAGATTCTCGATCTCTATCTCGCGCTGGCGCCTTACGGCGGCAATCTCGAAGGCATCCGCGCCGCCTCGATCGCCTATCTCGGCAAGGAGCCGAAACGGCTGTCGCTCGCCGAAGCCGCACTGCTGGTCGCGCTGCCGCAATCGCCGGAGACGCGCAGGCTCGATCGTTATCCCGACGCCGCGCGCAAGGCGCGTGACCGCGTGCTCGACCGCATGGTCGAGGAGCATCAGGTCAGTCTTGAAGACGCGAGGCAGGCCAAGGCCGTTCCGGTGCCGAAGTTGCGCAAGCCGATGCCGATCCTGGCGCCGCATGCTTCCGACAGCGCACTTTCGACCGTCAAGGATACGCCGGTCATCAAGCTGACGCTTGACGCCAATCTCCAGAAGGTGCTCGAGCCGCTGGCGCGCGACCGCGCCATTGCGCTGGGTCCGAACATCTCGGTCGGCATCATCGTCGTCGACAATGAGAGCGGCGACGTGCTCGCCCGCGTCGGCTCGGCCGATTATTTCGACGAGCGCCGGGCAGGACAGGTCGACATGACCCGCGCCATCCGCTCGCCGGGTTCGACCCTGAAGCCCTTTATCTACGGGCTGGCCTTCGAGGACGGCTTTGTCCACCCCGAAAGCCTGATCGACGACCGTCCGGTCCGCTTCGGCTCCTACGCGCCGGAAAATTTCGACATGACATTCCAGGGCACGGTGCCGGTGAAGAAGGCGCTGCAGATGTCGCTGAACGTGCCTGCCATTGTGCTGCTCGACCGCGTCGGCGCGAGCCGGCTGGCGTCGCGGTTGCGGCAGGCGGGCGGCAATCTGGTCTTGCCGAAGGACGAGGCGCCGGGGCTTGCCATGGGCCTCGGCGGCGTCGGCGTGAGCCTCCAGGACCTGGTTCAGCTCTATACCGGTTTCGCCCGGCTCGGCAGCACGAGGCCGCTGCGCGAGGTCATGGCGGACAAAGACGCGCGCGACCCGCTGCGGCTGCTCGACCAGGTTCCGGCCTGGCAGGTCGGCAACGTGCTGCTCGGCACACCGCCGCCGGAAAACGCTGCGCATAACCGCATCGCCTTCAAGACCGGTACCTCCTACGGCTACCGCGACGCCTGGTCGGTCGGGTTCGACGGCCGCATAACCGTCGGCGTCTGGGTTGGCCGGCCCGACGGTGCGCCGGTTCCGGGCTTGATCGGCCGCGTGGCCGCCGCACCCATTCTGTTCGATGCCTTTGCCCGGACCGGCAAAACGCTCGTGCCGCTGCCGAAGCCGCCGAAGGGCACTCTGGTCGCCAGCAATGCGAAGCTGCCGTTGCCGCTGAAGCGGTTCCGTCCGGTGGGCGAACTGGTCAGGACCGGGGGCGAGCAGGCCCTGCACATCCAGTTCCCGCTCAACGGTTCCCGGATAGACGTCGATCGCTCGAGCGGATTCGAGGCGGCCGCCATGCCCGTCAAGGTCGCCGGCGGGGTTTTGCCGATGACCATTTTGGTTAACGGCACGTCGCTCGGCGAGATCGACGGACGCCGCCAGCGCTTGATCGATCCGCCCGGTCCCGGCTTTGCCCGCCTGACCGTGATCGACGCCACGGGCGCCGCGGACACAGTTGTCATTCGAATTCAATGACCCTGCCTCAAGCGGTTGTCGCGATGGCGGTTTCAGCGTAAGCGGAACCGATGGCCGAGACCTACCCACGCCCCCGTTTTGGCGCACCGCGAGAGCCGAAATCGCCCGTGAATCCGGGCAGTCGGCTCGTGCTCATGCTCGACTTCGTCACGGCCAGCCATGCCCGCGCCGTCGGCTTTCTGATGCTCTGCGCGCTGCTGCTGTTCCTGCCGGGCTTCTTCACCATCCCGCCGATCGACCGCGACGAGGCGCGCTTTGCGCAGGCCACCAAGCAGATGGTCGAGAGCGGCGATTATGTCGACATCCGCTTCCAGGAGGACGTCCGCTACAAGAAGCCGGTCGGCATCTACTGGCTGCAATCGGCTGCCGTCGAAACCGCTTCGGCGCTGGGGCTGCCTCGGGCCGAATTGCGGATCTGGGTCTATCGGCTGCCGTCGCTGATTGGTGCGACCGGCGCCGTGCTCATGACCTATTGGGCCGCGCTCGGCTTCGTCACGCGCCGCGCCGCGGTGCTGGCGGCGCTGATGATGTCCGCCTCGGTGCTGCTCGGCGTCGAGGCACGGCTCGCCAAGACCGATGCGATGCTGCTGTTCTGCGTGGTCGCGGCGATGGGGGCGATGGCGCGGGCCTATCTGTCCTGGCAGCGTGCCGAGGACGAGACACATCCGCCCTGGAGCTGGCCCGCGATCTTCTGGACCGCGCTGGCCGTCGGCATCCTGATCAAGGGGCCGCTGATCCTGATGTTCGCAGGCCTGACCATCGTCGCGCTCGCAATCCAGGACCGCGATGCGTCCTGGCTGTGGAAGCTGCGCCCGGTCTGGGGCCTGATGTGGATGCTGGTGCTGGTGCTGCCCTGGTTCGTCGCGATCTTCTGGCGCGCGGGCGATGCCTTCTTCGCCGATTCCGTCGGCGGCGACATGCTGAGCAAGATCGGCGCCCAGGAATCCCACGGCGCGCCGCCCGGACTTTACCTGGCGCTGTTCTGGATCACGTTCTGGCCGGGCGCGCCGCTCGCGGCGATGGCGGCGCCGGCGGTGTGGCGCGCGCGGCGCGAGCCCGGTGCGCAATTCCTGCTGGCGTGGCTGGTCCCGTCCTGGATCGTGTTCGAAGCGGTGCTGACCAAGTTGCCGCATTACGTGCTGCCGCTCTATCCGGCGATCGCGATCCTCACCGCCGGCGCGCTGGAGCGGCGCGTGCTGTCGTGGTCCTGGCTGATGCGCGGCTCGGCCTGGTGGTTCGCGATCCCGGCAGGCGGTTCGATCATCGCGGTGGTGGGCGCGGTCATGCTGACGCGGCAGCCTGCCTTCGTGGCCTGGCCGTTCATCGCGGCGTCGCTGATCTTCGGACTGTTCGCCTGGTGGCTGCACGACAACAACCGCGCCGAGCGCTCGCTGCTCAACGCGCTGGTCGCTGCCCTGATGCTGGCGGTGGCGATCTACGGAATCGTGCTGCCCTCGTTGATCCCGCTGTTTCCGAGCATCGAGATCGCGCGCGCCCTGCGCAGCGTCACCTGCGTCGGGCCGAAGGCGGCATCGGCCGGTTATCACGAGCCGAGCCTGGTGTTCCTGACCGGCACCTCGACGCTGCTCACCGATGGGTCGGGCGCAGCGGACTTCCTGCGGCAAGGAAGCTGCCGCTTCGCGCTGATCGAGCAGCGCTCGGAGCGCAGCTTCGTGCAGCGCGCCGAGGCGACCGGGCTGCGCTACAAGGTCGGCGCGCGCATCGATGGCTATAATTTCTCGCAAGGGCGCGCGATCTCGATCTCGATCTTCCGCTCGGAAGGTACCGAGTAGGATGTCGGCATCCAGCGACATCTCGCCGCGCGCGAGCTATCCCGCGCAATTGCTCGCGGTATCCCGGAGTGCGCTCGCGCAGCTGGTGCGCACGCCATCGCATTCGCGCCGTGCCGAGGCCGCGCGGAAGCTGGCGCGGCATTCGCTGTGGCTCAGCATGGCGGGCGCGGCGCTGGTCATCGCGCTCATGGTCGCGTTCGACCGCACCGAGATCCAGTTGATGCCGGCGCGTGGCACGCCTGGGCTGTGGCCGATCCGCATCCTCACCGATTTCGGCAGGGACGAGTACGTGCTCTCGGTGCTGGGCCTGATGCTCGTGGCCGTGGCCCTTGTTGCGGCCAGCTTGCACGGCATCCACCGTACGCTCCTGCTCGGCCTCGGCACCCGGCTGCAATTCATGTTTCTGTCCGTTGCCGTCCCCGTGTTCGTCGCCGAGATCCTGAAATATCTCGTCGGCCGCGGGCGTCCGTTCGTCGGCGGGCAGGCCAATCCGTTCAACTTCATACCGTTCGAGGGAACGGGAGCTTATGCCAGTCTGCCATCCGGGCACGCGGTGACGGCCTTCGCACTGGCGGTTGCGGTGTCCGCACTGTGGCCGCGGCTGCGCGTGTTCATGTTCACCTACGCAATCGTGATCCTGCTGACGCGGCTGGTGCTGCTTGCGCACCATCCGAGCGACGTGGTGGCCGGCGCCCTGGTCGGCATGGTCGGCGCCATGGCGGTCCGGTACTGGTTTGCGGCCCGAAGGCTCGGCTTTACCATCCGCGCCGACGGCACCATCGTGGCGCTTCCGGGGCCGCTCGCGGGCCGCCTCAAAAGGGTTGCCCACGGGGCATCGGCCCCATAAAAGCGGCTGCCTGCCGGGGCCCCGGTTCCCCGGGGCAGGCCAATTCCAACCACGAGATTTCGATTTGTCGTCGTCCCAGCCTTCGGTTTCCATCGTCGTTCCCGTGCGCAACGAAGCCGATAACATCGCGCCTCTGATCGCGGAGATCGGTGCGGCGCTCGACGGCCGCTGGGCCTACGAGATCATCTACGTCAACGACGGCTCGACCGATGCGACCGGCGAACGTCTCGCCGGGATCATGCAGCAGCGGGACAATCTGCGTCAGCTTCGCCACGCCAGATCGACCGGCCAGTCCGCCGCGGTCCGCAGTGGCGTGCGCGCAGCGCGCGGCGCGATCGTGGCCACGCTCGACGGCGACGGCCAGAACAATCCGGCCTTCCTGCCGGACCTGATCGCCGCGGTCGAGCAGGGAGCGGGGCGCGTCGGTCTCGCCGCCGGGCAACGCGTCGGGCGCAAGGATACCGGCTTCAAGAAATTCCAGTCGCGGGTGGCGAATGGCGTCCGCAACGCGATCCTGAAGGACGGCACGCGCGACACCGGCTGCGGGCTGAAGGCGTTCCCGCGCGAGGTCTTCCTGACAATGCCCTATTTCGACGGGTTACATCGCTTCCTTCCGGCACTGGTTCGCCGTGAAGGTTACGAGATCGCTTATGTCGACGTGATCGACCGGCCGCGCCATTCCGGCGTCTCAAATTACGGCTTCTTCGACCGGCTGTGGATCGGGATCATGGATCTCGCCGGCGTGTGGTGGCTGATCCGCCGCAAGAAGCCGACACCGGATGTGACTGAGGTGAGGCCATGATCATCCAATACGGCCAGGCGCTGAGCAACTATTTTTATGACGTTTTCATCGCCAAGTTCGACTTCTGGCTCGCGTTCGGCCTGATCGCGCAGCTGTTCTTCACCGCGCGGTTCCTGGTGCAATGGATCGCGAGCGAGCGCGCCGGAAACAGCGTGGTGCCGATGGCGTTCTGGTTCTGCTCCATGGGCGGCGGTCTAATGACGCTGATCTACGGCATCGTGAAGCGTGAGCCCGTCATCATCCTCGGACAGGTCTTCGCCACCATCATCTATGTTCGCAACATCATGCTGATCTGGAAGAACCACGGCACGGCTTCGAAGACGCTGGATCGCTAATGCGGCCGGGACTAGCGCGGCAACGCCGACGCCGCGCCTGACGCGGGCAGGGCGGCCGCATCCGCCTCGCTCTTGCGGTAAGGCTCGCCCGCTGTGTCCAGCACGGGATAGGCCACCGAGCAGATATGCGAATGGATGCGGCGCAAATCGCGCAGCACGTCGAGATGCAGCGACGTGGTCTCGATGGTCTCGGGGCGGCCTTCGCGCAGACGCTCGAGATGGCGCTCGACCGCTGCAATCTCGGTGTTGCGCAACGCCGTCTTCTCGACCAGCAGCTTGCGGGCCTCGTTGGCGTCGCCCGCCATGAACACGCCGAAGGCAATCCGCAGCGAATCCATCGTGCGCTTGTGGAAGGCGGCGAGCTCCTCAGCGCCTTCGGCCGAGAATTGGAAGCGCCGCTTGATCTTCTTGGTCGCGAGTTCGCTGAGACTCTTGTCGATGATGTCGCCGATATGTTCGAGGTTGATGGCGAAGGAGATGATCTCCATCGCGCGCCGGCCCTCGCTCTCGTCGAGGCTGCCCCGCATCAGCTTCGTCACATAGAGCTTGATGGCTTCGTCAAGGCCGTCGACGAAATTGTCCATTTTCGAGACCTGGTCGACCAGCGCGCGGTCGCCCGTCATCATGGCGGCCATCACCTTGCGCAGCATGATTTCGACGAGGTCGCCCATGCGCAGGGTCTCGCGGGCGGCATCGGCGAGTGCCAGTGACGGGGTCTCCAGCGCGGTCTCGTCGAGATAGCGCGGCCGGGCCGGATCGGCCTCCTGGACGCGATCGGGCAGGATCCGGGTCAACAGGCGCGACATGGCGTCGAGCAGGCCGATGAAGATGACGGCGGTGCCGACGTTGAACGCGATGTGGAACGCCGCCGTCATCCTGGCAAGATCGGGCTGCCAGGCGTGCATGTGCTCGGCGATCGCGCCCAGGAACGGCAGAACGAGGACAATCCCGATCACGCGGTTGATGAGATTGCCCACCGGGAGGCGATAGCTCGCAGGATCGTCACGCTTGGCGCCTTCGAACGCGGGATTGATGGCGCTGCCGAGATTGGCCCCGAGCACCAGCGCAAGCGCGGCATAAGGCGAGATGAACTGCGAATAGGCCAGCGACATGATCAGCAGCACGCTGGCGACGCTCGAATGCACCGCCCAGGTGACGAGCGCGGCAATGACGATGCACAGCACGGGATCGCCGGTGATCGCCGACATCGCGACACGGACGCCCGGCGCATTTTCGGCCGGCGCCAGCGTGTCAAGCAGGATGTGCAGCGACAGCAGCATCAGGCCAAGGCCGATCAGGACGCGGCCGATGTCCTTGATGCGCGAGCGCGGGCCCGAGCGGAAGGCGACGAGCCCGAGCACAAACAGGACCGGCGCGACGGCTGCGATGTTGAACGACAGCACCTGCACGATCAGCGTCGTGCCGACATTGGCCCCTAACATGATGGCGAGCGCGGCGACGAGGTTGAGCAGGCCCTCGGCGGCGAAGGAGCTCGTGAGCAGCGCGGTCGCGGTGCTGCTCTGAAGCAGCGCCGTCAGCCCGAGGCCGGCGGCAAAGGCGCTGAAGCGGTTGCTCAGCGCCTTGCCGAGCAGCCGCCGCAGGTCGGGACCGAAAGCGCGCAGAATCCCGCTGTGGACCATGTGCAGGCCCCACAGCAACAGTGCCACGCCGCCCATCAGATCGAGCAGAACCAATGTTCCCATGCTCCGTGTCCGGATTGGAGTCGAGTGGTGAGGCTAATGCCAAACCACAACGGATCAAATATCATTTGTTGGCGCGTCGGCGTTAACGTCTGCGGCAGTCGCGCGTTCCCAAGAGCGCGGTGCCGCGTCCTCAGGCGCGATGCCTTGTGAGCAGGCTTACATTGCCGCCTTGAGGGCAGCGAAGCCGCGGTCGAGATCGGCCTTGAGATTGTCGACGCTCTCGAGCCCGATATGCAGACGCAGCGTCGGGCCGCCCGGCGCCCACTTGGTCGCGGTGCGATAGCTGTCGCAATCGAAGGGAATCACGAGGCTCTCGAAGCCGCCCCAGGAGAAGCCCATGCCGAACAGCTTGAGCGTGTCGAGCATGACGTCGACGGCTTTCTGCGGCGCCGGCTTCAGCACGATGCTGAACAGGCCCGACGCGCCGGTGAAGTCGCGCTTCCAGATCGCGTGGCCCGGATCGGTTTCGAGCGCCGGATGCAGCACGCGCGCGACCTCGGGCCGTGTCGCGAGCCAGCGCGCCATATCGAGGCCGGAACGATGATGTTGCGCGAGCCGAACCGACAATGTGCGCAGGCCGCGCAGCGCGAGGAAGACGTCGTCGGGGCCGGCGCAGACGCCGAGCAGGCGGACGCCTTCGGCAATCTGCGGCCAGGCCTTGGCATTGGCGGAGATGGTGCCGAACATGATGTCGGAATGGCCGCCGATATATTTGGTGGCCGCCTGCATGCTGATGTCGACGCCCTGTTCGAGCGAGCGGTGATAGAGCGGGGTCGCCCAGGTGTTGTCGTCGATGACGAGCGCGCCGCGCGCATGCGCGACATCGGCAATGGCGCGGATGTCGGGCATCTCGAAGGATTGCGAGCCTGGTGCCTCGACCAGTACCGCGCTTGTGTTGGGCTTGAACAGCTTTTCGATGCCCGCGCCGATCAGCGGGTCGAAATAGCTGGTCTCGATGCCGTAACGGGCGAGCAGGCCGTTGCAGAAATTGCGCGTAGGGCGGTAGACGTTGTCGCAGACCAGCAGATGGTCGCCGGCTTTCAGCACGGAAAGCAGGGTGGTGGAGATCGCCGCCAGCCCGGACGGCGCAATGCCGACACCGGCGCATTGGGGTCCCTCCAGCGCCATCAGCGTCTCCTGGAACGCCCTGGTGGTTGGGGTGCCATGGCGGCCATACTGGAACTCGCCGCGATGGGCGTGCAGGTCCTCGGCGGTCGGATAGAGCACGGTCGAGCCGTGAAAGACCGGCGGATTGACGAACCCCTTCTGCGCCTTGGTGTCGCGGCCGGAGGTGACCAGCCGGGTCTCGGCGTGCTGCTGGAGGGGGTCTGAGGAATCCATGCGTCTGCTTTCAAAATCGCGTTTCCGCCGGGCACGCGTCGCACCCACGGGCCGGCCGGAGGCCGCTGTCGTTAATAACAGAACACAGAAGAGTCCCGTCAACCCCTTGACCCGGCTCGCCAGTCGCTCTCAGATGCGCAGGTGCTATTCAGTCGCCGCATGTTGAGGGGCCTGCCGCGACCTTCGATCCATCGTCTGACTGGACCATGCGCCCATAATCATCGTGGCGGGCGCGTGCGGCAGGGATGAAGGTATGGCCTCCCGGGATGGGCGAGTGTTCGGCGAGTTTTTCAGCATGACTCTTGCAAGGCCAGTCTTGATACGGCTGGCCCGGGCGGAGACGATCCTGAGACAACGTTCCAGATATTGAGACGACTTTGAAAGGCCATAAGCCCATGAAACGCGTAACCCTGGCTCTCACCCTTGCTTTCGCCGCCGGCCTGACCGCCCAGGCCGCAGATGCGCAAACCCTCAAGACCGTCAAGGACAAGGGCATGCTGTCCTGCGGCGTCAGCCAGGGCCTGCCGGGCTTCTCCTCGCCCGACGACAAGGGCAACTGGACCGGGCTTGACGTCGACGTCTGCCGCGCGATCGCTGGGGCGATCTTCAACGATCCGACCAAGGTCAAGTTCGTGCCGCTGTCCGCCAAGGATCGCTTCACGGCGCTGCAATCCGGCGAAATCGACGTGCTCTCGCGCAATACCACCTGGACCATCTCGCGCGACACCTCGCTCGGCGCCAACTTCACCGGCGTGACCTATTATGACGGGCAGGGCTTCATGGTGAAGAAGTCGCTCAAGGTGAATTCGGCGCTCGAACTCAACAGCGCCTCGGTCTGCGTGCAGACCGGCACCACCACCGAGCAGAATCTCGCCGACTACTTCAAGGCCAACAACATGAAGTACGAGGTGATCGCGTTCGGCACCAACGACGAAACCGTGAAAGCCTATGAAGCCGGCCGTTGCGACGTCTTCACCACCGACCAGTCGGGACTGTACGCCAATCGCCTGAAGCTTGCCAATCCCGGTGAGCACATGGTGCTTCCGGAAATCATCTCGAAGGAGCCCCTCGGGCCGATGGTGCGCCACGGCGATGACCAGTGGTTCGACCTCGTCAAATGGACGCTGTTTGCCATGATCACCGCCGAAGAGCTCGGTGTGACCTCGAAGAATGTCGACGAGAAAGCCAAACTCGAGAATCCGGAGCTGAAACGTGTCCTCGGTAGCGACGGTAATTTCGGTGAACAGCTCGGCGTGACCAAGGACTGGGTGGTACGGATCGTGAAGACCGTCGGCAATTACGGCGAGGTGTTCGATCGTAACGTCGGTGCGGGCTCGCCGCTCGCCATCAATCGCGGTCTGAACAATCTCTGGAACAAGGGCGGTCTCCAGTACGCGCCGCCGATCCGCTGATCCGCGCGCTCCGCCCGCGGCGATGAGCACCGAGGCCCGCAAACCGCCAGCCCAGATCGCGCTGAAGATCAGGCGCGTGCTGGGCGGCAAGACCGGTTGGAACGGCATCGCCGTTCAGTTTGCGTTCGCGGCGATCCTGGGCTGGATTGCCTATGAAATCGTCTCCAACGCCCGCGCCAACCTCGAGAACCAGCACATCGCCGCTGGCTTCGGCTTCCTCAGGAACAATGCAGGCTTCGACGTCAATCAGACCCTGATCTCGTACACGGGGTCCGACACGTTCTTGCGCGTGTTCGTGGTCGGGCTCCTGAACACGCTCATCGTCTCGGTGGTGGGCATCGTCTTCGCCACGGCGATCGGCTTCATCGTCGCGCTATGCAGGTTGTCGCCCAATTGGCTCTTGTCGCGCATCGGCGAGCTCTATGTCGAGATCATTCGCAACCTGCCGCTTCTGTTTCAGATCCTATTCTGGTACCTGGCGGTGCTCGCGGCATTGCCCAATCCGCGGCAGAGCATATCTCTTTTGGGCATCTCCTTCGTCAGCAACCGCGGACTGGTCGTTCCTCGTCCGATCGGCGAATCCGGGTTCGAGGCATTTCTGGCGGTATTCGTCTTCGGCATCGTCGCCTCGCTGGCGCTGCGCTTTTATGCGCGGCGTGCGCTGTTTGAGCGGGGCCAGATGATCCGCATCTGGCCCTATGTATTGGGGCTCCTGTTCGGGCTTCCGCTGCTCACGATGCTGGTGTTCGGTCCGCCCTTCAGCTTCGAGCTGCCGCAGCTCAAGGGTTTCAATTTCGCCGGCGGATCGCGGATCATCCCCGAGTTCGTAGCGCTGGCGCTGGCCTTGTCGACATACACGGCCGCCTTCATCGCTGAGATCGTGCGCGCCGGCATTCTCTCCGTGCACAGCGGACAGATGGAGGCGGGAGCGTCACTGGGGCTGAGCCGCGGCACCACGCTCCGGCTCATCGTCGTGCCGCAGGCCATGCGCGTCATCGTGCCGCCGCTGACTAACCAGTATCTTAACCTCACCAAGAATTCTTCGCTGGCGGTCGCGATCGGCTATCCCGACTTGGTGTCGGTATTCGCCGGCACGTCGCTGAGCCAGACCGGTCAGGCGATCGAGATCATCGCCATGACAATGGGCGTCTACCTCCTGATCTCGCTCATCACCAGCGCCGTCATGAGCATCTACGGTTGGCGCATCAGCCGGAGCCTCGGCGCATGAGCGATATCACCTCGTCCGCCTTCATCCGTGAAGACCTGGTCGCCGAACGTCCGGCGCCGGTGAAGACCACGGGCTTCATCGGCCTGGTGCGCACGCGCCTGTTCAATTCGCCGACCAATATCCTGCTCACGATCGTCGGCGCCTTGCTGCTCTGGTTCACGATCATTCCCTCCGTCAGATTCCTGGTGGTCGATGCGGTCTGGTCCGGCAAGGATCGGACGGCCTGCCTTGCGGAGAATACGGGCTCTGCGGTCGGCGCCTGCTGGCCCTACATCCAGGCCAAGCTACCGCAACTGATCTACGGCTTTTATCCCGAGGCCGAACGCTGGCGGGTCGACCTGACGCTCGTCCTGGCGGTGGTTCTGCTGTTGCCGCTGCTGATTCCGCGCCTGCCGGCGAAGGGGTTCAACGCCGGCCTGTTCTTCTTCGCTTTTCCGGTGGTCGCGTTCTTCCTGCTGCACGGTGGCGGTCTCGGCGGCTTCGGCCTGAGCTGGACGGCCGGCCTGCTGCAATTGTTCGACGACAGCATCATCGGCGCCGGACAGGCCGTGCTCAGCCTCAGCAAGAGCTCGCCAATCGGACCGCTACTGTGGGTCGTCGGCAACCTCATCCTGCTGGTGGGCACCGCGATCTACTGGCTGATCTATCCGCTGACCTGGCTGCGCGACCAGCTCCAGGGGACGGGCCAGTCGGTGTGGACTGATTTCGCCATCACGGCTGTCGTCGTCACCCTGATAGCCTTCTTCCTCGGCGGTGGCGTACGCGCCGGCTGGCGCGCTCTCGCATCGAGCATCGCCGCCTTCGTCGCCGTTGCGATCATCATCAAACTGATGGGGCTCGATCATGGCGGGCTGCCCATCGTACAGACGAATCTGTGGGGCGGGTTGCTGGTGACGCTGGTGGTCTCCGTGACCGGCATCGTCACCTCGCTGCCGATCGGCATTGCGCTGGCGCTCGGCCGCCGCTCCACCATTCCCCTGATCCGCATCTTCTCGATCGCATTCATCGAGTTCTGGCGCGGCGTGCCGCTGATCACTGTGCTGTTCTTCGCCACCTACATGCTACCCTTGTTCCTGCCCGGCAATTTTACGGTCGACGGTCTCGTGCGCGCGCTGATTGGAATTTCGCTGTTTACGGGCGCTTATCAGGCCGAGAACGTCCGCGGCGGGTTGGCTGCGATCCCGCGCGGGCAGGGCGAGGCGGCGGCCGCCCTGGGGCTGTCCTGGTGGAAAATGACCTCGCTGATCGTGCTGCCACAGGCGCTGCGCCACGTCATCCCCAACCTCGTCAACAGCTTCATCTCGCTGTTCAAGGACACCTCGCTGGTCTCGATCGTGGCGCTGTTCGACCTCCTTGGCTCGCTCAGGGCGTCATTCTCGGACCCGAAATGGTCGACGCCATCGACCGCGTTCACCGGCTTTGCCTTCGCCGGCATCATCTACTTCATGTTCTGCTTTGGAATGTCGCGCTATTCGTTGTTCGTCGAGCACCGCCTCAACGCCCACCGCCGCAACTGATCGAGCTCACCATGTCCGATAGCCCCATCGTCAAGATTTCCAGCCTCAACAAATGGTACGGCGAATTCCACGTGCTGCGCGACATCGATCTTTCGGTCGAGAAGGGCGAACGCATCGTGATCTGCGGCCCGTCCGGCTCGGGCAAGTCGACGCTGATCCGCTGCATCAATGCGCTCGAGGAGTTCCAGGAGGGTGAGATCGTCGTCGACGGCATCGAGCTCGGACCGAACCTCAAGCACGTCGATGCCGTGCGCCGCGAGGTCGGCATGGTGTTCCAGAGCTTCAACCTGTTCCCGCATCTGACCGTGCTGGAGAACTGCACGCTGGCGCCGATCTGGGTGCGCAACATCCCGAAGAAGGACGCCGAAATCAACGCGATGAAATTCCTGGAGCGGGTCAAGATCCCGCATCAGGCCAACAAGTTTCCGGGGCAGATGTCCGGCGGCCAGCAGCAGCGCGTCGCGATCGCCCGTGCGCTGACCATGAACCCGAAGGTGATGCTGTTCGACGAGCCGACCTCGGCGCTCGATCCCGAAATGGTCAAGGAGGTGCTCGACACCATGGTCGACCTCGCCCGGGAAGGCATGACTATGCTGGTGGTCACCCACGAGATGGGCTTTGCCAGGGAAGTCGCCAACCGCGTCGTGTTCATGGATGCCGGCCAGATCATCGAGGCCAACACGCCCAACGAATTCTTCGCCAACCCGCAGCATGCGCGCTCGAAGCTGTTCTTGAGCCAGATCCTGCGGTGATCCCTGCGACGACCCAGTAGGGTGGGAAGGCGCTCTTCCACCGTGCCCACCATCGGTCCGCGACTGCGGGAAAGATGGTGAGCACGCGCTACGCCCTACGGAAGCATCATCGAAGAGCGGTTGAAGCTAAAATTTAAGATATCTGCGCCGCCAACTCGAAACCATAGCCGCAGTTGCATCCGGTCGGCTTCAAGCGTCCGAAAGCTCTTTCTGCGCACAAGCCGCAAGAAGGGGACGCCAATGCTGGGTTTCGTGTTCGGCCTCAATGCCCGCCTGGGCCGCTTGCATTTCTTTCTGGCCTCGGTCGCGCTTGCGATCGTGATGACCGCGATTTGCTTTGCCATTGCGATGGCCGTGCTGCGCGATACCTCGCCCGGCATGATCCGGACGGAGGACCTCACGAAGAGCTGGGCGACCATAGCCGCCATCGCCTTCTTTGGACTTGCGACCTTCACGCTGCAATCGATGCGCATCCGCGACATCGGCTGGGATCCGGTCTGCGTGATCCCGGCATGGCTCGCGCTCACGATCGTCGATCTCCTGGTCGCGAGCCGGTTTCCGGCATGGGCCATCGGCCAAGAGCATCAGGGCACCATTGTCGGAGCGCTGGTCAACCTTGCGCTGGTGCTCGCGCTCACGTTCTGGCCGAGCGGCGGCAACCAAGGCTCCTACGGCCAAGGCTCCTGCGGCACTCCGGAGCCTCCGCGCTCCAGCGCCAGGTCCTCCCTCTCGAACGATCGTCTGGCACGCATCTCCCAGGGGACGCCGCGTCCGAACTGGAGCTAGGCGCACCAGGCGCTAGACGAATGGCGGCTTGATGTTGCTGCGCTTCTCCAGCCACTCCGGCACGGGGAGATTCTTGGCGCGCATGAAGTCCGCATTGAACAGCTTCGACTGGTAGCGGCTGCCGGAATCGCACAGCACGGTCACGATCGTCTTGCCCGGCCCGAGCTGTTTTGCGAGGCGCACGGCACCGGCGATGTTGATGCCGGTCGAGCCGCCGAGGCAGAGGCCTTCGTGCTGGAGCAGCTCGTAGATCACGCTGACGGCGTCAGTGTCGGGAATGAGATAGGCGTCGTCGACCTTTGCGGTCTCGACGATCGCGGTCGCCCGGTTGAGGCCGATGCCCTCGGTGATCGAGCCGCCGGGCGTGGCCTTGGGGTCGCCGGTTCTGAAATACTCGTACATGCCCGCGCCATGCGGGTCGGCGCAGGCGATCCTGATGTTGTTGTTCTTCTCTTTCAGGAAGCGGCTGACGCCGGCGAGCGTGCCGCCGCTGCCGACCGAGCAGACGAAGCCGTCGACCTTGCCGCCGGTCTGCTCCCAGATCTCGGGGCCGGTGGATTCGTAATGCGCCTTCGCGTTGTCCAGATTATTCCATTGGTCGGCGAACAGCACGCCATTCGGCTCGGTCTTGCGCAACTCATCGGCGAGGCGGCGGCCGACATGCTGGTAGTTATTGGGATTGGCATAGGGCAGCGCCGGCACCTCGATCAGCTCGGCGCCGCACAGCTTGAGAAATTCCTTCTTCTCCTGGCTCTGCGTTTCCGGGATCACGATCAGCGTGCGGTAGCCGCGCGCGCTTGCCACGACCGCAAGGCCAATGCCGGTATTGCCGGCGGTCGCCTCCACCACGAGCCCGCCAAGCCTGAGCTCACCGCGCTTCTCGGCCTCCAGGATCATCCATTTGCCGGCGCGATCCTTCACGGACTGGCCGGGATTCATGAACTCGGCCTTGCCGAGAATGGTGCAGCCGGTCAATTCCGAGGCGCGCTTCAGCTTGATGAGCGGAGTGTTGCCGATGGCTTCGACAACGTCATTTTTGATGGTCATGTCAGGCAATTACCGGCTGGTTTATGACGTGGGCGCTGACCCTAAAGTAGGGCCACCGGCCATACAAGCCGGCGCTGCAAACTCTTATTGCTGCTTTGCGAAGATGACGTGCCGGACATCGATATTCCCGGACAGGAATCCGGCCTCGCAATAGGACAGATAATACTCCCACAGCCGCCGGAAGCGGTCATCAAAGCCCAGCGGGATGAGGCCAGGCCAGGCGGCACGGAAGTTATTTCGCCAACTGGCAAGCGTCTTGGCATAATCTTGTCCGAAGATGCGCTCCCGGATAACGGGAATGCCGAACCGGTCCCCGAGCGACTTGAGCACAGCCGGCGAGGGCAGCATGCCGCCGGGAAAGACGTAGTGCTGGATGAAGTCGACCTCGCGCCGGTAGCTCTGGAATAGTCTGTCCTGGATGGTGATGGCCTGGATGCCGGCAAGCCCGCCGGGCAGCAGCCGGTCACGCAACTGTGCGAAATATTTCGGCCAAAACTGCTCGCCGACCGCCTCGATCATCTCGATCGAGGCGATCCGGTCGTAGCGGTCGCGTTCGTCGCGATAATCCTGGAGGCGGATCTCGACCTTCTCGGCAAGGCCCGCCTCGTGGATGCGCTTTTGCGCGAAATCGCGCTGCTCGGTCGATATCGTCAGGCCGACTACGCTTGTGCCGTACGTCTTCGCGGCAAATTCGGCAAAGCCGCCCCAGCCGCAGCCGATCTCCAGCAGCTTCTGGCCGGGCTTCAAGTCGAGCGCCTCGGCCAGCCTGCGGTATTTGTTGGCCTGCGCTGCCGTGAGGTCCGATGTGCTCTCCTCGAACAGGGCCGAGGAGTAGGTCATGGTGGGGTCGAGCCAAGCCGAATAGAACGCATTGCCGATGTCGTAATGGGCGTGGATGTTGCGCCGCGCCTGGCGGCGGGTGTTGCGCCTGAACCAGTGCCGCACCAGCTGGACAAACCGCATCAGCGGCTTGTCGCGCAGCATGGCCTCGATCAGGTCATGGTTGACGCAGAACAGATAGAGGAACTGCGTGAGGTCCGGCGTATCCCAGTCGCCGGCGAGATAGGCTTCCGCAATCCCGATATCGCCGCCGTTGATCAGGCGCGAGGCAAAGCCGTAATTGTGCAGCCGCATCGCCGCATTCGGGCCCGGCTCCTGGCCGCCAAGGCGGATCACCCGACCGTCGGGCAGGGCGATGTCCAGCGTCCCGCGCCGCAGCCTCGAGCCGAAGTAGAGCGCCATGCGAACGATGCGTGGCAAGTCCGCGAGTACTGTTTCCACATTTTCGGGCGTCACCGGGACGACATTCGGCATTGGCGGATCCATCACCTGAACGGGTACGATCCGACCGGGAGCCAGGCGCGCCCAACTCTTCATTTCGCCAGACCTAAGCGCGCCCGCATCCGGTCAACACCACGAATATAGGCGCGCATTTTGTCAGCTGCCATGATTTTGCCATCTGCCATCGATCGCCGACGGCGACCGGCGCACGCCCCGAAGCTCAAGATTGGCCGTCTGGCGGTCGCGTTTCGATGATGACGATGTGCATGCGCAGGCGTCCCTGATTTGCAAGCAAGGGCATGCCTCGGCCGGGACTTGGCGGTGCCCGGCCGACTTCGTTGACCCGCGGTGCGGGTGTGGCGCCAATATCACATGAAATCTTGGTAAGCTTGAATGCGCTTCGAAATGCGGCATGAGTGTGAGAAGTCATTGCGAGACAGGGCTATTTAGCATTTCTGCGCACCGGATATCGACGCGTTCACGTGATCGTTTCGCAAGTGCGGGACTGTCCCGTAGTTCCGCACCCGGCTAGTATGGATTTCAGGTTCCGCAGAAAGCATCACCTGTGAGCGAGTTGCCCAAAGGCCCCCACCTGTTGCGCCGCGAATCGGTTAACCCGTTTGCGCGGTGGCGGCTGGACCTGCCCGGCAGGGGGTGGATGTGACACGGCAAGTTCCGGCGGTCGCCATGCGGCGATCTCTTGGGTCTGCTTTCCGGACGCTGCGTGCGGCGCGCTGGTTGACCGTGGTTTGCCTCGCCGCAAGTTCGGGAGCCTGCGTCCTGACCCAGGATCTCCCGGATCCCGCACTCGACGTTCCCACGCAGTACAAATATGCAGGCAAGCCGGACGCCCCGCCGACGCTGGATTGGTGGCGCGGATTCCGCTCCGCGGAGCTGACGCAACTGATGGAAGAGGCGCAGACCGTCAACCTCGACATTGCCGCCGCGGTCTCGCGCATCGTCGAGGCCGACGCCCAGGCGCGGCAGGCGGGCGCAGCGTTGCTGCCGAGCCTGTCGGGCGGCGGGTCGGAAACCTATTCGCGCACCTCAGGCGCAAGCGCGTCCGGTCTTTCCATTGGTGGCCGGGAGGTGGTCAACTACTCGGCCTCGCTGAGCGCGAGTTACCAACTCGATTTCTGGGGCCAGAACCGCGATGCGCTGCAAACGGCGGAAGAGACCGCCAATGCCAATCGTTTCGACCGCGATGTCGTCGCATTGACGACCCTTGCAGGCGTTGCCAATGCCTATTTCCAGGTTCTGGCCTCACAGGATCGCCTGAAGACAGCACAGCGCAACATCGCCAGCGCGCAGCGCATTCTCGACGCCATCCGCGAGCGCCGCAAGGCCGGCACCGGTACCGATCTCGATGTCGCGCAGCAGGAGAGCGTGCTGGCCAACCAGAAGGCGCTGGTGCCGCCGCTGCGCCAGACGCTCGACCAGAACGCCAACGCGCTCGCCGTGCTGGTATCGCGCCCACCCGAGAGCGTGCGCGTGCTCGGCGGCTCGCTGGACCGGATCGCGATCCCGCGCGTGACGCCGGGCCTGCCGTCGGAGCTTTTGACACAGCGGCCAGATATCCGCAGGCAGGAGGCGCAGCTCGCGTCCGCCACAGCGAACATCGGCAATGCCCGTGCGCAGTTCTTTCCGAGCATCCAGTTGACCGGCAATGGCGGCTATCAGAGCTCGGCGCTGGTCTCGCTGTTTCAGCCGCACGCGGCGTTCTTCCAGCTCGTCGGCAGCGCAACCCAGCCGATCTTCGACGGCGGCAAGATCCTCGGCAATTTCGAATACGCCAAGGCGCGGCAGGACGAACTGCTCCAAACCTACCGCAAGACCATCGTCCAGTCCTTTGCCGATGTCGACAATGCGCTGTTCTCGATCAAGCAGACCACGATCAAGCTGCAATTGCAGCGCGATGTCCTCACCGCCTCGCGGCGCGCCTTCGAGCTCGCCGAACAGCAATTGCGTGCCGGCACGGCCGACATCGTCTCGGTGCTCAACACGCAGCTGACCCTGTTCCAGGCCGAAGACGCGCTATCCCAAGCACAACTCGCACGGCTTCTGGCCATCGTCAGCCTGTATCAGGCGCTCGGCGGCGGCTGGGAGCCGCGAATGGAGAAACCGGTCAATGCTCTTTAAGCCGGACGCCAAGGACGATGCGAAGCAGGCAGGCGCGAAAAGATCGCGCGGCCGCGGCTTCGTCATGACGCTGATCACGCTCGCGATCCTCGGCGGTCTCGGCTATCTCGGCTGGACCGCCATGCATCAACAGCCGGCAAACAACCACAACCAGCGCCCGGACCTGCCGGTGCCGGTGCTGGCGGCGACCCCACGTGTCCAGGACGTGCCGGTCTATCTCGACGGCGTCGGCGCGATCCGCGCGCTCAACACCGTGACCGTGCGCTCGCAGGTCGACGGCAAGCTGATCGCGGTCAATTTCACCGAAGGCCAGGACGTCAAGAAGGGCGACGTGGTCGGCGAAATCGATCCTGCGATCTACCAGGCGGCGTATGATCAGGCTGTTGCCAAGAAGGCGCAGGATCAGGCGCAGCTCGCTAATCAGCGCATCGACTTGACCCGCTACGAGCAGCTCGCCGCGTCGAACGCCGGCTCCAAGCAGCAGGCCGATACGCAGCGCGCGCTGGTCGCGCAGACCGAGGCGCTGGTCAAGGCAGATCAGGCCGCGATCGACAATGCGGCGGCGACGTTGAGCTACACCAAGATCGTTGCGCCGATCTCGGGGCGCGCCGGCCTGCGCCAGGTCGACCAGGGCAACATCATCCACGCCTCCGACACCACCGGCCTCGTGGTGATCACGCAGTTGCAGCCGATCGCGGTGTGGTTCAGCCTGCCGCAACAGCAGATCATGCGAGTCAATGCGGCCGCCGCCAAGGGCGCGCTCGCCGTCGACGTGTTCGGCAATGACGGCGTCACCGTGATCGACACCGGCAAGCTGACCGGCATCGACAACCAGGTCGACCAGACCACCGGCACGCTCAGGCTCAAGGCGGAATTCCCCAACGCCAATTACCAGCTCTGGCCCGGCCAGTTCGTCAATGTCCGCCTCAAGGTCGAGACGCTGACGCAGGCGCTGGTGGTGCCGACCTCGGCGGTGCAACGCGGCCCGATCGGGACATTCAGCTACGTCATCGGCGAGGGCGACATCGTCTCGGCCAAACCCGTGACGGTGACGCAGCAGAACGAGCATGACGCCGTCATTGCCAGCGGCCTGTCGGCGAACGACAGGGTGGTGACGACGGGCTTTGCCAATCTGTCCGACGGTTCCAAGGTGATCGTGGGTCGCAGCGATCAAATGCCATCGGCCGATCTGGCGCCACGCAAGCGCTCGCGTGGGCCCGACGCTCAGAAGAAGGATGGCCCCAAGGAGGGCGTCAAAGAAGGCCAGGGCGAGGGGCAAAAGGACGGACAAGGCAAGGGCGGCGAACTCCGCGCCAAGCGAAACAGCAGCGAAGGCGACCAGAAGGGACAGACCGGTCCGGCGCCGGGACCTCCGCCAAGTCCGGGGGCAGCGAGCAGCGGAGCAAAGCAGCCATGATTCCGACCACAGCCGCCTGAGCGCAAGGCGCAGCTCATGGGCGTCTCCGAACCCTTCATCCGCCGGCCAATCGCGACTTCGCTGCTCGGCATCGCTTTGCTGATCGGGGGACTGCTGGGCTATTTCGCGTTGCCGGTCTCGGCGCTGCCGCAGGTCGACTTCCCGACCGTGCAGGTGACGACGCAACTGCCCGGTGCAAGCCCCGACGTGATTGCCTCGCTGATCACCGCGCCGCTGGAGCGGCAGCTCGGGCAGATTCCGTCGCTGACGGCGATGAACTCGACCAGCTCGTTCGGCGTCAGTCAGATCTCGCTTCAGTTCGACCTCAACCGCGACATCGACGGCGCGACCCAGGACGTGCAGGCCGCCATCAATGCCGCCGCCGGCGTCCTGCCCAAGACGCTGCCTTATCCGCCGACCTACGCCAAGGTGAACCCGGCCGATGCGCCCGTGATGACGCTGGCGCTGCGCTCGGAGACCATCTCGCTGCGGGCGATGAGCGACATCGCCGACACGATTCTGGCGCAGCGGCTGAGCCAGATTTCCGGGGTGGGGCGCGTCTCCGTGCTCGGCGGGTTGAAGCCGGCAGTGCGCATCCAGGCGGATCTGGCGCGGCTCGCGGCCTACGGTATCGCCATGGAGGATCTGCGAAACGCGATCGCCAGCGCCAACGTCTCCGGACCGAAGGGCTCGCTCGACGGCGCGCAGCAATCCTACATCATCGCGGCCAACGACCAGATCGCCGCCGCCGAGGCCTACAAGCCGATCATCATCGCCTACCGCAACGGCTCGCCGGTCACGATCGCCGACGTCGCGCAGATTGTGGACGGCCTGGAAAACGACCGCACCGGCGGCTGGTATCAGGGCACGCCGGCGGTCATCATCGACATCCAGCGCCAGCCCGGCGCCAATGTGATCGACGTCGTCAGCCAGATCCGCGCCGAAATCCCGAAAGTTCAACGCGCGATTCCAGCTGGCGTGAACCTCACCATCGTCTCTGATCGAACCGTCACCATTCGCGCCTCCGTCCACGACGTTCAGTTCACGCTGATCCTGAGCGTCGTGCTGGTGACGCTGGTGGTACTGCTATTCCTGCGCTCGCTGCGCGCCACGCTGATCGCGGGCGTGGCGCTGCCGCTGTCGCTGATCACCAGCTTCGGCATCATGTATTTCGCCGGCTTCAGCCTCGACAATCTGTCGCTGATGGCGCTCACGATCGGCACCGGCTTCGTCGTCGACGACGCCATCGTCATGATCGAGAACATCGTCCGCCACATGGAGAACGGCGAGAGCGCGATGGAGGCCTCGCTGAAGGGCGCCAGCGAAATCGGCTTCACCGTGATCTCGCTGACGGTGTCGCTGATCGCCGTGTTCATCCCGCTGCTGTTCATGTCCGGCCTGGTCGGACGGATGTTCCGCGAATTCGCGCTGACGCTGACGATCGCGGTCGTGACCTCGGCGGTGGTCTCGCTGACATTGACGCCGATGATGTGCTCGCGCCTGCTCAGGCACGCCCACGAGGAGCTGGCGGTGCCGGGGCTCGCGGCCGTCAGCCGTTTCATCGACCGCACCGTCGAGTTCTATCACCGGACACTGCTCTGGGTGCTGGAGCGTCAGCGCGCCACGCTGGTCGTGACCTTCGCCACGCTGGCTGCGACCCTCGTCCTCTACGTCGTCGCGCCAAAAGGCTTCCTGCCGCTCCAGGACACGGCCTCGATCACGGCGGTGACGGAGGCGGGGGCGGACGTGTCATTCGTGGAAATGCAAAAGCGGCAGGCCGAGGCCGCCGACGCCATCAAGGCCGATCCCGACGTGACCGGCGTGGTCTCGGTGATCGGCGCGGGCTCGGTCAACCCGACCACCAATGTCGGTCGCCTCGTCATGACGCTCAAACCGCGCGGCGAGCGGCGCGACGATGTCAGCGTGGTCATCGCCCGGCTGAAGCAGAGGGTGGCCGGCATTCCCGGCATGACCGTCTATTTCCAGCCGGTGCAGGACGTGCAGATCTCGACCCAGTCCAGCCGCTCGCAATACCAGTACACGCTGACCGGCACCGACGCGACACTGGTGTCGGAATGGGCCCACAAGCTGGTTGATGAGATGCGGCGCGATCCGCTGTTCCGCGACGTCTCCTCGGAGGCGCAGGAGGGTGGCCTGCGGGCGCAGCTCGACGTCGACCGCACCCGCGCCGGCCAGCTCGGCGTCAGCCTCCAGGGCATCACCGATACGCTCAACGACGCGTTTGCGCAGCGCCAGATCTCGACCATCTACGGCCAGGCCAACCAGTACCGCGTGGTGCTGGAGGCGTTGCCGATGTATCAGCGCGATCCCTCGATCCTGTCCAAGCTCTATCTGCCGGGCGGCGCGAGCACGACCGTCGGCGCGCCGAACGCGCAGGTGCCGCTGTCGGCGGTCGCGACGCTGAAGCGCACGACGGCCCCGCTCGCGATCTCGCATCAGGCACAATTCCCCGCGATCTCGCTCAGCTTCAATCTCGCGCCCGGCGCGGCGCTCGGTGAAGCGGTCGAGGCGGTGAAGACGATCGAGAGCCGCATCGGCATGCCCAACAGCATCGTCGGTGTCTATGCCGGCGACGCCGCTGAATTCGCCAAGGCGCTCGCGGGCCAGCCCTGGCTGCTGCTCGCCGCGGTGATCACGATCTACATCGTGCTCGGCGTGCTCTATGAGAGCTACATCCACCCGATCACGATCCTGTCGACGCTGCCCTCGGCCGGCGTCGGCGCGATCCTGGCGCTGATGCTGTGCGGGCAGGACCTCTCGGTGATCGGATTGATCGGCATCATCCTCTTGATGGGCATCGTCAAGAAGAACGCGATCATGATGATCGACTTCGCGCTTGAGGCCGAGCGCGGGCAAGGCATGCCGGCGACCGAAGCGATCGTGCAGGCCTGCCTGTTGCGCTTCCGCCCGATCATGATGACGACGCTGGCCGCGCTGTTCGGCGCGCTGCCGCTCGCGATCGAAAGCGGCACCGGCGCCGAGCTGCGCTTTCCGCTCGGAATCTCCATCATCGGCGGCCTGCTGCTGAGCCAGCTGCTGACGCTCTACACCACGCCGGTGATCTACCTGGCGCTCGACCGCATCAACCGCCGCCTCGAGCGCGCGCTGCCGCCGGTCGAGCCGGGTGGACCGCCGGTGGCGGGGGCTACCGAGGGGATGCAGTGATGCCATCGATCTCGGAGCCCTTCATCCGCCGGCCGGTCGCGACCACGCTGCTGTCGATCGGGCTGTTCCTGCTGGGTGTCGTGGCCTACGAGTTCCTGCCCGTCGCCTCGGTGCCGAACGTCGACTTCCCCGCCATCTTCGTCTCGGCGAGCCGGCCCGGCGCCGACCCCTCCGTAATGGCGGCGACGGTGGCTTCGCCGCTGGAGCGGCGGCTCGGGGAAATCGCCGGCATCAACCAGATCACCTCGACCAGTTCGCTGGGCACGACCAGCATTCAGCTGCAGTTCGACATCGGCCGCAACATCGATAAGGCCGCCCGCGACGTCCAGGCGGCCATCAACGCGTCGCTGGTCGACCTGCCGAGCGACCTGCCGACGCTGCCGCGCTTCCGCAAGGCCAATACAGCTGGCGCTCCCGTCTTCGTGCTGGCGCTGACCTCCAAGACGCTTGCCGCGAGCGCAATTTACGACGTCGCCGATACAGTCCTGGCGCAACGCATCTCGCAGGTCCCGGGCGTGGGCAATGTGACGATCAGCGGCGCGGACCAGCCGGCGGTGCGCGTCCAGCTCAATCCGGTTGCGCTGTCGAATGCTGGCATCGCGACCGACGACGTCCGTACTGCGATCGTCAACGCGAACCCGCTCGGTCCCGCCGGCATCTTCAACGGCGAGCGCCAGAGCGAGACCCTTTCGCTCAACCGGCAGATGCGTACGGCCAAAGAGTTCCGCGACATCGTTATCAAGAGCACGAAGGGCAATTTCGTGCGGCTGTCCGACGTCGCGGACATCGATGATTCCGTCCGCAACTCTCGCTCGATTGCCTGGTTCAACAAGCAGCCGGCGGTGCTGATTCAGATCACCAAGCAGGGCGATGCCAACGTCATCGACACCGTCGACAGGGTCAAGGCGCTGCTCCCGGAGCTGAAGCAGTGGATTCCGGCCGGGGTCGAGATCTCCACGTTGGTCGACCGCACCAGCACGATCCGCGCCAGCGTGCTCGACATGCAATGGACGCTGCTGGCGACCGCGATCCTGGTCATGGTCGTGGTGTTCGTGTTCCTGCGGCGGCTGACGCCGACCATCGCGGCCGGCATCTCGGTGCCGCTGGCGCTGGCCGGGACCTGCGCCGGCATGTGGGTCGCGGGCTTTTCCATCGACAATCTGTCGCTGATGGCGCTGGCGATCTCGGTCGGCTTCGTGGTCGACGACGCCATCGTCATGATCGAGAACATGTTCCGCAATCTCGAATATGGCATGCGCCCGTTCCAGGCGGCGCTGGAGGGCGCCCGACAGATCGGCTTCACGGTGGTCTCGATCAGCCTGTCGCTGATCGCGGCGTTCACGCCGCTGATCTTCATGGACGGCATCCGCGGCCGCCTGCTGCGCGAATTCTCGCTGACGCTCACCTTCGCGATCGTGGTTTCGACCTTGGTCTCGCTCACGGTGACGCCGATGATCTGCGCCCAGTACATCAGGCAGACGACGTCCGGCACCGCCACGCTGTTCGACCGCATCGTCGAAGGCTCGCTGTCGCGCATCGTTGCCTTCTACGCCCGCACCTTGAGCGCGGCGCTGGAGTTTCCGCTGCTGACGCTGCTGGTCTTCTTTGCCACCATCGGTCTCACCGTGACACTCTACATCAAGGTTCCCAAATCCGATTTCCCGGTCGACGATTCCGGCTTCGTCATCGGGGCGACGCGGGCTTCGGCCGATACTTCGTTCCAGTCGATGCTGGGCCTGCAGCAACGGCTTGCCGACATCGTGATGCAGGATCCGGCCGTGGCTGGGATCGGCTCGACCGTCGGCAGCGGCGGGGGTCCGGGGCCGGCGACCTCCAATCGCGGCACCATGTTTATCAGCCTGAAGCCGCCGCAGGAGCGCGACCACGTCTCGACTCAAGTGGTGATCGACCGTCTCAGGCGCGCGTTGTACCCGGTGCCGGGCATCCGCCTGTTCATGTTCGCCGCCCAGGACGTGCGCGCCGGAGGGCGCCAGAGCGATTCCGACTACCAGTACACGCTCTCCAGCACCGATCTCGGCCTGTTGCAGCAATGGGCGCCGATCGTGGCCAAGCGCATGGAGAGCGTCGAGGGCATCACCGACATCTCCAGCGACCGCGACCCCGGCGGGCTGCAGCTGACGCTGAGCATCGACCGACAAAAGGCGTCGGCGCTTGGCGTCCGCGTCCAGGACATCAACAACGCGCTGAACAACGCCTTCTCGCAGCGGCAGATCTCGATCATCTACACCCAGCGCAACCAGTACATGATCGTGCTGGAGATCGACCCGAAATTCCAGGTCGATCCCTCCAACCTCGAGCGCATCTATGTCGCCGGCGCGGGCGACGCACAGGTGCCTCTGTCAGCCGTGGTGCATGCGACGCGCGGGCTCGCCGCGCTCGCGGTCTATCATTCGCAGTCGTTTCCCTCGACCACGGTGTCGTTCAACCTGTTGCCGGACGTGCCGCTTCAGACCGCGACGCAAAGCATTCAGCGTGCGGTCGAGGAATTGCACATGCCGGAAGGCATCCGCGGCAGCTTTGACGGCAACGCCGGCGATTTCGCCAGAACCAGCGGCCGCCAGCCACTGCTGATCCTCGGCGCGCTGGTGGCGATGTATATCGTGCTCGGGGTGCTCTATGAGAGCCTCGCCCATCCCCTGACCATCATCTCGACGCTGCCTTCGGCGGGGCTCGGCGCGCTGCTCGCGCTCCAGCTCACCAACACGCCGCTGACGGTGATCGCCTTCGTCGGCATCATCCTGTTGATCGGCATCGTCAAGAAGAACGGCATCATGATGGTCGACTTCGCGCTCGACGCCGAGCGCCAGCGCGGCCTGTCCTCGGCGGAGGCGATCTTCGAGGCCTGCCAGGTGCGCTTCCGTCCCATCCTGATGACGACGATGGCGGCGCTGTTCGCCGGGATTCCGCTGGTCATTGCCACCGGCCCCGGCACGGAGCTGCGGCGCCCGCTCGGGATCACCATCATCGGCGGCCTGTTCGTCTCACAGATCCTGACGCTCTACACCACGCCGGTAATCTACCTCCTGATCGACCGCCTGCGGCGGCGCTCCGAGCCGCGCGTCGTCGGCGCGCCGGCGGAATAGGCGGGTTGTTGAAGCGCCGCGCGGAGCGTATAGCGGCGGTCATGTCGAACCCAGCAGAAACGGCGGCCGCAGCCGTTGAGCCGATTCCCGAGTGCCCGCACTGCCAGAAGCCGATGCCGCTGTGCATCTGCGACAGCGTCACGCCGATTGAGAATCGTCTGGGACTCCTGATCCTCCAGCATCCGCAGGAGCAGGACAGGGCGCTCGGCACCGCGCGGCTGACGGCAAAACACTTCCCCAAGGCGATAGTTCGGGTCGGCCTGTCCTGGCCGAGCCTGTCCAAGGCGCTGGGACGGCCGGTCGAGAATGCCGCGCGCTGGGCCGTGCTCTATCTGGGCTCGGCGCGCGCGGCCGATCTCGAGGCCGAAGGCGAAATCCTGGCACTCACCCGCAAGGGCGAGGTCGCGGAGAACCAGCGCGCCATCCTGGGCAAGCTCGAAGGCGTGGTGCTGCTCGACGGAACCTGGAGCCAGGCCAAGGCGCTGTGGTGGCGCAATCCCTGGATGCTGAAATGCCAGCGTGTGATCCTCAACCCGGCGCACCCATCGCGCTACGGCCGCCTGCGCCGCGAGCCGCGCAAAGACGGGCTCTCGACCATCGAAGCCGCCGCGACGGTTCTGGCCGGCCTGGAGCGGCGCCCTGATATCGCCGACACGCTGCACGCCAGTTTTGAACGGCTGTTGACACGCTACCGCGAGGTCCAGGCCGAGATGCCGGAACTGGCGCCAAAACCTGCAGCCAAGGACCGCCGTCGCGGTGTCCGGCGCGGCAAACGGGCCTGACTCCAGGGCCACTCATCCCGCGGATTGATCGTTGGGGCGCACTCGCTCTGATGGATATTTCGCTGCGCTACCGGCGCACCGTGATCGGCCCGCTCTGGTGCTGGCCTCGCACGATATCGACCTCATCAAGAGCACCTGCCACCGCGCGATCCTGCTGGAAGAGGGCCGGATCGCCGCCGCCGGCACGGCCGAGGAGATTCTAGGCCGGTACCTCGCCGGTACGGCAGAGGTAAAGCGCTAGCCGCTCGGGGTTGCCTAAACCATTGATCCCCTATATTGCTCCGCCCTCGTTGGGGCCACGTGGCGGAGTGGTTACGCGCCGGTCTGCAAAACCGTTTACTCGGGTTCGAGTCCCGACGTGGCCTCCATCACAAGCTCATGATCTTCCAGCATAGATTCGATTTTCGTGCGGTCTGCGCCGAACCCGCAGGCGGCCACCGGCGTGGCGCGCTCACCGGGTTCGCCCGGGGGCGGCCGGAATCCTCGATTCAGCTGCTTGGCATAGAGTTCGCATCGGCTGGGTGATGCATTCCCGACCAATCGAGAGCAGGAGAGCACGTGAGCGACGTCGTCCGATTTGTTCCGAAATCTGAGCTGGAGCGGGCTCGTCTCATTCGCGAGGCCCGTGCGATCTACGACAGCATCTTTCCCCCGGCCGATGCCAACCGGGCGCCGCAGGGCGGCGAGGAGAGCGCCAAGACTTGAGAGTATCAAGATCTGATCAGGCCGCGCGCCCGGTCTCGGTGTGTGGCTAGCGGTTAGAGGTTCGCGGCGGGCTCAGCAGGCCGCGTACCAGCCTTCGGGAAAGGGCAGGAGGGGCCAGGCGCCTTCGTTGTCGTTGGCGGCCTTGGGCGTTGCGAAAAAGCTCCACGAGCGCGGCACGAATTCCTCCTCCCGCGCAGACGCCAATTCGTCATGGACCATGGCGTCTCGGACGGTATCCAGCAGCAAGTTGAATTCGGCTTCGCTCATCGCACCCTCCGGAACGCGGATGGCACAATGTCGCAAAGCCGGCTTGTTTCGCGATTGATCCGATCGTTCGCATTTTAACGATCCGGCGATCGGGCCTCGTTTGGTTAACGATCTCTGAAAAGTCCCGGGGAGCCCTAGGTTCCCGCCAGCCTCCGCAAGCGTGAAAGAGATCACATTCTCCGCGGCTTATTTCTCCTACCTCTGGCAGGCGCCGGCCAACGCGGGCCGAAGGCGGCAGCAAGGAGACTTGGTCATGAAGGCAAGGTTCTTGCGGTGTGCGGGTGTCAGGAGCCGGGCGCGGCGCGCCTCGACGGTGGGGCTGTTTCTGACGCTGTTTGCGTCCGCCGCCCACGCACAGGGAACGCAGGAGCAGCGCCGGGCCTGTACGCCGGACGTCTACCGGCTCTGCGCCGGCGAAATTCCCAATGTCCGCGCCATCACGGCGTGCCTGCGGCGTAATCGGGCCAGCTTGAGCGAGGCGTGCCGCTCCGTGTTCGATCAGGCCGGCGGATAGTCCCTGTGGATTCGTGCGCAGCAAGTAGCTCCTGCGGCCTTGAGAATTCGCCGCAGCCGGTCTGTGGATATGCTGCGGACAGGCTGTGGATGACCGGGGCCGGCCCGGAGGCGGTCGTCAGGATCCGTCTTCCAGACGTCATATATCTGTCAAATCGGCAGATCGAATGATTCTCGAATCGGCCATATCATAGCGCATATCGAAACCAACTGATTTCGCCCAATTCGGAATCCTGGATCGCAGTGCTCCCCGCTTGCGAACGGTTTTTGTGCAGCGGCCTGCCCAATCCGCAGGCCGAACCCATCCAATTTTTTGTACGCCCGCGGACAAGCTTTCTCGTCCGCCTTGCTCCTAGGCTGGCTCCCGAGTTTTGGAACATGGCAATCGCCATGACAATTCGAAGGAGCTGGACATGGAGAGACGGGTTTTGCCCCAGGCGCGGGGGACGGCGCGCGCATCGTTGCCATGGCGCAAGCTCGCGCTCGGCGCGGCCATCGCTCTCGGCGTCGTCGCCGCAGCACCGCTGAGCGCGCAAGCCGCGGCGCCCGCGGCCTGCGCCGCGCTCCAGGACAAATATCCGGACTGGAAGGGCAAGACACTGGTCAACGCCATCAATCCGCATACCCCGGGCTATGAGACGATCGACCCGAAAGATCCCAGCAAATATATCGGCTTCGACATCGACCTCGGCGAGGCCATCGGCGACTGCCTCGGCTTCAAGCTGACCTACAAGCCGGTGACGTTCGCGGCACTCCTGACCACGCTCGCCGCGGGACAAGCCGACATCGTCATCTCCGACATCTACGCCACCAAGGAACGCGCCAAGGCCGCCGACTTCATCACCTATTCGAAGGTGTTCGACGGCGTGCTGGTCGCCAAGGGCAATCCGAAGGGCATCAACGGCATCAACATGTCAATGTGCGGCGCGGCTGCCGCCGAAAACACCGGCTATGTCGAGGTGCCCCTGATCCAGGCCCTGATGCCGGAGTGCAAGAAGGCCGGCAAGCCCGAGCCGACCGTGCAGCTCTACGACAACAACGCCAACTGCATCCAGGCGATCCTCGCCGGCCGCGCCGACACCTATGTCAACGACGTCAACACCGTCGACAGCGCGGTGAAGGCGTATCCGGACAAGCTGGAGAAGGCGATCGCGGTGACGATCCCGTATTCGGTCGGCATCGCCGTCCCCAAGGACAAGCCGAAATTCCGTGACGCCGTGCTCGCCGCGCTGATCGAGGTGCAGAAGGCCGGCACGCACATGGAGCTTCTGAAGAAGTGGGGACTCGACGTGAACAACTTCAAGGAGCCGGATGTCCTGACGGCTGATTGATGTCCCTGTTCCTGCACTATCTCAGTCTGCCGTACCTGCTCGAGGGTATCGAGCTCACCCTTGAGGTGACCGCCCTCGGGCTCGGCGGCGGACTGATCCTCGGGTTGATCCTCGCCGGCATGCAGCTGTCCCGCTTCTGGCTGCTGGCGGCGATCGCCCGGGCCTACACGGTAATCTTCCGCGGCACGCCGCTGATCCTGCAAATGGTGTTCGCATACGACGCGCTGCCGCATATCGGCATCAAGCTGCCGGCAGTGCTGGCCGCGGGTCTCGCGCTCGCCTGCAACGAGGCGCCGTTCATCGCCGAGATGCTGCGCGCCGGCGTGCTCGGGGTCGATCGCGGGCAGGTGACGGCGGGGCAGGCGCTCGGCATGACGCCGCGGGTCCTGATGTGGCGGGTAATCGCGCCGCAGGCGATCCGCACCATGATCCCGGCCTTCGGCAACGAGGCGGTCAGCGCGCTGAAGAACTCCTCGCTCGCCTCCGTCGTCGCGGTCCAGGAATTGACGTTACGTTCGACCCAGCTTGCGTCCTCGACCTTCGACTTCTTCTCGATCTTCTTCGCCTCGGGCCTGCTGTACCTCGTGCTGACCTTTGCCATCAGCGTCATCCAGCTGTTCGTCGAATGGCTGCTTGATCTCGACCGCACCAAGGGCCGCGAGCGCAAGCTTGCCGATTATCTGCCATGGCGCCGCGTCGATCTCGCCACCAAGCTTGAGCTCGCCGAAGCCATGGCGCGCGATCCCACCCCTGTGCAGGCGGAGCCTGCTGATGTGCCGCCGCTAGCGTTGACGCGCGAGGAACGTACCCGTCGCGCCGTGACGATCGCGCGCAACAACATCGCCGTCGAGGCCAAGGACCTCACCAAGAGCTACGGCGCGCAAAAGGTGCTCGGCGGCCTCGATCTGACAGTTCGTTTCGGCGAAGTCGTCGCGCTGCTCGGTCCCAGCGGCTCCGGCAAGAGTACGCTGCTCCGCTGCATCAATCATCTCGAAAGCTGGGACTCCGGCACCGTGCGCGTCGGCGGCCGCCGCCTCGGTTTCGATGATGATGGCAAGCTGCTGTCGCCGCGGGCGATCGCCAACGAACGGGCGACCGTCGGCGTCGGCATGGTGTTCCAGCAGTTCAACCTGTTCGCCCATCTCTCGGCCAGGGAGAACGTCGCCGGCCCCCTGCGCTGGGTCCACGGCATGACCCGGATCGATGCCGAGCGCCGCGCCACCGAGCTGCTCGACCGCGTCGGGCTGGCGCACCGCGCGGACGCGCTGCCGCGGCATCTCTCCGGCGGCCAGCAGCAGCGCGTTGCCATCGCGCGGGCGCTTGCGCCGAACCCGAGCGTGCTGCTGCTGGACGAGCCGACCTCGGCGCTCGATCCCGAGCTCGTCAACGAGGTGCTGGAGGTGATCCGCCGCCTCGCCATCGACGACGGTCTCACCATGATCATCTCGACGCACCAGATCCGCTTTGCCGATGAAGTCGCCGACCGCGTCGCGTTCCTGAGCGGCGGCGCGATCATCGAGGAGGGGCCGGCGCACGAGGTGCTCACCAACCCCCGGAATCCGCTAACAGCCCGTTTCCTCAGTGTGATGGAAGCCGACAAGATTCCGGAGGCGGTGCGATGAGCCTGCCGTCCGGCCTCGCAAGACTGACGAGCGCATTCCCCGAAGAGGCCAATTCAAAAGAGACCATGTCATGAAGCATGTCACGTTGCCGGTGTCGCCGAAAACCGTCCACTGGGGCTATTTCTCGAAGAAGGTCACCCCGGCGCTGACGCTGCGCTCCGGCGATCGCGCCACCATCGAGACGCTGACTCATCACGCCAATGACGATTACGAGCGCATGATCGCCGGCGATGCCGGCGCCGAGAGCGTTTTCCAGTGGACGCGCGAGCACAAGGCGGTGGCACGCCGCGGCTCGGGCCCGGCCGAAGGGCCCTTCGTCCGCGGCGCAGGCGAGGGGATCGGCGTGCATCTTCTGACCGGACCGGTCGCGATCGAAGGCGCCGAGCCCGGCGACATCCTGGAAGTCCGCATCCTCGACGTCCGGCCGCGGCCGAGCTGCAGCGCCTGCCATGCCGGCCGCTGCTTCGGCTCCAACGTCGCGGCGAATTGGGGCTTTCACTATCGCGATCTGATCGAGGAGCCGAAGCCGCGCGAAGTCGTCACCATCTTCGAGCTCGACAGTTCCGGCGAGCCCTACGCGAAGGCGGTCTACAACTACGTCTGGACGCCGCAGACCGATCCCGACGGCATCGTGCACCCGACCATCGATTATCCCGGCGTTCGCGTCGATCACGCCAGCATCAAGAAGCGCGAGAACATCCTCGCCAGCGTGAAAGTGCCGGCGCGGCTGCATTTCGGCACCATGGGGTTGGCGCCATCGGAAGCCGACTTCGTCAGCTCGATCCCGCCGAGCTACACCGGGGGCAACATCGACGACTGGCGCATAGGCAAGGGCGCGCGGATGTTCTATCCGGTCGCAGTCGCCGGCGCCTATTTCTCGGTTGGCGATCCCCATGCCGCACAAGGCGACAGCGAGCTTGGAGGTACCGCGATCGAGACCTCGCTTACCGGTGACTTCGAATTCATCCTGCACAAGAAAGCCGACCTTGCCGGCACCAGCCTCGAGGGCCTCGACCATCCGATGCTGGAGACGGATCAGGCCTGGTCGTTCTACGGCTTCACCTATCCGAACTATCTCGCCGCGCTCGGCGCCGACGCACAAACCGAGATTGCCAACCACTCCAGCCTCGACCGTGCGATGCGCGATGCGTTCCGCAAGCTCCGGCGTTTTCTGATGACGGTGCATCGCCTGAGCGAGGACGAAGCGATCTCGCTGCTGTCGGTCGGCGCCGATTTCGGCGTGACCCAGGTGGTCGATGCCAATTGGGGCGTCCATGGCACGATTCGCAAGAACATCTTCCGGTGCGATTGATGAAGCTTGAAATGAGGGAGTTTCGTTGCGGTTCATCCTTCGAGACGCCCGCTTTTGGCGTGCTCCTCAGGATGAGGTCTCGTTTCGCGGTGAGATATTAGACCCTCATGGTGAGGAGCGCCGCCTTACGGCGCGTCTCGAACCATGAAGGCCGAGCACTTTCACAGCATAATGCGTTGAAGCGCAGACTGTTTTCGAGATGAGCACGTGAGCAGCGATCGTCATTTGCGGCCCGTCGCAGCGACGGACGACCGCGTGCGTCTGGCACAGAGGTTGCTTCGATCGACTGCAATCTGGGTCGATCCAATGAGCTTCCGGCCGTTCACGAGCGAGTCCTACGCGCAAGACGACCGCCCCGAAGCCTGGCGGGACGTGCTGGCCGCCGTCGGCCTGCAACCCGCGACCGGCCATTCCTTCTTTGACGGGCACGCCACGGCGTCGCATCGCCAAGCCGCGGGCGTCGCGCTGACGCGAATGGCTGCGGGCGCGCAGAGTATCGGTCCACTGGCGCAATCGCACGAAGACCTTCCGATCGCCCTGATGCCGGTCGAGGACGGCATGGTGCTGAAAAGCGCCGGCGGTCATCGCATCGTCCCTGTCGGCCATCTCGTGCTGCTGCCGCGGAGCGGGGACTGGAGCATCGTGTTCCAGCGCGACATGCGCGCGATCGTGCTGTCGGTCACGTCGGAGGCGCTGCACGGGCGGCTCTCGGGCAAGCCGCGGCTGGGCGAGCCGCGGGTGGTTCCGCCCAGTGGTTTCGCCGATGTGTTCGCGCGCCTGCTCGATGCCACCGCGCGCACGCTTGACACCCTGAGCGATGCCGAATGGAATGCGGTCGCGCAAAGCCTGGTCGATCTGCTTTTGACGCTGGCGCATCAACTGGCGGCCTCGACGTCCGATGCTGGATCGAGCGCGACACAGGCCGCGCTGCTGCACCGGATCTGCCAGACCATCGAACGCAGGCTCGACGATCCCGAACTGGTACCGGCGCGCGTCGCCCAAGCCGAGGGGATCTCCGAGCGCTATTTGCAAAAACTGTTCGAGACGGTCGGCGACAATTTCACCCACTATGTCCGCGAACGCCGGCTGCAGCGCGCCTGGGCCGATTTGTCCAATCCGTCCGAGGCGCATCGCTCGATCTCGGAGATCGCCTACGCTTATGGCTTTGGTGATTCCGCGCATTTTAGCCGCGCCTTCCGCCACCGCTTCGGCCTGCCGCCGCGGGAGTTCCGCCAGCAGGAGGCGGAGCGGGCGACCCTGCAGCACGGGATCACCGGTCAGCGCGGCTGGCCGCAGGAGGCGCTGGCGCAGCTCCGCGCGCATCAGGCGGGTGCGGAGGCACGCAGCAACGTCTGCCGCGCTCACTCCGATCAGCCGAGAACGGCTGGACGCCAGCACCATCATCTTCCGATCGAGGCCAGCCGTATTCATTGGGGCTATTTCAGCCGCTCGCTGTCGCCGCAGCTCGAGATCGCCTCGGGCGACACCATCACCATCGAGACGCTGACCCAGCATGCCTCCGACGATCCCGAACTGATGATTGCGGGCGATGCCGCGGCGGAAAGCGTGTTCGGCTGGACAGCCGACAGGAAAAACGTGGATCGCCGCGGCGCCGGTCCGATGGATGCCAGCGTGTTCGGTCGCGGCGCTGGCGAGGGGTTCGGCGTGCACATCTGCACCGGACCGGTGGCAGTGAAGGACGCCCAGCCCGGCGACGTGCTGGAGGTGCGCATCCTTGATATCGTCCCGCGCGCAAGCCGCCACCCGAAACATTCAGGCCGCGTGTTCGGCTCCTCGGTCGCCGCCTGGTGGGGCTATCACTACGACGAGTTCCTTTCAGGGCCGAGGCCGCGCGAGGCGGTGACGATCTACGAGATCTTCGACGATGCCGACGCGCCGCATGCCCGCGCGCTCTATTCCTACCTCTGGGAGCCGCAGACCGATCCCTTCGGCGTCGTGCACGCCACTTACGACTATCCCGGCGTTCCCGTCGTATCAGGCACGGTGAAGCGCCGCCATGACGTGCTCGACGGCATCCGCATTCCGCTGCGTCCGCATTTCGGCGTGATCGCGGTGGCGCCGCGCGAGGTCGATTTCATCGACTCGGTGCCGCCGTCCTATTTCGGTGGCAATCTCGACAATTGGCGGCTGGGAAAGGGGGCAGCCGTCTACCTTCCGGTCTCCGTGCCCGGCGCGTTGCTGTCGGTCGGCGATCCCCATGCCGCGCAGGGCGACGGCGAGCTCAGCGGCACCGCGATCGAATGCTCGATGACCGGCACCTTCGAGGTGATCCTGCACAAGAAGGCCGACCTCGCCGGCCGGCCCTTCGCCGATCTCTCCTATCCCCTGATCGAGACCGCGACCGACTGGGTGCTGACCGGATTCAGCCATCCGAACTATCTCGCCGAGTTCGGTGCGCAAGGCCAAAGCGAGGTCTACGCCAAATCTTCGCTGGATCTCGCCATGAAGGACGCGTTCCGGAAAATGCGACGCTTCCTGATGAACGTGAAAGGGCTGAGCGAGGATGAAGCGATTGCGTTGATGTCGGCGGCGGTCGATTTCGGCGTAACCCAGGTGGTGGACGGCAATTGGGGCGTGCACGCGATCATCAGCAAGCGCATCTTCCAAAACTCCCCTTGAAGAGCGCGCCTTAGAACCAAGGAATAACCAACGTGAAATTCCACATGATCAGCGGCGGACCGAAGCCGGTCGCGCCCTTCAGCCACGCCGTCGAGACCGACGGCTTTGTCTTCGTCACCGGCCAGATGCCGGATACGCCGCAAACGCCGGGCGTGCTGCCCGACGGCATCGTCGCCCAGACCCGTGCGGTGATGGAGAATTTGAAGGTGGTGCTCGCCGGCCTCGATCTCGGCCTCGAGCACGTCGTGATGTCGCGCATCTATCTGACGCGCTTCAAGGAGGACTACGCCGCGATGAACGAGACCTACCGCACGTTCTTCGCGCCCGGCCGGCTCCCGGCCCGCACCTGCGTCGGCGTCACCGGGCTTGCCTATGACGCACTGATCGAGATCGACCTGGTGTGCCGACGGCCGTAGGCGATGCGCGGTTTCGTAGGGTGGGGTTAGCTCTGCGGCTGCGCGAAGCGCAGTCCGCTGGCGTAAGCCACCAACTTCGCTCCGCATTCGCTGAAGTATGGTGGGTTGCGCTTCGCTAACCCACCATACGGCCTACGAGCCTTGGTGCTGCCGGCAAGCAAAACACACAAACAACGGGTCAATCAGCTCACGCAGAAAGATTCCGCTTTACCGCCTGCGCCAGAGCGGCTTTGCGCCGGGCGAGGATCCGGTGAAGGCGCTGGTTGGCGCTGTGACGGGCAAGAGCAACGGCGCCGCGGTGCCGGCGCCCGCACCGGAAAAACCAAACGCCGCCGATCTATGAATGCCCGTTCATTGCTGCGGAGAATTCGAATCGATAAGAAATGTCCGTGCGCGTCTCGCGTCGCGCACGACTCCGGAGTGCAAGTCGGTCGCGTGTCGAACCCTTCGACTCGCGCTCCGGACGAATCTCTGAGGCAACGGCATTAGTTGTCGCGGTAGCCGCGCGGATCGGCGTCAGCGCCGAAAGCTTTTTCGATCGGAGGATTTTCACATGAAGTATTTTCTGTCTGGACTGATCGCCATCGGGCTTTCGATTGCCGCCGCGCCTTCCTTCGCTGCCGATGCCCGCAATGTCTCCGTCATCAACGAGACCGGCTATGCCATCAAATTCCTCGGCTTCAACGCGCCGGACGATGGCATGGACGAATGGGACAACGAGCTCGACAAGGTGCTCCAGAACCAGGCGACCACCTATGTCGAGTTCGACGAGGACGACGAGGGCTGCGTCTGGAACGTCCGCGTCGACTGGCAGAACTACGACGAGTCGGTGCTGTGGAAGAACGTCAACCTCTGCAAGTTCAACGTGCTGAGGCTGCGTTACGACTCCGGCACCAAGACCACGTCTTTCATCGCCGAATAGTTGCCCTCGATGGCCGGGAGGAGGGGCCGCACAGGCGCTTCCTCGACGCGTTGCGGGAGATGACGAATTCGTCCTTTGCAAGCGCAAGCGGCTTTGTTATACGCAGCCGCGCGCGAACGTCGGTTCGCCCTTTTCCTCGGTAGCTCAGCGGTAGAGCATCCGACTGTTAATCGGATGGTCGCTGGTTCGAATCCAGCCCGGGGAGCCAAATTCTACCGTTATTTCAATGGATTGCCGCCGCATTCTGATGCGATGCGCGATGCTGCTGCAGCACTGTCTGAATGGTGCATCGTACCGAATTGGCTATGGAATCGCGCATCAAACAGATGTGTGTGGTGGCGCCGTCGCGCCATGAGGCCGGCGCCAAATCGACTCAATTCAGATCGAACGTTGCGGTGTCGGACCCAAACGGAGCTGATTCCGCATGCGAGACATCCAGGTCGACCGCTTCCAGTTGGCCCCCTCGATCCTGCCTTCAGGCGTTCCCGAGCTCAGCGACGATGAATGCGTCGCGCGCCTTGCGCGTGCCGTCGAGGCACCCGATTCAGCGCGGCTGGACGAGGTCGCCGCCCTGATCGGCCGCCTCGCGGTCGCGATCGAATAAGCGTTCCGCCCCTTCATGCCGTAAGCCGCGCAGACCTCGTCCTCCGGGGCAAACGGACGTGTTGCGTTTTCGTGGAGCCTGTTCCAAAGATGCCGCAAAATTTCGTCCGCGGCATCGTCCGCATTGCAGGGTCCGCAAATGTCCGGTTTCTCGACCGCGCGCCTAAAAATGGTCGATGGCCAGGTGCGCACCAGTGACGTCACTGATCGCCGCATTCTTGATGCCATGATCGCAGTTCCCCGCGAGGCCTTCGTGCCGGCCGGCCGACAAGCCCTGGCCTATCTCGATCTCGACCTCGACGTGAGCGAAGGCGCCGCCAAGCGGTTCCTGATCAAGCCGGCGCTGACCGGCAAACTGCTCCAGGCCGCCGAGATCGGCGAGGGCGACAACGTGCTGGTCGTCGGCTGCGCCACTGGCTACCTCGCCGCGCTGACCGCCAAGCTCGCGCGCCAAGTCACTGCCACCGAATGCGATTCGGCCCTTGCCGCGAAGGCCAAGGATGCCTTTGCCGCCCTCGGGCTTGCCAACGTGACCTGCAAGGCTGCGGCCTGCGCCGACGGGGATGCGGCTGCCGCTCCCTATGACGTGATCGTCCTCAATGGCGCCACCGAAGTGACGCCGGAAGGGCTGTTCGGTCAGCTCAGGGAGGGAGGGCGTCTGGTGGGGGTCTCTGCCGAATCCAAGCCGCCACGGGCCGTAATTGTCACCCGTTCCCACGGCGAATTCGGCTATCGGGCGCTGTTCGATGCCGCAGCCCCGGTCCTTCCCGGGCTGGATCGGGCTGCTTCCTTCGTCTTCTGACAGCCAAAGCCTGCTAAAATCCCGTTCTGAATCAGAAGTGTGGCCGGGATGCTGCACGTGAAGAGTTTCCGCTGAGAACCACCCTCAGGTAGTTCCGTCGCGCTTGACCGCGTCCTATGTTGCTGCGGGGCAACGACTCCACTCGGATACGGTAACCAGGCTCGTGGGCACGAGCTTGGCGTTAGAATGAACGGAATTTTACGGATGCATGGGGTGAAGCTCTTCACCGGAGCTGCGGTTTCGGTCCTGCTGATGGCGTTGGCCGCGTCGACGCCTGCCTTGGCGGACACGATCGAGGGCGCGTTGGTGCGCGCCTATCAGAACAATCCGCAGCTCAACGCACAGCGCGCCCAGGTGCGCTCGACCGACGAAAACGTGCCGCAGGCCTTGTCGGGCTACCGGCCCAAAGTTTCGCTGACGGCGAGTGGCGGCTATCAATACCAGGATCAGCAGAGCTCGGTGGGGAGTGCCCCGTTCCACGGGCCCACGGCGCCCCGCAGCGTCGGCGTGACCGCCTCGCAGACGCTCTATAATGGCAACATCACCGGCAACCGGACGCGCGCCGCGGAGAGCCAGGTTTCCGGTGCCCGCGAAGCGCTGCGCAGCCTCGATCAGAGCGTGCTGCTCCAGGCTGCCACGACCTACATGGACTATCTTCGCGATGCTGCGACGCTCGAAGTCCAGCGCAGCAACGTGCGCGTGCTCGAGCAGACGCTGAAGCAGACGCGCGATCGCTTCAACGTCGGCGAAGTGACGCGGACCGACGTCGCGCAATCGGAAGCGCAGCTGGCTGCCGGCAGGACGCAGGCACTCACCGCCGAAGCGAATCTCAACACGACGCGCGCGAACTTCCGCCGCGTCATCGGCAACGAGCCGGTGAACCTCGCGCCGGGCTCGCCGGTCGACCGGTACCTGCCTCCGACGCTCGCCGCGGCCGTCGAGCTCGGCCTGATCGAGAATCCCAACGTCACGGCCGCAATGTTTGGCATCGACGTCAATTATTTGCAGGTCAAGGTCGCCGAAGGTGCGCTGCTGCCGACGGTTACGCTGCAGCTTAACGCCACGCGTGCGGACGAGCAGTCCCTGATTCAATTCAGGTCAAACAGCGCATCCGCTATCGCGCAGGCCAATTGGCAGCTCTATGACGGCGGCAATCAATATTCGCTGATCCGCCAGTCCAAGGAAAACCTGGCGCAGCAGCGTCTCAATCTCGAAACGACTCGCGATCAGGCTCGTGCGACCGTCGTGCAGTGGTGGGGCTCGTTGCAGGCCGGCAAGGCGCAGGTGCAATCCGCGCAGGCGCAGGTGACGGCGTCCGAGATCGCGCTGAACGGCGTGCGCGAAGAAGCCAAGGCCGGTCAGCGCACCACCCTCGACGTGCTCAACGCGCAGCAGGCGCTGGTCAATGCGCGAGTCGCATTGGTTACCGCGCAGCATGACCGGGTCGTTGCATCTTATAACGTTCTGTCCGCCGTCGGCCGTCTGTCGCCGCAGGTGCTCGGCCTTGGGACCTCGGTTTACGATCCCAGCGTGCACTACCACCAGGTCCGCGACAGCTGGGCCGGCGTGCGTACGCCCGACGGACGCTGATTGCCGCAATCAGGTCGGCCTCGCGAATAGCCGAGGCCGACCGGCGGTTTGCTTGCAATCGTCAAATTCCCTGACATAGCCTTGCCAAGAAGTTGCGGGTCGATTCGCCCGTACCCGACGTCGTTTGCGCAAAGGTCGGGTGCCGGGGATAGGGCGCACGGCCGTACGTTGCGCCGTGATCTGGGGACAAGTCTGGCTGTCACGATGAAAATGTCGGGCCGCCGGTCCGGAACCGGCCAATCCTGGCGCGCTTGGTGTAAAATAACGCATGCGAGGGCGTTGAGGATGTGGAGTCGGAGATGACGCAGCCTGCAAAGGTCACAGAACCCTCGATGGAGGAGATTCTGGCCTCGATCCGGCGCATCATTGCCGACGACGAGGCCAAGCCGCCGCCGGCCGAGGCCGCGAAGCCCGCGCCTGCGCCCGCAGCGCCTGCGCCAAAGCCCCAGGCGATGAACGACATTCCGCCATCGAAGGTCGCGCCGCCTGCGAAGCCGGCTGCCGAGAAACCTGCGCCGCCGCCCGCCGCCAAGCCGGCGCCGCCTCCACCGCCTGCGGCGGCCGAATCCAACAACCAGGACGATATCGACGCGCTGCTGGCCGGGCTCGATAGTGCGACCGCCGCACCCGAGATGCGCGCGCCCGAACCGGAGCCTGAGCCCGAATCTGACGTTCTCGAACTGACCGACGAGATGGCGGTCGAGGTTCCCGAGCCGACACCGGCTCCGCCGCCGCCGAGCTTTCGCAGGGTCGAGCCGCGCGATGATCTCGAATTCGCCGAATCGGCGCCGCCACCCCGTCCTGCGCCGCCGCCGTCATATGCGCCGGTGGACTTCGATGCCCCGCCGCTGCCGCCGCAGCAGCCGATCCTGGCGCAAACGACGGTCTCGGCGGTCGAATCCGCTTTCAACTCCCTGGCCCACACGGTGCTCAGCAGCAACGCGCGGACGCTGGAGGACCTGGTCAAGGAGATGCTGCGCCCGATGCTGAAGTCCTGGCTCGACGATAACCTGCCGGGGCTCGTTGAACGCATTGTGAAGGCCGAAATCGAGCGAGTCTCGCGCGGCGGCCGTTGACCTTTTCGTTTGACTTGGCCCCCGCGCGCGGCTTTCTAGCAGCCCCATGATCGAGAAAAATTACCAGCCCGCCGATATCGAATCACGCATGTCCGTCGTCTGGGAGGACAGCCTTGCGTTCAAGGCCGGTCGCCCCGACCGCCGCGACGCGGTGCCTTTCACCATCGTGATCCCGCCGCCGAACGTGACGGGCTCGTTGCATATGGGCCACGCGCTCAACAACACGCTCCAGGACATCCTGTGCCGCTTCGAGCGGATGCGCGGCCGCGACGTGCTGTGGCAGCCCGGCACCGACCACGCCGGCATCGCCACCCAGATGGTGGTCGAGCGGCAGCTGATGGAGCGCCAGCAGCCCGGCCGCCGCGAGATGGGCCGCGAGAAGTTTCTCGAGCGGGTCTGGCAGTGGAAGGCCGAGAGCGGCGACACCATCATCAACCAGCTCAAGCGGCTCGGCGCCTCCTGCGACTGGTCGCGCGAGCGCTTCACCATGGACGAGGGCCTGTCGAAGGCCGTCGTCAAGGTGTTCGTCGAACTTCATCGCGACGGCCTGATCTACAAGGACAAGCGGCTGGTGAACTGGGACACCAAGCTGCTCACCGCGATCTCCGATCTCGAAGTGCAGCAGACCGAGGTCAAGGGCCACCTCTGGTATCTGCGCTATCCGATCGAGGGCAAGACGTTCAGCCCGGACGATCCGGCGAGCTTCATCGTCGTCGCCACCACGCGGCCCGAGACCATGCTCGGCGATACCGGCGTCGCCGTGCATCCCGATGACGAGCGCTATCAGAAGCTCGTCGGCAAGCACATCATCCTGCCGCTGGTCGGCCGCAAGGTGCAGATTGTCGCCGACGACTATTCCGATCCGGAAAAGGGGTCGGGCGCGGTCAAGGTGACACCGGCGCACGACTTCAACGATTTCGAGGTCGGCAAGCGCCACGGCCTGCGCCAGATCAGCGTGCTCGACAAGGAAGGCTGCCTCGATCTCCTCGACAACGAGGATTACCTGCGCGACCTGCCAGAGGGCGCCGCGCAATTTGCCGAGGAGTTTCATAAGGTCGACCGCTTCGCAGCGCGCAAGCGCATCGTCGAGCGGCTGGAAGCATTCGGCTTCGTCGAGCGCATCGAGCCGCACACCCATACGGTGCCGCACGGCGATCGCTCCGGTACCGTGATCGAGCCGTATCTCACCGATCAGTGGTATGTCGACGCCAAGACGCTGGCAAAGCCGGCGACGGCGGCGGTGCGTTCGGGCGAAACCAGCTTCGTACCGAAGAACTGGGAAAAGACCTATTTCGAGTGGATGGAGAACATCCAGCCCTGGTGCATTTCGCGCCAGCTCTGGTGGGGCCACCAGATCCCGGCCTGGTACGGTCCGGACGGCAAGGTCTTCGTCGCCGAGACCGAGGAAGAGGCCGTCAGCCACGCGCTCGGCTATTACGTCGAACAGGAGGTCATCACGGCCGAGCAGGGGCGCGAGATGGCGCTCGACCGCAACAAGCGCGAAGGCTTCATCACCCGCGACGAGGACGTGCTCGACACCTGGTTCTCCTCGGCGCTGTGGCCGTTCTCGACGCTGGGCTGGCCCGACGCTACGCCGGAGGTGCAGCGTTACTATCCGACCAATGTGCTCGTCACCGGTTTCGACATCATCTTCTTCTGGGTCGCCCGCATGATGATGATGGGACTGCACTTCATGAAGGAGGTGCCGTTCTCGACCATCTACATCCACGCCCTCGTCCGTGACGAGAAGGGCGCCAAGATGTCGAAGTCGAAGGGCAACGTGATCGATCCGCTGCACCTGATCGATGAATACGGCGCCGACGCGCTGCGCTTCACGCTGGCCGCGATGGCGGCACAGGGGCGCGATATCAAGCTCGCGACCAGCCGCGTCGAGGGCTATCGCAATTTCGCAACCAAGCTCTGGAACGCCTGCCGGTTCGCGGAGATGAACCACTGCGCGGTGCCCGATGGTTTCGAGCCGGCGAAGGCGAAGCAGACGCTGAACCGCTGGATCGCGCATGAGAGCGCGCACACCACGCGCGAGGTGACTGAGGCGATCGAAGCCTACCGCTTCAACGATGCCGCCGGTGCGATCTACCGCTTCGTCTGGAACGTCTATTGCGACTGGTATGTCGAGCTCGCAAAGCCCGTGTTGCTCGGCCCTGACGGTCCGGCCAAGGCCGAGACCCGCGCCATGGTCGCCTGGGCCCGCGACGAGATCTTGAAGCTCCTGCACCCCTTCATGCCCTTCATCACCGAAGAGCTGTGGGAGGTGACGGCCAAGCGTGAAGAGCTGCTCGCGCTGGCACAGTGGCCGCTGAAGCCGTCCGGGCCGACGCCGGAGCAGCTTGCGATGCTCGCAGCGGCGACGGGGCCGACCGAGTCTCTCGTCTCGCCAATGTTGGTCATGCCGATCTTCGACCACGCCGACTTCACGGATCCGAAGGCGGAAGCCGAGATCGGCTGGGTGATCGACCTGATCACGCAAATCCGTTCGGTGCGCGCCGAGATGAACATTGCGCCGGCAACGCTGACGGCGCTGGTGCTGGTCGGCGCTTCCGCCGAAACCAAGGAGCGCGCGCCGCGCTGGATTGACGTCATCAAGCGCATGGCGCGGCTGTCCGACATCTCCTTCGGCGATCGCGCGCCTGACGGCGCGGTTCAGCTGCTGGTGCGCGGCGAGGTCGCCGCGCTACCGCTGAAGGGCGTGATCGACGTCGCCGCCGAGAGCGCGCGCCTCGACAAGGAGGTCGCCAAGGCCGACGCCGACATCAAGCGCGCCGAATCCAAGCTGGCGAACGAGAAGTTCGTGGCCAACGCAGCCGAAGAGGTCGTCGAGGAAGAGCGCGAAAAGCGCGAGGCGGCGCTGGCGCGCAAGGCGAAGTTGCTGGAGGCGCTGGAGCGGCTGAAGCAGGCGTCTTAATGACGCTCACTTCGGAAACGGCTTGCTGAGGAATTTCGAGCCCTTGACGCCGTAGCGCCAGGGCAGTTCGGCCGCCTTGGTGATGCCGATCCGGATGCCGATAGCCGCCTCGACCTCCACCGTCCGCGCATGCAGCGCGATCGGCGGCCGGTCCAAGGGCAGGCCATTGTGGGCGATGGTGATACCGAGCGCTTCGGTCAGTTTGCCCGGGCCCGAGCACAGCGCGTGCACATTGTCCGCATGGCGGCGACGACGCATCGCGGCGATACCATGGGTCGGCTCCAGTGCGCGGATCAGCACCGCACTGGCCGAGCCTGCCTCCTCGCAGACGAAATTCACGCACCAATGGATGCCATAGGATCGGTAGACATAGGCAAAGCCGGGCGGGCCGAACATCACCTGGTTCCGCGGCGTCGGGCCGCGATAAGAGTGCGCCGCCGGGTCGGTATGATGATAGGCCTCGACCTCGACGATAATCCCACCGACGCCGTCGATCAGCAGGGTCGCGCCGATCAGGTCGGGCGCGACCTCGTGGACGCTGCGCGCGAAAAAGGCACGCTTCAGCGGCTTGCCGAGCCGTGATGTGGAAGCGTTCGAGCTTGATGGTTTTCTTGGAGCCATTCGAGGTAAGAATCGCCAGAGAACAGAGCAGGATATTGCCCATATCTGCCATGTTCCCTGAAGCTGGGCGAGCGGGTTGCGATGGCGTGCGAGACCGACTAGGTAGGACCTGAACAGACCGGACACCCCATGGTCGTTATTGTCGACACCATCTCGAACCCGTTGCGCCCGCGCCACCCTGAAAAGGTGAACCGGCCCGATTCCGCTTCGCCGCCGAAACCGGACTGGATCCGCGTGCGCGCGCCGAACACCCGCGGCTATGCCGACACCCGCAACATCGTGCGGGCCAACGGCCTGCATACGGTGTGCGAGGAGGCGGGCTGCCCGAACATCGGCGAGTGCTGGGACAAGAAGCACGCGACCTTCATGATCATGGGTGACACCTGCACCCGCGCCTGCGCCTTCTGCAACGTCAAGACCGGCATGCCTAATGCCCTCGATGCCGCCGAGCCGCACAATGTTGCCGAGGCCGTGGCCAAGCTGGGGCTCGCCCACGTCGTCATCACCTCGGTCGACCGCGACGATCTCGCTGATGGTGGCGCCGAGCATTTCGCCCAGACCATCCGCGCGATCCGCGCCGCGTGCCCCTCGACCACGATCGAGATTTTGACGCCCGACTTCCTGCGCAAGGAGGGCGCGCTCGAAATCGTCGTCACGGCGAGGCCGGACGTCTTCAACCACAATCTCGAGACCGTACCGTCGCGCTATCTCACGGTGCGGCCCGGCGCGCGCTATTTCCATTCGATCCGGCTGCTGCAGCGGGTCAAGGAGCTCGACCCCACGACCTTCACCAAGTCCGGCATCATGGTTGGCCTCGGCGAGGAGCGCCACGAAGTGCAGCAGGTGATGGACGATCTGCGTTCGGCCGACGTCGACTTCCTGACCATCGGCCAGTATCTCCAGCCGACCCGCAAGCATCACGCCGTGATGCGCTACGTGCCACCGGACGAGTTTTCGTCCTACGAAAAGGTCGCCTACACCAAGGGCTTCCTGATGGTGTCGGCGAGCCCGCTCACCCGCTCGTCGCATCATGCCGGCGAGGACTTTGCGAGACTAAAGGCAGCGCGGGCCGCGGTCGCGCGCTGAACTCACATGCACCGAGTTTCGAGCAAGCACCGCGTCAACCACAGCGCGTCCGAGATGTTCGATCTGGTCGCCGACGTCGAGCGCTACCCGGAATTCGTGCCGCTGTGCAGCGCGCTGAAAGTCCGCCAGCGGATGGCGAAGCCCGACGGCACCGAAGTGCTGATCGCCGACATGACGGTGTCGTTCAAGCTGGTCAAGGAATCCTTCACCAGCCGGGTGACGCTCGACCGCGCCAATCTCAAGATCCTGGTCGAATATCTGCAAGGCCCGTTTAGCAATCTCGAAAACCGCTGGACGTTCGAGCCGAAAGGCGATGACGTCTGCGACGTCGGCTTTTTCCTGGCCTACGAGTTCCGGAGCCGCATGCTGGCGCTGCTGATGGGCTCGATGTTCGACGCCGCGTTCGCGCGCTTTTCCGCGGCCTTCGAGAAGCGGGCAGATGCGATCTACGGGCGACGGAAGCTGGCATCGTCGTAGCGGGCGACGGGACTTCAGCCCCGCGGCAGCCGCGGCGGCCTCCGCTTTACGGCATGCCGGCGCGGCGAGCGCGTCACGCGCGGCCGCAAACGGCTGGCGGCTTCGCGGCGCGGCTTGACCGAGGCTTGCGGGCCGCGGGCGAGGTCCATCAGCATGCGCAGCGCCTCGGCCACGGAACGGGCGCGCACGGCGCTGCGGCCGATCGCGCCGAAACGATGTTCGCGGTGAACAATGCGGCCGTCGCGGGCGGCAACGGCGAAATGAACGAGGCCGACCGGCTTGCCGGGCGTGGCGCCGCCGGGACCGGCAATGCCGGTGATGGCAACCGCAAGGTCGACGCCGGCGCGCTCGAGCGCACCGACCGCCATCGCGATCGCGGTCTCCTTGCTGACCGCGCCGAAATTCGTCAGCGTGCTCGCCTCGACCCCTAACATCGCGCGCTTGGCATCATTGGAATAGGTGACGAAGCCGCGGTCGATCACGTCGGAAGAGCCGGGGATGTCGGTCAGCGCGCCGGCAACGAGGCCGCCGGTGCAGGACTCGGCCGTCGCGATCGTCAGCTTACGCATCCGGCACAGGTCGAGCAGCGAGCGGGAGAGGGCGCGTGCGTCGCTGCCGCCCATAGCTTTACACCTCCCAGGGCAGGCGAATGGTGGCGCTCGCGGTGGCCGCGATGCCTTCCTCGCGGCCGGTGAAGCCGAGCCGTTCGCTGGTGGTTGCCTTCACCGCGACGCGGGAGATGTCGACGCCGGAGATCTCGGCGATGCGCGCGCGCATGGTGTCGCGGAGCGGGCCGATCTTCGGCCGCTCGCAGATCAGTGTCACCTCGAGATTGGCGACGCGGCCGCCGCGCTGCGCGACACGATCGATGGCGTATTTCAGGAACTGGTCGGAGGAGGCGCCCTTCCACTTCACGTCGCTCGGCGGGAAGTGCGAGCCGATATCGCCGTCGGCGAGCGCGCCGAGAATCGCGTCGACCAACGCATGCAGGCCGACATCGCCGTCGGAATGGGCCAGAAAACTCTTGGTGTGCGGCACGCGCACGCCGCAGATCATGACGTGGTCGCCTTCGCCCAAGGCGTGCACATCGTAGCCGGTGCCGGTTCTGATATCGCCGAGCAGGCTGGCCAGACGCGCTTCCTCGCGCACGAAATCCTCGGGGGTGGTGAGTTTCATATTGGCAACATCGCCTTCAAAGGTTGCAACCGTCAATCCCGCCCATTCGGCGATCGCCGCGTCATCGGTGAAATCGCTGCGTCTGTCCTTCGCCGCGCGACGATGCGCCTCGAGGATGACGTTGAAACGAAAGGATTGCGGCGTCTGCGCGATTCGCAGCCGCGCCCGGTCCGGTGTGTCCTCCACATTGCCGCCCTCGCCCGTGAGCTTGATGGTGTCGGTGACGGCAATGGTGGGGATCGCGGCGCCGGTGCGGCTGGCCGCCTCGATCGCGCGCGAAATCAAGCCTTCCGAGACGAAGGGCCGCGCGGCGTCGTGGATCAGGACGATGTCGGGCTTGTGGCTGGCCAGCGCTTCGAGACCGGCGAGTACTGACGCCTGACGGGTCGCGCCGCCACTGGTCGGCGGTTCGTGCTTCAATCCTGCGACCGCTACCGTGAACATGGCACTATCGTCGGGGTTCACCACCGGCTGCACCACTGACACGTCGGGATGGCGGCTGAAGGCTTCCATGGCGCGATAGATCACAGGCCGGCCGCCGATCGAGCGATATTGCTTCGGTCCGGCACCTGCGCGCAGGCCGCGTCCGGCTGCGACGAGAACAACTGCGGTGCGTTGTGATTTCGCCATAGGACTCAAATACTCAGTTCGTGATGAAGAGTCGGGAGTGGGTGATTGCCGGCAAGCCTCTAGCACGGCACGCCCGCAATAAAAGGGGTTTCCCCGGATTGTGGGAAACAGCATTTTGTTGCACTGCACTTGAAAGATTTTACAGAATTGTCTAAACTGTAGGCATGGCGCTTGACTGCACAAGAATTGTGCGCAAGATAGGTCATGGCAGACGCGATGAGGCCCTGCCCATTAACGAGATCATTGTGACCGGCTCGGCAAGATCAGGCTCTAAGCCGTTGAAAATAGGCGATATTGATGTCGCCACCCCGGTCTTCCTGGCGCCGATGTCGGGGGTGACTGACTCGCCCGTCCGGCGGCTGAACGCCGAGCTGGGGGCCGGTCTGGTCGTCTCCGAAATGACCGCCAGTGACGAACTCGTCAATGGCCATGCGATGTCGCGTTTGCGCTGCGAAGCGACCGGCGTCGGTCCGCATGTGGTTCAGCTGGCCGGCTGTGAGGCGCACTGGATGGCAGAGGGCGCCCGGATCGCGGAAGCCGAAGGCGCCGACATCATCGACATCAACATGGGTTGTCCGGCCCGTCATGTCACCGGCGGCCAGTCTGGCTCGGCGCTGATGCGCGATCTCGACCATGCCGTCAGCCTGATCGACGCGACCATCGCAGCGGTGAAAGTGCCGGTGACGCTGAAGATGCGGCTCGGCTGGGACGACCGCAGCCGCAATGCGCCGGAACTGGCGCGACGCGCGGAAGCCGCCGGCGTCAAGCTCGTCACCGTGCACGGCCGCACCCGCTGCCAGTTCTACAAGGGTGAGGCCGATTGGGATGCGATCCGCGCGGTGCGCGAGGCGATCTCCGTGCCGCTCGTCGTCAACGGCGACATCACCTCATACGAGAAGGCGCTCGCGGCACTCGATGCCTCCGGCGCCGACGCCGTGATGATCGGCCGCGGCGCGCAAGGCCAGCCGTGGTTGCCCGGCCAGATCGGCCGGCGCCTGAACGGCGGGGCGGCCGAAGCCGCGCCGTCGCTCGAGGCGCAGCTTGGCTATGTCCGCACGCTCTATGAGGGCGTTTGCGCGCTTTACGGCCTGCGCATCGGGCTGCGGCATGCGCGAAAGCATCTCGGCTGGGCGCTCGACGTTGCGGCCGACGCGAGCCGTGCCCCGGCGGAGAAGCTGAAAGCCTGGCGCCAGAAGATTCTCACCTCGGAGGATCCGCGCCTCGTTCACCGGTCACTGCAAGATGCCTTCGACGACTTCGCATGGAGCGCTGCTGCATGAGCTCGGCTGCTGAACATCGTCGGCCGCTTCCGTCCGACAGCGAGGCGATTTTGGACGCTCTTCCCAATCCCGTGCTCCTGATCGGGCCGGACGGCAAGATCGTCGCCGCCAACATCGCGACCGAAGCCTTTTTCGAGATATCGACGCAATTCCTGAAGCGGCAGTCGCTGAAGGAATTGGTGCCATTCGGCAGTCCCTTGTTGGCGCTGATCGATCAGGTGCGTTCGTCGAATTCTCCGGTCAACGAATACAAGGTCGATCTCGGCACACCGCGCATGGGCGGCGACCGCCAGGTCGATCTGCATGTGGCGCCGCTGACGGAGCGGCCTGGCCACATCGTGGTGATGCTCCAGGAGCGCACCATCGCCGACAAGATGGACCGCCAGCTCACCCATCGCAGCGCCGCGCGCTCGGTGATCGCGCTCGCCGCGATGCTGGCGCATGAGATCAAGAATCCGCTGTCCGGTATCCGCGGCGCGGCCCAGCTGCTTGAACAGCAGGCTTCGTCCGAAGACCGCATGCTGACCCGGCTGATCTGCGACGAAGCCGACCGCATCGTGACGCTGGTCGACCGCATGGAGGTGTTCGGCGACGAACGTCCCGTGGTGCGCGGTCCCGTCAACATCCATTCGGTGCTCGATCACGTCAAGCGGCTGGCGCAATCCGGCTTTGCCCGCAATATCCGTTTCGTCGAGGACTACGATCCCTCGCTGCCGCCGGTGCTGGCGAACCAGGACCAACTGATCCAGGTGTTCCTCAATCTCGTCAAGAACGCCGCCGAAGCCCTGATCGACGTTCCCGACGGCGAGATCCAGCTCACCACTGCGTTTCGCCCTGGCGTGCGCCTGTCAGTCCCCGGTCAAAAATCCCGGGTATCCCTGCCGCTTGAATTCTGCGTCAAGGACAACGGACCAGGCGTGCCCGACGATCTTCTGTCCAACCTGTTCGATCCCTTCGTAACCACCAAGCAGACCGGCAGCGGTCTAGGCCTGGCGCTGGTCGCAAAAATCGTCGGCGATCACGGGGGCATCATCGAATGCGAATCTCAGCCGCGCAAGACCACCTTTCGCGTGCTGATGCCGATGTACTCGACATCGGTCAAACATGCCGATCACAGCAGTCGCGACGGCTCTGCCGGGAAGTCGTCGTCTGCATCACAGGGGGCAAAATGAGGATTAACAATGCCCGCAGGTAGCATTCTCGTTGCAGATGACGATACCGCCATCCGCACGGTTCTCAATCAGGCGCTTTCCCGCGCCGGCTATGAAGTCAGGCTCACCGGCAATGCCGCAACACTTTGGCGCTGGGTCAGCCAGGGGGAGGGCGATCTGGTCATCACCGACGTGGTGATGCCGGATGAAAACGCCTTCGATCTGCTGCCGCGGATCAAGAAGATGCGGCCGAACTTGCCGGTCATCGTCATGAGCGCGCAAAACACCTTCATGACGGCGATCCGTGCTTCGGAGCGCGGCGCGTACGAATACCTGCCAAAGCCCTTCGACCTGAAGGAGCTGATCGCCATCGTCGGTCGCGCGCTCGCCGAGCCGAAGGAGCGGACCTCGACGCCGGACGAAGACGCCGAGATGGAGGCGATCCCGCTGGTCGGCCGTTCGCCGGCGATGCAGGAAATCTACCGCGTGCTGGCGCGTCTGATGCAGACCGACCTCACCGTGATGATCACGGGCGAGTCCGGCACTGGCAAGGAACTGGTGGCGCGCGCGCTGCACGATTACGGCAAGCGCCGTAACGGTCCGTTCGTCGCGGTCAACATGGCGGCGATCCCGCGCGACCTGATCGAGTCCGAGCTGTTCGGCCATGAGCGCGGCGCGTTCACCGGCGCCAACACCCGCGCCTCCGGTCGGTTCGAGCAGGCCGAGGGCGGCACGTTGTTCCTCGACGAAATCGGCGACATGCCGATGGAGGCGCAAACCCGCCTGCTGCGCGTGCTCCAGCAGGGCGAATACACCACCGTTGGCGGCCGCACACCGATCAAGACCGACGTGCGCATCGTCGCGGCTTCCAACAAGGATCTGCGCGTTCTGATCCAGCAGGGTCTGTTCCGCGAGGATTTGTTCTTCCGCCTCAACGTCGTGCCGCTGCGGCTGCCGCCGCTGCGCGAACGCATCGAGGACCTGCCGGATCTCATCCGTCACTTCTTCGCACTGGCCGAGAAGGACGGTCTGCCGCCGAAGAAGCTCGACTCGCTGGCGCTGGAGCGACTGAAGCAGCATCGCTGGCCGGGCAATGTGCGCGAGCTCGAAAACCTGGCGCGGCGCCTCGCGGCACTCTACCCGCAGGACGTGATCACCGCCTCGGTGATCGACGGCGAACTGGCACCGCCCTCGGTCAGCCCGGGGGCTGCGGTCCAGCAGGGCGTCGACAATCTCGGCGGCGCTGTGGAGGCGTACCTGTCCTCGCACTTCCAGGGCTTTCCGAACGGTGTGCCGCCGCCCGGGCTCTATCACCGCATCCTCAAGGAGATCGAGGTGCCGCTGCTCACGGCAGCTCTCGCGGCCACCCGCGGCAACCAGATCCGCGCCGCCGACCTGCTCGGCCTCAACCGCAACACGCTTCGGAAGAAGATCCGGGATCTCGATATCCAGGTGTACCGGAGCGGGGGCTAGCTGTCCCGGAACGGTGGCTCAGCTCCCCCTACCAAAGCGGAGCTGAGCCTGTCCGGATGCGCTGGCCGTTGTGGCTGACGCGGTGAACCCAAGTCTGGACAGCGCTGAAATGTTCCGTACGAATGGCTTGATCGGCCGCCGATCGGCCTCGAACTCATCTGCTAGGCCGGCCCGACGGTGGCAGGACGTAGGCCACGTCCATCGACGGTTGGTGTAGAGCGGGCCCGTTGACCAAGAGGTCCGCAGCCACGATCAGCAGCAGAACGGCGGAAACCATCACCGCAAGGAAGAACCTCTGCATAGGGGACAAGCCGCAACGGTGGAAAACCGTTCCAGCTGGCCGCTGAAACGCCTGTGGACGCGGCGGCCCGCCGCGACGGAGGCGCCGCGGAATTGTCGCAATTCGGCAACATTGTGGTAGGAATACATCAGTACCCGCCGCTTGCGGATCCCCGTTTTCAGCACCTCATTGCCGGAATGACCAGCGCAGATCCCTCGGCCGCATCCTTTGACACGGCCCCAGCCGAAGAGCACCGGCGCTGGTCGCTGCGGCGCTGGCTGGCGCCTTTTGCCGTGGCGCTGGCGCTGCTGTCGGCCTTCCTGACCTTCTTGGTCCTGACCGGGCTGACGAATATCGACCCCACGCCGGAGGTTGTCCGGACCCTCTATCTGATCAATGCGGCCACGATCCTGCTTCTGGTCGGGATCATCGTTCGCGAACTCTGGCAGCTGATCCTGGCGCGACGGCGGGGCCGGGCGGCGGCACGCCTGCATGTCCAGATCGTCAGCCTTTTCTCGATCGTGGCTGTGTTGCCGGCGGTGATGGTCGCGGTCGTTGCCAACGTCACCCTCGAGCGCGGCCTCGACCGGCTGTTCTCCGGGCCGACCAAGGAGGTGATCCAGAATTCGCTGACGATCGCGCGGGCCTACATGCAGGATCATGCGCAGCTGATCCGCGGCGACATTCTCGGCATGGCCAACGACATCGCCCACGCCCGGCCGCTCTACGACCAGGATCGCCAGTCGTTTCGCGAACTGCTGGCGGCCAGCGCCAGCTCCCGCAACCTGCCGGGGGCGATGATCATCGACAAGAACACCAACATCCTGGAATCCGCCGACACCGGCATGCGGCTCGCCTATTCGCCGCCTGCACCGGACTTCCTCAGCAACGTCAACGAGTCCGAGCCCGAGATCGCCGTGCTGCCGGACGCCAGCTTCGTCGCCGCGGTGATCCGGCTGCGGGCGTTCAGCGACACTTTCCTCTATGTGGCGCGGCCGCTTGATCCGAACGTCGTCAATCAGCTCAAGCAGACCGAGGTCAGCGTCGCCGAATATGCCCAGATCGAGTCGCGCCGGCTCGGCATCCAGGTCGCCTTCGCGCTGATGTTCGCGGTGATCGCGCTGACCATCCTGATGGCATCCGTGCTGATCGGCCTGAACTTCGCCAACTCGCTGGTGGCGCCGATCCGGCGGCTGATGAACGCGGCCCACACGGTCTCGACCGGCGACCTCAACGTCAAGGTGCCGGTGCACCAGTCGGAAGGCGATCTTGCGCAATTGGGTGAGACCTTCAACAAGATGACGCAGGAGTTGCGCAGCCAGCGCGACGAGCTCGTCAATGCCAGCGATCTCATCGACAGCCGACGCCGATTCATCGAGGCCGTGCTGTCCTCGGCGAGCGCCGGCATCATCGGTGTCGACACGTCGGGCAGCGTCGGCATCCTCAACCGATCCGCCGAGAAGCTGATCGGGCACTCCGAAGCAGAGACGCTCGGCCATCCGCTCTCCGACGTCCTGCCCGAGCTCGACGAGATGATGAAGGCGGCGCGGGAAGGGACCCAGCGCCTGGTGCAGGGCCAGATCACGATCACGCGCGACGGGCAGGAGCGCAATCTGTCGGTCCGCGTCAGTGCCGAGAAGACCAGTCAGCCGCACGATAGCTACATCATCACGCTCGACGACATCACCGACCTCGTCTCGGCACAGCGGACCTCGGCCTGGGGCGACGTGGCGCGCCGCATCGCGCACGAGATCAAGAACCCGCTGACCCCGATCCAGCTCTCGGCCGAGCGCATCCGCCGCAAGTTCGGCAAGTCCATCACCGAGGAGAAGGACAAGCAGATCTTCGAGCAGTGCACCGACACCATCGTGCGCCAGGTCGACGACATCCGCCGCATGGTCGACGAGTTCTCGCGCTTCGCGCGCATGCCGAAGCCGGTGATGGAGGGCGAGGACGTCGCCGACACCGTGCGGCAGGCGGTATTCCTGATGAAGGTCGCCCATCCCGAGATCGATATCGAGGCTGAATTCAAGGAGGATCCGCTGCGCGCCCAGTTCGACCGGCGGCTGATCTCGCAGGCGGTCACCAACATCGTCAAGAATGCCGCCGAGGCGATCGAGCAGGTCCCGCCGGAGGAGCTCGGCAGGGACAACGGCAAGGGTCGCATCGACGTCGTGGTGTCGCGCCAAGGCGAGGACGTGCTGATCGACGTCATCGACAATGGTATCGGCCTGCCCAAGGTCGCGCGCTCGCGTCTGCTCGAGCCGTATGTCACGACGCGCGCCAAGGGCACTGGCCTCGGGCTTGCAATCGTCGGCCGCGTGCTGGAAGACCATGGCGGCCGCATCGAGCTGAAGGACGCCTCCGACTTCCGCGAAGGCCAGCGCGGCGCCTGGATGCGGATGCGCTTTGCGATCTCCGGCCATCCCGCCAAGGCCGAGGCGGCCGAGCAGGCGCCGGCCGCCGGAGAAATGACCAAGGAAACGACGGAAGCGGTCACGGAGATCGCCAAGGACCCGGAAACAAAACAGGCGGCTGCCGGAACCAAAGAGCCGGAAGAAAAGACCAATGATTCAACGAAGATCGAAGCCTCAACAGGCCTCTGACAAGACAGGCGCGACCCATGGCTAGTGAAATTCTGATTGTCGACGATGAGGCCGATATTCGGGATCTCGTTGCGGGCATTCTCGAAGACGAGGGGTTCGTCACCCGGACCGCGCGCGACAGCGACACGGCGCTGGCCGAGATCGCGAACCGCAGGCCGCATCTGGTGTTCCTCGACATCTGGCTCCAGGGCTCCAAGCTCGACGGCTTGCAACTGCTGGAGCAGGTCAAGAAGGACAATGCCGATCTGCCGGTGGTGATGATCTCCGGTCACGGCAACATCGAGACCGCGGTCGCAGCAATCAAGCGCGGCGCCTACGATTTCATCGAGAAGCCGTTCAAGGCCGACCGGCTGATCCTGGTCGCGACCAGGGCGCTGGAGAACTCGCGGCTCAAGCGCGAGGTCAAGGAACTGAAGCAGCTCGCACCGAGCGCAAGCTCGCTCGTCGGCCGCTCGCCCAGCATGAACCAGCTGCGCCAGACCATCGAGCGCGCGGCCAAGGCCAACAGCCGCATCCTGATCGTCGGCCCTGCCGGCGCCGGCAAGGAATTGACCGCGCGTACGCTGCATATGGCCTCGGGCCGCGCCGATGGCCCGTTCGTCGTGATCAACGCCGCCGCGATCACGCCCGAGCGCATGGAGCACGAGTTGTTCGGCGTCGAGCAGTCCAACGGCGAGCAGCCGCGAAAGCCGGGCGCGCTCGAGGAAGCCCATGGCGGCACGTTGTTCATCGACGAGATCGCGGACATGCCGCGTGAGACCCAGAACAAGATCCTGCGCGTGCTGGTCGAGCAGTCGTTCCAACGTGTCGGCGGCGCCGGCAAGGTGCAAGTCGACGTGCGCATCATCTCGTCCACCGCGCGCAACCTGGAGGAGGAGATCGCGGCGGGTCATTTCCGCGAGGACCTCTACCATCGCCTTTCGGTCGTGCCGATCCGCGTGCCGGCGCTGTCGGAGCGGCGCGAGGACATTCCGGAACTGATCGACTATTTCATGGAGCAGATTTCGGCCGGCAGCGGCCTGCCCAGGCGCCAGATCGGGCAGGATGCGATGGCAGTGCTGCAATCCCATGTCTGGCCGGGCAATGTGCGCCAGCTCCGCAACAACGTTGAAAGAGTCATGATTCTCGCCGCCGGCGGGCCGGAGGTGATCATCACCGCGGACATGCTGCCGCAGGACGTCGGCTCGATGGTGCCGGCGATGCCGACCAGCAACAATGGCGAGCACATCATGGGCCTGCCGCTGCGCGAGGCGCGCGAAGTGTTCGAGCGCGACTATTTGATTGCCCAGATCAGCCGTTTTTCAGGAAATATTTCTCGCACGGCGGAGTTCGTTGGCATGGAACGCTCGGCGTTGCACCGAAAGCTGAAGGCGCTCGGCGTCGGTTGACGACGCCACGCTGCAGCCACACCTGAGCATTGGGCGAGAAAAACCATCGATTTCCGTAGTTTTTCGGGGCAATACGGCGCGGGCTGGCGCGTGAAGCGGCTTGCCTAATAACCCGACCTGTCCTCTAATCGTGACGCTGTCCTTCCGAGGGGGATCTCATGAGGGACGGCAACCGGACGAGGCCCCACAATTTTCAAGAGAGGGCCGCAACCGGCGCAATAAAAAGAAACTCAAAGCGAGAAAAAAACAATGGCGGCAGACCGCGCACAAAACCTGCAGGACACCTTCCTTAATCACGTTCGCAAAACCAAGACGCCACTGACGATCTTTCTGGTCAACGGAGTGAAGCTCCAGGGCATCGTGACCTGGTTCGACAATTTCTGTTTGCTGCTTCGGCGCGACGGTCACTCGCAGCTCGTCTACAAGCATGCGATCTCGACCATTATGCCGGGCGCTCCGATCCAGTTGTTTGAAGGCGGCGAGGATCAGCCGGCTTGAGAGTGATCTGATTGGAACCCCGGAATTTTGACGGGGAGGCCGACCGTCCGCGGTCGGCCGGGGCTAAGCAGACGGGGCGGGTGCTTGTCATCGGCCCCTACTTGCGAGTGCGCGCAGGCGGTGCCGACACGCAATCGGAGAGTCATGTCCTGCGCGACGCCGAGGCCCGGCTCGATGAAGCCGCCGGCCTCGCGCGCGCGATCGATCTCGTCATCGCGGATGCCATTATCGCGCCGATCAGCCAGATCCGCCCCGCCACTTATGTCGGCAAGGGCAAGGTCGAGGAGATCGCCGCGCTGGCCAAGAGCCTCGATGTCGAGCTCGTGGTGATGGATTGCGCGCTTGCGCCGATCCAGCAGCGCAATCTCGAGAAGGAGTTGCAAGCCAAGGTGCTCGACCGCACCGGCCTGATCCTCGAAATCTTCGGCCGCCGCGCCAAGACCAAGGAAGGCTCGCTCCAAGTCGAGCTCGCGCACCTCAACTACCAGCGCTCGCGCCTCGTACGCTCCTGGACCCATCTCGAACGCCAGCGTGGCGGCTTCGGATTCATGGGCGGTCCCGGCGAGACCCAGATCGAAGCGGACCGCCGCCTGATCCAGGAGCGCATCTCCAAACTCGAAGGCGAACTGAAGAAGGTTCAGGCCACACGGCGCCTGCACCGCGCCGGTCGTCAGCGGGTGCCTTATCGCGTCGTCGCGCTGGTTGGCTACACCAATGCCGGCAAGTCGACGCTGTTCAACCGCCTGACACGCGCCGACGTGCAGGCTGCCGACATGCTGTTCGCCACCCTCGATCCGACCTTGCGCGCGCTCAGCCTGCCGCATGGCGGCAAGGCGATGCTGTCAGACACCGTCGGGTTCATCTCCAATCTGCCGACACAGCTCGTCGCCGCCTTCCGCGCCACGCTGGAGGAGGTGCTGGAAGCTGACGTCATCCTGCATGTTCGCGACATCTCGCATGAGGACGCCGAGGCGCAGCAGAGCGACGTCGATGCGGTGCTGCGCCAGCTCGGCATCAACCCCGACGATTCCGGCCGCATCATCGAGGTCTGGAACAAGATCGATCGCTATGGCGCAGAGCAGCGCGAGGAACTCCTGAACATCGCCGCGCGCAGGCCGGAGGATCATCCGGCGATGCTGGTCTCCGCCGTGTCAGGCGAGGGGATCGATGCGCTGCTTGCCGCGATCGAGGAGCGCTTAGCTGCCAAACGCACCACGCTCGATCTCTCGATCGATGCCGCCGACGGAGCCGGCATCAGCTGGCTGCATCGCAATGCCGAGGTGCTGGCGAAAGAGCTGCACGACGGCCGCTTCGACATGACCGTGCGGGTGGATGAGACCAAGCGGGATATCGTGGTCAACCGGTTCGACGCCGTGCCGCGGGTGGCGTGATCTCTCTCCACGTCGTCCCGGACAAGCGTAAGCGCAGATCCGGGATCCATTACCACAAGCGGTGAGAAATTGGCACGCCGGTGGCTCCGACATGCGTCAACAAACTGCAGTCGCGGTAATGGGTCCTGGCTTTCCGCCAGGATGACAGCTGACTTAGCGGCGAGCTTCGTTGCGCCCCTCTGACGCCGGCTTCTCGTCCCCCTTCGCGGCATTCCACAGCGCGTCCATCTCTGCCAGCGTCGTCTGCTCCAGCGTCCGTCCCTGCGCCTCCAGCGCGCGCTCGATATAGGCAAAGCGGCGCTCGAATTTTACATTCGTCATGCGCAGCGCGGCTTCCGGATCGGCATCGATGTGGCGGGCGAGGTTGACGAGCGCAAACATCAGGTCGCCGGTCTCTTCTGCGAGCTCCTGCTTGTCGTTGCGGTCGAGTGCAGCTTCGATCTCGTCTGCTTCTTCGCGGATCTTTTGCAACACGGCGCGCGGGTCGTTCCAGTCGAAGCCGACGCTCGAGGCCTTGCGCTGGAGCTCCATGGCGCGCGTCAACGCCGGCTGGCCGGCCTTCACGCCCGAGAGCAGCGATTTGTGCGAGATCTCCTCCTGCGGCCGGCGCGCGGCGCGCTCGACCTTCTCCTCGGTCTTGATGCGGTCCCAGACTTCCTTGACGTGGGAGGAGGCGAGGTTGCCATCCTTGTCGGCGAAGACGTGGGGATGGCGGCGGATCATCTTGCGGGTGATGGCCTCGACGACGTCGCCGAAGGCAAACGCATTCTGCTCCTCCGCCATCTGGGCATGGAACACGACCTGCAACAGCAGATCCCCAAGCTCCTCGCGCAAATCGTCGAGATCGCCGCGGTCGATCGCGTCGACCACCTCGTAGGCCTCCTCGATGGTGTAAGGCGCGATCGTCGCAAAGTTCTGCTCAAGGTCCCAGGGGCAGCCGGTCGCTGGCGTGCGCAGCGCCGCCATGATCTCGATCAGGCGGGAAATGTCGCGGGAAGGGGTCATTGCGGGGGGGCGTCTCCTGGGTCTCAAGCCTTATGCCAAAAGCGGCCCGCCGTTCCCAGCGCAAGCCGGCGGAACGGACCGATTTCCACCGATTGACGGGCCAGATTGGCGAGTAGCGTCCGCAGTGCTAAAGCGCGGGGCCATGAGTGACGCATTTTCATCCGGAACCGCGCTGGTGCTGTTTTCCGGCGGCCAGGACTCCACCACCTGCCTCGCCTGGGCCTTGAGCCGCTTCGCGCGCGTGGAAACGGTGGGGTTCGACTATGGCCAGCGCCATGCGATCGAGCTTGCTTGCCGTGACAGCCTGTTCGCTGGCGTCAAGACGCTGCGTCCGGACTGGGCGGACAAGCTTAGCGAGAGCCACACGCTGTCGATCCCGACACTGGCCGCGATCTCGGATACGGCACTAACGCGCGATGTCGCGATCAAGATGGGCGCCGACGGGCTGCCCAACACATTCGTGCCCGGCCGCAATCTGATATTCCTGACCTTCGCCGCAGCGCTGGCCTACCGGCGCGGCATCACCCACATTGTCGGCGGCATGTGCGAGACCGACTATTCCGGCTATCCCGATTGCCGCGACGAGACTATCCGCGCCATGCAGGCCGCGCTCTCGCTGGGGATGGCGAGACAATTCGAGCTGCACACGCCGTTGATGTGGATCGACAAGGCCGCGACCTGGAAGCTCGCGCATGACCTCGGCGGCGACGGACTGGTCGATCTCATCCGCGAGCAGTCGCACACCTGCTATCTCGGCGAACGCGGCGCGCAGCACGAGTGGGGATATGGATGCGGCGAGTGCCCGGCGTGCAGCCTGCGGGCGAAGGGGTGGCGGGAGTATGTGGCGCGGGCGTAGTGCGTTTGCCTCCGCTGTTCCTGCCATCTCCGCCGTCATCACCCGCGAAGCCGGGTGATCCAGTATTCCAGAGACGGTGCGAGGATACGGAAAGGCCGCGGCGTACTGGATTCCCCGCCTTCGCGGGGAATGACAGTGTCGGTTGAGGCGAACAGCGCCCACACGGTGAGCAGGCGACTAACCCGCAAAATCCTCCGGCCGCAGTTCGATCGGCTTGCCGTGAGGGGTGCGGTCGGCAGCGTGGTCCCAGGCGTCGCGGTAGCGGTGCAGCGTTTCCGACGAGGCGACGCCCTTGCGCGCGACGAGTCCCTCCAGCGTGGCGAGCCAGTGCAGATAATAGGTCTCGCCCGTATCAGGATCGCCGGCGGTCTGCGCGCGCTCGATCTCGTCGGCGAGAGCCGCGGCCCATTCCGGCCAGGTGAACACGCCGCGCTCGTGCAGCGTCAGCGCCATCGCGAACGCGTGAGCCTCCCAGGGTGCGCGGAACACCGGGCCGTCGTCGTCGCGCGGAATGCTCGGTATGGCCGCCGTCGCAGCGGCAGCAAGTGTGCCGCTCATCACGCCGGATCCAGGTACGGCTCGAACGCGTCGATCGATATTTTCGAGGTCGGATCGCCGTCCGCGCCCCAGAGATCGCGGCCTTCGAACACGACCGTGTAAAGCCATTGCGGATTTTCGCCGAGCTCCATCGCCGCCGAATCCGGAAAGACATGACAGCCGTGGTTCAGCTCGACCACGCCGACATGGCCGCGCACATAGCGTGGCAGCCGGGTGTGCGTCGCTGGGTGGATGTTCCTGGCGCGCACGCGGTCGCCGATCTTGAATTTGGCGGGCGCCAGGGCAGGCCGCGCGAATTTTCCGCGCACCATTGTTCGCTCGACGTCGCCCACACCTAACTTGCCGTGCTTGAGCGGCTTCGCCGGCTGCACTGCGTGGCCAGCAGCGACGTCCTCCTTGGCGATGTAGCCCTTGGCGAGCAGCATCTCCTCAAGCCCAAGGAACCATTTCTGGTAATAGGAGCTGGACAGGTAGACATGCGGCGGCAGCGTCTCGCGATAGAACCGCGAGGTGTCGATGTTGAATGCCCCGGCGGCGCCCATCGCACGCACCATCGCCAGCACGCGTGCTTCCCAGCCGGCGTGGAAGGTCGGCTCGTTGGGCTCGGGCTCGACCTTGCCGAACCCGTCCATGCCGCCCATGTCATGCACGCCGTTCACGACGGCGCTCCTGGCTTTTTGGGAAAACCAGTGCCGATCATGGAATCGCGGGTGACGAGCTCGGCGAGCTGCTCCTCACTCCAGCCTTCGGTGCCTTCGGGCCGCATCGGCAGCACCAAAAAGCGCGTTTCCGCCGTCGAATCCCACACCCGGATTTCCGTGTCCGTGGGCACCGTGACGCCGAAATCGGCGAGCACGCCGCGCGGGTCCTTGACCGCGCGCGAGCGGTAGGGCGCGGCCTTGTACCAGACCGGAGGCAGCCCGAGCATTTCCCAGGGGTAGCAGGAGCAGAGCGTGCATACGACCATGTTGTGCCGCTGCGGCGTGTTCTCGATCACGACGAGGTGGTCGCCGACGCGGCTGACATGGCCGAGCGTGCCGATCGCCTTGGAGCCGTCCTCCAGCAGCGCTGTCTTGAAGGCCGGATCGGTCCAGGCCTTGGCGACGACGCGCGCGCCGTTGTGCGGGCCGATCTTGGTCTCGTAGGCCTGGATAATGGCGTCTAATGCCGCCGGCTCGACATAGCCTTTTTCGGTCAGGATCGTCTCGAGCACGCGCACGCGCAGCTCGGTCTCGGACAGTTCCGAATGATCGTGGTCGTGATGATGAAGGTCGCTCATGGGGCGAAGATAGTCCCAGAATCCGGGCGTTGTCGAGGCGAAGACTCTGCTAGCATGGTCACATGGGCTTCAAGGCTGGACGAACCGGATTGGCTGCGGCTTGCGCGGCAATGACGTGGCTTGCCGCACAAGCGGCGCATGCTGCGAATGGCGCCTATGCGGTGGATGCGGCCGACATTTCCGAGGTCGGCTCGTGCAAGGTCGAAAGCTGGATGTCGGCGGCCACCAACACCGACTTCTCGGCGGTTGCCAACCCGTCCTGCGTTGTCGATCCCTTCACGCCGATCGAGCTCAGCCTCAACACCAACCGCGGCCGCAGCGACGGTGACTGGAGCACGACGGTTGCTCCCAAGGCCAAGACGAATTTCGTTCCAACAGGGATCGGGAGGTGGGGATTGTCCGCCTATGCCGGCGGCTCCTTCGATGCGGCGACCGGCGAAAACCTCTCGGCCTTTGCCGTCATTCCCGCGACCTTTCGCCTGTCCGAAACCATGCGCGTCAATCTCAATGGCGGCTGGCTCTGGGATCGCACGATTGATCGTCACTACCTGACCTATGGCATCGGCTTCGACTGGAAGTTCACCGACACGTTGCAGTGGACGTTCGAGGCGTACGGCCAGGCCGGAGCGTCGGAGATCGCAAGCGTGGCGCAGCCGCGGTTTCAGACCGGCGTGCGCTATCGGCCCAACGAGATCTTCTCCGTCGATCTGATCTATGGCCGGAACATCACCGGCGAGAATTCCAACTGGATCACGCTCGGCACCACGATCCGCTTTCCCGCGCCCGGGACGCAACCTGAGCATCGGCGCACGGGTCATCTGTAGCGACAAGACCGACAAGAACTGGGAGGTTGCCTTGGCCGGCTATGACGGCATCAATGCCAAGCCAGCCATTGATCGCACCTCGGACAGTCCGTATACGCGGCGTTGGGACAAAAGCGGCCCGGTCAACGAGCCGGTCAAACACCATTGAAATTGAGGGGGAAGGCCCATGACGGCGAGTTCAACCGCGCCTGCGGCAAAAGGGTTCCGCTGGAAGCTGATTGCGCCGCTGGCGGTGTGGCTGGCGATCTTTCTGTGGCCCGTGCCCGCCGGGCTCAATGCCAACCAGTGGCACTATTTTGCCATCTTTGCCGCGGTCATCACCGGGCTCATTCTGGAATCGATGCCGGTCGGTGCGGTCGGTCTGATCGGGCTCACGGTCGCCGGCATCAGTGGCTATATCGATCCCGATCCGACCAAGTCGCTGCGCTGGATGCTGGCGGGCTTTGCCGAAAGCACGGTTTGGCTGATCGTCGGCGCCTTCGTGTTCTCGATCGGCTATCGCAAGAGCCAACTTGGCCGGCGCATCGCGCTGGTGCTGGTGCAAAAGCTCGGCGGCAACACGCTCGGCCTCGGCTATGCGGTGGCGATGTCGGACTTCCTGCTGGCACCGGCAACACCCTCGAACACCGCGCGCAGCGGCGGCATCGTCTATCCCATCATCAGCAACATTCCGCGCATCTACGGCTCCGAGCCCGGACCAACCGCAGGCAGGATCGGCACCTATGTGATGTGGACCGCGTTCGCGTCCACCGCCGTCACCAGCTCGCTGTTCTTCACCGCGCTCGCGCCCAACGCAGCCGCGCTTGCGATCGCCAAGAAGACGGTCGGGGTCGAGGTGAGCTGGGGCCAGTGGTTCATGGGCTTTGCGCCATTCGGCTTGCTTCTGATGGTGCTGGTGCCGCTGCTGAGCTACGCGGTGTGCCGGCCGGAGGTGAAGCGCAGCCCCGAAATCTCCGAATGGGCGGGCAAGGAGCTCGGGGTAATGGGGCCGATGTCGCGCAACGAGTGGATCATGCTGGGCCTGATCGCGCTGGCGATGTTCCTGTGGATTGCGGGCTCCAGCCCGGACATCCGTGTGCCCGTACTCGGCTCGAACTTCGTCAATGCCACTACCGTCGTGTTCATCGTGATCTCGCTGATGCTGGTGACCGGCGTGATCGAGTTCGCCGACATCGTCAGCGAGAAGAGCGCCTGGGAGGTGTTCTTCTACTTCACCTCGCTGCTGACGCTGGCCTCGGGCCTGAACGAGATCGGCTTCATCAAGTGGTTTGCCACCGAATACGCAAAGCCGCTCGCCGGGCTCGCTCCGTCGACCGCGATGATCCTCCTGGTCGCGCTGTTCTTCTGGATCCATTATTTCTTCTCGAGCATCACCTCGCATGCCGCAGCCGTGCTGCCGGTGGTGCTTGCGGTCGGGTCGGGCATCCCCGATCTGCCGGTCACGACGCTTGCCATGCTCTGCATGTATTCGCTCGGTCTGATGGGCGTGATCTCGCCGTATGCGACCGGACCGGCGCCGATGTATTTTGGCAGCGGCTATATCGGGAAGGGGCAGTTCTGGGGCTTTGGCCTGATCTTCGGGCTGCTCTATTTCGGCGGGCTGCTTCTGATCGTGCTGCCGTGGTTGCAGATGGTCCGCTAGGCCGGACCGCAGGCTCCGCCATGGTCGGCGCGGTCGGGGGCGGGGGCCTCGGTGATCTCGGCATCCGCTATGGCTACCAGCGCTTCATGCCGGAGATGATGCTGGCCGTCGTCGTTGTGCTGATCGCCCTCGTGCAGCTCGTCCAGAGCGCCGGCGACTATCTGGCGCGCCGGGTCAACCGCCGGCTGCGGCATCGCTGACAGCACGACCAACACATGGACATGCACCCAATGTTTCCAAGCGCTGCGAACCTGCGACGGCTCTTGTCCGTCTAGAGCTATTCCAATTCAAAGACACGTTAAGCTCCCATAGAGCGCTCGGCGGTGTGCGATGCGCGTTGCTCGCCGATGGGCGCATTGGTCGCACGTGCTGCGCACATGTCTGGAGAAATTCTAACGCCGTTCCTATCGCGCTCCGAAAACGCCTGCGTTAGGGCGAGGCATCAAAAACGATACCGGCAAAGCCGGCAGAGTGCGGGGCCTCGCAGACGTGACAGACTTGCAATTTCCTTCGCGTTCCGACACGCGGCTTCGGCAGCTTCAGGTGACTTTTTTCGGAGCGGTCAGCGCACTTACTCTCGTCGTCCCCGTCAGTTCCGCAACTGCGCAGACGCAGCTTCCCTCCGTCACCGTCGATGCGCCGAGCCAGCGCGCCCGTCCGGCGGCGGTTGCCTCGTCGCGACGGAGCGCGACGACACGCGCCTCGCGCGCCAGCCGCCGTTCTCCGGCGCAACAAGTCGCGCCCAGCGCGACGACAGCCAATTCCGGCACCGGCGAACGCGCCAATGGTCCGGTGCGCGGTTTCGTCGCGACGCGCAGCGGCACCGCCACCAAGACCGATACGCCGCTGATCGAAACCCCGCAGTCAGTGTCCGTCATCACCACGGATCAGGTGAAGAATCAGGGCGCGGTCTCGATCGGCGAGGCTTTGCGCTACACCGCCGGCGTCAGCGGCGACGTCAATGGCGGTTCGGATACGCGCTTCGGCGCGCTTCAAATCCGCGGCTTCGACACGACCATGTCGGGCCTCTACGTCGACGGCTTGCGGATTCCATCCAGCAACTATGTGCACTTCAACGGCCTCGATCCCTATGGTGCTGAGCGCCTCGAGGTTCTCAAGGGGCCGTCGTCCGCGATGTACGGCGGCAGCGGCACCGGCGGCATCCTCAACTACGTCACCAAGCTGCCGACCGCGCAGCAGTTCGGCGAAGCCTCGATCTCCGGCGGCAGCTTCAACCGTTATCAGGGCCAGTTCGACATGGGCGGCCCCGCCAACAAGGAAGGCACCGTGCTGTGGCGTCTGACTGGCGTGGTGCGCGACGGCGAGACTCAGGTCGATTTCACCAAGGACAACCGCGTCTTCATCGCGCCCGCCATCACCATCAAGCCGAACGAGGATACGACCATCACGTTCCTGGCCAATTACCAGCGGGACCGGGCAGGGTGGGGCCTGCAGTTCCTGCCGGCATCGGGCACGGTGTGGCCGAACAACGGCCGCACCATCCCGGTCTCGTTCTTCGCCGGCGTGCCGAGCTTCGACGCCTTCAACACCGAGATCGCGACCGTCGGCTACCAGCTCGCGCATGACTTCACCGACAACATCACGTTCCGGCAGAACCTGCGCTACGCCTACCAGCATAACGAGGAGAAGGTGTTCTACGGCGCCGGCTACACCGACGAGGCCGCGGGCCAACTCGCGCGCTTCGGCAGCTATAGCAACTCGTCCATCAACTCCTTCGCGGTGGACAATCAGCTCCAGGGCAAGTTCACCACCGGCATCTTCAGCCACACCACGCTGGTCGGGGTCGACTATCGCAACACCAGGTTCCGCGACGCCGCCTTTAGCGTCACGACCTCGGCCTCCGAAATCAACGTGTTCGCTCCGCTCTACAGCTACGATTGGACGGTCGGCGCCATGACGGACAACACCGGTGTCAAGCAATCCCAAGTCGGGCTTTACGCGCAGGACCAGATCAAGCTCGGCCGGCTGTCGTTCCAGCTCGGCGGCCGCCAGGATTTCGTGACGACGCAGGTCGACAGTGGTGTCTCCAATACGTCCGTCTCGAAGGATGCCTCGGCCTTCACCGGCCGCGCCGCCGTGATGTACAATTTCGACAATGGCATCGCGCCGTATTTCAGCTATTCCGAGTCGTTCCTGCCGGTCCTTGCGACCGGCCAGGGCGGCGAGTTGCTCAATCCCGAGACCGGCGTCCAGTACGAGGTCGGCGTCAAGTACCAGCCGCTCGGCTGGAATGCACTGTTCACGTTGGCCGCCTTCGACCTGACCCGAGATAACGTCGTCACCTTTGCGCCGCCGAGCTATCTCGCTGAACAGACCGGACAGGTGAAATCGCGCGGCATCGAGCTCGAAGGCACCATGTCGCTCGCCGACGGTTGGAACCTGCGTGGCGCCTATGCCTATGTCGATGCCATGCTTACGCAGGATCCGGTCAATGTCGGCAAGGCGCCGGTCACCGTGCCGCTCAACCGCGCCTCGCTGTGGAGCGACTACACGCTGCAGAGCGGGCCGCTTGCGGGCCTCCAGTTCGGCGGCGGTGTCCGCTATGTCGGCGCGACCTGGGGCGATGACGCCAACACGTTCAAGGTGGGATCCTCGGCTGTGCTGGATGCGCTGCTGGCCTACACCAGGGACAATTGGCGCTTGTCGCTGAACGTCACCAATCTCGCCGACACGCGCTACGTCGCCGCCTGCTACAGCCTGTCGGGCTGCTACTACGCCGAGGGCCGCAAGGCGATCGGCAAGCTGACCTACCGCTGGTGAGTTCGATGTGAGGATGGTCCGTCAATGGGCAGAGCATTCGCATATGGAAGACGATTCGGCAGACGGTTTTCGCGTGGCACATCCTTCGAGACGCCCGCTGTCGGCGGGCTCCTTCAGGATGAGGTCGTTTTTCGCGGCCAGGTCGCGGGCCCTCATGGTGAGGAGCCCGCCCAAAGCGGGCGTCTCGAACCATGAGACTTAGTCGGGACTCGAACCATGAGAGCGATATTCGGTCGGTTGCATCGCTGGGCAGGACTGCTCACGGCAGGGTTCCTGTTCTTCTCCGGCATCACCGGAGCGATCATCTCCTGGGATCATGAGATCGACGACGTCCTGAACCGGCACCTGTTCGACGTCACGAGCAAAGGCCCGGCCATTCCCTCCATTGAGCTCGCCAGGCTCATCGAGCAGCGCGATCCTCGGGCGCGTGTGGTCTATCTCTTCATGACGCCAGAGCAGGGCCAGTCGCTGTGGTTCTTCGTGATGCCGCGGATCGATCCGGCGACCGGCAAGCGCTTCGCGCTCGACTATAATCAGGTATTCCTCGATCCGAACACCGGCGTGGAGCTCGGCCGGCGCTATTGGGGCGCGGTGTGGCCGGTGACGCGGGAAAACTTCGTCTCGTTCCTCTATAAGCTGCACTACACGATGCATATTCCGGAGTTCTGGGGCAGCGACCGCTGGGGCATGCGCGTGCTCGGCGTGATCGCCATCATCTGGACCATCGATTGCTTCGTCGGATTCTATCTCACGCTGCCGTCCCGGCGCAGGACCAGGGCGGCGCGGGCGCCGCAGGTCACGCGTCAGCTCGATCGCGGCTTTTGGACGCGCTGGGCGCCGGCCTGGACCGTCAAGACCAGCGGCAGCGCCTACCGGATCAATTTCGACATCCACCGCGCCTTCAGCCTCTGGACCTGGGGGCTGCTGCTCGTCATCGCCTTCACGGCGTTCTCGCTGAACCTCTATTTCGAGGTGTTTTCGCCGCTCATGAAAATGGTGTCGAATTACACGCCGACGCCGTATGAGCAGCGGCCGAACCGCGATCTCGACAACCCCATCGAGCCAAAAGTCACCTTTGCCGACATCGCAGCGCGCGCCGCGGCGGACGGCAAGACGCGCGGGTGGACCACCCCGGTCGGCTCGATCAATTACGGCCCCGCCCATGGCGTCTATGCGGCGGCCTTCTTCCATCCCGGCGACGACCACGGCGCTGGCGGCGTCGGCCCGGCGCAGCTCTATTACGACAGCGAGGACGGGCGCCCGATCGGCGAGAGGTTGCCCTGGGTCGGCACCGCCGCTGATATCTTCGTGCAGGCGCAATTCCCGCTGCATTCGGGGCGCATCGTCGGGCTGTTCGGCCGCATCCTGATCTCGATCATGGGCCTCGTGGTGGCGGCGCTCTCGGTCACCGGCGTCGTGATCTGGTGGCGCAAGCGCCGCGCTCGTGTCCGCGTGCGTGAGGGCGCTGCGATGAGCCTGAACCGCCAGCTCACGCCGGCGGAGTAGGGGCCTGCGCCCGCCCGACCTGCGCGGATGAACCTTCACGCGGGACAAAGGCACAAAGACCGGAGACGGCTCTTGCCTCGTGGGATCGTAATGAAGTGGCTTGCTTTGCTCTGCCTGCTCGTATTCGCCACCGACGCAAATGCAGCCGCGCCCGAGCAGCACTATCTCGATCTACGCGATCGCTACATCGCAAAATTCTCGAAGGCTGCGGAGAATGACGAAACCTACAAGCAGCACGATGCGGCGCTGAAGGAGCTCGCAGGCGTGTTGCGCGGCCTGGTGGGCCCGGTCACCATCAAAGGGCTTCCGGCCGAAGCAACGTCCAACGCGGACACGCTGTACAAGGGTGACTCCGGCTTCGGCCATCTCGACGGGCTCGGTTTCGCATCCGAAGCCGACAAGACCCACGCCGTGGTAACCACGACCGCGTTGCTCAAGCACTGGCTGCGCGAGCACCGCGAGGACGGCATGCCGCAGGAGATCGGCGCCGCCTTCAGGTCGGACCGCTTCTACTACAATGCGATCCAGGACGCGGCTTTCGCCAAATATGCCGAGCTGCCGATCACCAAGCCCGCGGGGGCAAGCGTCGCGGTCGCCGTGCTGGGCGTGCGCGGCAACGGCGATTTGAAGGGACCGCCGGATGAAATCGACGTCGTCGCGATCCAGGACGAAAAGGTCTTCTTCATCGCCGCACGGGACGCCGTGAAGACGGCGCCGATCCCGGCTTGCGAGAAGGTCTGGAAGCAGATGATGGCCAAACCGATCGACAAGAACGACCCGCGCGGCGACATGACCCGCGAAGACAACGCGATGACCGCCTTCACCCAGTGCTTCGCCAAGGCAGCGCCGGGCCAGGGCTGGTTCGCGGCGGCCGTCAGGAAAGCCCAGAGCCAGCTTGACCTGCTGCCGCTGCGCTAAATCGCGCTGCCGCCAACATTCCACCCGCGGCCACCGTGCCCAAAAATCTCGTACCCCATCGGCGTCACCGCGACCGTATCCTCGAGCTTGATGAAGCCGCGCTTCGGATGCTTCATCGTGGTTTCGATCGACACCACCATGCCGGCTTCCAGCGGCTGCCGCGCATCGACGTCGTCATAGGGAACCGGACCCTTGGCGGTCAGGCGAGGGGCCTCGTGGCTGACCAGGCCCATGCCGTGGGCGAGGAAATCGGTGCAGTCGCGCTGGCTGATCCGGGCGAGCTGCCGCTCGGCCTCGACGTAGATGTCGCCGCCCGGAGCGCCCGGCCGGACCGCTGCGAAGGCGCCGCGCTGGACGGCTTCGATCTCCGCCAGCATATCCTTCAGCTCGGCATCCGGCTCGCCGAGTACGGCCATCCGTGCGAGGTCGCCGATATAGCCGTGATAGTTGCCGCCGGAATCCAGCGACAGCACCTCGCCTCGCTCCCAGCGCTGCGACGAGGGCGCCCGGTTGTGGCTGCTGCCGCAGGCCAGCAGGCAATATTCGAAGGTGAGCCCGCGGTTGACCTCGGCGACGCGCAAAGCGTCGGACAGTTGCTGCTTGGTGGTGCCGGGGCCGTGCCCGGCGATCACCGCCAGCATCGAGGCGATCACCAGCTCGGATGCGGTCTTCAGATTGGCCAGTTCGTCCTCGGACTTGACCGCGCGCAACCGCTCCAGCACTAGGAGGGCGTCTTTGAGCTCGGCGCCGGGCAGGGCGTCGGCAAGCGCCCGGCCCGCATCCATCGGCAGGAACGCCATCTCGACGCCGACGCGCTTGATCGGCACGCCTGCGTCCTTCAAGGCGCTCACGGCCCGCGTGACGGCGTCGACGGAGCCATTGGACTCGGTCCGGACCTGCGGCACCCAGGGCGGCGCCACGGCGCGCTGATGGGTCTCAAGGCGGTGGCCGACATAGACAGCTTTGCCGGGCGCGCCCTTGGGATAGACCAGCACCGGCAGATAGCGGCTGACGCCCAGTGCGTCCATGTAGTCGAAGAAGATCGCGCGCTCGGCCCCTAACAGGTACTGCACATTGTGCTTGGAAGTCGCGACCAGGACGTCGAGGCCGGCGGCCTCCATCAGGCGGTCGAGCTTGGCGGCGTCGAACGGAATGGCGCGGGACTCGGCTGCGCGCGTGGCGTGCTCCTGCATGACGTACCTCCGTTTCTCGATGGCGGCCGGTTTGAACGGCCTGTTTTCCTGTGAGACGCTGATTGTAGGTCGACGGCAAGGGTTTGGGCATCGTGAATTCAGCCGGCCTGGCGATATCCCAACGCATTCCGGCCTTGGCCGGTGAACGTGCACCCACACGATTTTTGATCTTGATTTGATCGTGATCGCCGCCGCGCGCGCCGATTCGACGGCGTCGATGGAACTCGGACGTGTCGAGACAGTTGCCTTGCCGGTCCGAAACTGAACGGGAAGAACAATTGAACCGCCGCCATTTCTTGGAAGCCTCGGCATTGATGCCATTGGCGACATCTCTACCTGGTGCATTCTCTGCGGCATGGGCGGTGGAGGTCCCGTTCGGGGCCTCCTATGTGCGCGAGCTAGCCCGCAATATGGCGAGTAAGCCGTTTGAGGCACCGGAGGAAAAGCTCCCGGACGCGATCGAGGATCTCAACTACGATCAGTATCGGTCAATTCGCTTCCTGCCGGAGCGGGCGCTTTGGCGCAGCGAGAAACTGCCTTTCGAGGTCCAGTTTTTCCACCGCGGCTTTTTCTACAAGAACAGGGTCGACTTTTACGAGGTCTCGGGTGGACGAGCTGCGCCGATCCGGTACCGGCGAGACGATTTTGCGTTCGGCGACAAGATCGGCCCGGTGCCGGATGTCGATCTTGGATTTGCCGGCTTTCGCATTCACGCCCCGATGAACCGGGCCGACTACTATGATGAGGTTTGCGTTTTTCTCGGCGCCAGCTACTTCCGCGCCGTTGCTAAAGGCGAGACCTATGGGCTGTCCGCGCGCGGTCTTGCGATCGACACCGGCGAGGCCAAGGGAGAGGAGTTTCCCTTCTTCAAGGCCTTCTGGCTGGAGAAGCCAGCATCCGGTGCCACATCCATCGTGGTTCACGCGCTGCTCGATAGCAAGAGCGCAACGGCAAGCTACCGATTCACGATCAGGCCTGGCGCAACCACGGTCTTCGACGTCGAGATGGCGCTCTATCCGCGGGTCGACCTGCAACATGCCGGACTTGCGCCGATGACGAGCATGTTCTTTTTCGGTCCGAACGATCGGCAGAATGTCGACGACTTCCGCCCCGCGGTGCACGACTCCGATGGCCTTGCGATTTTCAACGGCAAGGGCGAGCAGCTCTGGCGTCCAGTCAACAATCCACGCGACCTGCAGGCCAGCACGTTCAATGATCTCAACCCTCGGGGCTTCGGCCTTATGCAGCGGGAGAAGAACTTCTTTGCCTACGAGGACATCGAATCGCGCTTTGAGCGTCGGCCAAGCCTCTGGGTCGAACCGATAGGAGATTGGGGCGAGGGCAGCATGGTCCTTTTCGAGATCCCGACTAAGGAGGAAATTCACGACAACATCGCGGCATTCTGGCGTCCGAAAGCGGCCATTCCGGCCAGAAGCGAGAACAATTACACCTATCGACTACACTGGGGTCCCGATGTGCCGAAACCCAATTCGCTGGCCCGGTTCACCCGCACAGGCGTCGGCACGCGAGGCGATGACAGCAAGCTGTTCGTGCTCGAACTTGCCGGCGACAGGCTGAAGGAGCTCGATCCTGACAAGGTGAAGGGCGCCGTCAGCGCGGGCAAATCCGAGATCAGCAATGTGGTCACACAGCCAAATCCCGAAACCGGCGGCTGGCGCCTGAGCTTTCAATGCGCAGTCAAGGATGCACCGATCGAGTTGAGGGCGGTCTTGATGCAGGGCGATCAACCCCTATCCGAAGTTTGGGTTTACCGATGGGCGACCTGACGACTTCGCCTGCGCTCGGGTCTGACCATAGCGTTCGGTATCTCCCGGATGAAACGCCTCTCCCGATGCCGCCATGTCGATTGGACAGGAGCACCGATGCAAGGCCGGCGCGACAGCGGGCCAGCGGAGCGGTTGCGGGGCGGCGCCTGTTCATTTTTGGCGGAACGGTCGCGATTACCGCTGGGGGCGCCTTTGAGATGTACGATGTTCTCAAAGTTGGCGGCGTCACGGTGCTCGAAGGGATTGTGCTTGCGCTATTCCTCGTGCTGCTCGCCTGGATCGCGTTTTCATTCATGTCTTCACTGGCCGGCTTCTTTGTGCTGCTGCGACGCCGACAGGATGTGCTGCCAATCGACAGCCACGGTCCGCTGCCAGCGATCACCGGCCGAACGGCCATGCTGTTGCCGACCTATAACGAGGATCCCCATCATCTCACGGCCCGGCTCCGCGCCATGCACGAGTCGATCGGCGAGACCGGACATGCCGCGTTGTTCGATTGGTTTCTTCTCAGTGACACGACGGACCCGAACATCTGGATCAGTGAGGAGCTTGCATTCCTGGAATTGCAGCGGAACTGTGGTTCCGGCCGTCTCTACTATCGGCACCGATCCGACAACACCGCTCGGAAGTCCGGCAACATCGCCGAATGGGTGAGGCGCTTCGGCGGCGCTTACGACTGCATGATCATTCTCGACGCGGACAGTCTGATGAGCGGAGATACCCTCGTTCGGCTGGTGCACACGATGGAGGCAAACCCGCAAGCCGCGCTGATTCAGACGCTTCCCATCGTCGTTAATGCGCGCACCCTGTTTAGCCGGCTTCAGCAGTTCTCTAGTCGTCTGTACGGCCCGTTGATCGCTGCTGGGAACGCCTGGTGGCACGTCTCCGAGGGCAACTATTGGGGACACAATGCCATCATCCGGATGAAGGCTTTCGCGCAGGAGGCGGGCTTACCCGAACTGCGCGGGAGGAAGCCGTTCGGTGGGCACATCCTCAGTCACGATTTTGTCGAAGCGGCACTGATGCGACGGGCCGGGTGGGGGATCTTCATGGCCCCCGCTCTGGGCGGCAGCTTCGAGGAGGTGCCGCCGTCATTGCTGGATTTTGCCGCGAGAGACCGTCGCTGGTGTCAGGGCAATCTCCAACATCTCGCCGTTCTGCCGGCCCGTGGTTTGCACTGGGTATCCAGGCTTCACCTGTTGACCGGGATCGGGTCTTACTTGACCGCCCCGCTGTGGCTGCTGTTTCTATTGCTCGGAATTCTCATCTCTCTGCAGGCCTATTTCGTCAAGCCAGAATACTTTCCCAAAGGTTTTGCATTGTTTCCGACGTGGCCCGCACAGGATCCCGTGCTTGCCGCCTGGGTCTTTGCCGCGACCATGGGGCTCCTCATTCTGCCGAAGCTATTGGCATATCTTGTTCTGCTCACGAAGCGTGCGGAACGGCAGGCCTTTGGTGGCGGATTTCGCGTCCTGGCGGCGGTCATCGCCGAGAGCCTGCTTGCAGCGCTGATTGCTCCGTCCATGATGATTTTTCAATCGACCGCGGTGGCGGAAATCCTGCTTGGGCGTGATGCCGGCTGGCAGGTCCAACGGCGAAGCGACGGCGGGATCAGACGCGAGGAGGTCTATCGCAAATTCGCCGTCCCGAGTTTGTGCGGGATGGCGATGGCGGCAAGTGCCTACGCCGTTTCGCTGCCGCTGCTGCTCTGGATGTCGCCGGTGATCATTGGTCTCGCTCTTGCCATTCCGATCGGCCTCGTCACGTCGGCGCCAACGAGAATGGCGCGCCTGTTTGCGACCCCGGAGGATAATCTCTCGCCGGCAGTGTTGAAACGGGCGAGAGAGCTTGCCTGCTTGTCCCGGATCGAGGTTCCCGGAGCTCTGTTGGCGCTCTGGCAAACCCCCGGGCTGCTGAGAGCGCACATGGAGTCACTGGAGCCGCCGCCGCGCAAATCGCGATGGATCGACGTGGACCTCGCGATTGCCCGTGCGAAGATTGAGCAGAGCGACAGTTTCCAGGAGGTCGTGGCCAGCCTCAGCGCACGCGAGACATTTGCCGTGCTGAAGCACCGGGTCGCCCTTGAGCAGGTCGTGAAACTGCAGTGAGCTGCTACTCCCGCACGCCATTTTGCTGTTCAAGTCAGCCGGTGCCTGAAGGCACGAGGGGAGCGTTTTGCGGGGGCGGGCGCAAACTCGCGTCCACCTGGCACTTGGACCTAGTCTGCGCATCCTAGATTCGCATAAGGTATATTATGGAATATTTTTATATATAATTGGATCAGTTATTTAGGCTGAATTCCTTCCACCGCGCATTCGGTCCGGCTTCGCTCTCTGCCCTTGACGGCTACTGTGCATGGGGTTGTTTTCGCACTTTTGGGAGCGAGCCCGGTCGCTCCGAAAGCCGATATTGCCGTGACGTTGTCCGGCTGCAATAAGCGAAGCCTCGCGAGATCGCAGATGACCTTCAGGCCGCCCGTCCGTATAGGTTTGCGTCTCACAACAAAAACAAACCTTCCGAGGAAGCAGACCCATGAGCTTTTCCCGACGCACGCTTCTCAAGGCCTCCGCCGCGACCGCGGTCCTGGGCGGCCTCAGTGCGCCCCATGTCGCGCGCGCCCAAAGCGCCGAGTTCACCTACAAATATGCCAACAACCTGCCGGACACCCATCCTTTGAACGTGCGCGCCAAGGAGATGGCGGCGGCGATCAAGAGCGAGACAGGCGGCAAGTTCGACCTCCAGATCTTCCCGAACAACCAGCTCGGCTCGGACACCGACATGCTGAGCCAGATCCGCTCCGGCGGGGTCGAATTCTTCACGTTGTCCGGACTGATCCTGGCGACCCTGGTGCCGGCAGCCTCGATCAACGGCATCGGCTTCGCATTCCCGGACTACGACACGGTCTGGAAGGCCATGGACGGCGACCTCGGCGCTTACGTCCGCGGCGAGATCAAGAAGGCCGGCCTTGAGGTCATGGATAAGATCTGGGACAACGGCTTCCGCCAGACCACGTCGTCGAGCAAGCCGATCACCGGTCCGGACGACCTCAAGGGCTTCAAGATCCGCGTGCCGGTGTCGCCGCTGTGGACCTCGATGTTCAAGGCGTTCGATGCTGCGCCCGCCTCGATCAATTTCAGCGAGGTTTATTCCGCGCTCCAGACCAAAATCGTCGAGGGCCAAGAGAACCCGCTGGCGATCATCTCGACCGCAAAACTCTACGAGGTGCAGAAATACTGCTCGCTGACCAACCACATGTGGGACGGCTTCTGGTTCCTGGCCAACCGCCGCGCCTGGGAAAAGCTGCCGGAGGATATCCGCAAGGTCGTCGCCAAGAATATCAATGCCGCGGCCATCAACGAGCGCGCTGATACCGCCAAGCTGAACGCCAATCTGCAGCAGGAACTCGCGGCTAAGGGCCTGATCTTCAACCAGCCCATGGTGGCGCCGTTCCGCGACAAGCTGCGCACGGCCGGCTTCTATGCCGAGTGGAAAGGCAAATATGGCGAGCAGGCCTGGGACCTTCTGGAGAAGGCCGTCGGCAAGCTGTCGTAACGCGTCGGGGCCGTCCATGGCTCATATCGAGGTTGAGGTGACCGCAGTGGCGGGCGAGGCGGCTGTTCAGTCCCCTCGCCGACCTTCGCTGCTGGCTTCGCTGGAACGCGCGCTCGGCCTCATCGTCGAAATCCCGGCGGCGATTTTGGTGGTCGCCGAGATCGTGATCCTGTTTGCCGGCGTGGTGGCGCGCTACGGCCTGCACCGGCCGCTGATCTGGTCCGACGAGCTCGCCTCGATCCTGTTCCTGTGGCTGGCCATGCTGGGCGCGGCCGTGGCGTTCCGCCGCTCCGAGCACATGCGCATGACCGCGATCGTCGCCAGTGCAAGGCCGGCGATGCGGGCCTGGCTCGATCTGGTCGCGACCTGCGCTGCGCTGGCCTTCCTGGCGCTGGTCGTCTGGCCGTCCTGGGATTACGCCTACGAAGAAAGCTACATCACCACGCCGGCGCTCCAGATCTCGAATATGTGGCGCGCCGCCGCGCTGCCCGCCGGCATCTGCCTGATGGCGGCGTTTGCGCTGCTGCGGCTGGTGCGCGCGGCCGACTACAGGACGGTTGCGGCCGCCGTGGTGTCGGTTGCTGTCGTGATCGGCCTGTTCTGGCTGGCTGAGCCGTTGTTGCGGCCGCTTGGCAATCTCAACCTCGTCATCTTTTTCGTCGGCGTCGCCGGATTCTGCGTCTTTGCCGGCGTTCCCATTGCGTTCGGCTTTGGCCTGGCCATCTTCGGCTATCTGGCGCTGACCACGCGGACGCCGGTCATGGTGCTGGTGGGGCGGATGGACGAGGGCATGAGCCACCTCATCCTGCTCTCGGTGCCGCTGTTCGTGTTTTTGGGCCTGCTGATCGAGATGACTGGCATGGCCCGCGCCATGGTGGCGTTTTTGGCCAGCTTGCTCGGCCATGTCCGTGGCGGCCTGCATTATGTCCTGGTCGGGGCGATGTACCTGGTCTCCGGCATCTCCGGCGCCAAGGCTGCCGACATGGCGGCGGTCGCCCCGGTGCTGTTCCCCGAAATGAAGCAGCGCGGCGCCCGCCCCGGCGATCTCGTCGCACTTCTCGCCGCGACGGGCGCCCAGACCGAGACAATTCCGCCGAGCCTCGTCCTGATCACCATCGGCTCGGTGACGGGCGTCTCGATCGCCGCGCTGTTCACCGGCGGCCTGTTGCCCGGCGTGGTGCTCGCGGTCACGCTCTGCATGCTGGTCCGGTGGCGCTACCGCCACGAGGACATGAGCCACGTCCGCCGCGCCAGGGCCTCCGAGATCGGCAAAACCTTCGTCATCGCCCTGCCCGCACTCGCGCTGCCCTTCGTGATCCGCTACGCCGTGGTCGAGGGCATTGCGACGGCGACCGAAGTTTCCACCATCGGCATCGTCTACGGCACCCTCGTCGGCCTCCTGGTCTACCGCCGCTTCGACTGGCAGCGGCTGTTTCCGATGCTGGTCGAGACCGCAGCGCTGTCCGGCGCCATCCTCCTGATCATCGGCACGGCGACCGGCATGGCCTGGGGCCTGACCCAATCCGGCTTCTCGCGCTCGCTGGCCGCGGCCATGACCGGGTTGCCGGGCGGATCGGCGACCTTCATCGCCGTCTCGATCCTGGCCTTCACCATCCTCGGCAGCGTGCTGGAGGGCATCCCGGCAATCGTGCTGTTCGGGCCGCTGTTGTTTCCGATCGCGCGCGCCGTCGGCGTGCATGAGGTGCACTACGCCATGGTGATCATTCTGGCGATGGGTATCGGGCTATTCGCCCCGCCCTTCGGCGTCGGCTATTATGCCGCCTGCGCCATCGGACGCGTCGATCCGGCCGAGGGCATCAGGCCGATCTGGGGCTATCTGCTGGCGCTGCTGGTGGGATTGATCATCGTCGCGATCTTCCCCTGGATCTCGATCGGATTCCTTTGACCGGCGTGAAGGAGGGTGTCAATGAGTAAGCGGAAGAACCAGTACAATGTCGGCCTGGACAAGACGCCCGCCAACTACGTCCCGCTGAGCCCGCTGAGCTTCCTTGCGCGCAGCGCCGCCGTCTATCCCGATCACGTCAGCACCGTCTATGAGGGCCGCAGCTTCGCCTGGGCGCAGACCTACGCGCGCTGCCGGCGCTTTGCGTCTTATCTCGCCGGCAAGGGCATCGGCGTCGGCGACACCGTCGCGGCGATGCTGCCGAACATCCCGGCGATGAACGAAGCCCATTTCGCGGTGCCGATGACCGGCGCCGTACTCAACGCGCTCAACATCCGTCTCGACGCGCCCTCGATCGCATTTCAGCTCGATCACGGCGGCGCCAAGGTCATCCTCGTCGATCCCGAATTTTCCGGCGTTATCACCGATGCGCTGTCGCAGATGAGCGGACCAAAACCGTTCGTGATCGACGTCGACGACGCCGCTTTCAAGGGCGGCGGGCGCATCGGTGAGATCGAATATGAGGTGGCCGTCGCGCAGGGCGATCCGGCCTTCAATGCGATCCCACCGAACGACGAATGGGATGCGATCGCGCTGAGCTACACCTCGGGCACAACCGGAAATCCCAAGGGTGTCGTCACCCATCATCGCGGCGCCTATTTGAACGCCGTCAGCAACATCCTCGCAGGTCAACTCGGACAGCATCCGGTCTATCTCTGGACGCTGCCGATGTTCCACTGCAACGGCTGGTGCTTCCCCTGGACCATTGCAGCGGCCGCCGGCATCAATGTGTGTCTGCGCAAGGTCGAGCCCACGAAGATCTTCGAGCTGATCAAGACACACGGCGTCACCCACATGTGCGGGGCACCGATCGTCTACAACACGCTGATCAACGCGCCTGACGCGCCGAAGGGCGGCTCGGCCCGTCGCGTCGTCGGCCTGATCGCCGGTGCTGCACCGCCGGTCGCCGTGCTCGAAGGCGCGGAAAACATCGGCATCAAGCTCACGCATGTATATGGGCTGACCGAAGTCTACGGCCCCGCCTCCGTCTGCGCCGAACAGCCGGGCTGGGACGACCTCCCTGCCGCCGAGCGCGCGCGAATGAAGCGCCGGCAGGGCGTGCCCTACCCGCTCGAGGAAGCCGTCACCGTCATCAATCCGCAGACCATGCAGGAGGTGCCGCGCGACGGTGAGACCATTGGCGAAGTCATGTTCCGCGGCAACATCGTGATGAAGGGTTACCTGAAGAACGAGAAGGCGACCAAGGAAGCTTTCGAAGGCGGCTGGTTTCACACCGGCGATCTCGGCGTGCTCGACGAGCACGGCTATGTCATCATCAAGGACCGCTCCAAGGACATCATCATTTCAGGCGGCGAGAACATCTCTTCGGTCGAGGTGGAGGACATCCTCTACAAGCACCCCGCCGTGCTGTTTGCCGCCGTGGTCGCAAAGCCCGATCCGAAATGGGGCGAGGTGCCCTGCGCCTTCGTCGAGTTGAAGGACGGCGCCAGCGCAACGGAGGCCGACATCATCGCCTTCTGCCGCAGCCAGATGTCGGGCTTCAAGACACCGAAGGCGGTCGTGTTCGGTCCGATCCCGAAGACGTCCACGGGCAAGATCCAGAAATTCCTGCTGCGCAACGAGGTGGGCTCGGCCAAGGCAATTTCGGCCTGAGCCGAGCGTCAGTCGCGAGCGCCTTCACCTAGAAGCGCGGATAGACGCCGCGCTTCTAGGCATTGGCCCGATTCACATCTTCTTGTAAGCGTCGATCAATGCCTGGCCGTCGGCGCCGGCCTTCTTGAGCCAGTCGGCGGTGAGCTGCTCGCCAAGCTTCTGAAAGCCCGCCTTCAGCGCTGGACTCGGCGGCTCGACCGTCATGCCCTTGGCCTTGAGCTGATCGATGTACCAATTGGCCTTCTCTTCCCAGGCCTTCCAGCCGCGCGTTTCCGCGGTTGCGGCGGCCCTGAGGATGGCCTCCTGCGTCGGCTTGTCGAGCGCCTCAAACGCTGCCTTGTTGACGAAGGTGTAGTCCTTCGGAATCCAGGCCTGTACGTCGTAGAAATATTTCAAGGACTCCCAAGCCTTCGAATCATAACCCGTGCCGCCCGACGACATGAAGGAATTGACCACGCCGGTGGCGAGCGCCTGCGGCAACTCGGCGGCTTGGATCGTTACCGACTGGGCGCCGACCAGTTCGCCGATCCGCGCGGTCCCCACATTGTAGGCACGCCATTTCAGGCCCTTCATGTCTTCGATCGTGGCGAGCGGCTTGTTGACGTAGACGCCCTGCGGCGCCCACGGCACGGCGAACAGGAGTTTCACGCCCTGCGCGTCGAGCTTCTTTGCAATCGCGGGCTTGGAGACCTGATACAGCTTCATCGCCTCCGGGAAGCTCGTCGCAAGAAACGGCACGACGTCTATCCCGAAGACCGGATCCTCGTTCTCATGGATCGACAGCAGCACTTCACCTATCTGGGTCTGCCCGGTCATCACCGCGCGCTTGATGTCGGGGGCCTTGAACAGCGAGGCGCCGGGATGAACGGTGATCACGAGCTTGCCCGAGGTGGCGGCTTCGACGTCCTTGGCGAAGGCGACCAGATTTTCCGAGTGCGGATTGTCGGCCGGGTATGCCGCCGGCAGATTCCATTTGGTCTGGGCCAAGGCCGGTGTCGCGGCCAGCATGGCGCTGGCAATCAAGCCTGCACGGACGAAACGAGACTTCATCGGACTTCTCCTTACGGTCAAATTGAAAGTCTGGCGCGATCAGTCGGGAAACGCGAGCTTGGGCAGGAATAGCACGATCTGCGGATACTCCGTGATGATGAACACGGCGGCGAGCAGCAGGACAAAGAACGGGAACGCCGCCCGCGCGACGGTGAAGGTATCACGACCGCTCATGTTCTGTAGCACAAACAGATTGAAGCCAACCGGCGGCGTGATCTGCGCCATCTCGACGTGAATGATGAGGTAGACTCCAAACCAGACCAGGTCGAGGCCAGCCTGCCTGACCATCGGCAGCACGATGACGGCGGTCAGCACGATCATCGAGATGCCGTCGATCAGGCATCCGAGAATGATGTACATGATGCTCAGATACAGCGCGAGCATGCCGGGTGTCAGCTCCTGCCCCTGGACCCAGGTGGCGAGCGCCGCCGGGATACCGGTATAGGCCATTGCCGCCGTGGTATAGGCGGCACCTGCCAGGATCAGCATGATCATGCAGGTCAGGCGCGTCGCGCTCATGATGCTTTCGAGGAAGTTCTTGCGCGTGAGCGTGCCGCTCCACCACGCCAGCAGCAGCGCGCCCGTAACGCCCCAGGCGGCGCACTCGGTCGCCGTCGCAAAGCCGAGCACGAGCGATAGGAAGACGGCGAGGATCAGCAGCAGGCAGGGCGCGAGCCGTGCCGACTCGCGCAGCTTCTGCCGGAACGGTATCGGAGGATCGCGCGGCGGAATCTTGTTGGGATTGAGCAGCGACCAGATGATGATGTAGCCGGAATAGAGCGCCATCACGAGCACCCCCGGCAGGAAGCCGCCCAAAAACACCTGCAGCACGGAAACGTTCGCCGTGACCGCGTAGACTACCATCGGGATCGACGGCGGAATCAACAGGCCGAGGGTGCCAGAGCCCGCCAGTGAACCGAGGCTGAGGCCCTTGTCGTAGCCCCGCTTGTCGAGCTCCGGCAACGCAATCTTGCCAATCGTCGCGCAAGTTGCAGCCGAAGAACCCGACACCGCCGCAAAGATACCGCAGCCGATCACGTTCACATGCGTCAGCCGTCCTGGCAGCCATTGAACCCAGGGCGACAGACCGCGGAACATCTCCTCCGATAATTTGGTGCGGAACAGAATTTCTCCCATCCAGATGAACAGCGGCAAGGCGGCCAAAGTCCAGGACGCGCTCGCGCTCCAGGTGGTTGTCGCAAGCACCGTGCCGAGCGGCAGGCTCGTGGTCAGCGCCATCGCGACGAAGCCGATGAGCCCGAGCGATACCGCGATCCAGACACCGCTCGCCAGGAACAGGATCATGACGCCGAGCAGAATGAACGACAGTTCGATCATGCCGAGATTGGCCATCGTCAACCTCCGCCGCCCTGCGAGATGCGCTCGATGAATTCGTCCGGCGTTTCGTCCGGAGAGCCCTTCTCATAGCTCGGCCGATGCCCGCGGATGACGCCGACCAATTCGTCGATGAGCGCGATGGACAGGATGACGAGGCCGCCGGCAAAGCCGAGCTGCGGGATCCAGAGCGGGAGCGCGACCACGCCCTGCGCCACGTCGTTGAAGCGCCAGGAGTCGTAGGTCATCTGCACGGCGTGCCGGGTGAAGTAGAGAATGAAGGCCGTCGCAATACCGAGCGCCACGATCTCCGCAACCTGCTTGGTTCGCCCGTGCAACTTCTCCAACAGCAGACCGACGCGAATCATCTCGCCGCGCTTGAAGGTGTGGGCGAGGCCGAGGAAAGCCATCGCAGCCATGCACCACGATGCAAAATCGTCACCGGCGGGAATGTTGAGGGCAAATTGCCGCCCGATCGACATGATCATCATGATCGCGAAGATCGCGACGAGGAAGACGCCGGCTGCGTAGCCCGCACCAAGATAGAGAAAATCCAGGGCGCGTCGGACCAATCCAACAGCCGCTACATCGTTGCCGTGTCCTGCCAACGCGGTCCTCATCCTCTGCGGCTCAACCAAACCCGGCGGATATTGCTGGTTTTGCTTGATTATCGCCACCATCCAACGTCTGTCTTTGAGACGTTAGACCAACACGATGGGGCTCGCGAAAGCAAGGAGCATGCCGACCTGCGGCACAATTTCGGCCGGATACGCTCAGTGCGTCTCCAGCCGCAGGCCGTCATAGGCCGGCACCACGCCTGCTGGTAGCGACTGCCTGATCACCTCATAGTCGACGTCGGCCGTCATATTGGTGATGATGGCGCGCTTCGGCCTGAAGCGCTCGATCCAGGACAATGCATCGTTGATGCTGAAATGGCTGGAATGGCCAGTGTAGCGCAGGCCGTCGACGATCCAGAGATCGAGATGTTCCAGCGCGCCCCAGCTCTCGCGCGGGATGTCGTTGAGGTCAGGCGTATAGGCGGCATTGCCGATGCGATAGCCGAGCGCGGGGATCTGGCCGTGCTGGACCAGGAAGGCCGTCAGCGTCACCGCGCCGCCCTTCCCTAGGATGGTCTGGCTCTCGCCCGCCTCGATCGAATGGCGGGTCAGGATCGGCGGATAGTCGCTACCCTCGGGCGAGATGAAGCAATAGGAGAACCGCGCCATGATATCCTTGGCGGTCGACTGGTTGAAATAGGTCGGAATGCGCCGGCGCATGTGCAGCACGACCGAGCGCAGATCGTCCATGCCATGGGTCTGGTCCGCATGCTCGTGGGTCAGGAACACCGCGTCAATATGATCGACATTGGCATCGATGAGCTGCTCGCGCAAATCGGGCGAGGTGTCGATGACGATCCGCGTGGTGCCGTGCTCGGCGGCCTGCTCAACCAGCAGCGAGCAGCGGCGGCGGCGGTTCTTGGGATTGGCGGGATCGCAGGCGCCCCATCCGAGTGCGGGGCGCGGCACGCCGGCGGACGAGCCGCAGCCGAGGATCGTCAGCGTCAGTGTCATGCGGCTCCTGGACTTGCTATTTCACCTTGGAGAACAGGCGGAAGAAGTTTTCGGTGGTCTGGCGCGAGATCTCCTCGAGCGACACGCCGCGCGTTTCGGCGAGCATCTTGGCGACCTCGACCACATAGGCCGGCTCGTTGCGTTTGCCCCGGAACTTGCCGGGCGCAAGGTAGGGAGAGTCTGTCTCAACCAGAATACGATCGGACGGCAGTTCAGCTGCGAGCGCGCGCAGGACCTCCGACTTCTTGAAAGTCAGGATGCCCGTGAAGCCGATGTACAGCCCGAGCGATACCGCCTTCAGCGCAAGTTCGCGGCCGCCCGTGTAACAATGCAGCACCGCGCGAAACGATCCCCTTGCTGCCGCCTCTTCCAGGATGCGGGCGCAATCCTCGTCTGCCTCGCGGGTGTGGATCACGAGCGGCAGGTCGGTCGCGCGGGCGGCCGCGATGTGGCTGCGAAAGCCCCTCGCCTGCGCCTCTGGCGCGCCATTGTCGTAGAAATAGTCAAGCCCGGCTTCCCCGAGCGCGACGACCTTGGGATGCTGCGTCAGCGCGATCAGCTCGTCCGGCGAAATACCGTCCTCCTCATCCGCGTTGTGCGGATGAGTGCCCACCGAGCAATAAACGTCGTCGTAGCGCTCAGCGACGGCAAGCAGCTCCTTCAGCCTGCGCACCCGCGTCGAGATCGTGACCATGCGGCCGACGCCGGCTGCACGCGCACGTGACACGATTCCGTCGAGATCATCAGCAAAATCCGGAAAATCCAGATGGCAGTGGCTGTCGACCAGCATCGCGCGAACCTCAGGCCGCCGGCTCAACGTAGCGCGGGAAAGCCGGCCTCGGCGCCGGCAACGTCGTGCCGGGCGCAATCCGCTTCGTGCCGCCGAGCGCGGCAAAGTTGCGCTCTCCTTCCGGGATGCCGAGGCTGTCGAGCAGCAAGCCCGAAGCGGTCGGCATCGCCGGCTGGGCCAGGATCGCGATCTGGCGCACGACTTCCGCGGTGACGTAGAGCACGGTCTTCTGCCTGACAGGATCGGTCTTGGCGAGCGCCCACGGCGCTTCGCCCGCAAAGTAGCGGTTGGCTTCCGCCACTACGGCCCACACGGCGCTGAGCCAGTGGTGGATCTGCTGCGTCGCCATCGCCTCGCGGGACACCGCCAGCATGCCGTCGGCCTGTGACAGGATCGCCTTGTCATTGTCGCTGAACGCACCCGGCTCCGGCAGCAGGCCGCCGAATTGTTTGGCAATCATCGACAGCGAACGCTGCGCGAGATTGCCGAGATCGTTGGCGAGATCGGCATTGATGCGCGCCACGATGGCCTCGTGGTTGTAGTTGCCATCTTGGCCGAACGGCACCTCGCGCAGGAAGAAATAGCGCATCTGGTCGACGCCATACTGGTCGGCGAGGTTGAAGGGATCGACGACATTGCCGACCGACTTCGACATCTTCTCGCCCCTGCTGAATAGGAAACCGTGGGCATAGACCCGCTTCGGCACGGGAATGCCGGCCGACATCAGGAACGCCGGCCAGTACACCGCATGGAAGCGGATAATGTCCTTGCCGATGATATGCACGTCAGCCGGCCAATAGCGCCAGTTCTTGTCGCTCTCGTCGGGGAAGCCGATGCCGGTGATGTAGTTGGTGAGCGCGTCGACCCAGACATACATCACGTGCTCTTCGTCGCCAGGCACCTTGACGCCCCAGTCGAAGGTGGTGCGCGAGATCGAGAGATCGCGTAGGCCGCCTCGTACGAAGCTCACCACCTCGTTCCTGCGCGAGTCCGGACCGATGAATTCGGGGTGGTCTTCGTAGTGCTTCAGGAGCTTGTCCTGATAGGCCGACAGGCGGAAGAAGTAGCTCTTCTCCTCGACCCACTCGACCGGCGTGCCCTGCGGCCCAAGCCGCACGCCGTCGTCGTTTACGCGCGTCTCATCCTCGGCGTAATACGCCTCGTCCCGCACCGAGTACCAGCCGGCATAGGTATCGGCATAGATATCGCCGTTCGCAGCCATGCGCCGCCAGATCTCCTGGCTGGAGCGATGGTGCTGCTCTTCGGTGGTGCGGATAAAGCGATCGAACGACACGTTCAGACGCTCGTCCATCGCCTTGAAACGTCCGGCGTTGCGAGCGGCGAGCGCGGCCGGGGCAAGCCCCTCGTTCTGCGCGGTCTGGATCATCTTCAGGCCATGCTCGTCGGTACCGGTGAGAAAGAACACGTCCTTGCCGTCGAGCCGCGCGAAGCGCGCCAACACATCGGTCGCGATCGCCTCATAGGCGTGGCCGATGTGCGGGGTGCCATTGGGATAGGCGATCGCAGTCGTGATGTAGAAGACGTTGTCGCGTGCAGGTGTCGCAACAGGCGGCCCGGCTTTCGGCGCGACAACTGCCTTCGGCGCGCGCGGCGCTGTCGGCTTGGCGGCCCGGGGCGCGGCGACGAGAGCCGGCGCTGCGGCAGCGGTCGCCCCCGCCTTCCTGGCCGCCGTCTTTGCCGTTGCCTTCGCCGGCTTCTTGGCAACCTTTTTGGCAACCTTCTTCGTCACGGCCTTCTTGGCGGCGACCTGCTTCTTCGCAGCCTTCTTTGCAGGTTTCGCTGCGGTCTTCTTCGCGCGCTTTTTGGCGGCCGCCGTGGTCTTGTTGGTCTTCTTCACCGCTTTGCGGGCGCGCGCCTTCGCGAGCTTCTTCGCGGCTTTCTTAACAGCCTTCTTGCCGCTCTTGCGTTTGACGGTTTTCTTAGCTCGCGTGGCCACCACGAATTCCTTTACCGGCTTCTCGAAATTTGGAAACGAACCTGCGCCTAGCGCGTTGCGTCCGCCAGCCAGCCGAACACCGAGAAAACCAGGGGCTTGCGCTCCAGATTATAGGTTTCGGTGTCGCGCGCGGCGCGGACGATCTTTTCCCATACCTCCGCAAGGCGCGCAAGGCGCGGCAGGTTCTGGTTTGCATTGGCCTCGTCAGCATGCAGGCGCTCGGCGATCCAGCGGTCGATGCCGTCGATGAAGGCCGCAAGCGCGACACGGTCGCTGGTACCGAGCGAATCGCCGAGCGTGTGCAATTCACGCGGATCGACCTGCGGCAGGCGCGCGAGCAGCGCAGCCGTGCGCTGCTGAAGTTTCAGGGCGTCGCCGCCGAGCAGCGTCAGCGCTCGTGCGACGCTGCCCTCGGAGGCCTCCGCCGCCTCACGCAGCGCCGGGTCGTTCAGATCGAGATCCGCTGTTGCGGCGGCTGCACTGATCACCTCATCGGTCGCGAGCGGACGCAGGCGCAGCTTGCGGCAGCGCGACTGGATCGTTGCGAGCACGCGCGCAGGCGCGTGACTTACCAGCAGGAACAGCGATTGCTGCGGCGGCTCCTCCAAAATCTTGAGAAGCGCGTTGGCCGCATTCGGATTGAGCTCGTCGACGGTGTCGACGATGCAGACGCGCCAGCCTTCGGCCGCCGCGGTCGAGCCGAAGAACGAGATGGTCTCGCGCGTCTCGTCGACGGTGATCACCGTGCGCATCACGCCGCGATCGTTCGCGGTGCGCTCCAACGTCAACAACCCGCCATGGGATTCGGCGGCCACCTGTCGCGCCACGGCGTCGTTCGGATCGATCGCGAGGTTCTCGGCGCGCTGCACGGTCGGCGCCAGCGGTTGGCCGTGAGCGAGCACGAAGCGCGCCATGCGATAGGCGAGCGTCGCCTTACCGATGCCCTGCGGCCCGCCAATCAGCCAGGCATGCGGGATCCGCCCGCTGCGATAGGCGGCCAGTAGCGCTGTCTCCGCCTCGCGATGGCCGAACAGCCGGCTGGTCTCGCGCGGGTGCGGTATGACCGTCTCGCGCTCGGTCTGACGCCGGCTCATGCTGAAACCACCGATGCCGGCGTGGGGAGGAGGCGATCGCGCAGTGCCGCCCAAACGCGCCCGGCGACCGTGTCGGGGTCGGAATTGGCATCAATCAGCACGCATCGTGCGGGTTCCTCCGCAGCGATCTTGCGATAGGCATCGCGCAGTCCCTCGTGGAACTTGAGGTTCTCACCCTCGAACCTATCAGGCGTGCCGCTGCCGCGCCGTGCAGCGGCGCGCTGCAAGCCGATCTCGACCGGTAGGTCGAGGATGATGGTGAGATCCGGCTTGAGATCGCCGATCGTGACCCGCTGCATCGCGTTGATCAGCCCGGCCGGCACGCTGCCGAGGCTACCTTGATAGGCGCGTGTCGAGTCGGCGAAACGATCGCACAGGACCCAAGTGCCCTGTTTGAGCGCGGGTTCGATCACTGTGCGGACATGGTCATCGCGCGCGGCAGCAAACAGCAGCGTCTCGGCCTCGGGCCCGAGCAGCTTGCCCATACCCGACAAAACCAGATAGCGCATGATCTCGGCGCCGGGCGAGCCGCCTGGCTCGCGCGTGACCAAGATGCGCAGCTTCGCCGCACTGAGCCGGCCGGCGAGCTTCTTGATCTGGGTCGACTTGCCCGTCCCCTCGCCGCCTTCAAAGGTGATGAAGCGTCCGCGTCCGGACGGCCGCTGTAGAGCGATTTCACTCATGATCAGAGCTTCTCGGCGCCCGCGCGGAACATGCCGATCACGAGCTCGCTGGCGCCGTCGATCGCACGGCGCATGGTCGAACCGGTGCCGATCGCCTCGGCCGCATAGACCGGCGTCTCCACCGCGATGTTGCCGCTGCGCCAGACCCGCACCACGCCGACCTTCTGACCGGCCTCGACCGGCGCGCGCACCGGGCCGCTATAGACGACGCGCGCGATCAGCTTGTCGCTGCCGTTCTTGTGCACCATCACCTTCACGGGCGTCTTGGCGACGAGTTTCACCGAACGGCTCTCCCCGCCAAAGACCTTTGCGTAGCCGACGGGCTGGTCGGCCGCGATCAGCGTGCGGGTCTCGAAATTGCGAAAGCCCCATTCCAGCATCTTCTTGGCTTCGGTGGCGCGATCCTCCGGGTCTTCCAGCCCGTTGACGACGACGATCAGCCGCGTGCCGTTCTGCACGGCCGAGCCGACCATGCCGTAGCCGCCCTCCTTGGTGTAGCCGGTCTTGAGGCCGTCGGCGCCTTCCATCGAATTGAGCAGCGGATTGCGGTTGGGCTGGCGGATCTTGTTCCACGTGTACTCCTTCTCGCCGAACAGTTTGTAGAACTCCGGAAAGTCCAGGATGATGTGGCGGGCGAGGATGGCGAGCTCGCGCACCGTCATCTTGTTGCCGGGATCGGGCAAACCGTTGGAGTTGCCGAAGGTCGACTTGGTCATGCCGAGCTCGCGGGCGCGCTTGGTCATGAAGTCGGCGGCAAAGATCCGCTCGTTGCCGGCGATGCCTTCGGCGAGCGCAATGCAGGCGTCGTTGCCGCTCTGGATGATCGCGCCATGCAGGAGATCGTCGACGGAGACCTTGCTGTTGATGGCGGCAAACATGGTCGAGCCGCCCGAGGGCGCCCCGCCCTTGCGCCAGGCGTTCTCGCTGATCCGGTACTCGTCGGTGGGCTTGATGTCGCCTTTCTTGATGGCGTTGAAGACGACCTCCGCCGTCATCAGCTTCATCATGCTGGATGGCGCGCGCAGCTCGTCGGCGTTCTTCTCGAACAGCACGCTGCCGCTGGAAGCCTCGATCAGGATCGCGGTGGGGGCATCTCCGTCAAAGCCGGACTCGTCCGCTTTCTTGGCGCCCTGGACGCTCTGGTTGGCGGCCTGGAGCACCCCGCCCCAGCCGATGCTCGCCATCAGAACCGCCGCGAGCAGCCCGCGCGCCAGCGCTCCAGCCGTGAGCCGGGGGCGACGAAGCGAAGAAACACGACATGCCATGGCCAAGCCCTGAGAGCGGCGTTCTAACAGTTGGAACCCGTGCGAACAACACGAGGTTGGCCGCTTGTCCGTGAGATTGCACGATTCTCGTCGCGCCCCTATCGTGCCACCTCATGTTTCGCGACCAAACCCCTGAAACAAGGCGGAAAAGCGATGTCCTCCACCCGCGTGATCAAGGCCAACGGGATCGACCTGTTCATCCGCGAAGCCGGACAGGGACCGCTGGTGGTGCTCTGCCATGGCTGGCCGGAACTCTCCTATTCCTGGCGGCATCAGATCCCGGCGCTCGCAGCTGCCGGCTTTCACGTCGTCGCTCCCGACATGCGCGGCTATGGCCAGAGCGCGGCGCCGCCTGATGTCGCCGCCTACTCGATCTTCGACACCGTCGGGGACGTGGTCGGCTTGGTGCAGGCGCTCGGCGAGAGCAAGGCCATGGTGGTCGGCCACGACTGGGGTGCGCCGGTCGCGTGGCATGCGGCACTGTTCCGGCCCGACATCTTCACGGCGGTCGCGGGCCTGAGCGTGCCGCCGCCGTTCCGCGGCCGCGGCAAGCCGCTCGACCTGCTGCGCCAGGGTGGTGTCACCAACTTCTACTGGCAGTATTTCCAGACACCCGGGGTCGCCGAAGCCGAGCTCGAGCGTGACGTCGCCCGCACCATGCGCATCGTGCTCGGCGGACGCGGACTTGCCGATCCCAGCGCCGCGATGTTCGTGCAGGAAGGCAAAGGCTTCCTCAGCCATGGGACCTCCGAGGAGCCGCTGCCGGGCTGGCTGAGCGAGACCGATCTGGCCTATTTCACCGAGAGCTTCCGCAAATCGGGCTTTCGCGGCGGGCTGAACTGGTATCGCAACATCGACCGCAACTGGGAGCTGACGGCGCCCTGGCAGGATGCGCAGCTCCACCAGCCCTCCCTCTTCATCGCCGGCTCCAAGGACGCCGTCATCACCGGCCTGATCGGCGCCAAGCGCCTCAACGAGCTGGAGCGCGTGCTACCCAACCTCACACGGAAGCTGATCATCGAGGGCGCCGGCCATTGGGTGCAGCAGGAGCGGCCCGACGAGGTGAACGACGCGCTGCTCACGTTCCTGCGCGAGGCATCGTCGCGCTAGTACAGGCCGCGGCCGCTCAGGATGCCGCGAGCCTCGGCGGCGCCTCCGTCGGAGACATAGGCGGAGGACGGAGCGCCCTCGGTCGCGTAGCGGCCATCCTCGTAATAGGACACCGCGCGGGCGTTCTGGAGCGCCCGGCCCCGGCCGCGGCTCGAGGCCGACATCTCCGAGGTTGCACCGATCGAGGCGACATCGGCAGAACTGTTGCCGAGGTTGTAGGGCCGCCCCTCCGGCATCGGAACTTCGCCGCGGATTGCTCCCCGTCCCGGGGACGCAAGCTCCGGCACGAACGGTCTTGCCGCGGCGACGCGAACCATGGAGGGGCTCGGCGCCGGAACGCCGGTGCGCAAGGTCGCCATGAGCTGGCGGTCGTCGGAGCCTTCCAGGGGCGCCCGGCCGACATATTCGACACGGACCCTGGCGACGCCATTGCCTTTGAATTCAAGCAGTTCAGCGGCCTTGTTCGAAACGTCGATGAGCCGGTTGCCGTGATAGGGGCCACGGTCATTGACGCGGACGATCAGCGACTTGCCGTTCGAAACATTGGTCACCCGCGCGTAGCATGGCATCGGCAGGGTCGGATGCGCCGCCGTCAGCGAGGTCATGTCGAACACTTCGCCATTGGCGGTCAGGCGGCCGTGGAAATCATCGCCGTACCAGGACGCCATGCCCTCGGCACGGTAGTTGGCGTCCTCCTCGGGCACGTAGGTCCGGCCCGCCACCACATAGGGTCTGCCGATGCGATAGGTGCCGCCGCCTTTCGGGACGGGATCACCCAGGGCCACGACCCGCGGGCTCGAGGAGACGCCGTATTTCGGATCGACGCGGCTGGCGAACTTGCCCGACGAGGCGCAATTGGCGAGCGCGAGGCAGGTCGCGGCCGCCGCAACGCCGCGCGCGGCCCGCAAAACCGAATCTGACCGTCGGATCCCCATTCGCCCCAAATACCATCTCGCCGGAGACTTACCCAACCCGCGTTGGCTGCGGGAAGCGCCTTCCGGTCCCGTTTCCGAGGCGGCCCACCACCGCGCCGGAAGTCGCCACGATATCGCAACCCGAACACGGCGGAAATGGGGAGCGCGCGAGGTTCGCGCCGGGATGGTAAACGGGACGTTGGCCCTTCCCCGTTTATCTACGGATCGCGGGCGCCTTCGCGGCGGCATTCTCCGTGCCACTCCTGAACCGGCTGTTGCACCGAATCCTCACTCCAGCCCCATTGTCGCGGCCTTCACTGGAATTCTTTTGACTGTGCAAGGCCGCACGCGTTCTCTCGCGTGCAGGGGCGGAATGGAATTTCACGATGATCGAGACGGTTTCGGCACTGATGGGTCTGGTAAGCGCGGGGATCTTCCTGGCCCATGCGTTTGAAGGTTACCGCACGAGGGCCTGAGGCGCTCGCGCGGGAGACATTGCATCACCTCTTTCAAGGCGGCGCGTTCGGACATTTTTTATTCGATCCGATCGAGCATCGAAAACGAGAGCGGCAGGTGTTCCATGCGCAACCATGATTTCGTATCCGATGGCTTTCTGGCATTGACCGCCGGCGGCTTGGTCCTGCTCTGCTCGAGCCTCGTGGCACTCGCCTTCGGCTGAGCACCAACGACACTCCCCTGCTTTCAGACGACAGCCACACCGCAACGCAACCGGCGCGTTTGCCCCAGACGACCCTGTTCCCGTTTAGTTGATTGAATTTCCGCCCCCGTCGCCTCGACTCATTTCAAGAGGCCATCACCAACGAGGGTGACGCAAATGCTTGCCGAGAAATTTTTCCTGGTCCTGGAATCGCTGATCCGCAGCGACCGCACCTATCCGGACGGAAGTCCCCGGGTCATCAGCACCGCCGCGCACATACCGGTGAAGTTGCCGGGCCAGAAATAGCCGGGACTTTCCTCGGGGCTCAGGCCACGCGTCGCGTCGTTCAGCGCAAGCCCAGCAGCGAGCGGCGATAGAGGCTGTCGCGGGCTTCGTTCAGGCAGACGAAGCTGCCATCAAAACCCTGGCCGTAGCGCTTCTGCCCCTTGGCGTAGTAGAGGCCCTTCCTGAAATCCAGCCACACCACCTTGTCGCCCGCGCAATAGCGCTGCGCCTGCGCCTCGTCGCGAAACGGCGTCAGAGGCAGCGCCGACACCTCCGCGAGGCCTGCGCCAAAGACCATCACGGCGCCGAGCGCGACCTTGCCAAGTCCTCTGTCAAGACCTCTGCCAAAGCTGCCGCAGGACACTGCCTACCCTCCGATCCGCACCGTTGCGCGGCGCTGGTTGGCCACGATAGCACGGGGCTCGAGAATCCACATGTGACGACAGGCATCGTCGCGGCTTCCGCCAGCCATCTTGTCGAGTTACATGAGTGCGAGACCATCTCGATGCGAGGATGCATGCGCAAGCAGGCTGAATAAGTCGGACCGCCCCTTACCTGTTTGCCTCGAGCTGCTGCTCAGCCTGGTGCAGGCACTCCTGGAGCTTGTGGGCGACCTGCTCGCGCGATACGCCCTTGCCGGCAAGATCGCGTGCCACCCTGCCCAGGATATCGTTGACCGTCTGCCCCTCCAGATTGTCCGTCACCAGCGCCGTGGCATAGCCTGCCGCGGCATCGCCGTTGAGCCCGAGCTGCGCCGCGGCCCAGAGCCCGAGCAGCTTGTTGGACCGCGCCGTGGCCTTGAACAGGAGCTCCTCGTCGTGGGCGAATTTGGCCTCAAAGCCCTGCTCGCGCTTGTCGAACGTGGTCATGGTCAGCTCCAATGCGTTTGCGCTGATGGGGATCGGACTTGCTGGAAGCGAACGTCTCCGGGGTTCTCGTCAATTGAAGATCATTCGAAGCTTCCGGCGGAAGGCAAACGCCGTCAAGCCTTCGCGCCGATGCCGCCCGCTTAGAGCTGGCGCGGTGGCGGCGCCGATCGCAGGCGTCAGGTCCGGACCAGCCTGATCGGCTATGCTGGCTTGTTTACCGTTTGTTAACGAGACTCACGGCCGCATGGCGCTTGGGGATATCGAGGCCGACGCATGAACAGAGACTTGCGGGAATTTCGACGGCTTGAGCGGCTCTGCCTGGAGCAGGCGGCGCTCTCAACCATGGACCTTGCGCGGACCGGCCTCTTGAAGGTGGCCGACGATTGCCGCGCCGCGGCTGAAGCGATCGAAGCGCGATCGCCGCCGCGCGGCGCATTCGCGAGCGCCGTTCAGGCGCTCAAGCGAGCGCCACTCGCATGGCGGGTTGGCGCCCGGTCGTAGGAGCGCCGATCAGCCCTTGCCGCGCGCTTCGCGCGCCAGCCGCTCGGCTCTCAAACGCTCGCGATTGGCGTAAAACGCCTTCTGCGCCTCCTCATGATCGCGCATGGCCTTTTCCGCCTCGATCCGGCGTGTCGCATCACGCGCCTGGCGCTGCTCGGGGGTCAGGGGTTTGCGTCGGAAGGAGAGGTCCTCAGTCATGCAGAGCCAACGCGGGCGCACCGGATAAGTTCCGCGCCATGCACCCAAAGGTGCATTTGGGTCCCGCAGAAAGAGCTGAGCGATCAGCATCTTATTGGGCGCGAATTCGGACCTAAGGTCTTCCCATGAGCGCCAAACCCAAAAGTCGAAAACAACCCCATGCACAGTAGCCGACACCAGCGGAATCAACGACTTATGTCGTGTGACGATGCCGTCTTTGACTCGTCGGGCAAAACAGGGGTAGTTTGGCAACTTCGGAAAATCCGGCAAAATGTCACCTGCGCGCCGCTTGCGGGACGGACGATCCTGAGATCGACATCAGGCGGACGTCATCGACAAGGGATTCGCTGCGCGTGACCGCGACGGGTTGTTGTCATCTCCACTCGCTCCTCAACTAATACTCCGACGTTGGCGCGTCCTTCCCGTTCGCCACGAGTGGCAACGGTTCGCGCATGACGCAGCGGAATCCGACATGGCTCGTCGACGTATCGACCGGTTCGGCGTGGCGCGCGGCGGGACGGTAGCGGCGGCAATAGTTCGGGGCGCAGAGATGCGAGCCGCCCTTCAGGACCTTGCGCGGGATCCTGATGTCGGGCTGGCAGGGGTCGTAGCTCGCCTCCTCGCGGCCACCGCGCGGATTTTTCGGGATGCAGCAGGGCTTTGCGGCCTCGGCAGCATGCTTGGCTGACCACCAGTCCGAGGTCCACTCCCAGACATTGCCGATCATGTCGTACAGGCCGTAGCCGTTCGGCGGGAAAGCCATGACCGGCGAGGTACGCTCGAACCCATCCTCGCCGAGGTTCTGGACAGGGAAATTGCCCTGCCAGAGGTTGGCCATGTGCCTGCCGCTCGGCATCAGCGCATCGCCCCACGCGAACTCCTCGCCGTCGAGGCCGCCGCGCGCGGCAAATTCCCACTCTGCTTCGGTCGGCAGGTCCTTGCCGGCCCAGCGCGCATAGGCCTTCGCGTCGCTATTGGAGACGTGGACTACGGGGTGATCGTCGAGGCCTTTGATATTGCTGCCGGGACCATCGGGATGGCGCCAGTCGGCGCCGCGCATGAAGGTCCACCACTGGCTCCCGTCGGACAGATCGGTGATGCGCGGCAGCGGCGAGAACACCAACGAGGCGGCGTAGAGCATTTCCCTGAACGCGCCGGGATAATCCCTGGGGTCCGGAACGATCTGCGCCTCAGTGACGTGACCGGTCGCGTCGGCGAATTCCTTGAACTGCCGATTGGTCACCGGCGTCCGATCGATCCAGAAGCCGTCGACGGACACACGATGGCTCGGGGCTTCTTCCGGATAGTGATGGTCGGACCCCATCCGGAAGATGCCGCCGGGAACGAACATCATCTCGCCGGACTTCGCATCGTCCGGCAACCACTCGCAGTGATCCACATCGGCCCGCAGCATGGTGGAAACTCCGATACGCATTCCACCCGGTGCTAGGACGCGGGGGTCTTCAAATGTCGATGACGGTAGCTCGCCTCATGTGCTGGACACATCGCCCGGTCCCCCTTTTTTTGGCGCTGAATAGGAGAGACGTAGACGATGTCATGCGTCAACATCGCTTCCTCTTCGCGCGCACGCCTTCGAGCACGCAACAGGACTCTGTTGCGCGCGCTCCGCGATCCGCGGAGCGCATTGCCAAATATCGCTTGTATTGCAAAATCGTATCCGAAGTTTGGATGGCTGTGATGTGCAGTTTGTGCCAGCACGATGCAACGCGCGGTGACCTGATGACGCACGTTGCAAATTCGCACTGCATGCAGCCGATAGTTCGCGCCAAAATCGATGATGGTTTGCCTCAGAACGCGAAAGCGGCTCGCTCCCTATTTCGCGTTGTCGTGGCATTCGTGCTGCCTGCCGCAGAATTGTCGCGCTTCAGTAACAGAGTACGATTATGGGGCAGCTTCTTGTTGATTCGCAGAAGCTTGACGGTTTCGAGGGCCTTCACCAAGCGGTTCATGGCTCTCACGTCGATGTCATGCAACTCGGCCGCGGGCGGCTGCGCGGCACCTTATCCCATATCGGCATCGGCGATTTTTCGCTCAGCATCGGCACCTTCAATGTCGGCATGCGAACGCAGCGAATATCCAGCGATGACAAGCTGATCGTTGGGATGCTGCTGGCGGCCGAGCAGCGTGTCGCCCATTGGTCGTTCGACATGCAGCTCAACGACGTGCTGGTGATTCCGCCGCTGCTCGAGCACGACGGAGTCTTTCACGGCGCATCCGCTTACGCGGCCATGCGCTTCGATCTCGATGAAGTGGCGTCGCTGTTCGGTGGGGAAGCAAGGCTGAGCGATCCCGACACCTGGCGCAGCCGCAGCCGTTTCAGAGCTGATATCGCAACTGGCGGGGTTGCTTCGCGCCGCCTAATGCAAATCACGTCTCATCTGAGCATGCACAAAGACGGCCTGACACCGTCGACTGCCGATTTCTGGAAACGCTCGATCGTCGAATGCATGGCCGCCAATGTGATGTCGTCCCTGCCGCCCGACGACACCGGCTGGCTTCCCTCGGCAAGGCGGCTGATCCGCAGGGTCGAGGATTATCTCGACGAGGCCGGTACGCGCCCGGTGCACATTTCCGAGATCTGTGCCGCGCTCGGAGTATCGCGTCGCACCTTGCATCGCGCCTTTCATGAAGTGTTCGGTCTTGGCCCGGTTTCCTTCCTGCGGCACAAGCGCCTGTGCACCACCCATTCCATTCTGCACGACAGCGCGCCAGGCACGATCACGGTGGCATCAGTGGCCATGCAGCAAGGCTTCTACGAACTCGGCCGCTTCTCACAGTACTATTTCGCGATGTTCGGAGAGCACCCGTCGCGAACATTGGGAGCCCCGCTGCGGGATCCCGGAGGCGGAGTGGCAACGGCGTAGCGTCTATCCGGGCGCACTTGGCCAAGCGTAGGCCGGCTCTTCCAGCAAGTTTGCTTCGCCTTCACTTTGCCCGCACATCGCAAGTCCGGAGCCTGCGAATCTAGTGGCCGAAGGTGGCGGCCCGACGATGTTCGCCCGGATCGGCGTCATGCGGGCGGTGAACCGACACTACGTCCCGGAGTTTAACCCCAAGGGAAAAGAGCCGCATTGGGGGCGGCGCAAGCTGAAGAGGGATCAATGACCGTCTTCGTTTACGTCAACATCGCCAAGCAGGTCGGCGATAAGGACCACGTCAAGGTCTTCGCCACGGTTGATGCCGCGGAAAAGTGGTTCGAGGAGAACGATCCGGAAGGTGTCGCCTTCGAGTACGAGGTTCTGGAATAGGTGGAGGCCCCGCCGTGAGGACGATTGGTATCGCGGTGTTCGTGATTTTTTGCCTCGCGATTGTCTACGTGACGGTTGATTTGCACGGCGACCACAGCCAGATCAAACAAATTCGGGAAGAATGCCGGCGGACACACAGTGAAGCGGCCAAAGTGACGGAATGCGTGGTCGACTCGACGCTTCGGCACGCAAGGCAACCGCAACTGCCGTAAGCGCGCCCTGTTCGAGTACCCTGCAAGACGATGATGTGAAAAGGCCCGCCAGCGTGGACCGGCGGGCCTTGTCGTCAGCGTCTCAGCCGGCAGCCCCTCTATTGAGGCGCCGACGGAGCTTCCTGATGATCTCCCGCCCGACGGTCGCGGAGAACCGAACGCGGCCGTTGACATACATCAAGACGTCAGGGCCTTCATCTCTGTGGCACGGGTGTTGCTCATATCTAGGTGGCTGGGATTGCAGGACCCAGTTTGAAACAGGGCGCCGCCGGGACGCTGTATTTCGAGCCCGGCGGCGTATCTTTTAGGGACTAGGGGCACAACGGCCGGCGGGCATGTGCCGCCAGCCGCTGCCCGTTGCGCTTCCTGTGCGGTCGGCGCCGGCGCTTCATCGCGGCAAGGCCGTGCTGTGCTGTTGAGCTAACCGCTCGAGCTGATCGGCGAGCTGACGAGCAGCCAAAGCGCCCTTGCGGAGCTCGCCAACAGCGCCGACGGGATAGCCTAGCGGTTCGTTTCGCTCCAGTCTGCCCGCGACCGTCACTGCAAGCGAGCCCCTGTTACATGGATGGCGTAGTGGATTGCGTTGGCGTCCAGCGCGTTGGCGACCCGTCTCGCGCGGCTCATACCGTTCGGCAGGTTGGCGACCGGTGACGAGGAAATCGACAGGGCTTACGTTTTCAGGTGGCAGGGCGCGGCCTGCTCGCCGCGCGGACAGTTCGATGATGTTGCTGCTCATCGCTGCACCGCCCTCTCGGATCCTGCGGTGGCTTCGATGATCGTCTTGAGCCACCTGTCGATCCAGCCGAACACTATAGTGCCATCCCCGCCCTCGTAGCCCTCTTCGAATTGAAACTCGATGTCGGAAGGTCCGGCTCGCCGAGGCCGCCAGAGTGCTGCACTAGCCTAAAGCCAGCGGCTGTACGGCGGGCCTTTTACTTGCCCGCCGCCACCCGTAAATTTCCCAATATCGCCCGCGTCGAGCTCGTTCGATCATTTCGAAATGAGATCGTCGAAGCCAAAGGAATGGACAGAAGCTGAGCGAAAGCGACTTGCGTGGTTGGCGCGTCGTCGTGTCGTGTCGGAGATAGCGGTGGCGCTCGGGCGGCACGCCGGATCCGTAAGGCGAATGGCGCGCGCAATGGGACTTATCCTGAAAAAGTAATCTTGCCTGCCTTCCAGCCCGATCCTCTTGCCGCGGCCCTCCGCTCGCGGATCCGCTGCCGGGCGTTTTTGTCGCTTGGAACAAAGCGCGACGGCTTCGATTGGCGTTCCATGAAATGGGTCGTCGGCATCCTGGTGGCCGTCCTGATCTGCCTGGTGGTCTATATCGGGTCGGCTTTCGTTTCCCTGCTAGGTCTCGTTTCAGCCGTTCGCAACGGTGACGTTGCCCAAGTCATGGCTCGGATAGACCTTCCGCGGGTCCGTCATTCCCTCGTCGATCAGGTTGTCGCCGCCTATCTCGATCGGCTTGGGCAGAAACGGCCGGTGCGGCCACTTGAGCGAATGGCAATCAACACGATCGGCGCGACGATAGCGGATGATCTCGCGATCAAACTCCTCACGCCGGAGAATTTGTCTGTGCTCCTGAGAAGCGGGACCGTTCGCAATGCGGCGGAGAATATCAGTTTTGGAACGATGTCAGCGCTCGCGGACCTAGACGTTTCGAACATCTTCGTCGTCCTCGGACGGATTACTCCAGTCAAGCCCGTTGAATTTGCGCTGGGGCTAGGATCGGCCGAAAAGGCGGGAAGCATCAGCATGCATTTTTACGGAGCAGGCTGGAAGCTGTCAGGGATCAACCTACCTGCCTCGGTCGTATCCAACATGGTCGACCGGCTGCCGACGCGTTAACCCCCTTAGACACCTTTCCTTTGCGGCGTCATATCGGCACCGCGTCTGCGCTCAAAAAACTGCCGGGGTATTTGCTTGGATAATTGCCACTTCCCTTGGTTTACTAAACCGCGTGTACCTGTGAGCCAGGGCTATGAACGGTCGCTCGATCAGGAAGTAGGTCACCAATGATGCGCCAAGCGTGATCGCGACGAAAGTTGGGAATATGGTTTGGAAGATGCTGCTTGGTCTTCCAAATGTAGTCAATCACGATCGGATGCAGGAGATACGCCGAGTACGAAATGGCTCCGATCCCCTGCACGATCGGCAGGGACACGCGCGGCGGGCCGCGGACGCGGTTGGCGGTTTCGCGCTTCTCCACCCAGATTGGCTTGAGCAGGTCATGGATGTGGCTCGGCTTGATCTCGGGAATACTGAGCTTGCCGATTGTCGGATAGGCATAGCGTTTCAGTGACGACGGCCATTGATCACGGTGCTTCTCGCTCCAAGTCGACCAGTTCGCCCGGATATGGGTCTCGGCGCATTCCTCGAAGGTCGGCAGATCGGCGACGATCTCGGCCGCTTTCGCCTCCACCCGCGCCGCCCGCCTCTCCTGGACGATGTCCACCCCCGGCGTGCTGCGATCGCCCTTGACCCGGAGTCGCGCTGCGTCGTGTGCCAGGCGCGCGTCCTTCAGTGAGACGTCCTTAAACGAGCCCAGGCCATGCCAGCGCTCTTTGCCGTCTAGTCAGTATCGGTAGGCCCAATTTTTCGACGTCAGGCCGGCAACAATCAAGTAGAGCCCGTCGCCGTCGGCGTATTTGCCGGACTTAGTCTCGCGTTCTACGTCGAGTGATTTGAGTTTGCCTGCCACGTGTTCCCCTCCGAGCAAGCCGTCCTCCGAACCCACGGGGCAAATCTACGGTTATTGCTCGAATTGCAGAGAACATCTGCGAACACGCTAGTACAGCGTTTAGGAGCAATCGCTTGATTTTGCTGTGGATTCCGAACAGCCACGAACAGTGGAGAACAACATACTGGCGGAAGGGGTGGGATTCGAACCCACGGTACCCTTGCGGGCACGCCGGTTTTCAAGACCGGTGCCTTAAACCACTCGGCCACCCTTCCGGATCAGCAGCATCAAGCACTTACAGGCGCCGAGATCAAGAACAGCCGCGAACAGATTGCAGTTGGGGACAAGTTCGGACACTTTCAGGACCACAGCAAACCGGCGGACAACGAGCTGATCGCCGCCGACAGGTTGCCGATAGGTTATTGCCTGCCTGCATCGACCGTTCCCGCTCAGGTAGTTGCGGAGAGCAGCCCGCGCTGGAGTTCGAACACCTCTTTCGCCACTGCGAGCGCGGTGCGACGGGATCCTTGCCTCCATCCCTGATCGGTCAACGATTGCTCCCGCCACCGGACAAGCTCGCCGTTCAGCGATACGCCTTTACGTATCGGTTAGGTTCGCCTTCGCCACCACCTCGAAAACGACGTGTCTTGCTCGGGTCCGGTCGGCTGCGTCTTGGGATGCACTGAAATATGCTTGGCGCTCAGCAGAGCAGGAATGTCGGCGGGGGCGAGCTTCCCTGTTGCCACCATCTCGTCCGTCCTGAACTCATCAACGACGAATGACTTGCCCGCTTGCCTGCAAACAAGCTTGATCGTGCAGGCGACGTCACCGGGGATTGCCGCAACGATCTTGGCTTCGTTCAAAACGTTATGTTCGCTCGCATACAGCGACTCCCGGAACTCGGGGCTTAGGAGAAGAAGGGCCGTTTCCTGCCGATCGGTCAGGATCAGCCTCAGCAGAAGCGCAAGGACCATCGCATCCCGGCAACGATCGGGCCCAATCATTCTCGCAACGTAACTCGACTCCATGCGATTGAAGGTGACGCCGAGGCCGATTGCCACAGCGAAGATCAGATCGAACTCGGCATTCCCGAAAATGCCATGGCCCAACCATTGCACGATGCAAGCGAGAAGCCCGATGCTGATGTGCAACGCGGTAAACCTCGCGGGCGTGGAGCGGTGATCGAAGATCGCCCATGCAGCCCAGATCAGCAGCGCGAGCGCAGACCATTGCAGATGCCCCGCATTCGTCAAAACATTCGACCAACTGTATTGCCGCGGGGCCAGAAGATCGGGGACAAAATTAGGCCCGAACACGGCGACGCAGGCGAGAAGTCCGGCCACGGTTACCAAGCCGCTCACGAATGTCGCTCTGACGGCCTCGCGGTTCGATGAGATGAAGAGCCAGCAGAGCGCCGTCAGCGGGACCCCAATGATGTTGTGCTTCCAAAAGCCCGCGACGACCATCAGCAGCAGCGCGGGCACGGGAGACCGCTTCTGCTGGCAAAGCCGAAGGAAATACACGAGCGCCGCGCCCATGATGGCGAGGCCAGCAAGTTGCGGATCGTTCGCGCCGATGTAGATGGTCGAGTTGCGCGCCATCATCGCGACATACCAAAGCGCCGCAACGGTCGCGCCGAGGCGGCCCAACGCCAAAATCCGGACCGAAAGAAACACCTCCAGGGCCAGCGCCGCCAGGGCCAGCAGCGAGAGCGCGCGCCCCACAAACAGGTTGTCCATACCCAGCAGCTTGCCGAGCGCCCCGATCGCATAGAACGAGAGCGGCGGGTAGTTATTGCCGGCAAGGCTATCTGGCCCCGGATAGATCGGCCGCCACGCAGCCGCCGTGTCCTGCCAATAGGCGTTCCACGACTCCGTAGGCCAGATTTCAATCAAGAACTGTGCGCGCCAAATCGGCCAAGCGAGGAAATAGGCGCCAGCGAGCGACAGGAGCGCGATGTAAACAATCGCGCGCCTGTCCACGCGCGACAAGGGTCGCGTTTCCGCGACCGCAATCGAGATAGCCAAAGGGAGCCCCCGCCCCAACTAACAAACACAACGGACGGGACCATAGGATGCCAGATGGCGGCGACGCAATCGGGTAAATCCCGGTACTGGAAACTTGTAAAACGCTGCCAGCGGAAGCCTGCCGTCCGACGCTGCCCATCTCGCCTTGCGCAGAGGCCAATTAACCTATTGGCGGGACACAGCTTGCGATTGCCTGATCTAGTCACTACTATGCAACGATTGTATCTGCTGAGATGTTGCTTTTCATTTTTTTGTCGGGAAAAAGCATGTTTGACGCCGCCAAATGCCAAGAACTCGCGATTGCATACAGGGCACTTGCTCAATCATCCGATCATTCTGTGGAACGAGCAATTTTGCTGAAGAACATCGCAAGGACCTTCACCGGATTAGCTAATCAATTGGACAGGCTTGCCGCTCTGACGAGAGAGGAAGCCCAGCGGCTCAGGGGCGGTCTACCCGAAACAAGAAGCGCGTCTAACTGAGCGCCTAGGCGCGGACTCGCGAATATGCGATGCTGACGGCATTGGAAGCGTCTCGGAGGATATTCGATGCGCATCGCATTGCCGTATCTGGGAATTGTTCTCTGCGCGTGCCTGACGGTCTGGCTGTCTTCCACGCTGATCTACTGACGACCGAGCAGGTCCTCGCCAGGCGTCAGCAGCCGTCCAGACGATGGCCGCCTCGATCCTGGTGAAGTTGATGGTCATGCGGCATGCCGGCGACGGCAAGCGCGATATTGCCGGGCTGCGCGAGCTGTTGCAGCAGTACGTCAACGACGTCATGGCGCTGGCGAACCAGCGATGAGGACGCCGCGAACACCCATCTCGCGCAGCTCGCCGAAGGTGATCTTGTAGGGCAGCACGGCGACATCATAGAAAACGCGGCGCCCCTTGCGAGCGCCGCGCGAACATCCGTCGTTTTCGTTGGCTCAGTACCCGCAGGATGCGCAGCCGGTCGCCACCGGCGCGTAGTACGAATACCCCGGCGAGACCATCTCGACGCGCTGGCGCGTGGCGTATTGCGGCGGGATGCGCTCGTACTGGACGCCGGGGGGCGCGACCATCACGGTTTGCGGGACCATCACGGTGCGGTACTGCGCCGGGGTGCGATGCGCGACCGTGGCGCCGGGCGAAACCATCACGGTCTCGTCGACGGTGCGGTATTGCGGCTGCACGTATTGCTGCTGATAGCAGGTCGTGCACGGCGGCGGCGCATAGCAATTGTAGCAGCCGGCGGAAGCCGCGCCCGTCATCGACATCGCGGCGACGGCCGTTGAGAAAACGACAGCAAGAGTACGAGACATTGTGATGGTGCCCCAGTTGCCCGAAATGGATTTGGATCGAAGGTCGCAGCAATATACGCCGCGAAATCCAAAGCCGCCGAACTTCGTCGGGGCATCCTTAACGCGATCGCGGAGCGCGGGCGATCGATAGGGATTCATTGACCATGCATGCTGACGCCACGCGGCCGGACTCGTAGCCCGGATGGAGCGAAAGCGTAATCCGGGACGGTGTCCCGTCCGGTCTCGCACTTGCCCCGGATTGCGCTCTCGGACGGCGCTTCGCGCGGACCCGTTCGCTCCATCCGGGCTACAAGGACGCGCTCATCGCGGGCGACGCTTGACCTCTCGCACCGCGCCGCGCGCGGCGCTGGTGGTGAGTGCGGCATAGGCCTGAAGCGCGGTGGAGACGTTGCGCGTGCGGTTCGTCGCCTGCCAGGCGGCATCGCCCTTCGCCTCTTCCGCCGCGCGGCGCCTGGCGAGCTCTTCGTCGGAGACCTCGAGGCTGATGCTGCGGTTCGGAATATCGATCGCGATCAGGTCGCCGGTCCGCACGAGGCCGATGTTGCCGCCTTCGGCAGCTTCCGGTGACAGGTGCCCGATCGACAGGCCGGACGAGCCGCCGGAAAAGCGGCCATCGGTGACGAGCGCGCAGGCTTTGCCAAGGCCCATCGATTTCAGATAGCTCGTCGGATACAGCATCTCCTGCATGCCGGGGCCACCGCGCGGGCCCTCGTAAATGATGACCACGACCTCGCCGGCGACGACCTTGCCGCCCAAAATGCCCTCCACCGCAGCGTCCTGGCTTTCGAACACGCGCGCGGGGCCGGAGAATTTCAGGATCGAGGCATCGACGCCGGCGGTCTTCACGATGCAGCCGTCCTGCGCGAGGTTGCCGTAGAGCACGGCGAGGCCGCCGTCCTTGCTGAAGGCGTGCTCGAGGTTGCGGACCACGCCCTTCTCGCGATCGGTGTCGAGCTCGTCGTAACGGCGCTCCTGGCTGAAGGCGACCTGCGTCGGGATGCCGCCGGGCGAGGCACGGAAGAAGGTGCGCACCGCTTCGCTCTTCGAGCGCTTGACGTCCCAGCGCTCCAGCGCGTCGCTCATGGTCGGTGCATGCACGGTCGAGACCGAGGTGTCGATCAGGCCGGCGCGATCGAGCTCGCCCAGAATGCCCATGATGCCGCCGGCGCGATGCACGTCCTCGACATGCACGTCGGCGACCGAGGGCGCGACCTTGCACAGCACAGGCACGCGGCGCGACAGGCGATCGATGTCGCGCATGGTGAATTCGACCTGCCCTTCGTGCGCCGCCGCAAGCAGATGCAGCACGGTGTTGGTCGAGCCGCCCATCGCGATGTCCAGCGTCATCGCGTTCTCGAAGGCCTTGAAGTTGGCGACGTTGCGCGGCAGCACCGAGGCGTCGTCCTGCTCGTAGTAGCGGCGGACGAGGTCGACGATGGTGTGGGCGGCCTCGACGAACAGCCGCTTGCGGTCGGCATGGGTTGCGACCACCGTGCCGTTGCCGGGCAGCGCAAGGCCCAGCGCCTCGGTCAGGCAGTTCATCGAATTCGCCGTGAACATGCCCGAGCAGGAGCCGCAGGTCGGGCACGCCGAGCGTTCGATCACCTTGACGTCCTCGTCGCTGACCTTGGAGTCGGCCGCCGCGACCATGGCGTCGATGAGGTCGACGGCCTTGGTCTTGCCCTGGAGCTTGACCTTGCCGGCTTCCATCGGCCCGCCCGAGATGAACACGGCGGGGATGTTGAGCCGCAGCGCCGCCATCAGCATGCCGGGCGTGATCTTGTCGCAATTGGAGATGCAGACGAGGCCATCGGCGCAATGGGCGTTGGCCATGTATTCGACGCTGTCGGCGATCAGCTCGCGCGACGGCAGGCTGTAGAGCATGCCGTCATGGCCCATGGCGATGCCGTCGTCGACCGCGATGGTGTTGAACTCTTTCGCCACACCGCCGGCCTGCTCGATCTCGCGGGCGACGAGCTGGCCGAGGTCCTTGAGGTGGACGTGGCCGGGCACGAACTGGGTGAAGGAGTTGACGACCGCGATGATCGGCTTGCCGAAATCCGCATCCTTCATACCCGTCGCGCGCCAGAGGCCGCGGGCGCCCGCCATGTTGCGGCCGTGGGTGGTGGTGCGGGAGCGATAGGCTGGCATGGCGGTTTCCGTCCTCGGTTGGGTCAGCCGGGCGGGGCAAATTTTCGAAGCCGCCTCAGGCCTTTCCGGCCGGATAGCGCACGGGGTGGGCGCGCGCAACGGGAACTTGGGCCGGACAGGGCTCCCCTGCTCCGGACGCGGCCTTTTCGTAGCCTGGATGGAGCGTGCGCTCCATCCAGGCTACGATAGCGGCGCTTGGGCTTCGCCTTGCCCCTACTGCAGGGTCGGATCGAGCCGGTCGCGCAGCCAGTCGCCGATCACGGAGACCGCCAGCGTCGTCACCACGATCGTAGCCGCCGGCGCCAGCATGATCCAGGGCGCCCTGGTCAGATATTCGCGGCCGTAGCCGACCATGTTGCCGAGGCTGGTCATCGGCGGCTGCACGCCGAGGCCGAGGAAGGACAGGCCTGATTCCATCAGGATCACCTCGGGGAAGACCAGCGTGGTCGAGACGATCAGGGTCGAGGCGATGTTGGGCAGGATATGGCGCAGATAGATCCGCGACGGCCGCGCGCCGAGCTGGCGGACCGCGGCCGCGTAGCCTTGCGCGTTGGCGGAGATGGCGAGCCCTCGGGCGATGCGGGCGTAGCGCTCCCAGCCGAAAAATCCCATCAGGCCGATCAGCAGCGGCAGCGAATTGCCGAAGAAAGCGAGCACGGCGAGCGCCATGATCAGGAACGGCATGCTGGCCTGGAAGTCGGACAGCATCAGCACGAACTGCTCGACGACCCCTCGGAAATGCGCGGCGAGGAAGCCGAGCGTGGTGCCGACGATGGCCGAAATGGCCGTCGCGCCGAACGCGATCAGGAGCGAGATGCGGATCGAGACGAGCAGCCGCGACAGCACATCGCGGCCGAGTTCGTCCGTGCCGAGCCAATGCGCGATATTGCCGGGTGCGGCCAGGCGATTGCGCAGGTCGAGCTGGGTGTAGCCATAGGGCGCGATCTTCTCGGCGAAGGCCGCAATCACCAGCATGGCGATGATCCAGGTGATCGCGATGGCGACCGAAACCGGAATGGCTGGGAGGCTAATGCGGCGGCGGACGGCGGTGTCCTTGACTGCTGCGTCCGTCATGCATGGGCTCCCTTCATGCGCAGCCGTGGATCGAGGAAGCCGTAGAGGAAGTCGACGATCAGATTGGACGTGACCATGGTCAGCGCGACCAGCAAGAGGATGCATTGCACGACGGCGAGGTCGCGGTTGGCGACGGCAACGACGAGCAGGCGCCCTACTCCCGGCCACGAGAACACGCTCTCGACCACGACCGCGCCCGCGATCAGCGTGCCGACCATGAAGCCCAAAATAGTGACGGTCGGGATCGCGGCGTTCGGCAGCGCATGCGATGTCACCACCTTGCGCCACGGCACGCCCTTGGCCGAGGCGGTGCGGATATAGGGCTGCCCCAGCACTTCCAGCATCGCGCTGCGGGTGAAGCGCGCCAGCACCGCAGCGCCGCCGAGGCTCAGCGTCGCGATTGGCAGGATCGCATGACGCCAGCTGTCCTGCCCGCCCGACGGCAGCCATCCCAGCTGCACGGCGAAGACGAGAACAAGCAGCAGCGCGAGGACAAAACTCGGCACGGTGAAGCCCGCGACCGCGGCCATCATCACGGCGCGGTCGATCGCCGAGCCCCGATGCAGCGCGGCGTAGATGCCGGCGGGAATGCCGAGCGCCACCTTGAACGCGAAGGCCGGCAGTGTCAGGGCCAGCGTCGCCGGAATCCGCTCCAGCACGAGTTCGATCGCGGGCCTGCCGTCGCGCATGGAGCGACCGAGTTCACCCTTGGCGATGGCGCCGAAGTAATCGAGATACTGGAACCAGATGGGATCATCGAGGCCCCAGGCTTTGCGGAAAGCCGCGAGGACCTCCGGCGGCGCTTCCGGTCCCAAAATCATCAGCGAGGGATCGCCGGAGAGGCGCAACACCACGAAGGCGAAGGTGACGACGAGAACGATGGTCAGGGCCGCGCGTCCGATACGAATGGCGAAATAGCGTCCCATCACGCCGCATCCCGCGTCGCGGCCTTGGTCGCGGGTTTTGAGCCCGTCACGAGATGGCACGCGACCTGGCGGTCTCCGCCGACCGCAGACAGAATTGGCGTCTCGGTCGCGCAACGCGCGATAGCGCACGGGCAGCGCGGATGGAACGCGCAGCCCTTAGGGCGCGCAGCCGGGTTCGGCGGATCGCCTGACAGCACGATGCGGCCTGCGCTGCGGCGGCCCGGCGCCGGCGAGGCCGAGACCAGCGCCTGCGTGTAAGGATGTTCGGGGCGCGCAAAGAGATCATCGGCGCTGCCAAGTTCAACGATGCGGCCGAGATACATCACAGCGACCACACTGCTGATCTGCCTGACGACGCGCAGATCGTGGCTGATGAACAGCAAGGTCAGCGAGAGCTGCGCCTGGAGATCGGCGAGCAGATTCACCACCTGCGCCTGGATCGAAACATCGAGCGCGCTGACCGGCTCGTCGCAGACCAGGAAATCGGGCTTCGTTGCCAGCGCCCGCGCCAGGACGATGCGCTGACGCTGACCGCCGGAGAGCGCGCCGGGATAGCGCGCGCCATGCGCCGGCGTCAGCTCGACCGCGCGCAGCAATTCGCGAACGCGCTCCTCGCGCTCGGCGGGCGTGCCGACACCGTGAATGTCCAGGGGCTCGCGAATTTGCGCAGCAACCGGCAACCGCCGGTCCAGCGCGCCCAGCGGGTCCTGAAAGATCATCTGCATGCGCGCCCGCTGTGCGCGCCACGCCGCCGTCCCGGGCGCGGCCATCGGTTTTTCGTCAAACCGCACCGCGCCGCGATCCGGCGGCTCCAGTCCGAGCACGATGCGCCCCGTAGTGGATTTGCCAGAGCCGGACTCGCCGACGAGACCCAGCGTTTCGCCCTTCGGGATCGTGAGCGACACGCCATCGACTGCATGAACCGCGGTGCTTCGGCCGAACATTCCGGAGCGCATGGCGTAGCTGCGCGAGATCGCGGCCACCTCGACGAGCGGCACGCTCATTCGGCAGCCATCCCCAGCAGCGCCCGGCGCGAGGCCTCGGCGCGGATGCAGGCGACGGTCCGGCTGTCGGCAATCGGCGCCAGACTCGGCGCAGCATGGCCGCACGGCTCGGCCGCGAGGGCGCAGCGCGGCGCGAAGGCGCAGCCGCCGGGCATGCTGGCGGGATCGGGCACGGTCCCGGCAATGGCGGTGAGGCGGCGGCGCGGCCCGTCAAGCGGGGGTAGCGCGCCGATCAGGCCTTGCGCGTAGGGATGCACGGGGTCGGCAAAGAGCTGGTTGCTAGGTGCCTCCTCGACGATACGGCCGGCATACATCACCGCGACACGGTCGCAGTTCTCTGCAACGACGCCGAGATCGTGGCTGATCAGGACCATCGCCATGCCCATCTCGCGACGGATCGACCAGAGCAGCTCCAGGATCTGCGCCTGAATGGTGGCGTCGAGCGCCGTGGTCGGCTCATCCGCGATCAGCAGGTCGGGATTTCCGGCCAGCGCCATCGCGATCATGATGCGCTGGACCTGGCCGCCGGAGAATTCGTGCGGATAGGCCGACAGCCGCCGCGCTGCATCGGGAATGCCGACGAGGTCGAGCAGCCGCAGCGCTTCCGCCTTCACCGCGGCGCCCGAAAGATCGCGATGCAGCGCCAGGGTTTCGCAGAGCTGCTTGCGGATGGTCAGCACCGGATTGAGCGCGCTCGCCGGGTCCTGGAAGATCATGGCGACCCGCCCGCCACGCACCTGGTCGAGCTCGGCTTCGCCCGCGCCGAGGATTTCACCTCCGTCGAGCCGCACCGAACCCGACACCCGCGCATGCCGCGGCAGCAGACCCAGGGCAGCAAGCCAGGTGACCGACTTGCCGGATCCGGACTCGCCGACGAGGCCAAGGGCCTCGCCCTTCTGCAATTTGAGATCGACGCCGCGCAGGACCGGGACGCCGTTGAAGGCGACGCTCAGGCCTTCGATGCTGACGAGTGGCGGCATGGTCTACGCCTCGAAATTGCCGGCGCGGAAATCCATCGCAAAGGCCGGCGCCGCCTTCCACTTGATCGACTTCGGCTTGGCCGTGAAGGTCGCGTTCTGATGCAGCACCGTGTATGCAGGGTCCTCGCGCTCGGCGATCTCCAGCATGCGGCGGAACGCCTTCTTGCGCGCGGCACGGTCGATCGAGGTTTCCAGGAATTCGGAGAGCGTGTTCAGCTCGGCATTGGTCCATTCGCCGATCTGCTGCTGCTGGCCGTTTGGTCCGTGCTGGGCAACCAGCGAGGAGACGGGATCGTTGAAGGCCGCCGAGTTCGACCAGTCGCGCACCGCCCGGGTCGGCGCGCGTTCCATGATCTGGGACCAGTTCTCCTTGGTCTCGATCTGCACGTTGAGGCCGACCGACTTCCACATCTCGACCAGAACCTGCGCGGTCGCGACCTGGTTGGTGTAGTAATTGTTGAGCAGGCGATAGGGGATCGGATCGCCCTTGTAGTTGGCTTGCTTCAACAGATCCTGCGCGAGTTTTGGATCATAGGCCGGCACGCTCCAGTCGGCGTTGAACATGTCGCCGTAAAATTCCCACTGCAGGCCCTTCGGCACGCGGGTGCGGCCGGCCCACAGGCTGTCGACGATCGCCTGCCGGTCGATCGCGTGGGTGAAGGCGCGCCGCACCAGCGGATTGGCGAGCTGGGCGTGATTCTTGTCGAACACTGTCAGGCGGTGGTTGAGGATGGTGCCGCCCTGCACTTCGAACGCGGCGTTCTTCTCGATGCCGGCGATCTGGTCCGGCGGGATGTCGCAGGCGAACTGATACTCGCCCGACAGCAGGCCGTTGATGCGGCTTGCGACCTCGGGCACCTCGAGGAAGCGGATGCGCTTGAGCGGGGGACGGCCGCCCCAATACTCGTCGTGCGCTTCCAGCGTCAGCGAGACGTCGGGCTTGAGTTCGACGACCTTGTAGGGGCCGGTCGTGATCGGCTTGCGGGCCCAGTCGAGATAGCTGGCGGATTCGGCCCAGGCCCGGCGGTTCGCAATGTCGGAGCCGTAACGCGACAGCCGGCCCTCGATCGTGACGTCGGGCGTCGCATTGTAGAAGCGCACCGTATACTTGTCGACGGCGTCGACACGGACGAGGTCCGGCCAGATCCGGCGTGCCACGGCGGGAACGTCCGGCGGCAGCTCCTTGCCCGGCCGAGGCGTCGGGATCTTTTCAAACGCCTGGATGGTGGAGCGGCTCTTGGCCTCGGTCTCGCCGAACATGCGCTCGCGGCTGAAGGTGAAGACGACGTCCTCCGCCGTCAGTTCGTCGCCATTGTGGAATTTCACGCCCTGGCGCAGCTTCACCTCGACGGTCTGGTCGTCGATGCGGCGCCATTCGGTGGCGAGCCCCGGCACGGCCTCGAGGCTGCCGCGCCAGTTCTTGGAGATCAGGCCTTCCCAGATCGAGGAGAAGAACACGCGCTCGCCGACATTGGACTGCTCGCGCAGCACGTCGAGCACGTTCGAATTCGTGACCTTCTGCACCGCGATCGTCACCGATGGACGATTGTCGCCTTGCGCGATCGCAAAGCGCGGCAGGAACAGCGCGCCTGTAGCTGCAGTGCCGGACTTGAGGATGGTGCGACGGGTAAGCTTGCTCATGACGATAACCCCTGCCCTCTGTGATGCCGGTTATTCAGCGAGACCGAGCGCGGCGAGATGCGCGGCGCCGGCGCGGACGTCGTCGTGGTTGCGCAGTTCGAGGATCAGCCGCGGGTTGGAGGTCAACCGGCCGAGCGCGCGGAAGACGGCGGTCCAGTGGATGTTGCCCTCGCCCGGCGCCCAGTGCCGGTCGGCAAAGCCGTCGGAGTCCTGGAGATGGACATGCGTCAGCATGTTGCCGGCGGCATCGACGTAATAGTCGACGGGCGGCGCGCCGGTGGACACATGTGCGTAGTTGGCATGCCCGGTATCGAGCGAGACGCGCACCCTGGCGCTCTCGAGCGCCTTGGCCAGATGCACGCGGTCGCGCGGATCCTTGTCCTCGATATTCTCGAGGACGATTTCGCAGCCGATCGTCTCGGCGCGTACGATCACCTCGGCGAGCGTCGCGCGCACGCGCTCGACCAGACTGCCGCGATTTTCGGGGTAGAGATCGAGATTGTTGCGATCCCAGGTGGTGAACGGCGAATGGATCACCATCTGCGTCGCGCCGAGAAATTCGGCGGCGTCTAACCCCTGGAGCAGGCGTTTCGTCACCGCCTGGCGGATCATCGCGTCGTGGCTGTCGATCTTGAAACCCCAGAATGGCCCGTGAATGCCGAGCCGGCCGGTGTGGCCTGCGAGCATCTGCTTGATCTCGCCGGCTGCGCTGCGCCAGTCGCCTTCAAGCAGGTCCGCTCGAAAGAAGTCCTGGATTTCGAGATCGCGCTGCCGTTCCAGAAGCCAGTCACGGTGCGCGGGGATCGATCTGATGGACAATGCGGCGCCCAGTACCGGCTTCGACATGGCTTGTTCTCCTTGGCCGTCAGCGATGACGAGAGCAGCGCTAGACCAGTTCAATGACAGGCCGGTGAAATGCAGGTTCTGCAACGCTGAAGGATGTGGACATCCTCGTCTGCATCGATTTCAGGCAGAGACGATCACGTCTTGATCGCAACGCGCATATTCGCGGTGCGCGCGTGTCCGTAGTGATCCGGAATGGAATCCTATTCCGATGTCGCGTACATCGCGGGACATCGATCGGCGGCCACTTCCAAGGGCATCACCCTCTGATCGCGCGACATGGGGTTGGGGGACCACAT
>NZ_JAACFT010000024.1 GCF_029051685.1 Bradyrhizobium sp. CSA207 | reverse complement strand
GCCTTTGCGGCCGACGCCTGCGTGCCGAAAACTCGCCCGTATTGATCTGCTGACCGAATCGCGCCGCATGTCTGCGTCTGCGCACTTGGCTTCCATTAGCACTTTGGCGATGGTCCGCTCTGCGCCAAAACCTGCCGGTCGCTTCCAAGTTCACACGCGCAAGAACACCCTGCAGTCCCTCGAGCTCATGACGCATGCTCCGAGATCGAAAGCGCATCATAAACTTCGACGCCGAGATAACGAATCGTTCAGGCTTGCTGTGGCCAGCCAGCAGCTGAACTGCTCTTAGGTTGCCTGTCCCATAGGTCTCCAAGCTTGATGCGGGCCTGCTGGCCGGTGGTGTGTTGCCTGTGATCGACGGCTGCGCCAGCACGCCCGCGGGCTCGCGTCGCGACAGTCCCATCACGCGCCCCAGTGCGGAATATGTCCTGATGACGCACGGTCATTTCGACCACGTGGGGGGTGCCGTAAAGCTCCGGCCGCTCTTGCCGAACGCGAAATTCGTCATGACTCAGACCGGATGGAACGAAGCCGCGGAGTCCGCCAAGGAATCGGAAGCGACGCCTCGACCCTGGTCCATGATCCCACAGAACGTCGTGACGAAGGATGGAGACGCAATTTCCCTCGGCGACAACACCTTCCGTGTACTGGAAACTCCTGGTCACACGCTAGGTACGGTCTCCTATACTTTCGATGTCAAGGACGGCAGCAATACATACCGCGCCATCACGATCGGCGGACTTGGCCTCAATGCCATCAAGGATTCGAACCAAGTCAATAGCTATATCGCGAGCGTCGACCGGATTAGCGCCCTGGTCAAACTGACCAACAAACCAGTCACGGTCCATCTGACGACCCACCCCTTCTCGAACGGGCTGACGGAAGCCCGTGATCGCTTGGCAACTCGCAAGCCCGGCGAGATTAACCCGCTGGTCGATCCGGATGGCCTACTGAAGCAGCTCGCGTCGTTGCGCGCCAGCGCCGAACAACGACTCGAAGCCGAACGCGAGGCCGGCCGCTAGTCGATTTGATTGCTGCTGGATCCAAGGCGAGCGCGTTTCTAGATCCATCGCGGCGCACGGTTTACACGTCGCCCGCGATGTCCAGCCCGATCAGGCGAGACGCGGTCGCCCGAGCCCATGCGCTCTTTCACACGGTTTTCATGACGCGAGCAGAATTCGCCAACGCCGGCGAATACACAGGGGCGACCATCAGGTCTCCAACAATTCGCGATACAGATCTTATGGTTTCATCCCTCAATCATTGTTGCATTCCACTAGAGGTCCAAAACGAGTGTGCGCGTCCTGGAGCCTGAGCAGCAGATCATGATCGCCTTGTTGGAGGCCTGCTCTTCCTCGCTCAGATATTGGTCGCGATGGTCCGGTATTCCTTCCAGCACGCGCGTTTCGCAGGTGCCGCAGACACCCTCGCTGCAGGCGTAGTTGGGTGTGATGCCGGCCTCGAGGAGCGAATCCAAAATGGTTCTGCCCGCTTCCACTGTGACGGTGCGGTTGCTTCTGGCCAGCCTTACCTCGAAGCCACCCTCGAGCGCCGGGGCGTCCCTAGCCTGGAAATACTCGACGTGGACGCAATCCTCGGGACGGTCGGCCGCGGCGGCCTCGAACGCCTCCAGCATCGGCGCGGGGCCACAGCAGTACAGATGAGCTTGCGCGGGCGCTTGTTTGACGATCGACGCCACGTCGAACATCCGTCCCGACCGCTCGTCGTCGACGTCGACGTGCAGATTGAGATGAACGTTGGGCCGCAAGCTTCCGATTTCATCGAGAAACGCCGCGGCAGCTCGCGTCCTCGCGGCATAGAACAGGTCCCAGCGGCGTCCCAGAAATTCAAGCCGGTGGATCATCGACAGCAACGGCGTGATGCCGATGCCCCCGGCGATCAGGACGGATGACTCCGCATCTTCGTGGAGTGGAAAATTGTTCTTGGGAGCCGAAACTGTCAAAATGTCTCCGACCCTGACATGGTCGTGGAGGAAGCTCGACCCTCCCCGGCTCGCGGCGTCCTTGTTGACCGCGATCACGTAGCGATGCCGCTCGCGCTGATCGTTCGACAGCGAATAGCTCCGGATCATCTTGTCCGGGAGGTGCAGATCGACGTGACTGCCAGCCGTGAACGGATCGAGCTCGCCTCCGTCCGGCGGCACCAACTCGTAGGAATTGATGCCTTCGGCCTCGTAGGTCATCCGCTTGACGCGAACCGAGATGACGCGCTCAGTCACGGTGTCCAGCCTCTGCCAGTTGAGAGGACGTCCGACTCACATCTCGTATCCGAAATCGGCGCCGAGCTTGGCCTGCATGAACGGCGCGCCGACGTCGGCCCAGGACTCCTCCGGCGGAAGTCGCAAGGACACGGCTCGCACCATGAACACGTCGGGGTCAGCCACGCCCTTTGGCTTGGTGCCATGATCGCGATAGGCGCCGAGTGCTTCGAGGATGCAGCGGCGCGTCATCGCGATGCCGGTATCGCTCGAGCAAAGATTTTCTTTGGTACGGTCGAAGATTGGTGAGACGCCGCTCTGGCAGGCACCGTCCTGCACCCACAGCCCAGGCAAGCCCGAGAACCAGGTCGTGCGCTGGGACTCGTAGTCGAAATGGAAGCCGTTCTGCGGATTGTACTTGGTCCAGTAGCCGGCATAGGGGACGGTCACGGGATGCTGAACGAGCGCGTTGCGGCTGGCGTGTCCGCTTTCGCGGCCATTGTGCCCTTCCGCGAAGATCTGCCGTGTCTTGGGGCGGAGCGGCTGGGAAGGATGGTATGAGAACATGATGCAGAGCGTGTTCTCGTCGTCGATCGGCACCCAGGCGTGCCCGCTGAGATCCGGGAACGGAGACAGCGGCGGGACCAGCGTGTAGAACGGCAGCATGAACTGGTTCACGCGCCAGTAGAGCGTGTTGGCGTCGTAGTTGCGCCGCGCAGCGATGCTCATCCCGAAATCCTGCTTGATGCATTCGAATGTCGGGCGAAGGTCCCGCTTCTGGATCCACGCGCTCGTTGTGCCTTGGGCGTCCAGGCGGCCGTGAAGCAACGGCGCGTGCGCCGAATCGATCTCGCCTTCCACGGCCTGCAGCCAATTGCATTCCTGGACGCGCAGGCTGACATGCACCTGCCCCTGCGGCACGAGATTCCATTCGATGTTCGGAAGCGGCGGAAGCTCGGCCTGGTCGGGGCCCATATATGTCCAGATCATGCCGTTGCGCTCGCGGCAGCGGTACGCCTTGATGCGCACCCGCTCCTTAAGACGGCTACGCACCGGCTCTGCCGGCATATCCGTGACGGCCCCCGTCACATCGAACTTCCAACCGTGATAGACGCATCGCAGCCCGCAGTCCTCGTTGCGGCCGAAGATCAGGGGAGCGCCCCGGTGCGGGCAAGCCTGGTCGACCAGGCCCACGCGCCCCTCGGAATCCCTGAAAGCGACCAGATCCTCGCCGAGCAACCGGATCCGCCGCGGCTGCCCGTCCGGGGTCAGATCGGCCGAAGGCAAAAACGGAATCCAGTAGAGACGGAAGAGTTCGCCAAGCGGCGTGCCCTTCCCCACTCTCACCAGCCGCTCATTATCTTCATGTGAGAGCATGACGGTTCTCCATTCGAATCGATGGCATCAGGTCGCCGTTATGGGTTTGCCGTGGTGAGCAGCGGAGTCACGCGCTCCGACAGGCCGAGATCGCGTACCGTCCAGAGCGGATCGGATGTTGCGAGCGGTTGGCGCGGTATCGGAGGCTGCTGGCCCTGCTCGACCAGGCCGACGATGATTTCGATCCGTCGCCGTTCGAGATCCCGGAGCGCATGTTCGACCACCGCGCCTTCCGCCGCGCAGCCCGGAAGTTCCGGGTAAGCGAGGCGGATCAGCCATTCTCCGGGCTCCCTTTCCACGGCTTCCGCTTCGAGCAGATAAGGGATCGCCAGCAATTCGCGCAGATGCAAAGTGACCTCCCTGGTTGCCGCCACGAGCCTTCTGATTGATACGTATACGTACTATGGTCCCGATCTGTCTGCAATGGTTCGAATTTCTAAAGTTGCGCTGCATTGCGGCAGGGTTGAGCTCGCCGGAACAAGCTGTTAACCGCTGGGTCACGGCCGGGTGCCAAAGCGAGATCGAAACCGGATGAGCGTAAGCAAACGCACGCAAAAGGATTCGGCGGGGGAGCTTGCGCGCACCTGGCAACTGGAAGGCGGCATCGGCTTCCTGTTGCGGCTGCTCGAGGCCCGGTATGACGGTCTTTATCAGAGCCTGACCCGACAGAGCGACATCACGCCTCGGCAGTTCGGCGTGCTCATGGCGCTCTACCAGCAGGGTCCGATGACGGCGTCCGTTCTCGCCGACCGCATCAGTTGCGACCGGAATACACTCAGCGAGATGCTCAAGCGAATGGCCGGGCGGCGGCTGGTCTCAAAGAAGAGCAATCCGGAAGATCGCCGTTCTATTCAGATCCAGATTACCGCCAAGGGTGAGGAAGCTTTGCTTGCGGTCATCCCGGCGGCGGCCGAGCTGCAGAACCTGATGCTGGCGCCCCTGCGCAAGGAAGATCGGGCTCATTTCCTGAAGTGCCTGCTGGCGATCGCAAAGGCCTCCCCCGTGGCCGGCGCGCCGGACGAGTGACATCGGTGGCCTCGGCGATGCCGTCGCCTAGTTGCGCGGCCGGCCGAAGGGGCCCTCCTTGTCGAGATCGGCGATCTCTTCCGGCGATGTTTCGACCACGCGCGACAGCACCTCGTCCCGGTGGCCGCCGGGGCAGGAATCTCGCGTCCAATCGACGCCTGCGCATCCGCAAGCGCGGCGACGCCCCTTGTCCATCGGCTCAGGCGCGACAATGTGTTCGCTTTGTCCAGGACCGCGCAGCCTCCCACGCTCAGCGCGATCTCCTCGACCTGCTGTTTGGAGACGTCAGTACTGCCCCTGCTTGAGCTCATATGCCTTCGCGATGCCACGCCTCGGCCTCCACCTTCAGATACTTGACGCCGTGTCCGGTCTGGCGGTTCAGCTGATTTTGTCGTTCTCGGATGTCGCGGGGCACAGCGCGACCGGACGGAGGCCGGAGATAGACGCCGGAAGCTTTTCGGCGCCCGACCTACTTGCCAGTACTGCCCGTCACCGATATAATGGTCCAACCATTGATCGATCTAGGCAGGAGAGTTGCGCCGTCATGAGCTTCACCGAGGAGCAGGTCGCCTTTCGCGACAGCATTCAGAAGGCGGTCGCCAGGCACGTTGCACCGATAGCGGCCGAGATCGACGCGACGGATCGCTTCCCCGAGGAAATCGTCAAGATTTTCGGCGAAATGGGGCTGATGCAGCTCTGGGTGCCCGAGCAGTATGGCGGTCCCAACGGCAATCTCACCATGATGTGCATCGCACGTGAGGAGATCTCGAAAGTCTCACCGGCCTGCGCGTCGATTGCTGGCCTCAACACCATGTTCATCATGCCGCTGCTGCACTTCGGTTCAGAAGAGCAGCGCAACCGATTCCTGCCGATCATTGCCGAGGGCGGCGTCGTCACGGCTATCGCTATTTCCGAGCCTCAGGCGGGATCGGACGTTTCGGCCCTCAATACGCGGGCTCGCAAGGACGGCGACAGTTACGTCATCAACGGGAGGAAACAGTGGTGCAGCTATGGCGTCGCCGCCGACTACATCGTGCTGATGGCGCGCACCAGCGACAGCCCCGGTTCAGACGGCATCAGCGCATTCATTCTCGAGCCGAAGAAAATGCCAGGCATCAGCTTCGGTCGCCATGAACGCAAGATGGGTTTCCGCGGGGCGCCAAACACGCCGATCTTCCTGGACAACGTCCGCGTACCCGCCGAAAACCTCGTCGGCGAAGAAGGCAAGGGCTTCAAGGCCTCGATGCGCGCGCTCGACCTCAATCGGCCGACGATCGGCGCCCAATGCGTCGGCCTCGCGCAAGGCGCGTTCGAAGCGAGCCTCGCCTACGCCAAGGAACGAAAGCAGTTCAAGAAGAGCATCTCCGAATTCCAGGGCATCCAGTTCATCCTGGCCGACATGGCCATGCAGATCGAGGCGGCACGTGCGCTGGTGTACGAATGCGCCCGCGCCGGAGACGCCGGCGACTGGAAGCGCCTCAACCTGCTCGCGAGCATGGCCAAGTGCCTCAGCAGCGACATGGCGATGAAGGTGACGACCGACGCGGTGCAGGTCTTCGGTGGCTACGGCTACACCATGGATTATCCGGTCGAGCGGATGATGCGTGATGCCAAGCTGACCCAGATCTTCGAGGGAACGAACCAGATCCAGCGCCTCGTCATCGCGCGCGAACTGCTTCGATAGCCGCCAAATCAAGAAACACAGACGTGGAGGAACGCCCTTGAGCCGTACATCGGTCCCGACATCGTGCGCTCTATTCGCAACCACTCTCCTGTCCCTCTCGGCCGCGCATGCCCAGAAGACTTATGATCCAGGCGCCAGCGACACCGATATCAAGCTCGGTCAATCGACGCCGCTCAGCGGCCCGGCCTCCGCGTTCGGCGCGGGGGCCGGACGGGCAGTGGTCGGCTACTTCGACATGCTCAACGAGGGGGGCGGGATCAACGGACGCAAGATCAGCTTCACTCAACTTGACAACGCCTACAGTGCGCCGAAAGCCGTCGAGCAATCCCGAAAGCTCATCGAGGATATCGGCGTCCTTGCCGAGGTCGGCACGATAGGGACCGCACCGAACGTCGCCATCCAGAAGTATCTCAACTCCAAGAAGGTGCCGCAACTCTTCATCACGGCGGGAGGACGCCGCTTCAACGATCCCACTCAATTTCCCTGGACCGTTCCGCTCTATCCCGACTTCGAGACCGAAGGCCGCGTCATCGCCAAATACATCCTCAAGGCCAAGCCGGACGCAAAGATCGGCGTTCTCTATCAGAACGACGATTTTGGGAAGGATTATCTCAAGGGCCTACGCGCGGGACTCGGCGCGAAGGCGACTCTGATCGTTGCCCAAGCGTCCTATGAAGTTTCCGACCCAACCATCGACTCGCAAATCGTTCAGTTGAAATCCGCCGGCGTCGACACGCTGATCGAGCAGTCTTCGGCCAAGGCCGCGGCGCAGTCGATCCGCAAGGTTCATGAACTGGACTGGCATCCGCTGCACATCATCGGTGGCTCGACCGCCTCCGTCGAGACGGTGCTGAAGCCGGCCGGCCTTGACGCCTCGCGCGGACTGGTCACCACGCAGTTTCTCAAGCAACCGGGCGATCCGGCCTGGGCCGACGACGATGAGGTCAAGGACTACAAGACTTTTCTCAAGAAGTATGCGCCGTCGGTCAATCCAGACGATTACTCGGTGCTCGTCGCCTACATGAATGTCAACGCGCTGGGGGCCGTTCTGAAGGCCTGCGGCGACCAGTTGACCCGGGCGAACCTGATTCGGAAGGCGACATCCCTGCACGGCCAGCGAATGCCGATGATGCTGCCGGGTATCACCATCAGCACCACACCCGAAGACTACACGGCGTTCAAGACTCTGCGCATCGCCGTTTTCGATGGAACCAGCTGGAGCCTGTCCGGCGAGCCGATCACGGCGGATTAGGAGAAGAGAGCCGGTGGGTCGCGTCTCGTGCGCGCCCACCGCAAGTTTCGCCTGCGCCTTTCTGCACTGCTGAATATGGAGATGCTAAGGCAGCGACGAAGGCGGTAGGGTCAAAGACTGATGTGGAAGCCGCCGTTGACCCCGATGTGCTGGCCCGTCGTGTACGAGGACGCATCGGAGAGCAGGAAGCAGACGGTCCGTACCACTTCGTCCGGTGTCGCCCAGCGTGCAAGCGGGATCTGCGCCAACATGCCATCGCGGAATTTCTCGCCGCGTACCACCTCGGTCATCGGCGTTTCGACCACGCCAAAGCAGATCGAATTGGTCCGGATGTTGTATTTGCCCCACTCCCGGGCCGCGGTCATGGTCATGCCGAGCAGTCCGGCCTTGGCGGCGGCATAGTTGATCTGGCCTACCGACCCCTTTCGTCCCGCGTCAGACGAGATGTTGACGATGGCTCCTCCCGAGGCGTCGCCGTCCTTGGCGCGCTGCACCAGATGGCGTCCCACCGCCTGCAGCCAGAGGAACGCGCCCGTGAGATGAACGTCGATGACCTCGCGCCATTGATGCATGCTCATCTTTTCGATCATCGCGGGACGAATGATGCCGGCATTGTTGACCAGTCCGTTCACCGAACCGAACCGGCCGACGGCATCTGCGACGGTGCTCGCGGCCAACTCCGCGTCCGTGACGCTGCCGATGACCTTGATCACCCGCTCCGCAGGCAATGCCGCCAGGACGAGCCCGAGCGCCTCGCCGTTGAGATCGACGGCGACGACGTTCGCCCCGAGTTCGATCGCCAATTCGGCCGTTGCCTTGCCGATCCCCTGTGCGGCGCCGGTGACGACGATCGTCCGGCCTTGTAGGGACACCATATTTTTCGTCATTCCCAATTCCTCAGTTTCTGGTGAAGTCCAACATCTTGTGCGCGCACCGCTCGGGCGAATCAGGTCGTTGCCCAGCCGTGACTGAGAACCAGCGCATCGCGCTCGACGACACGCGCCTGAAATGCGACGCGGTCATCGAGGCGCCAGCATTCGAGCTGGATCGTGTCTCCAGGAAAGACCGGCGCGGACATCCGAGCGCGGATCGCCTTCAGCCCTGCGGGATCTCCTTCGCAGAAGGTTTCCACCAAGCCGCGACAGGCAAATCCGTAAGTCGCAAGCCCGTGCAGGATGGGCCCCCGGAAGCCGGCCTTGTTGGCGACCGCGGGGTCTATGTGCAGGGGATTGAGGTCTCCCGACAGGCGATAAAGCACGGCCTGGTCCGGGCGCGTAGGTAACGTGATTACGCGGTCCGGCCTACGATCGGGGACTGGCGTCGGAGCGGCGGCGGGTTCATCGCCGCCGGAGGCTTCTGAGAAGCCGCCATCGCCGCGAAGGAAGAGCACCTGCTCACTGACGGCCACCAATCGTTTGTCAGCTTCATCCCATAGTTCCTTCTCGACATGCATGATGGCGCCCTTGCTCTCGCCCTTGTCGACAAGTCGCGCGACGCGGCTCTTGCCGACCAGAATTCCGCTCGGGGGAAGCGCAGAATGCATCTGCACGGACTGCTCGCCATGCACCATTTTCGCGAAATCAATGCCGAGCTCCGCATTGTCCCTCATCCAGGCCCCCGGCGAGGCCAGAACGGTCGCCATGGTCGGAAGTGGCACGAGATCCTTTTCATATACGAGGCGCAGTTGCCGCTCGTCCAATGGGCCGCTCGCGGCACCGACGCCGAGCGCGTAGAGAATGGTGTCTTTTTCCGTGTAGGGGTGGTGGACGTCGCCGGACCGCCAGGCCCGCGTCTTTGCATAATCAACCATCGCCGACAGCTCTCCCCTCGGGACTGGTCCCCGCCAAAAACGAATGCAGCCTATTGGTCTTTGGTTGAACCAATGATATAGACCCGGCCTGTCGTGGTCAACAATGCACAGTGCAGATGAGCGGCCACGGGCTGAACATGAGCTCGAGAGACCTGATGAGCATTCGACGCAAGGCCTGCATCGCAGGCGCCTATGAGCACCCGACCCGAGAAGCACCGGACAAGACGGTCGCCCAGCTGCACGCCGAATGTGCGCGCGGAGCCCTGGAAGACGCTGGCCTGCGCCTTGAGGATGTCGACGGCTATTTCTGCGCGGGCGATGCACCGGGCCTCGGCGCGAACAACATGGCGGACTATCTGGGACTCCGGCCGCGCCATGTGGACACCACCGACACCGGCGGCTCCGCCTATTTGGTTCACGTCTCGCATGCCGCCCAGGCGATTGCCATGGGCAAGTGCAACGTGGCCCTGATCACGCTCGCCGGCCGGCCGCGGAGCGAGGGATCGAGCGGCGTGGCGCCAAGGCTCGTCGGCGCCGGAACGCCCGATGTGCCCTGGGAAGCGCCTTATGCTCCCGTGACGGTCAACATGTATGCGCTGGCGGCGGCCCGTCACATGTACGAGTACGGCACGACGAGCGAACAGCTGGCGTGGATCAAGGTCGCGGCCGCGACTCACGCGCAGCACAATCCGAATGCGATGTTGCGCGATCAGGTCACGGTCGACGACGTCCTCGCCTCGCCCATGATCTCCGATCCATTGCGCCGCCTCGACTGCTGCGTCGTCAGCGATGGCGGCGGTGCCCTGCTCGTCGTTCGCCCCGAGATCGCGCATTCGCTCAAGCGTCCCATCGTCAACGTTCTCGGCGCCGGCGAAGCGATCAAAGGTCAGCTCAACGGGCAGGTCGACCTGACGTTCTCGGGCGCAGCGTGGTCCGGTCCTCGCGCGTTCGGGGAAGCCGGTGTCAAGCCGTCCGACATCCAATATGCCTCGATCTACGACAGCTTCACCATCACGGTGCTGATGCAGATCGAAGATCTCGGGTTTTGCGAGAAAGGCAAGGGCGGACGTTTCGTCGCGGACGGCAATCTGATTTCCGGAGTCGGCAAGCTGCCGTTCAACACCGACGGCGGCGGACTTTGCAACAACCATCCTGCCAATCGCGGCGGCATCACCAAAGTCATCGAGGCCGTCCGCCAACTGCGCGGCGAAACCCACGCCAAGGTGCAGGTCCCAAATTGCAACCTTGCCCTGGCCCAAGGCACAGGCGGCTTGCTCGGCTCGCGCCATGGCAGTGCCACCCTGATCATGGAGCGCGCGTGAGATGACGACGATGTATCAGGACCGCCCGCTCGGCTCAGCGGTGCACGACCCCGCAACCGAGCCGTTCTTTGCCGCAACGGCAATCGGGTCGCTTCGCGTGAAAATCTGCGTTTCCTGCCGCAAGCCGCATTGGTATCCGCGGCCGCTTTGCCCCTATTGTCTCGGAGACGCCGAATGGAGCGACGTCACCGGGAAAGGTGAGATCTACAGCGTCAGCGTCACCCGCCGTGCCGGTCCCACGCCCTATGCGATCGCCTATGTGCGGCTCGACGAGGGCATCACGATGTTGAGCAATATCGTCGATTGCGATCTCGATTCGCTGCGGATCGGGCAACGTGTCCACGTCGTATTCAAGCCAGCCGAGAACGGGACGATGATCCCGATGTTCGCCCCGGGTCCGGGCTGACGAACGGCCCAGGAGCACCTTCATGTCGCTCGATCCAAAGCTTCGGCGATCGCTTTCGTTGCCCACCGTCTGCGCACCGATGTTCCTTGTCAGCGGCCCTGATCTCGTCCGCGAGGCCTGCAAGGCGGGCGTGATTGGCGCCCTGCCACGCCAGAACGCCCGCTCGTTCGACGAGTTCGCTGACTGGCTGCGCACGATCTCGGCGGATCTGCGCGAACACGCAGGGCACGCGCCGGGACCGGTCGGTCCGCTTGCGGTGAACCTGTCTGCAAAGACGCCGGAAGACCAGGTCGGAAGCCACCTCGATCTGTGTGCCGAACAAAGCGTTGACATCGTGATCACCGTCGGCGGCAATCCCAAGACCATTGTTCAACAGGCGCATGATCGTGGAATAAAGGTCTTCCACGACATCACCAGCATCCCGTTCGCCGAGCGCGCCATCGCAGCCGGCGTCGACGGCCTGATCTGCATCGGCGCTGGGGGTGGCGGCCACTCCGGTACGATCAGCCACCTCGCATTGATCCGCAAGGTCCGCTCGATCTTCAACGGGACGATTGTCATGGCCGGCGCCATTTCCGACGGCGCCACCATTCGTGCGGCAGAAGTGCTCGGTGCCGACCTGGCTTATCTCGGGACCAGGTTCATCGCCACCACGGAGTCGCTGGCGCCCGACGAATACAAACGCATGATCGTGTCGCAGACGTCGTCAGACCTGATTTACACGGAGAAGGTTGCCGGCGTGGCCGCGAACTGGCTGGCCGCGTCGTTGCGCGCTGCTGGCCTCAATCCGGACGCCTTGCCCGAGCCGAAGGGCAAGGGCATGCGGCACGACCATCTGCCTGAGAGCGCAAAGCCCTGGAAGAACCTGTGGAGCGCGGGTCAAGGAATCGATCTGATCGACGAAATCCCGTCGGTAGCGGACCTGGTTGGGAGGCTGAAGCGGGAATATGCGGAAGCTTGCCAGACTCCCGCTATGGTCTGAGGTCGTCTTCGGACTCCGGCTTTCGGCTCGCGTGAAGAACTGGCCGGGATCGCTCCCGGCCTTTGACGTCGGCAATAGGCACCTTGCAGGACGACCTCCAGCGCGCCGCATCAAGCTTAGGCGGTCAGTCCTTCAAAGCCCGAGCACTTGCTTGGCAATGATGTCGCGCTGGATTTCCGAACTACCGCCGAAGATCGTGTTGGCGCGGCCGTTGAGATGACGGGGCACCACGCTTAGGACTTCTTCCGGGATGAGCGGCCGGTCCTTAAGGGCATGGAGAGGACGGCGCGTTTCCTCCACCAGCGCATTTTGCCCGACCATTTCAACTCCCACGCGCGAGATGGCCTGGTGGATCTCGCTCGCACGCAGCTTGAGGACGGACGACACCGGTCCTGGATTTTCGCCTCTTTGCAAAGCTGACAAGACCTGCAATTCGAGGAACTCCAGTGTCTGGACGTCGAGCTCGATTTCCGACAGTTTGGTTGCGATCTTCTGAAGCAATATCGCCTTGTAGGACAAGCCGGAGTTGGCCAATCCCCGCACCTTCTCGAGCGCATATCTCAGTTTCGGCGAGTTGATTCCGCCGCCCCGCTCGAATTCCAGCAGATACTTGCCGCAGGTCCAGCCCCGCCCTTCCTCGCCGATGAGATTGGTGAGGGGGACTTCCACCTCGTCGAAGAACACCTGATTGACGTCATGGTCCCCGCTGATCATCATGATCGGGCGAATGGTGACGCCTGGGGATGCCATGTCAATGAGCAGAAAGCTGATGCCGTCCTGTTGCCTCGGCTCGTCGCTGGTTCGGACCAGCGCGAACATGCGGTTTGCGAAGTGCGCATGCGTTGTCCAGATCTTTGTGCCGTTGACGGCGTAGTGGTCGCCCCGGCGAACGGCACGTGTCTTCAGCGAGGCAAGGTCCGATCCCGAGCCTGGTTCCGAATAGCCCTGGCACCACCGATCTTCGCCGCTAAGGATGCGGGGCAAGTAGAACTTCTTTTGCTCCGAGGTCCCGAAGCGCATCAAGACCGGCCCGATCATCTTGATACCCATGGGGGATAGCTGCGGCGTTCCTGCTGCGGCACACTCGGATTCGAAGATCCATCGCTGCGTCGCCGTCCAGCCCGGGCCACCATGCTCCCGGGGCCAACCGGGTGCGACCCAGCCTCGCTCATGCAAAGCCCTTTGCCACGGCGCGACGATATCGGGATCTGAGAAGAAGGACACGTTGAGAGAGCTGGCCCGCCGCAGCTCGGGAGAAAGACGCGCGGCGATAAATGCTCGCACCTCATCTCTGAACCGTAATTCCTCGGGCGTGAACGATAGCGACATGACTGATCTCATTCCGCTCGGGAGTTGCCAAATAGCTCGGCGTGACGCTGCAGATGATAATCCACGCTTCCGAAAAGTGCTTCGAAAACCAGCAGCCGTTTGAAATAAAGGCCGAGATCGAGTTCATCCGTGACGCCCATCGCGCCGTGGAGTTGCACCGCTTGCTCCGCGACATTGCGCGCGCAGCGGCCGATTTTCACCTTGGCGCCGGACGCGGCGAGCGACCGCTGCGTCGAATCGGTATCGGCTCCCACGAGAAGAGCCGCACGCGCCGCCATCGCTCGGGCCTCCTCGCATTCAACATACATGTCGGCCAGCCTGTGACGGATCACCTGGTTGGCCGCGAGCGGCCGACCGAATTGCTTGCGCACCTTTGTATAGTCGAGCGTGGCGTCGAACATGCTTCTCATCATGCCGGCGGCCCCTGCGCTGAGCGCAACAATCGCCCGATCGACAACGCTCTGGATGGTCGGCAGCACCTCCGCACCGCTTCCGAGCCGCGCATCGGGCACAAGCCGGGCGTGGTCGAATGTCAGTTCCGCGACGCGGCCCCCACCGAGACGTGGTGCATCGCGCAGCGTCACTCCTGCGGCATCCTTCGGCACCAGGAAGAGAGCAAGTCCGGCACCCTGCGCACCGGGCAAACGCGCCGACACCATGTGGACGTCCGCAGAGACCGCGTCGAGCACGGCGATCTTGCGTCCGTGGAGCGTCCAACCATGATTGTCAGTCTGCGCCACGGTGTGGACCTCGGAAAGACCTGCCCTTGCGTCCGACTCGTAGTGAGCGAACGACAACAGACGCTCGCCGTTGATGATGGCCGGCAGCAACCCCTTCTGCTGCTTTTCCGTGCCACATTCGGCAATCAGGGTCCCAGCCAGCAGCACCGTCGAGAGATAAGGTTCGGTCGCAAGCCCCCGGCCGAACTCCTCCATCAGGATCGCGACCTCGACGGGTCCTCCGCCGAAGCCGCCAACCTCCTCCGGAAACGGAAGCCCGAGCCAGCCCAGATCCGCAAACTTGCCCCAGTTCTGGCGCTTGAATCCCATTGGATCCTGCATCGCATGGCGACGTGCGGCCGGGTCGCAATGTTCAGCGATAAACCGTTGCGCGCTATGGCGCAGCATCTGCTGCGCTTCGCTCGGCGTCAGATCCATCCCTCAGCTCCACACATCATACCTACCGGTCCCGCTTTCCGGGCGCGCAGATCGGCCATCTTCTAATGGAGTCGCGAGAAACGGATTGGAAGCCGCTTCAAGCCGCCGACGAAGGTTGTCTCGGTCCAGGCCGGCTCGCCAGCAAGTTCGATTCCGTCGACGCGCGAGAGCAGCTCGCGCATGAAGGCAATCATTTCGACCTTCGCGAGATACATTCCAAGACAGGCGTGGATGCCGAAACCAAAGCCGACGTGGCGGTTCGGCGTCCGGTCTGCGACAAATGCGAAGGGACGCTCGAAGGCATCCTCATCCCGATTCGCAGACGGATAGGCCAGCAGCAGGTTATCTCCTTGTTTGATGGTCTTGCCGCGCAACGTATAGGTCTCGGTCGCGGTCCGGAAGAAATGCTTCACCGGAGATACCCAGCGCACCATTTCCTCGACGGCGGCGGGAATGAGATCTGGATTTTCCTTCAGCTTCCGCATCTCTCCGGGATTCTCGATCAAGGCGAGCAGACCGCCGGAGAGCGTTGCGCTGGTCGTGTCGTGACCGGCACTGGCGAGCGCCACGTAATAGGACGAGGTCTCGAATTCGCCTATCGGCTTGCCGTCGACCTCGGCCGTCGCAATGATGCTTGCGAGGTCGTCCGTGGGATTCTGCCGTCGTTCCCGCGCCACCTCCTTGAAGAAGTTCACATAGGCGAAGGTGGCATCGATCAGGTCATTGCCACGCTGCATCTCCGCATCGCCGCCGCTGAAATAGGCTCGGGTGATGTCGAGCAGTCGCTGGCCGTGTTCATCCGGAATTCCGAGGATCAGCATGATGACCTTGAGCGGATACCACCCTGCGACATCCTTGTAGAAGTCGCACTCAGTCCCCTTTTCCAGCATCTGGTCGACACTGGTCCGTGCGATCAAAGCGATCCTGTCTTCGAGATGACGCACTTCACGCGGCTGAAACCAGGCATGCGTTATCTTCTTGTACTTGGCATGATCCGGATTATCCATCTGATTGATCGCGCGAACCAGCATTGGACGGCCTGCCATCGCTTCCCGGACCTTTGTCTCGAAATCGATGGACAACAGCTTGGTGCGCGGCGCGTTGATGAACCTCTCATTCTGCCGTTCGATCTCGATGACGTCCTGATGCTTGCTGACGGTCCAGAACGGACGGAAGCCCGGAGGTTCGGTCCAATGCACGGGATCCTCCTTGCGAAGGGTCGAGAACAGGACATGCTGCCTATCGAGAGCACCGTAAGTTTTGTCGTCGACGATCGCCTGATCTAACTTCGTATCTTGCATCGCGTCCTCCCTGGTTTCCTGTTCAGTTCATCCGCAGCACCGGCTTGACGGTTGCGCCGGTTTCCATATCCTCGACGGCCTGGTTGATCTTTTCGAACGGATAGAAGCTGACGATCCTGTCGAGCGGCAGCCGTCCTTGGCGGAAGAAGTCGACAAGTCGCGGCAGGAAGATCGTGGGCACGGCATCACCCTCGACGACGCCCCGCACCGTCAGACCTCCGCCGACCAGGACGCTCGCCTCCACGGGAAACCGCGTCCCGCGCGGCGGTGCGGCGACCTGAGCGGATGACCCGCGCTGCCGCAGGCACGCGATCGAAGCGGCGACCACCTCGGGCACACCCGTGGTGTCGAGCGAGTGATCGACGCCGCGGACGCTGCCCAGCGCGGCAACCGCCTTTGCCAGATCGGGTGTCCGGCCGTCGACCGTGTGGGTTGCTCCGATGTCGCGCGCACCGGCAAGCCGTTCGGCCCGGATGTCGACGGCAACGATCGTGCTGCAGCCCGCCAGCTTGGCAGCCATGATCGCCGCCATCCCGACTGCGCCGACGCCAAACACCGCGATCGACGCACCGGGCCGAGGGGACAGCACGTTCAACACCGCGCCCGCGCCGGTCTGGATCCCGCAGCCCATGGGCGCGAGCAGCGCGAGCGGTAGATCCTTGCCGATCTTCACCACGTTCCGGGCCGTGGCAATGGCATGGGTTGCGAACGCCGATTGCGCAAAGAAGTAGCCGCCAAGCTCAACGCCGCGGTAGCGGAGGCCTGAGCCACCGCGCCGCTGACCGAACAGGTTGATCATCCCGAACTCATCACAATAGCCGGGCGCGCCGAGTTGGCACTGTCCGCATGCGCCGCACGAGCCAAAGCTCATCAGCACGTTATCTCCCTCGGCCAGCCCGACCACGCCCGGACCGACGCGTTCGATCACGCCCGCGCCCTCATGGCCGAGAATCTTGGGCAGCGGCACGGGGATGTGCTGCAGTTTCACCGCGAGATCGGTATGGCAGATGCCGCAAGCCTCGATGCGGACGAGCACCTCTCCGGGCGCAAGGTCATCGGACAGATCGCAGTTGATCAGTTCGAATGGGCGCTCCGGCGCAAGCGCCATTGCGGCTGTGATCTTCATGCTCGTCTTCTGCTCCGTTGCAAATGCGGCAGTCCGTCAAACCATGCGGAAGCGGGTCGTGGTGGGGTCATCAATGGAGTTGAAAGCGGATCGGAAGCCGCTTGGGCCCGTTGACGAACCAGGAAACGGTCATTGCTCCTGCGCCGTCGAGTTCGACCGACGAAATCCGCTGCAACAATTCTTCGAAGAGGATCCGCATCTCGAGCTTGGCAAGATATTGCCCAAGACACAGATGGGCTCCGTAGCCGAAGGCGAGATGCCGGTTCGGCGACCGATCGATCCGGAACGCGTCAGGATCCTGGAAGACGGCCTCATCGCGATTAGCGGAGGCGTAACACAGCATGAGCCAGTCGCCGCGCCTGATGGAACGGCCGTCGAGCTCGGTGTCCGCGGCTGCCGTGCGCATGAAATGCTTGACCGGCGTGGTCCAGCGGATCGCCTCGTCGACGAAGCCGGAGATCAGGCCAGGATTGGCTTTCAGCCTGTCGAACTGCTCCGGATGCTCGCAAAGCGCCCACATCCCGCCCGCACTCGAGGACGATGTCGTGTCGTGGCCGGCGGTCGCGATTGTCACGAAATAGCTGAGCGCATCCAGGTCCGAGATCGACTCGCCGTCGATCTGCGCATTGGCTATCACGCTTGCAAGATCATCGGACGGGTTGGCGCGCCGGTCCGCAACCACAGACGAGAAGAACTCGCCGAACTCGAAGACGACATCCGAAAGAGCGGTGGCACCGTCATTTTGACCCCTGCGCGCGTTGTCCGGGTCCTTGCCGCCGAAGAACTCCTGCGTCAAGCGCAACATCTTGAGCTCATGATCCAGATCGACGCCCAGAATCGTCATGACCACCCGAAGCGGAAACCCGAGCGCGATTTCGGACACGAAGTCGCAATGCTGGCCCGACGCGGCGAGACGGTTTGCATAGCTTTTCGCGATGTCGCGAATCTTGCCTTCGATCGAACGCAAACTACCTGGCGTGAACCATTTCTGCGTCAATGCCCGGAACTTGGGATGATCGGGAGCATCCATCTGCACCAGGGTGCGGAGCAGGCCGTTGCCACCCGTCGCCGCCTCGATCCTGGCTTCGGCTTTGCTGCTCAGCAACGCCACCGGGCGATCACTGCTGCGAAACAGCTGGCTCTGCTGGCTGACGATCTGAATGTCCGCGTGGCGCGTAACGACCCAGAAAGGGTTGAAGCCGCGCGGGCTGGCCTTTCCGAGCGGCTGATTGACGCGCAGCCAGCGATAGGCATCGAAGATACGCTGAGTGCCATAGGCTGCGGGGTCCGTCAGCACGGCGACAATATCTTCGGGGATCGGAAAATTCGCAGCGCTCAATTGGTCCCCTCCTTCATGTCGCCGTGCTCAAAGGGTTCAGGAAGGAAGCCCAGCGGCAGGCGATCGACGACTTCGACATTCCTGATGACCCATAGCGGCTACTTGGCCACCGCGACGGTCCTCTCTTCCGCGCCCCGTAGAACTTTGCTCTCGCGCAGCGCCGCAATCGCCTGCGGACTCAGCCCCAAGAGGCTCTGCAACAGCCTTGGCCCATCCTCGCCGAGCGCAGGCACCTTGTTCCGGACATTGGCCGCGCTGTGCGCGAACCGGAACGCGGGATTGGGGATACGTAACGGCCCGGCCCCGTCATTGATCTCCTCAAATACGCCCCGCTCCTGGATGGGCGGCAGCGCCATGGTCTCGCGGATGGTCCGGTATTGAGAACATGGCACACCGGCTCTGGTGAGGATCGCCTCGCATTCCGCGGCCGTTCGCGATGCCGCCCAGTCGTCGAGGAGGTTCATCAATTCGGACCAGTGATGCTCGCGGGCGCTGCTGGTTGCGAAGCGCGAATCGCTGATCCATTCCGGATGGCCGACGCCGCGCGCCAAAGCCTCGAAGTTGTTCTGGCTCACGGGAGCGACGAGCAGGAACCCGTCGCTGGCCTGTGTGGGTCGATAGAGCGGCCGGCGGCGCTCGGCCGGGAATTGCGCTTCCTGACACTCGTAGACCAGCATGCCGACCATGGCGTCGAGCAGGGATACGTCGACATAGTCGCCCTGCCCGGTCTTGAGCGTCCGAAACAGCGCGGCTTGAATGGCTCCGAATGCCGTCGAGCCACCGAGAACATCAGCGATAAAGATTCCGTTCTTCAGCGGACGCTCGGCATTGCCCTCCTGATAGTCGAGGTTCGTCATGTCGTAGCCCGACGTTGCGTGCAACACCGGCGCATAGGCGCTCCGTCCGGACCAGGATCCCTCCTGGCCGAAGCCCGAGATCGAGCAGTACACGAGCTTGGGATTGAGCTTCGCAAGGGTTTCGTAGTCCAGCGCGAGCCGCTGCATCACGCCGGGGCGGTAATTCTCCACCAGCACATCGCACTGGAGCACCAATTCATAGATCAGCTTGCGAGCCGCAGGCTGCTTGAGATCCAGGGCGATGCTGCTCTTGCCGGCATTGAGCTGCGCGAAGTAAGCGCTTCGCCCATCCCGCAGCGGCGGACGCAACCGGATGTGATCGCCCTCCGGGGGCTCCACCTTGATCACCTCGGCGCCCAGGTCCGCCATCAGCCGCGTGCAATACGGGCCGGACATCATGGCGGTGAAGTCGAGGACGCGAATTCCGTCGAGGATTCCCGGCCGGTCCAATCCGGTTGGCATATCGATGCTCATTTCAGATTGGTTTCGGAGACCGCGAGCGCCGCCAGCCGGCTGCCGCCAATCGCGTCTAGATAAGCGCTGGACGAGGCGCTTCGAACATACCGGTCCAGATAGCCGCTGAACGTCTCGGCACTGGCGCTGCTCTTAACATACTCCTTCAGATGAGCTTCGTCGGAACGGTAGAGCGAGGGTGAAGTGGTCGGATGCGCGCCGAACGGCGCCTCGACGATCGCATCGACCATCGCGCTCGGCAGCTTGGTCAGATGATTGCTGCGTCTGATCGTGTCGGTCGACACGATGCGATCGACCGAGACGATCACCCGCCGGGACGCCTGGGCGATCATCGCGTCGAAGAAGGGCGGCCCCAAATGCTGGACGTTGCCATGCTCGTCGGCCTGCTGGGCGTGCAGCAGGCAGACATCCGGCTTGACGGCCGCGACAGCGAGCATCTTGCGCTCGCCGGGCTTGGATGGCAGCGGCCAATAATGCTCCGGCGCGAACTTCGGCAGATCGGTGCCGAGGTCGGGCACCGGCATGTAAGGTAGGTCGCAAATTCCGGCCCGCAATCCGCCCGCAATAGCAGGACCGTCCAGATCGTAGACCTTGAGCGTGCCGTTCTCCGACTGACGACGGAAATGCGGCGCCAGACCGAACTGCTCGAAGCTGATGAAGACGCAGACGGTGGAGGCGGCACAACCCGCACCGATCAGCATGTCCGGCGCGATCGAGCCCGGCGCAGGGATCAGGTGCAGGTCGCGAGCACCTTTACGGATCAACCCGCGCACGAGCGCCATCGGCTGCGAATTGAATATCCAACCGCCAAGGGCGACTTTGGCTCCGTCCGGGATCTCAGCTACGGCCTCATCGACGGAAACGATCTTGCTCTTTGTCATAGACTTCAGCTTGCCTGTCGGTCTGATTGGAGGAGATCCGCCACGTGATCAGGGAAACTTGCGCCGCAGATCGCCACGCCGATCGACATGTTTGCGCAGCAGCTCGAGCTCCTGATCGGTGGGCATGGTCGTCACCGGGGGCGCGCCCTCAACGACGATGTCGAAGGCCGTGGAGTCGCGGATCTGCTCGAGCGTCACGCCTGGGCTGATCGACTTCACGCGCATGGCCTTGCTGTCGGGCACGAAATCGAAAATCCCCAGCGGTGACAGCACCAATTTGGGACCGCCAGGGGGCAATCCCATGCGCTCGCGGGAGTCACCGCCTTCCATGTGACCGGGTCCGCACAGGAAATCGACCCGCGGCACGAACGCGCTGCGGTCGTGACGGGTCAGGCACACGTAGAACCGCTTGGCGAGGCCGCAAAGCGCGCTGATGCCGACGGTTCCCGGCCCACGCACGCGCGGCTTACGCTGATCACCGACCACCACCGTGTTGATGTTGCCGAAACGGTCGACCTGCAGTGCCGACAGGATGGCAAAATCGAAGAAGTGGACCTTCCAATCGATGAAGTCGATCATGACCGGCAGATCCATCCAGGACTCCGCGGACTCGACGTTCTCGTAGTCGGCCGTCGACAGCAGATGATCGCGCGTCGGATTGACCATTCCGCCGGGACCGGAGATCCACCACAAACGCGGCGCCTGCTGGCGGCGTGCGAGATTGCAGGCCGCAAGCTGGATGTCGGAATTGGTTCCGATGATGACCTTCTCGCCATCGGCGATATCGCGCGCCAGCAACACCGCCAGCGTCTCTCCGAGGGAAGGATTTGCAGCCATTTGTCCGCGAACCTATTGGTTGAACCATTGCCACATTAGCGAGGGTCGGATGCCATGTCAACGGACCCACGGCCGGCGGAGACGAGACCGAGCGGATTCGTGTCGGGGCAATTCGGACGTGAGTGGTGGTCGGCCAGCCGCGGGTGTCCGCGTTCCATCCGGAGTGGACGCGTGCAGGCTGCTCGAAAGACAATGGGCCGAGTTGGCGCAGTGAGTGGATTTAACGCTGGGCAGCCGGGGGAGAGCGGCGGCCGCGTGGGGCGGCTTTGGTAGCCGACACACCTTCCGCGGCCTGAATTCGCGACATATAGCTTCGTTGCAGCCGCTTCAGGCAGGCTTCCATCTCGGCCACGGCAGCGTCGGCCTCGCCAGCAGCGAAGTGTTCCATGAAGCGGCGGCGCGATGGCAACACGAAGCTGTTGTCATACTCGCCGATCCGCTGCACGAAATGAGTGAGCACATCGAGCACCCCGTTCATGACGATGACCATGATCGGATTGTCGGTGAGCCGCGCGAGCATTCTGTGGAATTCGATGTGCCTCTCTGCGCGGCCCGCGAAGTCGCCCCGGCGCCGGGCTTCCTGCGCTTCGTCGATATTGCGGTTCAGCATGTCGATGTCTGCTGCCGTTGCGCGCCGGCAAGCTTCCCGGACCACGACCGATTCGAGCCAGATGCGGGCCTCGGTCAATTGTGCGGGCTGGATGGTACCGACGTGGTACATGTCCATCAGCCCGGTCGCGATAGCCTCATCGCTGTGCTGGCTGATGAAAGCGCCCCCGCGGGCGCCCTTCTGCAGGCGGATCAGACCGGCATGCTCGAGCGAGCGCAAGGCCTCACGAAGGGTATTGCGAGAGACGCCAAATTGCTCCGACAGCGCCCGCTCGGATGGCAGACGGTTGCCGACCGCAAGCCTGCCGGAGGAAAGCTCCGTTCGGATCTGAGCGGCAATCTCGTCGAACGCGCGGGACGATCTAATTCGTTGGAACTGCGCTATCGGCGCAGCCTCTGTCTTGGATTTGGCCGGCAATTGTGAAGGGCTCATATCCACCCGGATGGTTCGAAGCTGCAACGACATATAGGCGAAGCTGACGATTCTCGCCATAGCGCGTTGGCGTTGACCCGGACTTCTTACAAAAGTAGAATGGTAGGACCAAACTGAAGGGAATGGCCACCAGAATGCTGCGAGAGTTGCCGTCGGACGAGGATCGCCAGATCCTGCAAGAAGCTGTCCGGGGATTCTTTGAGGACCAGTCGGAAAAGGCCGCTCAGGTGACCCCACGGCTCTGGAAGCAACTGGCCGCTCAGGGCTTGACCCAGATTGCTGCGTCTCCTGCCGAAGGGGGCTTGCGCGAGATCGTGCTGGTCCATGAAGAGGCCGGCCGCGCCGCCTGCCGTGCACCGCTCGCGGATGCAGCCTTGATCAACCTCATGCAGCTTCGAGCCCGTGGCGATGCCGGTGTCTTAAGGTCGCTTGTAGATGACCTCCATAGCGGTGACGCGGTGGTCGCCCTGTCTTTCGGAGGCTTCGACCATGACGGAGCCGCAGGCTGGGCGAAAATGGAATCGGACCGCCTGATTGCGGAGTTGGGCTTCGTCGAATCCGCGGACATCGTTACGCATCTGGCCGTATTCGTACCCGGCCCGGCGCTGGCCATCGTCGAGACCAGCGACGGGGTTGCCGCTGAGCCGGCCCCGATGATGGGAAAGGCTGGTTGGTGGCGGGTTCGGATCGATGCAGTTCCGATCGTCCTGGTGCCGTTCACGGATGCCGAGGTCCGGGACCTGCTCACAGTCGCGGCGCTGGGTGAGACCGCGCGGGCGCTCGGTGCAGCCCGGCGCGCATTCGAGCAGGCCGTTGCCTATGCGGGCGAACGTCGGCAGTTCGGGCAACCCATCGGGCGCTTCCAGGCCATCCAGCACAAGCTCGCGAACTGCCACATCGCCTTGCGCGCGGTTCAGCTCACGATTGCAAATGCCGCCGCTCAATATGACCTGGAAGCCGGGCAATGGCACTGGTTCGCAGCCTCAGCCCAGGCTACCGCGGCTGGTTCTCTTCGCCAGGTATCGCTCGAGACCCAGCACGCCTTCGGCGCGATCGGCTACAGCGAGGAGCATGAGGCCCCGCGGCACTTCAGGCAGGTCCATTTCAGCATGCTTCGCCATGGCGGCCAACGCCCGCCGGTCGAGCAACTCGCGAGCCATTTTCTCGATCACGACAGCGGTGCGTTTCCCGAATACGATTTGGGGGCGTCCGGAAATGCCTTCCGCGACGAGGTTCGCACTTGGCTCGACGGGTATTGGTCAGGCGAGCGCCGCGCGCGCCACGAGCAACTCTCCTTTCGCGAACGGGAATATGACCGTGAATTCGCCAGGGCGCTCGGCCAGACCGGCTGGATCGGACTCAACTGGCCGAAGCGGTTCGGCGGACAGGAGCGTGGCGCCTTCGAGCAGCTTGCCTTCATGGAGGAGATGGAGCACGCCGAAGCCCCGCGTGCCGGCGCGCCCGTGCAGGCGGCCATGCTCCAGGTCTACGGCACGCCGGAGCAGCAGCAGCGCTACCTGCCGGAAATCCTGCGGGGGGAAGCCATCTACGGCATGGGCTACAGCGAACCCCAGGCCGGCTCCGACCTAGCGTCGCTGAAGACCCGCGCGGTCCGCGACGGCGACCACTATGTGATCAATGGACAGAAGATCTGGACCACGACCTATTGGGGCGAGTACATGCTGCTCGCGACCCGTACCGATCCGAACGCGACACCGCCTCATGCAGGCATCACCATGTTCATCGTTCCGATGATGACGCCCGGGATCACGATCCGCCCGTCAGAGACGATGTATGGCGGCACCTTCGCCAACATCTTCTATGACGACGTGCGGGTACCTGCCGAAAATCGGATCGGTGCCGAGGGCGAAGGCTGGAAGGTCCTGACTGGGGCACTGGCGACCGAACGCGGCTTCATCGGCGGCGGCATCGTCTTGAAGGTCGCCCACATGTTCGAACTGCTGTGCGAGCATATCCGGACCGCCGAGCGCCGCGGCAGCCCAATGCGGCAGGATCCGCTCGTGCGCGCCAGGATCGGCACGCTCGCGGCAGAAATCGAAGCCGGCCGGCGCATGATGGTCTATTGCGCCGAGCAGGTCGACAAGGGCGAGACGCCGCCGGACGAGGCTGCCGTCAGTAAGGTCTATTCCGGCGAGCTGATGGAGCGTTTCGGCGAGACTGCGCTGGACCTGCTGGGGCCGGAGGCGCTGCTCAGCGAACACAGCCCGGGCGCAGTCTTGCGCGGGCGCATTGAACAGATGCTCCGACATTCCCTGATGTGGGTTATCAGCATTGGCACCAATGAAATCCAGCGCAGCCTGATTGCCCAACGCGGGCTCGGACTGCCGCGATAGCTGTTTGCCCCGGAGGTGACATTTGACCGCGACAGGCCGTCCCCAGCTTCCGCCGCCGCGCCCGAGAGCGCCTGGCGCGCCCTCCCCGCTTCAGGGGTTGCGTGTCATCGACTTTTCGCACTTCATTGCGGGACCCATGTGCACGCTCTTCCTTGCGGATATGGGCGCCGACGTGATCAAGATCGAGAACGCGGCGAACGGGGACGATTTTCGCCGTTTCCAACCCCACCTCGGCGGTGAAGGCGTGCCGTTCCTCTGGGTCAATCGTAACAAGAAGGGCATTGCGCTCGATCTTACGAACGAAGCTGCGCAAACAATCGCAACTGAACTCGTCGCGTCAGCCGACATCCTGGTGGAGAATTTCTCGCGCGGGGTGATGGAGCGGTTCGGCCTCGGCTACGATGCGATGCATAAGCTCAACCCTCGCCTGATCTACTGCAGCGTCTCGGCCTATGGCCGCGACGGCGCAATGGCCGATCGTCTGGGCTTCGATCCGGTGATCCAGGCGGAGACCGGTTTCATGTCGATGAACGGTTTCCCGGACCAGCCAGGTGTCCGCACCGGCCCCGCGATCATGGACATCTCCACCGGCATGACGGCGGCCATCGGCGTGCTCGGCGCGTTGACCGCACGCCAGAGCACTGGACTCGGGCAGCGTGTCGAGACAGCGTTGTTCGATACCGCCGCGTTGATGCTCGGCTTTCACGCGATGAATTATCTCGCGACGGGTCGCAATCCGACCCGCGCCGGTAACCGCAGCGCCGATAGCACTCCGACCGGCACCTTCCAGACGGCAGACGGCCCGCTCTACATAACCTGCGCAAATGATCGAACTTTCCGTCGCCTTGTCATCAACGTGCTGGAACGGCCTGAGCTGGCCGAGGATCCTCGTTTCGTGAACAACCGCGACCGGATGGCGCGTCGCGACGAGTTGACCGCCATCATCGAACGGATTCTTGCGGGCGACTCCAGCGAACGATGGGCCGCCAAGATGCAGGCCGCAGGCGTCCCGGCCGGCGTCGTCAGAACGATCGAAGATGCTTTCAGCTCCTTTGAAATGGCCGAGCGTGCGCTCGCGTCGTCCATTCCGCATCCGACAGCAGGCGAGATACCAAACATCGGATCCCCATTGCGCTTCAGTGAAACGCCTGTTCTCGACCCGGTCGCCGCCCCGACTCTCGGGCAGCACACGACCGAGGTGCTGGAGCACGTTCTCGGTTATGGGCCCGAGCGCATTGCTGAACTGAGAACGGCGGGCGCGTTCGGATCGTCAAGCTGACCCGCTCTCGCCGATGCGCAATGGCTTCCGGTCACAGCCAAGCAGGAACACCAATATCCGAGAAGCGATGCGGCCGCAGCGTGCTGCGGAAAGATAGCCGTCAGATGCGCCGGCCCGTGTCCTTCCAGAAGGGTTCCTTGAGCCGGCGCTTGAATATCTTTCCACTTTCCTCGCGCGGAAGCGCTGCATGGAAATCGATCCGCCGCGGCACCTTGTATTTGGCGATACGTTCGGCGAGATAGGCGCGCACCTGCTCCGTCGTGAGTTCACAACCCGGTTCGAGCTCGATTGCGGCAGCCAGGGACTCGCCGAACTCATCGTCGGGAATGCCGAACACGGCACAGTCGCGGACGCCGGGACATTGAATCAAAGCCGATTCAATCTCGGCAGGATAGATGTTGACCCCGGCCGAGATCACCATGTCCGACCGCCGATCGCACAGATACAGCCGGTCGTTCTTGAGATAGCCGACGTCGCCGACGCTGATCAGCCCGTCCCGCTCGACTGATTTTCGCTTCGCGGCGTCGTTGAGGTAGACGAAGTCCGCCAGCGAGTCCTGACGAACGTAGATCTCGCCCACCTCGCCCGGCGCAACCGGCTTGCCATCGTCGCCGTAGAGCGCAATCCGGGCGCCCGGCGTGAGCCGCCCGACGCTGCCAGGGTGAGCCAGCCAATCTTCCGGCGTGCTCAGCATGACGGCTCCAACCTCCGTCCCGCCGTAGGTCTCGTAAATGACCGGCCCCCACCAATCCATCAGCGCCTGCTTGATCTCCGGCGCACAGGGCGCGCCCGTGTGGATCACCCAGCGCAGCGAGCTCACATCGTATCGGCGGCGGGTCTCCTCCGGCAGACGCATCAGGCGGACAAACATGGTGGGAACCATGACCGCATGCGTGATCCTTTCCCGCTCGATGAGCGCCAGCGTTTCTTCCGGCTCGAACTTGGATTGGAACGCGATGATATCGGCCTGCACGATGGCCTGACGCAAACAGGCGTTCGGAGATGCGTGGTAGAGCGGACCGCCGATCAACACGCGCACGCCGGGTGCTATGCCGTAGACCGCCCGCATCAGCTCCCCATAGGCCTTGGCCTGCTCGGCCGTCGCAGGTTCGCGCTTCACGCCTTTCGGGTGTCCCGTCGTGCCCGACGTGTAGATCAGCGTAGCGCGGCTGCGCGGCGGAGCGCTGCTCCAGGGCTGGAATTCCGCCAGCCAAACCGGCCCACTGCGGTCCGATACACTCGGCTTCTCGGCACCTGGTGGAACGCCGAACTGCCGAACGAGCTCGGGCGGCGTCGGTACGCTCAGCACGAGAATGCCGTCCAAGGTCTCCTTGAGCTCGTCGCGGACGGCCGCGAGCAGATCGGCATGAGCCACCAGGACCTTGGGCTTCGCGTCCTTGAGAATGTAAGCGATTTCCTGCGCCCGACCGTGCCAATTGATCGGCACGCAATAGGCGCCGATCAGGGAGGCCGCCTGAGTCGCCTCGACAAAGACGAAGTCGTTGCGCAGCAGAAGCGCAATAGTATCCCCTTCGGAGACCCCAGAAGCATGCAGCCCGCTGGCCGCACGAGCGGCGTGGATCAGCACCTCTTCGCGCGCGCGCGCCGTTCCATCGAGAAAAATCAGTGGCGAAGTCATCATTCCTCTAACTATGTTCTGCCTGGGGCGTGGGATCGCTTCTGGTGAAGCGATTGAGTTTTCGCGGCCGGCTGCCCGATGATCATTCTGCAAACGAGCGGCTACTGCATTGTCAGCTTGCAGTCTGGATTTGCAGCCTCCGACATCAACTCTTCGGCTTTCATACGCCGGACGATCTTGAAATAGTCCCACGGGGCATTCGATTCCTCCGGCGATTTGACCTGAACCAGGAACATGTCCCGCAGGACGCGGCCATCGGCCCGAATCCTGGCCGAAGACGTCGTGAGGTCCGAAATCGGCAGTTCGTGCATCTTCTTTGCTACCTCAGGTCCGGATGTCGAGCCCGCCGCCTTGACGGCCTTCAGGTAGTGCGTGACCGAGCTATAGACTCCCGCCTGCAGGGCGGAAGGCGGTCGTCCCATTTTGTCACTGAACCGCTTTGCAAACCTGCGGGTGTTGTCGTCCGTATCCCAGTAGAACGCTGTCGTCGTATAGATGCCTTTCATGCGATCCAGCCCCAGGCTGTGCACGTCGGACTCGAACAACATCAGGCTCGCGATGCGCATCCCGTTCTGCAGCAGGCCGAATTCGACGGCGTTCTCGATGAGAAGCACCCCGTCGTGGCCGGCAAAGGACGAGGCAATCGCGTCCGGTCGCGCTTCCTGCGCGGCCAGAAGGAGCGAGGCATAATCCGACGTCCCGATCGCCGCGCGCCGCGTGCCGACCAGTTGTCCACCGGTCTCCTTCACCATGTCCGCGACCGCCCGCTCCATCTGGTGTCCGAAAGAATAGTCGGGGCCGACCACGAACCACTTCTTCACGCCGGATTCCGCTGCGCTCAGAACGGGGGCGCGCGGAAGCACGCTGGTGTCGAAGGTCCACACGAATCCCGTCGGCGAGCACGACTTGCCGTAGAGATCGAAGGTCCCGGCACCCGAGATCAGGGCGATCTTTCCCTTTGTATGGGCGAGATTTTGGATTCCGAGCGCGATGGTGGACACGGGTATGTCGGCAATGGCCTCAACATGCTCCTCGTCGAACCACCGTCGGGCGATGGTCAGGCCAACGTCCGGCTTCAGTTGGTGGTCGGCCGAGACGATCTCAATCGGTCGGCCAAGGACGGTGCTGCCGGCGTCGCTGACCGCCAGTTCCGCGGCAACGACCGAGCCGCGACCGACCGTATCGGCGATGACTCCGGACATGTCGGTCAAGACACCGATCTTCAACGGCTCGCCAACCGCCAGCCCGCTCCACAGGAATAAGCCCAGTCCCGCGGCCACGACTCGCCTTGCCATGAGCAGCTGCCTCCCACTTATTGGTTGTACCATTGATACACGGTGGCCATGATGACCGCAAGCCCATTCGGCCGAACATTCGGCCAGGCCTTTTGCCAGCCTCCGCCGGACGAAAAGGGGAGAAGACGTCGAGCGCAACCGGCATATTCCCGGCCTTTGGGCAGGCGGAACCCACAATTGTTATCGCGCCGAGGTTCTCCGCTGCAGGCCTCCCCTCGTCACCTTCGGCGAGCTGTGCGACCAATACCTAGCCCATATAAAGGCTATCGACCCGCGCACCGGCAGGCCCCGCAAGAGCAGTTGGAAAAATGACGAAGGTTACCTGAAGCGCCCCAAGGCGAAGTTCTGCAAGCGCGCTGTCGGATCGATTACACGCGGTGAGATCAGGGAGTTCCTAGAAGAGATCGCCAAGGCCTCGCCGTCGTCGGCGAACCGGACCCAGTCCGTTATCCGCACCATGTGGGGATATGCGAACGACCGGGAGATTCTGACGGAAAATTTCCTGCACGGCATGAAGAAGGTTGGCGGCAAGGAAATCGAGAAGGACCGCGTTCTAACCCTCGACGAACTGAAAGCCTTCTTTGGCGTCCTCGATGACGAAAAGGCGGGCATCACGGACGCGACGCGCTTGGCGCTGAAAGTCGTTTTGCTGAAAGCCCAGCGCCCGGGCGAAGTCGCGGGCATGATGCGTTCCGAGCTTCACGACCTCGAATGCGCCAAGCCGCATTGGATCATTCCGGCAGTGAGGACGAAGAACAAAAAGGCTGAACATACCGTCCCGCTCTCCCCGACTGCGGTCCGATTGATTGAGGCGGCCTTAGAGGCGGGCAAGCCCGAAGGTGAGGACACGAAGGACAGGCCGGTGTTCGCGAGCCGCTTTGAAAGCGTCGAGACGCTCGCGCGTCACTCCATGAGCCAGGCCGTCCGCCGCCTCTTGGGGGACGACGAAGAGGAAGGCATGGACCAGGCGGAAGACGGCGAGCTGGCCGCCTTCACGCCCCACGACCTGCGGAGAACAGCCGCGACAATCGTGCAGGCGGCGCGGCTGCCGGTCGATTACGTGAAGGCCCTATTGAATCACAACGACAAGGGCGTAACCGGCATCTATGCCCGTTGGCATATGTTCGAAGAGAAGCACGAAGCCGTGTCAGCAATTGAGCCTGCACTACTGCCCATCTTGGAGTGAAAGCCGGGAACAGCCGAAGCTTGAATATGACAGCTTGCGCGCCATGAAGCTGTCAAACTGTTCGGGCACGCAAGCACACAGGCTCCCTCGCACGACGGTGCGCGCACACACTGTCCGAAAGAGCCTGACAGGTTGGCCCGCCCAGCCGGGTACTAAATGGGTGTGTAGCACCCAGCCTGTCGTTCACGCTCCCACCCGCCTAGGCAATGCCAGCATGTACGAAAGCGTCCACTGCGATCACTGCAACGAAGAGTTCGCGCCAGAAGAATTGACCGTCATTGACCCACCGGCCGGGAACGGCGAGTCTATCTGCGTTCGGTGCATCGAAATCATGCTCCGTCGAGCCGTCGCGAAGCTACCGCTTGAATATCGGTGAAACCGTCTACTACCTAGGAAAAGGCGATTGCACCCCGCGCGTCGGAATGCCTGCGCGCTCGTAGGCTTTTCGGCCCGCCTCGAACACTTCCTGTTCTTTCGGGTCTGCGCGATCAAACCAAGAGCCGGGAGCATACGTCGCGATGCGCTTCGCAAAGAACGATTGCGGCTCCCAATCTTGCCCTTCGCGTTTCTCGAAAATGATGATTCCGTCACGGGTGAAATAGGTAGGCCCCGGAATCTTGCAGTCGACCGAAAGCTGAACGCGCCACAGGTCGCCTTTCGCGGTCTGCTTCTCGTCTATCTTCGGCAAGTAATCCACTCCGACCGGATCACCGATTGTGCAACGGCCGCGCCGCAGAAGATCGCCCAGCTTGCCTTGCGCAGTCGTCACGAAGTTGAAGTTAGCGGGATCATGCAGAAAGCGAAGGTTCACGCCCTTTTCGTCGTTTGTTGCTTCGTCAGCAATGAGCGACAGCGCGAACGCTTGCCAGCCTAATTCCATCGGCTTCGCGTACGGCGGCCCTAGCGTCATTTTGCCGTCCGATGCAACATCCCAACCGATAGTGTATTCGTCGTCCGCCTTATCTTCGCGGCGTTTGGCCCACGAAAAGAAAACTGGTTCGCCCGTGTCTGTCTTTTGACCGACCTCCCATCCCCTCGGAACGAAGTGGGCCACCTTCGAGGCCTTGGCGAATATTTGCTCTGCCGTCTCGCCGTCCTGCGCTCGCCAAGTTGACTTGATCATGTCAATAAGGGCGTTGTTGTCTGCACGGACTTCGCGGCTCGTAATGGCTGGCGCGCCAAAGCCGGTCAGCGCTAGAGCGAGCCCGAACCAAAGCGGACGCCTTCCCATCGTTTTCATCGTCATCTTGCCCCCACAATGCGAACTAACTCGCATCAGTTCGAAACCGGAGAACCTTTTCCAGTTTGCTTTTCGCTGCGGCCCTCTCGCCGCCGTAGCGGTGCAAAGTGTTTGAGACCGCGAGTAGCGCGGTGCTGGCCGACATTGGATCGAATTTCCAAAAGCTGACAAGCCGAACAGCGAAAGCTTCGTTAAGCGCAAAGGCGCGCATTCTGGCATCGCGTTCGGGAGCGGCGATCCGACCCGCGCGATCTGCTCGACGTTGATCGCGGAAGCCTTTCAGGCCGTACAATATCCGGTCCTTCCCGCGGTCGAGTATCGCGCGGCAGCGACCGAAGATTGTCCTGGTTGCGTCGACGAGATCATGCATATCCGTCACCACTCTCTGTTCGTTCCGCGCGATTTCGACGTATCGCCCTACTTTCGCATCATCAAGCCGACGATCGAAAGCAGCTTCGATTTCAGAACGCTCAAATGGGACTGAAGGGAACCGCGACGCCAGCCGGCTAAGCAGGCAACTCTGTCACTTCGCCGCGCGCCGGGTAATTATTCTTCAGGACATAGTCGATTGCGGCAAGAATGTCGGAGAAGTGTGGGCGCGCAAATGGCATGGTTTGCACGCTGCCAAAGTACAGCGTGCCGTCCGGTCGGATCAGATAGAGCGCCGGCTCAGAGAAACGCGCGGGCTCTTCGACGCCCGTCGATGTCATTCCACGCCCCGTCGAGATGAACAATCCCCAGCGGCGCGCCGAAGCGAGGTCGAGACCATAGCCGAGACGCAGCCGCGTCAATCCCCAGGCCTGCCTGGTCTGCTCCGCGCGCTCCCTCGAGTCGGAGGATACGGCCACCACCGCAACGCCGCGCTTGTCGAATTCGCCGAGCTTGGACTCGAGCTCTCGGAGCTGGGTCTTGCAAATGGGGCAGTGAAGGCCGCGATAGAACACGATGAGCGTGAAGCTTACGGGCTTCTCCGCTGCGATATCGAAGGTTCCGCCGTTAGCCAGTCCGACATCGAGCGGCGGAACGGGTTGTCGCGGAAACAGTGTCACGAGATCTGTCATGTCGGTCATCCTCTTTCGTCTTTCTCCTGGATCAGAATCGCGTCGTGAGCCGAGTGAGCCACATCGGAGAGATGTCGACCAGCAACGCTTCGAGTTCCCTGTCGAGCCCGGTCAGGATCAAAAACCCCACAGCGAACAACAGGACACCAAGGACAGTCACCCCGCCCTGGCCTGCTCGCTGCAGCTTGTCTTTCCATCGCAACATCGCCTCCCGGGAAACGAGGCCCAAGAGAAGCAGAGGCAGCGCCGCGCCCACGCCGAACGCGACCATGACGATTGCGACTTCTCCGAGGTTCTTGCCCTGAGCTGCCAGGACCGAAGCCGCGCCAAGCGTCGGACCGACACAAGGGCTCCAGACGGCGCCGAGCAACAGTCCAACCGCGAATTGGCCTTTCAGTCCGGTTGTTGCAGCACCGCCAAGGCGACTGTCGGTCCAGCCGCTCACTGACCCCCCTGCGACCGCCAGTCGAACCTGTAGCCGCGGGACCATGAGGACGAGGCCGACCGCCAGCAAGAGCAGCGCGGCAACGCCGCGGAAGATGCCCGCATCCATTCCGATCGAGAATCCGATCGTTGCGACGAACAGTCCGACGGCGACGAATGAAACGGCGAGGCCCGCGGCCAGCGCTGCCGGCCCCAGGCGGTGCTCGGAGACGGCGGCGCCGAGCACAAGCGGCAACAACGGCAGGACGCAGGGCGACAGCGTCGACAGGACGCCAGCCAAGAGCGCGAGTAAACTGGCACCATTTGCCATTACGCTGTCCTCATTTGCCTGAGGTGGACTGGACGAGGGCCGCGATCGAGCCCGGGTCGGTATCGCCGACCGAGCGAGCCGTCTCGGTCTTGCCCCGGTACGCGATCAAGGTGCTTTGACTCTGCGCGCGGAGCTGTCGGACGATCGGCTTCTGGCTGTCGAAATCGACCGAGAAAATCACGAGATCCTTGTTCGCTGGCTGCTGGGCGAGCGAATCGATGATCGGCTTCTGCGCTTTGCAGGTCGGGCACCACGTCGCCGAAATATCAACGAGAATACGCGCACCGCGTTGCTGCGCCGCCTCGAAGCTTGCAGCGTCAAATACCTTGCGTTCCGCCGCACTCGCCGCGGACACCATCAACCAGGAAACCAAGGACCCGCCGAGCGCTAAAATGAGGAACAGTCGTCTTTGCATCATTTTCTCCTGCTGCAGGCTGCGTAAGTGGTCGTGCGCCGATCAGCGACACGTTGCTTTATCTGACTCGCACTGGATCCTTTTGCCCACGAAGTGCACTCCTGCGCCCTTCGGGGCTTCAGTCTCTGGCATCGAACGTCCGTGGCGCGACCCATCGGAACATTGTTCGGCCGAACACGCCCGCCAAACTGACGAACAGGACCGCCGTTCCGAGATTCCACATCAGGATCATCACCGTGGCATCGATGGTGTGAAACAGCGACAGCGCCGTCGCTGTAATCGCAGCCACAGCCAGACTACCCATCAAGGTAACGGCCGTTGGACGGAGCGGAGCCGCGTAGCGCAACATGACGAGCATCGCGAGCGACAAAGGCAGACTGGTGAGCACGAGCGTTGCAAAGCAACGCGCGGCCTCTCCGAAGCTAACGCCGTTGGGTCCGATGTCGATCCATTGAACCAAGCATTGATAGCCGATGTTCGACAGCCAGAGGACGAGAGCTGGCATGGGCACAAGCAGCCAAAGGCGCGACCGGTCCGGGAGACTTAATAGAAACGCAGCGTTTGCCGCCAGCACGCCGGTGAGCAGCGAGGCCGCCATGCTGATGGCAAAGACAGGGTCCTGCAGTCGCTGTGCCAAATCGGGGCGAAGCCCTTGGCTGATTGCCAGCAGCGTCAGTATCGCAGCCGCGAGCACAAGCCAGCAAGCTGCCCGCATCCCGGGCGGCCGCAGCCGCCGTACCGGCGTTACATTCGCGGCAAGTGACGCGATGAGGTCCGGTGTCTTGATCACGGTTCGCTCCGATCGACCAGCATTTTACGCAGGCTCTTCAGGGCGCGGTGTGTGTTGACCTTGAGAGATGTGATGGACATCCCGCTCGCCACCGCGGCCTCCTTCAATGACATCTCCTTGAGTTTGAGCAACCGGATGGCCTGCCGTTGCCTGGGAGGAAGATTGTCGATGGCTCCCTCGAGCTCGTGCCGATTGGTGCTCTCTTCCAGGTTCGCTCGGGCCTCGCAAAAGGTTTCATGTTCGGTGGTCAAAAGCGTCTCTTGGGCCCGGACGCGGCCCTGCCGGCGCAGCCGATCGATGAATCGCCGGTTGGCGATCGTGACCAGCCACGGCCCGAACGGCCGAGCCGGGTCGTAGGTCTGCCGGATGGAATGAATGGTCAGAAGAACGTCCTGGACCGCGTCTTCCACGTCGCTTGGATCACGGTGCCGCCGCGCCGCGAGCGAACGCAGGTAGGGCACGATGTCCTGCAAAAGCCGGTGATAGGCGGCTCCGTCGCCATCCTGGGCGCGGGCCATGAGAATGCTCCAATCAACGTCTCGGATGATCGGTTCCGCACGATTTGCGCCGCATGCGCCGCCGCTGCTGTCACTCTCGACGAGCTTCAGCGACGGCGGGGGGCTGCGCGGGTTCTGGGTCATCGGCAACAGACTCCGCATTGCAGCCCGGCAAGAACGTGCATGTCGGTATCGCCACGCCGCTCGAAGCGAGCAGGCATTACGTGCCTCCTTGCGCGATTCGAGGGCGACGTCGCATGTCGATCAGATGGTCGAGCGACAGCGTGCCTGGGCCGAGGGCGATCGTGGCGACCGCGAGCGCCGCCCATGGCAGATGGAAATTCGCCCAGCCCTCCGGGACGACGAGCTGTATGACGCCCGTCATGATCAAAAGCCCGAGCGCGCTGAAGCGGGTCGCCAATCCAATGACCAGCAGCACGGGGAGAACGATCTCGGCAACTCCGTCGAGGAATGCGACTGCCGTGGGCAAAGGGAACTCGTAGGCTTGGCCGAAGATGTGCAGCTTGAACTCGTCCTCGAACAGGAAGACCGCGGCCGGCGACAGCGACAGGAAGCCGTCCCACTTGGTCAGCCCGGATTTGAAGAAGGGCACGGCCAGCGCCAGACGGAGAAGCGGCGGCGCCACGATCAGGGCCACCCGGCCGAGCCACCCGGCAATATCCTGTATGGCGCGTTCCACGTTGGTCACGTTCACAAACGTTTTGACCGCGGTCATGATCGCCTCGCCGATCTCGATGATATCTCTTCCTGGGCGAAGGTGTAACCGACCAGGGCGCCCGCCTGCATGAGCCCCGAAAGATTGGCCGACAGGTCGAAGCCGGGATCAACCGCAATCGCCGCCTTCAACGCGGCAAGGACCGTCGTGCCCACGGCCAGCGCTCGAATAAACTCCAGACCACCCCCGGGAATAGACCGGACTTCAACGTCGGCCTCAGGGCGCGCGATGAGCACATCCTCGCCGCCCGCGGCGAGGTCGACCGGCGCCGGGACGCCGTCCCCGACATTCATCCGCCAGATCGTGAGCGCTGGAAATTGCGACCGGACGACACGGACGGATGGGTGCAGCAGGAGACGGATCCCGGGAAGCTGCTCGGGCTCGACAGCCTTGAACGCTCTGGGGTCGAGCGGCGCCGCCTCGGGCGAGTGGTAGGCCTCCGTCCAGGCTCGCTCGATGCGTGCGACATCCGCCAGGTAAGGCAGGCTCGCAGCTGGTTCGAAATGTCTGATGAAATCCGGGAAGCCAGCTCCATAGTCCAAAAGGATCGGCGATGGCGGCGGTTCGATCACGACATAGGTACGCGCCATGGCTTGGAAGAATTCTGTCCCGACGATGCGGTGCACCGCCGGGAAGGCGTCCTTCAGAGTTTCCGTCAGGCCGACCACGACATTGTTTCTGTAGACGGCAAACCGCTTTGGGCTTGATTCTCCGTCCGGACCGACAAGACCTTGCGGCACTGGCAGCGCGGCATCCAGAATCGCCGCAGCAAAGCTTCGTTGCCTCTCAGAGAGCGGCTGCATGACGCTTGGGCTCCGCTTGAGGGACGAGCATGATTGCTTCGGCGCGTAGCGCTTCCTGTTGCAGCGTCATCCAGGTTGGCAAGTCGGCGTCCCACTCGATGAGTGTGGGAATCGGGCCGATCCGCGCGAGGGTATGCGCGAAGAGATTCCAGACGATTTCGTCGACCGGGCGATTATGGGTGTCAATCAGAAGCGGCCGCCCCTTTTCGTCGGCTTCCCTCGTATGACCGGCCAGGTGAATCTCCTGGACATGGGCCAGCGGGTAGGCGTCGATATAGGCGATCGGATCCCAATTCTGATTGGTCGACGCGACGTAGACGTTATTGACGTCGAGAAGGAGCCCACACCTGGTGCGTTGCACCACTTCAGCAATGAAGTCGATCTCCGAATAAGTGCTTTCGGTGAAAGTAAGATAGGTTGACGGATTCTCCAGCAGCATTGGCCGGCCAAGAAATTCCTGTATCTGATCGATGTGCTCCGAGACGCGCGCGAGCGTCTCCGTGGTGTATGGCACCGGCAGCAAATCGTTCAGAAACCCGGTGTCATGGGATGACCAGGCCAGATGTTCGGAGAATAGGCCCGGTTCGTAACGTTCGATGAGTTGCTTGAGGCGCTGAAGATGATCGAGATCGAGCGGCCGATCGGCGCCGATCGACAATCCGACGCCGTGGAGTGACAGCGGATAGTGTTCCCGAATGGCAGACAAATAGCGATGCGGCGGGCCGCCCGCCCCCATGTGGTTTTCCGCATGAACCTCGAAGAAGCCTATGTCGGGCCGGGTCTCGATGATCGTGCGGTAGTGCTCGGCCTTGAGGCCGACGCCCCCACGCGGCGGAATGCGATGGTTTGCGAAAGAGGATGAAAGCGACACTGCGGCCTCCCACCGACGTGAGATGCGGGCAGGCTGCTTGCGCGGCCTGCCCGATTCAATCCGTAATCAAGCCTTCTTCGCGGTCAGGCTTCCCGGCCCTTTTGGCGTCTGCATGGTCGTGCAGGTGCCCTTGGCCTCGAGTTTGAACGCGTTGCCCTGATAGTCGGCCGTGCTGGTCCCGGCGCAGCTGGTGCCTGCTCCCGCATAGCAGTCGTTCTGGCCCTTCAGCGCTACGCCGTAGCACTTCTCCATCTTGCCGCCTTCCAGCGCCTTCATCGTCTTTGCTTGGTTTTCCTTCATCATTTTTTCCATGTCGCCCTTGCTCATCTGGGCCGTGGCCGACGTTGCGGCGAGCGTTCCAATGGCCGCGGTGAAGGCGCCGGCGACCAGTGCGGATAGCATGCGATTGGACATTTGTTCCTCCGATTGCGGGTTAGCTGTGCGACTGACGCAGTCGCCCCTGAGGCGGGCCGATCAGCCCACCTGACAGCAAATTCGCCCCAACGAGCGGAAAGGTTACGCCTCGGCAAATCGGGTTCCGGCGGCGATCTCCAGAATGGCGAGCCAATCTGGAGCCCGCACCCCATAACGAAGCTTACGCTCGGCTTCGCGCCGCCAGAGTGCCAGCTCAACCGGCGCAGCAAGACAGCTTTGCGACGTCCTTGCCGAACGACAACGCCGCCAGCTTCAACCCCTCGACGGTGGTGAGATAGGGAAAGATCGTTTCCGTAAGGTCTGCGATTGTAAGTCCCTGCCGGATCGCCAGTGCGGCGGTCTGGATGCTGTCGGCACCTTCCGGCGCCAGGATATGCGCGCCAAGCAACCGTCCGGTGTCTGCGTCGGCCACGAGCTTGATGAGCCCGCGGGTGTCGCGGGCGGCCAACGCGCGCGGCACCTGGTCGAGACCGATCGTCGAGACCTGAACGGGATATCCGGCATGACGCGCCGCAGCCTCCGTGAGCCCGACGCTCGCCACCTGCGGGTCGGTAAACACGACGGCCGGCATGGCGCTATTGTCGTAACGCAGGCTGTCGCCATTGAGAGCGTTCTTGGCGGCGAGCTTGGCGCCGTGGGCGGCCATGTAGACGAACTGGTCGCGGCCGGTGACGTCGCCGGCAGCATAGACGCCGGCTCGTGTCGTACGCATGCGGTCGTCGACGACGATGCCGCCTTTCGGCGAAAGCGCGATGCCGTGCTCGGCAAGCCCAAGGCCTTCGATGTTGGGCGCACGCCCGGTGCTAATCAGCACCTGATCGGCCTCTATCGTCGTGTCACAGCCGTCGCGTGCAACGTCAAGCGCAATGCCGGTTTCGGTTTTGCGGATCGCACAATAGGCGATGCCGGAGATCACGGTAATGCCTTCGCCATCGAAATATCCCGTCAGCGCCTCACCGATCTCGGGCTCGGCCTCCGGGAGCAGGCGGGTCCGGCACACGAGCGTCACCTTGACGCCGGCCCGGGCGAACATCTGGGCAAGCTCTGCTCCGATATAGCCACCACCGATGACGAGCAGCGACCGCGGCAGTTCTTCGAGGTCAAGCGCCGTCGTGCTCGTCAGATACGGGACGGTCGCGATACCGGGGATGGCGGGCACCGCTGGCCGCGCGCCGGTCGCAATGATGATCTTGCCGGCGGGAATGCGCGCGCCATCCGCTTCGACGCCGCCGTCCACAAGGCGCGCTGGGCCCTCGCGGTAGCCGATGCCGTTGTAGGCCCGCAGCAGGTTGATGTACTTGGCCTGGCGGAGCTGCATGACCAGCGCATCCTTCTGACGGACGGTTGCCCGCCAATCGGTTACTGCGGCCCCGGCCGAGATGCCCGCGAAGCGTGCTGCCACGCGCGCGTTGTGGAGCGATTCCGCAGCGCGGATCAAAGTCTTTGACGGAACGCAACCGATATTGACGCAGGTACCGCCGATCGTGCCGCTGCCGATGAGCGCCACCTGCGCGCCTTGCTCGGCCGCCGCGATCGAAGCCGAGAAACCCGCCGAGCCGGCGCCGATGACAATGAGGTCGTAGGCGCCTCCGCCATTGGGACCGCTCGCGCGGAACGGGCGGTCCGCTGATGAGCCGATCTTCGATGCCGAGCCGACCGACAGTCGTGAGGCCGTATCGAGGCCAGCAAGGCTCGGTCCGAAGAGCGCCCGACCGGCCTCGAGCCCTTCCTCGATCGACAGCCGAAATCCGGGCTCGTCTGCGGCACACTCGCGGCGCCAGGCGGAAAGATGGTCGTCCGAACAGAAGAAGGCGGTCGTCGCGCACAGTGAGTTGGCGGCGCACGCGCCTTGATAGCGAACGCTTTGCCACATGACGGCCGTTGCCGGCTCGATCTGGGCGAGCGTCCGCCCTCGATCCCGCGTATTGATCCGGATCGGCGCGCCGCAATGACGGCAGCGCGACGCGATCGCAATATCGCGATCGGTCATGGCGCCGACGCCGAGCGCGTCAACGGCGCACATCGCATTGAGAATACGCCCGTCCAGTGTGACCCGGTGCCCTGTATCCCGATCAGCGAAGGGATAGGCGCCGACGATCCGTTCATTATCGAGCACGACGAGGTCGCGCCGGCGGAGCTCTTCGAGCAGCGGATGAATGGCTGTCTCGCTCGACCCTGCACGCTCTGCAAGCGTCTCTGGGGTCGGGGCTCGTCCGTCCTCGGTGTAGAATCGGAGCAACGCGACGCGAACGCGGTCCGTGGCGGGATCGTAGCCGCTCCAGCGATCGAACACATGGTCGGAGCCGACCATGGCCTGCAAGGCGTCCCGAACCGCCGGCGATATGACCACTGACCAGTCTGGAAACGTCACGCCTGGCCGCACAGCGTAGCTCGGCAACGTCGCGGATGTGGAAGCCACAGCCTCGGTCCCGGACGACGAAGATGCGCAGCAATCGTTCATGGCTTCACGCTCTCCCTGTGAACCTTGGTCTCATGGGCCGCGCCTGTTGCCTGGCGATGATGGCGCCCCACGCGACGAGACCGAGAGCCGCGAGTAACAAGGGAAGCATCGCCAGACCCGCGCCCGCCGGCCGCGCGCCAACACCGGCCAAGGGCAGGCCCACGACGAGGAGCGGCGCCGCGCACCAGATCGTGGCGAGGATGGCACCCGCCGCGCCGACGCGAATCGGCGCGCGGTCATTCATCTCAACTCCCCTCTCTCAGGTGCGCGGGATAACCCGCATTCATGCTGGCGGCTGCGATGGCGTCGGAGGTTGTCTTCGCGTCGTCGAACGTTACGGTTGCGGTCTTGGCTTTGAACGAGACAGCCACGTTTGAGACACCGGGCACCGCCGCCATCGAGGTCCGCACAATGTAGGGACATGAGGCGCACGTCATGTTGTCGACTGCGAGGGTGATCGTGCGCTCACCGGCGAATGCGGCCGGCGCGGTGGTCAGCGAGGCGATCAGGGCGAACGCGCTCAAGGTCGTCTTCATGATAAGTGGTCTCCTCTTGATCTCAGGCGCGAAGCAGCAGCGGGGCGATGTACTCGAAGGCGAAGGCGGACATGACGATCACCGTCGCGATCCAGAGCGCGAGTTGAACGATGCGGCTGGGAATGGGACGTGCGCAGGCAGCACCGTCGGCGCAGGCGCGCCTAGTCTTCCAGTAGACAAGATAGAAGCCATAGCCGAGCAGGCCTGCCGTCCCGGTGACGAAGAACGGCTTGTAGGGTGCGAGCGCGGTCAGATTACCGATCCAGGCGCCGCCGATGCCGAGGCTGAACAGAATGAGCGGGACGATGCAGCACGAAGAGGCGGCGAGCGCACCGAGAATGCCGCCGACCGCGACCAGCCGCTGCCGTCCCACCTCGCCCCGCTCGGAGGAAGGAACATCAGCCGCGCCTACCACCGGAGTTTGGAGTTGCGATGCAACCATGTCCGCACTCGCTTTCCTTGCCGAAATCGATCGTGAGGGGTAGGATGAAGTCTGTAGTAGCTACAGGCTCAAGTGGAACGTTGTGATGCGCGATCAAGCTGTTGTGAAGGGCATGCAGCGGGCAGAACTGGCCCGGCGGACCGGCAGCAATCTGGAGACCGTGCGCTACTACGAAAAGGTCGGTCTCCTGCCGGAGCCGCCGCGCACCCCGGGCGGCTATCGCAGCTACGACACGACGCATGAGCGCCGTCTTCGCTTCGTGCTGAGGGCGCGCGAGCTTGGCTTCTCCCTGGACGAGATCCGAGCGCTGCTGCGTCTCGTCGACGAACGTGATCAGCCCTGCGCCGAGGCACTTGCGGTTGCAGCGACCCACCTCCAGGAGATCCGCGCGAAAATCGCCGATTTGAAGCGCTTGGAGCGCGTCCTCAAGGACGTGGTCGTCCAATGTGGCGATGGCACGCTGCCTGAGTGTCCGCTGATCGAGACGCTCTTCGGCGATTGAGCTGCCATCCTGGCAGTCGATCGGTTCGTCGTAATAAGCTATGCAGCACACTGGTGCTCCCCGCGTGCAGCTTGTCCGGCCTCCCATTTGAGGACGATATCGCCACTTCGATCGTGCCTCGCCGTCTCAACAGCGGCAGCGACCAGGCTTCGTGGAAACCCGGCTTGGTCTCGACCGCGATCACGCGTTCCATCGGCCCGATGCCGTCAGGCAAGAAGCTGTCGTACAGGAACGGCTTTTGCCCTCTCGCGTCATCTCCGACATACGGATTGGTGCCGTAGTTGCGTGCGGCGGGTTCGTTCGGGATCAGCACTTGCCCGTGGGGGAAACGTTGACGGAAGCACCGTCACTTGGATGCAGCTTCGGAATCTCAATAGCTCTTCTGCAGAGGGCCTTGTTGCCTCAGCACCTCCGACTCGCGATCTACTCGAATTCTCTATTCGCTCGATCGCCCGAAAAGGTTACGAGCCATGGGTCGGCGAGATCCCCTACATCGCGGCGAAGAGTACCCTGAAGACCGGCACCGCCATCAACCTGTTCGTCGGCGACCTCCAGCTGTGCCACACCTCGATGCCCTCGCGACGCATGTTCCCGCTTTTCGAAGTCCAGTTTGCGTGGCACCATTCCTTTGAAACGACGGGAGAGCTGCCATGCGCTGGTGTGTCTCGATCGGGGCGGCGCTGATCGTGGGGACGATGGCCGGGGGTGCCGGCAGTGCCGCGCCCAACACAAGATCGCAGCTGGCGGACGTCAACAACAGTCCGCCATCCGTCGATGTTGAACTCGTTATCGCGGTCGACGTTTCCTATTCGATGGATCTGGACGAACTCGCGGTCCAGCGCGAGGGCTATGCGCAGGCCATCGTCTCGAAAGATTTCCTTCAGGCGCTGAAGAACGGTCCGACCAGCAAGGTAGCCGTAACCTATTTCGAGTGGTCGGCATCGACCGACCAGAAGATCATCATTCCCTGGCGAGTGATCGACGGCCCGGAGACGGCGGACGCCGTCGCCGGCGAAATCATGAAGGCGCCGGTTCGTCGGGGCTCGCGCACCTCGATCTCTGGCGCGATCAATTTCGCGGTGCCGCTATTCGACGAAAATCCTTATCGGGGCTTAAGGCGCGTCATCGACATTTCCGGCGACGGCCCGAACAACAACGGCGAGCCTGTCACCGGCGCTCGCGATGTGGCACTAGAGAAGGGCATCATCATCAACGGACTCCCGATCATGGTGAAGGAGCCGTCCTATTCGACAATGGATATCGACAACCTCGATTTTTATTACGAGGACTGCGTCATTGGTGGACCGGGCGCTTTCGTCGTGTCGATCAAGGATCGTGATCATTTCAAGGAAGCGATCCGCGCCAAGCTTGTGCTCGAGGTTGCGGGCCGAACGCCAGAGCACCGGATCGTTCCGGCCGCCGAGAAAGAGCCGCGGATACCTTGCCAGATCGGTGAAAAAATGTGGCAGGACCGTTGGGGGCGATAACCGTCGAAATCTAATGAGAGCAACAATCCACGCGGCGCAATGAAGGGGCCGAACCGCCGCCGGGCGAGCGATGGGACATAGCCTTTGAAAGAGACTGTGAGAAAATCTGCAGCAATGAACTGAGCGCTGCTGATCGAGAGCGAGGGTTTTCAGTCAGAAAACAAGAGATTGCAACTAAAAAAGCCGGCTTCGACTAAAGCTCATAGACTTCGCGCCGCGGCGATGCGCGCCCTAAGTTTCCGAAGGATTTTTTGAGGGTCTCTACTTCATACCCTAGCGCTGATGTTCGAGCGCGCCGCCCCCTGTGGCGCAGAATGCCGTACGCCGTCACTAAACTAGACTAAGACTAGCATGCCAATTCAAGGCCGACGCGCCCGGCTCGCATCCGCGCTGGCGGCGACCGGCCCATGACGCGAATTCCGCATCGGGGTGCGTGCGTTCGACCCGCTGGCTAACCCGCCCGGCATGCTGCGTTGCAACCGCGCGTTGCCCCTTTGAACAAAAGGGTCCCCCCTCGTTTTTATCATTCCCACGAACTGCGCCGAGAGACCGGCGTGGCAATGGGAGACAAGGAAACGGAGGGGCAACAATGACGAAAATCGCAATGTTCGCGGCTGTGGCCGGCCTGCTTCTCGCATCCGCATCGACTGCCGATGCGCGTAGCATGGGTGGCGGAGCCAGCTTCGGAGCTTCAGCTTTCGCTCCCGGGCAAGAGTTCCGCGCGCATGGATCCGTCGCTGGACATCTGGGCGCATCCGGCTATGCGCCGGGTCACTTGATGAGAGCGCACGGTAGCTTGCGCGGGCATCCCGGCGCTTCGGGCTTTGCCCCGGGACATCGGTTCGTCCATCGGATGCGCTAGGACCTGATCCGGAACAATGGCAACCGGCGCCGCAAGGCGATCATCTGTGCAACAAGCCAAGGGCTCGGTAAGGCATCCCTGCGATTTGGAAAAGGAAAACCGCCCTAGTTTGGAAACCGAGGCTAGTTCGCCAAGCGATTGTAATGCTTCTTAAAATTGGTCGGAGCGAGAGGATTTGAACCTCCGACCCCTAGTCTCCCAGACTAGTGCGCTAACCGGGCTGCGCCACGCTCCGAATGCCGTTCCATTAGCTAGGATCGCCGCTTTGCGCAAGGAGCGATACCAAATTGGTGACGGCTCAAATCTCCGGAACTCACCGTAAAGACGACGGAATGCGGCGTCAGCCGTCCTTCAGCGCCAAGTCCAGCATCTCCCGGCAGGCAACGAGGTCGCCGAGCGCCCGTCCCAGCCGTTCCCGGTCGAGGGCGCTGGGCCCGGCCGGCGGTGCGGTGCCGCCCTTGCGGTAGGTGGTGAGGATTTCCTCGTCGTCGGTCTCTGAAAAGCGGAAGTCGATGCCTTCCGCTTCCTCGCCCTGGTAATCGTCATCGTCGGTGTCGAGGGTGCCGCGGACGCCCGTCTCTCCCTCGGGCTCCAGCAGGCTATGTCCGATGGCGTCCTCGATCGCCCCGAACGAGACGGCGGCCGAGCTATCGGCCAGGCCCTGCACCGACTTGATGCCGTGCTCTTTGAGGATCCGCTGCACCCCGCGGATGGTGTAGCCCTCCCCGTAGAGGAGACGGCGGATGCCCTTGAGCAGGTCGACGTCGTCGGGGCGATAGTAGCGGCGGCCGCCGCTGCGCTTCATCGGCTTGATCTGGGCGAATCGGGTCTCCCAGAACCGCAGCACGTGCTGCGGAATGTCGAGTTCCTGCGCTACTTCGCTGATGGTGCGGAACGCATCCGGCGCCTTGTCCAAATGCAAAATCCTTTGCGAGGGCGGTTACGCCTCCGGTTGTACCTTGCTGCCGTCGCCATTGGTGCGGTGCTGGGCGTTGATGCGTTGCTTCAGGATCGCGGATGGCTTGAACACCATCACCCGGCGCGGCGAGATCGGCACCTCGGTGCCGGTCTTCGGGTTGCGGCCGATGCGCTGGCCTTTCTTTCGCACCATGAAGGAGCCGAACGAGGACAATTTCACCGTCTCGCCCTTCTCCAGGCAGTCGGTGATCTCCTTCAACACGAGTTCCACGAACGCGGACGATTCCGTGCGCGACAGGCCTACCTTCTGGTAGACGGCTTCGCACAGATCAACACGCGTTACGGTTTTGCTTGTATCGGTCATCGCCCTGCCCCACATCACGGCGAACAATTGTTGTCTGAAATTATGAGGTTACGATACTGCGGTCAACACCGCTCATCAATGCAGACGCATCGATAATCGTCGCTGATTCGGGCAAAATTTTATCGACTGTGGCTTACCAGCGCACCAGCGCCGAACCCCAGGTGAAGCCGCCGCCCATCGCTTCCAGCAGAACCAGGTCGCCGCGCTTGATGCGGCCGTCCTTGCGCGCCACCGACAGCGCCAGCGGGATCGAGGCCGCCGAGGTGTTGCCGTGACGGTCGACCGTCAGCACCACCTTCTGCGGCGCGATATGCAGCTTGTGCGCGGAGGCGTCGATGATTCGCTTGTTGGCCTGGTGCGGCACGAACCAGTCGATGCTTTCGGCATTGAGCCCGGTCGCCTCGAAGGCGTCGACGATCACGTCGGTGATCATGCCAACCGCGTGCTTGAAGACCTCGCGGCCCTCCATGCGCAGATGACCGACAGTCTGGGTCGAGGACGGCCCGCCGTCGACGAACAACTTTGCCTTGTGCCGGCCGTCCGAACGCAGATGCGTGGTCACCACGCCGCGATCGGTCGCGGCTTTGCCCGGCTGCTCCTGCGCTTCCAGCACGACCGCGCCGGCACCGTCGCCGAACAGCACGCAGGTGCCGCGATCGTTCCAGTCGAGGATGCGCGAGAAGGTCTCGGCGCCGATTACCAGCGCACGCTTGTAGGTGCCGGTGCGCAGGAAATTGTCGGCGGTGGCGAGCGCAAACACGAAACCCGAACACACCGCCTGGAGATCGAACGCCACGCCATGGTTGATGCCGAGCGCGTGCTGCACGGCAACGGCGGTTGCAGGGAACGTGTTGTCCGGCGTCGAGGTCGCGAGCACGATCAGCTCGATCGACTGCGCGTCCACGCCGGCATCGGTGAGCGCGGCCTGCGCCGCCTTGATCGCCAGATGCGAGGTGAACTCGCCGTCGGCCGCGATGTGCCGCTGACGGATGCCGGTGCGCTGCACGATCCACTCGTCGGACGTGTCGATGCGCGTCGCCAATTCGGCATTGGTCACCACCTGCTCCGGCAGATAGGCGCCGCAGCCCAGCACGACCGAACGAATTTTGGTCACGAAACAGCCTCCTGCGCGGTTGGCGCGGAACTAAGCGCACCTCCGTCGCGGTTGAGCATCTGATTGATCTTGTTCAGGAGATCGAATTTGACCATTTCATAGCCAACATCGATTGCATAGGCAAAGCCTTCGGCGTTGGTTCCGCCGTGGCTCTTGACCACCACCCCGTTCAATCCCAGGAACACGCCGCCATTGGACTTGTTGGGGTCCATTCTCTCACGCAGGGTCTGGAAGGCGCGGCGTGCAAAGAGATAGCCGATCCTCGACATCCAGCTTTTGCGCATCTCGTCACGGAGCAATGCCGCGATCTGCCGCGCGGTTCCCTCGGCGGCCTTGAGCGCGATGTTGCCGTTGAAGCCCTCGCTGACGATGACGTCGGCCAGCCCCTTGCCAATGCCGTCGCCCTCGACGAAGCCGATATAATCGAGCTGCGGCAGGTTCATTGCACGCAGGATTTCCGCGGCCTCGCGGATCTCCTCGTGACCCTTGATCTCCTCGACGCCGATATTGAGCAGGCCGACGGTAGGACGCGGCTTGTTGAACAGCACGCTCGCCATCGCTGCGCCCATCACAGCGAGCGAAACCAGATGGTGCGCATCGCCGCCGATGGTGGCGCCGAGGTCGAGCACGACGGAATCGCCGCGCATCGTCGGCCATATCGCGGTGATCGCCGGACGGTCGATGCCCCGCAGTGTACGCAGGTTGAAGCGTGCCATCGCCATCAGCGCGCCGGTGTTGCCGGCGGAGACCGCGACATCCGCCTCGCCCTTCTTCACCGCGTCGATGGCGAGCCACATCGAGGAGGTCTTGCGGCCGCGGCGCAGCGCCTGGCTCGGCTTGTCCTCCATGCTGACGGCAACGTCAGTATGGACGATCCTGGAGGCGGCCTTGAGCGCGGGGTGCTTCTCGAGCTCGGGCTCGATTTTGGCGCGGTCGCCGACCAGCAGGAATTCGGTCTCGCGGTGCCTGCCGAGCGAGATGGCGGCGCCTGGAATGACCACGGCGGCGCCGACATCGCCCCCCATGGCGTCAAGCGCGATGCGAACCTTACTTGGCATAAAAGTCCTGGAAACCTGGTCTGATGCGGTCGTCAACTAGCGGGACCGCGAAATGGATTCGCCATGGATATGGCGATCGGCGAAAGCGCCACGCTGCGCCCCGACCGGGGCGCGACAATAGCGTTTTGTCATCCCGAAACAACCTCTTGCCCCCAGCCTTTTGCATTCGGGGCGATCCGGTCCACGATGCCAGATTTGCGGCAAAATGCATATAAAACAAACGGATAAGCCAGTCTCTCAAACCATCGAGGCAAACGCTTCGCGTCCCGTCGCAGAAACGACCCTGCCCGGAATGGCCGCCTATTCGTCTTTCTTCTTGTCCTGAAGCGCTTTTAGCACTGCGAACGGATGATCCCCGGGATCGGAGGTCGTGACCTCAGCCTCGAACACTGCGCCGGACTTGCGCGGATAGGGATCGATCGCCAGGAACAGGGCATCGGTGGCGAGCCGGCCAAGGTCGATGACGCCGCCAACGATCGCCTCCGGCGGATCGGCAATTTCGGGCGGCTCCTCGTTGTCCTGCCCCTCCTCGATCAGGTCGGCCAACCGCCGCACCTCGGCTTCAGGCGCGAACATCAGGTCGATCTCCTCGTCGATCTCGTTCTCGATCGGATCGAGCGTCACCACGCAGGTCTGGCCGACTCGGGCCCGCACGTACCCCGTGACATGGACGCGGCCTCCGCTTTTCGGCGTGACGTCAAAGGCGGCCTGGGCGGACAGGATCTCGCGCAGCCCGGCGAGTTCAGCCATCGCCCGCCGCTCGGCGGCGGAAGCCTCGAGCTTGCGATGCAGGCCGGTGTCGGGGACGTGTGCGACGGTAATGGGGACCCGCCAAGGGTCTGGTCCGGCAGTGGGTCGGTTCATGGCGTGACATCCTCGGGAAGCGCCGGTGGAAACGCAAAGGTGGCGTCCAGAAGCGCCACCTCACTGGTCCGGGCCAGATCGCCCCCCGTTGCCTGGGCGTAAGCCGCCAGCTGCCGCGCCTGATCCATTCCAGCACCATTCAAGATATTCTTGCAGATGGCCGTTGCCAGCGCCTCGCCGCCATCCTCCATCGCCTCGTCATAGGCCTTCGCCCGGCCATAAAAGGCCTCGCCGAAGGCCCGCATCCGCTTCGGCACGGTTTGGTCGCCGACGCCCATCTCGCGCAGATTGTCGTCCATGTCCTCGCAAAAGCGGTCGAACAGCACCTGTGACAGCTCCGCACCGCCCGAAACAGTGCGCAGGCGTCGCAGCAACAGCCACAAATGCAGCAGCAACAGGTCGAAACGCCCGTTAACCGTATCCGGCACGCCCAAGTCGCGGTAAAATATAGGTTCTCGCGCCTGGGTCACGATCATGCCATAGATGGCCTCAATGGTGCCGCGCGGGGCGAGCCGGGGTTTCCTGAAGTGATTGAACGGCCAAAGCATTGTGGTTTCCGCAAGCGGGCGCGCGCGTGTTGCATTCTGAGCCTCCGCCCGGTACTTCAGCGCCTCGCGCGACGCAAGGGGACGGAATCGGTTCCGCAATGACGATAGCTAATCAGAACAGCCAGCGCGCGGACAAGCGCTGCGGCCTTGTTGCGCGGTGGCGCGTGGTCGTGGCCGCAGCCGTGATCGGGACGGCGCTCGCGGGGTGCACCGGCGAGCAATTCCAGAAGGGCTACATCCTGCCGCCCGGCGCGCTCGAGCAGATCCCGATCGGTGCAAGCCAGGATCAGGTGCTGATCGTGATGGGCACGCCCTCCACCGTCGCGACGCTCGACGGCGAGGTGTTTTACTACATCTCGCAGCGCTCGGAGCGCATGGTGGCCTTCATGAACCAGAAGGTGGTCGACCAGCGCGTCATCGCGGTCTATTTCGACAAGAACCGGCGTGTGCGCCGGCTTGCGAATTATGGCCTCCAGGACGGCAAGATCTTCGACTTCATCAGCCGGACGACGCCAACGTCGGGCCAGGAGATGAGTTACCTCACACCCATCTTCAAGCTGCTCAGCTTTAACTGAGCCATCAGCCTGCGGCGTCGTGCCGCCCCGCCCGACTTGCCGTCGCACGCGGCGTTCCCTACGCTCGCTGCAAAGCAAGAAGCTGGGGAGTGGATTCGTGCCCAAAACTTTGATGTCCCGTCGTCGCATACTCACCGGTGTCGCCGGCCTTTCGGCAGCGGCCGTCCTGCCGCGCGCGAGTCTTGCTGACTGGAAGCCCACCGAGAACGTGCGCATCGTCGTGCCGGCCGCGGCCGGCGGTTCGACTGACGTGATGGGCCGGCTGCTGGCCGCCCATCTGCAAACTGCCTGGGGACAATCCGCCGTCGTGGAAAACCGCTCCGGCGGCGGCGGCACGATCGGCACGGCAGAGGTGGTCCGCGCCAGGCCTGACGGCCACACCATCCTGATCGGCAATCCCGGTCCGAACGCGATCGCCTACAGCATCTTCAAGAACCTGAACTACAAGCAGGACCAGCTCCAGCCGGTCTCCAACATGATCCGGATCCCGAACATCGTCTCGGCGCATCCGAAGACCGGCATCAAGTCGATCGCCGAGCTGATCGCCTTCCTCAAGGCCAACCCGGACAAGCTCAGCTACGCCTCCTCCGGGGTCGGCCAGAGCCCTCACCTCACCGGTGCCTGGTTCTTGCAGCTCACCGGGCTGAAGATGACGCACATTCCATTCCGCGGCGCCGGCCCGGCGCTCCAGGCCGCGCTGGCCGGCGACATCCAGATCCTGTTCGACAATCTCTATCCGAGCCTGCCACAGGTGCAGAACGGCACGCTCAACGGCCTCTGCGTCACCACGCCGGAGCGCAGCGACCTCGCGCCGAACCTGCCGACCATGCGCGAGAGCGCGCCGGAACTGGCCAATTTTGACGTATCGTCGTGGTTCGCCGTGTTCCTGCCGAAGGGCGTCCCCGCTCCGGTCCTCGAAGCGCTGAACCTCCAGGTCAAGGCGATGCTCGAGCGCGACGACATCAAGAAGAATATCCTCGCGATGGGCGCCCGCGCCGACTACGGCACCCCGCAGCAGTTCGCCGACTTCGTGGACGCCGAGACGAAGAAGTTCGCCGGCATCATCCAGAAGGAAGGGCTGCAGATGGACGTGCAGTAGCGCGCTCGGTCGTGGCGCGCCAGACGGCTTGACCGCACGTATCGACCGAACGTGCGTGCAACGTCGCTCCCGATCGTCCCGACGGGAGCCTGCTTGCTTATTGTCTCGATCAGCCGGCTCTCCGGCACGGCTGCGTTGCCGACGGCGCAAAAGCTCGCATCGGCAGGCCCAAATGTCTCTTGACTTAGAGTGCGCTCGAACTCGTAGTTTCCGTGCGTCGTGATGAGAGACAGGCATGAAGATCGGCGAACTCGCGAAGCGTTCCGGACTGACTGCCCATACGATCCGCTACTACGAGCGGATCGGACTGTTGCCTTACGCCGACCGAGATCGATCCAGCCGACGTGACTACGATGCCTCGATCCTGGTGTGGATCGAGTTTCTCGGCCGACTGAAGACGACTGGTATGCCGATCCGGGACATGCTGCTTTACGCGGAACTCCGGGATCGAGGCAGCGGCACCGAAGCCGAGCGGCGCGCGCTGCTGGAGCGGCACCGTGAAAGCGTGCGTGCCCACGTCGACGAACTGAATGCCTGTCTTCTCGTCCTCGACACCAAGATCGGCGGTTATGCCGAAACGGAACAGAGGATGAAGGATTATGATGCAACACTTCCCGAACGCCGGCGAAAGCCGGTTGGAGCGCGGTCGCCGCGCACTCGCTGAGATCGACGGAGAGGCCGGCCATAAGGTCGTGGCGGCGCTTGGTGACATCGCCCCGGACTTCGCCACCTATATATTCGAATTTCCATTTGGTGACATCTACTCACGGCCCGGGCTCGACGTCCGTTCGCGCGAAATCGCAACGATCGCGGCGCTCGCGGCCATGGGAAACGCCGCACCTCAGCTCAAGGTGCATATCGAGGCAGGTCTGAATGTCGGGCTCGGCCGAGAGGAGATTATTGAGATCCTCATGCAGATGGCCGTCTATGCCGGCTTCCCGGCTGCCCTCAACGGCCTGTTCGCAGCGAAGGAGGTATTTGCGCAAAGAACCGTGGACGGATCGGAGCCGAAAGCCTGAAGCTCCACCGTCGAACCCTGTTTTGACGTGCAGCCGGATTGCGCTGCCCCTGACAAAAAGCCCCGCGGCTCGCGCCGCGGGGCTTTGTCTTGTCTCGTCTGCGCCGTTCAGTGCGCGAGGATCGCCAGCAGCAGCAGCGCCACGATGTTCGTGATCTTGATCATCGGGTTCACTGCCGGTCCCGCCGTATCCTTGTAGGGATCGCCGACGGTGTCGCCGGTTACCGCCGATTTATGGGCGTCAGAGCCCTTGCCGCCGAAATGGCCGTCCTCGATGTACTTCTTGGCGTTGTCCCAGGCGCCGCCGCCCGAGGTCATCGAGATCGCAACGAAAAGGCCGGTCACGATCACGCCGAGCAGCATCGCGCCGACGGCGGAGAACGCCGCCGACTTGCCGGCCGCACCGCCGCCCGCAATCGCGTAGATCAGGAAATAGACGACGATCGGCGACAAGACCGGCAGCAGTGACGGGATGATCATCTCCTTGATCGCCGCCTTGGTCAGCAGGTCGACCGCCTTGCCGTAATCCGGCTTGTCGGTGCCCTGCATGATGCCCGGCTTTTCGCGAAACTGACGCCGCACCTCCTCGACGATCGCGCTGGCCGCACGGCCCACAGCGGTCATGCCCATCGCGCCGAAGAGATAAGGCAGCAGACCACCGAACAGCAGGCCCACCACCACATAGGGGTTGTTGAGCGAGAAGTCCGGATTGACGCCGGCGAAATAGGGGTGATGCGCCGAGTCCGCAACGAAGAACTTGAGGTCCTGGTTGTAGGCCGCGAACAGCACCAGCGCACCGAGACCGGCGGAGCCGATCGCATAGCCCTTGGTCACCGCCTTGGTGGTGTTGCCGACCGCGTCGAGTGCGTCGGTCGACTTGCGCACCTCCTTGGGCAGGCCCGCCATCTCGGCGATGCCGCCGGCATTGTCGGTCACGGGCCCGAACGCATCGAGCGCGACCACCATGCCGGCGAGCGCCAGCATTGTGGCGGTCGCGATTGCGATGCCGAACAAGCCGGCGAGGCTGTAGGTGACGAGGATGCCGGCGATGATGACGAGCGCAGGCAGCGCGGTTGCCTCCATCGAGACGGCGAGGCCCTGGATCACGTTGGTGCCGTGGCCGGTCACCGAGGCCTGGGCGATCGACTTCACCGGGCGATAGTCGGTGCCGGTGTAGTATTCGGTGATCCAGATGATCAGCGCGGTGACGACGAGGCCGACGATACCGCATTCGAACAGCGACATGCCGGTATAGTCGACACCAGCGAGCTTGCCGAAGCCGATCAGGCTGTAGATCACGCCGGCGATGCCGATCAGCGACAGGACGCCGGTTGCGATCAGGCCCTTGTAGAGCGCGCCCATGATCGACTGGCTCGGCCCGAGCTTGACGAAGAAGGTGCCGATGATCGAGGTGATGATGCAGATACCGCCGATCGCGAGCGGCAGCGTCATCATGTTCATGAGGATCGGCGTCTTGGCGAAGAAGATCGCCGCGAGCACCATGGTAGCGACCGCCGTCACCGCGTAGGTCTCGAACAGGTCGGCCGCCATACCGGCGCAGTCGCCGACGTTGTCGCCGACGTTGTCGGCGATGGTTGCCGGATTGCGCGGATCGTCCTCGGGAATGCCGGCCTCGACCTTGCCGACGAGATCGCCGCCGACGTCCGCACCCTTGGTGAAGATGCCGCCGCCGAGACGGGCGAAGATCGAGATCAGCGAGGCGCCAAAGCCGAGCGCCACCATGGCGTCGACGACGACACGGCTGTCAGGCGCGAGCTTCAGCGAATAGACCAGGAAGCCGAAATAGAGGGTCACGCCGAGCAGCGCGAGACCCGCCACCAGCATGCCGGTGATCGCGCCCGCCTTGAAGGCGAGTTCGAGGCCGCCGGCGAGCGACGTCGTCGCGGCCTGGGCGGTGCGCACATTGGCGCGGACCGAGACGTTCATGCCGATGAAGCCGGCCGCGCCCGACAGGATCGCGCCGATGGCGAAACCAATGGAGACATAGATCCCGAGGAAATAGGCAAGCAGCAAGAAGATGACGATGCCGACGAGACCGATCGTGGTGTACTGACGCCGCAGGTAGGCCTGCGCGCCTTCGCGCACCGCTCCCGCGATCTCCTGCATGCGCGGTGACCCCGCATCCGCGCTCAACACCGAAGACGTCGCCCAGATCGCGTAGACGACGGAAAGCACTCCGCAGAGCACAATCAACCATAATGCTGTCATGTGATTTTTTGCCTCAGATCCCTTGATGTACCCCCGGCGCCTTTTATTGTCCGTCGTGCGGTGCGGCGCCTTGATTTCGAACAAGGCCGCCCCTTTGCCCGGAGGGGCGGCCTTGTTCGGCAGCGACCTTGCCAAAATCAGAATGCCGGTGCAACGCCGTAAGCAGCTGAAAACACCGATCTTGGCAGGTATTTAGGCCTATCCTAAGAGCCCAGGCGCCGGTTTGGCGGAATTGCTAGAAATGGCTGTAGGACAGCCGCTTCAAAGTCAGTTCCCGGCCGTGCTCATCAAGGAAGCGCGGCCGCGCGTCGCCCTCGACGATCGTGCCGATCGCCGTAACGCCGAGGCCCACAGCCCGCCCTGCGGCGATCAATGCGTCGCTTTGCGCGGCCGGAACGGTGCACAGCACCTCATAGTCGTCGCCCCCGGCCAGCAGCGTCTCAACGCTGACAGCGTTGCGCGCGACCAGGCTTGCCGCCACAGCCGAGAGCGGCACACTTGCCACGTCCACTGTGGCCGAGACGCCCGATGCCGCACAGAGTTTTGTCAGATCGCCGGCGAGCCCGTCGGAAACGTCCATCGCAGCCGTCGCGCGGTTGCGCACGGCCTGCGCAATCACGTTGCGTGGCTGCGGCACGCGATAGCGCGAGACCAGCATCTCTCGTGCGTGCGGGTCGGAGGCCAGCGCTCCAGCCACCGCACTGCCCGTGAGCACGTCGAGGCCGAGCGCGGCATCGCCGATCGTGCCCGTCACCAGGATGCGGTCGCCCGGCCTTGCACCGGTGCGGCCAACCATCCGGCCGTGGGGTACGCGGCCGAAGGCGGTGATCGAGATCATCTGCGGCCCCGGCGTCGACACAGTGTCGCCGCCAAGGAGCGGGCATCCGAAGGCCTTGGCATCCTCGCCCAGCGCGTTCGCGAACGGACTGAGCCAGGCATCGTCCCTGCTGCGCAGTGCCAGCGTCAGCACGAAGCCGGCGGGCACAGCGCCTTTGGCGGCAAGATCGGACAAATTCACCCGCAGCGCCTTGCGCGCGATGGTCTCGGGCGGATCACCGGCAAGATAATGCACACCCTCGACCACGGCATCGGTGGTGACAACGATGTCCTCGCCGAGCGATTGCAGGATGGCGGCATCGTCGACCAGCCCCAACGCGCCGGGATCAGTCGCCAGCGGCTTGAAATAGCGCGCGATGAGGGAGTCTTCGCCGGAAGTTTCTGGTGCGTTCGTCATCGGCGCTAGCCCCAAACTCCACTGTCATCGCCCGGCTTGACCGGGCGATCCAGTACGCCGAGACGCCCGATATCAATAACCGCTGCCGCGGCGTACTGGATCACCCGCCTTCGCGGGTGATGACAGCGGAATGTATGACTACCCCCGCCCGAACTCGTCACCGCGAAACTGACGGCCGATCTGGTCGAGCACCGCATTCACCATGCCGGTCTCCTCACGGTCGACGAAGGCGTTGGCGACGTCGACATATTCGGACACGACGACGCGGCCCGGCACGTCCTTGCGGTGCTCCAATTCATAGGCCCCCGCCCGCAGCACCGCGCGCAAAATCGCTTCGATGCGCTTCAGCGGCCAGCCCTTCGACAGCGCCTCGTCGATCAGGGGATCGAGCTTCTTCTGGTCGCGCACGACACCCGAGACGACGTCGCGGAAAAAGGCCGCTTCCGCAGGCAGATAAGTGTCGCCCTCGACCTCGTTGCCGAGCCAGTGGCTCTCGAACTCTGCGAAAATGTCGTTGATGCCGGCGCCCCCGATGTCCATCTGGTACAGTGCCTGCACGGCCGCGAGCCGCGCAGCACCGCGCCGGTTCGCTTTTTTCTCGGCGCCAGCCGGCGGCTTTTTGCTGTTGTCGACCATGATCAAACCCGCGCCAGCCGGCGTTTGATGCGCAGCATCGCAAGTGCCGCGCGTGCGGCATCGCCGCCCTTGTTGAGCTCGCTGGCGCGCGCCCGCGCCCAGGCCTGTGCCTCGGTGTTGACGGTGAGGATGCCGTTGCCGAGCGGCAGTTTTCGCGACACCGCGAGGTCCATCAGCGCGCGGGAGGATTCCTGCGAAACGATCTCGAAATGGATGGTATCGCCGCGGATCACGCAGCCGAGTGCGATCACCGCGTCATAAGGCTTGCCGCTCGCCGCCGCGGCATCGATCGCGATCGCGACCGCCGCTGGAATCTCCAGCGCGCCGGGAACCGTGATGACGTCGTGCGTCAGGCCGGCCGCCTTCAGCTCGGCCACCGCACCGTCCAGCAGCGCGTCCTGGAGGTCGTCATAGAACCGTGCCTCGACAATCAGCGCGCGCGCGCCGGAGATGTCGGTCTGGTCCTTCAGGGGTGCGCGCCGCGCGTCTGCCATCGTTCAACCTTACTTTGTCATTGCCGGGCTTGACCCGGCAATCCATCGGGCCAAGCACCTCTTAAGAGCATGGATGCGCCGGTCAAGCCCGCGCATGACGAACTTTCTCCGCCGTCACTTCATTTCAGTCAGCCGCGCTGCGTAGCGGGCCATCAGGTCGACCTCGATATTGACCTCGGCACCTGCCTTCCAGCCACCGATCGTTGTGACTGTCAGGGTGTGCGGTATAATCAGCACCGAAAAGGTCACGTCTTTCACCGTATTGATCGTCAGCGACACGCCGTCGAGCGTGATCGAGCCCTTGGTGGCGACGAACCGCGCCAGCTCCCGCGTCGTGCCGAGCTCGAACCGCGCCATGTCCGGCAAATCCTCGCGGCTGATGATGGTCGCGATCCCATCGACATGGCCGGCGACAATATGGCCGCCGAGCTCGTCACCGATCTTGAGCGCGCGCTCGAGATTGAGCCGCGTTCCTGCCCTCCAGTGCTTCGCCGTGGTCAGCGCCAGCGTCTCGGCCGCGGTATCGACATCGAACCAGGTTGTGCCGCTGTCCACGCCCGAGGCAACCACCGTCAGGCAGACGCCGTTGCAGGCGATCGAGGCGCCGTCGGCAATGGTGGCGCGATCGTAGCGGCAGGCGATGCGCAGACGATGCAATTGGCCCTGCGCCGTCGGCGTCAGGCTGACGATCTCGCCGATATCGGTGACAATGCCGGTAAACATGTTAGGTGCGCTCATAGGTGGTGAGAGTATCGTGGTCGAATGTCTCGCTAGCATGAACGCGGAAGCGCTGCGACTGCGTGATTTTCGACAGGGGCAATGCATCGAGCGCATCCACGCCGTCGCTGCCCACCTCTTCCGTTCCGCGGAACAGCCAGATCTCGTCAACCAGATCGGCGGCCACAAACGACGCCGCAATACGGCTGCCGCCCTCGACCATCAGCCGCGTAATGCCCTTCGCGGCGAGCGCATGCAGAACAGCCGGAAGATCGAGTCCGGATGCGCGCCCCGGCGGTACGCGGATCACCTGCGCGCCGGCAGCGCCGAGCCGCATAGCAGCTGCAGCTTCGGCGAGCTCAGAACCCATCACCCAGAGCGGCGCCTCGCGCGCGGTACGCAACAGCTGGCTCGAGGCCGGAATGCGCAGGCTCTGGTCGAGCACCACTCGCACCGGCGAGCGCGCCGCCATCCCGGGCAGGCGGCAGGTGAGCTGCGGATCATCCGCCAGCACCGTGCCGATGCCGACGAGGATGGCGTCACTCTGCGCGCGCAACAGGTGCACGCGATTGCGGGCGGCTTCACCCGTGATTGCGACCGGCTTGCCACCGGCGGCGCCGATCTTGCCGTCGGGTGAGACCGCGAGCTTCAGGATCACATGCGGGCGCTTTTCGCGGACACGGCTGAAATGCCCGGCATGATCAAACGCGGCCTCCGCCGCGCACAGGCCCACATCCACCGTGATACCGGCGGCGCGCAAGCGCGCATGGCCCTGCCCCGCCACTTCCGGATTGGGATCCTCGATCGCCGCCACCACGCGCTTGATGCCGGCTGCGATCACCGCATCGGCGCATGGCGGCGACTTGCCGAAATGCGAGCAGGGCTCGAGTGTGACATAGAGCGTTGCGCCGCGCGCTGCCTCTCCGGCCCGCCGCAGCGCCTCGGGTTCGGCATGCGGCCGCCCGCCTGCTTGAGTCCAGCCGCGGCCCAGGATCACCCCGTCCTTGACGATGACGGCGCCGACGGCCGGGTTGGGCCAGGTCCGCCCCTGCCCGCGCCGTCCCAGCGCGAGCGCAAGCTGCATGAAGCGGCGGTCGGCGTCCTTGGACTCGCGCGCCTTCTGCGCGAACTGATCCTCCAGGATCCGAAAGATCATTTGCGGATCGCGGCGAGCCGCGCTTCCTCCTCACCGGAGAGCTCACCGAGCACGTCGGCGAAATCCTTCGCCTCGCGGAAATTGCGATAGACCGAGGCGAAACGCACATAGGCGACGTCGTCGAGCGTGCGCAGATGCTCCATCACGGTCTCGCCGATCACCTCGGAGGAGATTTCGGCTTCGCCCCCGGTTTCAAGTTCGCGCACGATGGTGGAGACCATCTTCTCCACCCGCTCCGGCTCGACCTGCCGCTTGCGCAAGCTGATCGACACCGAGCGCATCAGCTTGTCGCGGTCGAACGGCACGCGGCGGCCATTGCGCTTGATCACGGTGAGCTCGCGCAGCTGCACGCGCTCGAAGGTGGTGAAGCGGAAATTGCAGGCGACGCACACGCGCCGCCTGCGGATCACGGAAGAGTCCTCGGTCGGACGCGAGTCCTTTACCTGCGTATCGAGACTGTTGCAGTTCGGACAGCGCATCCGCTTGGCCCAGCCTTACTGATAGATCGGAAACCGATCGGTGAGCGCCTTGACCCGTTCCTTGATCGCGGCTTCGACCAGCGGCGCCTTGCCGTCGGACGACTGCGCGATCGCGTTCAATACCTCGGCGATCATGCCGCCGACCTGCTGGAATTCAGCGACACCGAAGCCGCGAGTGGTCGCAGCCGGTGTGCCGAGCCGAATCCCGGAGGTCACGAAGGGCGATTCGGGGTCGAACGGAATACCGTTCTTGTTGCAGGTGATGGCGGCGCGGACCAGCGCCTTCTCCGAGGCGTTACCCTTCAGGCCCTTTGGCCTGAGGTCGACGAGCATCAGATGATTGTCGGTGCCACCAGAGACAATATCGAACCCGTGGCCCTTGAGCGTCTCGGCCAGCGCCTTGGCGTTCTCGACGACGTTCTTCGCATAGACCTTGAAGTCCGGCCGCAGCGCTTCGCCGAAGGCCACCGCCTTCGCCGCGATCACATGCATCAAAGGTCCGCCCTGGAGGCCCGGGAAGATCGCCGAGTTGAGCTTCTTAGTCAGCGTCTCATCATTCCACAGCATCAAACCGCCGCGCGGGCCGCGCAGCGACTTGTGCGTCGTCGTGGTGGTGACGTGCGCATACGGCACCGGCGAGGCATGCGCGCCGCCGGCGACGAGGCCGGCAAAGTGCGCCATGTCGACCAGCAGATAGGCGCCGATGCTGTCCGCGATCTCGCGGAAGCGCTTGAAATCCCAGGCGCGCGAATAGGCCGAGCCGCCGGCGATGATCAGCTTCGGCTTGATCTGCTCGGCCTGCTTCGCGACCGCGTCCATGTCGATGATCTGGTCCTCGCGGCGCACGGTGTAATGCGCGGCCTTGAACCACTTGCCGCTCATGTTGACGGGCGAGCCGTGGGTGAGATGGCCGCCGGCCGCAAGGTCGAGGCCCATGAAGGTGTCGCCGGGCTGCAGCAGCGCCAGAAACACCGCTTGGTTCATCTGGCTGCCAGAGTTCGGCTGCACGTTGGCGAAGTTCGCGCCGAACAGCTTCTTGGCGCGATCGATCGCGAGGTTCTCGGCGACGTCGACCCACTCGCAACCGCCGTAGTAGCGCGCGCCTGGATAGCCCTCCGCATATTTGTTGGTCATCACCGAACCCTGCGCTTCCAGCACGGCACGGCTGACAATGTTCTCGGAGGCGATCAGCTCGACCTCATGGCGCTGCCGGCCGAGCTCGCCCTTGATGGCGGCGGCGATTTCCGGGTCGGCCTGGTCGAGCGGGGCGGTGAAAAACGAATCGGGCGCGGAGGCGGACGCTGCAGAGTTCTTGGCGAAGGTCATCTTGCGAATATCTCCACCGCCGCAGCCTTTTAGCGGGCTACGGGCGGTCTGGTGTGGCGATCGGAAGCGGCGAGCGCGATCTACCACATCGCCCGCCCCCGGCCAAGTAGTTGCGGGTCGGGACTGATATTTATGCAAGATATGGTGGGGGCTCCGAGAATTCGGAGGCGCCAGGCGGTCCTGTCGAACACCCGGTCGCGCACCGTCCGAAAAGGTCCGCTTTGGACCTTAAACGCCGCGCGGCAGCCGATGGCCCCGGCCAAAGCCCATTACAGGCCGGTATACCCCGCCTTCACCGGGTCCACGCTGCCGTCGAGCTGGCGCAGATAGGTCAGGCCGCACACCGTCAACCTGTGGGTGTCCTTCTCGCCGGCTTCCATCAATGTATTGAGGTAGTTCGTCACCTTGGCCCGCGCCTCCTCGCTCGCCGCGGACGTGCGGTTTGCGAGCAGGTCATAGGTCTGCATGATGCGGTCAATGGCAGCTTCCATGGCACCCTCTGGTTCTTGCCGAGTTTGGGAATTTTGATCAGGCAACCGCTTTGGCCTCGGATTGCGCCTCGAACCTGACGATGGCCTTGTTGGCCAGCCTGATCTTGTTGAATTCGCCGTTCTGGAACAGTTTGACGACGATCTCGAGCAGGTATTCGTCGGTGATGAGGGTGTCGGGAATCGCGCCGGAGCGGCGAAGATAGTTCGCGGCGATGGCATAGGCCTCGCTCACGAGTTCCACGTTCATCGCCCCCAAGCCACGCTCGACCAGCATCGTCAGCCTCCGATCCGGAGGGGATAAGCGCCGGGCCGGGAACTCGTTCCTCCTGGCCAGTGATTTTTTTCGCAACCGCGAAAAGACAAAACGCACCGGTCCGGGCAAAGCCGGCCGGCGCGCTTGGGGAAGTGAGGCACGTTCGGGAGGTTTGCCGGTCTTGTATGGGCCGGCTTGGCCTTACCGTCGACAAGAACTCAGAGACGATACAGGATCTGGTCGGTCCAGAAGCGCTCGAGGCGGTGCAGCGACTTGTTGAGGGTCGAGAACTCCTCGCCCGAGATGCCGCCGACCTGCTCCACCGTCTTGACGTGCTTCTGGTAGAGAGAGTCGACGATGCGGCGGACTTCCTGGCCCTGCGGGGTCAGGCGGATGCGCACCGAGCGGCGATCGACGCGCGAGCGCTGGTGATCGAGGAAGCCGAGCTCGACGAGCTTCTTCAGATTGTAGGAGACGTTGGAGCCGAGATAGTAACCGCGCGTGCGCAGCTCACCCGCGGTCAGCTCCTTGTCGCCGATGTTGTAGAGCAAGAGCGCCTGCACCGAATTGATGTCGGCGCGACCGCGGCGATCGAACTCGTCCTTGATGACGTCGAGCAGGCGGCGATGCAGCCGCTCCACCAGAGTCAAAGCTTCCAGATAGAGCGTCTGCACCGAGCCCTGCTGGCCGGAGACGCGTTCTGCGGTATCTGCCGCGGTTGCGACGGCTTTCATCATGACACTTCCCCTGTTGTCGTTTTTATCGACACTTATTCGACGAAACTTGTGTCCCGTCTGATAGGTGCAACTTAAGGGGGCCCGTTTGAAGATCCGCTTAAATAAGAGAATAAAGAGATCATGAATTTAAGACAGTGAATTGCGGATTAAGCCTGTCCCGCAAGGACTTTTCGCAACCCTCTGTTGACCGTCGCAAGGTCCTGTTCACCCTCCGTCCGCCGCCTCTGTCGCATTCCAGTACAGGCCGCCCCGTTTCGAAACGCGCGCGTAACAGCTGTGGCGGAATCCACGAGGTCAATGAAAAGTTACCACGAATTTTAGGCAACCAACGGTCAACCAAGAGCAACACTCTCGTGTCCCGGACAAGCGGAGCGCACAGCCGGGACCCAGATGCCATACAACGGATCGTGGAGAGAAATGGGCCCCGGCTCTGCAGCGCATCACGCCGCAAATACGGCGCGCTGCGCTGCGTCCGGGGCACGAGAGAGTTTGCGTCGAGCGATCAACAGGCGCTACGGCGGTCGCTCGCGCGCGGCCATCCAGGCGAGCGCGAGATAGGCAGCGAGCATGAAGGCTTCCACGCCGACGACGATCAGGCTGCCACCATAGATTCCCGGGAACATCAGTTCGATCACCGCCATCGACACGACCGTCGTCAGCCAGACCACTGCGCCCCAGGGCGTTGCCAGCCACAGCCCGACGGCGGCCACGAGTTCGATCACGGCGAAGTAGATGGTCGAGGCCTGCCAGGCCATCGCCTGGTTCTCGAACGCCTCGTCCTCGCCGCCAACGAAGCCGGTGACCTGTGCCCAGTGATAGAGGCCCTTGAGGATCGACAGCAACGCCATCACCCGCAGGAACAGCACCAAGCGGCGCGTCCAGACATTGTCGTCGGATTCCTGGCGCTCCGACGAGATCGCAGCCACCGACATTGCGCTGTCTCTGGCATTGTCTCTGACAGCGTCCCTGGCATTGGCGCTGTCGCGGGCCGCGTCGCGGGTTGAGATCTCGGACATGGCCCCTTCTGGCTGCTTCGCCCCGCAAAATCAATCGGCTGCCATCCCTTGCGGCAGGTCAAGCCGCGGTGACGGGAACCATGTGAGCTGGTATAAGAATAATTCCAGTCGGAGGAAGTCTAATGGCGATCAAATACGGGCGTCCGATCGAGCTCCGCGAGATTTCGCGCCGGGATGGCGCTGCAGCCTCCCCTGCCCTCGATCTGACCGTCCGGCCGCGCCGCAACCGCAAGGCCGAATGGGCCCGGCGCATGGTGCGGGAGAACGTGCTCACCACCGACGACCTGATCTGGCCACTGTTTTTGATCGATGGCAACGGCAAGCGCGAACAGATTGCCTCGATGCCGGGCGTCGACCGGCTCAGCGTCGACCAGGCCGTGCGCGAGGCCGAGCGTGCCATGAAGCTCACCATCCCCTGCATCGCGCTGTTTCCCTACACCGACCCTTCCTTGCGCGACGAGGAAGGATCGGAAGCAACCAACCCGGACAATCTGGTCTGCCGGGCCGTGCGCGCGATCAAGAAGGAGTTTCCCGATCTCGGCATTCTCTGCGACGTCGCGCTCGATCCCTTTACCAGCCACGGCCATGACGGCCTGATCGCCGACGGCAAGATCCTGAACGACGAGACGGTCGCAGTGCTGGTGCGCCAGGCCTTGATGCAGGCCGAGGCCGGGTGCGACATCATCGCGCCGTCGGATATGATGGACGGCCGCGTGGCCGCGATCCGCGAAGGGCTGGATCGCACAGGGCTGCTCGACGTGCAGATCATGGCCTATGCGGCAAAGTACGCCTCCGCCTTCTATGGCCCGTTCCGCGATGCCATCGGCTCGGCCAAGACGCTCACCGGCGACAAGCGCACCTACCAGATGGACAGCGCGAACACCGACGAAGCGCTGCGCGAGGTCGAGCTCGACATCTCCGAGGGCGCCGACATGGTGATGGTGAAGCCCGGCATGCCCTATCTCGACGTGGTGCGGCGCGTGAAGGATACATTTGCGATGCCGACCTTCGCCTACCAGGTCTCCGGCGAATACGCGATGATCGCGGCAGCCGCAGGCAACGGCTGGCTCGACGGCGATCGCGCGATGATGGAGAGCCTGCTGGCCTTCAAGCGCGCCGGCGCCGACGGTGTGCTCAGCTATTTCGCGCCGAAGGCTGCGGAGAAGTTGAGGACGTTGGGCTAAGGTACTTCGCCGGGACGGCACGGGATGTAGCGGCAACAGGACGCCCCCTTTCCTTCTCACGTCCCCGCCCCCGAATCGCCGGAATATTTCGGCTTGTTAATCCCGGCGCCCTTGGCACGCGGACGGCCTGTCACCATGTCCTGCCATGGGAGTTTCCCTTCGGGAGGACGGACCATGTCGTATTCGGACTCGGGCAATTCAGGTCCCCAAGCGGACGCTTGGCGCAGTGACGGCGGGGTTCACGCCTACGATCCCTATTTGCATCCGGAACTGTTCCGCGGCGTCGCGACCCGGCGGGTGTTTGCATTCCTGATCGACATGGTCGTGATCTCGGTGCCGGTCATCCTTGGCTACCTCTTCATCGCCGTGTTCGGCGTGGTCACGCTCGGCCTTGGCTGGATGTTGTTCTGGCTGGCCTGGCCGGCCTCCGTGATCTGGGCCATCGTCTATTACGGCGCCTGCATCGGAGGTCCCCACTCGGCGACGCTCGGGATGCGGGTCATGGATCTGGAGTTGCGAACCTGGTACGGCGCACCCGGCTATTTCGTGCTTGGCGCCACGCACGCCGTGCTGTTCTGGGTGACGGTCTCGTTCCTGTCACCCTTGGTGGTCCTGGTCGGGCTGTTCAACGGCCGCCGGCGCCTGCTGCATGATTTCGTCCTGGGAACGGTCATCATCAACAATTCCGTTCGGGCGCCCCTGCCTCAGGCCGCCAGGAGCTACTGAGTAAGCGCTACTGATCAGGAGCTACTGATCAAGGACCTATCAACCAGGACCGACTAAACTGACTGATCTGACCTGCTGAGCAGACCGATTGACCGAGAGCTTTCGTAGCGCGATGCTGATACCCATTTTGGAGGCCCACGACGTCCCTTGACCCAGCACTCGCGCGATACTCCGCAGTTTTACCTCACGGCGCCGTCCCCGTGCCCCTATCTGCCGGGCCGGCATGAGCGCAAGGTGTTTACGCACCTCGTAGGGGAGCGTGCCGGCGACCTCAACGACCTGCTGACCCATGGCGGCTTCCGCCGCAGCCAGTCGATCGCCTACCGGCCCGCCTGCGACCAGTGCCGCGCCTGCGTCTCGGTCCGGGTAATTGCCAACGAGTTCCGCCCCTCCCGCAATTTCCGCAAGGTGATCGCCCGCAACGCCGACATCATCGGCGAGCAGCGCAGCGCGGTGCCGACTTCCGAGCAATATTCGGTGTTCCGGGCCTATCTCGATTCCCGCCACCGCCACGGCGGCATGGCCGACATGACCGTGCTCGACTACGCCATGATGGTCGAGGACAGCCACGTCGAGACCCGCATCATCGAGTACCGAAAGCGCGGTCCCGACAGCGGCATCACCGGCCGCGGCGAGGAGCTCATCGCGGTCGCGCTCACCGACGTGCTCAGCGACGGCCTGTCGATGGTCTATTCGTTCTTCGAGCCAAGCCAGGTGAGCCGCTCGATGGGCACCTTCATGATCCTCGACCACATTGCCCGCGCGCGGCGTCAGGGCCTGCCTTACGTCTATCTCGGCTATTGGATCGATGGCTCCAAGAAGATGGACTACAAGGCCCGCTTCCTGCCGCAGCAGCGCCTCGCGCCCTCAGGCTGGCTGCGCGTCGACGCGCAAGGGGATGCTGCGTCCGAGCCGCAGGATTGATCGGCGCGCCAATCTTTCTGGCGTCGAATCATCGCCAAGGCCGAAGGCGCGAGCGGATAAGGAGGCATCCTTGTCGAGCCAGACCTACGACTTAATCGCCCAAGCGATTGTTGAACGATTCCAGGTACTCTGCTTCTATCAAGGGTATCCGCGCGCAATCTGTCCCGCGTTACTGGGGCATACGAACGGCGAGGAATACACACTCGCCTTTCAGTTCGCTGGCGGCTCAAGCAAAGGCCTTCCTCACACGGGCGAATGGAAATGCTTGAAGATCGGCGAGATGAGCAACGTCGAGCTTCGCGCTGGAGAGTGGCACGCTGGCTCGAGCCATCGCGAACGTCAGCAATGTGTGAAGGACGTGGATCTCGACGTGAATCCGCTCAGCCCCTACGACCCGCGACGTCGCCACAGGCGTTGATCGCTCACCCGAACAGCGTATCCGCCAGAAGCTTCAGGTTGAGAACCACGATCACGCCCGCCACGATCCACGCGATCCCAGCGACCCACGCGGGAATCGCGAACTTGCCCATCTTGCGGCGGTCGGAGACGAAGCGGACCAGCGGGACGACCGCGAAGGGCAGTTGCATCGACAGCACGACCTGGCTGAACACCAAGAGATCGGCCGTGCCGCGTTCGCCGTAGATCGCCGTGACGACGATCACGGGAATGATGGCGATGCCGCGCGTCACCAGGCGGCGCGCCCAGCTCGGCAGGCGCAGGTCGAGAAAGCCCTCCATCACGATCTGGCCGGCGAGCGTCGCAGTGACGGTTGAGTTGAGGCCCGAGGCGAGCAGCGCAATCGCAAACAGCGTCGAGGCGATGCCGAGGCCGAGCAGCGGCGAGAGCAGCTCGAAAGCCTGGCCGATCTCGGCCACATCCGAATGGCCGCTCCTGTGGAAGGTCGCGGCCGCCACCACCAGGATCGCGGCGTTGATGAACAGCGCCAGCATCAGCGCGATGGTCGAATCCGTCGTCGCCCATTTGATCGCCTCGCGCCGGCCGGTGTCGCTGCGCTCATAGGCGCGCGTCTGCACGATTGACGAGTGGAGATAGAGATTATGCGGCATCACGGTCGCGCCGATGATGCCGATCGCGATGTAGAGCATCTCCGGATTGGTGAAGATCTCCGTCGATGGCACGAAGCCCTTCAACATCGCGGCAACCGGCGGCGCGGCCGCGGCAATCTGGATCGTGAAGCAAACCGCGATCACGACCAGCAGCGCGATGACGAAAGCCTCCAGGAAGCGGAAACCACGATTCATCAGGATGAGAAGCAGAAAGGCGTCCAGCGCGGCAATCAATGCGCCGCCGATCAGGGGAATACCGAACAGGAGTTTGAGCGCAATCGCGGTACCGATGACTTCGGCGAGGTCGCAGGCGATGATCGCCGCCTCGCAGGCGAGCCACAGCATGAAGTTCACGGCCGGCGAATAGCTCGCGCGGCAGGCCTGCGCGAGGTCGCGATCGGTGACGATGCCAAGACGAGCCGCCAGCGACTGGAGCAGGATCGCCATCAGGTTCGAGAGCAGGATGACCGAGAGCAGCGTGTAGCCGAACTTCGATCCGCCGGCGAGGTCGGTGGCCCAGTTGCCGGGGTCCATGTAGCCGACCGAGACGAGATAGCCCGGACCGACGAAGGCGAGCAGCCGCCGCCACCAGCGCCCGGCGGCGGGAATGGGGACCGTGCCATTCACCTCGGCGAGGCTCTTGGTGGTGGGGGCATCGGAGCGCCAGCCGGCGCCGTCACGGGTCAAGTCGGGAGATAGGGCATCCATGGGGCGAGAATACCGAAATCGAATCTTATTGCAACTCATTTGCAACTGCATCTAGCGTTATCAGCTTCCCTCGCGGACGCACTGTCGGGAAGCGGGTGGGTTTGGCCGGGCTCGGAGGTTGATACTGGCGCAAACGCGACTTTGCAGGATATGCGCCATGTCAACGACGCCCAGTCTTCCCGACACCTTCAACCGCCTCGCCTGGTCCAACCTCGCGGCACAATCGGCCGAGCAGATCGCACTGGCCGCAGCCCCGATCGTCGCCGTGCTGACGCTCGGCGTTGCCGAGGGTCAGACCGGCCTGTTGCAGACCGCCCTCACGCTGCCCTTCGTGCTGTTCGCCATTCCGGCCGGCCTGCTCGCCGACCGCATCTCGCGCCGCTCGCTGATGGCGGGCGCCGAGGCACTGCGGGCCGCCGCGCTCGCGGCTATCGTGTTCTTGCTTGCACTGGGTGCCCTCAACCTGCCGCTGCTGGCGCTGCTCGGCTTTGCCGCCGTGTGTGGCACCGTCGTCTACAACGTGGCCGCGCCGGCCCTGGTGCCCTCGCTGGTGAGTTCGGACCTCTTGCCCGCGGCCAATGCCCGGATCGAGCTGGCGCGCACCATCGCCTTCGCCAGCGGGCCCGCGCTCGGCGGCGCCTTGGTCGGCTGGTGGGGTGCCAGCCCCGCCTTCAGCTTTGCTGCGGCCCTCTCGGCGATTGCGGTGGTGCTGCTCTCCGGCATCTACGAGCCTGCCCGCGCACCGACGCCGCGTCGCCATCCGTTGCAGGACATCCGCGAGGGCGCGGCGTTCGTGTTCCACCACAAGCTGCTGCGGCCGGTATTCATCACGCAGTTCATCTTCAACACCGGCTGGTTCCTCCAGATCGCGGTGTTCGTGCCCTACGCCGTCCGCCATCTCGGTCTGACGGCGGCCGGGGTCGGCACGGTCCTGACCATGTACGGCGTCGGCATGGTGATCGGCGCGCTGTTCGCAACGCGGGTGATGCAGCGCATCGCCTTCGGCACCGTGGTCGGACTTGGCCCCGTCACCGGCTTCGTCGCTTCCGTCGTGATGGCACTGACGGTGCTGGTCCCCTCGCCCTGGCTCGCGGGCCTCAGCTTCTTCCTGCTCGGCGTCGGCCCGATCCTGTGGGTGATCTCGACCACCACCTTGCGCCAGTCCGTGACGCCGCCGCGCCTGCTCGGCCGCGTCTCCGCCATCAACATCATGAGCTACGGCGCCCGCCCGCTCGGCTCGGCACTGGGGGCCATCGTCGGCGGTTTCTGGAGCGCGGAAGCCTGCCTCTATCTCGCGGCTGCCGTGTTCGGCGCACAGGCGCTGGTGATCCTGCTGTCGCCGGCGGTGGCACTGGACCGGCAGCCGGAGATGGTGGAGGACGCAGTGCCGGTGCGGTGCTAGCTGAAGCCTTCTGCCGTCGTCCTGGATTTCGCCAGGACGACATTGGTGGCGCCTAGCCCGCCAGATACCGCTCGTAGCTCCCCGTCACCGGCTCGTTGCTGTCGACGTCCGGATCGAGCGTGTAGAGATCCTGCGCGCGGCCGATGCCGCGGAGCGCGTAGCGGCCGGTCGAGACGAGATAGCGCCGGCCGGCGGCGTCGAGCCCCCTGTAGAACTCGGCCGATGCCAGCAGTTCGCGATCGACCGAGCGGCTCATTGAGGCAATGCGGCTGACCTCGTTCACGGTCGGCCCCACCACCGTGAAGTCGAGCCGGTCCGCGCTGCCGATATTGCCATAGAAGACCTCGCCGACATGCAGGCCGATATAGGCCGACGTGGTCGGCCGGCCGGCGGCCTCCCGCCGCGCGTTCAACGCCGCGACGTTCTTGCGGAACAGATGCTCGGCGCGCAGCGCAGCGCGCCGCGCATCCGCCATATCCTCGCCCCAGAACATCGCGAGCACGCCGTCGCCGATCAGTTTCAGCACGTCGCCGCCGGCGTCGTGGATCGCATCGATCACGGCCTGCGCATAGTCGTTCAGGAACGGGATGATCTCGTCGGGCCCGATGCTCTCGCTGATCCCGGTCGAGCCGCGCAAATCCGAGTACCACAGCACGGCGTTGATGCGCTCGGTGACGCCGCGCGAGATGCGTCCGCGGAGCACCTGCTCGGAGGCATCGCGCCCGAGATAGACGCGCCCCAATGTGCGCGCGATGTCGACCTGTTGCGCCGACTTGATCGCGAGCCCCAGCACCGGCACGAGATCGCGCAGAGCTTCGAGCTCGGCCTCCGCAAAGCCGTCGGCGCGCCGCGTCGTCCAGTAGGAATAGAGGCAGTCCATCTGCCCGAGCGCGCCGTTCTCGCCGAAGCGATGCACGAAGGCGAGAAAATGCCGATGGCCCTTCTCGGCGAGCTCGCCGATTTGCGAAAAATCAAGCGAAGCAACGTCGGCGAGATCGATCACCATCTCGTCCTGGCCGTGCTCGAGCAGATGGAAGAACACCGAACGGCGCCAGTTCTTGTTCGGATCGCCCTCGGCAGTCGAGCCGTACTCGAAATTGTCGCTCTCATTACTGGAACGATCGGTCCAGCGGAACCCTCGGCCTTCATAGATCGGATGCAGCGTATCGATGAAGACCAGCCCGCGCGACAGATCGAGCCCTTCGGCACGGCAGCGCTCACAGAAGCCGCGGAGCAGTTCGGCTTCAGGCAGGCCGGTGAGCCCTTGGCTGGCCAACCAGTTCATCAGCGCCAGGCGCGAGGACAATTGCATACGCCATTATGGCGTGCATTCGTGACGAACGAAAGGCCGCACGGACCGACTGCAACCAAGGCTCCCGGCCGCGGCAGGTCGCGTATGCCGCGGACGCTGTTGACGTGCTCTCGCCGCGGCTGCAAATGGAACCGATGACACCGCCATCGAGCAGAAATACGAGGACATGAGCCAGCGCCAGCTTCCGATCATCCTGGCGCTCGGCACCACGCAGACCCTGGCCTGGGCCTCTAGCTACTATCTGCCAGCGCTACTCGCCGACCCCATGGCGCGCGACCTCGGCGTCTCCTCGAACTGGATCTTTGGCGCGTTCTCGGCCTCGCTCGTGATCTCGGCGATGCTCGGCCCACGCATCGGCCGGCAGATCGATCTCGTCGGCGGCCGGCAGGTGCTGTCGGCCTCCAATTTGACGATCGCGGCCGGCCTCGTGCTGCTCGGCTTCTCGCAATCGGTGGCCGTGATGACGATCGCCTGGCTGGTGCTCGGCATCGGTATGGCGATGGGCCTCTACGATGCCGCCTTCGCAGCGCTCGGCCGCATCTACGGCACCGAGGCGCGCCGCTCGATCACCGGCATCACGCTGATGGCGGGCTTCGCCTCGACCATCGGCTGGCCGCTCACTGCCTGGGGCCTGTCGCATATCGGCTGGCGCGACACCTGCTTTGCCTGGGCCGCCGCCAATATCCTGATCGGCCTTCCTCTCAACTTCTTCGTGCTGCCGACGATCAAGGGTGCCAGGCAGGCCGCGGCGACGGCGGAAAAGCCGCACGTGCCGCTCGACCGCGCCATGATCCTGCTCGCCTTCGTCTTCGCCGCGGTCTGGACCGTCACCGGCGCGATGGCCGCGCATTTCCCGCGCATCCTGGAGACCACGGGCGCGACCCCGGTCGAAGCGATCGCAGCCGGCGCGCTGATCGGGCCGGCGCAAGTGGGCGCGCGCATTCTCGAAGCGGGCTTCCTCAGCCGCTTCCATCCGCTGTGGTCGACGCGGCTCGCCTGCCTCACCCACCCGATCGGCGCGGTGGTCGTCGCGATCTTCGGGGGTGCCGCGGCCAGCGCGTTCGCACTGTTCCATGGGTCGGGCAACGGCATCCTGACCATCGCGCGCGGCACGCTGCCGCTGTCGATCTTCGGCCCGAAGGATTTCGGCTATCGCCTCGGCGTCATCGGCGCGCCGGCGCGGATGGCGCAGGCTGTGGCACCGCTGGCCTTCGGCCTGCTCATCGATGTTATGGGAGCCAAGGTGTTGATCGTCTCGTCCGCGCTCAGCCTCTCGGCGCTGGCCGCGTTGTTTCTCGTCCGCGCGGAGCGGCGACCGGATTGACCGCGCTGCCGCTTTCGCGCACAAGCCGGCCATGAGGAACGACGATACCGGCCCGCCCCGCACATTCAAAGGCCTGCTGCGCTGGGCAACCACGCCGCCGCAGGCCTGGGGCGTCTATCTCCTCGCCATCATCCTGGTCTGGCTGCTGTCGTTCTACGCCGGCACGCTGAAGCCGAAGAAGACACCGGAAGGCGGACCGCCCACGGCGACCGCGCCGAAAGGCTGAGGACATGAGCCGCGTCGCGGTGCTGCGGCTGATGCCGCTGGATCTCAACCAGGTGCACGTTGATCGTGCTCGATCGCTACCACGGGGCGCCGAGAAATGAGCGAAAACATCCGCCTCGAGGATAGACGTTCCCTTACGAGCGTCGTTCGCCTGCGTTTTCTGGAGGTATCCGCGGATCGTACTCTAAAGGCTGCCCTGCGGTGATCTCCTGAATAGGCAATTGCGCGGCAGCCTTTAGAGCTGCTCCCCGGGCTTCTTCAATCCGTGGCAGCAAAATACGCTCAAGCATCAGCCCTGAGAGACGATGCCATTGCTCCATCTGAGAGGGATCGAACAGGACTAATTGTGCACTGAGAGTGGAAATCCCGATGACCTTCTCGTCGCGCACCAGAACTCCGGCCTGTGTACGTTCGAATGGATTAACGGAATGAGCGATCAACTTGTTCGCCTGGTTGATCAAGTAATCATGCATCTCAAAAACCCTGCCGTCGAATAGCGCCAGATCTGCACGTTTGACGCTGTTTCTGACGCCCGAATTGAAGCACCTCCTGTAGCTTATTAACCCGCTCGAAAACAGTGATCGCATCACCAGCATGTCTTTCTCACCGGCTATCAGGCGGCGCGTAATGTCTACGACCATCCGCAGATCATTCGCGACACTCTCAAGGTCGGCCAGAGCAATGAACTGTGGCAACGAACATGCGTGAATGGGAACTTCGCTCATGTCTTCGCCTCCTCACCGGATAATAGTATGGACCGGCGGTAGTCGCTTGGCGAGCGCGCTCCCGCCGTGAGCACGCTTGAACCCCGGCGGAGGCGCCACCGCTCGCGCGGATCACGTCAATGCGGACAGGTCTCGACTTCGACTGTGACGTGGCTGAGGCCCTTCAGGCCCGCGAGCCGCTTCTTGTAGACGGCCGGTTGCTTCGGCTTGTCCGACACCACCGAGACCAGCACGGCGCAATGGCCGGGACCGACCTGCCAGAGATGCAGATCGGTGACGCGGTCGTCTCCGACTTCCATGCGTGCGCGAATGGTGCGCTCGAGCTTCTCGTCGGCGCGCACGTCGAGCAGTACCGCGCCGGAGCTCTTGATCAGCCCGAACGCCCAGCTCGCGATCACCGCGCTGCCGATCAGTCCCACAGCGGGATCGGCCCAGGCCCATCCCGAAGACATCGCGACGGCGAGCGCTGCGATCGCCAGCACCGAGGTCGCGGCATCCGCCATGACATGGACGTAGGCCGCGCGGAGATTGTTGTCGTGATGAGGATGGTGATGATCATGGTCGTGATGATGATCATGGTGGTCATCATGAGCATGCCCGTGACCATGCCCGTGGTGATGATCATGGCTGTCGCGCAACAGCCACGCGCTGGCGAGGTTGACGCACAGCCCGAGCGCGGCGACCGCAATGGCCTGTCCATAGACGATCGGCACCGGCGTGATCAGCCGCAGCACGCTTTCGTATGCGATCTCGACCGCGATCAAGCCCAGAATGACTGCGCTGGCGAAGGCGGCGAGATCGCCGAATTTGCCGGTGCCGAAGGTGAAATGCGCGTTTCCCAGATGCCGGCGCGCAAAGCGGTAGGCGAACGCGGCGATGCCGAGCGCCGCCGCATGGGTTCCCATGTGCCAGCCGTCGGCGAGCAGCGCCATCGAGCCGAACAAGGAGCCGGCGACGATCTCGCCGACCATCATGACCAGCGTCAGGACGACGACCAGCCAGGTGCGCCGCTCGTTCTCGTCGTGCTTCTCGCCCAGAAAGGCATGGTCGTGGGTCCACTGTTCGATGGAATGGGAATGCATCGAAAATTCTCCGATAGGTCCGGCTCGTTGACCCGCAATATAGACCTGCGGGTCTTCCAGGCAAAATCAGCGAAACGAGTCGATTGACAGGTCGGTGCCGATTCGGTGTAATGAATCTCATGGGGATTTGAGCGATCTCCCCACGAGGCGACATGCCCAAGTATCGCGTCCCGTTTGATTTTACGAGGGCGCATCATGTCTTCCTACACGACGATATCATCTGACAAACTGGTACGGCTGATCGGCACGGCGAATGCCCCTGCCCTGATTGACGTGCGCACGGACGAGGATTTTTCCGCCGACCGGCGGCTGATCCCCGGTTCGATCAAGCTCAGCCACGAGAAAGTCTCGGACTGGGGCGCCGGCTTCGCCGGCCGCTCCGCGATCGTCTCATGCCTGCGCGGCGAAAAGCTTGCGCAGGGCACCGCGGCCTGGCTCAGGCAACTCGGCATCCGCGCCGAGACGCTGGAAGGCGGCTTCGAGGGCTGGAAGGCGGCAAAACTGCCGCTGCTCGACACCCGCAAGCTGCCGCCGCGCGACGGCAGGGAACGCACCGTCTGGGTCACGCGGGCGCGGCCCAAGGTCGATCGCATCGCCTGCCCCTGGCTGATCCGCCGCTTTGTCGATCCCAATGCGGTGTTCCTGTTCGTGGCCCCCTCCGAGGTGGTCGCCGTCGGCGAACGCTTCAACGCGGCGCCGTTCGACATCGAGAACGTGTTCTGGAGCCATCGCGGCGAGCTCTGCACCTTCGACGTGATGATCGAGGAGTTCGGGATCGCCACCCCGGCCTTGCTCCGGCTGGCAACACTGGTGCGCGGCGCCGACACCGCGCGGCCAGATCTCGCGCCGGAAGCCCCCGGCCTGCTCGCAGCCTCGCTCGGGCTGTCGCGGATGTATGACGACGATCTCGAACAACTCGAGGCCGGCATGCTGCTCTACGACGCCTTCTACCGCTGGTGCCGCGACGCCACCGGCGAGACCCACAACTGGCCGACCAACAAGGCGAAGGCGTAATGGATACCCGTACTATCGAAACAGGAGCTGATGCCGGTCACGGCATCAGCTTCAGCGAAGCGTTTCGCGTCTGGCTCCGCGTCGCCTGCCTGAGTTTCGGCGGGCCCGCGGGCCAGATCGCGGTGATGCACCGCATCCTGGTCGAGGAGAAGAACTGGATCTCCGAAGGCCGGTTCCTGCATGCGCTGAACTACTGCATGCTTCTGCCGGGACCGGAGGCGCAGCAGCTTGCGACCTATATCGGCTGGCTGATGCACCGCACCGCCGGCGGGCTGATGGCGGGCGGGCTGTTCATCCTGCCCGGCATCATCGCCATCATGGGCCTGAGCTACATCTATGCCGCCTTCGGCAATGTCAGCTTCATCGAGGCGCTGTTCTTCGGGCTGAAGGCCGCCGTGCTCGCCATCGTCGTCGAGGCCGTGGTGCGTGTCGGCAAGCGCGCGCTGAAGAACCGCATCATGATTGCGCTGGCCGCAATCGCCTTCGTCGCCATCTTCTTCTTCGCCGTTCCCTTCCCGGTCATCATCATTGCCGCCGGCGTGATCGGCTATGTCGGTGCCAAACAGGGCCGCCCCGAGTTCGCGCCGGCCGGTCACGGCAACGGCGGCAACGGCGCCTTGGTCGACAGCATGCTCGGCGAAGCCGTGCCCGATCACGTCCGGCCCGACACCGGCCGCACGATCCGCGTCGGCGCGTTGTGGCTGGCGCTCTGGCTCATTCCGGTGATCGCGCTAGTTCTGGTGCTCGGACAGGCCAACGTGTTCAGCCAGATAGCACTGTTTTTCTCCAAGATGGCGCTGGTCACGTTCGGCGGCGCCTATGCGGTGCTGGCTTACGTCGCCCAGCAGGCAGTCGAGCATTATCACTGGCTCAAGCCGGACGAGATGCTCGACGGCCTCGGAATGGCGGAGACCACGCCCGGCCCGTTGATCATGGTGCTCCAGTTCGTGGGCTTCATGGCGGCCTATCGCGATCCAAGCGGGCTGTCACCGATGCTCGCCGCGACGCTCGGCGGATTGCTGGCGACCTGGGTCACATTCATCCCCTGCTTCCTCTGGATTTTCGTCGGCGCTCCCTATATCGAGCGGCTGCGCGGCAACAAGGGCCTCGCTGGTGCGCTCAGCGCCATCACGGCCGCCGTCGTCGGCGTGATCCTCAACCTCTCGATCTGGTTCGCGCTGCACACGCTGTTCCGCGAGACCGCCCCGGTGCACGCCTTCCCGTTCGCCTTCGACATGCCGGTGCCGACGAGCGTCGACGCTCCTGCGCTCGTGCTATCGATCGCGGCTGCGACCGCGATCTTCCGGCTCAAGCTTGGCATGCTCACCGTGCTCGCCGGCAGTTGCGCGGCCGGCGTGGCGCTGCGGCTGGCCGGCGTGATCTAGGACATGGACTCATAGGTTCGTCGCGTCCGGTTTGCTATTGGAAGACGATGTTGAAGCCGACACGGCTGCATGGCGGCCGTGGGCCAAATGCCGGCATGCAGCAGCTACTTGCGGCGATAGCGAAGCGCATCGACAAGTAGCGAGAACGCCGGTGAGGGTTGGCGGCGGCTCGGATAGTAGAGGTGATACCCCGAGAACGGTGGGCACCAATCTGACAAAACCCTGACTAGCTTTCCGCCGGAGATATGAGGTTGCACGTTGCCCTCCGTGAGATACGCGAGCCCCAATCCGTTCAAGGCTCCTTGCAGGAGCAACCCCGCGCTGTTGAGCACCAGTTGCCCCTCCACCCGGACATTGAGCTCTCGCCCGTTCTTTTCGAACTCCCAGGCATATAAAGTGCCGCCGTGGGTCGGCAGGCGAAGGTTCAGGCAGTTGTGGTGTGTCAGATCCTGCGGCGTCTTTGGCCGCTTGTGTTCGCTGAAGTAGGACGGCGAGCCAACGACGGCCATCCGGAGGTCGGGGCTGACGCGGACCGCGATCATGTCCTTGGCAACGAGTTCGCCGGGGCGAATGCCCGCATCTACCTGCTGCGCGACGATGTTGGTGAGCCCGTAGTCGATGATCACCTCGACGTGGATGTCCGGGTACTGGGGAAGAATCTTCCCCAGCGCCGGCAGCAGGATCTCGGCGGCGGCATACTCCGTTGCGGTCAACCGCACGATTCCGGCGGGTTTTTCCCGTAGCTCGCTGAGGGCAGCGAGATCGGCATCCATCTCGGTGAATTTGGGCCCGACGCTCAGGAACAGCCGTTCTCCGGCCTGAGTTGGAGTGACGCTCCGGGTCGTTCGGTTGAGGAGGCGGACGCCTAGCCGTTCCTCCAAGTTTCGAATGATCTGGCTCAGCGCCGATTGCGTCATACCAAGCTTGGCTGCGGCACGCGTGAAGCTGCGTTCCCTCGCCACGGCGAGGAACGCCAGGATATCGCTGGCGTCTTCCCGGTTCATTGATAAGCCTGTCTAATGACTGCATTCGGATTTTATCACCTAATCGGACGGACGCGGAAGCCTTAGTTTCCCATCAGCAATCAGGCGGCCCGTCTAAGAGACGAGTGGACCGGTAGCCCGCGTCGACGGCAAGGAGGATGGGGCAAATGAGAGACGCATTTGATGGCCTCACCAGGCGTCGATTTGCCGCCGCTCTGGCGGCCCTCGTCTCCGCAACGTCATCGGCCTCCGCGCAGACGAAATTCGATGACGAGAGACAAGGAGGAAGGGCGCCCATGCGTATTCGCTGCCGTTTCGAGGAGAAGGCTTTCACGGTTGGCTTGCTGGATAATCCCTCCGCTCGCGATCTGGCGACGATGCTGCCACTTGATCTCGTCGTCCAGGATTTTTCGACGAACGAGAAAATCGCCTACCTGCCGCGAAAACTGACGGAAGAAGGCAGCGGTCCGTTCTCGAACGAAGCAGCAGGCGATCTCTGCTACTACGCGCCATGGGGCAACCTCGCCTTCTTTTATGGCGGCTACAAATATTCGAGCGGCCTGATCCGCATCGGCCGCCTCGATGATGGTCCACAACCGCTGCTCACGCGAGGCAAGTTCGCGCTGCGCATCGAGCTTCTTCCACCAGCCTGACAGGAGAAATAGTCATGTTTGCCACAGTCATGTACGGGCCGGGAGACGTCCGTTGCGAACAAGTCGACGACCCGAAGATCCTCAAGCCGACGGATGCCATCATAAAGTTGTCGGCCACCTGCATCTGCGGGTCCGACCTATGGCCGTATCGCGGATTGCAGCCGACGGACGGTCCGGCCCACATGGGTCACGAATACTGCGGCATCGTCATCGAGGTCGGCAGCGAAGTCAGAACCGTCCGCCCTGGCCAGTTCGTCGTCGGCTCGTTCTGCCTGTCCGACAACACCTGCCCGCACTGCAAGTTCGGCTTTCACTCCTCCTGTATCCAGCGCGAGTTCATGACGGGAGCGCAGGCGCCGTACGCGCGGGTGCCTCTGGCCGACGGAACGCTTATCGCCACCGCCGAGGTGCCGGAAAAGCACCTCGTTCCGCACTTGCTGGCGACGTCCGATGTTCTCGGGACGGGCTGGTACGCCGCCGATGCCGCCAACGTTCGGCCCGGATCGACGGTAGCCGTCGTCGGCGACGGGGCCGTAGGGCTGATGGGCGTTCTGGCAGCCAAGGAGATGGGGGCTGAACGCATCATCGCGATGAGCCGGCACAAGAGTCGGCAGGAATTGGCACGCGAGTTCGGTGCGACGGACATCGTCGCCGAACGCGGGGGTGCGGGCATCGAGCGCGTGAGAGAGCTTACGCGAGGTGTCGGGGCGGACTCCGTTCTGGAATGCGTCGGCACTCAGGAATCCATGACTCAAGCCATCGATTCCGTGCGTCCGGGCGGCTCGATCGGTTATGTCGGGGTACCTCACGGCGTGACTTTCGACGGTCAGGCGATGTTTTTCGCGCAACGTCGAATGCTGGGCGGACCGGCGCCGGTCCGTCGCTTCCTGCCCGATCTGATGGATCGCGTTCTGAAGGGCAGGATCAAGCCCGGCAAGGTGTTCGATCTCACGCTGCCTCTGGCCGACGTCGCGGAAGGCTACCGCGCGATGGACGAACGGCGTGCGATCAAGACGATGCTCACGGTGTGAGCAGAGGCGTCATTGCATGCCGGTAACAACGCTCCGAACGCGCGCCACGGTGCAGAGCCTCGCGGCAACCTTGCTGCCGATCATGGGGGTGGTCTTCGTCGCCTTCCTCGTCATCGGCATCGCGATGCCGGTCCTTCCCCTTCACGTTCACGGTGGATTGGGGCAGGGAACGTTCGTGGTCGGCCTGGTCGCCGGCAGTCAGTTCGCGGCGTCTCTGGTCTCGCGGCCCTGGGCCGGCAACTTTTCGGACAGCAAGGGCGCCAAGCGCGGCGTGATCGTCGGGCTGCTCGCTGCCGCTGCTTCGGGGTTGCTGTACCTCGCTTCGCTTTATTTTACTGCGGTCCCCCTGGCCTCCGTGGCGATACTGCTGATGGGGCGAGGACTTCTGGGCGGCGCCGAGAGCTTCATCATCACAGCGGCGGTGAGCTGGGGGCTGGCGCTCGTCGATTCCGGCAGCACGGGCAAGGTCATTGCGTGGATAGGCATGGCGATGTTCGCAGCGTTCGCGATCGGCGCGCCCGCTGGCTCCGCCCTCTACGCGAATTACGGCTTCGCTGCGATCGCGGCCGCGACCATCGCGGCGCCTCTTGTCCCTTTGATGCTCGTTGCGCGGCTTCCTGCTGTTGCCCCCACGCACCACGCCCGCTTCTCGTTCGTCGAAGTGATCGGCGCCGTCTGGGTGCCGGGCCTCGGCTCGGCTCTCGGGAGCGTGGGATTCGGAGCCGTGACCACGTTCGTCGCGTTGCTGTTCGCGAACCACGGATGGGACAACGGATGGCTCGCGTACACTGCCTACGCGGTTGCCTTCATCACGGCCCGGATATTCTTCAGCCATGTGGCTGATACGGTCGGCGGCGCCAAAGTCGCGCTGGTGTGTACCGGCATCGAAGCCGCAGGACAGGCGCTGATCTGGATGTCCTCTAGACCCGAGATGGCGTTGCTGGGCGCCGCGCTGACCGGCTTCGGCTTCTCGCTGGTCTATCCGGGGTTTGGCGTCGAGGCTGTCCGCCGCGTTCCGGCGCACAGCCGCGGCCTGGCCATGGGCGCCTACACTGCATTTCTCGATCTCGCCCAAGGGCTCGCCAGCCCTGCGCTCGGATTGATCGCAGCCGGGGCGCGATTGAACGTCGTGTTTCTGGTTAGCGCGGGGGCCGTGCTCTGCGCAGCACTCGTCGCTTGGTGGCTGATGGCGCACCCGACAGATCTGGAAGGATCCACGCAATGAGAACGGCCGCAGCGGCCTTGTTTTCGTTCTGCCTGTCTGCTGGCGGCCCGGTCGTCGCCAGAGACGCATCCACCGAAGGAGCAAAGACCATGTCAAAGCCGGCAGACGTCCGCGCGGTCGCGCCAGCGCTCGAAGGCTATGCGCAGAAGTTTGTCCACGGCGATCTGTGGAAGCGACCGGGGCTCTCGGCTCGAGACCGCAGCATCGTCACGGTCGCAACTCTCATCGCCCGTGATCAGACAGTGGAGCTGCCGTACTACGTGATCGAAAAGCGACCGCACTGAAAGAACGATAATGCCTCGCTCGACAAGCCCGCTCGCGATCGGCCATGAGCGGAGGCATGCCGTGATGACACGTAGAGATATACTCGTCGGCGGAAGCGCCTCCGCGATCATTGGACTTCAACGGGCCCCGGCGCTCGCGTCCGAAGCAAAGGAGATTGCGATGGACATCGATATTAAGAGAAACGGATCCCGCCCTTCGCAGAAGGGTCCCGAAGACTGGTTCACCGGGACCGTCCGCATCGACCCGCTGTTCGCGGCTCCCGAGCCTGCACGCGTCAGCGGCGCTCAGGTGACTTTTGAGCCTGGCGCCCGCACGGCCTGGCACACGCATCCGCTCGGGCAGACGCTGATCGTGACAGCAGGGCTCGGTTGGGTGCAGCGGGAAGGCGGCGTGGTCCAGGAGATCCGGCCCGGCGATGTCGTCTGGTTTCCCCCGGGCTTGAAGCACTGGCACGGCGCGTCGGCCACCACGGCCATGACTCACATCGCGATCCAGGAATTGCAGGACGGCCGCGCCGTCGACTGGATGGAGAAGGTCGGCGACGAGCAGTACCGAATGTAGGAGACACTGCATTCCAGTCGCACATCATCTGAGCTGGGCGAGCGCGCCCTGCACATTGGAAGATTTTTCATGAGCGCGTTTCATAACACTAACGCATCATCATCCGCGCAATCGCCTCGCCGATCACCACCGTGGTGAAGTGGGTGTTGGCGCGGCAGTCCGACGGCATGATCGACGCGTCGGCAACGCGCAAGCCGGAGATACCCTTCACCGTGCCATCGGGATTGACCACGCCATCGGCATCCCCAAACCCAGTCATGCGGCAACTGCCCGCGGCGTGCTGGATGTCGCCGGTTTCACGGCGCAGCAGCGCATCGAGCTCGTGATCAGGCAGCGCCGCGGCTTGTGGCAGCGTCAGATCGGTGTCAGCCAGGCGGATCCAGTCGGCGATGCCAGCCAGTGCCGGCTGCGAGGTGATCACGGCCAGACGTCTCACCGCATCCATCATCCGCAGCATGTCGCGGGGATCGGCCAGCATATTTTCCTCGATGACCGGATCGACCTCGGGGTCGATCGAGGCCAGCCTGAGCGAGCCACGCGAATAGGCATTGAACAGCCCGGCGCCGATCGCCCCGGGCACGCCGATGCCGCGGTGGTTGAAGGCGATCAGGATCATGTCGCGCTTGCCGCCGCCGGCCAAGCCGGAGGAATAGGTTACACAGCAATTGGTGTGGCGGGTGTCCGGATCGATGGGCCGGAGATCCTCGCGGAGCTGGATCGTTGCGCGAAACAGCGGGTGGTCGAAGAAGTGCCGGCCGACCGGCAGGTCCTGTTCGACCGCGATCCCCATCGCCTTCAGCTCGTCGGCTGGTCCAATGCCCGAACGCAGCAGGATCGCGGGACTGTGGATGGCGCCGGCGCACAGCACGATCTGGCGTGCGCTGATCTCGCTCGTGCCCTGTCCCTCGATGTGAACGCGGACCCCGGTCGCCCGGCCGTCCTTGATGATCACGCGATCGACCAGCGCCTTGCCACGGATCTCCAGATTGGTGCGGCCGCGCGCAGGCTCCAGATAACCCTCGTTGGTCGTAATGCGGCGGCTGTCGCGGCTATTGATGGGATAACAGGCCACGCCCTCGCCGTCCGGACCGTTGAGGTCGGCGCACCAGGGATAGCCGGTGGCCAGCGCCGCATCGCGCAAGGCCCGGTCGATCGGGCCCCATTTTTCGGTCGGCGCGCGGTAGACCGGCAGCGGTCCGCCGCGTCCATGGCCTTTGGCGTCGCCAAATTCCAGATCATCCTCGATCACCGAGAACAGCGGCATCACCTCCCTGGCCGACCAGCCGGTGCAGCCATTGGCGGCCCATTCGTCGAACGCATCGGCGACGCCGCGGATGGCGATCTGACCGTTCATCATCGATGAGCCGCCCAGCCCCTTGCCGCGCCAGTAGAAGCGCGGCTCCTGCCCCGCCACCCGGCGCGTCAGGAGATCGGGCCACTGCCATTTTTCCTGAAACTCGCGCTTGTGGATGATCGGTATGGGATTCGGCGTCATCACCTCCCAGGGCGCCTCGTCGGCGCGCCAGTCGAGCCCCGCTTCGAGCAGCAGGACGCGCCTTGCGGGATCCTCGGAAAGCCGTGCCGCAACAGCGGCGCCGGCGGAGCCGCCGCCGACAACAATGACATCGTACATCGCGCTACTTCTCAACGTTCCAGAAAACCGGGATGGCGGAAATGAGCGAGATTGCGCCATCTGGCCGATAGCCGGCCGACGGAGCGAACAGGCCCCTCAGAATCGCCGGTGCTCGATCGTACATGACAGCCTGGGTCTCGGAAGCGTTGTTCTTGCGACCCCCTTCAGCGCCTACCTCGCCTCCCATCTTGCCTGGACTCCCCTGTACCCATGAAAGACGGTAAGAAGGTCAGCTCGAGGGGGCGGAGCCGTGGAATCGCTTTCGGATCACAACGCGAAGCTGGGCCGAAGACCCGTCGTGGTGCTTTTGCTTCTGTCCCTGCTGCTGGGCGTTTGCTTTGGCGCCATGTACTACGCGGGCGATCTGTCGAGACTTCAGCGCGATCATTCCGCGCAGGAGACGCGCACCGCCTTGCGCGATGTGGCCGACCCCGAACAGCTCGATCAGGCGGTCAAACTCCACCCCTCGAACAAGCTCCTCAGACTCCTCGCCCTCGCAAGCAAGGACGCAAGTGAGATCGAAGCCGTCGCCCAGAGACTGTTGAACGAAGCCGAACAGAAACCATTTCCGAAGCTCAGCGCCCTCGGCGCGTCAGGCCGCAGCGACCTTGAGGCGTTGCGCCGCGATCTAAAGAGTGCGGAAAGCAATGCCGCAAGCGTCGCACCGCGCTATGCCGCGCAGATCAAGACCACACGAGACCAGGTGGAGAAGGACGCCCGATCACTCGGCGTCGGGGACGACCGGCTGTCCGGTTTCATGGCGATGATCGACGAACAGCATGCAGCCTGGATTGCGCTCACCTCCAAGGTGCTCGGCGCGCGCGCGGACTACTACGACGCCTACGAAAAATGCGTCGCCCTGCTGCTTCGCGACTTCGGAATCTACAAGGTCACGAACGGTCAGTTCGTCTTTCCCTTCCAGTCCACGGCAGACAGCTACAACCGCGCCGCGATCGCCATGACGGCCGCGGCCGAACGGGCGTCCGAGCTCGACGGCGAAAGGACGACCCTGCGACAGTCCCAGCTGAGCAGATTGAAAGCTTTTGTCGGCGATTAGCGCTTCTCGCCTCACTCGCACGCCGTCACCGCTCGCGACCCGGCCGCCGGGTCGCGAGGAATGCTGCGGTGCACGTGGCGGGAGCGCGGCCATGATCAAAAGCCTCGCCAGCGCACCCGCCAAATGCCGGGGCCCTACCCGATCTCCCGTCCGAACTTGTTCGATTTCGGGAAACCCTTCGGCGGTAGACGGCCGGCATCACCGCGGTTGCCTTGCCACTCTGCGAGCTCCTTCATGGTCGCCGAGAATTCCCGCCCCGCGGAGTCCTTCCAGGTCAGGCCCGCCTTGGCGTCAAACACGGCGATGTCGGAGAGACCGCCATCCTTGTATTTCTGCAGTCGCGTACCGCGACCGCGCGCCATTTCGGACACCTGGTCGAGCGGGAAGACCAGCATCTTGCGGTTCTCGCCGATGACCGCGACGGTATCGCCGAGCACCTCGGTGATCGCGCGCGCCTCGTTCGGCATGTCGACGTTGAGGACCTGCTTGCCCTTCTTGGTGGTGCCGACGCAATCGTCCTCGTTGACGACGAAGCCCTGGCCTTCGTGGCTCGCGACCAGGAATTTGCGGCCGCCTTTGTTGACGAACAGCGCGACGGGTGCGGCCTCCTGCTCCATGTCGATGAACATGCGGATCGGCTCGCCGTGCCCACGCCCGCCCGGCAGTTTGGCGACATCGAGCGAGTAGAATTTGCCGTTGGTGGCAAACAGCAGCAACTTCGAAGTGGTCTCGGCGAAGAAGGCGAAGCCGAGCTTGTCGTCGGTCTTGAAGGCGAGCCCCGACAGGTCCTCCATGTGCCCCTTCATGGTGCGGATCCAGCCCTTGTCGGAGACGACCACGGTGACCGGCTCGCGCTCGACGAAGGCTTCCTCGATCGCCGCCAGATCGTGCTCGGGTGCATCGGCAAAGGTGGTGCGGCGCTTGCCGAGCGGGGTCTTGGGTCCGAACATGTCGCGGACCTTGCCGACCTGCTCGCTGACCTTCTTCCACTGCTCGGGCTCCGAAGCGAGGAGCGCGTTGACGCCCTTGAGCTCGTTGCGGAGGTTCTTGTCCTCGGTGCGTATCTCCATTTCCTCGAGCTTGCGCAGCGAGCGCAGCCGCATATTGAGAATGGCTTCGGCCTGCACCTCGGTGAGCTTGAACTCCTTCATTAAGGCCGGCTTCGGTTCATCCTCGTTGCGGATGATCTTGATCACCTTGTCGATGTTCAGATAGGCGATCAGGAAGCCGCCGAGGACTTCCAGCCGGTGCTCGATCTGGCCCTTGCGGAAATTGGTCCGGCGGATCAGCACGTCGCGCAGATGGTCGAGCCATTCGCGCAGGGCTTCGGCAAGGCCGACCACCCTGGGGATGCGCCCCTTCATCAGCACGTTGAGGTTCAGCGGGATCTTGTTTTCCAGCTCGGTCAGCCGGAACAGCGATTCCATCATCAAGGCGGGATCGACATTTTTCGACTTCGGCTCGATCACGAGACGAACGTCCTCGGCCGACTCGTCCCTGACATCGCCGACCAGCGGCAACTTCTTCTGGTCCAAAAGCTCGGCGATCTTTTCGACCAGGCGCGATTTCTGCACCAGGAACGGAATCTCGGTGATCACGACCACCCAGGTGTTGCGGGCGCCCTCCTCCTGCTCCCACCTGGCGCGCACGCGGAACGAGCCGCGGCCGGTGGTGTAGGCCTCGGCGATCGCCTGCTTGGAATCGACGATGATGCCGCCGGTCGGGAAATCCGGACCCTTGACCCATTTGAGCAGCGACTTCGATTTCGCGTCGGGCTTCTCGATCAGATGCAGCGCGGCGTCGCAGAGTTCGGCCGCATTGTGCGGCGGGATCGACGTCGCCATGCCGACCGCGATGCCCTGCGCGCCGTTGGCGAGCAGGTTCGGGAAGCCGCCCGGCAGAACGATAGGCTCCTTCGACTGACCGTCGTAATTGGGGCGGAATTCGACCCCGTCTTCGTCGATACCGTCGAGCAGCAGGCGCGCGACGTCGGTCATGCGCGCTTCGGTGTAGCGGTAGGCGGCGGGGTTATCGCCGTCGATATTGCCGAAATTGCCCTGGCCGTCGACCAGTGGATAACGCGAGGAGAAATCCTGCGCCAAGCGCACCATGGCGTCGTAGATCGCCTGGTCGCCGTGCGGATGGAACGAGCCCATCACGTCGCCGACGATCTTGGCGGATTTCTTGAAGGCCGTGCCCGGATCGAGCCTAAGCAGGCGCATGCCGTAGAGGATGCGCCGGTGCACCGGCTTCAGGCCGTCGCGCGCATCCGGGAGCGCGCGGTGCATGATGGTGGAGAGCGCATAGGCGAGATAGCGCTCTTCCAGCGCGTCGCGCAGTTGCACCTCGTGAATTTCGGCCGGCTCCTCCGGCGGAATCAGTCGTTTTCCCATGCCGCCCGGTTAAACCGTGGAAGCGAATCGGGCAAGGATCGATTGGTTCCCTGTGGGCGGCTACTGGCCAGCCCAGCCGGCGGTCACGGCTTGGATCTGCGGCTTTTGGGCCTGCGCGGTGGTCGGAGCAGTGGTCAAGCAGCGCCGGGCTGTCTCGATCTCGGCTTCCGTCGCGCCCTTCGACCGTGCCCATGCCTCGGCCGCTGCGGCCGAATATTTGGCGACATAGAACCTGACGACGGTGCAGGAGGCGCGGCGAACCAGTCCTGGTTGTTCACCGGCGATTGCGTCGGGCGCCAGCGCGATCAGCGCTGCCGATACGATAAGTCCTTTGATCATCAGGTTATCCCCGGGATGGAACCCGAGGGCAAGTCCGCGAAACCCGGTTTGGTTCCGGGCAAGTGCCATCTTATTAAGCAATGCAGCGGCGCAACAACGTCATGGCGCCGGAATTGCCGCTCTCGCCTGTTGCCGCGTCAGCGCGTTGATAAAGCCGGCCCGCGCATCAGAATGCCCCTGCCCACGCGGCTCCAGCACGTAGCGCAGCAGGAACAGGCCGGTCAGTCGAAAGCCGTCCTGGAGATCCTGGTCCGTGAGCTCGCTCGTGGTTTCGCCCTGGCGCAGGAACGGTGGCAGCCGCAACAGCCGGTCGCGCCACGGCTCGCCGGCGGTACGCGATACTGCACCGCCGGATTTGGGCGAGACGTAGATCAGGTCCGTGGTCTCGCCGGTGACGGCGCAGTTCTCCAGCCCCAGCCGGAAGCCGAGCTCAGAGAGCATCGCCAGCTCGAAATGGATCACGTGTACAGCCGCGCTGCCGATGTCGTCGAAATCGTCGAGCGAATGCTCGAGCATCGCATAGATCTCTTCGTGCGGATCGCGTTCCGGCAGCAGCCGCGCGAGCGAGCTGAGGTGGGTAACGCCATAGACGCCGTGGGAGGATTCCAGCAGCGTCGCCGCGCGCAGCTTCAGGCCCTCGATCGCATAGGTGCCGAGATGCTCGTCAAGCCGCGCCCGCCAAACCGCAGTGACGCTGTTGCCGGGCTGCAGCAAGGGTCGTATCCGCGAACCGGCGCCGCCGCGGACGAGGCCGAGATGCCGGCCGTGCGCACGCGTCAGCAGTTCGACGATGGCGCTGCTTTCGCCATGCCGCCGCACCCCCAGCACGATGCCTTCGTCGGTCCATTCCATGGAGCTGAATACTACAGGATTCCGGTGCCAAGTGCACTTGCCCGTGCCCCGGACGCAACGCAGCGCGCAAGCGATGCGCTGCTGAGCCGGGGTCCATATCACCGCGCATTTCGTACGTAGTCCCGGCTCTGCGGCGCAGCGGTTACGCGCCGCACCTTGCCGGGACACTAGATCTCACGCGTTGAACCAACCCCGGGCGTTGCCGGTGAAGGAGAAATACAATCCCATCGCCGTCAGCACGCAGGAGACGATCTCGATGGCGCTGTCGAGCTCCATGCCCTTTTCCCCGATGATCTGACTGAGCGAAATCACTGACAGCACCAGCGCCGCCGCCAACACCCAACGCGGCCAGTTCTTGCGTGAATGCGCCGCGAGCCGGACGAAATAGACCAGCAGCAAAATCATCCCGCCGGCGAGCAGCGTCGCCGTCATGATCATCTGGTCGGTCATTTCAGCCGTTGGTGAGCGGTCCTGGACCGCCACCGACACGGCGTCCAGCATCAGCGAAGCATAGAGCAGCGCTTCGAAGCGCTGGACGTTGCTGGGTACGCTCATCAGATACCGATCTTTTCTTGGCTAGCCCTTGGGGAATTCAAGGCCCATTTCGCGATAGCGATCGGGATCGTCGCCCCAGTTCTCGCGCACCTTGACGAACAGGAACAGATGCACCGGCACGCCGAGGATCTCGGCGATTTCCTTGCGCGAGTCCGCGCCGATCGACTTGATGGTGGCGCCGCCCTTGCCGAGCACGATCTTGCGCTGGCTTTCGCGCTCCACGAAGACCGTCTGTTCGATACGCACAGATTTGTCCTTGCGCTCCTCCCACTTGTCGGTCTCGACCGTGGACTGGTAGGGCAATTCCTGGTGCAGCTTGCGATAGATCTTTTCGCGGGTGATCTCGGCCGCAAGATGCCGCATCGGCGCGTCCGACATCTGGTCTTCGGGATAGAGAAACGGGCCCGGCGGCACCATTTCGGCGAGCGTATTGCGGATGTCGTCGACACCATCGCCTGAGATCGCCGAGACCATGAAGGTCTTCACGAACGGCATGCGCTCGTTGGCGGCCTGCGCCAGCGCGAGCAGCTTCTCGCGCTGAACCAGGTCGACCTTGTTCAGCACCAATATCTTCTCGTGATTGACGCTCGCGACCTTGGCGAAGATCGCCTCGGCCTCCTCGTCGATTCCGGTCTTGGCGTCGAGCAGCACGCAGACGAGATCGGCATCATGCGCGCCGCTCCAGGCGGTCGAGACCATGGCGCGGTCGAGACGGCGCTTGGGCAGGAAGATACCGGGCGTGTCGACCAGGATGATCTGCGCGTTGTTCTCGATGACGATGCCGCGGATCAGCGCGCGCGTGGTCTGCACCTTGCGCGAGACGATCGTGACCTTGGCTCCGACCAGCGCATTGACCAGCGTGGACTTGCCGACATTGGGCGCGCCGATCAGCGCCACGAATCCGCAGCGCGTGGCGGCGGGCGTCTCGCTGCTTGCTTCAACCGTCATTGCTGCCGCCAACACCTTCGCGTTCGATCATGACGGAGGCCGCCACCTTTTCCGCCGCCCGCTTGCTGCCGCCGATGCCTTCGGCCGGCGCAAGCCCCGGCAAGTCGACTGCGACGCGAAACTGCGGATCGTGATGCGGACCTGTACGCTCGACCTCACGGTAGACCGGCGTCGGCAATCCCTTCCCCTGTGCCCATTCCTGCAGCACGGTCTTGGGATCGCGTAGCGGCCGCCGCGGCTTGTGCATGCGCTCGGTCCAGTTGCGCTTGACGAACTCGGAGGCCGCCGCGTAGCCGCCGTCAAGGAAGACGGCGCCGATCACGGCCTCGCAGATGTCGCCGAGTATGGACTTGCGCAGGCGGCCGTCGGCGCTGGGGCCGACCGAGCCCAGCTTGATGTCGTCGAGCAGACCGAGCGACTTGGCAACATCGGCGCAGCTCTCCTTGCGCACGAGTTCGGCAAGGCGCTTGGACAGCTCGCCCTCATCGGCGTTCGGAAAGGCGTGATAGAGCATGTCGGAGACGACCAGCCCGAGCACGTGGTCGCCGAGAAATTCCAGCCGCTGATAGCTGTCGCCGCGCTTGCGCCCTGACTTCAGCGCCGAGACGTGCGTGATGGCCTGCATCAGCAGGTTCGGATCGGCAAAGCCGTGCCCGATACGCGCCTCGAGCGCCGCATTCGCGTCCGCCACCTTGGCCTTGCCGCCCCGCACCCGCTTCTTCTTCGCAGGCGTCTTGGTCGTAAGCGTCTTGGTCGCAGCTTCGCCGTCAGGGCCCGCTTGCGCCTCGATTGGTTGGATCGTGATGTCCTTGGCTTCGTCTTTCATCGGACGATATTGAAGAAGCGGTTCCAGCGCACCGCCCACGGCCAGCGCCAGAACATCCAGGCATGCTCGCCTTCGGCGATCGAGAAGAAGATCATCTGGGCGCGGCCGATCAGATTTTCCTGCGGCACATAACCGACCTGGCCGAGGAAACGGCTGTCGGTCGAGTTGTCGCGGTTGTCGCCCATCATGAAGAAGTGGCCGGGCGGCACGTTATAGACGTTGGTGTTGTCCATGTAGCCGTTGTCGGCGCAGTCCAGCGTCTCATAGGACACGCCGTTGGGCAGCGTCTCCTTCCAGCGCTTCACCCGGGAGACGCCGCCGCCTTCGGAGCCGCAAGGATCTTCGCCGACATATTCGCTCATGCGCTGCCGCTCGACCGGGGTGTCGTTGATGTAGAGTAGCCCGTCCCTCATCTGGACGCGGTCGCCGGGAAGGCCGATCACGCGCTTGATGTAATCGGTCGAATCGTCCTTCGGCAGGCGAAACACGACGATGTCGCCGCGATTCGGATCCGAGCCCCAGATCCGTCCCGAGAACAGCGGCGGCGAGAACGGGATCGAGTAGTGGCTATAGCCATAGGAATATTTCGAGACGAAGAGGTAGTCGCCGACCAGCAGGGTCGCCTTCATCGAACCGGATGGGATGTTGAACGGCTGGAACAGGAAGGTGCGGATCACCAGCGCGATCAGGAGAGCATGGATCACGACGCGGATCGTTTCGCCGACGCCGCTCTCAGTTTTCGTTCCCGAAGTCACGCTCATTGCTCTCTCAATTCCGGCCGGCGATCACAGAGCGCCCTCCTGCCGCGAACAGCCCATCGCTACGCAGCCCAAGGAGATTGTCCTGATTCTGATAATGAGGGCCAATTCCGGCGTAAAGCCGAATTCGCCCAGCCTGATTTGCGTTCGCGGACTTTTAGACGGTTGTCGCAGGCCACGCAATCAAGGATCGCATCAAAAACCGATAAGGTGCTGATTTCTAATGAGAATTATAAATTACCACCAATCCTTCAGGGCTTGGCCGAGGGGACAGCGGAAATGATGACAAAGGCCTGCGCCAACGGCCAGTCGTCGGTGATCGAAAGGTCGATCTGCGCCTCGCACCCCTCCGGCGTCAGGGCCTGGAGCCGGGCCAAAGCGCCCCCGGTCAGCCGCATGGTCGGCCGCCCACCCGGCAGGTTGACCACTCCCATGTCGCGCCACCAGACGCCGCGCCGGATGCCGGTGCCGAGCGCCTTGGAGCAGGCCTCCTTGGCAGCGAAGCGCTTGGCATAGGTCGCGACCACCATCTTCTCGTTCTTGGCGCGGCGCTCCGCCTTGGCCCGTTCGGCTTCCGTGAAGATGCGGTCGAGGAAACGCTCGCCATGACGCTCGATCACCTTGGCGACGCGGGTGATGTCGATCAGGTCGGAGCCGATGCCGATGATCATAGCCGGCTCCGGCCGCGGTCCATCGCCGCGCGCATGCTGCGAACCGTCTCGGCAAGCCCGACGAACAAGGCTTCGCCGATCATGTAGTAACCGATGTTGAGCTCCATGATCTCCGGCAGGCCTGCGATTTTCTCCGCCGTCACGTAATCCAGCCCGTGCCCGGCGTGCACCTCCAGCCCCGCTGCCTTCGCGAGCTTGACCCCCGCCACGATCCGCTGCCATTCGGCTTCGGCCTTCTCAGTATGGCCGTCGACTACGGCGTCGCACCAGGCGCCGGTGTGGATCTCGATGACGGGGGCGTGCAGCCGCGCCGCCATCTCGATCTGCGCGGGATCGGCTGCGATGAACAGCGACACCCGAATGCCGGCATCGTTCAGCCGCGCGATATAGGGCGCGAGCGCGTTGTGCTGGCCGACCACGTCGAGCCCGCCTTCGGTCGTCACCTCCTGGCGGCGCTCGGGCACCAGGCACACCGCATGCGGCCTGGTGGCGAGCGAGATCCGCATCATGTCGTCGGTCGCCGCCATCTCGAAATTGAGCGGCTTGGAGATCTCGGCTTTCAGCCGCGCCATATCCTCGTCGCGGATATGCCGGCGATCCTCGCGCAGATGCGCCGTGATGCCGTCGGCGCCGGCCTCGATCGCAAGCAGCGCGGCGCGCACCGGATCGGGATGGCGGCCGCCGCGGGCGTTACGCAGGGTCGCGACATGATCGACATTGACACCGAGGCGAAGCGGAAGTGCAGGCATTCTGGGCCTCACGAAATCATAGGGACAGACGAATACGACACACGTCTATCCGTTAACACGTTCGACGCGGGCGACGACCGCCTTGGCACGCAGCTGAGCCAGGATCGCGCTCAGATGCTTCAGATCGTAGACTTCGAGATCGATTGTCGTCTCGGTGAAATCGGGCGAACGGCGCTGCATGCTGATATTGTCGATGTTGCCATCGTGCTCGGCGATCACGGTCGCGATCTGCGCCAGCGCGCCAGGCTCGTTGACGTTCTCGACCTTGATGCGGGCCGGGAAGCGCTGCGGCATCGAATCCTCGATGTCCCAGCGCACGTCGAGCCAGCGCTCCGGCTCCTCCTCGAAATCCTTCAGGGCCGGCGACTGGATCGGATAGATGGTGATCCCCTCGCCTGGCGTGACGATGCCGACGATGCGGTCGCCGGGTACGGCGCCGCCATTCGGCGCGAACTTGACCGGCAGGTCCGAATTGATGCCGCGGATCGGAATGGCGACCCGGCTGCGCGGCGTCGGCGCCACCCTCTCCTTGAGCTTGGCAGCGAGCCCCTTCTTGATGCCGTAGCGCGCGACGCGCTCTTCCTTGTAGTCGGGATACATCGCGCGGGCGACGTCGGAGGCCTTGATCTCGCCGCGCCCGACCGCCGCCATGACGTCCTCAATCGAGGCCCGCGCGAGCCGCGGCAGCGCGCCCTTGAGCTTGTCGTCGGCGTATTCCATCTTGGCGCGCTCGAACAGGCGCTCGACGATGCGCCGGCCGAGACCGGCATATTGATCGCGCACGGCGGTGCGCGTGGCGCGACGGATCGCGGCGCGCGCCTTGCCGGTGACCGCGAGCGATTCCCAGGCCGACGGCGGCGCCGATTGCGCTTCCGAGGTCAGGACCTCGACCTCGTCGCCGTTCTGGAGCTCCGAGGACAGCGGCGCGAACTTGCCGTTGATCTTGCAGCCCACCGCACTGTTGCCGACGTCGGTATGCACGGCATAGGCAAAATCGATCACATTGGCATGGCGCGGCAGCGCGATCAGCTTGCCCTTCGGCGTGAAGCAGAACACCTGGTCGTGGAACAGCTCGAGCTTAGTGTGCTCGAGGAATTCCTCGGGGTTGGCGCTCTCCGAGAGGATGCCGATAGTGTGGCGCAGCCATGCGAAAGCATTCGACTCGCGCTTGAGGAACTCGGTCGGCGAGCCCTCCCCTTCCTTGTAGAAGACGTGCGCGGCGATGCCGCGCTCGGCGATCTGGTCCATCGCCTCGGTGCGGATCTGAAGCTCGACGCGCTGGTTGCCCGGGCCGATCACGGTGGTGTGGATCGAGCGATAGTCGTTCTGCTTGGGCGTCGAGATGTAGTCCTTGAAGCGCCCGGGCACGACCGGCCAGGTCGTGTGGACGATGCCGAGCGCACGATAGCAGGCCTCGATATCGTTGACGACGAGGCGGAAACCGAAGATGTCGGACAGTTGCTCGAAGCCGATCGACTTGCGCTCCATCTTGGTCCAGATCGAGAACGGCTTCTTGCGGCGGCCATAAACCCGCGCGCCGAGGCCGCGGTGGCGCAAATTGTTGGAGAGCTGCGCCTCGATCTCGCCGATCAGGTTGCGGTTGCGCTCAGCGAGCGCGTCGAGCCGCTGCATCACTACCGAATAGGCATCGGGATCGAGGGTGCGGAAGGACAGATCCTCCAGCTCCTCGCGCATTTCCTGCATGCCCATGCGGCCCGAGAGCGGCGCATAGATGTCGAGCGTCTCCTCGGCGATTCGCCGGCGCGATTCCGGCGGCACGAAATCCAGCGTCCGCATGTTGTGCAGGCGATCGGCGAGCTTCACCAAGAGAACGCGGACGTCGTCGGCAATGGCCAGCAACAGTTTGCGCAAATTCTCGGCCTGCTTGGCCTCGCGCGACACCAGCTCCAGCCGCTTCAGCTTGGTCAGGCCCTCGACCAGCGCGCCGATCTCGGGACCGAAGATCTGGTCGATCTCGGCCCGCGTCGCCTCGGTGTCCTCGATCGTGTCGTGAAGCAGCGCGGCCACGATGGTCGCATCGTCGAGCTTCAGGTCGGTGAGAATCGCCGCCACCTCGAGGGGGTGCGAGAAATACGGGTCGCCCGAGGCGCGCGTCTGCGAACCGTGCGCCTTCATGGCGTAGACATAGGCCCGGTTCAGAAGATCTTCGTCGGTGTTGGGATTGTAGGACCTGACACGCTCGACGAGGTCATATTGACGCATCATGCGCGCGCGCGGCTTCGCCGGGCGCGTCACCGGCGCAGTCGGGGCCACGGCAACCGTTTCGGTTGCGGCCTGCATCTGCATTGGTCTGCGGCGCCGATACACCATTCCGTCCTGCCTTCAAACGGACCACGAGACAGCCCGTTGTATACATCTTAGCTCGATCGCGCGCGCGTCCGATCAATTCGGTGACAGCGCGCGGGGCCATCCGACGACGCTATGGTAACCACGAAAACGCCAACAAAAGCAAAGGCCCGAACACGGGTTCGGGCCTTCGATAAGATCACAAGAAGTCGACGACTGCGACGGAACGATTTACTCGTCCTCCTCGGGCTGCTCCTCGGGCGGCGCGAGGCCTTCGAGCCCCTTCAGGAGCTCCTCTTCGGTCATGCGTTCAACGGCAACTTCGGTATCGTCGGCATCGACGCTCGCGCCGGCGGAACCGATCAGCGGCACCGTATCTGGCTCGGGCTCGTCGACCTCGACGAACTTCTGGAGCGAGTGCACCAGCTCCTCGCGAAGGTCCTCCGGCGAAATGGTCGTCTCGGCAATTTCACGCAAAGACACAACAGGGTTCTTGTCGTTATCGCGGTCAACCGTTAGTTGTGAACCTGACGAAATCATGCGGGCCCGGTGGGCGGCCAGCAGGACCAGGTCAAACCGGTTGTCGACCTTGTCGATACAATCTTCTACGGTGACGCGAGCCATGGACTGTCGCTCCGTTGTGGGTGGGACGAATTATGTGGATGATCTGGGCTAGTTATAGGGGCCAGGGCGGTTTCGCAAGACCATTTTGTGATTTGGCCTCGCCAAACGGCTCTGATAACCCCACATTGGGGCTGGGATGGCCGGTATCCCGGGCTGCCATTGAGGGCGGCGCCGGGTATCTGCAGGATTGCCATAACTATACCTTGATTGCCCCGACTTCTCCGGATTTGCGGTTTCGACGGGTTTCGGCAGCACTCTGAAGGGCGCGCTTGCTGCCGCGGCGCCAACAATAAACGATCAATCACGAACACTACGCGAGCAAACTGAATGTCACCTTCCTCTACCGACAAGATCGCGCTCTTCATCGATGGAGCCAATCTCTACGCGACGGCCAAAACTCTCGGCTTCGACATCGATTACAAGCGCCTGCTGAAGGAATTTCAGAGCCGCGGAACGTTGTTGCGGGCGTTCTACTACACCGCGATCATCGAGGATCAGGAATACTCCTCGATCCGTCCGTTGATCGACTGGCTCGATTACAACGGCTACACCGTCGTCACCAAAGCGACCAAGGAATTCATCGACGCCTCCGGCCGCCGCAAGGTCAAGGGCAACATGGACATCGAGCTTGCCGTCGACGCCATGGAACTCGCCGAGCACATCGACCAGATGGTGCTGTTCTCAGGTGACGGCGACTTCCGTTCCCTGGTCGAGGCCGTGCAGCGCCGCGGCGTGCGGGTCACCGTGATCTCCACGATCGCCAGCCAGCCGCCGATGATCGCCGACGAGCTGCGCCGCCAGGCCGACGTCTTCACCGATCTCGTCGAGCTGCAATCCAAGCTCGGCCGCGATCCATCCGAACGCCCGGCCCCGCGCGATCGCGGCGAGCGCGAGGCGCGCCACCACGCCCCGCAATTCCTCCAGCGCGCGACCACGATGGCGCCAAGGGGCGATGACGACTTCGAGGAGTGAGGCGGCCCGGTCAATCCGCCGGGCCCCCATCCTCGTACCTGACCGTGACTGTCCGCTCTGTCCGCGCCTGGCCGCCTTTCGCGAGGCGAACCGCGCGCGCGAGCCGTTATGGCACAATGCTCCGGTAGCCCCCTTCGGCGACATCGGGGCGCGGCTTTTGATCGTCGGCCTTGCGCCGGGGATGCAAGGTGCGAACCGCACCGGCCGTCCCTTCACCGGCGATTATGCCGGCGATCTGCTCTACGCCACGCTGCTCGAATACGGCTTCGCCAAGGGGACCTATCAGGCGCGGCCCGATGACGGCATGAAGCTGGTCGACTGCCGGATCGCCAACGCGGTGCACTGCGTGCCACCGCAGAACAAGCCGTTGCCGATAGAGATCAACACGTGCCGCCAGTTTCTCGAGGCGAATCTCGAGACCATGCCGAATCTGCGCGCCATCGTCGCGCTCGGGCGGATTGCGCACGATAGCGTGCTCAAGCCGCTGAAACTGAAGGCCTCGCAAGCCCCTTTCGGCCACGGCGCGGTGCATCAGGCCGGCGCGTTCAGGCTGTACGACAGCTATCACTGCTCGCGCTACAACACGAACACCGGGGTCCTGACGCCAGAGATGTTCCGCTCGGTGTTTGCCAAGGTGAAGGCCGGCCTCGGCTAGTCCTTGGCGGGATTGGCCTTCAGCCAGTCGAGGACGTCGCCGGCATTCCGGTCGGGCGGGAATACCGGATAGAACACGTGCGTGACCTTGGCGTCGTCGATGATCAACGCAAGGCGCTTGATCAACGTAAGTCCTGCGACCTCCATGGTCGGCAGGCTGAGGGCGCGCGTGAGCGCCAGTTTCTCGTCGGAGAGCACCGGGAACGGCAGATGCAGCCGCGACGCCATCTCGGTCTGGTATTCGTTACTCTGGGTCGAGAGCCCGAACACGTGTGAAGCGCCGGCCGCCCTGAGCTCGGCGAAGAGATCGCGGAACGCGCAGGTCTGCGGCGTGCAGCCGCGTGCCCCCGGAATCATGTCCCAGTCGTCGACCAGCGCGATCTTGCCCGGCTCGCCGGTGCGGGGATAGGCGAATACCACGGTGCGCCCGGATTGTGCCGACAGCATCACTGACGTATCGTCGGTCGCGAGCAGGCTGATCGAAGGCAGCGTCATGCCGGTCAGATGCGCGGCGCCGCCGTCGTCGGTGGGTGCGGGAATCTGACTCCAATCGACCTCGAGCAGGTTCCGTTGATTCATCGCGCTATCCCCTCGCCCGCAGCAGGCGGCCCTTCTCCCGGCTCCAGTCGCGCTTCTTCTCGGTCTCGCGCTTATCGTGCAGCTTCTTGCCCTTCGCTACTGCCAGCTGCAATTTGGCGCGGCCGCGCTCGTTGAAATAGAGCTTGAGCGGGATCAGCGTCATGCCCTCGCGGTCGACCGCCCCCATCAGCTTGTTGATCTGCTTGCGGTGCAGAAGCAGCTTTCGCGGCCGCTTGGGCTCGTGGTTGAAGCGATTGCCCTGGAGATATTCGGGAATAGTGGCGTTGATCAGCCAGATCTCGCCATCCTTCGAATCGGCATAGGATTCCGCGATCGTGCTCTTGCCGTTGCGGATCGACTTCACCTCAGTGCCTGTCAGCGCAATGCCGGCCTCGACCGTGTCCTCGATCGCATAGTTGAAGCGGGCCTTGCGATTTTCCGCCATGACCTTGATCGGGCGTTCGTTCTTGTCGGCCATCGTGGAAAACCCTAATCAAGATGCGCGAAAATGCTAACAGTTTGGATGAAGCGCGCGCGTCAAGACTTCTTGAGGACGTCGCGGATCTCGGTCAGCAGCTCGACTTCCGCCGACGGCTTCGACGGCGCGGCTTCTTCCTTGCGCTTCAACGTGTTCATGGCACGGATCACCAGGAACAGCACGAAGGCGACGATGATGAAGTTGATCGTCAGCGTGAGGAAGCTGCCCCAAGCCAGCACGGCGCCTTGCTTTTTCGCATCGGCTAAGTTGGTGGCGGTGACCGCCTTCGACAAGGGGGTGAAGTAGTTCGAGAAGTCGAGGCCGCCGGTGACCGCGCCGATCATCGGCATGATCACGTCGCCGACCAGCGAGTTGACGATGGCGCCGAAGGCCGCGCCGATGATGACGCCGACCGCGAGATCGACGACGTTGCCCTTCATGGCGAACTCGCGGAACTCCTTGAGCATCCGCCTACCCTTGTCGTCGACGCCCATGAAAAGCTCCCCGGAAGCTACTGCGTCAGCTGATCAGCCCGGCGTGGACCATGGCGCTGCGCACGGCAACGCGCGTCGGCTCGGACACCGGCACCATCGGCAGCCGCAGCGTCTCGTCCATCTTTCCGAGCAGCGACAGCGCGTACTTGATCGGCGCCGGATTGCTCTCGATGAAAAGGTTGTTGTGCAGCGGCATCAGCTTGTCATGCAGCTTCAACGCCGTGGCGTGGTCGCCCTTCTGCCAGGCGGTGTGGAACTCCGAGCACAGGCGCGGCGCGACGTTCGATGTCACCGAGATGCAGCCATGGCCGCCATGCGCCATGTAGCCGAGGATGGTCGCATCTTCGCCGGACAGCTGGTTGAAATCCTCGCCCATCGCCGCGCGCTGCTGCGACACGCGGACCATGCTGGCGGTGGCGTCCTTGACGCCGGCGATGTTGTTCAGCTCCCATAGCCGCGTCATGGTGTCGACCGACATGTCGATCACCGAGCGCGGCGGGATGTTGTAGATGATGATCGGAATTCCGATCGCATCGTTGATCGCCTTGAAGTGCTGATACAGCCCTTCCTGGGTCGGCTTGTTGTAATAGGGCGTCACCACCAGTACGGCGTTCGCGCCGGCCTTTTCGGCGTGCTGGGCCAGCTCGACCGCCTCCTTGGTCGAATTGGAGCCCGCTCCGGCGATCACCGGCACCCGCCCCTTGGCTTCGCCGATGCACCACTCGACCACTTTCTTGTGCTCGTCGTGGCTGAGCGTCGGGCTCTCGCCGGTGGTGCCGACCGGGACCAGGCCGTTCGTGCCCTCGGAAATCTGCCAGTTGACCAGCGAGCGGAACGCCGCCTCGTCGAGCGAGCCGTTCTTGAACGGCGTGACCAAGGCGGTGAACGATCCCCGGAATTTCGTCTTGGCTGCCATGGACTTCCTCCGTACGCGGCGAGCTTGAGAGCAAGGCCCTTCTTATCGGGTCTATACCGCCCATAAAAGGGCCGCTGCCGACCGGCCCACCGTTTAGGCCGCGATTTTGCCGCGGTGGTGGTGCAAAGCGGGCCACGGTAAGCGGCTGTTGGTATTTTATCCGCATATTCAATCAAATACAGCCAAGTCTTGTACAACCAGGTCTTGAGCCACTTGACTGATTCGGGGCGACGTAACGCCGTGACCTCCTTTCCTCGTGCCGCATGGCGATCCACCGGTCTGATCATGTGCCTGATGGCAGGGCTGTCGGTCGGCTGCGCCGCCTTGGCCAAGTCCAATGACAAGTCCAATGAGCCGACCGCGGACGGCACCAAGGACGCCGCGAAGCCAGCTGCCAAGGACGCAGCGAAGGGACCTGCCAAAGGGCCGGCCAAGGGGACAGATAAGGGAACGGGCAAGGAAGCAGCCAAAGGGTCGACTAAGGGAGCCGCTCCCGTCTCGGCCAAGGATGCAGCGAAGAAACCTGCCAAGGATGCCGGCAAGAATGCCAGCAAGGAACCCGCGAAGGACAAACAAAAGCCCGCGGCAGCGGCCCCCGCGCCAAAACCACGGCCGACCGCGAACGGTTCGGCCCCGGTGACGGCACCCGCGCCGGCCGCGACGGCCACCGTCAGACCGGCCGCTCCGGCTGCCGCCAGACCGGTCGCCGCCCCCGTGCTGGCCCCGGCCACGCGCCAGCACGCGGCGCCGCGCAAACCGGTCGCGCCCGCCGCGGTCGCCGCGACCTCGTCGACCTCCCAGGCCGACAAGGACACGCTGGAGAGCGTCATCGAGCTCGTGCGCAAGCGCAAAGCGGGCGACGCCACGAACGCTGCAGCCACCATCTCGGACCCCGTCGCGCGAAAACTTGCGGAATGGATCATCCTGCGCAGCGAGGACAATGGCGCGACCGTGGAACGCTACCGCGCCTTCCTCTCCGCCAATCCGAGCTGGCCGTCGCAGACCTTCCTGCGCCGGCGGCTCGAGGCCGCGATGTGGGACGACCGGCGCGACGACCAGGTCGCGTGGTCGTGGTTCGAGAACGAATCCCCGGTCTCCGCCAAGGGGCGCTTCTCGCTCGCCAAGGCGATGCTGGCGCGCGGCGACCGCGCCAATGCCGAGCGGCTGGTGCGCGAGGCCTGGCGCAGCGATCCGATGTCGGAGGATACCGAGAACAACGCGCTCGACCAGTTCGGCGCCCTGCTGACGCCGGGCGACCAGAAGGCGCGGATGGACACGCTGCTCTATGGCAGCGAAAACGAGGCGGCGCTGCGCGCGGCCAAGCGCCTCGGGGCCGGCTATGTCGCGCTCGCCAAGGCCCGCATCGCCTCCCTCAAGAAAGCGCCGAACGCGCGTGCGCTGCTGGAGGCCGTGCCGCGCGAACTGCACAATGATCCCGGCTTTATCTTCAGCAAGATCCAGCTGCTGCGCCGCGAGGAGAAGTTTGCCGAGGCAGCCCAGCTCATGCTGTCGGCGCCGAAGGATTCGAACCGGCTCTACAATCTCGACGAATGGTGGATCGAGCGGCGTCTCTTGGCGCGCAAGATGATCGACACCGAAGAATTCCGCAGCGCCTATCTGATCGCGCGCGATGCGGCGCTCCCCTCGCGCGATATCTACAAGACCGAGCAGGAATTCACGGCGGGCTGGATCGCGCTGCGCTTTCTCAACGATCCCGCGCTGGCTACGCAACATTTCGCCCGCATCGGGGTCGGCAGCGTCAATCCGACCACGCTGGCGCGTGCCGGCTATTGGCAGGGCCGCGCGGCGGAAGCGGCGGGCCGCCAGCAGGAGGCGCGCAACGCCTATGCCCGCGCTGCCGAGCAGTCGACCAGCTATTACGGCCAGCTCGCACGCGCAAAACTCGGCCTGCCGCAGATCGAGCTCAACAGCCAGCCGCGCGGGCGCGGCGCCGAACGTCTGGAGATCGTGCGCGCCGCGCAGTTGCTGTACGAGCTCGACGAGCGCGAGATGGCCGTGCCTGTTCTCGCCGACATGGGCGAGAACGGCGATCCCGAAGCCCTCACCGGCCTCGGCGAGCTCAGCCAGCGCTACGGCGATGCGCGCGGGATGCTGCTGGTCGGCAAGGCCGCGCTCAATCGCGGTCTGCCGTTCGACTTCTATGCCTACCCCGTCAACGGCATTCCGCAGTTCACGCCGATCGGCCCGCAGGTCGAGCGCAGCATCATCTACGCCATCGCGCGGCAGGAGAGCGCGTTCAACCCCTCAGTGGTCTCGCCGGCGCAGGCCTATGGCCTGATGCAGGTGACGCCGGACGCGGCGCGCTATGTCTGCAAGCGGCACGGTGGCACCTACGATCTGTCCCGGCTGAAGAACGATTCGGCCTACAACGCCACGCTCGGGTCGGCCGAGCTCGGCGGTCTGCTCGAAGACTATCGCGGCTCCTACATCATGACGTTTGCCGCCTACAATGCCGGACGCGGCAGCGTGAAGAAGTGGGTCGATCGCTACGGCGACCCGCGCGACCCGAAGGTCGATGCGGTCGACTGGGTCGAACTGATCCCGTTCTCCGAGACACGCAACTATGTGCAGCGGATCATGGAGAATCTGCAGGTCTACCGCGCCCGCTTCGGCGGCGGCACGCGATTGCAAATCGAGGCCGACCTGCGCCGCGGTACCGCCAGCGTGGAGTAGAGACCCCTTTCCCCGATCGCTCCCGGCAGCATCGGCGGCAAACGCCGTACATGCGCCATCGCCGGCTTGAGGCGGCAGAGGACGAGCTCAAGCCAAACCGGCACGAAGCCAGATAAATCAATCACTTATTGGGATTTTTTGGCGGAGACGGAGGGATTCGAACCCTCGATAGGCCTTTACAAGCCTATAACGGTTTAGCAAACCGCCGCCTTCAGCCACTCGGCCACGTCTCCAATATGCGGGGTATGCCCGACCCGGCGGCGAGCCGCAAGCGGCAGAATTGAGGTCGGCGCGTTCTTTCACCTGAAAGCCGCCATTGGCCGGCCGCGCAAGCCTGACCAAAGCATCTGCGGGCCGCGAGCGCAGCCCGATTCGTGCTCTACTCCTCCGTCGACTTGCGCCGGCGGAACGCTCTGGGGCAAGACGCCCGATTTGTGCGGCCGTCCGAGTTCCAGATCGCATTCGTCGGCCACGACCTGAATCGGCACCCTCTGGCCAGTCCTGTCGGGCCTGTCGCCACCCATGCTGCGTTGGGGCTGGGCGGCAGCACCGTGAACGAACTTGTTTCGGCGCGACCAGGCCCACCCGTCAAAAGTACGGAGCCCGATGCGCTTCTCCGCTCAGTGCGCGCAGACCCACGCCCTCGCCTCGCGCTGCGCGGTCGAGATTTCGGCGTCCGACATCTGCCCGGCGATTTCCTGGCGTAGTTCCACGGCGTCCTTGCGGCCCTTCAGCGCGGCGAGATTGAACCATTTGTGCGCGGCGACGAGATCGACGAGGCCGGAGCGGCCGCTTGCCCAATAGATCCCGCGCTCGAACAGCACGTCCGACAGCGCGCTTGCGTCGATCGGCGTCGCCGTCTCCAGATCGAAAGTACCCTGAAACATCACGCATCCCCTTTTCTTGTGCCGCCTCGTTCCCCCGAGCGCGGCTCCCGTCCAACTCTGATTGGTGCATGATCCGTCCCGGAAAACCGGAAACCACTCTTCCGGGATCATGCGCTGTTCAACTCATCCCCGAGTCTTTTTGCCCATGCCGTTTGCCGGCTTGTTGGAGGCGATGATGGCGGGCAAATTTGAATGGCAGTTTAAGCATCGCGATGAAGGCAACGTAAACGCGCGAGTTCCACGCGCGAAAGCGGAATGCAAGAAGTCCGCAATTGACGGGCACTTCTGCGATTCGTCAGACTCGGTTTACCGTAGGATTTTGGGACAACGATAACCATCGCGCATGGTAACGTCCCTGCGCACTCGCTCGGCCTTCATGGTTCGAGACGCCCGCTTGGGGCGGGCTCCTCACCATGAGGGTCTAAGGTTTCACCGCACAACAAGACCTCATCCTGAGGGCCCGCCAGAGGCGGGCGTCTCGAAGGATCGCGACAACGAATACGGCCCACCGGTCTCTTTCCGTATGCGATAGCCCTGCTGCATGGGGCGCACGGACGTCGGGTACGACAAAGCCGCGGCTCTCGCCTGCCCCAGGCAGCGCTGCCACGTCACGGTTAGATCAGCAATGTCGGGAAAGGAAATGCCGGCAATGCCCCGGCCTCAAGGAACGAGGGCGTCGGCGAACACGTCAGGATCAGATTCCACGTTGGCCCGTAAGCCGCCTGTGAAATTGCGGACCCCGTGAAGGACACCCGCACCGAACGAAGAAAACTCGTTTCTTCTGCCGGACCGGACTTCGGCGGGCGAACCCGCGGAAGAGGACGATCCGACCGTTGACCTGATGTCTCGCCGACACCCTCTATCGTCGACCAGAACCTTCTAGGAGGCGCTGATGACGTGCCGGCTCTCTAGGAGCCGGCAACTTCAGAAGTCGAAGTTACTTCTTCTTCTTCGCGACCTTGCGGGTCTTCTTCGCAGTCTTCTTCACTGCGCTCTTCGCCTTCTTCGCCTTCTTCGCTTTCTTGGCCATGTTGCCCTCCGATGTGTGAGATGGCTTTAATCGCTGCATGCAGTCGGGGATCGAATGCACACTCATCCCGAATACACCAACACAACGAAAAAAACAGCGTCTCGCTTAAGGAAGTGTTGACGGAGAAAAGCGCGTGCGCTTGGCGCGCCCGATGCGGATGCACGAAGAGAGGCGCGCCTGCGATCGCAAGGAGTACCGGCAACACCGACGTCGTCGCGCACTGCGATTGCAAGAAAACACTATGCAGCAAGTATTTTTCTGCACTCGTGCTTCGCGTGCGATCGACGCAATGACGCGCGTCGCGCTTCGCTCTATCGACTCGAAAAGGCGCTTCGCGGACTCTGAGTCGCGGGTTTTGGCAACGAAAATATTTTCATGCTTAACGACGCGAGCGCTCGCCAGAGCGCGTCCAAGCCACCGTTTTGTGCGAATCGCACAGCGGCGATTCGCAGGTGCTACATGGATCGAGCGGGATGATGTTCGTCGTCGATGGTGCGCGCGAGCGCCGCATCTCGACCTGAAGCGAGGTGACGGAAAGCGTCCGTCACCTCGTTCGAACGCGCGACGTCAGATGCCGAGCTTGGACTTGAGCAGGTCGTTCACGCTCTGCGGGTTGGCCTTGCCGCCCGACGACTTCATGACCTGGCCGACGAACCAGCCGAGCGACTGCGGCTTGTCCTTGACCTGCGCGACCTTGTCGGGATTGGCCGCGATGATGTCGTCGACCACATTTTCGATCGCCGAGAGGTCGGTGACCTGCTTCATGCCGCGGCTTTCGACGAGCGCGCGGGGATCGCCGCCCTCCTGCCACACGATCTCAAACAGATCCTTGGCGATCTTGCCGGAGATCGTGCCCTCGCCGATCAGATCGACGATCGCAGCTAACTGCTCGGCGCTGACCGGAGAGCCCGTAATATCCCGGCCTTCCTTGTTGAGGCGGCCGAACAGCTCGTTGATCACCCAGTTCGCCGCCATCTTGCCGTCGCGGGCGCGATTGGCGAGCCTGTCCAGCACGGTCTCGTAGAACACCGCGCTCTCGCGCTCCGCGACCAGCACGCTTGCGTCATAGGCCGACAGGCCGAAGTCGGCGACAAAGCGCATCTTCTTCTGGTCTGGCAGCTCGGGCAGCTTTGCCTTCAACTCGTCGACGAAGCTTTGCGAAAACTCCAGCGGCAACAGATCGGGATCGGGGAAGTAGCGGTAGTCATGCGCCTCTTCCTTGGACCGCATCGAGCGCGTCTCGCCCTTGTTGGGGTCGTAGAGGCGGGTCTCCTGGTCGATCTGGCCGCCATCCTCGAGAATCTCGATCTGGCGCCGCGCCTCGTACTCGATCGCCTGCCCGATGAAGTTGATCGAGTTCATGTTCTTGATCTCGCAGCGGGTGCCGAGCGGCGCGCCGGGCTTGCGCACGGAGACGTTGACGTCGGCGCGCAAGCTTCCCTTCTCCATGTCGCCATCGCAGGTGCCGAGATAGCGCAGGATCGAGCGCAGCTTGGTCACATAGGCCTTGGCCTGCTCGGCGTCGCGGATGTCGGGCTTGGAGACGATCTCCATCAGCGCCACGCCGCAGCGGTTGAGGTCGACATAGGACATGTTCGGCGACTGATCGTGCAGCAACTTGCCGGCGTCCTGCTCCAGATGCAGCCGCTCGATCCCGATGGTCGCGGTCCTGCCGCCGTCCAGTTCGACCTCGACCTCGCCCTCGCCGACGATCGGCGACTTGTACTGGCTGATCTGGTAGCCCTGCGGCGAGTCCGGATAGAAATAGTTCTTGCGATCGAACACCGAGCGCAGGTTGATCTGTGCGTTCAGCCCCAGCCCGGTCCGGACAGCCTGTCTGACGCATTGCTCGTTGATGACGGGCAGCATGCCGGGCATCGCCGCGTCGACCAGCGACACGTGGCTGTTCGGCTCGCCGCCGAACGCGGTGGGGGCCCCGGAGAACAGTTTTGAATTCGAGGTCACCTGGGCGTGGATCTCCATGCCGATGACCATCTCCCAGTCACCGGTGGCGCCTTTGAGAAGCTTGTGCGTGGCCGTGCTCATGTCTTGCTCCCGAGCAGCGTGGCAGCGATCCGCTCCCACTCCGCCTGCAATGAATCCTTTGCCGTGGGCTGGCCGGCCTGGCGATACCAGTAGCCCGCATTGCCGAGATCGCCTTCGACGCGGTGCAAGTACGCGTGCACCCAGGCGGCCTCACGGCTGCTCTCGTCCTGGACGATCTTGTGCGCCTGGTCCCAGTCGCCCTTGGCGGCCCACCAGAGACCGGCAAGCGGCGCGCTGAGATCCGGCGCAGGCGAAGCGCCGTCGAGGCTGGCGATGTAGGCCGCCAGCGTCACCACCACCGCTCCGGCGTGAAGCGGCCTGCCGCCTGCTCGATCACCTCGCCGAGCGAGAACAGCGTCTCCTCGTCGAACGGGCGGCCGATCAGCTGCAGGCCAAGCGGCAGGCCCTGCGCGTCCTTGCCGGCGGGTACGGCAATGCCCGGAAGGCCCGCCATGTTCACCGTCACCGTGAAGATATCGTTCAGGTACATCTCGACGGGGTCGGCGCCACCCTTCTCGCCGATACCGAAGGCGGCCGACGGCGTCGCCGGGGTGAGGATCGCGTCGACGCCCTTAGCGAAGCAATCCTCAAAATCCTTCTTGATCAGCGTGCGCACCTTTTGGGCGCGCAGGTAATAGGCGTCGTAGTAGCCGGCCGAGAGCACGTAGGTGCCGATCATGACCCGGCGCTTCACCTCGGCGCCAAAACCTTCGGCGCGGGTGTTCTCGTACAGCTCGGTGATGTTCCTGCCCTGCTCGCGCAAGCCGTAGCGCACGCCGTCATAGCGCGCGAGGTTGGAGGAGGCTTCCGCCGGGGCCACGATGTAATAGGCCGGCAGCGCGTATTTGGTGTGCGGCAGCGACACCTCGACGAGTTCGGCGCCGGCGCTCCTGAGCCAGGCCGCGCCCGCTTCCCAAAGCTTTTCGATCTCGGCGGGCATGCCGTCGAGGCGATACTCCTTGGGGATGCCGATCCTCATGCCCTTCACGGACTTGCCGATCGCGGCCTCGTAATCCGGCACGGCAATGTCCACCGACGTCGTGTCCTTCGGATCGTGACCGGCCATCGAGCGCAGCAGCATCGCGGCATCGCGCACGCTGCGCGCGATCGGACCGGCCTGGTCGAGCGAGGAGGCAAAGGCGACGATGCCCCAGCGCGAGCAGCGGCCATAGGTCGGCTTGATGCCGACGGTCGCAGTGAACGCGGCCGGCTGGCGGATCGAGCCGCCGGTGTCGGTCGCGGTCGCGCCCATGCACAGCAGCGCCGCCACAGCCGAGGCCGAGCCGCCGGACGAACCGCCCGGCACCAGCGTCGTGTTGCTTCCCTCGCGCCGCCAGGGATTGCCGACCGGGCCGAAGCACGAGGTCTCGTTCGACGAGCCCATCGCGAACTCGTCGTTGTTGAGCTTGCCCAGCATCACGGCGCCATCGCGCCAGAGCTGCGAGGTGACGGTGGACTCATAGGTCGGCACGAAATTGCCGAGGATCTTGGAGCACGCCGTGGTGCGCACGCCCCTGGTTGCGAACAGATCCTTGATGCCGAGCGGGATGCCGGCGAGCGGACCGCCGTCACCTTTCCCGATCTTGATATCTGCCTCGCGCGCCATGGCACGCGCCTGGTCCGGCGTCTCCAGAATGAAGGCGTTGAGCGCGCGCGCGGCTTCGATCGCGGAAAGATGCGCGTCGGTCAGCTCGAGTGACGTGAAAGTCTTGGCCGCAAGGCCCTTGCGGGCCTCGGCGAGCGTCAGTGATGTCAAATCGGTCATTTATTGATCGGGCTACAGAAAAATGGAGACAGGGTCTTGTCGTTGGCCGGGTCGTCTTTCCTGGACGAAGCTTTCGCAGCCGCCTCGATCTCATCGAGGACGGCATTGACGGCCACATTGGGGTCGGCAGCCTTGCCCTGCCGCTCCATCTTGTCGAGATAGTTCATATAGGCCTGATAGGCCTTCTCATCGTCGCATAGCAGGCACATCGGACACGGTCCTGATTGAGGTAGTTACTCGACGACCTTCGGCACCAGGAAGAAATGGCCTTCGGTCGCGGGCGCATTGGCAACGATATCGTCGGCGATCTCGCCGTCGTTGACCAGGTCGGCGCGCTTCTTCATCTGCATCGGGGTGACTGAGGTCATCGGCTCGACGCCTGCGACGTCGACCTCCGAGAGCTGCTCGACGAACGCGAGCATGGCGTTGAGCTCGCCCTGCAGGTGCGGAACATCGTCCTCGGACACCGCAATGCGCGCCAGATGCGCAATGCGGCGGACGGTAGCAGCGTCGACGGACATTATATAAGGCCTCTCACGGCAAAACCTATCCGCCGTATAGCAGAGGCCGGTTTTGCGCCGCAACCGGCGCTCTAGAGCATGATCCGGAAAAGTGCGCAGCGGTTTTCCGAAAAGATCATGCTTAAACAATAACCTAAGGCGCGATGATCACTCTTCTCAATCTCATTGCGCCCTAGCCTGCCATCTGGCGCAGGCGCGCCAGGGCCGATTTCGCGAGATCCCGGGTCAATTCGGCCGCGGGGAGCTCCCGGCCCATGGCGATGGCCTGTCCGGCCCAGAGATTGGTGAAATCGACCCTGCCCTGCTTCTCCGCGGCCGCCTTCAGCGGCCCCAGCGCGGTCGCAGCATGGGGAAATGGCGGCGCATCCGGCGAGATCGGGCCGGCTTCGCGCATCAGGCGGTTCTGAACACCGCGCGCCGGCCGCCCGGTCATGACGTTGGTGATGACGGTGGAATCATCCCGCCCCGCGGCAAGCGCGGCGCGCCCCGCCGCGCTCACCTTGGATTCCGGACAGCGAAGGTAGGCGCTGCCGATCTGCACGCCGGCGGCGCCGAGTGCGAAGGCGGCTGCGATGCCGCGCCCATCCGCGATGCCGCCCGCTGCAATCACGGGCACCTTCACCGCATCCACCACCTGCGGCACCAGCGCGAACGTGCCGGGCTGCTCGTTGATGTTCTCGGTCAGGAACATGGCGCGATGGCCGCCCGCCTCCGCGCCTTGCGCGATCACGGCATCGGCGCCGTGCTGCTCGAGCCAGACGGCTTCCTTCACGGTCGTCGCCGAGGAAATCACGAGACAGCCGGCCGCCTTGACGCGCTTGAGCAGCGCCTGATCCGGCAGTCCGAAATGGAAGCTCACGACCTCCGGCTTCAGCTCCTCGACAACCGCACAGAAGCCGGCGTCGAACGGTGCGCGGTTGGCCGCATTGATCGGCGCGGCCGGATCAAGGCCAAGCTCCTTGTAATAGATCGCAAGACGCGCCTTCCAGCGCGCTTCCGCCGCCGCATCAAGCTCGACCGGCGTGTGGCAGAAGAAGTTCATGTTGACCGGCGCAGAGACGCGCTGGCGGATGATGTTGACCTGCTCGCGCGCCTTCTCGGGCGACAGCATCGCGCTCGGCAGCGAGCCGAGCCCGCCGCCTTCCGCGACGGCGATCACCAGCTCCGCGTCCATCACGCCGGCCATCGGCGCCAGCACGATCGGGAATTCGGTCTTGAAGAGATCGATCAATCGATGGTCAGGCCACATGGTTGCGTCTCTCGCTCTTACCCTCTCCCCTTGTGGGAGAGGGTGGCATAGGCGGCCTTCGCCGCCGTCCTTAGAACGCCGATGCTTCGCATCGGCTATGGCGATAGCGGCGAGACGGGTGAGGGGTTTGCATCCGCAGGAGACAGACCTCTCAGATTTGACATTATTCTCCGCGGATAGAACCCCTCATCTGGCGCTGCGCGCCACCTTCTCCCACAAGGGGAGAAGGGAAGGCACCGACCACCGAACTACGTTTTCCTTCCAGCAACTGCTCCGCCTCGGTCGCGATCCGCTCCACGATCTCTGCCGCAGGCTGGATATCATGAATCAGGCCGACGGCCTCGCCCGCGATCACGGCGGCAACGTCGAAATTGCCGGCCGCTTTTGCCGCAACATACTCCGCTGCGACTGCGGCAACATTCTGCATCAGCTCGATCTCGCGGCCGATCCAGCGCCTGGCATGATCGTTGACCAGGCATCTTCCGGTGAACGGCGCCGGCCACACATTGTTGCGGGAGAGATCGAAGATGATGCCGCGCACGGTCGAGCCGCTGGTCGCGGCGCAGATGCGCCGCTTGGCTTCCTCCGCGCCGTCAGCCTCCTGGCTCGCATAGAAGCGCGTCCCGAGCAGCACGCCGCTTGCCCCCAGCATCATCATCGCGGCAAGCCCGCGCCCGTCGGCAATGCCGCCCGCCGCGACCACCGGCACATGGCCAGCCGCGAGATCGACGATCGCGGGCACGAGATCGACGGTTGTGCGGGAGGCACCGTGGCCGCCTGCTTCCGTCCCCTGCGCGATCAGGACATCGGCGTCGGCATCGAGCGCCTGCCGCGCCATCGCCTCATCCTGCACCTGGCAAATCAGGCGCGCACCAGCCGACTTGATCTTTGATGCGAGCGGAGCGGGATCGCCGAAAGACAACATGATCGCAGACGGTTTTGCGGCGAGCGCGATATCGAGAAGCTCAGGCCGCTTGGCGAGACTCCAGGTGATGAAGCCGATCCCGAACGGCGCGGACATGCTGGCGAGCTTCGCCGTCTCTCGCTCCAGCCATTCCCTCTCGCCATAACCACCGCCCAGAATGCCAAAGCCGCCGGCGCGGCTGACGGCCGTCACCAGACGGCTGCCGGCAACCACGTCCATCGGCGCAAGCAGGACGGGATGCTTGATCCCCAGGAGCTGGGTCAGCGGCGTAGTGATCGACATGGCTCCTCCACTCTCGACAGCAACGCTAGGCCGGAATAGCATTCACGGAAATTGAATTCTAACGAACGCTGCTATCTCAAAAACGAAACGATGCCATGGAACTCAGCGACATCCACACCTTCGCCGCGGTGGCCCGCACCGGCGGCATCACCCGTGCCGCCGAAGAGCTCAACACGGTGCAATCCAATGTCACCCAGCGCGTGAAGGCGCTGGAGGCTGAGATCGGTACGCCTCTGTTCGAGCGTCACAGCCGCGGCATGAGCCTTACCGGCGCCGGCAAAAGGCTGTTGCCTTACGCGCAACGGATGACAGCGTTGTCGCGCGAAGCCGTGCTCGCCGCACGCGACGATGGCGAGCCCAAAGGACCATTGTCGATCGGCTCGATGGAGACCACGGCAGCGGTGCGGTTGCCGCCGCTGCTGGCCGATTTCCACCGCCGCTTTCCCGCCGTCCGGCTGAGCTTGCGCACGGCGACCACCGCCGACCTCGTCGCGGGCGTTCTCGAAGGCGCATTCGACGGCGCCTTCGTCGCAGGCCCGATCGCGCATGCCGACCTCACCGCGACAAGTGCATTCCGCGAGGAGCTGGTTCTGGTCAGCGCGCGGCGCTGGAGCTCGCTTGCCGAGCTGCGCGCCGGCACGCCGGAGTCCGGCCCAACCGCGCTGGTGTTCCGCACCGGCTGCACCTACCGCCAGCGGCTCGAACAGATTTTCGTCGAGTTCGGCTGGCCTTCTGCCGCACGCTTCGAGCTTGGCACGCTCGACGGCATGATCGGCTGCGTCGCTGCCGACATGGGCGTGACGCTGCTGCCGCGCGCCGTTGTCGAACGCAACGCGATGAACGGCAGCGTGTCGATCCACACGCTGAGCCCATCGCACGCGCGCGTCGAGACGCTCTTCATCCGGCGCGGTGCCGGACATCAATACACCGCGCTCAGTGGTTTCATCTCCTGCCTGAAGAAAAACGACGACGTCATCGCGGCCTGAACACATTCCAGCGCGCGAAATTCATCGACACAAATTCGTCACGTTTAAACCGATTGGCGGCGACGCATCGCAGCGCAGCACCGAAAAGCTTTTGAAGCGCGCGATGGTTCTACGTAGGATGCGCCACTGACCGGCGCGAGACCATAACGAAGCCAAACATCGGCAAAAAAACATTGGGAGGACTATCGATGCGCAATACGCTCGTGTTGTGCTGTGTCGCTGCGTTGTCGGCGACGATCCAAACAGCAAGCGCACAGGACTGGACCAAATCGAAATGGGGACCGAACGACGAGATCGGTGCTGCCAACTACATGACGCCCGAGCTCGTACTGAAGGCCGCGTCTCTGGTAAAGACCGGAAAGACTTATGCACTTGGCATCGCCGTCGATTCCAAGACCCCGGCCTATCCGCCGCGCACCTTCAAGATCACGGTGGTGCAGCCGGGACAGGCCGGCAGCCCCGGTCTCGGTCCCAACAAGGCAACTTACAATGACGATATCCTGGACACCTGGGTCGGCATCGGCAGCCAAATTGACGGGCTCGGCCATCTCGGTGTCGAGCACGTCTATTACAACGGCAACAAGCTCGCCGACTTCGCCGATCCCAACGGGTTGAAGAAGCTCGGCATCGAGAAGGTGCCGCCGATTGTCACCCGCGGCGTGCTGCTCGACATGGCGGCCTACTACAACACCGACGTGGTGAAGGAAGGCACCGCCTTCAACGTCAAGGAGATCGATGAAGCTGCCAAGAAGCAGGGCGTCGAGATCCGCCAGGGCGACGTCGTCATCTTCCACACCGGCTGGCTCAGCCTGATAGGCAAGGACGACAAGCGCTATTCGGCCGGCGAGCCCGGTCTCGGCGTCGAAGGTGCAAAGTACCTGACGAGCAAGGGCGTCGTCGCGATCGGCGCCGACACTTGGGCGCTGGAAGTGCTGCCGTTCGAGTCCAAGAACGTGTTCGAGGTGCACCAGATCCTGCTCGCGATGAACGGGACCTATATCCTCGAGAACATGGATACGGCCGCGCTTGCCCGCGACAAGGGATATGAATTCCTGTTCGTGCTCGGACAGCCGCGCTGGACCGGAGGCGTGCAGGCGATGATCAACCCGATTGCGATCCGCTGAGGCCCGACACGGGCCCCTTCGGAAGAAACGCGGGTGAGGGTCTTGCTGTGTCTCGACAGAGCACACCATGACCCTCGCCCGGATCGCTAGACACCGCGTCGGGTCTCGCTCTGCGCCTCCGCAAGCTACGTCATTCGCATCCGGCCGGTTCGGGAGCCGAAGCCCTAGATTCGGATGTCCTCATAGGATTCGATCCGACGCGGGCCGATCGAGGTCGCCTCGTGCGAATCCGCGTCGGCGAGATTGCCGAAATCGAGCTTGGTCAATTTCGCCAGGTCCGCAATCGAGACCTGAAACACGCTGACATCCTCTTCGGACATCCGCTCGAGCAGATCCGCCTCCTGGATCCGGTCGATCTCCATGACCAACTTCCTCTGGCTCATCAGGAATGCCGCCGCCTTGAGACCGCCGTCATCGCGTCGGACCAGCATCTTCCAGAAATATTTCGGAATCTGAACGCCGCCGAACCTCGGATCCGTGTGCGGCCGGCCGGCCGGATTGGGCAAATCAGATCCATCGGCATCCGGACCGTCGAACACCGGCCCGTTCATCACGATGCCTTTTTCCTCGCCGTCGAGCAGAACGTCGCGCGTGTAATCCTCGAGTCCTGCCCAGAGCTGCTTGCCCTGGTTGAATGAGAAGAACTGCGGCGAGCAATTGGTGAAATGGAAGGAATCGTCGCCGTGTTGTTTGGCCTCGGCGACGGTATCGCCCCAGGTCGCATCCAGGCGGCGGACGAGATGACCGCGGTCGAACGGGTTCTTGCTGCGATCCGCCTCGAAAGTGGCCTGCTTGCGGTAGAACTCGTCGCCGATCTGGGCATCGTCATCGATGCGCGGATCGCGCAGCCAGGAATCGCCTTCGCGCTTGCCGACATCCTGCTGCTTACCGCCGTCGATATTGACGCAGCTGAAGAACGCGAGCCTGCGCTCCTTGTTCATGACGACGCTATAGTTGAAATATTTCAATTCGGACTGCTTGGATCTTCCCTTCAACATCGCGACCCTGGATTTGAGGGAGGCGGGAATCTTCGGCAAGGCGACCGAGAATTTGCCGCTGCCGAGAAAATTCGCCTTGTATCCGGGACGCGATTTCAGCGTCGCCTGATCGATGTGAACGGCCTCCATGGGCAGGCCGTTCTTCGCGCTGATGCGGGGCAGCAGGCCGGCCGGCGGAGCGATCAAGGGCATGCTGCCGTTCTGCATGCCGCCGTTCGAAGCCCCGCCGCTGCGTCCCGCGGGGCTCGGCACGGGCGCCAGCGCAGCCATCGGAAGTTCCTTCCTGAACATCGGCAATGGCACGCGGATCGGTACCACCAGCGAGGTCCCGTCGAGAGATTGCTCGACCCAGACATTGGCTCCGTACGGAGTTGCGGCGGCCGGCGGCAGGACTCTCTCGACCTCGTGCCGGGTTGGCGGCTCTTCCTCGTCGAGCACTGGCCTGATCAAGGGATGAGAGCCAACCGCAATCTTGAGATCGGCGACGATCGAGCTGATCCGGATGCCCTCGTTGGCGATCCAATCGATCGAGGTTTCGTCCATCGACGCATCCCACACCTTGCCGTCCTTGGTCAACGTGCGGCCCTGCGCATCCTTACTCGGAACACCGCTGTGATGCAGCGCGACCACCTGCCAGAAGCGGTTGAACGCCGGCGAGCCCGATGACCCGGCGGTGGTATCGGTTTTGTACCAGAGGAAGTCACCGACGTATTTGAGCAACTTGTTCTCGCGGACGCAGACCTGCTTCATCTGCCCGCTGGGATGCTGGACGATGGTCAGGTACTCGCCGGGATCCGCCTTGCCCGGCGCGCCGCTGAGCGGCAACCATCCCCAATCTACGAGCCGCCCGTTCCCCGACAGCGACGTCGGCGCCACCGCGACGATCGAGAAATCGAGAGTGTCGTTGGTGTAGAAGAATTTGCCCGGCTCGAATGCGAATCTGACCGGCACACGCTCTTCTCCCGAAATGTCCAATTCGTAGTTGAAATCGGCGATCGAATTGGCTGCGTCGGCCGGCTTGCCGAAGACGTGATGATTCGTCAGCAGCAGGCCGGGCCCGATCAGAAAGCCCGACCCATAGCCGATCAGATTTGACTTGAGATCCCTGAGCTGAATACGGCAAACCGGACGCGAGGCGGCCGTACCCTTGGCGAGATAGTTGACGCTGTCGAGATCATTGCCCTGGATGATCCGCTCCAGGCCGATCTCGGCCGCCTGCACGTCCCGTGTCTCGGCGAAGAGCTGGCGCTGGCGTAAGCGCTTCTTTTCGACGGTCATCTCGATCGGACCGTCGCCCAATTTCCGGTTCAATGCATCGGGTGAAAACTCGGCTTGCTTGAATCGCCTTTCTGAGCCCGCGATCAGGCTTGGCTTGATGAGCATAATGACCTCTCGAAATCCAGAGCAATATTGGATGTGGCCGGCGCCTGAAAATTCGCGCCAAGGTTGCAGCACGGGCCGGGACTGCCTTTCGCTGCCGATCATTCTAGAAATCGGGGCGATGCGCCCCACACTACTTTAGACCTATATACTTAAAGCGTAACAACCAGAGCGTCAATGGATGAGCGCGACTGGGGACGCGACATCATGCCATAGTATGCGACTCCACCTTTGTGAGATTTGCCACAAATGATCGGTGCACTTGTCGCCACCATTTCCCACGTGCTTTCTCCGGCCGCAGGATGGTCCTACGGCTTCAGGCGCCGCCGCCGCAGCGCCACGACAGCCCAGATCGCCTCGACCACGCTGAACGGCCAAGCGCCCTGGATGAAGCCGTAGGCAGAGCCGAGCGCGCAAGACCCGGCGAACAGCAGCACGAACCAGTGGCTGCGGTCCTCCAGGGCATAGCAGACCAGCATCGCGGTCACGGCGAACAGGCCGAATAATGTCAGTGCATCCATTGTTCTGGTTCACTCCGCAGCGCGCCGCATGCTAAGCGCTGATGCCATGCCGGCTCTTATCCTGCCCCTGATCGATGCTGCAACCCACTGGCCCGAACGCGGCGGGCTGGTCGGCCTCGACCTCGGCACCAAGACCATCGGCGTCGCCGTGTCCAATCCGGACCGACGGCTGGCGACCGGCGTCGAGACCATCCAGCGCAAGGCCTTCAAGCAGGATGCCGCCCGCCTGCTCGCGATTGCGGCCGAGCGCAAGGCAGTCGGCTTCGTGCTCGGCCTGCCCATCAACATGGACGGCAGCGAGGGCCCGCGCGCGCAATCGACCCGCGCCTTCGCCCGCAACCTTGCCGGGCTGACCACGCTGCCGATCGGGTTGTGGGATGAGCGTCTGTCGACCGCCGCAGTGGAGCGCGAATTGATCGGCATGGACGTCAGCCGCGCCAAGCGCGCCGAGGTCATCGACGAGCACGCCGCGATCTTCATCCTGCAAGGCGCGCTCGACCGGCTCGCCAATCTTCGCGCAACTTCGGGGCCCAGCTGACCCATGGCCGTGGTGATCGCGGCGCTGCTGCCGGTCTTCATCCTCATCGTGCTCGGCGTCGTGCTGAAGCGCAGCTTGATGCGGCTGGATACGCAATGGCACGGGCTGGAGCGGCTGACTTATTTCGTGCTGTTTCCAATGCTGCTGATTCAGACGCTGGTGAGGGCGGACCTCTCCAAGGTGCCGGTGGCCGGCGTCGGCGGCGCGCTGCTGCTGTCGGTGCTCGCGATCTCGCTGTTGTGCCTCGCGCTCCGCCCTGCCCTGGCGCGGCTCGACATTGACGGTCCCGCCTTCTCCTCGATCTTCCAGGGCGCAACGCGCTGGCAGACCTATGTGGCGCTCTCGGTATCCGCCAACATGTTCGGCGACGTCGGCCTGGCGCTGGCCTCGGTGGCGATGGTCGCGATCATTCCGCTGGTCAACGTGTTCAGCGTCGCAGTGCTGGCGCACTATGCATCGCCTAAGAAGCAATCTCCGCTCGCAATCGTCATGACGGTGATCCGCAATCCCCTGATCTGGGCCTGCGCGATCGGCCTCTTCGTCAACATCGTTCATCTGCCGCTGCCAAGGATCTGGCACGAGGTCGCCGACGCACTCGGCCGCTCGTCGCTGGCCATCGGCCTGCTCGTCACCGGCGCCGGACTGCAGCTCAAAGGCCTGCTGCGCCCGAGCGTGAGTGCGTCGCTCGGCGTGGCGTTCAAGCTGGTGCTGATGCCCGTGCTGGCACTGGCGCTCGCCGCATGGTTCGGCCTATCCGGCGACAGCCTCGCGATTGTCGCGATCTGCGCGGCGGTGCCGACTTCGCCCAGCGCCTATGTGCTGGCCCGCCAGATGGGCGGCGACGCGCCGCTGCTGGCGCAGATCATCACGCTGCAAACGATTTTGGCAGCGATCACGATGCCCATCGCGATCGCGCTGGTGGCGTGAGCACTAGCTAGACGTACGGTCCACCCAAAAACAGGACAGCCATATTCATGGCTGAATGAGCCACAACTGTCAGCCAAGTGGAATTGGAACGAAGGCGAAAGTAACCGAGTACGAGACCTTCGACGAATATCCAGGAGCGCTCATACCAACCGTACTGACTGTGCAGCACCGCCCATAGCACCGACGTAAGCAGGATCGCACCGATCGGACGCAGGAACGACTGAGACCACCCTCGAAACATAAATCCACGAAATACGAATTCCTCAACGATCGGAGCAGTTAAGCAGATGATCACAGCGAATATGATCAGTCCCGTTGCACCTCCAACTTCGAAACCTGAGCTGGTTTGAGGTCGCGTTAGTCCAAGTTTGATCGTTACGAAGGCTTCGACAGTTAAAAAAATTGTCATGATGCCAAGAACAGATACGATGTCGTCTCTGCTTGGCCAATTCAGAGCCAAATACTCGGTGAATTCCCTTCCCGCCCGTCGGATTGCAACCCAAAGTACGGCGATCGCAACCGGAGTCGCAAAAATCACCGCCGCGCCCTGCCGGTGCGGTTGTTTCCACAATAGCTCGACCTGCTCCGACGATAACCCGTTCATGAAAGCCGGTAAGCTCAATATGATCGTGAGCTGGGCTGCGAATAGGAACACAGCATAGGTTATCAGGGCGACCAACAAGGTCTCGAAGAAATCGAATGTGCGGGGTTGCGGGGATGGGTCCGCCCCTAGGGGGCGAGCATTTTCGAGTTCGGACATACTGACTTCCGCGACAACTTCATAGCGAGATTGATCATCACCTCTACCTAACATACGAAATGAAATTGCGCCCGGCAATTGCCATTCTGTCTGCAGTTCAGGGCGGACTGCCAAAGCAACGACATTGCGGGCGCAGCTCTCTCACCGTCGTCATTACGAGGAGCCCTTGCGACGAAGCAATCCAGTCTGTTTCCGCAGAGGTAGTCTGGATTGCTTCGCTACGCTCGCAATGACGGAATGTGAGGAAACCGCCGGGCTAGCTCCCCAGCCACATCGTCAGCACCACCGCCGTCATGTTGTTCAGCGCATGCAGCACGACGGTGAGCCACAGCGAATTGGCGCGATAGCGCATGTAGCCGAACCACACGCCGATGGTGAAGACCTCGGCGAGAAAGTACATGTCGTACTGCAGATGCACGCCTGTCCACACCAGCGACGACAGGATGATCGCGCCGGGCACGCGCAGGAAGCTTGCCGACCAGCCGCGATAGAGGAAGCCCCGCGCCAGCACCTCTTCCGACATGGGCGCCGCCACGCTGAAGGCGAACAGCAGCAATAGCGCGGCGCCCTTGTCGCGGCCCGATTTCAAGAGATCGGTCATGAAGCCCGGCGTCGCTTCGCGGCCGAGGCTGCGCGACATCGCCTCCCAGGCCACGACAAGCAGGATGAGGCCGACGGCGCCGAACAGGATTTGCGTCCAGGCCGGCCAGCGCAGCGCGAGGTAGTCGACGAAGGAGGTCTTCTTGATGCGGATGGCGAGCCACACTGCGACAAGCGTCGCGGGCAATCCCATGGTCACCGAGAGCGCGAGCGCCTGCGGCTCGCTGCCGACAATTTGAATCGAGGCCATGTTGATCGGAATGCCGCGAAGTACCACCAGCAGCAGGATGGCGCCGATCTGACCGACGAACATCGCGGCGAAGATCAGCAGACCCCACAGCGCCGTGCCCCAGAATTTCCAGACGTCCGGCCTGTGGTCCGCAGGCGTCATGATCAGCGGCGGATGGTCGGGATTGAGGGTGTCCATCAGATGGCTTTCGTTAGGCGCGCAAACTATCGAGAGGCCGTCATGCCCGGGCTTGTCCCGCCTGCGCGGCCGAAGCCGCTTCGGCGAGGCGAAGGCCCGGGCATCCACGTTCTTCGTGCCGCGCGGCAAGACGTGGATGGCCGGGTCAAGCCCGGCCACGACGAGTGGTGAGAGTACGCCCCGATCAAAGGAGCGCCCGCTCCAGCAGTGCACGCATGTCACCGCTCTCCAGCTCCACCGCGCCATACATGCTGGCGTGGTTGGCGCCGAGCCGCGTGGCGGCGAACAGTTCGGCATGGCGGGGCGACACAGCGTTGAGCGCGGCGGCTGCGGCAAGCAGGGCCAACTTCTCGACCGCTAGCCGCGCCACGCGCTCGCCATCCGCGCGGCGGAAGGTCTTGCCGATGAAAGCGGTCGCCTCGCCTGCTCCGGACAAGCCTTTCGTCTCAGCGGCGAGACTTTGCAGCACCGCCATCGCTGCCTCCGGCTCGCGCGCCAGCGCGCGCAGCACGTCGAGGCACATGACGTTGCCGGAGCCTTCCCAGATCGCGTTCACCGGCGACTCCCGGAAGTGCCGCGCCAAAATGCCGTCCTCGACATAGCCGTTGCCGCCGAGGCATTCCATTGCCTCGTACAGGAACGCCGGCGCACTCTTGCAGGTCCAGTATTTGATCGCGGGCGTCAGCAGCCGCATATAGGCGGCCTCCGCCGCATCGTGCGGGGTGCGGTCGAAGGCGCGGCAGAGCCGCATCACCAGCGCTACGCTGGCCTCGACGTGGAGCGCCATGTCCGACAGCACGGCCTGCATCAAGGGCTGATCGGCAAGATGTTTCTGGAACACGCTGCGGTGACGGGCATGATGCAGCGCGTGCGCAAGCCCCGAGCGCATCAGGCCGCTGGAAGCAATCGCGCAATCCTGCCGCGTCAGCTGCACCATCTGGATGATGGTGCGGATGCCCTTGCCTTCCTCGCCAACCCGTTCGGCATAAGCGCCGACGAACTCGACCTCCGATGAGGCATTGGAGCGATTGCCGAGCTTGTCCTTCAGCCGCTGGAACTGGATCGCGTTGACCGATCCATCCGGCGCGAAGCGCGGCATGAAGAAGCAGGTCAGCCCCTGCTCGGCCTGCGCCAGCACCAGGAACGCATCGCACATCGGGGCCGACATGAACCATTTGTGTCCGGTGATGCGATAGGCATCCCCGTCGGGCACCGCCCGCGTCATGTTGGCGCGTACGTCCGTGCCGCCCTGCTTCTCGGTCATGCCCATGCCGAGCGTCATGCCGCGCTTGTCCCACCACGGCGCGAAGCCGGGGTCGTAGCTCCTCGTCGACAGCACCGGCATCACGCGCGCGAGCAGGTCCGGCTGCAGCGCCAGCGCCGCGACAGCGGCGCGCGTCATCGTGATCGGGCAGAGATGGCCGGTCTCGACTTGCGAGGCGATGTAGAATTTGGCCGCGCGAACAACCTCGGCGGCATCGCCCGCCGGCCGGCCGTCGGCGGTCCAGGTCGAATTGTGCACGCCAGCATGGGCGCTGTGCGCCATCAGCTCGTGATAGGCCGGATGAAACTCGACCTGGTCGCGACGGTTGCCTTTTGCGTCGAAGGTGCGCAGCTTCGGCGTGTTCTCGTTGGCCACGCGCCCGCGCTCGGCCATCGCCGCCGAGCCCCAATGCCTGCCGAACTCGGACAGCTCCCGTTCCGCCGCCGCGCCGCCATTGGCCTTCACGGCCTCGACCAGCGGCCGGTCCAGAGCGAACAGATCGACGTCTTCAAAAGGCGGCGACTGGTTGAAGACTTCGTGGGTTGCGAAGCTCGGCTGGGTCATCTTGTTGTTTCCTCGGCGCGGAATCAGTTCCGGCGCGGCGGGATCGGGAAATCATAGGCTGCTCCGCCCGCCCCCGGCAGGGAAAAATGCCACCACTCCTTCGAATAGTTCACAAAGCCTTGCTTCGCCATCGCAGCCGCCAGCTGCCTGCGCCAGGCGCGCTGGTCCGGCGTGATCGAGGCTGCGGCGGTGTGTCCCTTTGCATCCGTGCAATCATACCCAGTGCCCATGTCGACGCTGCCTTCCGGGGTTCGCGCCTCGACCGGCGCCGTGCAATCGGCATAGGCCTTCCCTGGATCGTATTTGGCGGAATTGTCGGCTTTGAGATCGACCAGGGTCAGGTCGAGCGCGGCACCGGTGGAATGCTGCGAGCGGCTCGCGATGTAGCCGAGGCGAAACAGCTCGGTCTTGGGAATTTTGGGATTGTAGCGGCGCTCGGCGGCGGTCTCGCGGCCGTTCTGCGACCACGCCACCATGTCGCGCGATGCCCGCGCCGGTCGGTAGCAGTCGAACATCTTCAGCGACAGGTTCCGTGCCGCCAGTTCCTGTTGGACCGCCTTGAGCCGCATCCCCACCTCCCGCGTCACCACGCATTCGCCGGCGCCGTAGCCGCTCAGCGGACGGCCGACGAAATTGTTTGATGTGGCGTAGCGGATATCCTGGATGATGCTGGGATCGATCTCGCGCAGATAGACGAAGCCGCCGGGGAGCGATTGGGCATGGGCGCTGCCGATGATCATCGCAGCCAAGAGCGCAATAAGAGCTGTCTTCAACGGAAGCCCCCCACGACGTCATGGCCGGGCTTGTCCCGGCCATCCACGTCTCTTTTTTACGCTAAATGCGATAGAAGAACGTAGATGCCCGGGACATCTAGCGCGAAGATGCGCTTCGCGCTTCTGCCCGGGCATGACGGAGGACGTAGAACCTGACAGATCAGGGGATAAGTCTCTCCCCGCCGTTTGGCCCTTGCCCCCTCGGCCATCCCCGCCTATAGCTCTCGCTTTAATGACATCGAAATCGACCTTCGTCCTCGGCCACCGGCATTTGCTGGGCATCGAGGGCCTTTCCGCTGCCGACATCACCGGCCTACTCGACCTGTCCGAAGAATATGTCGAGCTCAACCGCCAGGTGGACAAGAAGCGCACCGTCCTGCGTGGACGGACGCAGGTGAACCTGTTCTTCGAGGCCTCCACCCGCACCCAATCCTCGTTCGAGCTCGCGGGCAAGCGCCTGGGCGCCGACGTCATGAACATGTCGGTGTCCTCCTCGTCGATGAAAAAGGGCGAGACGCTGATCGACACCGCGGTGACGCTGAACGCCATGCACCCGGACATTCTGGTGGTCCGGCATCACGCCTCCGGCGCCGTGGAACTGCTGGCGCGCAAGGTTGACGGTTCCGTGATCAATGCCGGCGACGGTGCGCACGAGCATCCGACCCAGGCGCTGCTGGATGCGCTTACCATCCGCCGCAACAAGGGCCGCATCGAGGGCCTCGTCGTCGCGATCTGCGGCGACGTGCTGCATTCGCGCGTCGCCCGCTCCAACATCATCCTGCTCAACACCATGGGCGCGCGCGTCCGCGTCGTCGGGCCCTCCACGCTGCTGCCCCCCGGGCTCGAGCGGATGGGTGTCGAGGTCGCCCGCGACATGCGCGCAGGGCTGGAGGGCGCCGACATCGTCATGATGCTGCGGCTCCAGCGCGAGCGCATGAACGGCTCCTTCGTGCCGTCGTCATCCGAATATTTCCATTATTTCGGGTTGGACCAGAAGAAGCTCGCCTACGCCAAGCCTGACGCGCTGGTGATGCATCCCGGCCCCATGAACCGCGGCGTCGAGATCGATACGGCGGTCGCCGACGGCGCGCAGTCCCTGATCCGTGAACAGGTGGAGATGGGGGTCGCCGTGCGCATGGCGGTGCTCGAAGCGCTCGCCCGCAACCTGCCGAACGCGTGATGGCCATGCTGATTGATCGACGTCCCATCCTGCTTGCCAATGCCCGCGTCGTCGATCCCTCCCGGGATTTTGACGGCATCGCCGACGTCCTGATCGCCGACGGTACCATCCGCGAGACCCGCCGCGGCATTAGCGCGGCCGGCGTCCCGGAAGGCACCGACATCGTCAACTGCTCCGGCAAGATCGTGGCCCCTGGTCTGGTCGACATGCGCGCCTTTGTCGGCGAGCCCGGCTTCAGCCATCGCGAGACATTTGCGTCGGCGAGCCAGGCGGCGGCGACCGGCGGTGTCACCACCATCATCTGCCAGCCCGAGACCGAGCCTGTCATCGACAATTCGGCAACGGTCGACTTCGTGATGCGCCGCGCCCGCGACACTGCCATCGTCAACATCCTGCCGATGGCGGCGCTCACCAAGGGAATGCACGGCGAGGAGATGACCGAGTTCGGTCTGTTGAAGGCCGCAGGTGCGGTCGCCTTCAGCGATGGCGACAGGAGCGTCACCAACGCACAGGTGATGCGCTGGGCGCTGACCTATGCGCGCGATTTCGACGCGCTGATCGTGCATCATACCGAGGACCCCAAGCTGGTCGGCGAAGGCGTCATGAACGAGGGCGAGTTCGCCACCAGGCTCGGCCTGATGGGCATCCCGAACGCGGCGGAGGCCGTGATGCTGGAGCGCGACATGCGCCTGGTCGCGCTCACCGGCGGCCGCTATCACGCAGCCTCGCTGTCCTGCACCGACTCGCTCGACATCCTCAAACGCGCCCGCGATGCCGGGCTCCCCGTCACCGCCTCGGTCTCGATCAACCATCTGGCGCTGAACGAGAACGACATCGGTCCCTACCGCACCTTCCTGAAGCTCTCGCCCCCGCTACGCTCGGAGGACGACCGCCGCGCACTGGTCGCCGCCGTCGCCTCCGGTCTCGTCGACGTCATCATGTCCGACCACAATCCGCAGGACGTCGAGGGCAAGCGCCTGCCGTTCGCGGAAGCCGCCCCCGGCGCGGTCGGGCTCGAGACCATGCTGCCGGCGGGCTTGCGGCTGGTGCACAATGGCGAGCTGGACCTGAAGACGCTGATCTCTGCGATGTCGACCCGGCCGGCCGAGATTTTGGGCCTGCCCGGAGGAACCCTGCGCGTCGGCAGCCCGGCGGATGTCATCGTGATCGATCCCGATACGCCCTGGATCCTCGATCCCGCCGATCTCAAATCGCCCTGCAAGAACACGCCGTTCGACGAAGCCCGCTTTACAGGCCGCGTGGTGCGGACCATCGTCGGCGGGCGGACGGTGTTTGAGCATGTCTAAGGCGGAATGGCTTCGTATTGAGGCGATCGGGCGGCAGGTAACCTCTCCCGCTTGCGGCGGAATCGCCTACAGAAAGAAACCGGCGCCGCGTTTTCGCTGTGGCCCATCCTTCGAGTCGCGCGCGAAGAAGCGCGCTCCTCAGGATGAGGTTCTGTTTCTCGGCGACATCTTAGACCCTCATGGTGAGGAGCCCGCCGAAGCGGGCGTCTCGAACCATGAAGGCCGAGCATGGAGGTTCAGCCATGGGTCTTGAAATGTTCCTGCCGGTGGCGTTGGTCATCGGCTATCTGCTCGGCTCGATCCCGTTCGGCCTGATCCTGACCAAACTCGCCGGCACGCAGGATCTGCGCTCGATCGGCTCCGGCAGTATCGGTGCCACCAACGTGCTGCGCACGGGACGCAAGGGCCTTGCCGCGGCAACCCTGCTGTTCGATGCCCTCAAGGGCACTGCGGCAGTGGTGATCGCGTTTCGCGTCGGCGGCCTTAACGCGGCGCTGCTAGCCGGGCTTGGCGCCTTCCTCGGTCATCTTTTCCCGGTCTGGCTCAAATTCCGTGGCGGTAAGGGCGTCGCAGTCTATATCGGCATCCTGCTCGGTCTCGTCCCAGCAGGCGCACTGGTGTTCTGCGTGCTCTGGCTCGCGACCGCCTTCACCACCCGCTATTCGTCTCTTTCCGCACTGGTGGCAGCCTTTATCACGCCACTCTTCCTGTGGTGGTGGCTCAGCGAGCCCAAATTGACGTCGCTGTTTGTAGTCCTGACGCTGTTGCTGTTCTACGCGCACCGCGAGAACATCAAGCGGCTGCAATCGGGCAGGGAAAGCCGGATCGGCGAGAGGGCATAAGCCGGAAAAAAGTACGGATACCGCCGCACCCTTTCCCCATTATGTGCCAAATCCCGTTCGCAACTTGCAGCCGAATCACGGCTGTATTGGCGAGTGGATTCCAGGCCTGTCATCCCCGAATGGGATGGCCTTACGCGGTTGCTCAGAATGAGCGAGAAGATTGCCGGCGCGCATCATGACGGTGGTTTGCATGGTGCTGCGCGCACCGCGGCGAGCCGGCTGCTCTTCGCAACGGACATCTGGTCCGGTGCTCCTTCGCCGCCTCCCGCCGTGGATCCGCCCCCTGTCTCGCCGCCAACGCGGACGCCAGATCCCCTCGTGCAAGCCCCGGCCCCGGTCGTAACAACTCCCGTGCCTGTTGCGCGCGACCAAGGCCGTTCCGAGCAATGGCCGCCGCGAAAAGTGTCGCTAGCCCTCCAGGGCGGCGGCACCTTTGCCGCCTTCACCTGGGGTGTGCTGGAGCGGCTGCTGGAAGAGCCTTCCGTCGAGATCGACACCATCAGCGGCGCCAGCGCCGGCGCGATCAATGCGCTTCTGCTCGCCTCCGGCTTCGCCGAAGGCGGCCGCGAAGGCGCCCGCGCCCGGCTGAGCCGGTTCTGGATCCGGTTGATGCACGAGGCCTCGTTCCGCTCGCTGATGCTGATCGGCGGATTTTCCCCGGTCGGAAGCTCGGTCGCGTTCGGGCCGACGCTGCGCTCCGGCCAGTTCGATCCGTTCGACCTCGATCCGCTGCGGCAGGCGCTGTCGCGCGACATCAACTTTGCGGCGCTCTGCGATGCGAAGTGCCCAAGACTGCTGATCGCGGCGACGCGGATCCGCGATGGGCAACAGCAGATCTTCCGCAACGACGCCATCACCGCCGATGTCGCGCTGGCCTCGACCTGCCCGCCTTTGGTTCACTGCGCCGTGGAGATCGACGGCGAGGCCTATTGGGACGGCGGCTTCGGCGGCAATCCGCCGCTGCTGCGGCTGGTGCAGGAAACGGGGACGTCCGATTTGTTGCTGATCCAGACCACGCCGGCACGCGACAATTACGTGCCGATTACGCTCGCCGCGATCGACCGCCGTCTCGACCAGATCGCGGCGAATGCCCCGCTCAATGCCGAGGTTGCGGCGATCGAGTGGGCGCAATCCGGCACGGCGCCGGCGCTGCGGCTGTCCAGGATCGCGGCGGAGGATTCGGTCGACGGCCTGGCGCAACGCTCATCCGCCGATCTCGGCCGCGGCTTCATCCGCCTGCTGCACCGGAGCGGCCGCGAGGCCGCCGGGCGTTGGCTCGGGCAAGGCACGGTCGGCACTGAGGCCCAACGCGCGCTGCCCGCCGCCGAACCGGCGCTGCTCTGAGTTTTCAACTCAGGCGGCGAGACCGGCCCCCGTCTGCGCAAGCGCCTCGCTCAGCGGCTGGATCGCCATCCGGTAGCCGCGCAGACGCGCCACCGGCGCAAGCACCGCGAACAGCAGCTTCTGAAGCCAGATCGGCACGCCCGCGAGATAGAGGTGATCGCGGTAGGTGTGCAGCACGAGCGCGATCAGGAGGAAGTTCGGATCGCCCGCGCTCGAGAACCAGGCGGGCTGCCTCACGGCGAGCGTGGCGAAATTGGCGAAGAAGCGCAGATGCTGTTGCGCCGGGGTGAACGAGATCTCGAGCACAGCATTTCCGTCGCCGGCATTGGCAAAAAAATGCGGCCGGCCGCGAGGCACGACGGCGGTGCCACCCGCCTCGACGAGCTGCTCGCGCCCGTCGACGACGACCTTGATGCGACCGCTCTTGACCGCAAAGTGCTCATCCGCACCGGGATGAACGTGCACCAGCGCATTGCCGCCGCCCGAACCGCCCTTTTCGAGGATCACGCCGAAACGCGCGACGTCGGCGTGGTCGAGCGGTCCGGAGAAAACAAAAGTCTCCTTGTTGAAGGCATTCCGCAGCCGCGTGCCGCGGGCGATCTCGGTCGGCATGTTTTGCATCTCCTTGCAATCCAGGGAGACGCGCTGGTAGCGGCCTAGGCGACGAACGTATTGTAAAAATCCGACACCCCAAGCCCGGCGTTCCAGGCTTGCACGCTGTCGGTCGCGGCACGCCGGCAGAATGCGTCCGGCGAAGCACCCGCGAGCGTGCGGAAATCGCGGATGAGATGCGCCTGATCGGTGAAGCCGTTCGCGTGCGCGACATCGGCCCAGTCGGCACCGACGCGGCGCGCGGAAATCGCCTGCTGCATCCGCTCGATCCGCGCGAACTGCTTTGTGCTCGCGCCGGTCTCGGCCTTGAACCGCCGCTGCAAGCTGCGCTCGCCGATATCGAGGCGATCGGCGAGCCTGCGCATGGAGATTGCCGGATTCTGCTTGATCGCTCGCATCGCTTGCACAACCAGCGAATCGAGGCGAGCCGGCTCCATCCTCTGCTGGAGGAAGTTTCGCATGCAAGCCACGCGCACAGGCGCGCCGCCAGCTTCGGCAAGCTGTTCCTCAAGTAACGCCGAGGCTCTGTCGCCAAACACGTCCGAGATCTCGACGCTCGCGTCCAGAAGCTCCGCCGGCCTGACGCCGAGCACGCGGTCCGCCGCGTCTGCCTTCAGCCGCACCAGCACGGCGCCGAGCGGACCACTCGGCTTCAGCGCTGCGGCGCGCGTGTGCATGCCGTTGACGGTACGCTTGTAGACGCCGCGCTGCGAGGCCATCGGCGCGCGGTAATGCACGATCAGGACCGGCGACGTCGTCGGCAGCACCTTGATCGTCCGTGCGCTGGCCGCCGCGGCGTCGTCGAGCTCGGCATCCCAGAAGGACTCGACGATATCGCCCAGCGCTTCGCCCGCACTGAAGAATTGAGAACTGCGCTTGATGTGTTTGTCCGGGAGAGGCATGAGTTCAGTTGGTAGTTCAGTTGGTCGGCCCAGCCGCGGCTCGGTTGCACGCGCCGCGCTCACATAAAATTGAGTTACGTGGACCGCTCAGGCCCGCGCCAGTGCATCCTCCAGGAACCATGCCGCCGCCAGTGCGCCCGGATCGTTGCCGAAGCGCGCGATCACCTGCACGCCGATCGGCAGGCCATCGACCTTCAGCACCGGCACGTTGACGCAAGGGTTGCCCATCAGCGTCCACAGCCGGTTGTAGCGGGGGTCGCCGGTGGAGGCGAGCTCCTTGGCCGGTGCGGTGCCCGGCGCCGAATAGGTCAGCAGCACGTCGATGCCCTCGAACAGCGCACCGAGTTCGCGGCGGCCGCGGCGGCTGATCCGGCGCGCCTCGTCATATTCGTTCGGGGTCAGGCCGACCGTTGCATCGAGGCTGGCCCGCAGCATCGGCGCGATCTCGTCATGATGCTCGGAAAATTCCCAGGCCAGCGCACGATGCGCCTCAAAGTCCTGGACGATTGGGTGGATGCGCCAGGCCTCCTGCACCGCCTCGGGCAAGTCGATCGTCTGTACGCTGGCGCCAGCGCGCTCGGCCGCCTTGATTACGGCTTGCAGCCCCTGCTCAGCCGCAGGCTCAACGGCGCCGGCGAATTCCTGCCTGACCACGCCGATCCGCGGCGATTTTGCTGCGACGATGCCGGAAAATTCGGTGCGACCGGTCATCGCCAACAATCCGCGCGCGAGATCCTCCGCGCGGGCCCCAAACAGCCCGACCGTGTCGAGCGCCCACGAATAGCATTTGACGCCGACGGTCGGCAGCATCCGGAACGACGGCTTGATCGCGGCAGTGCCGCAATAGGCGGCAGGCCGGATCACCGAGCCGCCGGTCTGGGTGCCCAGCGCCAGCGGGATCATGCCAGCGCCGACGGCCGCCGCCGAACCGGAGGACGAGCCGCCCGGCGTATGGCCAAGATTATGCGGATTGAGCGTCAGCGTCGGATCGCGCGAGGCAAACGCCGTGGTCGTGGTCTTGCCGATGATGGTGGCCCCTGCCCGCTTCAGCATCATCACCACAGGCGCGTCGCTGCGCGGCTGCCAGCCGCGGTAGATCTGCGAGCCCATCTCGGTCGGGAAGTCCGCGGTGTCGATGATGTCCTTGATCCCGACCGCGATGCCGCGCAACGGACCGGAGCCTTGCGCCTTGGCGGACGTGTCGCGGCGGACGAAGGCGTGGACGTCCTTCTCTTTGGTCTCGATCGCCGCGAGCGATTGGGCGATGGCGGCATCGGGCGAAAGCTCCCCGCTCTCGATGCGGCGTTGGAGGTCGGCAAGTGAGATCATGGCAAAACCCTTCTAATTGCCATCGCTTTTAGCATTGCACCGAAGTCGCGCAAGCGCACGGAGCTGCTGCCCACGCCCTCAGGTTGTTTCATGCTGTCCCTAGAGACGCCGTGGACGCCATCAATCCGAGCGAGAGGTCGTCGGACCAAAGATAGATCGCGATGGCCGGTCTGATGCACGCGGGTCCAAGGAGCCTGGCTTGACCTAAATCAACGAAGCAAATGACGCAGGGGACCACGTTGCTGCGGCGGTTGCGGCTCTCTGGCGCAACCTGTCCCACAATCGTCTGGTCGGCGGGCTGGAGGAATGCGGTTTTAACCGTGAAAGGACAAGTAACATGTCACGTCGAGCGATCTTCTCGTTGGCCGCGTCGGTCATCATTGGCATCGGGTGCGTTGCTATGATTTCAACTGATGCGTTCGCATATCGCGGCGGGCGCGCTGGTGTTGGCCGCGCTGGCGTCTATCACGGCGGCGCCTATCGCGGCGGTGTTTACCGTGGCGCAGCAGTACGCCGCGGAGTGGCGGTAGGCGTCGGTGCTGCTGCCGTCGGTGCCGCTGCGTACGGAGCTTACGGAGCGCAACGCTGCGGATACTATCCCTACGGACCTTGCTACTAGCAACTGTTGGAGAGCCTGCTCTCGCCGAATGCAGATCGGGGACGTACGCGCCTGACGTTCGGCGCTCATTGACGTCGGCTTTTTTCATTCAGCCTTGAGGAAGGCGGCAGCGCGCTGCTCCATTCCTTCTCGCGTAAACGCACGAAGCTGTTGCGCAACGCCCTCAGGTTGTTCCATGCTGCGCCTGCAAGGAGACGCCGTGTGGACGCCATCAACCCAAGCGTGGAGCTGACCGAAGCCGACCGGGTCGACCGGCTGCGGCTGATCCGCTCCGACAATGTCGGCCCGCGCACCTTCCGTTCGCTGGTCGATCATTTCGGCACGGCGCGCGCGGCGCTGGAGCGGCTGCCGGATCTGGCGCGCCGTGGCGGCGCGGCGCGATCGGCGCGGATCTGTAGTGCTGACGAGGCGAAGGCCGAACTCGCCGCAAGCCGAAAGCTCGGCATCGCCTGGCTCGCGCCCGGCGAGGACGGCTATCCGGCGCGGCTGGCGACGCTCGACGACGCGCCACCGCTGCTCGCCGTACGCGGCGATGCCGCGACCTCGATGCGGCCGACGATCGCGATCGTCGGCTCGCGCAACGCCTCCGGCGCCGGGCTGAAATTCGCAGGCCTGCTGGCGCGCGAGCTTGGCGAGGCCGGTTTTGTGATCATCTCGGGCCTCGCCCGCGGCGTCGACCAGGCCGCGCACCGCGCCAGCGTCGCGAGCGGCACGATCGCTGTGCTCGCCGGCGGCCATGACTGCATCTATCCACCCGAACATGGCGATTTGCTCGCGGCGATCCTCGACCAGAACGGCGCGGCCATTTCCGAGATGCCGCTCGGCCACGAGCCGCGCGCCCGCGATTTCCCTCGCCGCAACCGGCTGATCTCCGGCGCCTCGCTCGGCGTGGTCGTGGTGGAGGCGGCGCACCGCTCGGGCTCGCTGATCACCGCGCGCATGGCCGCCGAACAGGGCCGCGAGGTGTTCGCCGTCCCTGGCTCGCCGCTCGATCCGCGCGCCGCCGGCACCAATGATCTGATCAAGCAGGGTGCGACGCTCGTCACCGAAGCCGCCGACATCATCAACGCCGTCCAGCCGATCATGGAGCGGCCGGCGATGCGCACCGCAGGCGAGCCCGACAGCGAACCGTTCGAGAGCGATCCGCAAGGGCACGACCGCGACCAGATCACCGGCCTGCTCGGCCCGGTCCCGATCGGCATCGACGATCTCGTGCGGATGTCCGGCGCCTCGCCCGCAATCGTGCTCACGGTGCTGCTGGAGCTCGAGCTTGCAGGCCGGCTCGAACGCCACGGCGGCGGGCTGGTGTCGTTGCTCTAGTCTTGCTGCGTCATGAGATCCTCATGGTGAGGAGCGCGAAGCGCGTCTCGAACCATGAAGGCCCCAATCGATTTCGTCCGGGGCCATCCTTCGAGACGCGCGTTCCGCGCTCCTCAGGACGAGGAGAAGAGTGGGTTTGATGCAGTCAAATTAACCGTCGTTGCGCTCGTCGAAGCGCGCTCGCGCCGCGGCGATCTGCTGCTGGTGCTTGATCGCCCATTGCCCGAGTGCCATCACCGGCTGCTGCAGCCCGCGACCGAGATCGGTCAGCTCATAGTCCACGCGCGGCGGAATGGTCGGGAAGATGGTGCGCGTGACGAGGCCGTCGCGCTCGAGCCCGCGCAGCGTCAGGGTCAGCATCCGCTGCGAGATGCCGTTGATCATGCGCTTGAGCTCGTTGAAGCGCTTGGGCCCATCGCTGAGCATCGTGATGACGAACACGCTCCATTTGTCGCCGACGCGGGACAGCACGGAGGCGACCCCACGGCAATCCGCATGGTTCGGATCGGGCCTCTGATCAGGCCTCGGGGGAGCGGGCAAATCAATGTGTGCAGGTTTCAGGGATGTGCCCATGGCTCAAAAAAGTGCGCTCTTGCGGGGTTTTCGGCAGTCACTCATGTAGTGCGGGTTACAAATCTATACCAGAGGTGACCCCCCAATGAAACTCCTCCATATCGACTCCAGCGTGCTCGGCCCCCACTCCGTCAGCCGGCAGGTCTCCGCCGCCATCGTCGACCGGATGCGGCAGGCGACGCCGGCGCTCGACATCGTCTATCGCGATCTGACCCAGACCCCGCTTGCACACCTCTCCGGACCCCACCTCGCCGCCGCACAAGGTGCACCGGCTCCGGCGGAACTCGGTCCCGACCTTGCCGCGAGCGCGGCCGCGCTGGACGAGTTCCTTGCCGCCGACATCGTGGTGATCGGCGCGCCGATGTACAATTTCACCATTCCGAGCCAGCTCAAGGCCTGGATCGACCGGATCGCCGTGAGGGGCAAGACGTTCAGCTACGGCCCCAACGGACCGCAGGGCTTGGCCGGCGGCAAGCGGGTGATCATCGCGATCTCGCGCGGCGGCTACTACGGCGAAGGCTCGCCGGCCGCAGCGCTCGAGCACTTAGAGACGTACTTGCGCAGCGTGTTCGGCTTCATCGGGATCAATCCCGAATTCATCACGGCCGACGGCATCCAAGTCGGGCCTGAGCATCGCGAGAAGGCGCTGGCCGGCGCACTCCACGCCGCAGCGAGCCTCCGCGCAGCCTGAGGCGACGCCGATATCATCAGCCGCCAAGTGCGTGCGGCGGCTGATGGACGGTCCAGATGTGGCGAAGCTAAAACCAGACGCCCTGGATGCCCAGGATCACGGCAATCAGCGAGACGAACAGGCCGATGCCGGAGAACAATGCGATGGCCACGAGTTCGGATGTGCCGGAGCGCTTCGCCGGAATGGCGGATCGTTCGGTGTAAATAGACGGTGATGAAATCGGTGAAAGAATGCGAGCTGCCTTTGGCATAACGGGCTCCCTTAAAATGGGCCTTATGACCCCCGTGCCCGTAAAAGGGTCTTGGCAGCGCGCGCGAAGGTTCAACGCTCCCTGCAAGGTTTCGAGAATACAGCCCGCAAGACCCCGGAACCGGCTGGCGCAACCGCCCTGCGCGCGCCAACCGATTCAATTTTTCACTTCACTTGATCAACCGCGATAGATCGGCGCGCCGGCCGGCGAGGCAACCGCGCCGCCGTCGACGAAGATCTCCTGGCCCTGCACGTGCGCAGAATCGTCCGAGGCGAGGAACAGCACGGTTTTCGCAACGTGATCCGTTTCACCGATGCGGCCGAGCGGCGTCGACAGCGCGATCCGCTTCTCGAACGCCTTCTCGGCTTCGGGCGTCGCGGTCGCAGGTCCCCAGATCGGCGTGCGGATCGCACCGGGCGCGACGACGTTGACGCGGATGCCGCGCGGCGACAGCTCCGAGGCCATGATCCGCGCCATCGCGCGCACGCCGGCCTTGGCGGCGCCATAGGCCGAGTAACCAGGAATCCCCATCACGGAGATCACGGAGCCGTTGAGGATGATCGAGGAATTGTCATTGAGATATGGCAGCGCTGACTGAACGGTGAAGAACACGCCGGTCAGGTTGGTGCTGATGACCTTCTCGAAGGTCGCAAGCGTCGCTGAGCCGAGCGGCGTGCCGCCGGCGATCCCGGCATTGGCGAAAACGATGTCGAACTTGCCGAACTTCTCGGCGCCCTGCTTGACCGCAGCTTCCGTCGCAGCGATGTCGGTGGCATCGGCGACGACTGCGAGGGCGTTCGGACCGAGTTCTTTCGCGGCGGCCCCGAGCGTCTCCTTGTTGCGCCCGGTGATCACCACCTTGGCGCCTTCCGCCGCGAACAGCTTTGCCGCCGCAAGGCCAATGCCGCTATTGCCGCCAGTGATCAATGCCGTCTTGTTCGTCAGTCTCACGCTCGCCTCAAGTGGTTGCATCATAAAACTAGGTTGCCTTCTAGGGCACATGGTTTTATGATGCAACCACACAAGCGCGTGATCGCTGCCGACCGGGACTGGACCAAACGATGGTGAAACGAACGAGCTTCGAGGGCGATTCCTGTCCGATCGCGCGCTCGCTGGAGGCGATCGGCGATTGGTGGTCGCTCCTGATCATCCGCGAGGCGCTGTTCGGCCTGCGCCGGTTCGGCGAGTTTCAGAGCAAGCTCGGCATGGCGAAAAACATCCTGGCCGTACGGCTGCGCGCGCTGGTCGACCATGGCATCCTGACGACGGCCCCCGCCTCCGACGGCAGCGCCTATCAGGAATATGTGCTGACGCCGAAGGGCCGCGGCATCTTCCCGATCCTGGTCGCGCTCCGGCAATGGAGCGAGGAATTTGACGACCGCCCCGCGGAGATCACGACCATACTGGTCGATCGCGCCAAGGGCCGCCCGGTGAAGAAGCTCGAGCTGCGCGCGGAGGATGGGCGGTTGCTCAGCCAAGCCGACACGACGCTGAAGCCGCGCCCGGGGCGGCGGCCGAGGTCGGCCTGATGGAAGTGCGTCGCGTAGCCTGGATGGAGTGAAGCGCAATCCGGGAGTGCGTCCGCGGCACGCGTCCCCGGATTGCGCTTCGAGACTGGGCAAGAATTTCATCTTCATTTGAGCAAACGAGGGTACGATTCGGCATGGCGAATCGCACTTTCAAGACCGGCATCAGCCGGGATCAGCCAAGCTTCCTTCCGCCACGTGTGGACGATTA
>NZ_JAACFT010000023.1 GCF_029051685.1 Bradyrhizobium sp. CSA207 | reverse complement strand
GATCGGCATTGCCGCCGATCCGCGCGCCGGGTACATCTGTCGCGCCGCGCAAGCGTAGCGGCAGACGTAAGGCAACATCAGGGATGGAGAGTTCGATGCCGGTCACGCCACAAACCAAGGTCCAGCGCCCCTATCGCGGCGTGTTTCCGGTCGTGCCCACCATCTTCGACGAGCGCGGCGAGCTCGACCTCGACGGCCAGCGCCGCTGTGTCGATTTCATGATCGATGCCGGCTCGCACGGGCTCTGCATCCTCGCCAATTTCTCCGAGCAATTCGTGCTGACCGATGCGGAGCGCGAGACCGTGATGCATGCGGTGCTGGAGCATGTCGCGGGGCGGCTCCCCATCATCGTCACCACCACCCATTTCAGCTCGGCCGTCTGCGCCGCGCGCAGCCAGCAGGCCGAAGCCGCCGGCGCCGCCATGGTGATGGTGATGCCTCCTTATCATGGCGCAACTTTCCGGGTGCCCGAGAAAGGCATCGTCGAGTTCTTCCGCGTGCTCTCGGGCGCGATCAACATCCCCATCATGATCCAGGATGCGCCGGTGGCCGGCACGCCGCTGTCGGTCGAGCTGCTGGCGCGATTGTCGCGCGAATTCGCCAACATCCGCTATTTCAAGATCGAGGTGCCCTTTGCTGCCGCAAAGCTGAGGAGCCTGATCGAGGCGGGCGGCAAGGACATCGAGGGGCCCTGGGACGGTGAGGAGGCGATCACGCTGCTGGCCGATCTCGATGCCGGCGCGACCGGCGCCATGACTGGCGGCGGCTATCCTGACGGCATCCGCCAGATCATCGATCCCTATTTCGCCGGCAAGCGCGAGCAGGCGAAGGCGGCCTACGAACGTTGGCTGCCGCTGATCAATTACGAGAACCGCCAATGCGGCCTGATCGCCTGCAAGGTCATGATGCAGGCCGGTGGCGTGATCAAGTCGGACGCCGTGCGACATCCGCTGCAGCCGCTGCATCCGGCAACGCGGGCAGGGCTGCTGGAGCTCGCAAAGGAACGCGACGCGCTGGCGTTGCGGTGGGGGAAGTAACCTACGCCGTCGTCCCGGACAAGCGCGCTCCAAGCGCGCGCAGATCCGGGACCCATAACCCCAGGGAGAAGTTTGGCGAAGACTCGGCGTTGGCAGCCCGCTCCATAACCCCTCCTGGGGGTTATGGGTCGCGGGGGCGATGCCGAGTGTGAGGTGCGCGGCCTGGCCTGATCCGGCCGGCTTCCATCTGGCTGAAGGCGTCGAATTAACGCGGTTCAGGCGGTTTCCCGCGGCTTGGCGATGACGTATTGTACGCTCGCCAACCAGACCCGCGGAGCGTCTCAAGACATCGTGTACCAGCTCTTTATTGTGCCGCTATCCCGAGCCAGGTTGGAGCGAACCGACGAAACAGGGAGGCAGTGCCATGACGATGAGGCCGGATCCCACCTTTCACGCATCGCCCAAGCTTGCGATGGAAGCACCTGCTGAGAACTTTGCCTACACGTTGCTGCTCAGTCCAGATTTCTCAAAACCGGATGCTCTCGCGGTCATCGACGTCAAGCCGGGATCGCCGACGTATAGCCAAATCGTCCACACCGTGACGATGCCCAACAAGGGCGATGAGTTTCATCACTTCGGCTGGAATGCCTGCTCCTCCGCCCTGTCGCCGCTCGCCGGACATGCCTTCATCGAGCGGCGCTATCTCATCATCCCCGGGCTGCGCTCGTCGCGGATCTACATCATCGATACCAAGCCCGATCCGACCAAAGCCAAAATCCACAAGATCATCGAGCCCGAGGAAATCTTCAGAAAGACCGGCTACTCGCGGCCGCATACCATCCATTGCGGGCCGGACGGCATCTATGTGAGCACGCTGGGCGGCGGCGGCAAAGACGGCACCAACGGGCCTCCAGGCGTCTTCATCATGGATTGCGAGACGTTCGAGGTCCTTGGACGATGGGAGATCGACCGCGGTCCGCAGACGCTGCACTATGATTTCTGGTGGAACCTGCCGCGCGACTACATGGTGACGAGTGAATGGGCGTTGCCGCCGCAGTTCGAGAACGGGATCGTCCCGGAAGATCTGCTGGCGAACAAATATGGCCATCGCCTCCACTTCTGGGATCTCCGCGCCCGTCGCAACGTGCAGACCATCGACCTCGGCGCCAATCATCAGATGGCGCTGGAGGTACGGCCGGCGCACGATCCGGTTCGCGAATACGGCTTCGTAGGCGTTGTGGTCGACACCACCAATCTCGAAGCATCGATCTGGACCTGGTGGCGAGAAGGCGGGAAATTCCATGCGGAGAAGACGGCGGCGATCCCGCCCGAACCCGCGCCAAAGGAGAAGCTCCCGCCGCTGCTCCAGGGCTTTGGCGCCGTGCCGCCGCTGGTGACCGACATCGACCTGTCGATGGATGATCGTTTTCTCTATGTCTCGTGCTGGGGCACGGGTGAAATGCGCCAGTACGATGTGAGTGATCCGCGAAAGCCGAAGCTTGCGGGCTCGGTTCACATCGGCGGCATCGCGCGCCGCACCCCCCATCCGAATGGCAAGGCATTTGCGGCCGGGCCGCAGATGGTCGAGATTAGCCGCGACGGCGGGCGCGTGTACTGGACCAATTCGCTCTATTCCACCTGGGATGACCAGTTCTATCCCGACGGCGTTCCGGGTGTGGAGGTCATGGCCAATGTCGGTCGCAATGGCGGCCTCGAGCTCGACAAGGACTACTTCGTGAGCTTCCCCGACGGATATCGTGCGCACCAGATCAGGCTGGAGGGCGGCGATTGTTCGACGGACTCCTTTTGCTACCCGTCGGCCTAGATTGGGGGCACGCGAGCCCGGCGCTCGGCTGGCTGTGGCTCGCTCTTGTCGCGAGCGGTCTCTATCACGGGGTCAATCCGGGAATGGGCTGGCCGCTCGCCGTTTCGGCCGGGCTCATGGACAAGAGCCCGCGCGCGCTTTTCCGTGCGTTGTGGGCTCTGGCGGCCGGACATCTGCTGGCAACACTTCTCGTGCTGCTGCCATTCGCGTTCCTGCTCGTGCTGGCCGAATGGCAGCGTTCGATCCAACTCGGCGCGAGCCTTCTCGTCATCGGCTTTGGTGTCTATCGGCTGATCGAGCGGCGCCATCCGCGCACTCTGGCACGAATTCCTCCAACGCAATTGGCGCTCTGGTCATTTGCCGTTGCCATTGCTCACGGCGCCGCCTTGATGCTCGTGCCAATCTATCTCGGGCTCTGCCGGGCCTTCGAACTGGATGCGGGCCATCAGGCCGCCGGCGCGCTGATGAAGGCAAGTCTCGGTATGGCGGTACTGGTGTCTTTGGTGCACGTTGCCGCCATGATCAGCGCCGGTGGATCTCTGGCGTGGCTGGTCTACCGCTATCTGGGATTGAGGTTCGTCTCGCGAAGCTGGTTCAATCTCGATGCAATCTGGGCGGCCAGCCTCATTCTGGTTGGCGTTGTGGCGCTCGCCCTCAATCTCGCGAACTGGTCCTGAAGCCTACCGCGCCAGAGCCCACTCACCGACGATGCGGAATCTTGCCTTGGCATCGTCCTGCCTGAACAGCGCGATGCGATCGATCGCGAACGTATCGAGACCGAGCGCCGCAAAGCGCTTCCGCAGCATCTCCAGAATTGGTCCGCGCCGTTCGGCATCCAGTCGTCCCGTCAGCGTCATGTGGAAGCGGAATTCCTCCATCACGTAAGGGTAGCCCCAGCGACTGAGATAATCGCGCTGCCGCTCACTCAGCTTCTCCGGCCTGCGCCGTGCGCGATCCTCCGCGGTGAGAGCGGCGCGGAAGCAATCGAAATCGCGGGCACAATCGGCGGCAAGCTGCTGGAGATCGCCGACCGGCTCCGCCGGAATGACGGCGATGAAGCCGCTGATGGAATCGACGGTCGGCCGGATCAGCGGGATCGGCCGCGGCTTTCCCGCGAATATCGCGCACGCCGCCACGAGCTCGGCCTCGGTGCGGTCGGGCGCGAGCGCCATCGGCGCCTTCAGCGTGGCGTGAAAGCCGTATTTGCGGGGATCGGCGGAGATGTCGTGCCAGTCCGCCGTCGCGCGGAGCACTTCGTCCGGAAACGACAGCTCATTGCCGGTATAGGCATCATAGCCCAGCAGCTCGGCGCCGAAGCGGGAGAGGGCGCTGTCGGCGCCGGCGGCGAAATAGATCGCGTAGCGGGGAAAACCTGTCATTGCCTGAGCATAATCGGTTTAGGCCGCGACGACAGTCTCGCGCGGCATCGCCGCCGCGCTGAGCAGCCTTGTCGCTTCGGTGAGGTGCACGAGCTTTCCAGCGGCGATCACCGCGATGAGCCGCGGCCGCAGCGGCGCGCTGCCGTCGACCAGGAGAATGTCGGCGCGGCGTCCTTCCGCGAGGATGCCACGATCGACAAGGCCGGTCGCGCGCGCGGGCGCGGCGGAGATGAGACTCCAGGCCTGCGTCAGCGGCAGCACGTCATCGGCAGCGAGGCGAAAGGCGGCGAGCAGCGGCGCCGGATAGTAATAGTCCGATGCCAGCACCGAGCAGAGGCCCTTGGCGATCATGTCGGACGCCTTGGTCCAGCCGGTGTGGCTGCCGCCGCGCACCACGTTCGGCGCACCGTAGACGATGGCATCGCCGGCGGCCGCGGCGGCGCGTGCCGTCTCCTCGTTGACCGGAAACTCGGCGATCGTCGCGCCCATGGCGCGATACTCCTGGCGCATCGCCGGCGTCGCATCGTCATGCGAGAGCATGCGCACCCCGGCTGCGCGGGCCGTGGCAGCCAGCCGCGCAACCGAAGCCGGCACATCACCGGCGCGCGAAAGCACGCGCTCCACCAGGCGATCAAACGCCTCGCTCGACAGTCCGGTGCGCTCCACCATGCGGTTGCGCTTCCGCGGCTTGGCCATGTCGCCGACCGTGCCGTCCATGTGGTCGTTGAACGCGAACAGGTCGACCCGGCCTTCCGCGAGCCACTGGCTCATCTCCTGCTCGGCGTCGAGATTGTAGGTTTCGTGCCGCAGATGGAAGCGGGTGTCGGCGGCGAATTGCGGACGCTGGCGCTCGATCGCCTCCATCAGGCTTCGCGCATTGTCGGCGCAACGCAGCCCCGGCTCCCAGGAACAGGTCGTGGCGTGAAACACCGTGGTGATGCCGTTGCTGATCGCCTGGCGATCGCTGTCGGCGAGCGCGACGTCGATCGGGAAGTCGACGCCGGCGCGCGGCATCATCTGCCGCTCGAAGGCATCGCCGTGCAGATCGACGATGCCCGGCAGCACCAGCAGGTCGCGCGCATCGATCGCCAGCCGCGCGCGGCCGCGAGACGCGCCAACCTGCGCAATATCCGTTCCCGACACGCTGAGTGAAATTTCGACGAGCTCGGAGCCGATCAGGGCCCGGCCGCCCTCGAGGAAGATATCTGTCACGCGCCCGCGCTTCGTTTGCTAGAAGGGAAATTGTCTCGTGCTTCGTATGTCGAGAGGAAATCTTCAATCCCGAGCTTGCGGAAATCGGGCAGGGCCTCACGCAATTTGTCGTGATCCCAATCCCACCAGGCGAGCCTGGCGAGCCGCCCCGCGACGTCCTCCGAGAACCGGCGCCGCACGATGCGCGCTGGATTGCCGGCGACGATACTGTAGGCCGGCACGTCCTTGGTGACGATGGCACCGGCCGCGATCGCCGCGCCGGTGCCGATGTTGCGACCCGGCAGCACGATCGCGCCATGGCCGATCCAGACGTCGTGGCCGATATGGACGTGATGCTCGCGCCGCCAGTCGAAGAACTCGGTATCGTCACTCTCGCCCTCGAAATAGGCGCTCGAACGATAGGTGAAATGCGCCTGCGTGGCGCGGTGCATCGGATGATTGCCGGGATTGATGCGCGTCATCGCCGCGATCGAGCAGAATTTTCCGATAGTGGTGTAGGTGATCTGGGCGTCGTTCACGACATAGGAGTAATTGCCCATCGTCACGTCATGCAGGATGGTGCGCGCGCCCACCTCGGTATAGGCGCCGAGCCTGGTCTCATGCAGCTTCGCTGTGGAATCGATGGTCGGTTGCACCGAGAGCGACTTGGCTGCCATGGCGGATCCGGATTGCGGGAGGCGGGGCGCTCGTCTTCGAGTGGCATGATGACAAGGTCATGACGAGATGATGACAGGGGATGAAGCTGTGCAGCATCGCCGCACCGCAACGGCAGTGTCACACAAGTGTCAAGCACGGGCGTTAGCGATGGCAGCCAGCTACTCTGGAGCCCTGCATGCTGGTGGTCGAAGGTCTGACGTGTCGCTTCGGCGTGAAAGCCGCCGTGGACGACGCTTCATTTCAAATTTCCCCCGGCGGCTTCGTCGGTGTGATCGGGCGATCCGGCGCCGGCAAGTCGACGCTGTTGCGGACCATCAACCGCCTCGTGACGCCGACACAGGGCCGCATCCTGTTCGACGGCGTCGACGTCACCGCGCTGCGCGGCAGGGAGCTGCGGCAGTGGCGCGCCCGGTCGGCGATGATCTTCCAGCAATTCAACCTGGTCGGCCGGCTCGACGTCCTGACCAACGTCCTGATGGGACGTCTCGCAACGATGCCGGCCTGGCGCTCGCTCACGCAGACCTGGCCTGAGCAGGACAAGGCGCTGGCGATGTCGGCGCTCGAACAGTTCGATATCGCCTCGCTCGCGGCCCAGCGCGCCGACCAGCTCTCCGGCGGACAGCAGCAGCGCGTGGCGATCGCCCGCGCACTGGTGCAGCAGCCCGACATCATCCTGGCCGACGAGCCGATCGCCTCGCTCGATCCGCGCAACACCAAGATCGTGATGGATGCGCTTTTGCGCATCAACAAGCACTTCGGCATCACCGTGCTCTGCAATCTGCATTCGCTCGACCTGGCGCGCAGCTATTGCGACCGCCTGATCGGCATGGCGCAAGGCCGGGTGGTGTTCGACGGCGCGCCGGCTGCGCTGACCGAGCACGTCGCGCGCGAGCTCTACGACCTCGAAGCGACCGAAGTGATGGGCGGCATGCCCGTGCCGGCGCCCGAGGGCATTCCTGCGCTTGGAACGGCGGCCGCCGCCTGAGCTGCGCGCACCAGTACTTACCAGTTTTGCGTCAACCGACTCCAACCGATGAAGAGAGTTTCATGATCACTCGCAGACTCATTCTTGCCGGCGCCGCTGCGTTGGCCTTCACGACTTCAGCTTCCGCCGACGACTGGAAAGCCAAATATCCCGAGCTGACCTTCGCCGTCATTCCAGCGGAAAACGCCTCGGGCGTTACCGAGCGTTGGGCGCCGTTCATGAGCTATCTCTCCAAGGAACTGGGCGTGAAGGTCACGCTGCGCATCGCCAACGACTACGCCGCAGTCATCGAAGGCCAGCGCGCCGGCAATATCCATATCGCCAGCTACGGCTCGGCGTCGTTCGCGCGCGCCCGGCTGACGGGCGTCAAGACCGATGCCTTCGCCAACGACATCAACGCCGACGGCTCGACCGGCTATTACTCGGTGTTCTTCGTCAAGGCGAGCAGCCCCTACAAGAGCATCGATCAGCTCAAGGGCAAGAACCTCGGTCTGGTCGATCCGAACTCGACCTCCGGCAACAACGTGCCGCGCTTCGAGCTCGACAAGATGGGCATCGCAGACGCCGACACCTATTTCAGCAAGGTCGTCTTCACTGGCAGCCATGAGAACGCGATCCTGGCGCTGGCGCAAGGCACGGTCGACGTTGCGGCTAACCAGTGGACTAGCGACGACGATTCCACGCTGGCGCAGATGCTGACCAAGAACATGCTGAAGAACGCCGACGGCTCGCCGATGAAGAAGGACGACTTCCGCATCATCCACAAGTCGGCGCCGATCATCAACGGCCCCTATGCCTATAATTCCGACCTGCCGGAAGAGGCCAAGGCCGCGATCGCCAAGGCGTTCTTCGACGCGCCGGCCAAGAACAAGGCGGCGTTCGATCGCCTCCAGGACGGCCAGAAGAAGGGTTTTCATCCCGCCACCACCAAGGATTGGGATGGCACGATCGAACTGATCAAGTTCGTCGATGCGCTGCGTAAGAAGAAGGCGTCCTGAGTTTCGGGACGATAGCACTGGAGCCGGGTCGATGGACCCGGCTCTTTCTCCTTTGACGGGTCCTCTTTGACCGATGACCATCGCGGTTTCGATCCTCCCCGAGCAGCAACTGGCGACGCTCAACGCCGCTTACAGCCAGGCGGTTGCGCGCAGGCGATGGCGTCTCCTGTTCGGAGCAGCGGTGTTCGCCGCCGCATTGCTTCTCGCCGCGGTCGGTGCGGAAGTGAATTTGCGCACCCTCTTCACCTATTTCGGCAACTTCCTCAGCTATTTCGACCGCATCCTCACGCTCGACAGCGGCCAGCGCGTCTGGACTGACGTCGGCGAATGGCTGTGGGGCTGGCGCAAATGGCTGAAGATGCTGGGCGAGACCCTGCTGATCAGCTATGTAGGCACGCTGATCGGCGCGACCTTCGCTTTCGCCCTCAACTTCTTCGCGGCGGAGAACACTTCGCCCGCGCCCTGGCTGCGCTTCGGGGTGCGGCGCCTGCTCGAATTCGCCCGCACCGTCCCCGGCATCGTCTTCGCGCTGATCTTCGTGATCGCCTTCGGCCTCGGCCCGATGGCGGGCGTGCTCGCAATCGCGATCCATTCCACCGGCGCGCTCGGAAAGCTGTTCTCCGAGATTGTCGAGAATGCCGACATGAAGCCTGTCGAAGGCATCCGCTCGACCGGCGCGAGCTGGCTCGCTTGCATGCGCTTCGCCGTCCTGCCGCAGGTCACCGCGGGCTATGCCAGCTACGCGCTGCTGCGCTTCGAGATCAACGTCCGCGAAGCCTCGGTGATGGGCTTTGTCGGCGCCGGCGGCATCGGCCAGGAGCTCGTCGTCGCCATCCGCAAGTTCTATTATTCGGACGTCAGCGCGATCCTGGTCACCATCATCGTCACCGTCTTCATCATCGACATCGCCACCGGTTGGCTGCGCGGCCGCCTGTTCGGCAAGGAGGCGCGGACGTGACCAAGCCGCAGCAGGTCGACACCGCGCAGCTTCGCGCACGCTATCCCGATGTGTTCGACCGGCCGGCCTCGGCGCGGCTCGCGACCCCCGCGATGATCGTCGCGGCACTCGCGATCCTGGTGTATGGCTTTGTCGATCTCGATTTCTCGCCGTCGCGCTTCTTTTCAGGCCTCAGCCAGCTCGGCTGGATCAGCCTGATGATGATCCCGCCGGATCCCGGCTCCTCGCTGCCGATCTATCTGAAGGCGCTGGGCGAGACGCTGTCGATCGCGCTGCTCGGCACGACGTTGGCCGCTTTGTTCGCGCTTCCGGTCAGCCTGCTCGCCGCCCGCAACGTCGTGCCGTCAAAGATCCTGCGTTTCCCCGTCCGCCGTTTCCTCGATTCGATCCGCGGCGTCGACACGCTGATCTGGGCGCTGGTGTGGATCAATGTGGTCGGGCTCGGCCCGTTCGCCGGTGTGCTCGCCATCGCCGTGTCGGATTTCGGCTCCTTCGGCAAGCTGTTCTCGGAGGCGATCGAGGGCGCGGACCAGAAACAGGTCGAGGGCATCCGCGCCTCCGGCGGCAGCGCGCTGCACGAGATCCGCTTCGGCCTGTTGCCGCAGGTCTTGCCGGTGATCGCCGGTCAGGTGCTCTATTTCATCGAATCCAACACGCGCTCGGCCACCATCATCGGCGTCGTCGGCGCCGGCGGCATCGGCCTCCAGCTCGCCGAGCAGATCCGCGTGCTGGAATGGCAGAGGGTGTCGTTCCTGATCCTGATGATCCTGGTCGCAGTCGCCGCGATCGATTTCATCTCGGGCAAGCTGCGCTTTGCCATCATCGGACGGCGCGCCGTGGCGTAATCGCAACCGCGAACTCTCTTCCCTTCTCCCCTTGTGGGAGAAGGTGGCGCGAAGCGCCGGATGAGGGGTCTCTCTCGGCGAACTCAGATGTGAGACGCGTGCGCGCGGAGAGATACCCCTCACCCGTCTCGCCGCTACGCGTCGAGCCACCCTCTCCCACAAGGGGAGAGGGAGAAGAGGCACTCGCTCACCCGTTCTCCACCAGAAACTCGACCCGCTCTGCCGCAAAGCGTGAATGCTTCGTCACCAGCGGCTTGCCGTCGAGATCGTGGTCGGTGGCGTCGACCACCAGGATCGGCCGTCCGAGCGGGAGGTCGAGGCGCGTGGCGTCGGTTGCGTCGACGATGCCGGCGGTGATCCGGGTCGCGCCGCGGCGATAGTCGCGGACGCCGTAATGCGCGAGCAGCTTTGTCATCGAGCGCGTCGCTGCGAACACATTGCCCGCATCCGGAAACAGTTCCGCCGACAGCCAGGTGGTGGAGACGCAGATCGGCGTGCGGTCGGCGAGGCGTATCGCCTCGATCCGGACCAGTGGCGCACCAGTCTTCAAGCCGAGCTCTCGCGCAACCTCGCGGGTCGCGACGTCTTCGGAGGCCTCGATCAGCTGGCCGCGCGGCTCGCGGCCGCCGGCGCCGACGATCTCGGAGAAGCGCGTGCGCGAGCGTAGCGGATAGGCGAGGCGCTGCGCCTCGACATAGGTTCCGCTGCCGCGCTCGGCGCGCACCAGGCCGCGCTCGGCAAGCGCAGCCAGCGCGCGCCGCACGGTGTGGCGGTTGACGCGATAGGTTACGGCGATCTCCACCTCGCCCGGCAGCTTGTCGCCGGCGGCAAAGCGGCCGTCGGCGATGCCGCGCTCGATGCCATCGGCGACCAGGCGCCACAACGCGACGCCCGAAGAAGCGGTGTCCTGCATGCTCATATCGCCGGTCAGCCTAGCCCAGAAATCACAGCTTTGTCACGAAACAGTCATGGCGCTTCCGTATGAAGTTGTCTAGTATCATAGACAACTTCAGTTCGGCAAGGTCGATGGACGCGGTGACCCAGCACAACAACCAGGAAGCCCAGCGCAAGGCCGTCATGGCCGTGCTGGCGCACGCGGAGGCGGGCGAGATCGCCGCTCGCCTCCGCACTCTCGCGCTACCGGGCCATCAGGATCTGCGCGAGCCCGAAAACGGCCTGGTGATGCTGCGTGGCCGGGTTGGCGGCGACGGCGCCCCGTTCAATCTGGGCGAGGCGACGGTGTCGCGTGCCGCGGTCCGGCTGGCCAGCGGCGAGGTCGGCTTCGGCTACACGCTCGGGCGGAATAGCGAGAAGGCGCAGCTGATCGCGCTGTGCGATGCGCTGTTGCAGTCGCGGGATTTTAGCGCGTCGGTCGAGCGGGACGTAATCGCGCCGTTGCGCGAGCTGCTTATGATTCGGCGCGAGCAGACGGCGGCTGAGACCGCCGCGACGAAGGTTGATTTCTACACCATGGTGCGCGGTGAGGGTTGAGGTCATGACCACGATTGCGGAACTGCCTCCTGGTTTCGTCGACAAGGTGCTGTCGGCGCAATCGACTTTTCGCTCGGTCATGGACGCGATGGCGCGGCCGGGCTCGGTCCAGCGCATCGTGCCGATGGCAGGAGCGCCCGCTATGATGATGCGCGGCACGGCTGCGATTGCGCTCACGCTGTTCGACCACGATACGCCGATCTGGCTCGATGCGCGGATGACGGAAAGCTCCGACGTGGTGAAATGGCTGAAGTTCCACACCGGTGCGCCGGTCGTGCAGGACTGCTCGATCGCGAGCTTTGCGCTGATCAGCGACGGTGCCGCGCTTCCGGCGCTCGAACGCTTCGCGCTCGGCAGCAATGAATATCCGGATCGTTCGACCACATTGATTGTCCAGGTCGATAGCCTGGCTGCCGGACGCGGCTTCGAGCTGCGTGGCCCCGGCATCGATAGTGTCGCGACGCTTCAGGCGGCGATCCGGCCGGCCGATCTGTTCGAGCGGCTGCGTGTCAACGAGGCGCTGTTTCCGCGCGGCATCGACGTGGTGCTGGTGGCCGATGACGCCGTTGTTGCGATTCCGCGCACCACGCGTGTCGTGAACAAGGAAAGCTAGTCACATGTATGTCGCAGTCAAAGGCGGCGAACGCGCCATCGAGAACGCCCATCGCCTGCTGGCAAATGCGCGGCGCGGCAGCCATAACGTTCCGGAAGTCACGCTCGACCAGATCTCGGAGCAGCTCGGCCTCGCCGTGGACCGCGTCATGAGCGAGGGCTCGCTGTACGACCGCGAGCTTGCGGCGCTCGCGATCAAGCAGGCGCGCGGCGATCTGATCGAGGCGATCTTCCTGGTCCGCGCCTTCCGCGCCACGCTGCCGCGCTTCGGCGCGAGCGAGCCGGTCGAGACTGGTGCGATGCGGGTGCAGCGGCGGGTGTCCTCGACCTTCAAGGACATCCCCGGCGGCCAGATTCTCGGGCCGACCTTCGACTACACCCATCGCCTGCTCGATCCGTCCCTCGCTGAGGGGTTCGTGCCGGAAGCGCCGGCAACCGCCGAAGCTTCGAGCGCGCCAACGCCACGCGTGACCGATATCCTGGGCCGCGACGGACTGATCGAGTCCTCGCCGCAGGCCGAGAAGGGCGCCAGCGTCGGCGATCTCACCCGCGAGCCGCTGAATTTTCCGGCGGACCGCGACCTGCGCCTGCAAAATCTTGCGCGCGGCGACGAAGGATTCCTGCTGGCGATGGGCTATTCCACTCAGCGCGGTTACGGCCGCAACCATCCCTTCGCGGGCGAGATCCGCTTCGGCGAGGTCGAGGTCGAATTCTTCGCCGAGGACGCCGGTTTCGCCGTGCCGCTCGGCTCCATCGAGCTCACCGAATGCCAGATGGTCAACCAGTTCAAGGGATCGGCGACGGAAGCGCCGTGCTTCACCCGCGGCTATGGCCTCGCCTTCGGCCAGAGCGAGCGCAAGACCATGTCGATGGCGCTGGTCGACCGCGCGCTGCGCGCCCGCGAACTCGGCGAGGAGGCCGCAGCGCCGGCGCAGGACGAGGAGTTCGTGATGTCGCATTCCGACAACGTCCAGGCGACCGGCTTCGTCGAGCATCTCAAGCTGCCGCATTATGTCGACTTCCAGTCCGAGCTCGGCCTGCTGCGCAAGCTGCGCCAGGAATTTACTGACGCCAACGCCGCCGAGTCCATGAAGGAGGCCGCGGAATGAACGCGCCCGCCTATAATTTCGCCTATCTCGATGAACAGACCAAGCGGATGATCCGCCGCGCCATCCTGAAGGCAATCGCGATTCCCGGCTATCAGGTGCCGTTCGCCAGCCGCGAGATGCCGATGCCATATGGCTGGGGCACCGGCGGCGTGCAGGTCACGGCCGCGATCCTTGGGCCCAAGGACGTGCTGAAGGTCATCGATCAGGGTTCCGACGACACCACCAACGCGATCTCGATCCGAAAATTCTTCGCAAAGACTGCCGGCGTTGCCACGACCACGGCGACGGAAGATGCAACGGTCATCCAGACCCGTCACCGCATCCCGGAGACGGCGCTGCATGAGAACCAGGTGCTGGTCTATCAGGTGCCGATCCCGGAGCCGCTGCGCTTCCTCGAGCCGCGCGAGACCGAGACGCGGCGGATGCATGCGCTCGCCGAATACGGCCTGATGCATGTCAAGCTCTACGAGGACATCGCGCGCTTCGGACATATCGCGACCGCCTATGCCTATCCGGTGAAGGTCAATGCGCGCTATGTGATGGACCCGTCGCCGACGCCGAAATTCGACAATCCCAAGATGGACAATTGTCCGGCGCTGCAATTGTTCGGCGCCGGCCGCGAGAAGCGCATCTATGCCATCCCGCCCTACACGACAGTCGTGTCGCTCGATTTCGAGGATCACCCGTTCGAGCCCTACCGCTTCAACGCGCCCTGCGCGCTTTGCGGCGCCGAAAATTCCTATCTCGACGAGATCGTGACCGACGACAAGGGCGGACGGATGTTCGTCTGCTCGGACACCGACTATTGCGAGGGCCGCCAGGCTGCCGGCCATCGCGGCAGCCTCAGCGCCGCGCCGTACAAGGAGAAGGCGCATGGGGGATCAAATGGCTGATCTCGATATGCTTGAAAGCGACCAGCCACTGCTGGTCGCAAAATCCCTCAGCAAGTCCTACGGCCGCATCGCCGCGTGCCGCGACGTGTCGTTCGCGCTCTATCCCGGCGAGGTGCTGGCGATCGTCGGCGAGTCCGGTTCGGGCAAGTCGACGCTGCTCCAGCTGCTGTCGGGCCAGCTCGCGGCCAGCGGCGGGCATGTGTCCTACCGGATGCGCGATGGCGTCACCCGCGATCTTGCCACGCTCGGCGAGGCCGAGCGGCGCTTCCTGTTCCGCACCGATTGGGGTTTTGTGCACCAGGATCCCGCGCAAGGCCTGCGCATGGCGGTCTCGGCCGGCGCCAATGTTGGCGAGCGGCTGATGGCGGTCGGCTGGAATCATTACGGCCGCATCCGCGACACCGCATCCGACTGGCTCACCCGCGTCGAGATCGACGTCGCGCGCATCGACGATGCGCCGCGCACCTATTCCGGCGGCATGCGCCAGCGCCTCCAGATCGCGCGCAACCTCGTCACCGAGCCGCGGCTGGTGTTCATGGACGAGCCGACCGGCGGTCTCGATGTGTCCGTGCAGGCCCGCCTGCTCGACCTCTTGCGCAGCCTCGTCGCCGAATTGCACCTCGCCGTCATTATCGTCACCCATGATCTCGCAGTCGCGCGGCTGTTGTCACATCGCGTGATGGTGATGAAGGGCGGCCGCGTCATCGAGACCGGTCTCACGGATCAGGTGCTGGACGACCCGCGGGAGCCGTATACGCAACTCCTCGTTTCCTCGATTCTGCCGCCATGAGCCTTCCAACATGAGCCTTCGAACATGAGCCTTCCAACACGAGCCCTCCGGTGACTGCCATGATCGACGTCGCCGACGCCCAGAAGACCTTTACGATGCACCTGCAAGGCGGCATCGAACTGCCGGTGGTGCGCGGCGTGACCTTTCACGTCGACCCCGGCGAGTGCGTCGTGCTGTCGGGTCCGTCCGGTGCCGGCAAATCGTCGATCCTGAAGATGATCTTCGGCAACTATCGCTGCGACTCCGGCCGCATCGGTATCCGTCATCGCGGCGCGCTGATCGATCTTGCTACCGCGGAGCCGCGGCAGGTGCTCAACGTCCGCCGTTCGACCATCGGCTATGTCAGTCAGTTCCTGCGCGCGGTGCCGCGGGTTCCGACGATCGACGTCGTCGCCGAGCCGCTGATCGCCGGCGGCATGAGCCGGACCGACGCGCAGGCGCGCGCGGGCAGCCTGCTGCATCGCCTCAACATTCCCGCGCGGCTTTGGCAGCTTCCACCCGCGACCTTTTCCGGCGGCGAGCAGCAGCGCGTCAACATCGCACGCGGTTTCATCTCGGACTTGCCGATCCTGATCCTCGACGAGCCCACGGCCTCGCTTGACGCAGCCAACCGCGCCGTCGTGGTCGAGCTGATCGCCGAGAAGAAGCGGCAGGGCGTCGCCATGGTCGCGATCGTCCACGACGACGAGATCCGCCATCTGATTGCCGACCGCATCGTCGATGTCACCAGCTTTGCCGCCGCGGCCTGAAGGAAAATGAAGGACATGAACGCCAAGCCGAAGGAAATAGTGATCGCCAACGCCAGGATCGTGCTGGCCGACCGGGTGATCGAGCAGGGCTGGCTCGCTCTTGCAGACGGTCGCATTGCCGAGATCGGCGAGGGCAGGGCGCCCGCGGGCGCCGACGACGCCGGCGGCGATCTGATCATGCCGGGCCTGATCGAGCTGCACACCGATCATCTCGAAGCCCACTACGTGCCGCGGCCAAAAGTATTCTGGAATCCGGTCGCCGCCGTCGTGTCGTATGACGGCCAGCTCGCGACCTCGGGCATCACCACCGTGTTCGACTCGCTGCGGGTCTGGCGCGAGGACGGCGCGGAGGAAGTCGACGGCCGTGCCGGTACGCTGGCTGCCGCGATCGCGACCGCGCGCGACGCCGATCTCCTGCGCGCCGACCATTTTTTGCACCTGCGCTGCGAGATCCCGATGCCGAGCGTGGTCGAGGAGGCCAGGGAGCTGGTCGGCCGTCCCGACGTGCGGCTGATGTCGCTGATGGACCACACGCCCGGTCAGCGCCAGTTCCGCGACGAGGTCAAGCTGCGCGACTATTACCGCGGCAAGGGCGGCGGCAAGACCGACGCCGAACTCGACGAGCTGTTCGCACGGCGCTTCGAATATCAGAAAGCCTATGCCGCGACCAACATGCGCGAGATCGTCGCACTGGCGCAGGGGTACAACATCCCGCTCGCCAGCCATGACGACACCACCGAGGAAAATGTCGCGGACGCGGTGCGCGATGGCGTCGCGGTAGCGGAGTTTCCGACCACGATCGAGGCCGCGCGTGGCCTGCATCAGGCCGGCATCGACATCCTGATGGGTGCGCCGAATGTCGTGCGCGGCGGCTCGCACTCCGGCAACATCGCCGCGGTCGATCTTGCCCGCGAAGGCCTGCTCGATATCCTCTCGTCGGACTACATCCCGTCGAGCCTCTTGATGGGCGCACTGCATCTGCCCGAGCACGTGCCCGCGATCGATCTGGCGGCGGCGATTCGCACCGTGACGAAGGCGCCGGCCGACGCGGTGGGCCTGTCCGATCGCGGCGAGATCGCGGTCGGCAAGCGCGCCGACGTGATCCGGGTGCACGTCGCGGGCGACGTTCCCGTCGTCCGCAGCGTCTGGCGCGAAGGAGGCCGCGTCGCATGAGCGCGACCGCGACCATGGCGCCGGAACAGGCCGGGGCCATCGGACCCGGGCGGCTCGTGCTCGTGGTCGGTCCCAGCGGTGCCGGCAAGGACACCTTGCTGCGGCTCGTGCAGGCGGCCTGCATCGATGATCACGGTATCGTCTTCCCGCGCCGCGTCGTCACGCGCGAGTCCTCCGCGGCCGAGGACAATATTGCGATGAGTTCCGACGAATTCCGGCGCGCGCTCGATCACGGCGATTTCGCCGTGCATTGGCAGGCGCATGGGCATTCCTACGCCTTGCCGCTCGAAATCAATGACGACATCCGTGCGGGGCGGACGGTGGTCGCCAACGTCTCGCGTACCGTGATCGGCGCGTTGCGCGGGATTTATGCCAACGTCGTGGTGGTTGCGATCACGGCGCCGCCGGACGTGCTGGCGCAGCGGCTTGCAGCGCGGGCGCGTCACAGCGACGGCAATATCACAGAACGCCTCGCGCGCAGCGTCGATGACGCATCGGCGAACGCCGATGTCACGATCCTCAATGCCGGCAGCGCGGACTACCACAGCCGCCAGCTTGCGCGCGTGATCAGGAACGAAGACTGGCACGAGTAGTGTCCGCAGTAACAAGGAGAGTGGAAGGATGTCGGTGATTGAGACGGTCGAACAGTTAGAGGCCATCTACGGCGCCACCAACGATGCCTCCACCGTAAAAGTTGCCGACCACGTCACCCCGCTCTATCGCATCTACATCGAGAAGGCGCCGTTCGCGGCCCTTGCCACCATCGGCCCGGAGGGCATCGACTGCTCGCCCCGCGGCGATCTACCCGGCTTCGTCCGCATACACGATCCCAAAACGTTGATGCTGCCGGATCGGCGCGGCAACAACCGTGTCGACTCCTTGCGCAACATCGTGTGCGATCCGCGTGTATCCCTGATGTTCCTGATCCCCGGCTCCGGCAACGCGGTCCGTGCCAACGGCCGCGCCCATCTCTCGATCGATCCCGATCTGCTGGCTTCCTTCAAGGTCGAAGGCAAGGCGCCGCGCAGCGTGATGGTGATGACAGTGGATGAAATCTACTTCCAGTGCGCCCGCGCCATCGTTCGCTCCGACCTCTGGAACCCCGACAAGCGCGTCGACCCGAAGACGCTACCGACGCCGGGGCAGATCCTCGCCGAGATGAGTGAGAACAAGGTCGGCGGCGAGGACTACGACCGCGGTTGGGCTGCGCGTGCGGCAGCGACGATGTGGTAGCTTTGTTTCCCTCTCCCCTTGTGGGAGAGGGTGGCTCGCCGCGTGGCGGCGAGACGGGTAAGGGGTCTCTCTCCGCGAGCTCGTCTTGCAGTCGGTGCGCGCGGAGAGAGACCCCTCATCCGGCGCCATAGCCGAAGCTTCGCTTCGGCGTTCTTAAGAACGGCGGCCAAAGGCCGCCTATGCCACCTTCTCCCACAAGGGGAGAAGGGAAGAGGAGATCGCGGCGCCGCTAATTAAACGCCATCCCGCCGCTCAGCGCGATGGTCTGTCCGGTCATGTAGGCGTTGTCGACCAGCAGCATCACGGCCTTTGCCACTTCCTCCGCCGTGCCGAAGCGGCCGAGCGGGATGCGGCTGACGAGTTGGGGCTGACCGCTCATCATGTCGGTCTCGATCAGCGACGGCGCCACCGCGTTGACGGTAATGCCTTCCTTCACCAGCCGCGCCGCATAGCCGCGCGTCAGGCCCTCCATGCCGGCCTTGGACGCGTTGTAGTGCGGGCCGATGGCGCCGGCGCCGCGCGCGGCACCGGAGGAGATGTTGACGATGCGCCCCCATTTTCGCGCGCGCATGGCCGGCAGCACCGCCTGCGTGCACAGAAAGGCGGATTTCAGATTGATCAGGATGGTGCGGTCGAAATCGTCTTCGGTGAGGTCGTCGATGCCGCGCGTGATGGCGATGCCGGCATTGTTGACGAGAATATCGACCGGTCCGAGCCCGGTCGTGACGCGATCGATCACTGTGGCGACCGCCTCGCGCCGCGATACGTCGGCGGCAACGGCGATTGCACGCCCGCCGCGCTTGCTGATCTCGTCCGCCAATTGCTCGGCCTGCCCGATCCGCTCGCGGCAGTTAACTGCCACGGCCGCGCCGGCTTCGGCCAGCGCGCGGCAGACCGCGGCGCCGATCCCGCGCGAGCCGCCGGTGACGAGCGCCGTGCGCCCTTCGAGACTGTCTGACATGAACGGCTCCGATCAATTTGATGATGACCGGATCGTCATGCGGCGCCCGATGGCGTTCAAATCACAAGGCCGCTACACAGGGTCAACTCCGGCGGCGCGACCTGGTGCGTGCGGCCTTCTTTGCGGCGGCGGAGCGGACCTTGGCGCCCTTGGTGCTGCTCGCCTTGCGCGCAGCGGCCGAACGGGACGCGGCGCTGCGCTGGCTTGCGGCACGCTTGGTCTGTTTCGACAGCGCGCTACGCGATGCGGTCGAACGCGGCTCCTTCTTCAACACCCCTTCCACGGCACGCGAGACGCGCGGCCGGCGCTTCGGAGTCCGTTTGCCTTGCCCTACCTCATAGGCATATTTGGCGCTCCGGCGCGTCGCCTTCTTGGTGCGCCCCTTGCGCGGCGGTGGCAGATCGACGCCGGCGCGGCGCGCCTCCGACAGACCGATGGCGATAGCCTGCCGCGTCGAGCGCGCACCGTGCTTGCCCTTGCGAATCTTATCGATCTCGTCCTTGACGAATTCGCCGGCCTGCGTGCTTGACGATTTGCCAGCGCGCTTGTCTTGCTTCGCTTTGCGAATGACTTCTTGTCTTGGCATGGTCGAGTTCCCTCTGAAATTCACAGGGATGTCTGACCGAAACGCGCAAGATGGACGATTGATCCCTTCAGTTCCTCAGCGCAGCCAGCAGTTCATCGGGGCGTTCGGCCATGATCATGTGGCCGGCGCCCGGCACCACGACGGTCTTCGCATGCGGGATCGCGGCAGCAAGCGCCTTGCCCGCCTTCGCCGGCGTCATCATGTCCCGTTCGCCGAGAATGAGCGTGGTCGGCACCTTCACGCTCGCGGCTGCGGCAAGCGCATTCGCATAGGAATTGCAGGCGGAGAGATCCTTGAACAGTACGCCGGGCTCGCAAGCCTTGAGAACCGCCTGCGCGCCGCCATGCATCCAAAGGCCGGGCGCGAGGCTGCCGCCGAGCTCGGCGCCAAAACCGAGACCCCAGATCGAGACCATGTCGATCGCGTCCTGATCGTTGGCTTTGGCTGCCTTCAACAGATCCGGGCCGACCGTCATGGTCGCGGCGGTGCCGATCAGGCTCAGCGCGGACACCTTGTCCGGATGCCGTGCCGCGGTCTCCAGCGAGATCAGCGATCCCATGGAGTGGCCGATCAGATGGGCCTTCGCGCTGCCTGCCGCATCGAGCAGCGCCGCGGTCCAGTCCGCCATTTCGGCGATGCTGCCGGGCGAAGGCCCGGCCGAGCGGCCGTGGCCGGGCAGGTCGGGGGCCAGCACGGCAAAACCGTGATGAGCGAACCAGCGCGTGTGCAGCGCCCAGGTCGAATGATCGAAGCCCGCGCCGTGGATGAAGACAATTGCGGGCAGGGACTTGTCGAACTCGCGGCCGCCGGTCGCGGCAAACACCTCGGCGCCGTTGACGGAGAGATTCATGGCTTCAGACCTTTTGCGAGATGCGCAGCGCTTGGTTGAGGTCGTCGATGATATCGGACGCCGTCTCGATGCCGACCGATAGCCGCACCAGCTCCTCGCCGATGCCGGCGGCCTTGAGCTGCCCGGCGTCCATCTGCTGATGCGTGGTCGAGGCCGGATGGATCACCAGCGTCTTGGCGTCACCGACGTTGGCGAGATGGCTGATCATGCGCAGCGTTTCGATGAACTTGCGGCCCGCGGGCCGCCCGCCCTTGATGCCGAACGACACGATCGAGCCGGCGCCGCGCGGCAGCAGCTGCTTTGCGAGCTGATAGTCGGAGTGATCTTCCAGCGAGGGATGCAGCACCCAGTCCACGGCCTTGTTGGCCCTCAGCGCCTCCAGCACGGAGTGCGTGTTCTGCATGTGACGGTCCATGCGCACCCCGAGCGTCTCGACGCCCTGGAGCAGCTGGAACGCGTTGGTCGGCGACAGGCAGGCGCCGAAATCGCGCAGGCCCTCGGTGCGCGCCCGCATGATGAAGGCCGCGGTGCCGAACTGCTCGTCGAAGACGATACCGTGATAACCGCCATAGGGCTCGGTCAGCACGCCAAATTTGCCCGACGCGCGCCAGTCGAAGCGGCCGCCGTCGATGATGGCGCCGCCGATCGCGATGCCGTGACCCCCGATCCATTTGGTCGCCGAATGCATGACGATATCGGCCCCGAGCTCGATCGGCCGGCTGAGATAGGGCGTGGCAAAGGTGTTGTCGATCAGCAGCGGGATCTTCGCGTCATGTGCGATCGCAGCGACCTTCGGAATGTCCAGCACCTCGAGCCCGGGATTGCCGATGGTCTCGCCGATCACCAGTTTCGTGTTCGGCCTGATCGCGGCGCGGAACGCGTCGAGGTCGCGCGGCTTGACGAACGTGGTGGTGATGCCGAAGCGCGGCAGCGTGTGCGCCAAGAGGTTGATGGTGCCGCCATAGAGCGAGCTCGACGCCACGATGTGATCGCCGGCGCTCAGCAGCGTCGCGATGGCGAGATGCAGCGCGGCCATGCCGCTCGCGGTGCAGATCGCGCCGACGCCGCCCTCCAGCGCGGCGAGCCGCTCCTCGAGCACGGCCGTGGTCGGATTGGAGATGCGCGTGTAGATGTAGCCGGCACGCTCCAGATTGAACAGCGCGGCGGCGTGATCGGAGTCCTGAAACACGTAGGACGTGGTCTGGTAGATCGGCACCGCACGGGCGCCGGTCGCGGGATCCGGATGCTGGCCCGCATGCAGGCTCAGGGTCTCGAAGGCAGGCGGCTTGGGCGCGGGCATGCTTGGCCTCGTTGGATGGTCGGCGATGGCGGCCCTTGTGCCACAAAAAGGCGCGGCACGTCAGCCCATTGACTATTCACAGAGGGTCGTCGTGCCCGGGCAGAAGCGCGAAGCGCGTCTTCGCGCTAGTTGTCCCGGGCATCCACGTTCTTTGTGTCATGGGGAAAGGCGTGGATGCCCGGGACAAGCCCGGGCACGACGCTGTGGTAGCTTCAGTGTGATCTACGCTCAGCTCATATGCGATTGACTTATCACAGGCGGGGGAGAGGCGAAGGGGCCGCGCAGCGCTAGCCGACACTGCCGCGGATCGCCTCCTCAATCGAGCGGGCCTCCCGCAGCAATATCTCCGCAACCTCTTGCTCCCGGCGCGGGCCGAGGCGCGTCCGCACGGCGGAGACCGTCATCGCCGCGGCCGGCTGTCCGTCCGGGGTCTTGATCCAGGTCGAGATCGATTTCGTGCCCTGCACCAGGCCAATCTCTCTCATATTGTATCCGCGCCGTCTCGCCATGGCGATCTGGCTCAGCACCGTCGCGGCATCGGTCCGGTAGGCTTCGAACCGCTTCTCGTTGGCGGCGACGATCTTTCGCGCATCCTGCGCCGGCATGGCGGCAAGGATCGCGACGCCGGCGCTGCTGACGCCGAGCGGGCGGCGCGCGCCGACCTCGATCGACAGCACCTGGATCGGATAGGCGCCGATCCTGCGGTCGACGCACAGCGTGTCGTTGCCGGTCCGCACCGTCAGGAACAGGGTGTCGCCGATGTCAGTGGAGGCGCGCCGCAGCGAAGGGCCTGCGGCGACCAGCAGCGGCGAGGGCCGCGCGCGGGCCAGCGCCAACTCAGGCACCTGATTGCCGATGGCGTAGCGGCCGGTCTTATTGTGCCGTTCGACGATGCCTTCCTCGATCAGCACGTGAACGATGCGATGCACGGTCGGACGGGTCAGCCCGGTTGCCTGCACCACCTCGGCCAGCGGCACGCCTGCCTCGCGGCCGGCAGCGAGAATGCGCAGCACCGACAGGGCGCGCCGGATCGCCTGCGCGCCCTGTCGCGGTTCTGCCATGCTGCGGGCGGACCTTGCGGAAGTGGTCTTGTCCATAATATGGACAAGAACGCCACAATTCTCTCGACAGGTAAAGCGCTCATCTGGAGATTGCGCTCCGTTCGAGATGCCATGCGCAATGTCAGGCAACCGAACCGAATTGGAAGCGCCGCCGGGAGGTTAACATGAGATTAATCTGGATTGCCATAGCTGCCGCAGCTGCGATGCTGGCGGGACCCGCCGCGGGCCAGCAATGGCCGGCGCGCAACGTCAAGCTGATCGTGCCTTATCCGGCCGGCGGCAATGTCGACAGCGCGGCGCGCATCATCGCCGACAAGCTGCAGGAAAAGCTCGGCCAGCCCTTCATCATCGAGAACAAGGCCGGCGCCGGCGGCATGATCGCGGGCGAGGCCTTCGCGAAGTCTGCGCCCGACGGCTACACGCTGTTCGTCGGCGCCAACGGTCCGGTGCTGTTCGCGACCGAGATCAACAAGCGCGACGCCTATAGCTGGAAGAAAGACTTCCTCCCCATTACGACGATCTCGATGACGCCGCTGGTGCTCGAGGTCCACCCGTCGGTGCAGGCCACGACCTTCAAGGAATTCGTCGACCTCGCCAAGCGCGAGCCCGGCAAGCTGACCATGGCGTCGCCCGGCCCCGGCACCACCAATCACCTGCTCAGCGAGTTGATGCAGTCCAGCCTCGAGCTGCAATGGGTCACCGCGCACTATCGCGGCAATGCGCCGGCGGTCAACGACCTGCTCGGCGGGCAGGTGCAGTTCGCATTCGACCAGCTGTCGGTCAGCCTGCAGCACATCAAGGCCGGGCTGTTCCGGGCGCTCGCTGTCACCAGCCCGCACCGCCTGAAGTCGCTGCCTGATGTCCCGACCTTCGCCGAGCTCGGCTACAAGGATTTCGACGGCCAGACCTTTACGGGCCTGTTCGCACCCGCGGGCACGCCGGCGCCGATCGTCGACAAGCTGCATGAGGCGCTGACCGCGATCCTGAAAGACCCCGGCGTGATCGACAAGTTCGACAAGCTGGGTGCCGAAGCCACGCCGATGACGCCGGAGAAATTCAGGGCCTATCTGGAGCGCGAGGACGCCAAATGGATTCCCGTGGTGCGCAAGGCCAACATCAAGGCGGACTGACCGATGCGGATCGATCCCGGCGAGCTTGGCGCGGAGCGCATCTATCGGCTGATGACCGGCATCGTGGTGCCGCGCCCGATCGCCTGGGTGACCAGCCTGTCGCGCAGCGGCGTGCTCAACCTCGCGCCGTTCAGCGCCTTCACCTTCGTGTCGCAGAAGCCGCCGATGCTCGCCATCAGCGTCGGCCGCAAGGGCGCCGATTACAAGGACACCGCGCACAACATCCTCGACACCGAGGAATACGTCATCCACATCGCCGATACGCCGCTGATGCAGGCGGTGCATGACAGCTCTATCGAGCATCCGCCCGAAATCAGCGAGGTCGCGGAGCTCGGCCTGGAGACGCTTGGCTGCGAGCGCATCAAGGTGCCGCGGCTTGCAATCGCGCCGATCGCGATGGAGTGCCGCTTCCGGCAGTGCCTCGAATTCGGCGACGCCCGCAGCCGGCTGATCGTCGGCGAGGTCGTGATGTTCCACATTCGCGACGGCCTCGTGAACAACGGCAAGGTTGAGACCGATGCGCTCGACCCGATCGCCCGCATCGGCGGGCCGCGCTACGCCCGCCTCGGCGAGATCGTGACGCTGGGCGCCGTGTTTCAGACTCCCAAATCGACCGACTGAACGCGCCGCGCGCGCCGCTGAACTTTATTGGAGAGAACGACGATGCGACTGCTGAGCTATCTTTTGGACGGCGAGCCGCGTTACGGCGCAGCCGTCGAGGGCGGGGTGGTCGACCTGACCAGGCGGATCGGCCGCGACTTCTCCGACGTCAAGGCGCTGATCGCGGCCAACGCATTGGCGGATGCGCAGGAAGCTGTGGCCGGGCAGAAGCCGGACCATGCGCTCGATGATCTCGTCCTGCTGCTGCCGGTGCTGGCACCGGAAAAGCTCTGGTGCATCGGCGTCAACTACGCCGAGCGCAACGCGGAATACAAGGACAGCTCCGACCTACCGAAATATCCGAGCCTGTTCGTGCGCAGCATGTCCTCGATGACCGGCTCCGGCCAGCCGCTGGAGAAGCCGAAAGTCTCGGACCAGCTCGATTATGAAGGCGAGCTCGTCATCGTGATCGGCCATGGCGGCCGTCACATCCCGCGCGAAAAGGCTTGGTCGCATATCTTCGGCATGACGCTGTGCAACGAGGGCACGGTGCGCGACTGGCTGCGCCACGGCAAGTTCAACGTCACCCAGGGCAAGAATTTCGACCGCTCCGGCAGCATCGGCCCGTGGATCGTCACCGCGGACGAGCTCGACCCGCGCGGCCCTCACGACATCATCACGCGCGTCAACGGCGAGGTGCGGCAGCAGGACACCACCGAGCGGCTGATGTTCCCGTTCGACTTCCTGATTTCCTATCTCTCCACCTTCGCCACCCTGAAGCCCGGCGACATGATCGTGACGGGCACGCCGACCGGCGCAGGCGCGCGCTTCGATCCGCCGCGCTGGCTCAACGTCGGCGATGTCGTCGAGGTCGAGTCCAGCCGCATCGGCGTGCTGCGCAACACTGTCGCCGCGGAGAGTTGAGCGATGCTCGATACCGCCACGATCGAACGTCTCGCCGCGCAGCTGGATGAGGCCGAGCGCACCAAGGCGTTGATCCCGATGTTCTCAAAAGAATATCCTACCTTCACCATCGAGGATGCCTACGCAATCCAGCGCGCCTGGACCAAACTCCAGCTCGGCCGCGGCCGGATCATAAAGGGTCACAAGATCGGCCTGACCTCGAAGGCGATGCAGAACGCGGTCGGCATCGCCGAGCCCGATTACGGCGTGCTGTTCGCCGACATGTTCTATGCCGACGCCGGCCCGATTCCGTATGGCCGCTTCCACGCGCCGCGCATCGAGGTCGAGCTCGCCTTCGTGCTGAAGGCGCCGCTGCGCGGGCCCAGCTGCACCATCTTCGACGTGCTCAACGCCACCGATTATGTCACGCCTGCGCTGGAGATCCTGGAGACGCGCATGCACCGCATCGATCCCGAGACCGGGAAGACGCGCAAGGTCATGGACACGATCTCGGACAACGCGGCCAACGCCGCGCTGGTGCTCGGCGGCCGGCCGTTCCGCCCCCTTGAGGCCGATTTGCGCTGGATCGGCGCACTGTTGTTCCGCAACGGCGAGATCGAAGAGACCGGGCTTGCCGCTGGCGTGCTCAATCACCCGGCGAACGGCATCGCCTGGCTCGCCAATCGCCTCGCGCCGCATGACGAGCATCTCGCCGCCGGCGAGGTGGTGCTGGCCGGATCGTTCACGCGTCCGGTCGACATCCGCCGCGGCGACACTTTCCACGCCGATTATGGTGCGTTCGGCTCGGTGTCGTGCCAGTTCGTCTGAACCAATAGCAGGAGGGAGCGAACCATGACCGGTCAAACGCGGCGCAAGAGCATCCACATCGGCGGCTTCAAGCACGTCAACCCGATTCCGAACGCCTGCCGCATCGGCAATCTCGTGATGTCCGGCGTCATCCTCGGCCGCGATGGCGCGACCGGCGAGATGCCTGCGAGCCTGGACGCGCAATGCGCCAACATGTTCGCGCACATGAAGGCGACGGTGGAGGCCGCCGGCGGCTCGACCGACGACATCATCAAGATGACGGTGTGGCTCAAGGACCGCGCGCAGCGCGGGCCTGTCAATGTCGAGTGGCTGAGGATGTTTCCCGACGAGCATTCGCGGCCCGCGCGCCACGCGCTGCCGATGGACAACATGGATGGCGGCGCGCTGGTGCAGTGCGACTTCACCGCCGTGATCGACTGAAGGAGTTTGGCCATGCCGACCTATCTGCCGTTCGACCCCAATCCGCGCCGCCCGGTCAAGGCGCCGCCGCCGAAGACCGTCGACAGCCAGTTTCACGTGCTGGGGCCCGTGGACAAATATCCCGAGCGTCCGGGTGCCGCCTATCGGATGCCGACCGCGACCTGGGAAGCGGCGCTGCGCGTGCACAAGACGCTCGGCATCGAGCGCGGCATCATCGTGCAGACCACGACCTATGGCGCCGACCATGCCGTCGTGCTCGACGGTCTCGCCGCGATGGGCCCGAACTATCGCGGCTGCGCCAATGCGCTGGTGTTTGCGGAGGCGAACGACGCTTATCTCGCCAGGCTGCATGATGCCGGCGTCCGCGGCGCGCGCTTCAGCTTCCGCCAGGAGCTCGGCGCGGTGCTGTCGGACGCCGATTTCGCCCGCGCCATCGCGCGTATCCGCGAGCTCGGCTGGTACGTCAAGATCCAGCCCGAGAAGGACGGCATCGTCTCCAGCGTCGCCAAGTACGAAAATCTCGACGTGCCCGTGCTGATCGACCACATGGCGCGGCCCGATCCGGAAGCCGGCAAGGACGATCCGAACTTGCGCAAGATGCTCGAGCTGCTTGCCAAGGGCAATTTCTGGGTGATGCTGTCGCTCGGCGAGAAGACCTCGAAGCTCGGTGCTCCTTACGACGACGTGATCCCGATCGCGCGCGCCTATATCGAAGCGGCACCTGACCGCTGCGTCTGGGCCAGCGACTGGCCGCACCCGGTCTCCGTCAAGCAGCCGCCCAACGACGCCGACCTGCTCGAACTGATGTACCGCTACGCCCCGGACCAGGCGACGCTGGAGAAGATCCTGGTGCACAATCCGGCGAAGCTGTTCGGGTTTGCGGATTAGAGGGCTCGAGGCGCGCAACAAACGCGGTGCGCCCCCTCTCCCGCTTGCGGGAGAGGGTTGGGGTGAGGGCTCTTTCCTCTTGGGGAATGTCCCATGGCGGATACACCCTCTCCCCAGCCCTCCCCCGCAAGCGGGGGAGGGAGCGCACCTTCATCGTCGCAACAATCGGGCCTGTTCACATCGCCGCTCACCCCGCCAGCCGATCCCGCACCTCGGCCGCGATCTCGAACGAGCGCAGCCGCGCGGCGTGGTCGTAGATCTGTCCCGTGGTCATCAGTTCGTCCGCGCCGGTCTCGGCGATCAGCGCCTTCAGCTTCTCTTCGACCACGGCGGGCGAGCCGATCGCCGAGCACGACAGCGACTGGCCGACCATCGCCTTCTCCGCCGGCGACCACAGCGCGTCCATGTCGCCAGTCGGCGGCGGCAGCGGGCCCGGCATGCCGCGGCGCAGATTGATGAACTGCTGCTGCAGCGAGGTGAACATGCGATGCGCATGATTGTCGCTGTCCGCAGCGAACACATTGACGCCGACCATGGCGTAGGGCTTGTCGAGCTGTGCTGACGGCTCGAAGCGCGCGCGGTACTCGCGCAGCGCCGGCATCATCATTTGCGGCGCAAAATGCGAGGCGAAGGCGAATGGCAGGCCCAGCATCGCCGCAAGCTGCGCGCCAAAGGTGCTCGATCCGAGAATCCACAGCGGCACCTTGGTTCCCATGCCGGGCACGGCACGAATGGTCTGGTTCGGCTGCACATCGCCGAGCAGCGCCTGCAATTCCAGCACGTCATGCGGAAAATTCTCGGACGTGGTGGCAAGGTCACGCCGCAGCGCCCGCGCGGTAAGCTGGTCGGTGCCCGGCGCCCGCCCGAGCCCGAGATCGATCCGCCCCGGATAGAGCGAGGCCAGCGTGCCGAACTGCTCGGCGATCACAAGCGGCGAATGGTTCGGCAGCATGACCCCGCCGGAGCCGACGCGGATGGTCTTGGTCCCGCCCGCGACATGCCCGATCACGACAGATGTCGCCGCGCTGGCGATGCCCGTCATGTTGTGATGCTCGGCCAGCCAGAACCGCTTGTAGCCCCAGCGCTCCACATGCTGCGCGAGATCGAGTGAATGGGCAAACGCCTGCGCCGCATCGCCGCCCTGGCGGATGGGAGCGAGGTCGAGGATGGAGAAGGCGATCATAGTGGGGTCCGATAAGGGGCGTGATGTGCGCTGGGGGTCTCACATATAGGGACCGGCCATCGGAATGTTAGCGCGGCTGCGTCCAAACCGACGGCCATCAACCGCTAGCATCGGAGGACCGGCATTTCCGAGATTGCCCTGTAACCGGACATGTTCCGGACACGCTAAATTGGACGTGAATGACCCTAAGCGGTCAAAGCGCTGATCATACGCCTGCTCTGAGCGACTTCGACATTGGGTAGCCTGAACTTGTGCCGAAGTGTCCACCGGGCACGCCTGTTTCTACGTAGCCTTGGGCGAGGTAGAAACGCCGAGCAGTTTCCGTACTATTTAGAGTGCAGAACAAACAACCGCGACTTGCTGCCCGACACTCAAGGGCAGCCAGCAAAGTCTTGCTAACGCCACGAAATCTTGCGTCTGGACTCACGTAGTTCAACGTGATCTGGCCTTGATCTGTAACCGATCCGACCCCGACAACGCGCTCACAGTCAATTGCCACAAGGAGGTTGTTGTCTGATTGCCTTATCCAAGCCCGAAACACGTCAGGTGTTTTGTTCCCAAGCCATCTCTCCAAGATTGCCGGATCACCCTTGTGGTCGGAAGTGCAAAGCTCAGCAATGGACCGGCACATCACCTCGCAACTTTGAACAGAATCCTCATCCTGCGCGTCGCGTACCTGCACTTTCATGCCTTTGTTCTCAGCTCCATTCAAGTCGTATGGCCCTTCCCACGGACAGTTCTTCCCACTGCTCTCGAAACGATACCAACTGTGCCCACGTCGGATGAATCAGAGCGCCTTCAAATTTTCTTCCGCGCGTTCGCAAAAGCCGCCAGAGAGCTTCTTCATCGGGTGCAACGTCATGCAGTGTTGTCTGGAATGCACCGACAATCGCCTCTGCTTCCGACAAAAAATGCTCATTTGCCTTGATGATTTGTATCGATCTCTCGTTCGCCCTGGGCTTTTGTCGTCCGTCGATTACCTCCATGCTGGAAAATTTCGCGCCGGCCGCAATCGACCCCCAGAAGCCTCGTTGAAGGTGCATCCCTTTTTCTACGATGAAATGAATTAGATCGTGGGGAGGTGAGAACTTTCGATCAGGTCCGATCACGCGCAGACTGACGCCGTCATCGCGGACGGCGATGATGGTCGGACGCTCCGATGTTTTTTCTACGTTTACGTGCATTGCGGAATAGGTACTACGAAACGGGGCGTTTCCACAATTGGCTTCTTCCAGACATGGGCCATGCCCGGCTTGAGTCCGTTATGCGCACGAAAGCGGACGTTGTCCTCTTCCAGGCTTGATGCGTGTTGTTGTGCTCTGCGGATCTTGCAAATCGCCATCCCCCGATTTAACCCGTCGGGGCAAAACACCCGCCTCCCGCGAAACCCCGTCAATCCCCCGCCGCAAAAATATTCCACTTTACCGAAATTCGGAAACGCAGTATCCATCCCCCATCCCGGTCCTCGAAGAGGGGCGATCGTACGTCGTAACGAACGTGGATCGGGGTGCGGTGGACGCGGCAGTGTCGGGCACGCGAAGGCGGGACCAGGGCGAGATGAACCTCGTGAGGTCCTGCTGCGTGCGGACGGACGGCGCCAACGTCCTGCGAAGCCCTTTGGGCGAAGCAGGACGTGTCCGGCGAGCCTTTGGCGAAGCCGGATGGCTGCGTACGGCAAAACCGTGTGGTCCTGGCCGTCGTTGCTACGGTCAAGCCTTGCGGAGATGGTTCGGGGCTCAACCGGGTCTCGAGGCATCGCCAATTCGCAAGGTGACGGTGACAAAAAGGAACTCGTCGCCGGGGAGAGCGCGGCATAAGCCGTCAACCCACTGCGCAGGGAAGGCCGAGTGTTCGGCGACACCTGTATGCTGCTGTGCGGTTTTCTCTGCGCGTGCTTTTCGCGCAGCGGACCGCGGGTGCCAGCCGGCACCCGGTCTTCCCTGCGCCCTCTTCACAGAAGCGGGCCAAAGGATCGAGCAAAGCTCGGGCATTTCCCGCCGCGAGAATGCCGCTGCATGTCTTGCTGTTGGACGTCTTGCCGAAAATGAATGGTGCTGCCAGACAGGATTGAACTGTCGACCTCTCCATTACCAATGGAGTGCTCTACCACTGAGCTACGGCAGCAGGTGCTGGGATTAAGAATCGGCCGCCACGAGGGCCTACCAAGCGGGGCGATATCTGCCACAAGGCCCCCCTCGGTGCAAGCGCACCGGCCCGGCCAAATCGATAAAATCGGTCCTGTTGCGCGCCGAAAACGGCCTTTTTCCCTCGAAATGACCGGTTTGGCTCGGATTTGGTGCCGCAACGTCCCCAGCCAAATGGGCAGTTGGCCGCCTCCGCGAATTCGACCAAATCTGCCGGCTTCGTTGTCGCGGCTGGCCAACGCGCCTTGAGCTGTCGTTATTCGATGGCATCCTGATTCGATCGCGTCTTCAATGGCGTCCTGGGCCGGCCAATGCGATGGATTGCAAATGACCGACGACAACGACAAGAGGCGAGCGGTTGGCCAGCGGCAGGACCGGCTGAAATCGGCGCTGCGGGAAAACTTGAAGCGGCGGAAGCTGCAGGCGCGCGAGCGCGCCGCAACTTCCGCCCCCTCGCAGAATGAAGATGGTTCCCTAAATGAGGGGACCGCCGGCAAGAACGACGGTTAGAATTCCGGCGGTTGGATTTTTGGAGCGAATGACAGTGGCAGTGGGGCAGGACGGACCGCAACGAACTGACAGGGACGCGCAGATGTTGCGGTTCTCCCGTCCCGAACAGACCTTCCCGACGCTGACGGCCGCCGAGATCGAGCGCATGCGGCATTTCGGCGAGCTCCGCAGCTACGCCGATGGCGAGCTGATGTTCGAGACCGGCAAGCCGGGGCCGGGCATGTTCGTGGTGCTGAAGGGGCATGTCACCATCACCCAGCGCGACGGGCTCGGTCACGTCACCCCGGTGATCGACCAGGGGCCGGGGCAATTCCTGGCCGAGCTCAGCCAGCTCTCGGGTCGGCCGGCGCTGGTCGATGGCCGCGCCGAGGGCGAGGTCGAGACGCTGCTGCTGCCGCCGGAACGGCTGCGCGCACTTTTGGTCGCCGAGGCCGAGCTCGGCGAGCGCATCATGCGTGCGCTGATCCTGCGCCGGGTCAGCCTGATCCAGGCCGGCGTCGGCGGCATCGTGCTGATCGGGCCGTCCCATTCGGTCGGCGTGGTCCGCTTGCAGGGCTTTCTCACCCGCAACGGCCAGCCGCATCATCTGCTCGATCCCGACCGCGAGCGCGACGCCGCCGAATTGATCGCGCGCTACTCGCCCAAGCCCGAGGACTGGCCGCTGGTCGTCACCGCCGATGGCACGGTGCTGCGCAACCCCGGCGAAACCGAGCTTGCCCGCAGCATCGGCATGATCGGCGGGCCGAAGAACGACCGCATCTACGACGTCGCGATCGTCGGCAGCGGGCCGGCGGGCCTTGCGACCGCGGTCTATGCCGCCTCCGAAGGTCTCTCGGTCGCCGTGCTCGACACCCGCGCCTTCGGCGGCCAGGCCGGCGCCAGCGCGCGCATCGAGAACTACCTCGGATTTCCGACCGGCATCTCGGGAATGGCGCTGACGGCGCGCGCCTTTAACCAGGCGCAAAAATTCGGCGCCGACATCATGATTCCGGTGACGGCCAAGTCGCTCGACTGCACGCGGGGCGACGGCGCATTTTCGGTCGAGCTCGACGGCGGCGACGTGCTGCGCTCGCGCGCGGTCGTCGTTGCCAGCGGCGCGCGCTATCGCCGGCCGGAGATCGCGAACCTCGACAAATTCGAAGGTCGCGGCGTCTGGTACTGGGCTTCGCCGGTCGAGGCACGGCTCTGCGCAGGAGAAGAGGTGGCGCTGGTCGGCGCCGGCAATTCGGCAGGGCAGGCGGCGGCGTTCCTGTCGGGCCATGCCAAGAAAGTGCTGATGATCATCCGCGGCGGCGGCCTCGGGGCCAGCATGTCGCGCTATCTCATCGAGCGCATCGAAGCGACGCCGAACATCGAGCTGCTGTTCAACACCGAGATCACCGCGCTCGAGGGCGACGAGGCCTCGCTGCTGCGGCGCATCCGCTTGAAGAGCCGGCTGTCGAGCGACGAGGATTTTGCCGACATCCGCAATCTCTTCCTGTTCGTCGGCGCCGATCCCGCCACCGGCTGGCTCGACGGCTGCGGCGTGACGCTCGATCGCGGCGGCTTCGTCGTCACCGGCGGGCAGTCCGAGCAGAACCAGGGCCGGCTCGTCGCCCCGCTGGAAACCTCGGTGCCCGGCGTCTACGCCGTCGGCGACGTCCGCTCCGGCTCGGTCAAGCGCGTCGGCGGCGCCATCGGCGAGGGCGCGCAGGTCGTGGCCTCCCTGCACGGTTTCCTCGGCGACGCCGCAAAACCGGCGCTTTAGCCAAGCAGAAGACAAGCGGACGGCAAGAGGAATCTGACTTGCCGTCTCGCCAATAACTACAGACTATCCCCTCATCCTGAGGAGCGCGCTCTTGCGCGCGTCTCGAAGGATGAAGGCCCGGATGCAGCCGCGCCCGCATGGTTCGAGACGCGTGCTTCGCACGCCCTCACCATGAGGGAGCAATAACTGGCCGAACGACAAAGACTCATAAGGGAGGACTAAATGGCTGAACTCGTCGTGCTCTACAAGACGCCCAAGGACACTGCTGCCTTCGACAAGCATTATGCCGAGACCCACATTCCGATCGCCAAGAAGCTTCCCGGCCTGACAAAATACGCCGTCAGCACCGGGCCGGTCGGCTCCCCCGCTGGGCCTTCCGGAATTCACCTCGTCGCCATTCTCACCTTCAACAGCGTGGCCGACATCCAGGCGGCCTTCGGCAGCGCAGAGGGCAAGGCGGCAGCGGGCGATGTGCCGAAATTCGCCAGCGGCGGCGCCGACCTCCTGATCTTCGACACCAAGGAAGTCTGAGACGCGCACGAGGCGCCTCGCGCATCGCGGGGCGTCTTCGCCGTATCAGATTCAACTTTCGCCAAAAGCCCTGAACTTCGTAGCCCGGATGGAGCGAAGCGCAATCCGGGACAGCACCATCCGCACGCGTGATGCCCGGATTTCGCTGCGCTCCATCCGGGCTACAAACTGCCGTCGTTTGTGACAGTGCTGCAAAAAATTCAGCCATGCGTTTGTCGATTCGCACGATCACGCATGGCTGCGCGCGCATGTGTGATGGCAGCGCATATGGCAATCCGATGAGGAGCGTAATATTAATCTGGCGAACTCAATGCAGAGAGTAGGAGAGATGTCATGGTTCTTGGGTTGAGCCTGCCCGCCTTCACGATGGTCCATGTCATCATCAGCCTGATCGGCATCGTCGCCGGCCTCGTCGTGATGTTCGGCCTGCTCGGCTCGAAGCCGATGCCGGGCCTCACCGCGATCTTCCTGTTGTTCACGATCCTCACCAGCGCCACCGGCTTCCTGTTTCCGTTCAAGGAGCTGCTGCCGTCGCATATCATCGGCATCATCTCGCTGGTGCTGCTCGCGATCGCCTGCATCGCGCTCTACGGCATGAAGCTCTCGGGCGTCTGGCGTCCGGTCTACATCGTGACCGCCATGATCTCGCTCTACTTCAACGTCTTCGTGCTGGTGATCCAGTCGTTCCTCAAGGTGCCGGCGCTGGCCGCGCTCGCACCGGCCGTGCCGCCGGCGCCGCCGTCTGGGCCTGTGTTCGCCGTGGTGCAGGGCATCGTGCTGGTGTTCTTCGTGGTGCTGACCATCGGCGCCTGGCGCCGCTACCGGCCGATGACGTTCGCCTGATCGATTCCCGCGTTCAACAACTTCCAGACTTCGCGGTCACGCATCCGATCGGGGCGTGCCACGCAATGACGTCTCATGAAAGGAGCCACGCAAATGCCCACCATCACCACCAAGGACGGCGTCGAGATCTTCTACAAGGATTGGGGGAGTGGCCAGCCGATCGTGTTCAGCCATGGCTGGCCGCTGTCGTCGGACGACTGGGACGCGCAGATGATGTTCTTCGTCACCCGTGGCTACCGCGTCATCGCCCATGACCGCCGCGGCCATGGCCGCTCGGCGCAGGTTTCCGATGGCCACGACATGGACCACTATGCCGACGACCTCGCGGCCGTGACGGCGCATCTCGACCTCAAGAACGCCATCCATGTCGGCCATTCCACCGGCGGCGGCGAAGTCGTGCACTACATCGCCCGCCACGGCGAGAGCCGGGTGGCGAAGGCCGCGATCCTGTCCGCAGTGCCGCCGCTGATGGTGAAGACGGAGGCCAATCCCGGCGGCCTGCCGAAGAGCGTGTTCGACGACTTCCAGGTCCAGCTCGCTGCCGGCCGCTCGGCTTTCTACCGCGACATCGCCGCCGGCCCGTTCTACGGCTACAACCGTCCCGGCGCAAAGCCGTTGGAAGCGGTGATCCAGAACTGGTGGCGCCAGGGCATGATGGGCGGCGCGAAAGCGCATTACGACGGCATCGTCGCGTTCTCGCAGACCGACTTCACCGAGGACCTGAAGAAGATCAACGTGCCGGTGCTGGTGATGCACGGCGACGACGACCAGATCGTGCCCTACGCCGATTCCGCGCCGCTGTCGGCCAAGTTGCTCAAGCACGGCACGCTGAAGACCTACAAGGGCTTCCCGCACGGCATGCCGACCACGCACGCCGAGACCATCAACGCCGACCTGTTGGCGTTCTTCAAGGGGTGAGTCTTCTTCCTTCTCCCCTTGTGGGAGAAGGTGGCGCGAAGCGCCGGATGAGGGGTTGTATCCTCGCATTCATTTGCGAGAGGTGCGCTCGCGGAGACAACCCCTCACCCGTCTCACCGCTGCGCGGCGAGCCACCCTCTCCCACAAGGGGAGAGGGGAAGCGACCTCACTTCAACAGCCCCCTGATCGCCTCGAACGTTCGCTTCACGAAAGCCTCGGGCTTGTCGCGCGTGCCTTCGCCGAGCCAGATCTCGCCGCCGCCATGCTGTGGGAGCGACGCTGACCGGTGTATCCTTCATGGCCGGGCATTGATGCCGGTGAGCGCATGGTTTTCGCGGAAATTTCGGCGCCCGCGTGCGTTGGAGTGTATCCCCCTCAAGGAGAAGTGCCGGCGATGTCTCCACCGCTCAAACTGATCGCGCTCGATGCCGAAGATCTCGCCGTGATCTCCACCCATGTCCAGGACGCCCGCGTGCTGACCTCGGATATCATTTGGCGGCAAAGCGAGAAGCGGCTCGTCATCGGCATGAGCCGGCGGGACTGGGAACAGATGCTGGAGGGTGAGGCCGAGCCGCGCCGGCTGGTCGCGGCCCTGCGCTTCGACCGCGTGCTTGCCTGCAAATCGCGCAATATCGACCTTGCCGCACCGGACAAGGTCCTGGACCTCGTCGGCATCGAGTTTCACCCCGCGGACGGCCGCGACGAGGAGCCCGGCGGCAGCGCGCTGCTCCTGTTCGCCCAAGGCGGCACCGTCCGCCTCGACGTCGAATGCCTGGAATGCGAGCTGACCGACCTCGGGGCGGATGGGCTGGGGATGGGGCTCGGGATCGAGGACGAGGCGTAAGGGGCGCATACCTTATGCCACAATCCGGCCCTGGCCGGGACGATACCGCCCAAGGGTTGACGGCGGGAGGCCGCCGCGCCATTGAGCAGGGGGGTCTTGTGACGCCGATCCGCCCTCAAAAGACCAGCCAGAGCCAAGCCCAAATGCCCATTCGTCTCGACCGCAGCAGCGCCGATTTTGACCAGCGATTCGCGGCTTTCCTCGCCGCCAAGCGCGAGACTTCGGCTGACGTCGAGGCCGCCGCGCGTGCCATCGTCGACGATGTCGCCAAGCGCGGCGATGCCGCCCTGCTCGAGGCGACGCAGAAATTCGACCGGTTGACGCTGGATGCAGGCTCGCTGCGGATCACGGCCGACGAGATCGAGGCCGCGGTGAAGGCTTGTGATGCTGCGACGCTGGATGCCCTCAAGCTGGCGCGCGACCGCATCGAGACCTACCACGTCCGGCAATTGCCGAAGGACGAGCGTTTCACCGATCCGCTCGGCGTCGAGCTCGGCTGGCGCTACACCGCGATCGAATCCGCCGGCCTTTACGTGCCCGGTGGCACCGCAGCCTATCCGTCCTCGGTGCTGATGAATGCGGTGCCGGCAAAAGTCGCCGGCGTCGCGCGCCTTGTCATGGTGGTGCCGTCGCCCGATGGCAAGCTCAATCCGCTGGTGCTGGCGGCGGCAAAGCTCGGCGGCGTCACCGAGATCTATCGCGTCGGCGGCGCGCAGGCAGTGGCCGCGCTCGCCCACGGCACCGCGACGATCGCGCCGGTGGCAAAGATCGTCGGACCCGGTAACGCCTATGTCGCTGCCGCAAAGCGGCTGGTGTTCGGCAAAGTCGGCATCGACATGATCGCCGGGCCTTCCGAAGTGCTGGTGATTGCCGACGATACCGGCAATGCCGACTGGATCGCCGCCGACCTGTTGGCGCAAGCCGAACACGACGCCAGCGCACAATCGATCCTGATCACCGATTCCGCGCGCCTTGCCGCCGATGTCGAAAAGGCCGTCGAAGCGCAGCTGAAGACGCTGCCGCGCGCCGTGATCGCGGGCCGCTCATGGGCGGATTTCGGCGCCATCATCATGGTGAAGAACCTCAACGACGCCATTCCACTTGCCGATGCCATCGCCGCCGAGCATCTCGAAATCATGACGGCGAATCCCGATGCGCTCGCCGCAAGAATTCGCAACGCCGGCGCGGTCTTCCTCGGCGCGCATACGCCGGAGGCGATCGGCGACTATGTCGGCGGCTCCAACCACGTGCTGCCGACGGCGCGCTCGGCGCGGTTCTCCTCGGGGCTCGGCGTAGCCGACTTCATCAAGCGCACCTCGATCCTGAAATGCGGCCCGGATCAGCTTCGTGCGCTGGGCCCGGCCGCGATGACGCTCGGCAAGGCGGAGGGACTGGATGCCCATTCGCGCTCGATTGGATTGCGCCTCAACCTGTCATGACAAAGCCGCCCGACCAGGACGACTCGACCAATCGCATCGTCGCGGTCACGCTCGACGAGGACTCGATCGGCCGTTCCGGTCCCGACATCGAGCATGAGCGGGCGATCGCGATCTATGATCTGATCGAGCAGAACCTGTTCGCGCCGGAGGGCGCCGACGGCAAGGGCCCGTTCACGCTGCACATCGGCATCACCGGCAGCCGCCTGATGTTCGACATCCGCCGCGAGGACGGCACGCCTGTGGTTGCGCATCTGTTGTCGCTGACGCCGTTCCGGCGGATCGTGAAGGACTATTTCATGATCTGCGACAGCTATTACCAGGCGATCCGCACGGCGACGCCGGACAAGATCGAGGCCATCGATATGGGCCGCCGCGGCATCCATGACGAGGGATCGCGCACGCTGCAGGAGCGGCTGAAAGGCAAGGTGCGAGTCGATTTCGAGACCTCGCGCCGGCTGTTCACGCTCATTACCGTTCTGCATTGGAAAGGTTAAACGCGGATGGCTGCGCCCCCACGCGCACGCGATCCGCAATCGGTACTGTTCGCCTGCGCGATGAACAGCGTGCGCTCGCCGATGGCCGAGAGCCTGCTGCGGCACATGTTTCCGCAGGGACTCTACGTGAAGTCGGCCGGTGCCAGGACGGGCGAGCTCGATCCCTTCGCCGTCACCGTGATGGCCGAGCTCGGCCAGGACATCTCCACCCACAAGCCGCAGACCTTCGAGGAGCTGGAGGATTGGGAGGGGCTGAATTTCGACCTGATCATCACGCTGTCGCCGGAGGCGCACCACAAGGCGCTGGAGTTGACCCGCACGCTTGCCGCCGAGGTCGAATACTGGCCGACGCAGGATCCCACCACCATCGAAGGCAGCCGCGACCAGAAGCTGTCCGCCTACCGCGACGTCTGCGACCAGCTCCTGCTGCGCATCCGCAAGCGCTTTGCGAAGGTGGGGGCGGCGAGCGAGTAGCCGTGCGCCGCCGTAACACCGGCGTCACAGACAGCAGGCACACGCGTGCTGGGCCCGTCGAATCAGTAAAGTCCGGGTTCCCGGGTTGTGAAATCAGCCCCCTTCCGATAGGTTCCGCGCGCAATTCACCCCCTGCTTCATCCCCCAAATCACCTGATGCTCGGCCGCCCCAAATTCGTTCTTGCCTCCGGTTCGCCGCGGCGCCTGTCGCTGCTCAACCAGGCCGGCATCGAGCCGGATGCGCTCCGGCCCGCCGACGTCGATGAGACGCCGAAGCGGGGCGAGCTGCCGCGCGCCTGCGCCAATCGCCTCGCCCGTGCCAAGGCCGACGCGGCGCTCAAATCTGTCCAGCTCGACGACGAGCTGCGCGGCGCCTTCATCCTCTCCGCCGACACGGTGGTGGCGGTCGGCCGCCGCATCCTGCCCAAGGCCAATCTCGTCGACGAGGCCGCGCAGTGCCTGCGGCTGCTGTCGGGCCGCAACCACCGCGTCTACACAGCGATCTGCCTGGTCACGCCGCGCGAGGCCTTCCGCCAGCGCCTGGTCGAGACCCGCGTCCGCTTCAAGCGCCTGTCGGAGGACGACATCCAGGCCTATATCGGCTCCGGTGAATGGCGCGGCAAAGCCGGCGGCTATGCCGTGCAGGGCATCGCCGGCTCCTTCGTGGTCAAGATGGTTGGCTCCTACACCAATGTCGTTGGCCTGCCGCTCTACGAGACCACCACGCTGCTCGGCGGCGAGGGCTTCCCGATCCGCTTCGGCTGGCTCAACGCCGTCGGCATATGATGGCCGCTGGCCGCACGCCGATATAAAAGTCGAAAACAACCCCATGCAGAGTAGAATCGACCCCGCGCGCTGGCGGGCGATGCATGCGCCGCCGCCTCAGGAACCCCTTTGCCGACAGACTCTTGACCTTCTTCACCTCGTATAAGCCGCCGCCATCATGAACGACCAAGCCAAAAAGCCTGCGAGCGCCCTCAAGATCTGCCCGATCTGCGGCAAGCCGCAGTCCGAGGCCACCCGCCCGTTCTGCTCGTCCCGCTGCCGCGACGTCGACCTGAACCGCTGGCTGAAAGGCTCCTACGTCATCCCCGGCAAGGATGACGATGTCGACGACGTCGAATAGCTACGTATTATCATATAGTTAAAAAGACGGCGTGGGCCCTGCGCGGTCGCTGGCCCGGCCCAGCCCCACCTTGTGCACAGCCGGGCCGTGACCGGCGAAGCCTCTTGGCCAAGCCGGGTGGACAGGCAGCCCTCAGCCCACTATAAACCGCCCGCTCGATGGGCCTTGACCTTCTCTTTGGCCCCTCTTTTCGAGCACGCCCAGGTAGCTCAGTTGGTAGAGCATGCGACTGAAAATCGCAGTGTCGGTGGTTCGATTCCGCCCCTGGGCACCATTTCCGTGTGACTAGCGGCCGGAGCTCCCCGCTGCGCCTCAACTCCCGTACAGATAGTTCGGCAGCCACAGCGTCATGCCGGGCCAGAGGTACATGATGACCATGCACAGGATGACGATCAGCATGTAGGGCATCATGCCGGCGAAGATCTGGTTGAGCGTGACATGCTTCGGTGAGACGCCTTTGAGGTAGAACGCTGACATCGCGACCGGCGGTGACAGGAACGCCGCCTGCAAGTTTACGAACACCAGCGTCCCCCACAGGATCGGATCGATATTGAAGTGCTTCAGCATCGGCAGGAAAATCGGCACGAAGATGATGATGATCTCGGTCCATTCGAGCGGCCAGCCGAGCACGAAGATGATCGCCTGCGACAGGAGCATGAACTGCACCGGTGTCATGTTGAGCGAGAGTACCCATCGCTCAAGCAGCGCCTGCCCGCCGAGAATTGCGAACACTGCCGAGAACAGCGCCGAGCCGACGAACAGCCAGCACACCATCGCGGTGGTCTTCGCGGTTAGGAACACCGCTTCCTTGGTACGCTTCCAGTCGAGCGTGCGGGCTTGCAGCGCCAGCAAGAATGCGCCAAAGGCGCCAACGGCGGCGGACTCGGTCGCGGTGCAGATTCCGAACAGGATTACGGCGAGCACGACGACCGTGAGAATGCCGAGCGGCATGGTCGACGAGGTCAGCAGTTTCACAACCGAGAGCCGCTCGGCGTTGAACCTCCAGTAGTAACGGACCTGCAACAGCGCGCAAACAGTCGCGATGCCCCAGAACCAGAGGTAGAATTGGAGCCCTGGCCCCAGTTCAGCGGGCGTGGCCTCGTGCGTAACCAGCTCTGGCGTGCCCAATTGCTGCACGCCGGTTACCGCGAGTTCGATGGCAGCCTGCTGGTGAATAACCACATACCACCAGATGGTGGCCATCGTGCCGGCGACGATCGTAAACGGCGCCAGCGCGTAACCGAAGCTTGAGAGCAGCATCCAGTAGCTGACGGGACGGCCTTCCGCGTCGATTCGCCTTGCCTGCGACGGAGAGATCAGCCCCTTAATCAGCGAGATCAGGATCGTTTGCGATCGATAGGTGTCCTCGAACTTCGACAGCCACGCCGGCACCGGAACCTTCGTTTGGTCCTCCGGCAATGGCGGAGCGATCTTCGGACTGATCATCGCCCAGGCGACTATGTAAATGAGATACAGGAACGACAGAAAGAAGCCGGGGAACATCGCCGCCGCGTACAGCTTGACGATCGACTGACCGGCGACCGCAGCATAGACGATGATCATCACCGACGGCGGAATCAGAATGCCGAGCGTGCCGCCCGCCGTGATGACGCCGGAGGCGAGCTTCACGTCGTATCCCGCCTTGAGCATGGGATTAAATGCGATGACGCCCATCAGCACCACCACCGCGCCGACAAGGCCGCTCGCGATCCCCCAAAACGTGCAGACGATCAGGGTCGCGACCGCTAGCGAAGCCGGCACGCGGCGGAACGCGAGCTGGATCGAGTAGAACATCCTGTCGACCAGCGCGCCGCGCTCCATCACGTAGCCCATGAGCACGAACAGCGGGATGGAAATCAGGACGTCGTTGGTCATCGCGCCGTAGGTGCGCTCAACCATCAAATCGAACACGCGGTTGTCGGCCCAGGAATGCGTCGGGTCATAGAACGCGATGTAGCCAAAAAATATGCCCAGGCCCATCAGCGTGAACGCGGTCGGGAAGCCCATCATGATCACAACCACGATGAGCGTGAGCATCAAGAGCCCGAGTGCCGGATCGCTCATGTGTTCACGTCCCCGCCCATACCGCGCTGGCGCGCACTCTCGTCGATCTCATGCGCCCGCTCGATGGCGATCTTGCGCGTCTCCTCGTCGACATATTCGCTGTGAGCGAGCTGCTGCTCGATGACGTCGATCTCCGCGACGTCCTTGAGCCGGCTGGGCCATTCGCCGGTCTTCAGGCAGACGACGCAACGCACGATCTCGGCGACGCCTTGCAACATCACCAGCGCGCCGGCGATGGGGATCACGGACTTGAAGTGATAAACCGGCGGCCCATCCGCCGTCACGTTCGAATGCTCCGCGATCCGCCACGAGTCGGCCGCGTAGTCAAAGCCCGCGTAAATGAGGGCGGCGATACCAGGGATAAAAAAAGCGGCATACAGCACGATGTCCAGCCACGCCTGCATGCGCGGTCGCATCGAGCTGTAAAGGAAGTCGCCGCGGACATGGGCGTTCTGCGCCAGCGTGTAGGCGCCGCACAGCATAAACGCGGTTCCGTACAGCATGTTATCAAGATCGAAGATCCACGCCGTCGGCATGTTCATGATGTAGCGCTTGAACACTTCGACGCAGACGACGGCCATCAGCAAAATGATCAGCCAGGCCGCGGCCTTGCCGCACCACGTGCTGATTTCGTCAATGATAAGCAGAAATCTTTGGACCGTCATCGGTCGCCGCCGATTAATCCGAGGAAAGAATGAAATGATGAAGCACCATCCGGTCGTCGTCCCGAACGGTGCTTTGCCGGTTCAATATGCCGTCAGGTCTTCTTCGCAGTCCCTTTTGGCCCGAAGTAGTAATCGAACGCCATCTTGCGGTTGACGACGGTGTCCTGCTCCCATTGCGTCGCCCGCCTGGCAAACGCGATCTGCGATTCGACGATTTCCTTGAACAGCGGATTTTCCGTCGATTTTTTCTTGACGATCTCGTCATAAATCTCGAGCTGCGCCTTGAGAATGGAGTCCGGCGTCTTGTAGAACTTCACCTTGTCCTTGGTCTGCAGCTCGACGTAGTCCTGCGAATAACGGTCGATCGCCTTCCATTGCATCTCTTGCGAAGCGGCGCTGACTGCATTGGCAATGATCGCCTTCATCTTGTCCGGCAGCGCGTCGTACTTGGTCTTATTGAAGGTGATTTCGAGCTGCTCGGCGTTCTGGTGGTAGCTCTGCAGCATGCAGACCTTGGAGACGTCTGCGAAGCCAAGCAGGCGGTCCGACGAGGCGTTGTTGAACTCGGCCGCGTCGAGGAGGCCGCGATCCATCGCCGACACGATCTCGCCGCCCGGCAGCGCGTTCACCGCGGCGCCCATTGCTGTGAACATGTCGATTGAAATACCTACCGTTCGATATTTGAGGCCCTTGAGATCGTCGACGCTGGTGACCGGCTTCTTGAACCACCCGAGGGGCTGCGTCGCCATCGGTCCGTACGGGAACGACACGACGTTCAGGCCGACCGATGCATAAAGTTTGGCGAGAAGCTCCTTGCCGCCGCCCCATCTGTGCCAGGCGAGCAGCATGTTGGCGTCCATGGCGTAGCCCGGACCCGAACCCCACAGCGCCAGCGCGTTCTGCTTGCCGTAGTGGTAGACCAGCACGCCATGGCCGCCGTCGAGCGTGCCTTTCGACACGGCATCGATCAGCCCGAACGCGGGCACCACGGCGCCGGCGGGAAGCACGTCGATCTTGAGCTCGCCGCCGGTCATGTCGTTGACCGTCTTGGCGTAGTCGAGTGCGTATTCGTGGAAGATATCCTTCGACGGCCAAGTGCTCTGAAAGCGCATGCTCATTGGGCCCTGCGCGCTAACGATCGTCGGCGCGGCGACCGTTGCGGCGGCCCCCGCAGCAGCGACCTTGAGAAAGCGGCGGCGGCTGGAAGTGCCGCCCCTGTTTGGTTTGGTCATGGTTTCCTCCTCCCCTTGGAACAGCGATCCCTTGCGGATCAGCCCCTTTTTTATTGGGAGAAGTCAAAGACTTGCGTAGGGGATTGGCAAGGAATCTTCGGGATGATGCGACGCTACGACGCGGATTGCGGTAATGACGCGCCGCACCAGGATCAGACCACGAAGCGTAGCTACTTTTCAGAAGAGCAGATCATCGGAATCTTGAATGAGCATGAGGCCGATGTTTCCGTCGCTGATCTGCCGCAAGCATGGCGTCAGCGACGCCAGCATCTACAAATGAAAAGCGAAGCTCGACGGGATGGAGGTGTCGGAGGCCAAGCGGCTGAAGACGCTGGAGGACGAGAACACGCGGCTGAAGCGGTTGCTGGCCGACGCCATGGACAATGCGGCCTTGAAGGACCCTCTGGAAGGTGGACTGCTGTTACAGCCAGGCCAAGATGAGATCCGCGGGCGCCTTAAATTATATAGTTATTTCAATAACATGCGAGTTCGTAGTTTTATTCTGAATGGCGCACCATTCCCATCAAATCTCAAATGCGTTGAGAAGACGGGCGCTGGATCGCGCTCAATCCGTCAGCGCCGGGTGCGATCGAGACCGATTTCGGCGGCGGGCGCGGCTCACTCTGCCGTGCCGGCAAGGCGCAGATTCGGCACGCCGACGCCACGGACGCGGATGGGCGCGGCCAACTCTCCTTCGCTGACATCGACAACGAAGCCGAGATCATCGCGGCGCAGGCGGAATTCGATTGTCCTGCCTGCCTCGCGCCAATCCGCCGTCTCGCCATCATCGACATAGACGAGGCCTGAGCCACCGCGTTCAGGCGCCCCGAACGCAATCGCCGTCAACCCCTTCTCGTCCTCGATCGGAACGATCGCGCCGGCGCGTGCAAAGACGGGCAGCCGGCCCAGAGGCGCTGCGACGGTCATGGTCCGCCCGCCCTCGAATGCCGTCCCGTCATGCCAGTCGTACCAACCGCCGGGATGGGCCGGCAGATAGACCTCGCGCGTCGTCGCCCCCTCATCGAGCACCGGAGCGACGAGCAGATCGGGGCCGAGCATGAACGCGTCCTCGACGGTCGCCGCAATCGCGTCCGAATTGAAATCCCACAACAGCGGGCGCACCGCCGGCACGTCTTCGGCCGCCGCACGCCACATCTGGGTGTAGAGATAAGGGATGAGGCTGTGACGCAGGTTCATCGCGGATCGGACCTGGGGAAGTACTCCCGGATGCATCCAGGGCGTGTTGACGATGCCGCTCGTCTTCCAGGAATTCATCACCATGCGCGGCCACAGCGCGCAGAACTCGACAAAACGACAGAGCAGTTCCGGGCCTGGCGATGGGCCGTGGAAGCCACCGACGTCATGGCCGATGTTGTAAAGCCCCGACAGGCTCATGTTGAGGCCCTGGGTCAGGTTGTAGCGCAGCGTCTTCCAGGCGGTTTCGTTGTCGCCGCTCCAGGTCTGGCCGTAGCGGGCGATGCCGGCGCTGCCGGCGCGCGTGATGGTATAGGGGCGTTTGTCCGGTGCCTGTGCCGCCTGGGTCTCAAAGGCGAGCTTGTGCATCAGGAGTGCCTGCGCGGGACGGGCGAGCCCTTGCGGAAACGGTCGCCCGTCGCCGTCGCAGACCGCATCCTCGTCCCAAATCTCATATTCGTTGTTGTCGCTCCACACCGCTGTTACCCCATAGGCGAGCAGCGCGTCGCGGATGCCGTCCGCCCACCACTGCCGGCCCTTCGGGTTGGTGAAGTCGACATGGAAGCCGAGGCCGTCCCAGAATTGCGCGACCGCGGGATCGCCGGTCTCGCCGTCGGCGACCAGGATGCCGCTCGCCCTGGCTTCAGCGAGCCGCGGATGATCGTCGAGGAGGCAGGGCTTGATGTTGGTGACCGGCTGCATGCCGGCCGCCTTGAGCCTCGCCATCGTCGCCGACGGATCCGGGAATTTGTCGCGGTTCCAGTTGAAGACGTAGCGACGGTCGCCGATCGAGGTGTAACCCGAGCCGAAGTGAAAGCTGTCGCAACGAATGCCGTGGCGTCTGCAATCCTCGATGAAGCCGGTGATGCGCGCGTCCGCATCCGGCGCGTCGGCAATCGTCATGGTCGTCATCGCGAAGCCGAGCGTCCAGCGGGGCGCAAAAGCCTGTCCGCCGGTCAGCCAGGAAAACCGGCGCGTTACTTCTGGCAGGGTCGGGCCGGCGAGCACGTAATAGTCGAGGTCGCCGTCCTCGGCGCGATAGCTGCGGAACAGCCCATGGTAATTGTCGATCGTGCAGCCGAGGTCGACCGAGCCGAGGGCGAGATTGTCGTAGAAGATGCCGTGCGCGCCGCGTCGGCCATCGACGATGAAGAACGGCAGCATCTTGTACAGCGGATCGGAAAGCTCGGCATCGAAGCCACAAGGGTCGACGGCGTCGATTGCGAAGCGCCGGCCTGTGCGATCGAGCGGACCGGCCTTATCTCCGAGGCCGTAATGGCGTTCGTCGTCGTGCCGTTCCATCGCGTGCAGCAACGCACCGGTCTTGCGCGACAGCAAATAGGCCTGGGTCGGACGGTCGCGCAGCAATGGCCGGTCCTCGCCGTCGCGGTACCAGGCGATGCCGAACGGATCAAGCCGTACTTGCGCGCTGAGACCCGCGGCGGCGAGCGTGACGATGCCGCCGGCCTCCGACACGGTCGAAGCCGGATTGGCAAAGCCGGAGAAATCGTCGCGCAGCCGTCCCTCGAACGGCGGCTCGGTGCGATCAGGCGCGATCGCCCAGCCGCGGTCGAGGCGATAGCCATCCTGCCGGCGCAGGGTGACGCGGCCGATGTCGCTCTCCAGAATCGCGACGCGCAGCGTCGCGAGCGGAGCCGCCGCCGGTCCGGTCGCGAGGTCGAACAGCGCGGCGTGGCCGTCGAGACCGCGGAAGCGGCCATGGGTCAGGGCTTTCATGAAATCAGGCTCCGGGTCGATCAGGGCCGGGCGAGGACTGCGCCGGTTGCGTCGAAGATGTGCAGGTGGCCGGCGGCGAAGCGGATCGCGACCGCATCGCCGCGGTAGAACTGTGACTGGCCGTCCTGTCGCAGCGTGATCTGCGGCAGGCCGGGGGCCGAGGCATAGATGAAGGTCTCACCGCCAAGCCGTTCGACGAGGTCGACAGTTGCTGTGAGCATGCCCGTGTCGGGCGCGACGTCGATATGCTCGGGGCGGATGCCGAGCGTCACGGCCGCGCCGGACGCGAGGCCGGAAGCCGCGCGGGGTAACGCGACTTCACGTTCGCCGACCGTGAGGCGGAGCATGCCGTCGTCGGAAATCACCACAGCCGGCAGGAAGTTCATCCGGGGCGAACCGATGAAGCCGGCAACGAAGGCGTTCGAAGGGTGATTGTAGAGTTCGAGGGGCGTGCCGATCTGCTCGATCCGGCCGGCTTTTAGCACCACGATCCGGTCGGCAAGCGTCATGGCTTCGACCTGATCGTGGGTGACATAGATCATCGTGCCGCCCAGCTTGGCATGCAGCGCGGCAAGTTCCTTGCGCGTCGCGACGCGCAACTCCGCGTCGAGATTCGACAACGGCTCATCGAACAGAAAGATCTTCGGATCGCGCACGATGGCCCGGCCGATGGCGACGCGCTGGCGCTGTCCGCCGGAGAGCGCCTTGGGTTTGCGGTCGAGATAGTCCGTGAGCCGCAGCATGGCGGCGGCGCGCTCAACCCGTTGCTCGATCGCCGCAGGCTTCAGCCCCATGTTCTCGAGCGCAAAGGCCATGTTCTTGCGCACGCTCATGTGCGGATAAAGCGCATAGGACTGGAACACCATGGCAAGCCCGCGCTCGGAGGCCGGCAGATGGGTGACGCGCTCGCCGTCGATATGGACCTCGCCGCTGGTTACGTTTTCGAGGCCGGCGATGACGCGCAGCAGCGTCGACTTTCCGCAACCGGACGGCCCGACGAAGACGACGAATTCGCCATCCTTCACGGCGAGATCGATGCCGTGCAGCACGTCGATGGTGCCGAAGGATTTGCGTGCGCCCGTGAGTTTCAGTTCAGCCATGGTCGATAGCCCCGATCGGTCATTTCATGCCCGTCGAGCCGATGCCCGTCGTGATGAAGCGCTGGAGGAACACGAAGACGAGCGCGACGGGAATGAGCGTCACGACCGTCATCGCAAGCAGGTAGTGCCACTGGGTCTGGAGTTCGCCCTGGAAGGCATTGAGCGCGATCTGCAGCGTGTAGACCTCGGTCTTGGTCAGCACCGCGAGCGGCCACAGGAATTCGTTCCAGCGCCACATGATCGAGAAAATCGCCAGAACCGCCAGCGCCGGCAGGGTCAGCGGCATGACGATGCGCCAATAGATCTGCCACTCGGACGCCTTGTCCATGCGCGCGGCCTCGATCAGATCCTTTGGCAAGGTCAGCATGTATTGCCGGAGCAGGAACACGCCCGTCGGCGTCGCGGCACCCGGCAGGATCACCGCCCAAAGCGAGTTGGTGAGGCCGAGTTCGGTCACCACCAGATAGACGGGCACGAGGATGATGGTCACCGGGATCATCAGCGTCCCGATCACCGCCAGCGTGGCCGCCTGCTTGCCGGGGAACTGATAGACGGCGAGCCCATAGGCGGCCATGGAATTGATCAGCAGCGTGATCAGCGTGGCGATCACCGTCACGAATACCGAATTGTACAGGAAGCGCAGGAAGGCGAAGCGCTGCAGCGGCTCGCTGTAGTTCTCGGTCGCAAGCGCGACGCGGCGCACCGGTTCGCGCTTGTCGATCGCGACGCGGAACTGTTGCGAGGGATCGGCGGGATCGACCATCTGGGCAATGAGCCCGATGCGCCGGACCTGCGCCAGTTCGCGGACCGTGCCGTCGGGAAGCTTGGCGCGGAACAGCGGCAGCTTCTGTGGCTGACCCGATACCGTCACTTCGATCTGTGCGAACGGCAGCAGCGACGGGGGAAATTCCAGCAGCGCGCTCTGGGTCTTGAACGATGACAGCACCAGCCATAGCACCGGGCCGAACATCAGGACGACGCCGAGCGCGAGATAGACGTAGGCCGCCATGTCGGTCCAGTGCAGCGGACGTCCGGTCCCGTTGCGACGCTGACCGAGCATGCTTGAAAGGCGCATGGTTGGCATCTCAAACCTCTTTGCGCCGCGCGGCGGCGAATTGCAGGAGCGTCAGGGCGAAAAGGACGACACCGAGTACGACGGATGCCGCGGCAGCGAGGCCGAAATTCTGCACCTGGCTCGAGAACGCGGTCTCATAGATGTACTGGACGACCATCAGCGTCGCGGTGCCGGGACCGCCGCCGGTCAGCACGAAGACTTCGTCGAAGGTCTGCGCGCCCTTGATGAGCGCGAGCACGATGACGACGATCATGTTCGGCCACAGCAACGGCAGCGTGATGCGTAACAATATGCGCCAGCGCGGCGTCGCGTCCATCTCCGCCGCCTCGTAGAGATCGGCGGGAATCGCTTGCAGGCCGGCGAGCAGGATCAGGGTGTAGAAGCCCATATGTGCCCACACCGAGACGAACACTGCCCAGAACATCGCCCAGCCCGGATCGACGAAGAACAGGATCTTCTGACCGCCGAGGGTGGTGATGGCGGCGTTGAGGAGCCCGTCGCGCTGCAAGATCCATTTCCAGATCAGCGCGACCACCACGGGCGACAGCAGCACGGGAAAGAAATAGACCGCCCGGAAAAAGCCCCTTCCACGGATCTTCATGTTGAGGACGAGCGCGGTGATGAGCGAAAACAGCACCATCGCCATCACCTGAAAAACGACGAACTTTGCGGTATTGGCGACGCCGCGCCAGAAGTGGTCCTCGCGGCAGCTCGATGGATCGAGATAGGAGCCGCAGTCGAACAGATAGGCGAACTGGTCGCCGCCGACATAGGGTCGCTGCGAGGGAAACAGCGCCGTACCGCCGGTCACCGAGAACACGACGTTGATGCCGATCGGCAGGAACACGAACAAGCCGAAGAAGACGAAGTTGGGAAACAGGAACACGTACGCCATGCGCCGCGCACCGATGATGCGCTGCATCCATCGCATCGGCGGATCGAGCAGCCGCAACGCGACGCCAACCGGTAGGACCGCGACCTGTCCGAGCCGTGCGAGCGCGCCGGTTGCTATGCCGCGCTCAGGTCGGATACTGGACGAGATGCCCGACATCGCAGTGATCCTCCGGCCCGATGAACCAGTTGTCGTCACTTCTTGTTGCGTTCGGCTATCTGCTGCGCGACATCGGCGGTGATGCGCTTGTAGGCGTCCTCGAGCGTCGTCTCGCCCGAGACCGCCTGCCCGAGCCGGCTAATGACGGCGTTCAGGACGATTCGGCTATTGCTGTAGCCTTGGATCCGGTAAGCGATCGGGGAAATCTGGGCAGCGCTTGCGGTGAAGACCTTCAGCGCGGCGGCGGCTTCCGGGCTGGCCGTCGGATAGTCGACGCCCCTCTTCGCGAGCCCGAGGTGGCCGGGCACGAACAGCGAGCGCGAGTAGAACTCCGCCAGCACCGGTTCGCTCGCGAGATATTCCATCACCCGCGCGACTTCCTTGGGATGCCGGGTCGTCTTGAACGCCACAAGACCGGCGCCGCCCGGCATGCTGCTGCACCCGCCCGGCCCGCAGGGATTGGGGACCGCCACCCAGTCGAAGGCGTTGCCGATGGTCTTGGCGAACTGACTGATCTGCCACGATCCGGACAGATACATCACGACCTGCGCGTTCTTGAATTCGTCGTTGGCGCCGCGATAGGCCGTGCCGGAGACCGAGCCCCACAGCTCCTTCGACATGACGCCGGACTTATGCCAATCGTAGACGAGCTGCGCCGCGCGTTTGAAGCCTTCGTCGACGACATCAGGCTCGCCATTCGCCCCGAACACCTGCGTGCCTTGCGACACCGCGAGCGCATAGTAACGGTGGCCCGAGCGGTCGAGCGCCAGCGGAAACGGTGCCTGGACCTTGTCCGCGACCTGCTTCGCCGCTTTCGCCCAGTCCTCCCAGGTCGACTTCTCGCCCGGCATCGCGACGCCGGCCTGCTCGAACAGGGTCTTGTTGACGAACGGACCGGTGACGGTGAGCTGGGTCATGAAGCCCGGGATTGCCTTCGTATCGCCGGCCGGGCGCATCCATTCGAGGAAAGGGCCGAAGTTCGTTTCCCAGTAACCGGGGTCCTTGAGAAAGGGACGCATATCGAGGGCGAAGCGCGATAGACCGCCCATATCGACGACACGCGCCATGTCGGGAGCCTGGCCGGAGGCCAGCTGCACCGGCAAGGTCTCGTTGATCGCCTTGAAGGGCACCTGATCGAGGACGATTTCGATGTCCTTGTTCTGCTCGTGGAATCGCTTGAGCAGGTCAGCCATCACCTCGCCCTCGTTACCGTCCGAATACCAGGTCATGCGCAGCGTGGTGGTCTCGGCCGCGACCGGCCCGCCGAACGCAGTGGCGGCCAGCAGGGACAGTGCAAAAGACGTGATAACGGGCGTGGCGGCACGCATGGTCGAATCTCCTCTCCGCTCGCCGACCCGATGGGTCCGCGCGAGATTTGTTGCACGGGTCCGTTCTCGGACGGATCCTTAGCGCAGGCGTTTCCTTCAATGTCGGCACCTGCTCAGGTCGGATGCCTTACTCACGAGTTGGGGCGCGTTATCCACAGAAAGGACAACAGGGTGGATAAACCGACATCCCCTGTCGCAACGACAAAAACATCTTTGGCAAACGTTTGCCAATCTGTCAATCTTCATTCAGACTGGTCCTTGCCTTTGGGGGATGGTCGGGGAAACCTCGACAGTGGACGCTCCGGATAACTATGAAAAGACAGTCGGATCAGACCCAAGGGAGGCCGATGCGGGAAGACGTCTCACTTGCCACGGTTGCGGCCCGCGCCGGCGTTTCGGTTTCGACTGTATCGCGGATCGTCAACGGCCAGACGCGCCGCGCCTCACCGGCCACGGTGGCGCGGGTGCTCGATGCGATTGAGGCGGTTGGCTACCGGCCAAATCCAGTGGGACGCGCGCTCCAGCGCGGCCAAAGTCAGCTCGTGGCAATGATCGCGGCCAATCTCGACAATCCGGCGATGGCGACCATCGCAAGTTCCACCGAAACCGCGCTGCGCGAAGCCGGCTACGTGATGATCCTCTGCGACACCCATGACCGCGCCGAGCTTCAGGACGAGTATCTCTTTGCGATGCGGGCCCAGATGGTGCGCGGCTATGTCCTCGTCGCGGCGGTGCCGAGCCCCGGATTGAGCGAACTTTCCACCTCGGGCGCGCCGACGGTGTTCGTGAATCGTCGAAATCCGAGCGGTAGTGGCCCGTTCGTCGGAATCGACGATTGCGCAGCGGGTGCTGCCGTTGCCGATTATTTCGCCGATCTCGGTCGGCGCGCCCCAGCCGTTGTTTTTCCGCGACTGAGTTCGTCCGCATCGCGGGACCGTGTATCGGGCTTCCTCGCCAGACTGCGGGAGCGTGGATGGTCCGACGAGGCGATCGTCCGGGCCGACGGGGAGGGACGATCGCACCTCCAGGTCGGCTACGATGCCGGCGCGCGAATTTTCGACGACCGCGACAGGCCGGACGCCATTCTCTGTGTGAGCGACCAAATTGCCTACGGCGTGAATCGGCGCGCGCTTGAATGCGGCTTGAAAATCCCTGGCGATTGCGAACTGGTCAGCATCGACGGCACGCCACTTAACAAGTGGGTCGCACCCTGGCTGAAGTCGATCGAAATTCCCTACGCCGTCTACGGGGCGGAGATCGTCTCGGGGCTGCAATTAATCTGGCGAGGCGAACCTTTTGGCGAACGCCTGCTTCCCTACAAGTTCGGCTGACACACCACCGTTCACGGGGATATCTGGTTCGGATTGGTCTCGCGTGCTGCGCATCCAGGATTTGGAAGGGGCCGATCAGACAGAAGCCGGTGTTCTGAGTAAGCGCATGCGTCGTTGCTTGACCGGCGTGGAAATTATATCATTAATTCAACGATAGAAGAGTTCGCAACTTTATTCTGAATGGCGCACCACGCTTCGCTTTTGTGCGCTAACTAAACCACGGTTTTGTGCGATGGCATTGTGAGTGGCTGGACTGCGGGGTCCGCCACACCGCGCGTTGCCGTCTCCGCACAAGACCGTGGCGATTGACCAGTACGCCGAAGCCGCGACGGGAAACCGTGAGTATTTCCTGAACAAGGCGTACTCGATAGGCGGAAACTGATGGCATTCGAGATCAGCCAGTCGGAGGAGGCTGACGTGTATGAATTCCTCTTACGTCCCACGCGCCAGGTTTGGCTCGGTCCCGGGTATGTCATCGAGCCGGTCGAGAAGGGGTCAATGCGTGTGGACGACTGAGCTTCCCTTGCAGGCCGGGCAGCCATTTCGTGCGAAATGAGCCTTGGCCATGAGACCGAACAGGCGCATGGGATCCGGCATTCCGCCCTGTCCCTCGAACTCGCGATAGGCGGCGTCGACGTTGACGACGAGCCGCTCCGGCTCACCCCAGTCCTTGAACCGCTCCATTGAAATATCGTTCGCCGCCTCCTCATCGTTCATGCCGGCGTCATAGCGCTTTCTGGCCTCGACGAGTACGTATTCAAGGTAACACTTCAGCTCCCGCACGCCGTTCCTGTCGGTGATGGCGCCGTGTCCGGGCACGATCGTCTCGACGTCCCTGGACAGGATCCTGTCGCAGGCGGCGATCCAGTTCGAGATCGGGCCGGCCCAGACGATCGGGTGACCTTTCACGAACATGATATCACCGGTGAACACTGTCCTGTCCTGTGGCACGTGGACCAGCAGGTCCCCCGGTGTGTGCGCGGGACCGACTTCGATCAGCTCCACTGACTTGTTTCCCACATTGAGCGAGAGCGATCCATCGAATGTGGTCGTCGGAGGAGCGGCCACGATGTCCGACAAGTCGAACCGGCTGCCCATGACTTCGTGCATGAAGGCGCCGGCATCTCCCAGCGCGCGCCAGGCGCCGAAAAGGTTACGGAAGAATTCGGGCGGCCGCTCCAGCATCTCGTCGCGGCACTTGCTGGTCGCCACGATCCGCGCGCCCCGCACGAGCTGATTTCCGAACGTGTGATCTCCGTTCGCGTGTGTGTTGACGAGCGTGCCGATGGTGCCCGAGGCCGGCACTTGGCGGTGCATCTGGTCGAGCATTTCCCGAGTCGACTTGAGGTCGAACAGGGTGTCGACCAGCAGCGTCTCGCCGCTGTCGACGATCAGACCGGCATTGCTGTAGCCCCACGATCCGTCCGGGACCAGCCAGGCAAAGCACCCGTTGCCAAGATCATGCAGACCCTTCTCGTAAGGCCGATTCGCCATCTATCAACTCCTAACGATCGCGCGACGCGCCCGCGCAGTTTGTGTCCTGCAACCATTCGCCGGAACCGCTGCCTGGTCACGAGACGGCGCGCTCCAGCATTTGGCGCCAGACGTTGAGCTCCTTGACGAACAGGCCGAGGTGCTCTCGACGTAGTCGAGATTCACGAGACGAATGGTCTTGCGACGGACCGTTTCCCGGGAATACCCAGCAGAGACGCGACGTCGACGATGCTCATCGGAGTGACCTGGATGGAGTCATTTGCGACTTTCGTGCCGAGATATCCGATCGCGAAGAAGATCAGGAGTTCATCCGGCGCCAAGGAGTTCGGTGTCAGTCAGACGCCGATGCGTGAGGCTCTCTCCCGCCTTGTGTCGCGGGAGCTGGTCGTCGCGGTCGGGCAACGTGGCTTCCGTGTGGCGCCCATCGGCGCGGACGATCTGGCTGATATCACGATGACGCGAGTTGCCCTGGAGAGTGCGGCGCTTCGACGTTCGATGCGGATGGGCGGCGGAACATGGGAAGGAGAAATCGTCTCCTCACTGCATCAGCTCAAGCGCATCGTCGGGCGCAGCAAGGTTCTCAGAGATTCGCCCGATCTGAACCTCGTCCATAAGGGCTTTCATGCGAGCCTCATCGCGGGATGCGGTTCGCCGCGAATGATGGACCTTGCCGCCCAGCTCTATGACCAGGCGTTCCGCTATCGAACGATCATGCTCGCCACCGCCATGGGCGCCGAGGATTTCGTTGCCGAACACGAACAGTTGGCCGAGGCGGTGCTGTCGCGGTCGGGCAACACGGCCGTAGCAAAGCTCTCGGCGCATCTCCAACGGACCTATGAGGACATCTACGGAAAACTGCCCGCCTGAATGAGTTCGAAGCCGGCGGGCGTAGTCTAGTAATCACCAAGAAAGTGGAGGGAGGAGCTGTGACCATTGTAGGGGAATCGCCAAAAGTATCGAAACGTGAGATCGGCGAAGGCTGGTTCGTTCTGGTCACGTCGCTCTTCGGCATTGCTGTGGGTGCCGCCTCGCTGCTATTCTACAGCATCGGCGTGTTCTTTGAGCCGTTCCAGCGCGAGTTCGGATGGAATCGGGGGCAGATCTCCGGTGCCCTGACCTATCTCACCTTGGGCTTCGTGATCTCGGGTCCCGTCGTCGGCTGGCTGATCGATCGCTACGGAGCCCGGATCGTCGCGCTCGTGTCGATTCCGATGCTGGCCCAGACGATGGTCGGGCTTTGCAATCTCGATAACTCGTTGCCAGCACTCTACGCGTTGTTTTTCGCGGCTGGCAGCGTCGGTGGCGGCACGACGCCGGTCATCTATACGCGCGTCGTGAACGGCAACTTTACGTCCTCGCGCGGGTTCGCGCTGGGGCTCGTGCTCGCCGGCACGGGCATCGCCGCGCTCGTCCTTCCTCCGGCGCTGGCCGCCACTATCGGGGCGTCGGGATGGCGCGCGGCCTTTCGGCTTCTCGCCATTGCCGCGGCCCTGGCTTGGCCGCTCGTCTTGATGGGTTTTCGCGGTGCGGAGGGCGCGGCTGCGCCGCGGGGACAGCCGGCCGAAGGGCTCGATCGGGCGGCTGCCCTGAAGTCGCGCGAGTTCTGGACGATCGCGATCGGCTTCATTGCGGTCGCTGCGGCAATCTCGGGTCTCGTCGTTCACATGGTTCCCCTGCGCGACACTGGAATGTCGCTGCCTCAGGCGGCGGCCATCTCTTCGATTCCTACGGCAGCTACCGTATCGCACTTTGGATGATGTCGGCCTGTCTCGTGTTCGGCGCATTGGCAGTCGCATCGCTGCCCCGGTTCACCCGAGAACGATGAGATAGAAATCTCCACGCGAACGGTCTGCAAGGCCGGGAGGACGGATCGAATGCCGTCTCCCGCTCTTCTTCTTTGCGCTGCAAATGTGGCGGGTGTCGCAGATTCATCAGGCGATGCATGCTCATTTCGCACCTTTACTCCCGACACCTTCCGATCCGACGTGCCCAGCCGTCGTCTGTCGCGTACCTCGCCACCTCAGCTTGTGACTTCCTTCCCTTATGCGGCGATGTCCATGTCGTTCATTCCGGCGCCTGGTGACGGCGGCTGGGCTTTCTTCTTTGGCAACTCGGCGACCATGGCTTCCGTGGTGATCAGCAGCCCCGCCACCGACGCGGCGTCCTGCAAGGCAGAGCGGACCACTTTGGTCGGATCGATGATCCCCTTGGAAACAAGGTTGGTGTATTCGCCGTCCTGCGCATTGAAGCCATAGGCATAGGTGTCCTTTTCCAGGATCTTCCCGACGACGATGGAGCCGTCTTCGCCTGCGTTACGCGCGATCTGGCGGGTCGGCCAGGCAAGCGCCTTGCGGACGATCTCGACGCCATAGCGTTGGTCGTCGTTCTCCGGTTTCAAGCGCTCCAGCGCCTTCACTGCGCGCAGCAGCGCGACTCCGCCGCCCGGCAGGATGCCTTCTTCGACCGCAGCGCGGGTTGCGTGCATCGCGTCGTCGACCCGATCCTTTCGCTCCTTGACCTCGACCTCGGTGGCGCCGCCCACGCGGATGACCGCAACGCCGCCTGCGAGCTTGGCAAGCCGTTCCTGGAGCTTCTCACGGTCGTAATCCGACGTCGTCTCCTCGATCTCGGTCTTGATTTGCTTGACGCGCGCCTCGATGTCCGCCTTCTTGCCAGCCCCTGAGACGATGGTGGTATTCTCCTTGTCGATTTCAACCTTCTTCGCGCGCCCGAGCATGTTGAGAGTCACGTTCTCGAGCTTGGCGCCCAGATCCTCCGAGATGAAGGTGCCGCCCGTGAGGATAGCGATGTCCTGCAGCATGGCCTTGCGGCGGTCGCCGAAGCCCGGCGCCTTCACGGCGGCGACCTTGAGCCCTCCGCGCAGCTTGTTCACCACGAGTGTCGCCAGCGCCTCGCCCTCGATGTCCTCGGCGATGATGAGGAACGGCTTGCCGGACTGCACAACCGACTCGAGCAGCGGCAAGAGCGGTTGCAGCCCGGACAACTTCTTCTCGTGGATCAGGATGTACGGGTCTTCCAACTCGACCCGCATCTTGTCGGCATTCGTGACGAAGTAAGGCGAGAGGTACCCGCGGTCGAATCGCATACCTTCCACGACTTCGAGTTCGGTTTGCAGGGACTTTGCTTCTTCGACCGTGATCACGCCGTCGTTGCCGACCTTCTTCATGGCGTCGGCCAGGAAGCGGCCGATCTCGTCGTCGCCGTTGGCCGAGATCGTAGCCACCTGGGCGATCTCGTCGTTGGTGACGAGCTTCCTCGAGTTCTTGCTGAGGTCCTTGACCACCGCCTCAGTCGCGAGATCGATTCCGCGCTTAAGGTCCATCGGATTCATGCCCGCGGCAACCGCCTTGGCGCCTTCGTGCACGATCGCATGAGCAAGAACTGTCGCGGTGGTGGTGCCGTCGCCGACCTGGTCGGAAGTTTTGGATGCGACCTCGCGCACCATCTGCGCACCCATGTTCTCGAACTTGTCTTCGAGTTCGATCTCCTTGGCGACGGTAACGCCATCCTTGGAGATGCGCGGAGGGCCGAACGACTTTTCAATAACCACGTTGCGGCCCTTCGGGCCGAGCGTCACTCTCACCGCATTGGCGAGAATATCGATCCCGCGCAGCATCTTCTCGCGCGCCTCGGTGGAGAATCTGACTTCCTTCGCGCTCATCTTCGTAGCTCCTCAAAGATCCATTGCATTCTCCCAGTCTGGTGGAGCCATCTGGTCCGGTCCGTGGATCCGGAGCCGGGCCGCTCAATGCGGTGGACCGATGGCTCAGTCGGGTCAGGCCGCTTTCTTCTTGGCCGCCGGTTCTTCAAGCACGCCCATGACGTCGCTCTCTTTCATGATGAGATATTCGGTCCCATCGAGCTTGACCTCGGTGCCTGACCATTTTCCGAACAGAACGCGGTCACCGACCTTCAGGTCGATGGGGATCAATTTGCCGGTATCGTCGCGGCCTCCTGGCCCCACGGCGATAATCTCGCCCTGTTGCGGTTTCTCTTTGGCCGTGTCGGGGATGATGACGCCGCCGGCGGACTTTTCCTCGGCTTCGATACGCTTGACGACCACACGATCGTGGAGCGGACGGAACTGCATGCATTCCTCCATTCTGCAAGACCGAATTGTCACAGTGCCGCGCCAGGGAGGCAGAAGCCCTAGCTCGGACAGACAAAAATGGTTTAGGAACGCAAAAAATCGGTTTCAAGATGCGACTCGAAAAAAATTGGCACTCCTCTCGCTGAACCGCTGCCAGGTTCATAAAGCGACTGGGCTGCCAGGGGCCGAAGGTCGGAGGTCCGGTTCGGAGATGCCGTGCGGGGTCGGCATGGATTTCCAGGGTTCGGCCGCCGGCCTCGCAACGCGTTAAGCTGTACGCGCCGGGTCGCCGCTGATATGCTCCCCGCCATTGGACGACGAACGGCAGCTCGCCAACTGTTCCCTAGCGACGCCGGCCTTCTGATCGGATTTCGATCCCGCGCGCTTTCTCGACGTCACGAACTATCAAGCGGCTGCCTCGTCCCCTGCTCATATTAGGAGATGTACCATGGCTGCATCGGATTGGCGTCTCGAAGGCGAATGGATGAAGAATTGCAATTGCGCGTTTGGCTGTCCCTGCGACTTCAATGCTCGGCCGACCCAGGGTTATTGCAAGGGATTGGTCGGCATGAGGATCACCAAGGGACATTTCGAGGGGACCAGGCTTGACGGCCTGTGCTTTGCGGTCACTGTCGATTTCCCGGGAGCGCTGCATGAAGGCAACGGCAAAATGCAGCCGATCGTTGATGAGCGCGCAACGCCGGAACAGCGCCAGGCGCTGTTTGACATTTTTTCCGGCAAGCATTCTGCCGAGGGCACGCTGTTCCACATTTTCAGCCTGATCGTGACCACGATTCACGATCCGATCTTTGCACCGTTCGAATTTTCCTTCGACAAGGACGGACGGGTCGCCAAGCTCGTCGCCAAGGGCGTGTTGGAGACGGAAGTCGAACCGATCAGGAATCCGGTGACGGGTGCTCCGCATCGCATTCAGGTCGTGATGCCCGAGGGCTTCGAACACCGAGCTGCCGAGATCGCGTCTGCCGAAATCCACTCGACGGGAGCGATCAAGTTCGACACCAAAGGGACGCACAGCTCGCTTGCGACCGTAGTGCAGACGCCCGAGGGCGTCGCCGCCTGAGGTGGCGCCGAAGCTTAGTGTCGACCGGCGACATCCTGAGTACGGGATAGGCGATGAGCGGGTACCTGGCGCTTGAACACCTGCTTCGGCGCGATCGCGCGATCGTGGTGGTCGGGACCATCGCGGTGGTAGCGCTGGCCTGGGCTTATCTGGCCAGCGGCGCCGGCATGGATACCGAGATGATGGCGGACATGCCGGACATGGCACCGATGCCATGGACGCCGCTCTATGCTGCGCTGCTGTTCGCGATGTGGTGGGTGATGATGATCGCCATGATGGTGCCGAGCGCGGCGCCCGCCATCCTGCTGTTTGCGACAATCAAGCGGAGTCAGGAGAACACGTTCGGCGGCGCGATGCAGACATGGGTCTTTCTCGCCGGCTATCTGCTCGCATGGGCGGGGTTCAGCCTCGTTGCGGTCCTGGCGCAGTGGGCGCTCGAGCGGACCGGGTTGTTGTCGATGGCGATGGCAAGTACGAGCGCCAGTCTTGGCGGCACGCTCTTGTTGGCCGCGGGGCTCTATCAGTTTACCCCGCTGAAGGGGGCCTGTCTTCGCTCCTGCCGAAGTCCGCTGCTGTTCCTTAGTCGATACTGGCAGGCCGGCGGAGCCGGAGCACTGCGCATGGGACTTCGCCATGGCAGCTACTGCGTCGGCTGCTGCTGGTTCTTGATGGCATTGCTGTTCGTCAGCGGCGTGATGCATCTGGTCTGGATCATCGTCATCGCGCTCTATGTCGCCGGCGAGAAGCTGCTGCCGTTCGGCCGATGGCTGAGCTACGCGGCGGGCGCGAGCTTGACCTTGGCCGGAACAATAGTTCTTGCGCGCGCGCTGTGAGGGGCCCAGGCGCTCGCGAAAACCACTGCCGCCGAATACATTGATGCCGCCACGCGGCTCAAATACAGCCGGCCTCCGTGATCTTACGGGTATCGCGAATTGAACAATTGAGCTTCCCCCCAACCAAAACTTAAGGCTGCCGCCTCTAGGCTCGCGCTCTGGGATGCCGGTGCGCGCTTGCGGCCGTGCCGTCCCCCGAGAAATCGAGGCGGAGACGGTCGATGCGGGAGTGTGCAGTGTGATTTTCGCCAGGTCAGTTCGCAAGGCGAGCAAGACAATTCTGCGGAATGCTCCGCTGCAGATTGCATTGTTCTTCCTGCCGCTGCTCTGGATCGGATATTTCGCGATCACGTCGTCGGAACGCGCGGATGCGGTCGCGCAGGCGCGGTTGCACGGCAACAGCGTCGCGGAATTGTTCGAGGAAAACACCGAACGCATCTTCGAGCGCGTGGATCAGTCGTTGCTGGTGGTGCGCGCACTTTACGCCCGGGATCCGCCGACCTTCAGCCTTAAATTCTGGTCCGACAAGGCCCGCATCGCGACCGGCGACGTGGTTCAGTTCTCCCTGATCGGACTGGACGGCTACATGGTCGATACCACGACAGGCTATTCCGGTGCGCCGCTCTATATCGGCGATCGCGAGCACTTCATCAACGTTATGGCGCTAGCCGATGATCGCCTCTACGTCGGCAAGCCGGTGCTGGGACGGGCCTCGCACAAATGGACCATCCAGCTTGCAAGAAAGCTGTTCGACCTTGCCGGGAATCCGGCGGGCGTGGTCGTCGGCTCGATCAGTGTCGACGTCGTCGGCAGATTCTACGACACCGCAAAGCTCGGCGCCGGCGGAACGCTGGTTCTCAGAAATGCCAGCCACGTCGTGCTCGCCGCGCGGGGCGTGGACCAGGGCGCCGTGCTGGGGCAGCGCACGCCGAACCGCGTCGAAGGCGAGCTACGGGACGGCTTCTATGCACAATATTGGAACGAAAACCGCCCTAATCGCAGCGACAGGCTGATCACCGCGCGCAGGTCGCGCGCCTTTCCGCTGATCTTCACCGTCGGCATCTCGGAGCAGGAGATCTATTCCCGCTCCGATTTCAGGCAGAAGATCTATCTGGGCGGCGCGCTGCTGCTGACCGTCATCATCTTGACCGCGACGACGTTTCACTGGCGGCGCCAGCAGGCACTCGATCGCGCCCAGCGCGAGCTGCGCGATTTTGCCAGCAAGTTCGAAGACGCGCTCAGAAACCTTCCCCAGGGCTTGAGCATGTTCGACGGAAGCGACCGCCTGATCGCGTTCAATCAGCAATGGCTCGAACTCTACGGGCTTGTACCGGAGGAGATTCGGATCGGCATGAATTTCCGCGAGGTGTTCGCAAAACAAACCGCCGTGCTCGACGTCGAGGCATACCTTGTCGATCTGAAGAACCGGCTCGCCCAGTCGGAGCACGTCTCGAACACCGTGCAGTTCCCGGACGGGCGGGTTGCCTATATCTCCTATGGACGGCGCGAAGGCGGCGGCTGGGTCGCCACCCATGAGGACATCTCAGAACGCAAGGCATCCGAGGACCGGATCGAGAGGCTCGCGCATTACGACAGCCTGACCGGCCTTACCAATCGCAACCTGTTCAAGGAGCGCATCGACGCAGCGCTCGCCAGGTCTTCCCCGCTGGACGCGCCGTTCGCCGTGCTCCTGCTCGATCTCGACAAGTTCAAGTCCGTCAATGATGCGCTCGGTCACCAATGCGGCGACGCGCTGCTGAAGCAGGTTGCCGGCCGGATCATGGCGCAGATTCGTGACGTCGATACTGCGGCGCGGATCGGCGGCGACGAGTTTGCAGTGATCGTGGCGCCGGGCCGGGCCGCTATGCACGAGGGGGCTGCAGCGCTCGCTGCGCGGCTGGTTGAGGCCATTGCCGATCCCTACCACATCGAGGGTCACCCGGTGGTGATCGGCTGCAGCATCGGCCTCGCCCTGGTGCCTGAGCATGGCACGCGGGTCGATGAGGTCCTTCGTAACGCCGATCTTGCGCTCTACAAGTCGAAGAACACCGGCCGAAGCTGTTTCCATATCTATTCGGCGCAGCTCAAAGCCGAAGCGGATCAGCGCAACGTGCTCGAGATCGAACTTCGAGAGGCGATCTGGCGCGAGGAGATCGAGGTGTTCTATCAGCCCGTGATCGAGCTGGGCACCGGCCGTGTGAAATCGGTCGAGGCTCTGGCGCGCTGGCACCACGCCACCCGAGGCGCCATTTCTCCTGCCGAGTTCATTCCGGTTGCGGAGGCAGGCGGATTGATCGTCGAGCTCGGCAATCAGGTGCTGACCAGGGCGTGCCGCGATGCGATGACCATGCCGGGCGATGTCAAGGTCGCGGTCAACCTCTCGGCCCTGCAATTTGCCGGCACGAACCTTGTCGACACCGTGACGTTCGCGCTGGCGCAGAGCGGACTTCCGGAAGCCCGGCTCGAGCTCGAGATCACCGAGAGCGTGTTTCTCGCCGATACCCAGGAAAACCTCAAGACCCTTCAGCGCCTCAAGGCGCTCGGCGTCTCCATTGCCCTCGACGACTTCGGGGTCGGTTACTCGTCATTGTCGTATCTGACGGCTTTTCCGTTCGACAAAGTCAAGATCGACAAGACCTTCATCGACAGGATCGATCGTTGCGAGACCGTCGCCGTGCTGAAATCCATCATGCAGCTTGCGAAGACGCTGAAGCTCTCGATCGTCGCCGAAGGCATCGAGACCTCTGAACAGGTCGGGCGGCTCCATTCGCTCGGAATTCCGCTCGGCCAGGGCTTCTTCTTCAGCAAGCCCGTGCCCCTGGCCGACCTGTCATGGCAAAGCCCCGTGCCGCGGCGAAAACGCCAGAGGGCGGCGTAAACTACGCGGACCGAGGCAGCGAAGAAGCGTGCTGGATGAACCCGCGGAGGTTCTTTGCGGTGTGCGGACTTCTGTTCGGTCAATAGGGCGACAGCGCCCTCAATTGGGGACCGATCATCAGGAGCAACTTTCGGTTTCCTCTTTGGAACCGTGCGCGCGGCTTCGCGTTCCCCCCTCGCTTCACGGCCCGTCCCAAGCTTGCGGCCTTGAAGCAAATCACAGCCGGTCCCGGCCTTGCTCAAGGCTGGGGCCGTCCGCCGTTTCAGACTATTAAATGATAAATGGGGATGCCGCTTGATTGCCGCTCTGGTTCTCAAAGTTGCCATCGCGAGCCTGTTCGTCTTTTCCTTGATACTCATGTCGATGCTGATCCTCGGCGTGTGAACACATGCCGTATCAGGTCAGATCAGGTCAGGGTCGCTCATGACTGTCGCCTCCGGTCCGGTGGAAGCGCTCGAGTTGTTCGATCAGATGACGGACGAGCGCAGCAAGGAGGTCTCACTTCACGACGTTGATCCAGAGGTTCTCCGCCGGGCGCTGAGCGTTGAGGAAAGGGCCGCCGTGATTGGCGGCTTCTTTGATATTCGGTGACCGCGCATTCAATGCACTCTTGAGTTGATCGGCCAGTTTGATCGACCACAAAATCACTGCATCAGATGTACTGTAATCCCCGCGTGGTCGTCCACGAGCACGAGATTGCGCGTCCCTGCCAGGACGATGCCCGGCATCATCAGGCTGTCATCGCCCTGTCATCGGTGTCTCATTGATTGCTGCTCCTTTCGCCGCGCATCGCAGAGGGTAGACATGCATCTGATCAAGACAATTTCTTCCAACCGCCGGTCGATCCTGAAGGGCCTCGCGGCCGCAGCCGTCGCGCCGCTGGCGGCGCCGGCCATGGCGGCGGAGGGCCTGTCGGCGCAGCTGACCGGATCGGCGGCCGCAATCGCCACCGACAAGGCCTATTGGACGGCCGTGAAGGGGCTCTATGCCGTGACGCCTGATGTCGTCAATCTGGAGAACGGCTTCTGGGGCATCATGGCCGAGCCCGTGCGGCGCGAGTTCATCCGCCTGTCCGACATGGTCAACTATCAGAACACCTATTACGCGCGGCAGCGGTCGGGCCCGGATTTCGAGGCCGTGCGGGCCAAGGTGGCGCAGGCGGTCGGCGCGGCGCCCGAGGAAATCGCGCTCACTCGCGGTGCGACCGAAGCGCTACAGCTGCTCATCAGCGGCTACAACAAGCTGAGGCCCGGCGACAGCGTGCTCTACGCCGACCTCGACTACGATTCGATGCAGTATGCCATGAACGCGCTCAAGGCGCGCCGCGGTATCGACGTGGTCAAGTTCGATGTGCCGGAGCCGGCCACCCGTCAGGCCGTGCTCGACGCCTATGCCCGCGCCTTCGAGGCGAATCCGAGGACCAAGCTTCTCCTCCTCACCCATGTCAGCCATCGCACCGGCCTCATCATGCCGATCACCGAGATCGCCCGCATGGCCAAGGCCAAGGGCATCGACACCATCGTCGACGCCGCTCATTCCTGGGGGCAGATGGACTTCAGGGTGGGAGAGCTCGAGGTCGATTTTGTCGGCTTCAACCTGCACAAATGGATCGGCGCGCCGGTCGGCGTGGGCTTCCTCTATATCAGAAAGGACCGCCTCGCCGACGTCGACCGCGACCTCGGCGACGAGGATTTCCCGGACACCGACATCCGCTCGCGGGTACATACTGGCACGGTCAATTTCGCGACGGTGCTGACGGTGCCCGCGGCGGTCGAACTCCATCAGCAGATCGGTGCTGCGGCGAAACAGGCCCGCCTGCGCTACCTGCGCGACTACTGGGTCAGTCGCGTTCGCAGCTTCAAGGACATCGAGATCCTGACGCCGGATGAGGCCGGCCTGTATGGTGCGATCACGTCCTTCCGCCTCGCCGGCAAGACGAGCAAGGCCGACAACGACGCCACCGTGGCGAAGCTCAGGGACACCTACAAGGTCCTGACGGTTCGCCGGGCGGGCGTCGCCAGGGGCCAATGCATCCGCGTGACGCCGGCGCTCTACACAGAGGAGGCCGATCTCGACCGGCTCGTCGAGGCGCTTGCTGCGATCACGGGTACGAAGGCGGGCTGAACCCGCGCAAGGGGGAGGGAACGCACCTCCGTCGGAGGCGCTGGTCGAGTCTCACTCACACCGGAAACGTGAGCGACTTCGCCAACCCTGAGGGCCTCGACCGTCGCGACCATGTTCGTGCGGCTGGCGACCGACAGCGCGCCGGTGGCAAAGCCGAACTCGGCGCAAATCCCGTCCAGAACCCCGGTCCGGTCCATCGTTCCGGCGTGATCACGCAATCGTAGATGGCGCCGATGAGGTCCGAGAACTTTTCGACCGAAGCCTGCTGCATCGGGAATTCCAATGGCGGGTGTCACAGCCTGCCGGCCAAGGCCTTACCATCTCGATTCCGCGACGCAACAGGAGCGCCGAACGTCCCCTCGTCCTGGGCCGAGCCTTTACGCCTGAAACGAGAACTGCGAGCTTCGCAGGGCGCGAAAACTCCAAAAATCGACTTGGACCGTCATTTCGCCTTACAGTTGTCGAACTAATCCAAAGATTGAGAAATTCAGGCTAAGTTCAAGAGCATGACGTCTGTTCGTCTCACTTTCCTGTACGTCGCGGGGACCACCTTCGTTCTTCTCGCCGCGGCTACCTTCATTTTTGTCAACCCGCGCTCGCTTGTCCGGTCCGCAATCGAGGTTGGAACCTTCTCCTTCGACGGAAAGGAGGAGCCGATCGAGTCGCCCGAAATGCTCGCCAAGCGTATACCGGCGGTCTATGTGCCGGCCGCTCTTGCGATAGCGGAGAAGAACGGCGCGCAACGATCGACGCAAGATGCATTCCAAAACTCGTCGGCCGACAGCATCGGCCAGACCGTGAGTATCCAGACCGTTGTCGACCCCGCCGCTGCCGAACAAGCCAAGGCGTTCCATCAGAAGATCATCGATCAGATCGTGGGGGAGGAAGGCAAGCGCAGCGGCTTCGTGCGCGAAGCCGCCGCCTTACGGACGGTGCTGCTGAAGCAGATCAGCGATGGGGTGGATCAACAGATCGCTGACTACGGGAAGATGCTCGACCGCCTGGATGGACTGCTCCCCGAAGCGGAGGCCTCGCTTCGCGCCAGACAGCTCGAACGCGGCTCGGAGCCCCAGCGCGCCACGACGCACGCCGAAGGAGACAACAAGGCGAGCCCTGAATTTGACGGACGTCGCAAGGAAATAACGGGCTATCTGCAACTGCTGGGAGCCCTGAGCGAGGATCGTGCCCAATCCTCCCACGATCTCACGGTGCTACGCGCCCGGCGCGATAGCCTTGCCTTTGCCCTTCTCGAGGCGCAGATCGCCACGAGGGCGTTCAAGAGCACACGGATCACGCTCGCACCCGAGGTCATGCCGCAACCGGTCGGCGCAAAGCGGTTCTCGCTCCTGGTCATCGCCGCGGTCGCCTCGATCCTGATCGCGTTCGGAGCGCTTGCCTTTCTTCACAGCTTCGTCGTCAAGAACTCCTGACTGAACGGCCGGCCACGGTCTCGCGGCCACAATGTTTGCAGATGAGCGGCAAGTGAACGAGATTTCGAACCGCAGCCCCATCGAAGCCGACGCGAGCCGCAACGAGGGGCTCGGGCCAGTCTTCCTCATCAATCTGCACGTGGCCGCCTGCTTCGTCTCAATGGTCTATGTCGTGCAATACTATGCGCCGCTCATGCGCCTGGCTGCCGCGAACAGCGACAGGCTCTTGCTGGCCGCGCTGAGCGGCGCGCCCTTTGCACTGCTCTCGATCCTATTCGCCGTGTGCCGCTTCAGCTTCGGCTATGTCGTCGGCTTCTACCTCTTCACCATGTTGATTGGCTACCTCTGGCTGCTCCCCCTATCCACATTCTCTTACGATCATGCCGTGGCTTATGCCTCCGCATTCGCCTCGGGGATGGCGTTCCTCCTTCCCGCCATGCTGATGTCGATACCGGCCACGCAGAGGTTTGTTTTGTCAGAGGTCGCCTTTCAAAGGCTGCTGACCTGCATCCTGGTGCTCGCCGCCGCAGCACTCGGAGTCGGCGCGCTCTACAATGTGCGGCTGGTTGGGATCTCTGAGATTTACAATTTTCGCAACCAGCTCGAATTTCCGACCTGGCTCTCGTACGGACTTGGGATCACTTCGAACGTCCTGCTCCCGTTCGCCTTCGCCTTCTTCGTCGTCGACGGCGCCAAGTGGCGGGCCGCCCTGTGCCTGCTGCTGCTGCTCATGTTCTATCCGATTACCCTGTCCAAGCTTTCCCTTTTTGCGCCGGTATGGCTGATCATTCTGGCGGTCGCGTCACGGGCCTTTTCGACGAGAACCGCGGTGACGCTATCGCTGCTGGTGCCGATCCTGTTTGGCATATTGCTGGCCGGTCTGCTCGACCTGAACGCCATCTCGTTTCAACAGTTCATTGCCTATTTCAGCCTGGTCAACTTCAGAATGATCGCGCTGACCTCCGGCGCCCTCGACTTCTACAACGACTTCTTTGCCCATCATGACCTGACTTGGTTCTGCCAGGTGAACGTCCTGAAACCATTCATTGACTGTCCCTACCGCAAGCCCCTCGCGATTGTGATGCAGGACGCTTACAGTGTAGGGAATTTCAACGCCTCACTGTTCGCAACCGAAGGCATCGCCTCGGTCGGCGTCGTACTTGCGCCGCTCGCCGCCTTCATTTGCGGTTTGGTCGTGGCGCTCGGCAACTCCGCCTCTTCCGGCCTGCCATCGCGATTTGTCCTGCTGTCGGCCGGCGTGCTCCCGCAGGTCTTCCTCAACGTCTCCCTCACGATCACGTTCGTATCCAACGGCGCTGCACTGCTTTTCATACTCTGGTACGTGACCCCCCGGCCACTGTTCGGCAAGCCAACATGAAAGCCGCGGAACGAGACCTTGGACCGACCGGGATCTCGGCCGCATAGTCGCTTCATGCCTGCCGCTGCCTGGGGTTCACCTCTTCGTCTCCTGCCTGTCGCTGGTCTATGTCGCCCAGTTCTATGGTTATGCCGGAGCGGTCGCCTTTGCGCAGGGCGCGCTTGCCCAACGCGGCCCTTGCTCATCGTGCAATATGTCTGCTGAGCGATGACGTGGCGAAGATGGCGTGCGGTGTGAGGTCTCGAACTGATGATTCCGAGTCGTCGACGGCTTCAGGCGTTGTCTTGGCGCCTTCGCCAGTCGCACACCTGCGGATCATGACCCAAATAGCCATCCGCGCATGGCTGCAACGCAGGTCGGCGTTGTGAGGCATAGGTTGAAGCCACCCCCTCCATCATCCTAATATTGCTGTTCCCGCACCCAACGAGACCTTTTCATGCTCCCCATTCCTGCCGACATCTTCACCGAGCCCGACGACGTCTCGCCCGACGGCCTCGCCAATCTCGGGCCGCTGCGGCATCTGGCCGGCGTCTGGCAGGCCGACAAGGGCATCGACATCAATCCGAAGGCGGACGGGCCGGAGCGGCGGGTGTTCATCGAGCACATCCGGATGGACCCGATCGATCCGCAGGCCAACGGGCCGCAGCTGCTCTACGGGCTGCGCTATCACATCCACATCAACACGCCCGAGGAAGACATCACCTTCCACGACCAGGTCGGCTACTGGCTGTGGGAGCCCGCGACCGGGCTGGTCATGCAGACGCTCGCAATTCCGCGCGGGCAGGTTCTGCTCGCATCGGGCAAGGCCGCGCCGGATGACAGAAAGATCTTCGTCACGGCCAAGCGCGGCGACACGGCTTACGGGATCTGCTCGACCGATTTTCTGGAACAAGCCTTCCGCACCGACAGTTACTGCTGCGACATCACTTTCAACGATGATGGCAGCTGGACCTATCTGATCCAGACCGAACTCTTCGTGAGAGGCGCGCCGTTCAATCATCGCGACACCAACACGCTCAAGCTCGTTGCGCCGCCAAAGCTCAACCCGCTGGCGGTGATCGTGAACGATCGTGCCAAGGCTAAAGAGAAGAGCGAAGGGAAGGGACCGGCGGCCTGAGCGGCGGCTGCGGAGATCTGCATGAAACCCTATGTCATCTGCCTGATGGCCTCGAGCGTCGATGGCCGCACGCATCCGAGCCGCTGGCGGCCGATGGGTACGGGCGCGGACTGGTTCGAGAAGATCCATGACGAGCTCGGCGGCGATGCCTGGGTGATCGGCCGCGTCACCGGCTCGGAGTTTGCCAAGGGCAAGCCGTATCCCGCGACGACCGAGACATTCCCGCGCCAAAACTGGTTCGCGCGGCGCGATGCGGATACTTATGGCGTCGTGCTCGACGCGCACGGCAAGATCGGCTGGGGCCGTTCGGACATCGGCGGCGATCCGATCGTCGTGGTGCTGACTGAAGGCGTGCCGGATTCGCATCTTGCAGGGCTGCGCGGCGAAGGCGTGTCCTACATCTTTGCCGGCAAGTCCGAGATCGACCTGATGCTGACGCTGGACGTCCTCAATCGCGAGCTTGGCGTGAAGCGCCTGCTGGTGGAGGGCGGCGGCGTTGCCAATGGCGCGTTCCTGCGCGCCGGTCTCATCGACGAGCTCAACCTGATCCTCTGTCCCGCGGTGGACGGCGCCAGCGGTGCGCCCTTCGTATTCGACTCGACGGAAGTCGACCGTGACCGGCGCGCGCCCCTCGCCGCGATGACGCTGGAGAGCACGCGGCAACTCGGCGGCGGCGTGCTGCTGCTGCGCTATCTGATCCAGAACGAAGCGGCGGGCCAGTAAAGCGCGGGCATGGCTGATAGCTCAGAGTACATCGTCATCGTCGGCGCCGGCGCCGCGGGTCTGATGGCAGCGCGCGAGCTCGCACGTGCCGGCAGGCGCGTGACCATCCTGGAGGCGCGCGACCGCTGCGGCGGACGCATCCATCCGCTGCCCGCGGCGCAGTTCGGTTATCCCGCCGATGGCGGCGCTGAGTTCGTCCATGGCGAGGCGCCGGTCACGCGCGGCCTGATGCGCGAAGCCGGGCTATCTCTTCAGGAGATCGAAGGCACGCAATGGAGCTTTGACGGCACAAAGCTCTCGCGCGAGGACCGCGACAATCCGCATGAGGCCGAGCTGCAGGCGGTGCTGAGAGAATTGAAGGACGACCTTACCGTCGCCGATTTCCTGCGCCGTCATTTTGCCGACGACGACTATGCGCGGATGCGCCATTCCATCGCGCGCATGGTCGAAGGCTACGACGCCGCCGATCCCGAGCGCGCCTCGACGCTGGCGCTGCGCGAGGAATGGATGGATGGCGGGCATAGTCCGCAGGGGCGCATCGTCGGCGGCTACGGCGCGCTGATCGATTTTCTGGCGGCCGAGTGCCGCAGGCATGGCGTTGCGATTCGTCTTGGTTGCGTGGTGTCGGCGATCGAGCAGGGCGGCAGCGCGGTTTCCGTGCGCTGCGCCGGCGGCGATGCGCACGCCTGCGATCGTGTCATCCTCAGCGTGCCCCTGCCGCTGCTGCGCGAGATCGCACTTCCGCAAACCGCGCGCGTGAAGGCGGCCGCCGCCGATCAGATCGGCTTCGGCAATGTCATCAAGATCCTGCTGCGCTTCAAACGGCCCTGGTGGCGCGACCGGCGGGCGGAGCTCGCGGACATGACCTTCCTGCTGTCGGACGAGACGATCCCGGTGTGGTGGACGCAACGTCCCTTCGCGCATGCCGTGCTCACCGGCTGGTTCGGCGGGCCGCGGACGGCGAAGCTCGCAAAGCTGGATACGCAGGCGCTGGTCGACGCCGGGCTCGATTCACTTGCCGCAATGTTCGGCCTGTCGCGCGAGAATATCGCGCGCGATGTCGTGGCGGCCGCGGCGATCAACTGGGCGCAGGATCCTTTCGCCCGCGGCGCCTATTCCTGGGCGACGCCGCAGACGCGCGCGGCGCAGGCAATCCTCGCGCGCGCTGACGGCCCGGTGCTGTTCTCCGGCGAGGCGCTCTATCGCGGCCGCGACATGGGCACAGTGGAGGCGGCGCTCGCGAGCGGTTTGGAGACGGCGGTGACGATTTTGCAGGGACTATAAAAAGGCCCGCAGAGCTGCGGGCCTTTTCTTGATCAGCGACAAGCCGCCTTACCAGCGTCCGCCGCCGAAGCCGAATGTCACGCCGGGGCCGCCGCCGCCGTAATAGCCGTACGGTCCGCCGCCGTAGTAGCCGTGGTGCCGCGGATAATAGCCGTAGCTACGGTAGTACGGGCGATGATAGCCGTGATGGCGCCAGTGATGGCGATATCCATGGCCGTGATGATGGTGCCTGTACTGGGCGCTGATGTCGGTCGATTGCTCGGCTGGCGCGTTCTGCTTTGCCCTTTCACTGCCGGCCGCGTGAGCCGCGGATCCGCCGGCCAGCGCCGCAGCACCGACAGTCATCGCGACCAAGAGATACTTCATGTCGTCACTCCAGTTGAGATACCGAGCGACAACACATGGGAGCCCGGCGCGTTCCGGCCAGAGCGGGCGTCGAAACGACGCAGTAACAATTCCGGCGCGCGAAATGCTGAACGACGTGGCATTTATTGTCGCACCATCGATGTCGTCGCGTTGCCGCCATCACCTCGCCGCGAATGCGGCGATCACCTCATCCGAGGTTACGATGCGGGCGAACTCGCCGTTGAGGTTCGACAGCGTCATGGCGTGGATCGCCTCGGCCGAATGCTTTTCGCCGTCGGGCCCGATCCGATCGAACGTCCATGTCGCGTCGCGCACGAGGCGCGTGTCGAAGCCGAGATTGCCGGCCATCCGCGTCGTCGTTTCCACGCAATGATTGGTGGTGGCGCCGCAGATGACGAGGGTCGCGATGCCGGCCGCGCGCAGCCGGCTCTCGAGGTCGGTGCCGATGAAGGCGCTGTTGACATGCTTGACGATCACGGGCTCGCCCGGCGCTTCGCGCGCCTCGTCCTTGACCGCGTAGCCGGAGACCTCGGGGCGAAACGACGAGCCCGGCTTGGTGCCCTCGTGGCGGATATGGAATATCGGCGCGCGGTTTTGCCTGAATGCCGTCAACAAATGGGCAATGCGCGCCACCGCGTCGGGATTGTTGCGTCGCTTCCCCGCCGCCTCCCATTCGTCGAACGCGCGCTGGACGTCGACGACGATGAGGGCGGGCAGAGATCGTGGGCTGGTCATGGAGGGGGATCCCGACGCTTGTTGAGTGGAATATGCGAGGCGATGACGACAACACGCAATGTCAATCTTCCCTCGTTTCGAGCCGCCATGACAGATGCCATGACAGGTCCTGTAGCCTGGATGGAGCGTAGCGTAATCCGGGGCCGCAGCATCCTCTGCGCGACTTCCCCGGATTTCGCTGCGCTCCATCCGGGCTACAAGCCTTTACGGATGCGGACCTGGAAAGCCGTGGCGCTCGGAGAGCGCGGCGAGGATCGCATCCTTGTCGGCGATGAAGGCGCGGCCTTGATGGCTGCCGGTCTGGTGCGGCGACATCGCCCCGTCCGCCAGCACGAGCAGCGGCAGCGACTGGTTCTCTTCGCCGACCAGCGCAATCACCGCCTGCCGCGGCTGCGGCCATGCGATGCGCTGGACGTCGAGCGTGGCGGCCAGCGCCGGAAACGAGGCGAGCACGCCTTCGATCAGCGCACAGTGCCAGCAATAGAAACGGCGGTTCGGAAAGGCCGGGTCTTCGAAACCGGGGCGCAGTAGAAACAAGACGTCGCGGGTCATGAGTCGCTCCGCATGGCCGTCTTGCTGAGGATCAATGTGTGCATGGCTGGCCAGCCTAACCTCAAGGGATTAATCCATCGGGGAATCGATGGCGCAACGAGAGGTCTCCATGCCAGAGCCGACCAGTCAACCGCAAGGTGCTCCTCGCACGCTCGCCGAGGTGACGACGCTGCCGGAACTTTTGCGGTGGCGCATCGGCGCGACGCCGGCGGTGGAGGCCTACCGGCATTTCGACACCGCCGCGAGGCGCTGGGTCGGCCAGTCCTGGCAACAGATCGATGCGGAGTTCGAGCGCTGGCGGCAGGCGCTGGCAGCGGAGGATTTTGCGCCCGGCGAACGCGTCGCGATCCTGATGCCGAACGGGATCGCGCATGTCGCGATGGACCAGGCGGTGCTGTCGCGCGGCCTGGTGCCGGTGCCGATGCATGCAGTCGACAATCCCGACAGCATCGCCTACATCCTCGCCGATTCCGGTGCACTGTTGCTGTTCGTGGATACGCTGGAGCGCTGGCAGGCGATCGCGGCCACCGGCCAGCCGCTCGATACGCTCAAGCGTATCGTCTGCGCGGACGCGGCCGGGCCGGCGCCGACCGACGCGCGCATCGTCGAGCTCGCCCGCTGGCTCGCGGCCCCATCTCGCGCGGCCGCGCCGCTGCCTGACGTCGCGGTCAGGCCGGACGATCTCGCCGCTATCGTCTACACGTCAGGCACGACCGGGCGGCCGAAGGGCGTCATGCTGTCGCAGGACAATATCGTCGCCAACGTGAAGGCGGTCGACCGCCGGCTCGCCGCGATCCCGAGCGACGTCTTCCTCTCCTTCCTGCCGCTCTCGCACAGCTTCGAGCGCACCGGCGGCTACTACTATCCGATCGCGGCCGGCGCCTGCGTCGCCTATGCGCGCTCGGTGCCGCAGCTGTCGGAGGATCTCAAGCATGTGCGGCCGACGGTGCTGAACTCGGTGCCGCGGATCTATGAGCGCATCTACGCGCTGATCATGCAGCACCGGGCATCGGCCGGAAGCATCGAACGCGCGCTGCTCGATCTTACGCTCGCCGTCGGCGGTCGGCGCTTCGACGCGCGGCAGGGGCGCGGCTCGCTGTCGGTGCTCGACCGGCTGGCATGGCCACTCCTGAAGCGCCTCGTCGCCGATAAGGTGCTGGTGCAGTTCGGCGGCCGGTTGCGCATCGCGGTCTCCGGCGGCGCGCCGATCGCCGAGTCCGTCATCCGCCTGTTTCTCGCGCTCGGGCTCGACATCCTCCAGGGCTACGGCATGACCGAGACTTCGCCGGTGGTCTCGGTCAACACCGCCGAGGACAACGACCCGCGCTCGGTCGGCCGGGTGCTCGACGGCATCGAGGTCAAGCTCGGCGAGAAGGATGAGCTGCTCGTACGCGGGCCGAGCGTGATGCTCGGCTATTGGCGCAAGCCGGAGGAGACGCGCCGCGTCAAGGACGCCGACGGCTGGCTGCACACCGGCGACCAGGCCCGCATCGAGAGCGGGCGCATCACCATCACCGGCCGCATCAAGGATATTCTCGTCACCTCCACCGGCGAGAAGATCGCGCCGGTCGACCTCGAGACCGCGATCCTCGCCGATCCCCTGTTCGAGCAGGCGCTGGTGATCGGCGAGCAGCGGCCGTTCCTCGCGGCGCTGGTCGTGCTCAACGCGAAGGCCTGGGAGCAAGAGCGAAGAAGGCTCGCGGCCAGCGGCACGCCGGGCGAGGCCGCGGAACGCGCCGTTTTGCTCGGGCGGATTGCCGCGGCCGTGAAAGCCTATCCCTCCTACGCCACGCCACGCGCGGTGTGGTGGACGCTCGAGCCGTGGACCATCGCGGCGGGATTGTTGACGCCGACATTGAAGAACAAGCGCCCCGCGCTCGAACATCGCCTTGCCGCCGAGATCGAGCAGATCTACGCGAAGCGCCCGTCCGCGCCTCGTATCGCCTGAGACGCTGCTCACTTCATCTTGATGAGCCGCGTCCATCGCACTTGATCCAGCGCAAGCTGCAGGGCCGTTCGCCAATGCAATGTCGCCGCGAAATTCGAACTGAAGATCGAGGCGAGACATGAAGGCGTATTTCATCGGCGGTGGCGTTGGGTCGCTCGCGGGCGCGGCGTTCCTGATTCGTGACGCGCAGCTGCCGGGGCGCGACATCGTGATCTACGAGGCGCAGCCGCTGCTGGGCGGCAGCCTCGACGGCGCCCAGCTTGCGAACGGCGCCTATTCGCTGCGCGGCGGCCGCATGCTCACCACCGATCATTACGAATGCACCTGGGACCTGCTGTCGAGCATTCCTTCGCTCGAACGTGCCGGCATGAGCGTGCGCGAGGAGACCGTCGCGTTCAACCGGGAGAACCCCGCGCATTCCCGGGCGCGTCTGGTCGACCGCAACCGCTTCAAGGTCGATGTCTCGACCATGGGCTTTTCCGCGCGCGACCGGCTCGAGCTGTTGCGGCTCACGGAGGCATCCGAGGAAAAGCTCGGTGCAAGCCGCATCACCGACTGGCTATCGCCCGGATTCTTCGAGTCCAACTTCTGGTACATGTGGCAAACCACCTTCGCCTTCCAGCCCTGGCACAGTGCGGTCGAGTTGAAGCGCTACCTGCACCGCTTCATGAACGAATTTCCGCGCATCGAGACGCTCGCGGGCGTCAAGCGCACCGCCTACAATCAGTATGACGCGATCGTGCGGCCGCTGACCGACTGGCTGAAGGAGCAGGGCGTGCAGTTCGTCCGGGGCACGCGCGTCACCGACATGGCGTTCGAGCGCGACGGCGAGCGCGTGCGTGTGCACCAGCTCGTGCTCGATCGCGACGGCCGCACCGCCAATGTCGGGATCGAGGATGGCGACCTCGTGTTCTTCCAGAATGGCTCGATGACGGATGCCTCGAGCCTCGGCAGCATGACCGAGCCGCCGCCGCGGCTGACCAAGGTCGACAGCCAGGGCTGGGCGCTCTGGGAAAAGATCGCCAGGGGCCGCCCCGAGTTCGGTAACCCCGCAGCGTTCAACGCCTCGATCCCGGAATCGTACTGGCTGTCCTTCACGGTGACCTGCCGCGATCCGCGCTTCTTCGACCGGATGGAGGCGTTCTCCGGCAACCGGGCCGGCACCGGCGGGCTCGTCACGTTCAAGGATTCGAACTGGCTGATGTCGGTGGTGCTCTATCGCCAGCCTCATTTCGTCGGCCAGCCGGAGAGCGTCCAGGTGTTCTGGGGCTATGCGCTGCATCCGGACCGAGTCGGCAATTTCGTCGCGAGGCCAATGTCCGATTGCGGTGGCGCCGACATCCTGAAGGAGCTCTGCGGACATTTGAACTTCGATGCGAGCGTGTTCGACGACGCGATCTGCGTTCCCTGCCGCATGCCCTACATCACCAGCATGTTCATGCCGCGGGCTGCGACCGACCGTCCGCTGCCGGTGCCCCGGAATTCGGTCAACCTTGCCTTCGTCAGCCAGTTTGTCGAGATTCCCGACGACGTCGTCTTCACCGTCGAATATTCGGTGCGTGCGGCGCAGACCGCGGTCTACCAGCTCATGAAGATCGATCGCCCGATCCCGCCGGTGACCCGCCACGACAAATCGCTCGCGGTGATTTTTGCAACGCTGGAGAAGGCGTTCGCGTGAGGATCGCTTCCCCCTCTCCCCGTTCTTACGGGAGAGGCAAGAAAATCTATTTGAACGGATCCTGGATCGACGGCGCGGACTGCCGGATCCGGCGTACGTTGACCGGCGTGCCGTCGGAGACGAACAGCAGCTCGTATCTCCGGCCCTCGCTGTCGGTGGCCGAGCAGGTGACATCCGACACCTGCTTGGCGGCGAAATTGCCGGTCTGGCGGCAAGTTCCGGTGGAGGTCTGCTCGGCCGGTACCGGCAGGCCGTCGACCTTGGGCCGGTCCTTGGAGTTGAGCAGCATGCGGTCGATCGGCAGCTCGTAGGAATTGTCGTCGGCCCGCTTGCCGTTCTCGCCCGAGAACGACACCACGTGGTTGTCGTCGCTGGGATCGTCGACAGCGACCGCGAAATTGACCCGGCCCTTGTCGCCATGGGCGTAGGCCACGGTCTTGCAGGCAAAGCTGCGCCCGGCGACCTTCAACGTCTTGCAGTGGCCGGACATCAGCGCCAGCAGGTCAACGAAGGGGTTATACAGCGCCGGATTGTTGACCGGAATCGGCATGGAAGACTCGGCAAAACAAGGGCTTGCCAAGGCTGTGATCGAGGCGACGAGGGCTGCTGCGAGGAACGGTCGGCAGAGGCGCATCGCGAGGCTCGTAGGCCAGAGGACCACGGAGACGGGAAAGTTCCGTCCAATAACGATCGAACCGCAAATTGGTTGCGGTCCCGTTTGTGTCGCCAAGCCCGCCTGGAATACCACCGCGCCCACCCACGGGCGATTCGCCCGAATTGCCAACCTGTCCTGGCAGACACTTGCCGGGACCGCCGTGTTTTTTTCGTGGCGGAGGCTGCCCAAGACCTAAACCATCCAGGTGCTAAGCCATCCAAGCGCTAGCCCATCGCCGCCTGCCAGCGCGCATCGCGCAGGGACGGGCGACGGTGCAGGCGGGCATCCAGCAGAGCGCGGGCGCGGGGCAGCTCGCCGCCGCGCATGAGCGCGACGATAAAGGTGTCCTCGATCAATTCGCGCTGGGCATGGCTGCCGCCGATGCGCACGATTTGGCTGAGGACAGGCGCGAGCGCATGCACGCAGGCCGCGTAATCCTCATCGGCAAAGGCCGCCAGGGCGCGGCAGATCGTCGGCACCACAGGACCGGCCGGCAGCTTGCCCTCAGTGAGCCGCTGCTCGATCGCGGCGAGGCGCGCGGCAAGCGCCTCGCGGTTTTGCGTTGCCGCGGCGTATAACGCCATGTGGACGTCGGCGAACGGCAGGCCCGATTTCGGAAACAGTTTTTGCGCAGCGGCGTCGGCCTCGAGCCAGAGCGCCTTCGGCACGGCGTCGCCGTAAGCGGACAGGCGCCACAGCAGCGAGGCGCCATCGGTGATGGCGTTGAGCGGCGGCGCCTGCGTAGCCGAGGGCTGCAGCACATCGGCATAGATCGCAAGCGCGCGCGCCGCATCGCCATGCTCCAGCGCGCCGAGCGCCTGGTGCCAGCGGATATGGCCGTGCAGGATGCCGGCGCGGTCGTAAGAAGGGATCCAGTCGTCGACGAGACGGTCGGCCGCCTCGATCGAGCCGTCCTCGAACATCGCATGCAGCACCGCATGCGCGGCGTGAGCGTTCGCCCGGCGCAGGCCGAAGCCACGCTCGGTGACGCTGCGGCCGCGCGCGACATTGCCGTTCTCGGTCATCGCCCAGCCGTACAGGGTCAGGAACCACCAGTCTTCGCCGTAATGATGCGCGACGCGCTCGCACAGCTCCTGCCGCGCGCGGTCGTGATCGGCCATGCCGGAGAAGGCGAACAGGCCGAACGCGCCGAGCGGCAGCGACAGCACCACGGCATCGCGTGGCCATGCGTCGATGTGTTTCAGCGTCGCTGCGAGCGCCTCGGGGAGCCGGCCCTCGATCGCAAGCGCGAGCGTCTCGACATGCGAGCGCTCACGCTCCGTGCCGCGTTTGGCGACGAGCTCGCGCGCGATCGCCGCCTTCTGCCGCGCGAGATCGCCCTGCTGATAGAAGGCGTGCACGCGCCCGCGAGCGATATGGGGAAGCGCAAAATCCGGATCGGCGGTGATAGCGCGCTCCAACATCTCTGCCGTGCCGGTCCAGCCCGCCAGCATGAGGTCGACGCCCTCGCGATAGGCGGATGCCGCCTCGTGCGAAGCGGTGGAGAGCGGCAGGCCGTAGCGATCCTCGAGTGCCATCAGCGCCTCCCGCCCTCACGCCGTCCGCGCGCGGCGACCCTCGATCGGATAGGCTGGATCGTTGTAGCCCGGCGTCGAGGGATGGCCCGGCGTCACCAGGCGGTCGATCAGCGCCTCGTCATCCGCGGTGAAGCGGTAGTCGAGCGCGCTTATGTAGTCGTCCCACTGCACCTCGGTGCGGGGGCCCGCGATGACGGAGGAGACGAAGGCGGAGTTGAGCACCCAGGCGACCGCGAGCTGGCCGGCGGTGATGCCTTTCTTCTCGGCGTGGCTCTTGATCTCTTGCGCGAGTTTTAGCGATTCCGGCCGCCATTCGGTCTGCATCATGCGGGTGTCGTTGCGGCCCGCCCGCGTCTCCTTGTCCGGCGCTGCATCGGGACTGTATTTGCCGGTGAGCACGCCGCGCGCCAGCGGGCTATAGGGCACGATGCCGAGGCCATAATAGAAGCAGGCCGGAAAGTGCTCGACCTCCGGCATGCGGTTCATCGCGTTGTAATAGGGCTGGCTCGCCACCGGCCGGTCGATGCCGAGCCGGTCGCAGATGTTGCAGATCTCTGCAACGCGCCAGGCGCGGTAGTTCGAGACACCGAAATAGCGCACCTTGCCGGCGCGGATCAAATCGCCCATCGCGCGCACCGTCTCCTCCAGCGGCGTCGCGTGGTCCTCCTTGTGCAGATAGTAGATGTCGATGTGATCGGTGCCGAGCCGCGTCAGGCTTTCGTCCGCCGCCTGCAACACCCAGCGCCGCGACAGCCCGCCGCGATTGGGATCGTTGCCCATTTCTTCGTTCATGGGGTTGGCGAGCTTGGTCGCGAGCACCCAGGCGTGCCGGTTGGCGGCGATGGCGCGGCCGACCACCTCCTCGGAGCCGCCCTTCGAATAGGCATCCGCGGTGTCGATGAAGTTGATGCCGGCTTCATGCGCCTTGGCGATGATGCGCTGTGAGGCGGCTTCATCTGTGGGCCCGCCGAACATCATGGTGCCGAGACAGATCGGCGACACCTTCAGGCCGCTGCGGCCGAGCTGGCGGTAGTGCATGGGCTATCCTCGATGCTTCGATCAGCGGCAGCATATCCACCTAGCTCCGTCATTGCGAGCGTAGCGAAGCAATCCAGAAATGCGTCCGCGGAAAGATTCTGGATTGCTTCGCTGCGCTCGCAATGACGAGGTCGCGGAAGTGCCGTCGTTGCAACGCCGGGCGAAGGAGGGCGCGGCGCTACTCCTGCCCTTTCAAGATCTTGAACACGCCGCTCGCCATCACCACGCAACGATCGTCTACCGATACCTCGGTGCTCATGAAAATCAGGCTGCGCGTGGTGCGCACCACGCGGGGGCGGGAGATCAGTATGTCGCCGATCTTGCCGGCCTCGACGAAATGGGTGTCGAGCTGCACGGTCGCCATGTATTGCTTGCCGGTCTCGTAGCGGGCGGCCACGCCGCAGGTCCGGTCGGCGAAGGTCATCATCACGCCGCCCTGGACCATGCCGCGGCGGTTGTGGTGTTTGTCCTCGGTCGCCAGCGCGAATTCGTAATGACCGTCGACCTTGCGCTCCCAGAGCGGACCGATCAGGTGCATGAAGCCCGTGGTCTCGAGGATGGTCCAGCCGTCTGATTTAAGCTTCGCGGCGGTCTTGTCGATCATCTCACGGTCCATCCCTGCACGCACATCTCCCCTCGTTTCATCAAGCGCGGTCCTGGTGTAGTCAAGCATGATGAGACCTTTCGATGATGCCACCAGACGGAATATCGCAGACGCCTGTGCGGCATTCGCGCGGCTGCCTGACACGGCCGAACCGTCGACGCTGAAGCGCGCTGCGGTGGTGCTGGCACTGACTGCATCCGGTGACGGCGACGACACCGCCTTCCTGCTTACGCTGCGCGCATCACATCTGCGCGCTCATCGCGGCCAGTGGGCCCTGCCGGGGGGCCGCTGCGATGCCGGCGAGACGCCGGTCGAGGCGGCGCTGCGCGAGCTCGACGAGGAGCTTGCGCTCAAGCTCACGACAAACGACGTGCTCGGCCTGCTCGACGACTACCCGACCCGCTCCGGCTATCTGATCACGCCGGTGGTGGTGTGGGCCGCCGACGGCGCCACGATCCGGCCCAACCCGGATGAGGTTGCCTCCGTCCATCGCATCGGGCTCGCGACGATCGAGCGCGAGGACGCCTTCGACTTCGTCGCCATCCCCGAAAGCGCGCGCCGCGTGGTCCGCTTCCATCATCAAGGTAGCCTGATCCACGCGCCGACGGCGGCGCTCATCTATCAGTTCCGCGAGGTGCTGGCGGGGCGGCCGACCCGTGTGACCGAGTTGGAACAGCCGGTGTTCGCCTGGAAGTGACGATGGTAAACGGCGCGTTAACGTGACGGTTACCGGATGCCTGCTAAGAGGGCATCATGCATCACCCCTCGATTCGACGCGCCCTGACACTGGTTCCATTTGCGCTCGTCCTGCTCGCGCCGGCGGCGCGAGGCGGCGACGCCGACGCGCTGCCGCTCGTCCTCAGGAACGCGATGGCGCAAGCCTCGCCACAGGCGATCGCGGACTATCGCCGCAAGCTCGCCGAATATCAGGAGGCGCGCGCCGCCTTCGATGCCGAGGCCGGCGCCTATTGGAGCCAGATCTCGGAGAAGCGGCGCGGCCGCAATGCCAAGCGGCGCAGCAGGCAGCAGGTCACGCTCGACGATTACGTGCTAGAGCACCCGCCGCTCTATACCGGGCCGAAGCGGCCGGTGAACCCGGAGCCGGAGGAAACGCCGGAGCGCCCCGTGCGAAAGCCTATCCCCGTGGTCGCCGATCTCCTGCGCGCGGCGCAGGACCTCTACGAGTTCACGCCCCAACGGCCGGCGTCCGAGCTCGAGTTCAAGCGTGTCTACGCCCGCTACGCGCTGGCTTCAGGGCTGACGCGCGAGCAGGCGGTGCGGGTCTACGCGTTCGAGACCGGCGGCACCGGCAGCTACGATGTGCAAGCGGGAATTGAACATGGCGGCAAGCGCGCGATCTCGACCGCAATGGGCTACAATCAGCTGCTGACCACCAACAGCGTCGAGCTGTTCGCCGAACAGGGTCATGAATTCATCCGCGCGCTGAGCGAGAAAGTGGCGCGAGCCTCCGGGCCGGCCCGCAAGACGCTGGAGCACAAGCTCGGCGTTCTCAAGCACATGGTGGCGCATGCCCAGTCGGTGCCGGATACCTGGTCCGAGCACGAGAAGATCGGCAACACCGCGCAGGGCTGGGCCATGCATGCGATGGTGCTCGACATCGACATCGGCCCGATGCTGCAGACCCACAAGCTCTTGACCTCGGTGCTGTTCGCGCACGCCAAGGGCTACAGCCGTCCGCTCACCGCGGCCGAGCTCGAGATGATGAACCTCACCGGCGACGGCACCGGGCTCGACATGGTGACCATGCCGCAGGCGATGCGCGAGCAGGTGCCGACCTCGAATTTCTTCCAGCGCGGCGGCTACGAACGCAACCCGGTCGCGATCCGCCACAATACGGTGGCGAAATTGCTCGCGGTAACCGATGCGCGGATGGACAGCAACAGCAACAATGCCGGTGCGCGGGAGCTGGCGGGCGCGTTTTAGTTCTCGGTAGCTGTCATGCCCCGCGAAGGCGGGGCATCCAGTACGCCGCGGCTCATCCGTATCCCATCGCCGCCTCTGGAATACTGGATCGTCCGCCCCAGTGCGCAATTGCGCACAAGACGGACGATGACACCGAGGCTGTGGCTCGCCGCCGCCGCGCCTCTACTGATCCGACCCGAACCTGAACTTGCCGTCGGCTTCGAGATACGGGCCGGTGCGCATGTAGAGCTGGCCGTTGTGGCCGATGAAGAACAGTGTGCCGCGGGGCACCTTCTTGGCGCCCTTCAAGAGTTCGCCGGCATTGCTGGTGCCCATCTTGTAGGAATAGGTCTTGCCGTCCTTGTCATAGGCGTAGCCCATGTCGGGCTTGAGCTCCCACGGCGTTGCTGGGGTCTGCGCGAGTGCGGGCGCAGCGAACGCGCCCAGTACGGTTACAAGTGCAAATGTCTTCGTTGAAATTGCCATCATCCATCCTCCCCACCATTGGGGTGCCCGGCTTGAACAAATCACGAACGCTATTTCCGGTCAATTTGCGAAAGCGCCGCAGCGCATCACGTCTTGCCCAGCAGTTTGTGATTTTCCCTTCGCCCCCTCACGACTATGTTCCGCTTTCCGTCTAGAACGCAATTCGACAAAAATATTGGTGGGGATGATTCGAATGAACCATGTCGTTAAAGCCTGCTGGGCCGCCGCGCTGTTGCTGACGGCACTGGTGCCGGCCGCCTGGGCCGATGATTACCAGCTGAGCCACAACCAGCGGATTTCCTGCAGCCGTGGCCTTGCCCCGGGCAAGCTGAACACCGCGACCTGCAAGTCCTACACCTACCTCTTCAACACCAAGACCTCGGAATATTTCCGCTGCCAGGTTTCGCTGGCACTGACTCGCGACAACAAGGAAGTCATCAACGTCCAGACCGACGGCGGCTGCACCAAGAAGCCGCGCATCTTCGAGACCGACGGTCATTATGATTTCGATGCCACCGAGACCGAGCCGCCGAACACCAATTCGTTCTTTGGTCCCGGGGGCTACTCGGTCTGGGCCGCGGACGTGACCGCGCAGAAGGTCCGCGGCTGCATCATCATCTCCTCCGGCCTTGGCTCCGACATCTCCAAGTGCCTGGACATGACGTTCCAGTGAAGGTGCGCTCTCATACGGTGAGGCCGGGCTTGATCGCCGCCTTATAGAAGGTGCGCTGCCTCCCCCGCTTGCGGGGGAGGGTTGGGGACAGGGTGTCTCCACAATCGAGAACCCCCAAGAGGGCAGAGCCCTCACCCGGCGCGCTGCGCCGACCTCTCCCGCAAGCGGGAGAGGTGACCGAGTCTGCCGCGATTGATTGAGCCTCACGTAAGTCCGCTCGGCTGCGCCACGTCGCCGCACCTGCCACGTTCCCCAAAAATCCCGCCGGAACGGCCATTTACCGCAGGCCAGTTTTGCCTATTGGATGGGTTGACCCGCCCCCCTCATCCAGCCAATTTCCCCGCCGGTTTGGGGAGTGTAAAAATCATGAAACGGACTTTTTTCGGCGTGGCCGCGGCTCTTGCTCTGGCGGCGTCGGCGCCTTGCGCACATGCGCAATCCTTCATCAACGTGCTGACCGGCGGCACCTCCGGCGTCTACTATCCGCTCGGGGTCGCGATCGGGAAAATCTACGGCGACAAGATTCCGAACGTGAAAACGCAGGTGCAGGCCACCAAGGCGTCGGTCGAGAACCTCATTTTGCTCCAGCAGGGCCGCGGCGAGCTGGCGTTCACGCTGGGCGATTCGCTCAAGGCCGCCTGGGACGGCGAGGAGGAGGCGGGCTTTAAGACCAAGCTCGACAAGCTGCGCACCATCGGCGCGATCTATCCGAACTACATCCAGATCGTTGCGACCGCCGAGTCCGGCAGCAAGACGCTCGCGGACCTCAAGGGCAAGAGTCTCTCGGTCGGCGCACCGAAATCCGGCACGGAGCTGAACTCGCGCGCGATCCTCGCCGCCGCCGGCATGAGCTACAAGGACCTCGGCAAGGTCGAGTACCTGCCGTTTGCCGAATCCGTCGACCTGATGAAGAACCGTCAGCTCGGCGCGACGCTGCAATCGGCCGGGCTCGGCGTGGCCTCGCTGAAGGATCTCTCGACCTCGAGCCCGATCACGGTCGTCTCCGTGCCGAAGGAAACCGTCGACAAGATCGGCCCGCCCTTCATTGCGGCGATCATTCCCGCCAACACCTATACCGGGCAGGACAAGGACGTGCCGACCGCGGCCGTGATCAACTATCTCGTCACCAGCTCGGCGGTGTCGGACGATCTCGCCTATCAGATGACCAAGCTGGTCTACGAGTCGCTGCCGGAATTGCAGAACGCCCATGCCGCGGGCAAGGAGATCAAGCTCGAGACGGCGGCCAGTGGCAGCCCGGTTCCGCTGCACCCCGGCGCGATCCGCTATTACAAGGAAAAGGGGCTGATCAAGTAAGGTCAGGCTCTCACAGTCGGACGTCATGGCCGGGCAAAAGCGCGAAGCGCGTCTTCGCGCAGATGTCCCGGCCATCCACGTTCTAAGGCTAGGCGAGAAAGATCGTGGGTGCCCGGGCCTTCGCCTCGCCGAAGCGGCTTCGGCCGCGCAGGCGGGACAAGCCCGGGCATGACGGTTTGGATAGGCCTTGCCGATGCTATAAGCGCTGGACGATTGGGGACGAGTTGAAATGCTGGAAAAGGCAGAAGGCACCGAAGCGCCGATCAAGGTCGAGTTCGACAATTTCGAGCACGGCTTTCCGGAAGGTTTTGGTCCGGGCTGGTGGGGCCATCTCGCCTACTGGATCGGCATCGCGTTCGCCACCTTCCAGCTCTATGTCGCCGCCTTTAACTATCTGCCGAGCCAGGTGGTGCGCGGCGTCCATGTCGGCTTCCTCATTCTCCTCACCTTCGGCCTGATCGGCAATTTCACGGCCAAGAGCAATCTCGGCCGCGCGCTCGGCTGGCTGATCGGCGGCGCCGGGTTTTTCTGCGGGCTCTATCAGTGGATCTTCTACGCCGATCTGATCGCGCGTGACGGCGATCCGACGCGGCTCGATCTCGTAGTCGGCACGCTGCTTGCGGTCCTGATCTTCGAGGGCACGCGGCGGCTGATGGGTGCGGCGCTGCCGCTGATGTGCGGCGCCTGTCTGGTCTACTGGTTCTTCGGCCAGTATCTGCCGTCGCCGCTCAACCACCGCGGCTATGATTTCGACCAGATCATCACGCATCTGTCGTTCGGCACCGAGGGCTTCTACGGCGTGCCGATCTACGTCTCGGCGACCTACATCTTCCTGTTCATCCTGTTCGGCTCGTTCCTGGAGCGCGCCGGCATGATCCAGCTCTTCACCGACGTCTCGCTCGGGCTGTTCGGCCGCACCCGCGGCGGTCCGGCCAAGGTCGCGGTGTTCGCATCGGGCATGATGGGCACGATCTCCGGCTCGGGCGTCGCCAATGTCGTCACCGTCGGCCAGTTCACCATTCCCCTGATGATCAGGTTCGGCTACCGCCGCGCGTTTGCCGCCGGCGTCGAGGCCACGGCGTCGATGGGCGGGCAGATCATGCCGCCGGTGATGGGCGCGGTCGCCTTCATCATGGCGGAGACGCTGGGCGTCCAGTACTCGGAAATCGTCAAGGCGGCGGCGATTCCCGCAGTGCTCTATTTCGCCTCCGCGTTCTGGATGGTGCATCTGGAAGCCGGCAAGTACGGCCTCACCGGCATGAAGCGCGCGGAAATCCCGAGCGCCTGGAAGGCGCTGGTGACACGTTGGTATCTCGTGCTGCCGCTCGCGGCGCTGGTCTACATGCTGTTCGAAGGTTTTACGCCGCTCTATGCCGGCAGCATGGGCCTCGCGCTGACGGTCGCGTTGATTCTGGGTGCCAGCATCACGGCGGGCGTCTCCCACACGGTGATCCGCTACATCTTCTGGATCGGGCTTGCGCTCGTCGTGGCTGCGCTGTCGCGTGACGGTCTTCAGATCGTGCCGGTTGCTGGCGTCGTCGTCGCCCTGGTCGTCATCACAGCGTTCGTGCGCGGCGGGTTTGCCGCCCTGCGCGCCTGCCGCGATGCGCTGGCCGAGAGCGCCAAATCCGCCATCACCGTCGGCATGGCCTGCGCCATCGTCGGCGTCATCATCGGCATGATGTCGCAGACCGGCGTCGGCACCATCTTTGGCGGCTGGGTGATCGGCCTCGGCGAGAAGAGCCTGTTTCTGGCGCTGATCATGACGATGCTGCTGTCGATCCTGCTCGGCACCGGCATCCCGACGATCCCGACCTACATCATCACGGCCGCGCTCGCCGCGCCCGCGCTGGCAAAGCTCGGCGTGCCCCTGATCGCGAGCCACATGTTCGCGTTCTATTACGGCATCATGGCCGATCTCTCGCCGCCGGTGGCGCTGGCCGCGCTGGCGGCGGCGCCGATCGCCAAGGAGAATCCGGACAAGATCGGCTGGGAGGCGATGCGCATCGCGCTCGCCGGCTACGTCATTCCCTTCATCTTCGTCTATTCGCCCGCGCTGATGCTGCAAGCCGGCGATCCCATGGCGGCCAAGCTCGGCTTCTACGGCGCGGTGGCGCTCGCAAGCCTCAAGGCGCTGGTGGCGATCGCGCTGTTCGGCATGGTCGCGATCGGCTTCCTGTTCACGCGGTTGACGCTGCTCGAGCGCGTGGTCGCGCTCGGCGCCGCGTTGTGCCTGCTCGGCGATTTTCCGTTCAGCGACACCGCGGGTTTCGTGCTCTCGGCCGCGCTGGTGCTGTGGCAATGGCGGCAAAGGCCGCCGGCGGCGATCGAGGCCGTGTGAGCCTCTGTTTCGCAACAGCGGGCGGCGTGAAGGCGCTGGCGCTGTCTGCGTTCACGCTGGCATGGACGCATTCGATCGCGAAGGTCGAGTGGCAGGAAGACTGGCGCGTCACGCCGGCGGGCCTCGAACTGGTGCAGGCCCGCGTCAAGGGCACCGGCCCCGGCATGGAGCCGCCGCCCGAGGCGCGGCTCGTCGACGGCTGGTTTCAATGGCAGCCGAAGCGCGGTCCGACGCAGGAGGTCGTGCTTGGCAATTCCGGTGCGGCTGGCGAATGGCGGCTATGCCATGACGGCGTGTGCATGACATTGTCCGAGATTGTCGGTCATCCCATCGGTGCTAACGTCACCACGATGAAAGCTTGCAACGATCCGTAGCCCGGATGGAGCAAAGCGTAATCCGGGGACAGTCGCCACGGATTACGCTGCGCTCCATCCGGGCTACGGACAATAATAACCAGGGAGAAAACGCGATGGATCGGCTCAAGGGCAAGGTTGCGATGGTGGTGGGAGCCGGCTCGATCGGACCGGGCTGGGGCAACGGCAAGGCCACCGCGGCGACCTTTGCGCGCGAGGGCGCGCAGGTGTTTTGCGTCGACCGCAACGATGCCGCGGCCGAGGAAACCGCGAAGATCATCACCGACGAAGGCGGCAAGGCGACCGCCTTCACCGCCGACGTCTCGCGCGCGAGCGAGGTCGAGGCGATGGTCGCGGCGTGTCTCAAAGCTTACGGCCGCATCGACGTGCTCGACAACAATGTCGGCATTGCCGAGATGGGCAGCGTGGTCGAGGTGACCGAAGAGAGCTGGGACCGCGTCTTCAGCATCAACCTCAAGAGCGCCTATTTCGCCATGAAGCACGTTATTCCGGTGATGGTGAAGCAGGGCGGCGGCTCGATCATCAACATCTCCTCGATCGCGTCGATCCGCCACATGGGCATCTCCTACGTCACCTACGGTACCTCGAAGGCGGCGATGAACCAGATGACGCGCACCACCGCGATCGAGTTCGCGCGCCATCATGTGCGTGTCAATGCGATCCTGCCCGGCCTGATGAAGACGCCGATGGTCGCACATTCCGCCGGCCTCGCCGCCAGCTACGCCAAGGGCGACGTCGAAGCGATGTGGCGCGCCCGCGACGCGCAGGTGCCGATGGGCCACATGGGCGACGCCTGGGACGTCGCCAATGCGGCGCTGTTCCTGGCGTCGGACGAGTCGAAATACGTGACGGGAATCGAGCTCGTCGTGGACGGCGGGATTACGTGCAAGGCGGGGGCGTAACTACAACCTCCACCGTCGTCCCGGACAAGCGCGCCCAAAGCGCGCGCAGATCCGGGACCCATAAGCACAGCATGAGGTTGTTTTGCTAAACGGTAACTCCGAGTCCCCTTAAACCACATCCGCCTGTGGCTATGGGTCCCGGATCAGCGCTCCGCTTCGCTGCGCTTGTCCGGGACGACGACGGAGCTTGTGGCGCTACTGCGCTAGCGCCAGAATCCCGCCGGCGAAGGAATGCCACGCCGCCGTCTCGCTGATCGGCCAGTTCAAGACCTTCACCGCCAGCATCGCGAGCGTGCCGTAGATGTAGACCGGATGCACGCGGCCCTCGGTGCGCCAGTCGCGCACCATGGCGACGACGAGCAGCAGCGAGGCGACGACAGCCGGCGCGATGGTCACTGGCACCGGCGGCGGGCCCGGCGGTCCGGGAGGCGCGAGGAAGGTGAGGAACCAGCGCGCAATCGCTGCGTCGAGGATCGAGACCGCGGCGAGCAGCATCAGGCGCTTGTGAATTTCGGGCTTTCGCGTGTTCATGATCGCCAGCACAAACACCACCGCAAAGAACGCGATCCCGCTCATCGGCACGATCGAGAAAGCGATGCCGGCCTCTTTCTGCCCGAGCGCGGCGGAATGCTGCATCACATGCACGGAGGCGAGGAAGCCGAAGATCGTCATCGCGGTCGCGAGCGACACGCCGGCGATGCCGAGCGAACGGTGATTGACCACGCGGCCCGAGGCAGCGAGCCAGGTCTGGAGCACGAAATAGAGGGTCCAGGTAAAGAACAAGAGTCCGTGAAAATGGATTACCGGACTCGTGGAGAATGTCCGGTTGACGAGCGGCACCCAATAGGTCGGTGCGAAGCCGAGAAACGCGGTGGCCGCGCAGGCCAGCGCCATATGGAGATAAAAATATCGTGCAGGCGACGCATCACGCGCGCGTACACGACGGTCGTCGATTAGGGTTGTCATCTGGAGTGAGTCTGGGGAAGCGGCGTTTGGTTCAATGTTGTTCACGCGGTGTAATGCGCTGCTGGCTCAATCCCAGCCGTCGTCCCGATCGGCGCGCGCTTTGGGCGCGCTTGTCCGGGACGACGGCCGAGTTTGTGGCGGGGCGCCACGCGGCTCAGCCCCCCGCGCTCAATTCGGCGCGATCGAGCTCTTCCTCGATCCGGTGAAAGGCGTCGTCGCCGATCACTTCGGTGGCGCGCAGGTCGAAGATCGATTTTCGGGCGGCTTCGATGGCGCGGCGGCGCAGGGGATCGGCGGGCAGTTCGCCATTGGCGATGCCGCCGTGCGGATCGTCGTCCGCCTGCATCAGGATGGCGCGATATTCGAGCCGGAGGATTTCCGCCTCCTCCGACGGATCGTCCTCGATCGCGTCGAGCGCCGCGCGATAGGCGACCGCGCGGGCGCGCGCGACCTCGACGCCGACGGGATCGTCGTCCTTGAGGCCGAAGGCCAGGATCAGCGGACGCAGCGTCAGACCCTGCACGACCAGCGTGCCGAGCACGACTGCAAAGGCACTGAAGACGATGAAATCGCGATAGGGAAAGCTTTCCGGCAGCGCGAAGGCGGTGGCGAGCGTGACCAGGCCGCGCATGCCGCACCAGGAGATGATCAGTCCGCCCTTGGGTGAGGCGACGGCCTTCGGATCCTTCGGATGATAGATCCCGTGCGCCATCAGCGCGCGCAGCGTCGTGCGGTAGAACGTCACCCAGGCGAGCCGCACCAGGATGACCGTGAGCAGGATCCAGGCTGCCGCCATGCAATATTCCCAGCGCACTTCCTGCTCGAGCCGCGTCCAGATCGGTCGCATCTGCATGCCGATCAGCATGAAGGCGAGCACGTTGAGCACGAATACCATCGTCTCCCACACCGCATAGGACGGCACCCGCAACCGCGCCGGCATGCGGGCGGGCGCCGTGCGCGCCATGGTGATGGCGTAGACCACGATGGTGAGGATGCCGGAGAGGCCGAGATGCTCGGCGGCGATCCAGATCATGAAAGTGGTGGCGAATTGCACGATGATCGCGCTCGGTGCCTCCGTCACCCGCTCCATGAACAGCGGGATGATGCGGCCTGCAAGGAGGCCGGCGATGACGCTGCCGACCAGTGCCAGCACCATTGTCGGCGCGACCTGGCTCCACGTCAGGTGCTCCGTGGCGATGGCGCCGACCGCGATGCGATAGACCAGCAGCGCGCTGGCATCGTTGAGCAGGCTCTCGCCCTCCAGCACCTTCACCATGCGATAGGGTAGTTTCACCTGGCTCAGGATCGCGACTGCAGCGGCCGCATCCGGCGGCGCCACGATCGCGCCGAGCGCAACCGCGGCGGCCCAGGGAATGTCCGGCATCAGCCAATGTGCGACCAGCGCGACGCCAGCCGTGGTCATGCCGACGGCGGCCACGACCAGGGTCGAGACCGGAACCCAGTTGTTGCGGAGATCGCGCAGCGAGGTGTCGAAGGCGGCGTCCAGCAGCACCGGTGCGACAAAAAGCGCCAGCGCCAGGTCGGGCTCCAGCGTCCAAGACGGGCTCGATGGGATAAAGGCAATCAGCGCGCCGCCGATGGCGAGAAAGGTCGGGTAGGGGACCTTGATCCGCCGCGCCAGCGCCGATAATGCAACGGCTCCGAGCAGCAGCGCGATGATCCATTCGAATGTCGACAATTGAGAGCCCCGAAACCGATTTGAGCGACGCTACAAGCTAGCATCAATCCGGCCGTATGATGGATAGTAAGGCCACAAAGCAAGGCTTCCGACTACAACAATGCGTTTCACCGTCCCGATCGAATTTTCCGGTGCCGTGCTGCTTTGCGCGCTCTTGCTCGGTGCGGCCCATGCGGCGACCGGCGGCGAGCCGGCTACGGTGGCGCAGGTCGACATCGCGCCATGTCTTGCGGCTGCCGCCGCCGACGACATGGACAACGCGGGGCCAGCCTGCGCCGCCGTGATCGACAACGAGAAGACGGCGAAGCCCGACCTGATCAAGGCGCTGATCGCGCGCGGCGCGCTGCTGGCGCGACATGACCAGACCGACCGCGCCATCGCCGACGACAGCCGCGCGTTGCAGCTTGATCCGACGCTTGCCGACGTCTTCAACGCGCGCGGCGAGCTCTGGCTGAAGAAGGGCGACCGCCCCAAAGCGGTGCAGGATTTTGGCGCGGCACTGAAAATTGATCCGAACCACGAGCAGGCCAAGGCCAATCACAAGGCGATGGCGCGTGAGCTCGAGCGGATCGGCGCACAGATGGCGGTCGTCGGCAAGCCCAGCTTCAATTGCAGGCGCGCGCGCCGCGCCGTGGAGAAAGCGATCTGCGCCAACCGCGAGCTCGCCGATCTCGATCGCGAGGTTTTTGCGGCCAACACGCGCGCCGTCCGCGAGGCGCAAAGCATGCGGAATCCCACCCCCGACGCGCGCACGCTTCAGCGTGAGCAGGACGATTTTATCGCCCGCCGCAACGCGGAGTTTGGGCGGCCGGGATACGATCTGAAGAAGGCGATGCAGGACCGCTTGCAGCGGCTGAACGGAATCGACGGATATTGAAGGTCTTCGCCTCTCCCCGCCAGCGGCATGGCGATCGCATATGGCCTTTTGGGCGGCCTGAGCGCGCGCCTCGTCCTTCGAGACGACCGCTCCGCGGTCTCTTCAGGATGAGGCTGAGCGGCATCAGCGCCCGTTGAAACCGCTGCCGCGCACTCCATCCTCATCCTGAGGGCCCGCCCCAAGGCGGGCGTCTCGAAGGATCGGCCACAACAAGATCAGCCCACATGCGTCGCCCTGCCGCCAGCGGGGAGAGGCCGGAGCGGATCGAAGATGCGATCCGGATGAGGGGGAGCCTCTGCGAACTCCTCAATCTGCACCGAAATTGCGGAAACAGCCCCTCACCCCAATCCTCTCGGAGCGAGCGAAGCTCGCCGCGCCCCCGTAAGAACGGGGCGAGGGAGCGCACCGCCGCCGCGGTGGCAGCTCGCTCTCTCCTGCAAAAGGCCCATCCTTTTCAGCTTGAACCGCGGCCCGTTCCCGCGAAAATACCCCCCGCAAACAAGGCCGGCGATTGATCCTGATCATGGCGGGACTGAGGTCCTGTCGTCAGGTCAAGGCAAGGCGAATAAAGGGAACGGGAGCGCTTGCATGAACGCCCAGGGAAACGTTGAAGGAACGAGCCGCTATCACGAGGTCCATGCGCGCTCGCTGGCCGATCCCGAGGGGTTTTGGGCCGAGGCGGCAAAGGAGATCGACTGGATCGAGCCGCCGAAAAAGATCTTCGACGCCGCCCAGGGGACCTACGGCCGCTGGTTCGGCGGCGGCGTGGTCAACACCTGCTACAACGCGCTGGACCGCCATGTCGAACACGGCCGTGCCGACCAGGTCGCACTGATCCATGATTCGCCGCTCACCAACTCGGTTGCAAAATTCACCTATGCCGAGCTCCTGGGCGAGGTGCAGGCGCTCGCCGCAATCATGCAGGATTTCGGCGTCGCCAAAGGCGACCGTGTCATCCTCTACATGCCGATGGTGCCGGAGGCGGTGGTCGCGATGCTGGCCTGCGCGCGGATCGGTGCGGTGCACTCGGTGGTGTTCGGCGGTTTTGCGGCCAAGGAGCTCGCAACCCGCATCGACGATGCGCAGCCAAAACTGATCCTGTCGGCGAGCTGCGGCATCGAGCCCGGCCGCATCGTGCACTACAAGCCGCTGCTCGACGAGGCGATCAGGCTCGCGGGCAGCAAGCCGAAGGCGTGCATCGTGCTGCAACGTCCGCAGCACATCTGCGACCTGACGCCGGGGCGCGATTACGATTGGGCGAGCCTGCGCCGCAAGGCGATGAACGAGAGCAAGAAAGCGCCTTGCGTGCCGGTCGCCGCCACCGATCCGCTCTACATCCTCTACACCTCGGGCACGACCGGCATTCCCAAGGGCGTCGTGCGCGACAATGGCGGCCATCTCGTCGCGGTGAAATGGTCGATGTTCAACCTCTACGGCGTCAAGCCCGGCGAGGTCTGGTGGTGCGGCTCCGATATCGGCTGGGTGGTCGGCCACAGCTACATCGTCTACGGCCCGCTGCTGCATGGCGCGACCACGGTCATGTACGAGGGCAAGCCGGTCGGCACGCCTGATGCCGGTGCGTTCTGGCGCGTGATTTCGGAGCACAAGGCAGTCGCCTTCTTCACCGCGCCGACCGCGTTCCGCGCCATTCGCAAGGACGATCCGGAAGGCAAGTTCATCCGGCAATACGACCTCTCCAGATTCCGCACGCTGTTCCTCGCCGGTGAGCGCGCCGATCCGCCGACGGTGGAATGGGCCGAAGCGCAGCTGAAGGTGCCGGTGATCGACCATTGGTGGCAGACCGAAACCGGCTGGTGCATCGCCGGCAATCCGGTCGGCCTCGGGATGCTGCCGGTGAAGCACGGCTCGCCGACGGTGCCGATGCCGGGCTACCAGGTCGACGTGGTCGACGAAGCGGCGAAGCCCGTCGGTCCCAACACCATGGGCTCGATCGTCATCAAGCTGCCGATGCCGCCGGGCTGCCTGCCGACACTGTGGAATCAGGACGCGCGCTTCAAGGAAGCCTACCTCAGCGAATTCCTCGGCTACTACAAGACCTCGGACGCCGGCTACAAGGACGAGGACGGCTATGTCTTCGTGATGGGCCGCACCGACGACATCATCAATGTCGCCGGCCATCGCCTGTCGACCGGCGGCATGGAGGAAATTCTGGCGTCTCACCCGGATGTCGCCGAATGCGCCGTGCTCGGCGTCAAGGACGCGATCAAGGGCGAGGTGCCCTGCGGCTTCCTGGTGCTCAAGGCCGGCGTCAAGCGCGCGCCTGGCGAGATCGAGAAGGAGATCGTCGCACTGGTGCGCGACAAGCTCGGCCCCGTCGCCGCCTTCAAGCTCGCCATCACCGTTGGCCGCCTGCCCAAGACGCGCTCCGGAAAGATCTTGCGCGGCACCATCAAGAAGATCGCCGACGGCGAGTCCTGGACCATGCCGGCGACGATCGAAGACCCCAAGGTGCTGGACGAGATCGGCGAGGCGCTGAAGGGGAGGGTGTGACGGTACGATGGGGCTTGAATAGGCCGCATTTATCCGCTCAACCCTCATGCTGAGGAGCGCGCCTGGCGCGCGTCTCGAAGGATGAAAGGCCCCGCTGCTGCATCCGGGCCTGCATGGTTCGAGACGCCCGCTGCGCGGGCTCCTCACCATGAGGATCAAAGGCCTGCCATGAATTCGAAGCCGTTTCTTGCGATTGCGTTTGCGGGCCTCATCCTCTCCGCCTGCTCCGCGCGCTACCAGACGCCGGTGGCGATGGGCGGTGACGACGATGACGCGGTCTGCCAGAGCCGCGGTTATGCGCAGGGCTCGCCGGAATACGTGGCCTGCCGCAAGGACCGTGACGTCCAGCGCAACGCCGCGGTTGCCCGCTCCGACCGCCGCCAGCGCGATCTTGGCGAATACATGCTGAACCATCCGGAGCGGCCGTGAGCCGAGGTGCGTCTCCTCCGATGACTGGGGAGGCGCGCTACTGATCCGCATCGGCATTTTTTGTGACACATCTGCAACGCAGCGCAACAATCCGCGCGATTTGATCAGCATCAAATCCTTGTCCCTCCCCTTTCTGCTCTGAAGCACATGACGCGCAACGACGCGCGCAGAGATGGCTGAAGGGGAATTCAATGCAGAGAACAATAAGAGGCCTGGCGACGCTTGGCGCGATGATCGCGGGGACGTTTGCCTCGGCGCAGGCCGCCGACCTGCCGGTCTACAAGAAGGCGCCGCCGCCGGCCGAAGCCTTCAATCCCTGGATGGTGCGTCTGCGCGTGCTCGGCGTGTTGCCGGATGCCGGTGGCAGCACCGTCGCTGTCGCGGGCGTTCCTTCGCTGTCATCGCCGAATTCGGGGCTCAAGATCAGTGATCAGGTCGTGCCCGAGCTCGACATCAGCTATTTCTTCACCAAGAACATCGCGGCCGAGCTGATCCTGGGCGTGACTCGGCATTCGATCACCGGCACCGGCTCGCTCGCCAATCTGCCGATCGGCAAGACCACGCTGCTGCCGCCGACGCTGACGCTGCAATACCACTTCGACAATTTCGGCGCGTTCAAGCCGTATATCGGCGCGGGCGTGAACTACACGGTGTTCTTCAACAATTCCGCCGCCAACGCGCCGGCAGCTATCGTCGGGCCGCCGGCGATTGTCGCCACCACCACCAGCCTGCATGTCAGCAATGCCTGGGGCGGCGCCGTGCAGTTCGGCTTCGACTACATGCTCGACCGGCACTGGGGCCTCAACGTCGACGTCAAGAAGCTCTGGCTGCGGCCGGACTACAGCGCGACCGTCAGCGGCCTGCCGGTTACGGGCACCGCGCATATCGATCCGTGGCTGGTCGGCGGTGGTGTGACGTATAAGTTCTAGTTTCTCCAGTGTCGTCCCGGCCTTCGCCGGGACGACACCGCCAACACAAAAACGCGGCAGGTTCACCCTGCCGCGTTCAAACTGCATTCGCCAGCGAAGGGAGAGCGGAGGTTTACTCTTCCTCCTGCTCCTGTTTCTTGCCGCCGAGCGTCTTCAGCTTGGCGAAGACGGCGTCGACGTTGAGATCGTCGCTGGATTTTTCGGCCGACTCGAACTCGTCCTTCTTGGTGGTCTCCGAGGCCGGCAGCAGCGTCGCGCCGCCATAGGCTGCGTCGATCGGCTTTTCCTTGGCCGCGCGCGCCACTTCGAAATCGAGTTCGATCTGCGAGCAGAGGCCGAGGGTCACGGGATCGATGGGCGTCAGCGACGACGTATTCCAGTGGGTGCGATCACGGACGCTCGCGATCGTGCTCTTGGTCGTGCCGACCAGGCGCATGATCTGGGCGTCCTTGAGCTCGGGATGGTTGCGCAGCAGCCAGAGGATGGCGCTCGGGCGCTCGTGGCGGCGCGAGACCGGGGTGTAACGCGGGCCCTTGCGCTTGGGCTGAGGCGGCAGCACCACTTTGCTCTCCTGGAGGCGGAGCCGGGCGTCCGGATTCTTCTCGGCCTTCTCGATCTCCTCGCGGGTCAGCTGGCCGTTGGAAATGGGGTCCATGCCCTTGATGCCCTGGGCGGCGTCGCCATCCGCGATCGCCCGGATCTCGAGGGGGTGCATCTTGGTGAAATCGGCGACCTGGTCGAAGGTCAGCGCGGTGTTGTCGAGCAGCCAGACGGCGGTCGCCTTGGGCATCAGAGGTGCGTTGCTCATGGCAAATCTCCTTTGTGCTTCGCCCACCCCTTTGGAGGCGAAACCGGTGGTCATCAGCGATGACTGGGAATTCGCGCTATATAAGCCCGGAGGGGGTGGCCACGCAATGGTTCTGCTATAGATAGTGCCTTGACAGCGCCCGAAAGGGGGCCCAATTCCCTGTAAGCCCGTACCTAAGTTCTATTCATCCATCGACCGCTTCCCGCCCGTTTGGCGAGGTGATTCGGTCCCGAGATCGCCCAATGTCAGCCAAACCAGACCTCAAGATCGTGCTTTGTTCTCCCCGTGGCTTCTGCGCCGGGGTGGTCCGGGCGATCGACACCGTGGAACGGGCGCTCGATAAGTTCGGTGCTCCCGTCTATGTTCGCCATGAGATTGTGCACAACAAGTACGTCGTCGATGGGTTGAAGAAGAAGGGCGCCATCTTCGTCGAGGAGCTCGCCGAAATCCCGGAAAACACCACCGCACCGGTGGTGTTCTCGGCCCATGGCGTGCCGAAATCGGTTCCGGCCGACGCTCAGTCCCGCAATTTGTTTTCGCTGGATGCGACCTGCCCGCTGGTGACCAAGGTCCACCGCGAGGCGGCGATCCACTTCAAGCGCGGCCGCGAGATCTTCCTGATCGGCCATTCCCATCACCCCGAGGTGGTCGGCACCCTCGGCCAGCTTCCGGTCGGCGCCGTCACCCTGATCGAGACCCCCGAGGACGCCAAGACCATCACGCCGAAGGATCCGAACAACATCGCCTTCGTGACCCAGACCACGCTGTCGATCGACGATACCGCGGAGATCGTGGCGCTGCTGAAGGAGCGCTTCCCGAACATCAACGGTCCGCACAAGGAAGACATCTGCTACGCCACCACCAACCGCCAGCTCGCGGTGAAGAAGGTGGCGCCGGTGGTCGACGCGTTGATCGTGGTCGGTGCGCCGAACTCGTCGAACTCGCAGCGCCTGCGCGAGGTCGCCGAGCGCGAGGGCTGCCCGATCGCGGTGCTGGCGCAGCGCGCCGCCGACCTCGACTGGAAGCGGTTCGAGAACATCACCAGCCTCGGCATCACCGCGGGCGCCTCGGCGCCGGAAGTGATCGTCGAGGAGATCATGGACGCTTTTGCCGAGCGCTTCACGCTGCATGTGGAGACGGTCTCGGCCGCGGAAGAGAACGAGTTCTTCCCGCTGCCGCGTTCGGTGCGCCCCGAAGCCGCCGCCGAGTAGACCTTTATGGCGGTCTACACCGACGTCGCCGCCGACGAGCTTGCGGATTTCCTTCAGCAATACGATCTCGGCGAATTGCTCTCCTACAAGGGCATCGCCGAGGGCGTCGAGAATTCCAACTTCCTGCTGCACACCACCAAGGGCTCGTTCATCCTCACGCTCTATGAGAAGCGCGTGGCGAAGAACGATCTGCCGTACTTCCTCGCGCTGATGACGCATCTCGCAGAGCACGGCATCAACTGCCCGCTGCCGGTGAAGGCGAAGGACGGCGAGGCGCTGCGCGAGCTGTCGGGACGGCCCGCTGCGATCATCACCTTTCTCGAAGGCGTCTGGCCGCGCAAGCCGAACGCCGCCCATTGCGCCGGCGTCGGACAGGCGCTGGCGAAAATGCATCTGGCCGGCGCCAATTTTTCAATCAGGCGCGCCAACGCGCTCTCGGTCGCCGGCTGGCAGCCGCTGTTCGATGCGGCCTCAAGCCGGGCCGACGAGGTCCAGCCGGGCCTGTGCGCGTTCCTCGCCGCCGAACTCGATCATCTCTCGAGCGGCGTCTGGCCGAACAATTTGCCCGAGGGCGTCATCCACGCCGACCTCTTCAACGACAACGTCTTCTTCCTCGGCGACCAGCTCTCGGGGATCATCGACTTCACCTTCGCCTGCAACGACATGCTGGCCTACGATGTCGCGATCTGCCTGAATGCCTGGTGTTTTGAGCCGGATCACTCCTTCAACGTCACCAAGGCGCGGGCCTTCCTCAATGCCTATGGCCGCGTGCGAAAGCTGTCCGAGGCGGAAGAGGCAGCGCTGCCGCTGCTGGCGCGAGGGGCTGCGATCCGCTTCCTGCTGACGCGCCTGGTCGACTGGCTCAACGTGCCGCCCGGCGCGCTGGTCAAGCCGAAGGACCCTCTGGAATATGTTCGCAAGCTGCGCTTTCACCAGAGCGTCTCCAGCGCGCGCGACTACGGGCTAATGCCGTCAGGACAGGTCGCTTGAGCGAACTTCCCAATGTCACCATCTTTACCGACGGCGCCTGCTCCGGAAATCCCGGGCCCGGCGGCTGGGGCGCGATCCTGAAGTTCGGCGACAAGGAGAAGGAGCTGAACGGCGGCGAGCGCCACACCACCAACAACCAGATGGAGCTGATGGCGGCGATCTCGGCGCTGGAAGCGCTGAAGAGGCCCTGCATCGTCGATCTCTACACCGACAGCCAATATGTGCGGCAGGGCATCACTGGCTGGATCCACGGCTGGAAGCGCAACGGCTGGCGCACCGCGGACAAGAAGCCGGTGAAGAATGTCGAGCTATGGCAGCGGCTCGATGCCGCTTTGAAACAGCACGAAATCCGCTGGCACTGGATCAAGGGCCACGCCGGCCATCCCGAGAACGAACGCGCCGATCAGCTCGCGCGCGACGGCGTTGCGATGGCGCGGCTGCAGCAGCGGGTGAGGGAGTAGGCGTCGACGGCTCCATTCTCCGCTGTCATCGCCCGGCTTGACCGGGCGATCCAGTATTCCAGAGACGGTTGCTATTGAACCGAGAATCTGCGGCGTACTGGATTCCCCGCCTCCGCGGGGAATGACAGTTGTGAATGTGGAAGGCGGCTTTTGCCTTACAGCTGCCCCAGCAGCGTATCGCCACCGGAGACCTCGACCTTGCCGGGCATCGCCTCGAGGTTCAGCTTCTTCACCACGCCGTCCTCGACCAGCATCGAGTAGCGCTTGGAGCGGATGCCAAGGCCGTTGCCGGAGGCGTCTAACTCCATGCCGATCGCCTTGGTGAAGTCGGCATTGCCGTCGGCGAGGAAGATCGCCTCGTCGCGCTGGTCGGTGTCGCGCTTCCAGGCGTTCATGACAAAGGCGTCGTTGACGGAGACGATCGCGATGCTGTCGACGCCCTTGTCCTTGATGGCATAGGCATTGAGGAAGATGCTCGGCAGATGCATCTTGTGGCAGGTGCCGGTGTAGGCGCCGGGCACCGCGAACAGCGCCACCTTCTTGCCCTTGAAGATATCGTCGGTGGTCTTCACCTGCGGACCTTCCGCCGTCATCACGCGGAATTTCGCTTCGGGCAGCTTGTCGCCAAGTTGGATGGTCATCGTGAATTCTCCGTGGAAAGGGGCCGCCACGTTCTAGATCATTTTACCGGCCGAGGGAAACGGCTTCACCAGGCTGTGATGAGGCCGCGTTGCTTATTTCTCGTCATTGCGAGGAGCCCTTGCGACGAAGCAATCCAGACCGTCACCGCAGATACATTCCTGGATTGCTTCGCTGCGCTCGCAATGACGAAAGGGCGCGCAGGCGCGCCCTATTGGGCCTGCGGTCAAGTCGCCTACGCCGCCTCGGCCTTCTTCTCGTCGCGCAGCTGCCGGCGCAAGATCTTGCCGACATTGGTCTTCGGCAGGTCGGTGCGGAATTCGATGTGCTTGGGCACCTTGTAGCCGGTGAGCTGCTCGTGACAGAACTTGATCACATCCTCGGCCGTGAGATTGGGATCCTTCTTCACCACGAAAGCCTTGACCGCCTCGCCCGATTTGGAATCGGGGATGCCGATCACGGCGCATTCGAGCACGCCCGGATGGCTCGCGATCACTTCCTCGATCTCGTTCGGATAGACGTTGAAGCCGGAGACCAGGATCATGTCCTTCTTGCGGTCGACGATCTTGGTGTAACCCCTCTCGTCCATCACGCCGATGTCCCCGGTGCGGAAATAGCCGTCCGCCGTCATCACGTTGGCGGTATCCTCCGGCCTGTTCCAATACCCCGACATCACCTGCGGGCCCTTGGCGCAGATCTCGCCGGGCTGGCCCAGCGGCACCTCGTTGCCGTCATCGTCGCGGATCGAGATCCAGGTCGAGGGCACGGGGATGCCGATCGAGCCGGAGAACTCGGTCGTGGTCGCCGGGTTGCAGGTCAGCGTCGGCGAGGTCTCCGACAGGCCGTAGCCTTCGGCGATGAAGCAGCCGGTCACCGCCTTCCACTGCTCGGCGACGGAGCGCTGCACCGCCATGCCGCCGCCGTTGGAGATCTTCAGCTTGGAGAAGTCGAGCTTCTTGAAATCGGGGTGATGCATCAAGCCGTTGTAGAGCGTGTTGACGGCCGGGAAGCTGTTGACCTGGTACTTCGCCAATTCCTTGATGAAGCCGGCGATGTCGCGCGGATTGGGGATCAACAGATTGCAGCCGCCGGCGCGCACCGCGAGCAGATAGCAGGCCGTCAGCGCGAAGATGTGGTAGAGCGGCAGCGCGCAGACGATCAGGAGCTGGTCGATCTGCGGCGGCTGTGCCAGCGCTGGCTGGAGCCAGGCGTCGTTCTGCAGGACATTGGCGACGATGTTGCGGTGGAGCAGCGTGGCGCCCTTGGAGAGGCCGGTGGTGCCGCCGGTATATTGCAGGAAGGCGACGTCGCCGGGCGATAGTTTTGGCTTGTTGAAGGTCATGCCGCGGCCGGCCGATAGCGCATCATTGAAGGGCACCGCGCCCGGCAGCGACCAGGCCGGCACCATCTTCTTCACGCGGCGGACGACGAGATTGACGATCACGCCCTTGAAGCCGAGCAGGTCGCCCATGCTGGCGACGATGACGTGCTTCACCGCTGTTTTGGCGATCACCTGCTGGACGGTGTGGGCGAAGTTCTCCAGCACGATGACGGCTTCGGCGCCGGAGTCCTTGAGCTGATGCTCCAGCTCGCGCGGCGTGTAGAGCGGGTTGACGTTGACCACCGCGAATCCGGCGCGCAGCACGGCGGCGGTCGCGACCGGGTATTGAAGCACGTTCGGCATCATGAGCGCGACGCGCGCGCCGCGCTGGAGGCCGCGGCCTTGCAGGTAGGATGCGAGCGCCAGCGACATCTGGTCGAGATCGCGATAGCTGATCGCCTTGTCCATGCAGATGAACGCCTTGCGGTCGGCGAACTTCGCGAAGCTCTCCTCCAGCAGGTCGACCAGCGATGCGTATTGGGTAGCATCGATGTCTGCGGGCACGCCGGGCGGATATTGCTTGAGCCAGATGCGCTCCATGGAAACTCCCCTCTCTTGCCTGAGCCCGTTGTGTCTCGGGCTTGCCTCGTTGCCGACAGTATCGAGCCTGCCGGAACAGGTGGCAAGCGTTGGAGGATTATGGCAAAGGCCGGGAAGTGGCTACTGGAATCGTCGCAAACCGCTCTGCCGCAGGTGCGAAGGGCGGGCGCGCTCTCGCCTCGATGAGCCGTTAACTGTTGTTGGCCGGCTTGGCTGCGGGCTTGGTCGCGGCCTTGGGTTTTGCGGGCTTGGGTTGCTCAGCGTTTGCAGCGGGCTTCGCCGCGGCATCAGGCTTGGCAGCGGTAGGCTTGGCCGCGGCATGCTTGGTCCCGGCCGGCTTTGCCGCGCTCTTGGTGTCGCTCTTCGCGTCAGGCTTGGTATCCGGCTTCGCCGCTGCCGTCTTGGTATCCTTGCTCCCGTCCTTGGGCTTGTCGGCCGCGTCGGGCTTCCTGGCCACGCGCGACTTCTTGCCACGCGGCTTCGCTGTCGCCTGCTGGTCAGCGTCGGCTGCGACCGCCGCGATCAGGGCGGTGCCGGTTCGGGTCGGGCCGGTATAAACCAGCACGGGCTCGGCGGACGCGGCGGCCGTGGCCATCAGCTCGGAGGCCTTCATCAAGGGCGGCTGAAGCCCGGCGGCGAAGAAGGTCACCTGGGCTTCACCGCCGGTGGCCGAGGCCGATCCGGTCGTGCCGCCATTGGTCGCAATCAGCGCGTCGTCATCGTCGCTGGCCGGCCGCTTGCGGTGGCCGCCGCACATGTCGTCGCGCAGGTTCGGCGGTGAAGCGTCGACCGGTACCAAATTGTCGACGGTCCCGAGCGAGGGACGCAGCCAAGACAGGTTGTCCTGGCTGAAGCCGCGCTCCAGCAGCTGCGCCGCCTTCACGGCGCGCGCGGTGCCGGAGCTGGCGCCGAGCACCACCGCGATCAGCCGGCGGCCGTTGCGCGTTGCCGACGCGACGAGGTTGTAGCCGGAGGCGCAGATGAAGCCGGTCTTGAAGCCGTCGGCGCCGGGATAGCGGCCGATCAGCTTGTTGAAATTCCCCGTGACGCGCTTGCCGAAGCGAATCGCCGGAATGTGCACGAAGTATTCGTATTCCGGCAGGTCGCGCAGGAACGAGCGCGCGAGAATGCCGAGATCCCGCGCGGACGTGATCTGGCCATCGGCGGGCAGGCCGTTGGGGTTGACGTAGCTCGTCTGCGTCATGCCGAGCTTCTTCGCGGTGTCGTTCATCATCGCCGAGAAGCCGTCGATCGAGCCGCCGATGCCTTCGGCAAGCACAACGGCCATGTCATTCGCCGACTTCACCATCATCATCTTCAGCGCGTTGTCGACGGTGAGCTGCGTTCCCGGACGGAATCCCATTTTCGAGGGCGATTGCGAGGCCGCCGTCGGCGACACCGTCAGCAGCGTATCGAGCGTGAGCTTGCCGTCCTTGACCGCCTTCAGCGTCACATAGGCGGTCATGATCTTGGTGACGGAAGCCGGATACCAGGGAATGGTCGCGCTTTCGGCCTGCAACACCTTGCCGCTGTCGGCTTCGATCAGCAGCAGCGCTTCGGCGCCGGCCGCGCGCGGGGCAAGCAGCGCAGCGCATGCGAGTGCCGCGGCGAACAGGTTGAACAGGGAATTGCGAAGCAGCGGGCGAAATGCGTGCACTATCCGATTCCGGTCCTGGGAGACCCGCCGGTTCCGGACGGCTCTCGTGATCTGAGTTTCGCGTTTGAAATCCTGCGACGCCGCTTGCGGCGCGGCAAACCTATACTGGCTCATGCGTCGAGAACAGGGGGCTCGGCGGGGTATTCAATGATGAAATAGGCCGAATTTCGACAGTGCTACGGGGACTTGGCCGCAGTCGCAGCAGGCTCAGCCGCTGTCACACTGGCCCGTGCGCTCTCCTGGACCATGAACTGGGCCTTGGCGAGTTCGGCAAAATGGCCGCCTTTGGCCACGAGTTCATCGAAAGTTCCGCTTTCGATCACCCGCCCGTTCTCGAACACCAGGATGCGCGTGGCATTGCGGATGGTGGAGAGGCGGTGGGCGATCACGAAGGTGGTGCGGCCCTTCATCACTTCGTCGAGAGCGGTATTCACCTTGGCCTCGGTGACGGCGTCGAGCGCGCTCGTCGCCTCGTCCAGGATCAGGATCGGAGGGTCCTTCAACAGCGCGCGTGCGATTGACAGCCGCTGCCGCTCGCCGCCGGAGAGCATGCGGCCCCGCTCGCCGGCATTGGTTTCGAAGCCGCCGCTGCGCTCGATGAATTCGAGTGCCTGCGCGCGCTCCGCCGCCTTGCGCATCTCGGCTTCGGTCGCATCCGGCTTGCCGACACGCAAATTCTCCGCGATCGAGCGGTTGAACAGCAGCGCCTCCTGGAACACCACGCCGATGTTCCGGCGCAGCGATGTCAGCGTCACGCCGCGCACGTCCATGCCGTCGATCCGGATGAAGCCGGATTGCGGATCGAAGGCGCGATGCAGCAGCGCGATCGCGGTGGATTTGCCCGCGCCGGTGGCGCCGACCAGCGCGATGGTCTGGCCGGGCAGCGCGGTGAAGGAGAGATCCTCGACCGCCGGCCGCTTGCCGTCGTAGGAGAAGGTGACGTCGTGGAATTCGACAAGTCCCGAGAGCCTGCCGGCATCGATCGCGTCGGGCCGGTCGTGGACCGCAGGCACCGCGTCGAGCACGTTGAAGAACTCGCGCAGCCGCGGCGCTTCCATGAAAACGTTGTTGATGAAGCTCACGACCTGCTCGAGCTTCTGGATCAGAAGCGTGGCAAAGCTCACGAACATCACGATTTCGCCGACCGAGGTCAGCCCCTGGTCGTGCAGCGCGATGCCGAGCGTGAAGATCGCGAGCACCGTGATGGTGGTGGAAGCCCGCGTGATGACTGTGACGAGCGCCCACCAGGACAGCACCGGCATTTGCGCCGCAAGCAATTGATCGGCGACGGAGCGCAAGCCCTTCACCTCGGATTCGACGCGGACAAAACTCTGCACCAGCGCGACATTGCCGAGCGCGTCGGAGGCGCGCGCGGAGAGCTCGCTGTAGTGCTCCTCCACCTCCATCTGCATGCCGAAGGTCCTGCGCACGACAAAGGTCGTCAAGGCGGTGAAGACGATGCAGAGCACGAACAGCAGGATCGCCAGCCGCCAGTTCAGGTACAGCGACAGTGGCAGCAGCACCACGACTGAGAGGATCGCGGCAAAATGCTCGCGGAAGAAGCCGAGCCACAGCCGCCACAGCGCGTCGGTGCCGTTGAGCATGACCTTCATCAGCCGGCCCGAATGGGTGCCGGAGTGAAAGGTCAGCGGCAGTTGCAGGATGTGCTCGAAATAGTCGGTCAGGACCGCCTGGCGCTGGCGGTGCGAGAGCCGGTCGGCCTGCAGAGCGACGAGCGCGCTGCAGGCGATGGTGAACAGCCCGAACGCGACCCAGGCCATGAGGAATGGCCAGGCCGAGTTCGACTCGGCCACCGCCTTGCCGGAGAGCACGTCGACGATCCGGCCGAACAGCACGGGCTCGGCGAACTGCGAGGCGGCAAGCAGCAGATTGGCAAACGCCAGCAGCCAGCCCAGCCGCGCTTCCTTGCCGAGCAGTTCGAGAACGCGGGTGTAGAGGCTGAAAATGGACATGCTGTCGAGGAGCTCGGGCGGATCGAACGGAGTGATTTCGTACTCTAATCAGGGATCGCCCGCGAGATACAGCGGAAGCTGTAAGTTTTGCTCAATTGATCAGCCGCCCTTCGACCGGCGGCAGGAAGCGGTCGTCGAAGATATCACCCGCCGCAGGTTTCTTGCGGAACTTGAAATCCTGCGCGATCTGGTCGATCGAGCGCTCAAGGCGCGCCGGGTCGATGCCGCCGAGGCCGTTGCGGCGGACCTCGTCGGTCAGGATATTGTCGACGAGGACGGTGCGCAGGCGTTCCAGCTCCAGCTCGCGGTCGCCGTCGTCGATATGGCTTGCGGCCTCCTCCGCCGCGCGCGCCGGCTCTTTGACGGTGGTGTTAATGCCGGCGATCAATGCGCGGACAAATCCTTTCATTGCGTCAGGCTTCGCTGCGGCGAAGCCGGGATTGGCCACCACGGCAAAGCCATAGGCTTCGCAGCCATAGTCAGCATAGCGGAGCACGACGAGATCATCTCCGGGCACGCCGCGGTCGCGCAAGTTGACCGCCGACAGATAGCTGAAGCCGGCGACGGCATCGACCTGGCCCGCGGAGAGGATAGGCTCGCGGACCGCCGCGCTGATCTTGTGGAATTTCACATGCTGCGTGTTGATGCCGTTCCGCTGTGCGAGCGCCGGCCACAGTCGCATCGACAGATCGCCGTCGGCAACGCCGACGGTCTTGCCGTCGAGGTCGGGCAGGAGGTGGATGCCGCGGCTCTTGCGGGCGACGACGGCGTAAGGCGCGCGGTTGAACAGCACGAACACCGCCTTGACCGGCGCCGCATCGTCCTTGTCGCGAAAGCGGATCAGCTCGTTGATGTCGACGAGCGCAAGCTCGCTGTCGCCCTTGGCGACGCGTGCGAGTGCTTCCGGCGATCCAGCCACGGTGTTGAAGGACACGTTGAGATGTTCGGCGGCGAATTTGCCGTCCTTCGCTGCCATGAAAAACGGCGCCATGCTCGCGTCGATGGGGCGGTCGAAGGTGAAGTGGATCGCGACGGACGGCGCGGCGGTCTCGGCCGCATCGACGTCGCGTGGGGCGAGCGCGGCGAGCGAGATTGCAAGAGCCAGGACGCGGCCAAAGGCGATGGTCTTGAGTCCAAACATCAGTCGCGCCGGTCCCGCATTGTTATGGTTTCGTGACGCTCGGAGCGCCGGCTCGCGATAAGTCTGTCCGCGCCAACATGAACGGCGGATGAGCGGCGGTTGCGTCACGATCACGCAACCCCGTTCAGCTTGTGTAGGGGTTCGGGAACCCAACATGGGGATGTGGTGTTTGAGGACATGAGCCTGTCTCAAGGCACCATTGAAGGTCCCAAGGAGGGTCCAGGACATGTTTGACAGATTTTCGAAGCGTGCCGGCCGCAAGGCCGTTCTTGCCACCGCCGCGGTGCTGGCCCTCACCACCGTCGCCCCCACGGCTTCGTTCGCGGGCGGCCGCCACTGGCATGGCGGGGGCGGAGCGGCGGCAGCGGCAGCCTTTGCCGGCATCGTCGGCACCGGTCTTGCGATCGCCGCAAGCCGCGACGCCTACGCCTATGACTACGGTCCTGCCTACTATGGCGGCCCGGCCTACTATGGCGGCCCGGCCTACTACAGCGGCCCGGCCTACTACGGCAACGGGCCCTATTACGGACGTGATCCGGACTATCCGTATCAGGGATACGTCGGTCGCGACCCGTTTGCCACCTGCAGCCGAAGCGGTGCGAATTGTTGGTGAGCCGTTGACCAAGAAAAGCTGGCGCGCTTGCAGCGCCAGCGTATTTTTCGTTGATTGCCGGACGTTAACGCGTCGACCATTGGTTTAGAGTAGTTTTGCGTACATGAGTGATTCGCTTGAGCGGCTATATCTGGCTGTGCTCGCGGCCAGGGACCTTGATCCGGCAACATCGCGCACCGCGCGGCTGTTTCAGCGCGGCCCTTCCAAAATGGCGAAGAAGCTGGCCGAAGAGGCCATCGAGGTTGTCATCGATGCGGTCAACGGCGATAGCGAAGCCGTGATCCGGGAGAGCGCCGACCTGCTCTACAATCTTACCGTGCTCTGGGCCTCGGCCGGCGTCCGCCCTGAAGACGTCTGGCGCGAGATGGCGCGGCGGGAAGATATGCTCGGCATCGCCGAGAAATTGCCGAAGTCGCCGATGAAGCTGCCCAAAGTTGCATCACCGCGCGTCGCCGCCAGGCGGCCAATTGTCGCGCTCGAAGGCCGCACCGCGCGCAAGCGCCACTAGAATTGGCGCAAATCGGTCCCATCTCGGCATGGACAAATCCGTCCCATGGTGCTTCATCGCGGCGCATGCTGAAACGTATCTACGACTGGTGCATCGACGCCGCCCACAAGCCCTACGCGCTCTGGATCATGGGCGCCGTGGCTTTCGCTGAAAGCTCCTTCTTTCCCGTCCCCCCGGACGTGATGCTCATCCCAATGTCACTGGCGCGCCCGCAGCGCGCCTGGATCTATGCGGCGGTCTGCACCGCGACCTCGGTGGTCGGAGGCCTGCTGGGCTACGCCATCGGTGCGTTGCTCTTCGACTCGGTCGGCCATTGGCTCATCCAGGTCTATGGCCTCGGCGACAAGGTTGACGCGTTCCGCGCCTCCTATGCGGAGTGGGGCGCGGTGATCATCCTGCTCAAGGGCCTGACGCCGATTCCCTACAAGCTCGTCACCATCACCTCGGGCTTCGCCGGCTACAATATCGGCCTCTTCATCCTGTGCTCGATCGTTGCGCGCGGCGGACGTTTCTTCATCGTCGCCATCCTGCTCAACCGGTATGGCGACTGGATCCGGGTCAGGATCGAGAAGCATCTCGGATTGTGGGTGGCGATCGGTGCTACAGTGCTCGTGCTGGGCTTCGTGATCGCGATCAAGCTGATCTAGCGAATGATCCGGTCCGGAAGGGCCGCGTCGCGCAAAGTGTGAAGCGGCTTTCCCTCCAATTGCAGAATGCGTTTGCGCGGAGATCATGCTCAGTCAATAACGTTACATCGGCGCTTTGCCACTGCGCCGGCTTCGGCTACGGTTGCCGTCATGATGGTTCGATCCGGCAATCCGGCGGTGCGGCTGGGGACGCTGACTTCAGCGCTGCTGCTGCTCCTGCTCGGCTTCGGCGCGACCGGATGGGCGCAATCGGCATCGGCTCCAGCGCTCGGCGTGCAGGAGCAGGGACCGCCGCCATTGACGTCCGCTCCACCGGTGCCGCCGGCGCGCGAGGAAAATTCCGGGCTGATCAACGAAATGGGCAAGCTGTTCGACAAGGTGCCCTCGTTCCTGCCGCCGCTCAAAAGCCCCAGCGAGACCATGAACGACCTGTCACGCCTGGCGAAGCCGTCCACCATGGTGTCGGGGCGCGCGGCCTGCCCGGTCTCGTCGAACGGAGGGCCAGACTGCAAGCAGGCCGCCGACCAGCTCTGCCAGAGCAAGGGCTACAAGGAAGGCAAGAGCCTGAACGCCGACTCGGCGGAAAAATGCTCGGCCAAGGTTTTGATCCCGGGCAGGGCCCGCAAGCCGGACGATTGCCGCACCGATACGTTCGTCACCAGCGCGCTGTGCCAGAACTGATGCCATGACGCTGCGCGCGAGCAACAAGGAGTGCCCATGAGCCGTACGGAGCAGGACTTCCTCGGACCGCGTGAGATCGCCGACGACATCTACTATGGCGTCCAGACCATCCGCGGGAAGGAGAACTTCCACATCACCGGCATTCCGATGAGCCAGGAGCCTTACTTCGTGAAGGCGCTTGGTTACGTCAAGAAGGCCGCCGCCATGGCCAATCGCGACCTCGGCGTGCTCGACGCCAAGGTCGCCGACGCGATCATCGTCGGCTGCGATCGCGTCATCGCCGGCGACATGATGGATCAGTTCGTCACCGACTTCATCCAGGGCGGCGCCGGCACTTCCACCAACATGAACGCCAACGAGGTGATCGCCAATCTCGCGCTGGAATCGCTCGGCTTTGTGAAGGGCGACTATCAGCATGTCAGCCCAAACGATCACGTCAATTACGGCCAGTCGACCAACGACACCTATCCGACAGCCTTTCGGCTGGCGCTGATCCTGCGGCTCGAGAGCTACATGACGGCGCTGCGCCAGCTCCGGGAGGCCTTCTTCGCCAAGGGCAGGGAGTTTGATCGCGTGCTGAAGATGGGCCGTACGCATCTTCAGGACGCCGTGCCGATGTCGCTCGGCGCCGAATTCCGCGGCTGGGGAACCACCATGGGCGAGGAGGTCGATCGAATCTCCGAGGCACGCGCGCTGCTGCGCGAGGTCAATCTTGGCGCCACCGCGATCGGCACCTCCGTCACCGCGGCGCACGGCTATCCCAAGCTCGCGGTCCGGCATTTGAGCGCGCTCACCGGCGTCGATTTCGTGCTCGCGGGCGATCTTGTCGAGGCGACCTCGGATACCGGTGCCTATGTGCAACTGTCCGGCGTGCTCAAGCGCACAGCGAGCAAGCTCACCAAGATCTGCAACGACATTCGTCTGCTCGCCTCGGGCCCGCGCGCCGGGTTCAACGAGATCAACCTGCCCCAGCTCCAGCCCGGCTCCTCGATCATGCCGGGCAAAGTCAATCCGGTGATTCCCGAGGTCGTCAACCAGACCAGCTTCCTGGTGATCGGGCTCGACACCACGGTGACCCTCGCCGCGTCAGCCGGCCAGCTTCAGCTCAACGTGATGGAGCCGGTGATCTCGTTCGCGCTGTTCTTCTCGATCCGCACCATGGAACGCGCGGTCAACAGCCTGCGCGAGAATTGCGTCGTCGGCATCACCGCCAACGAAGAGCACACCCGCAACATGGTGCTGAATTCACTCGGTATCGTGACGGTGCTGAAGCCGCTGCTCGGCTACAAGCAATGCGCCGAGATCGCGCGCGAAGGTTACAAGAGCGGCAAGTCGCTGCATCAGATCGTCGTGGTCGAACGGAAATTGCTTACGCAGGAGAAGTGGGACGAGATGTTCTCGTTCGAGCGGCTGATCAATCCGGATCTGAGCGCGTAAGAACGGGTGTTCGTCATTCCACATTGCGCAAGTGCGCAATGGGGGCGCGCGACGCGTGAACCCGGACTACATCGTGCCATTCGCTCTACGGCCCGATGGATTCCGGGTCTGCGCCTGTCGGCGCATCCCGGAATGACAGAGGTGGATTACGCTGCCTCGAAACACAATGAATTCCGCGGGTTGGAATTGCGGTAACGGCGTCCGCCGGGCGGCGTCAAAACGCAATACTTGACAGTGGAAAGATTGCCTTGTTGGTATGGCTCCCAGCCTTCGATTTTGCCGGCCAAAAAAGGATCGTTTCGCAATGTCCATGCCTGCCTTGTTCAAGGGGCGCCTGTCGATCCCGGTGATCGGTTCGCCGCTCTTCATCATCTCGGTGCCCGATCTGGTGATCGCGCAGTGCAAGGCGGGTGTGGTCGGATCGTTTCCGTCGCTCAACGCGCGGCCGCCGGAGCTGCTCGACGAGTGGCTGGCACGGATCACCGAAGAGCTCGCGGCCTATGACCGCGCGCACCCGGACAAGCCATCGGCGCCGTTCGCGGTCAACCAGATCGTGCACAAGTCGAACAACCGGCTCGATCACGACATGCAGCTCTGCGCCAAGTACAAGGTGCCGATGATCATCTCCTCGCTGGGGGCGCGCGAGGAGCTCAATCAGGCCGTGCACGGCTGGGGCGGCATCGTCTTCCACGACGTGATCAATCAGAAATTCGCGCACAAGGCGATCGAGAAGGGCGCTGACGGCTTGATCCTGGTCGCGGCAGGCGCCGGCGGCCATGCCGGCACGATCTCGCCGCTGGCCTTCGTCGCCGAAACGCGAAAATGGTTTGATGGCCCGATCGCGCTGTCGGGCGCGATCGGCAATGGCAAGGCGATTCGCGCCGCGCGCGTTCTCGGCGCGGACTTCGCCTATATCGGCTCGGCCTTCATCGCCACCAAGGAAGCCAACGCGGTCGAGCGCTACAAGGAGATGATCGCGGGCTCGACGGCCGACGACATCGTCTATTCCAATCTCTTCACCGGCGTGCACGGCAACTATCTGAAGCCGTCGATCCAGGCCGCGGGCATGGATCCGGAAAACCTGCCGACCTCCGATCCCTCCAAGATGAATTTCGGCACCGACGCCTCCGGCGAGCGCGCCAAGCCAAAAGCCTGGAAGGAGATCTGGGGCTCAGGCCAGGGCATTGGCAGCGTCGACGGCATCCTGCCCGCGGCCGAACTGATCGCGCGCTTCAAGAAGGAATACGACGAGGCGATCGATCCGCCGCTGTAACCAATCGTGTGTCGCGGCTTCTCTCATTTGTCGTCCCGGCTCGCCGGGACGACATCGTGATGTGGGATTCCGACCGTTTGGCCAACAGAGATTTGAGCGATGACCGCGATCTACCGCGTCGACGGCAACAGCGTCGTCACCAGCCCGGATGCCGCAGGTCCCTGGGACCGGCGCATGCAGCACGGCTCGGCGCTCGCCTCGCTGGTGACCTGGGCGGCCGAGCGCATCCCGACAGCGGTCGTCATGGATATCGCGCGCGTCACCATCGATTTGATGCGGCCGGTGCCGGTCGCGACGCTCACGATTGTGACCGAGGTGTTGCGCGAGGGCCGCAAGATCCAGCTCTGCGAAGTCAAGCTGCTGGCCGATGGCATCCAGGTCGTCGGTGCGACCGTGCTCAAGATCAAGCGCCAGGCGCTGACGCTGCCCGACGACGTCAAGGCGTTGCCCGTCGAACTGCCCTCGCCCGAGGACTCACGCGTCGAGGACGGCCACGCGGCCACCAGCCCGTTCGTGCGATCGGTCTCGATGCGTGCCGCGCGCGGCCGCTTCGATCAGGCTGGCGCCGGCGCGATCTGGTTTCGCGTCGATCATCCCCTGATCGAAGGCGAAGCGGTCTCGCAGGCAATGCGCGCGGTGGTCGCCGCCGATTTCTCCAACGGCACCGCCTCGACGCTCGACTTCCGCGCCTGGACCTACATCAATGCCGATCTCACCGTGAGCTTTTCGCGCCAGCCGGTCGGTGAGTGGATTTTGCTCGACGGCGAATCCTGGATCGGCCCCGACGGCGCGGGCCTTGCGATGTCGCGGCTCGCCGACCGGCAGGGCTATTTCGGCCGCGCCGTGCAGAGCCTGGTGATCGAGAAGCGGTGAGCGTGACGGCAAGCGCCGCGTTGCTCCTGGAGCCGATTGAACGGCAGGCTTCCGCCGCCGCGGAAGGGATGCTCAGCATCCTGCCAGTTCACACGCCGTAGAAGATCTTGATCTCCCACAGCACCACGATGATAGCCGTGATCAACGTGACCGCGGCGACTGCACTTTCCAGGGAAGCGACTCTCATTTCACTCTCCGCTTCCCAGCCCCGTCAGCGGTCTAGTTGATTCCCAGATTCGCCGGCAATCGGGCGGCCGGCGCGGGCGCGCACTCCATCGCGCATTGTGGTGCCGGGGCCACAACGACACCGTAAAATACCGGGGCATTTAGCCCACCATCCGGTCCCGGTCACTCCAGAAGCTCGCGCGCAGCACCTTCTTGTCGACCTTGCCGACGCCGGTCATCGGCAGCTGCTTGATGAACTGGATCTGCTTGGGTGCATGCGCCGAGCCCTTTTGCGTCCTCACCAGATTGATCAGCTCGTCCGGATCGGGCTTTGCGCCCTCGCGCGGCACGATGATCGCGGTGACGGCCTCGCCCCATTTCTCGTCGGGAATGCCGACGACCGCGACCATCGCCACATCCGCGTGCTGCGACAGCACGTCCTCGACCTCGCGCGGAAAAATGTTGAAGCCGCCGGTGACGATCATGTCCTTCTTGCGGTCGAGGATGAACATGTAGCCGCGCTCATCCTGGCGCGCGATGTCGCCGGTGTGGACCCAGCCGTTCTTAAGCGTCTCGGCGGTGATGTCGGGCCGCTTCCAATATTCCACCATCACATGTGGGGCGCGCACGCAGATCTCGCCGGCGCCGCCCGTCTTCACCTCCTGGTCGTCGTCGTCGAGGATTTTGACCTCGCAGGCCGCGATCGGGAAGCCGCAGGACAAAAATAGCTCCGGCGTTCTGGGATCGTGATCTTTTTTGCGCAACACCGAGACCGGATAGCATTCGGTCTGGCCATAGAGCTGCGAGAACACCGGGCCGATGCGCTCGATGCCTTCGACCAGCCGGCTCGGCGACATCGCCGAGGCGCCGTAGAGCACGAGATCGAGCGAGGAGAGATCGGTCTTGCTCAGCGCGGGATGATCGAGCAGCACGTAGATCATGGTCGGCACGAACAGCGTGAAATTGATGCGCTCGCGCGCGATCGTCGCCAACGCCGCCTCGGGGTCGAAACCTTTCAGCATGTGCACGGTGCCGCCGCGCATCAGCGTCGGCAGCACTTTCGTGCCGGCGACGTGGCTGATCGGGGCGACCGTGAGATAGCGCGCAGCGTCTGGGATTTCGAAGTCGGCGAGGATCGCGCAGGCAGCTGCGGCGTTTTCGCGATGGTAGCGCAGCGCGCCTTTGGACTTGCCGGTCGTGCCGCCGGTGTAGTTCAGCGTGGAGAGATCGTCGAGACTTGCGAGGCACCGCGCGCTGGCATGATCTGCGCTCTCGATCGCCTGCAAGAGATCGACGCCATAATCGGCCGGCCCCATGGTGAAGACAGCCTTGAGCCGCGTCGCTTGCGCAGCGAGTTCGCCGCCGCGATCGCGGAAGGCGGCCACGTCGATCAGCAGCACTTCGGACTCCGAATCCTCGAGCTGAAACAGCTGGTCGGCCTGCGATCCCAGCGGATGCAGCCAGGTGATGCAGTATCGCGACAATTGCGCCGCGACACCGGCGCACCAAGTGTCGGCGCGGTTCGCGGTGAGAAAGGCGACGCGCGCGCCGGGCTGCAAGCCGAGCCGTATGAACACGCCCTGGATGCGTCCGATCAAATCGATGGTGCCCTGATAGCTCAGCGATCCGCCGGGCCACGCGAAAGCGGTGCGGCCTGGATAGCGCGCCAGCGCCCGTAGCGTCTGCGCACAAGTCGGGGACGATGCATGGAGCGGATCGGACATATGCTTCCTCGCTGCTTTCTCATCGGCGTTACGCGTGCCAATGTTTGTGCGCAACGCTAGCACAGAGAGGGAGGCTTGGGTGACGTCAGATCGACTGCAACATGTCCGCGATCGTCTGACCCTGCCGCTGATCGCGGCGCCGATGTTCTTGGTGTCAGGCGTCGAACTGATGGTCGCGGCCTGCTGCAATGGCGTGATCGGCAGCTTTCCCACGGTGAATTGCCGCAGCACGGAACAACTCGATGAATGGTTTGCCGAGATCGCAACGCGGTTGCGGCAGCACGAAGATCAGACCGGCCGGAAGGCCGCACCGCTCTGTCCGAACCTGATCGTGCATCGCTCCAACGCGCGGCTGGAGCAGGATCTCGCCGTGCTGCTGCGGCACGAGCCCGAAATCGTCATCACCTCGGTCGGATCGCCCGCACCGGTGTTGAAGCCGCTGCATGAGGCCGGCGCGCTGGTGCTGGCGGATGTCGCCTCCATCCATCACGCCGAGCGCGCGGCGGCAGCAGGCGCCGATGGACTGGTGCTGCTTACCGCGGGCGCCGGCGGACAGACCGGCTGGCTCAATCCGCTCGCCTTCGTCCGCGCGGTGCGCGCGTTCTACGACGGCATCATCGTGCTTGCCGGCGGCATCAGCGACGGTCACGCGCTACGGGCCGCCGAAGTGCTCGGCTGCGATCTCGGCTACATGGGCACGAAATTCATCGCGACGCGCGAGAGCATGGCGGATGATCGCCACAAGCAGATGCTGGTCGAGAGCAGCGCCGACGACATCCTGCTCACCACCGCTTTCACGGGCTTGCAGACCAGCATGCTGAAGCCGTCGATCGTCGCGGCCGGGCTCGACCCCGACGATCTCCCGGCGCGCGGTGCCATCGACATCGGCAAGGACATCGACGTCACCGCGCGCGAGAACTGGCCAAAGCGCTGGCGCGATATCTGGAGCGGCGGGCATTCGGCATCGGGCGTGACCGACGTGATGGCGGTCGATGATCTCGTTGCGCGAACGGCCGCCGAGTACTGCGAGGCGGGTGGGCGGTAGCGCTCTGCGCCGCCCAGCACGGTTAATCCCGCATGGCTCCACAGCCCGCACTTAACGGCAGATTAACCATCGCCCGCCAACAATCCCCTCAAGGCGCCAATCAGGACCCAGAGGGGACAGGCGATGGACTTCGATTTTCTCAACTCCAAGACACAGGCCTCGCTGGACGAAATCCGCGTCCGCGTGGCGCATGCGCTGGCCCGCCATCCGCTGTGCCGCACCGTGCGTTTCGACATCCTCAGCGTGCCCCGCACCCGCCGGGGCGGCAACTGGACGGTGACGCTGCAATCGGTCGAGCCGCGCGCGGTCTGGGAGGCCTCCGAGATCGTCGCGGATATCCAGGATGCCTACGATCTGGCGCTAGCCGCCTGATTTCGTTGAATTTCTGGGCGATGTCGCGGCAGTCTGCGCGAATGCCGCCGCAATTGCACGGTTAAGCCTTAATTATCGCCCAGTTTCAGGGCAGTGATCACGTGGACTTGAAGTCGGACGCGGAGAGACGTTTGTCGAAAGCCATCACCATCGTCGTGCTCACCTGCTTCCTCGTCCTCGGCGCCGCCACCACCGCCATTCTCGGCCGGGACAGCGTGCCCAGCGTCAGCGCCGATATGATCACGCAGGCCCCTGCGCCGAAGCCGCTGGCAGCCAATCGTGCCGCCAAGGCCGACCGCTTGGTTCCAACGCTGGCGCTGGCCTCGGCCGCGATCGAGCCGGTGCAGGTGTCGGCCGACAAGCTCTCGCAAACGCCCGTGCTGACCGAGCCGTTGCGCCAGGCCTTTGCTGCCGCCACCCCATCCGATTTCCCGATGCCCAAGGCGAACGTGAACGAGGCCCCGGCCGCTGTAGAAGCTCCGGCCGCCGAAGCCCCGGCCAAGCCGAAAGTCGTCGCAAAGCCGCAGCCGCAAAAATCCTATTCGCTGCTCTCGGACGTTCAGATCGCGGGCATCAGGGATCGCCTGAAGCTGTCGTCGTCGCAGGAATATTACTGGCCCTCGGTCGAGAGCGCGCTGCGCAACGTTGTCCGCAAGATCTCGGCCAACAAGCTCTCCAATCCGAACGCGCCGGGCGTGCCGATCGATCCGAATTGCGACGAGGTTCAGCAGTTGAAGTCGGCTGCGATGCCGCTGCTGTTCCAGTTGCGTGACGATCAGAAGGAAGAAGTGCGCAAGCTCGCCCGCATCATCGGGCTGGAAAAGGTCGCGCAGCAGATCTGACGCCCGGTTCCGTCAGGAACCTCTTCATATCCGGAACATCCAGCAATCCTCCGGCGTTGCCCGCTCCGAACGAGGAGTGGATCAATGCGCGCTTCGACAGCCTATTTCGTCGGTGCCGGATCGATCGTCGCGGCCATCGCCATTGGTCTCGGCGGCGGCATCGTCGCCGGCAATATCATGCATCCGGTCGCGCCTAAGCAGGGCCCGGACGCCGGCAAGATGGAGCGGCGCGCCGAACCCGCGACCGCTGTGACGACGACGTCGAGCGCGCCGTCGGAGCGCGTCCAGTATCTCACCGGCTCGCAAACGTTCGGCGCGATGATCGCAGCGCCCGGGCAGGCGCAGGGCGAAGCCAAGCCCGAGGCCAAGCCCGAAACGCAGAGCGCTCAGGCCAAGACCGAACTCAAGACCGAACCCAAGGCCGAACTCAAGACCGAACCGGCATCGACACCACCGCAGACCGCAGCAGCCGAGCCGTCCAAGCCCGCGCCCGCTTCGTCTCCGCAAGCCGCGAAATCCGCCGAGCAGCAAGCTTCGACGCAGCCGGCATCCTCACCCGACAACGCCAACGCCAAAGCCAGGGATTCCGATGTGAAGCGTGCGGCTTCCGAGCGGCGCCGGGCGGAGCGCCGCGAGCGCTGGGTCGAGCGCCGCCACTATGATTATCGCGATTCCCGCGGGATGCGCGCCTCCCCCGATTGGGACGATATCGCCCGCAACGTGCGCGAGGATTCCGATACGCGCGATGTCGCAAGCCGTCCGCGCGGCGGTTTCCCGCAGATCAGGCTGTTCGGTCCCGACGACGACTGACGCTGTCGTCAGCCCATGATCGCCGTCGCCGCTCACCCGGCGATCATGATCGGATGTTGCTGGAGATGGTGATCTGGATCACCAGATCGTGGTCGAGATCACGGACATGCAGGCCGTCGATGCCGCAGAACCCTGCAACCGCTGCGGCTCGACGACGGCCGGATCGTCCGTACCCATCCGGCAGGTCGAGGCGGCGTGGTAGAGCGTGGTGCGCGTCGTGACGCGGAGCGCCTGCAAGACTTGTGCTTTGTGATACTGTGTTGTCATTCTGGGATGTGTGCGCAGTACGCAGGCCCGGAATCCATATATCCGCAGAGACCGTGGCGAGATGGATTCCGGTTTCGCGCCCTAGGCGTGCCCCGGAATGACGTTTTCGCTCACCCGCCGTGCGACTCGACCACCTTGCGACAGCCGTCCGAGAGCTTCGGCTTGTTCTCGCGCAGGCATGCATTCATCTGCGGCGGCTTGCCGATATGTTCGGCGCAGAATTTGCTGGCGTCGCCGCGGCAGGCCATCTGCTCCTGCGGTGTGGGACCGGATTGTGCGGTGGCGGGCAGGATGGCGGCGGCGAGCAGCAGCGCGGCAAGAACCGAAGTCTTCATAAATCACCTCTTTGGAATTGTCGTTGGGCCCGCTTGGGGATCGAGCGGGCCGGACCATCCCGCGGAGACCCGTCGCCGGTCCATGCCATGTTCATGGCATCGGGAAGAAGCTCATCGCGACGCGCCACCGGCTACCCCCATCTTCATGGCATGTATCAACCCGCCGTCCTTTGCCATTGAGACCATACGTCGGCTGCGAGACCCGGTGATTGCCTCGGGGTGCCGAACGGGAAGCAGGAGAGCAAGATGTCGAAACGAGCAGGGGCGCTGAGCGCCGGGCTGACGATCATGGCGCTGGCGGGCGCGGCAATGGTGTCGCTGGGCACAAGTCCGGCGCAGGCTGTGGTCTATTGCAAGACGGTCGGCGTGCCGAAGGGCTGCGTGGTGCGGCCGACCGCGGCGGTGGTGGTCGCACCGGTGGCGCCGGTCGCCGCGGCGGCGGTGGTGACGCCCGGCGTCGGCGCGCCCGGTGTCGGCGTTCGCGCGGGGACACCGATGAATCGCGGCGGTCCCGTCAACCGCGTCGGCGTGCGCTGATAGGTCGTTGGTTTGAATTGATTGCATCGCTTCGGGTAGGGATGCGCTGCGAGCGAACCCCCCGTCCTCCGCAGGCAAAATTCCCGGCCCGCCCCTCTCTCCGTGCGCCCCACACGTTCGGGGAGAGGGCTTTTCAGCCCGCGGCCGCATCGCTGTCGGGAAAACGCTGCGGCAATTGCAGCCGCGCGCGCGTGCCCGAGGCGTCCGAACTCAGAGCGAGCGCCGCTCCGCAGCGCGCGGCGCGACTTTTCATGTTGCGCAAGCCGCGGGCCGTCTGGCCTGCGCTCACGGCTTCGCCGTTGCCGGTCACCGCGAAACCGCGGCCGTCGTCCGCGACGTTGATCACGCCATACGGCCCATGGCCGTCCCCTTGGCCATCGTCGAGCGTCTCGATGGTGACGGTGATGTGGCGCGCCTCGGCGTGCTTGACCGCATTGGTCACGGCCTCGTCGAGGATGCGCACGATCTGGATGACGTGCCATGGCCGCAACTCGGGATGCAGCGGCAGGCCTTGCGGCGTCGCAACCCGCCAGTCGAGGACGATGTCGTGCGGTCGCAATTGCATCGCTGCCCGCTCGCGCCAAGAGCCGAGCGCCAGCATCAGGTCGCCGCCGATGTCGTCCATGGAGTCGATGACGAGGCGAAGATCCTTCAGCGCGGCGCGGGCCGCATTGGTGATGGTCGCGCTCTCGTGTCCGCGTTCGGAGAGCGCGACGATGCTGACGAGCTGGCCACCAAGGCCGTCATGCAGGTCGCGCATCAGCCGCGTGCGCTCGTTGGCGAGCGCCGCGGCTCGCGCGCGCTCCTCGTCGCGGACAAAGCTCGCCTTCAGCCGCTCCTCGGCCTCGCGCACCCGCGTCACCAATTGCCCTGCAAAGCTGTCGACCTGGTTCAGCGCGCGGGCGAAGCGCCAGGTCAGCCCGGCGCCGATCGCGACCAGCATCGCCGAATAGGACAGCCGCGACAGGAAAATGCGCTCGTTGGGCATGATATCGAAGACCGAAAGCATGTCGTGGATCCAACACGTCAGCACGATGGTCACTGCACAACCGAGCGTGAAGCTTGCCGCGTCGCGCCGCCGCATCACCTGTGCCGCCGTGATGCCGGCCATCAGCAACAGGCAGATGCCGACCGTTGGGATGCCGAGGACCAGGAAGAGAATACGCGGCAGGGGCGGCCCCCCCAGCAGTCCCACCACGAACACCACGACGCCGGGCACGAACAGCAGCGCGGCGTAGCGGGGCCAGCGCCAATCGAAGAACAGCAGGGCGAACACGACGATCAGGGCGCTCTCGATCGGGGCCGATGCCAGCAGCACCGCGGCGAGCCGCGACGAGGCTGCCGGCGGCACCGGCGCCGGCAGGAACGCCTGGATGACGCCGAGCAGCATGGCCGCCGCCAGCACGCCATAGACCGGTTCGTGGCGCCGCATCAGCCACATGATCGCGAGGATGACGGCGAGGATCGACTGCCAGGCGGAGAACACCACCGGCAGCGTGACGAACAGCAGCGTGCGCGTCTCGTAAGCCGGGCGCAGGCTTGCATCCGGGCCGACATAGACGGTGTCGAGAAAGCCCTTCAGCGGTCCCCATACGAACAGCCGCACGGTGATCTGGTTGCTGCCGTCGCGAAGCAGCGAGGACGGGATCGGCGCGATCTGCGGGGTGTTGCGGTCGGGCCGGTTGGCATTGGCATCGCGCCGGGAGTCGAGCACGACGACGCCGTTGACGGCGACCTCAACCGCATTGCTGAAGCGCGGCAAGAAGACCGACCACCCCGGATCGCCGCTTTGGAAGATGAAGGCGCCGGTGTAGAGCGGCGGGTCGGACAGCGAATAGCGCGATGACGTGAAATGCGGCAACATCACGGTGCGTGTCGCGCCGTCCTCCCGCAATGAAAACTCGTTTACGGCAAAGTCGTCCGGATCGCTCGGCTGGAGCAGGCGCAGCCCGAGGATGGTGGCGATCACGATCAGCGCCTGGAGCAGCAGATAAGGCACGAGGCGCGACATAAGCCCCCGGCGCCGCGCGCGGGTGGGGGCCTTCGCCGCGACTTCGCTCACAGCCTGGCTCACAGCTTGATCAGGCCCTGCTGCACCGCCTCGAACACCGCCTCGCTGCGGGTGTGCACCTCGAGCTTGCGATAGATGTTCTTGATGTGCCCGGGCACGGTCTGCCGCGACAGTCCGAGATGGCTCGCGATCTCCGCGTAGCTGAAGCCTTTGGCGATGCCCCAGAGGATGTCGATCTCGCGCGGGGTGAGCTTTGCAGTGTTGAGCACGGGTCCGGGCGGCGGCTCGGCCGAGCCCTGCGCGGTCCCTTGTGTTCTGCGCACGATGAAGCGCGCGATCGACGCCGAAATCGGCGAATGCCCGGCGACCAGATCCCGCACCGTGGTGGCGATGTCGGTCGGGAAAGCGTCCTTGAGCAAATAGCCGGTCGCGCCCACTGTAATCGCCGAGATCACGCTCTCTTCGTCTCCGAGCGCGGAGATCACCATGATTTCGGTATCGGGCTGGCGCCGCCTGGTCTCGCGGATCAGCTCGATCCCATGGCCGTCGGGCAGCCGCAGATCGGTCAAGAGCACGCGCGGCGCGGTCTCGCCAAGCGCACTGCGGGCTTCGCCGAGCGTGCCCGCCGTGCGCACTTCGTAGCCCGCCTTGACCAGCGCGTCCTGGAGCCGCCAGCAGGTCGGCGCGTCGTCCTCGACGAGGAGGATGGTGATGGTCTCACCCGTCTCGCCCTGTTGGGTCATGATCATCGTCCTGCACCGCGTGTCCCCCGCGGCGCGAGGCAAGTTTAGCCGCAGCGCGGATGCCGCGACACCCATAATCATGGGGGCCGTGATGCGACGGTCTGGCGCCTCTGACGCGGTGCCTACGGCTTCGCAGCGGCTGGCTTCTCCGGCAAGCGCCATCCCGCCACCTCGCCGTGGCGGGTTGCCGCGGAAAGACAGTTGGATGATCGGAGAACCCCTGTCGGGGCGCGCTTCTTCCCGGCGAGCGGGGAGAGGCCGGGCGTTCAGTCAACCCGCGGCGGCGGATAGCGCCGCGCCAGTATCGACAGCGACAGATGCCGCTCGTCCTCCGCCAGCTCCCGATAGGCCAGCACCAGCGACCGCTTCCAGTCACCGACGCCGAAATCCATCGCCATCCATTTCTGCGGCTCGGGCCCTTCGAGCCCCCGCACCCAGACGAAGAAGCGAGGGAGGTCGTCGGCGTCCGCTTCCGTCGTGCGTCTCCTGGCCATCAAAGCTGCTCGCTGCATCAACACGCGTTGCGGCACGATATAGGTAGCCGCCCGGCGAAGTCGAACCCGCGGAGGGGCGTTCGTGCCGGCAAGCATGCCGTCCTCTATTGGTGAAATGTACGGCGGCACGCTCGCGTCACTGCCAGAGCTCGCAGACCGCAACCCGATTGATGTCGGCGAGCCGCCGGCTCGCATCGCCCTCCAGATCGAGGCTCGCGACCAACGTCAGCAGGCGATGATAGGCATTGTTGGCGATTTCGACCGGCAGCGGGGCTTCGTCGAATGTCTCGACATAGCTCCCGACGAGGCCGCTCAACAGGCGGCACAGGCCGCGCTGTTCGGGGTCGTCCCGGCCGAGCGCCTCGAGCTTTTGCTGAAAAATGCGGAAGGTCCGCAAACCGTGGTGCTGTTGCGAAAGCCACGCGTGCAGGTCGTTCATGTGAGCTCCTTCAAGTCCGAGAAGAAGCTACCGAGTTATACAGTGGGGATGTGACGATTGCCAGAGAGGGATGTCGAGGCAGTCCGTCTTCGCCTAGAGGCTTCGCCGGACACGCTTCGCCTTTTCGATTCGGCGTGGCTGCGCCACGCGAAGCCCGAAAGGGGCGAAGCGTGGTGCCCCTGGCCGGAATCGAACCAGCACTCCTTGCGGAACTCGATTTTGAGTCGAGCGCGTCTACCAGTTCCGCCACAGGGGCCCCCGGTCGGCCCCTGAAAGGGCGTCGCGAAGCCGGCGGACTATAGCCATGGACAAAGCGGGGTCAACCCGCGCCAAAGTGATGTCAGCCGTTCTCGACAGCCGCATGGGCCGGGGCTAGAGGCTTAAGGCGACGCCCTATCCGAAAGAGGCTGCCGTGACGACCCAGAGTGCCGCAATACCCGCGTTCAGGAACGCCGGCGCCGGCCCCGCGCTGACCGCCTCGCTCGCGGTCACGCTGATCGCCGCAGTCACGATCGCTGGCGCCTGGTTCTTCCAGCTCGTGCTCGAAATCCTGCCCTGTCCGCTCTGCCTGGAGCAGCGCTACGCGTACTATCTGGCGATCCCGCTCGGCGCGCTCACCGCGCTTGCGGCGCGAAGCGGCGCGCCGCGGCCGCTGCTGCTTGCGGGCCTTGCGATCCTTGTGCTCGCCGCGCTCGCCAATGCCGGGCTCGGCACCTATCACTCCGGCGTCGAATGGGCGTTTTGGAAGGGCCCGACCGACTGCTCCGGTCCCGTCGTCAATCTCGGCAGCGCCACCGATCTGTTGTCGCGGCTCGACACCGTGAAGGTGGTCCGCTGCGATGAAGTGCAATGGCGCTTCCTCGGCCTCTCGCTCGCCGGCTACAACGTGCTGATCTCGCTGCTGATGGCGGCGATTGCGGCGTGGGGATTTGTGCGGACGGTGAAGCGCTAGACCCTCATGGTGAGGAGCCGCGCTTGCGGCCTCTCGAACCATGAAGGCCCCGCTGCGGCATCCGGGCCTCTATCCTTCGAGATGCGCTCCGTCGGAGCGCTCCTCAGCATGAGAATCAGCACCACCTAATCATCCACGTCGTCCTGGGTGCGGCCGAACAGATGCACGATGCCGGGGGTCGCGATCGTCACGAACACGAAGCGCGATAGATGATGGGCGCCGACGAAGATCGGATCGATGTGCAGCGTGAGAGCCAGCGCCAGCATCGCATCCATGGCGCCGGGCGCGAAGGCGACAACGACATCGGACAACTTCACTTGCGTCGTGAGCGCCACGATCGCGACGAAGATGCCGGAGACGGCGATTGCGACGGCGAACGAGCCCAGCGCCGCGTTGATATGGCCCGCGAGCGTCTTGATCCGCATCCGCGCGAAGCGGCTGCCGATCAGGGCGCCGATGCCGACCAGCGCCACGCCGCGCACCCAGTTCGGCAGCCCGCCCTCGACCCAGCCTGCGCCATGCAGCACGCTCGAGCCGATCATCGCACCGAACATCCAGCTCGCCGGAAATTTGATCAGCCGCAGGATCAGTGCCAGCGCCAGCGAGGCGGCGACCAGCTCGACGAGCTCGAGCGGCGAGGCGATCGTCGTCGCCAACGACGGCGCGGCGGAGGGCGTGATGCCTGCCAGCGCCAGCACCAGCGGCAATGCCGCGGTGAGGATGATGACTCGCATGGTCTGCACCACCGCGATGCCTGGCAGGTCTGCGCCGCGCTCGACCGCCAAAATCGTGATCTGCGACAGCGCGCCGGGACTGCCGGCGAGGAAGGCGGAAGTGCGGTCCCAGCCATGGATGCGCTGGAGATAGTAGCTCGAACCGAAGGTCGAGCAAAAGGTTGCGAGCGCCAATAGTCCGATGGTCAGGGGATAGGCGCCGACCTGCTGAATCAAATGGCGCGAGACGACGGAGCCCAGGGAAATGCCGAGCAGCACCAGCACGATCTGGGTCAGGAGCGGCGGCAGCATGAGCTGGCGTCCGGCGATCGCGGCGATCCCGACGGCAATCATCGAGCCCGAGATCAGTCCGCCGGGAAGACCCGCGGCGAGGAATGCCAGCCCGCCGGCCGCGCCGACGACAAGCGTCTCCGCCGTGCTCAAGACCTTAGCGCGGCTCGGCCATTGGAACGGCAGGGAGGCGGTGATTTGCTTCACGCCTCCTTATCGCAAATCGGCGAGGGGCGCACAATTGCGGCCACGTCATGCCGCAATGCGCGCCCCTTTCGCCGAAGCCGATCAGGACTGTGAAGGGCTTTACTTCTTGTCGGCGGGGGCGGCGGTCGTGCCCGCCTTGGCTTCCTTGATGCATTCGCGACGGAATTTCTTGCGCTCCTTGCCCTTCAATCCCTTGGCGTCGGCCTGCTTGGAGCATTCGAGCGATTCCGTCGTGCGCTCCTTCGGCGCCTTCCTGTCGGTGGTGGTAGCGGTATCGGTCTTGGTCGCCGGTGCAGCGGTCTGGGCGAAAGCGGTGCCGGTGACCAGCAGCGAGGCGAGGGCGACGGCGGCGAGGCGAGAGGCGATGGTCATGATGTTGCACTCATCTTGCGAGAATTGAAGGGCGCGAAGGTCGGCTCGCGTTGCTGAACGCGACATGAATAATTCGAACGACGGGATCACTATATTTTTGCCGCGAATGCCGTCGCTTCCTTGTCGGAAGCCGCAAGCACGCTAGGATAGCAATCCTCGTTTCGCTTCCGTCGGGGAAGATCAAGGAGGAGACCTCAGGATGACCATTCAGACAAAATTGTTGTGTGCGATTGCGGCGTCGGCTGTCGCCGCATTGGCGGCGTCTGCGCCGGCACAGGCGCTGACCTCGCAGGAATGCAGTGCGAAATATCAGGCGGCCAAGAAAGACGGCTCGCTCGGCACCATGAAGTGGAATGACTTCCGCAAGGCCCAGTGCGGTGCGGATGCAACGCCTGCCGCTGCGCCAACCGCGGCTGCGCCGGCCGCGCCCGCAGCTCCGGCCGAGCCGAAGCAGGCCAAGAAGGAGGCCGCTCCAGCCCCCACCCTGCCGGCCGGACCCGCGATCTATCCGAACGCGGTGGACCCGAAATATGCCAAAGAGACCGCCGGCAAGGCCCGCCTGCACACCTGCGTCGACCAGTACAATGCCAACAAGGCCACGAACGGCAATGGCGGCATGAAGTGGATCGAGAAGGGCGGCGGCTACTACAGCGAGTGCAACAAGAAGCTGAAGGGCGCCGCCTGAGGCTTCGGGACGATGCGGAGGCCGGAGCCAAGCTCCGGCCTCTCTCGCTTCAGTTCAACAGCTTCTCGGCCGATTTGGTCACGAGCTGCGATCGCTTGCGCGCGCCTCGCTCGACGAAGAGCAGGCTCTGCCCGAAGATGAAGCAGTAGAACAGGAATGCCTGCGCGTCGGCTTCCTCCGCCGCTAGCCCGGTGGCGCGATAGAGTTCGGCAACGTGCTTGAGCCGCGCCGCATCGACGCTTGCGACCGCCGCCGCCGCGCTCTCGTCCGAACGGGCCCACTGCCGGATCGCAAGCTCGATCGCCATGCCGTCCGGGTTCAGCCGCTCGGAATAGAGCTGAATCACGGCCCTCAACCGCTCGCGAGGGGCTTGTCCGTCGAGGCTCGTCTGCTGCGCGATCGCCGCTGCGCGTCCCTCGCGCCAGCGCTCCAGCATGGCTTCGAGCAGCGCGGCACGGTCGGCGAAGCGGCGATAGAAGCCGCCCTTGGTGACGCCCAAATTCTTGGCGAGCACCTCGACCCGCACCCCCTCGATCCCCGCGCGCGCGAGCTCGGTAAACCCCGCCTCGACCCAGACATCGCCCTTGCCGTCGCTCATGAAGAAAGCCTCACCGGTTCTTGATACGGTGCCGTATTGCTAACGCGGAAGGAGGTTGATACGCTACCGTATCAACAATCCAAGGGTGGGAGCGATGGAACGGGAGGCGACCTATCGCGGCACGGTCTATCCGTGGCAGTGCGATCACGTCGGCCACATGAACATCATGTGGTATGTCGGCAAATTCGACGAGGCCAACTGGCAACTGTTCGCCCGGCTCGGGCTGACGCCGAGCTATCTGCGCAGTTCGGGCCGCGGCATGGCGGCGGTGCAGCAGAACATCACCTACAAGCGCGAGCTGCTCGCCGGCGATATCGTCGAGATCCGCAGTATCCTGCTGGAGGTCAGCGAAAAGTCGATCCGCTTGCGCCACGAGATGACCAATGCCGAGACCGGCGAGATCGCGGCGATCTGCGAGATCACCGGCGTGCACACGGACCGCAAGGCGCGCAAGTCCACACCGTTCGCGGATGCCATTCGTGAAACCGCGATGAGGCAGCTCGTCGAGCCGGCCGGGGCCTGAGCCATGGCTGCGTTCGAGCCGAAAAACCCGGGTTATCGCGCGGCGGCCGTCGCCATGTTCGACGGCCAGCCGGCGATGCGCACGCTCGGCATCGTGATCGTCCGCCTTGCGCCAGGCGAAGTCGAGCTGGCAATGCTATATTCGCCGGCCTTCACGCAGCAGAACGGTTTTGTCCATGCCGGCATCATCACCGCGGGCCTCGACAACGCCTGCGGCGTTGCCGCCTTCACTTTGATGCCGCGTGAAGCCGACATCGTCACCGTCGAGTTCAAGACCACATTACTCGCGCCCGCTCGCGGCGAGCGTTTCGTCTTCAAGGCCGAGGTCGTCAAGCCAGGCCGTACACTGACCTTCTGCGAGGCCAGGGCCTTTGCCGAGCACGAGGGCAAGACAACGTTGATCGCCACCATGACCGGCACGCTGATGGCAATGCTGCCGCGTGTTGCAGCTCCGCAGGTGCCGAGCACGATCCCCCGGCACGGCAATTGACAAGCCTGCCGGCGTATCCCCTGATGCGGACCGTCATGCTTGCGAGTCTCAGCCTCATCCTGCTCTGCCAGTTGATCGGCGAAGCCGTTGTGCGCGGCCTCAGACTGCCCTTGCCGGGACCCGTGCTCGGCCTGCTGCTGCTCCTGATCCTGCTGCTTGCGCGCGATCGTTTTGTGCTGCTCGCACGCGGGCCGCTGCTAAACGACGGCGTGGAGACGGCGAGCAAGGGGCTGCTGGCCCATCTCTCGCTGCTGTTCGTGCCGGCTGGCGTGGGCGTCGTGCAGAAGCTCGATCTGCTCGCATCTCACGGCATCGCCATCGTCCTGGTGCTCGCGCTCTCGGTGGTCGCGACCCTGCTCGCAACCGTGCTGACATTCCGCCTCGTCAGCCGCCTGCTCAGGCAGCAGGACGCGCGATGACGGACAATCCGTTTTCGCTCTGGGTCTATCTCTCGCAGTCGCCGCTGCTCTGGCTCACCGTGACGCTATTGGTCTATGCGAGCACGGATGCGGTGTCGCTGGCGACGCGGCGGCATCCGCTCGCCAATCCCGTGCTGCATGCGATGTGGATCATCGGCGCATTCCTGCTCGCCACCGGAACCTCCTACACGACCTATTTCGCCGGCGCGCAGTTCGTGCACTTCTTGCTCGGGCCCGCCACCGTCGCGCTCGCGGTGCCGCTCTATGAGAACCGCACGCGTGTGGTCGCCTCCATCGTGCCGATGCTGGTGGCGCTGGTCGTGGGCTCGGTCACGGCGGTGGTGTCGGTGGTGCTGCTGGCAGAGCTCGCTGGGCTGCCGCGCGACGTGGTGCTGTCGCTGGCGCCGAAATCGGTCACGGCCGGTGTCGCCATGGGCATCAGCGAATCCCTGCACGCCGATCCCTCGCTGACTGCCGTTTCCGTCATTCTCACCGGTATCATGGGCGCGATCATCGTGACGCCGCTGATGAACCGTACCGGTGTCACCGACTTCCGTGCCCGCGGGTTTGCCGCCGGCCTTGCCGCGCACGGCATCGGCACCGCGCGCGCTTTCCAGGTCGACGAGATCGCCGGCGTCTTCTCCGGTATCGCCATGAGCCTGAACGCGCTGGTGACCTCTTTCCTGGTGCCGCTGGCGGTCACGCTGCTGGTGCGGTGACATCGCCGCCGTGACACTCTATATGGTCTGTAACAATTTCCGGTTCTGAGCGTATCAAAGGCGATGGGACCGAAACGGGACGAGATATGACTGGATTCAGGAAGAGCGGCAGCCTTCTGCCGACGCGACGTGCGGCGCTGACACTGATTGGCGCCGGAGCTCTCGCAGCGGGCGGCATCACCGCGCCGCGCGCGGCCGCCGGCGATGACGAGGTGCTCAGCGAAGCCAAGGTGCTGCGCGATCCCGACGTTCCGGTCGCGGGCAATCCCGGCGGCAACATCACCATCGTCGAATGGTCCGATTACAACTGTCCCTATTGCCGCAAGCTCGAGCCCGAGCTGCGCCAGGTCATTCAGGACGACGGCAAGGTGCGGCTGGTCATGAAGGATTGGCCGATCCTCGGGCCGGTGTCGGTCGCGGCGGCACGGATCGCGCTCGCGGCAAGATTTCAGGACAAGTACCACCAGGCCCATGACGCCATGATGGGCGTCAGCTCGCGGCTGACCGAGCCGCGCATCAACGAACTTCTGGCGGGCGCCGGCGTCGACATGGACCGTCTCAAGCGCGATCTCACCGAACACGCCAAGGACATCGATGCCGTCCTCAAGCGCAACAACGAGCAGGCCGAAGCCTTCGGTTTCCGCGGCACCCCGGCCTTCATCGTCGGCAAGTACCGCGTGCCGGGCGTACTGAGCATGACCGAGTTCGAGCAGGTCATCGCCGACGCCCGCAAGGCCAAGATGAACTGACGCGCCATCATCGCTGATCATCGCCAATACAAGGGCGCCGCCGCGGATCGCGGCGGCGCCTTATTCATTGTCAGGCGAGGTTATTTCGACGAGATGCGGACCCAATCCTTGTGTGCGCGGTCGCGCAACGCGTCCCAATCGGCCTTCGCGACATCCCAGTTCACGATGGTGCGATGGGTGGTCGCGACCTCGCCATTGGCGACCGACGACGTCTGCATGGAGTCATAGACATAGACGCCGCAGGCGAGCAGCAGCGCACCCAAGATCATTCCGAAAAAAGTCTGCATAGCGAACCTCCGGTGACCGGCAATAACGTCGGCCCGGAGTGATGGTTCCGCGGCAGTGCGGCGCAGGTAAGGACGGGTTGTTCATGCCCCATTCAGCCATCGCAACAGCTCCGCGTTGATCTCGCGCGGATAGGTATGGCTGAGATCGTCGATCTCGCGATAGGTGACGTCCGCGCCGGCGGCCGAGAGCGCCGCCTGCGTCTGCCGCGCGGTCTGCACCGGAAACATCCAGTCGAGCTTGCCGTGGGTGATGAAGATCGGAAGGCCCTGCATGCGCGCGGCGTCGGCCGTTTCCGCCATCAACGGATGGAAGGTCGCGGACACCGACGCAAGATGTGTGAAGGGCGAAGCGCCCTCCAGCCCCGTGACGTAGCAGAAGGTGCCGCCGTCGCTCATGCCGGTCAGCAGCAGGCGCGAGGCATCGATGGTCCAGCGGCTGCGCACGGTCTCGAGGATGCGCATGAGGTTGGGCGTGTCGGTGTCATCGCCCATCAGTGCCCAGGTCTGGCCGCTTGCGGTCGGCGTCACCAGGATCGCGCCCAGGCTGCGGGCGTCGCGCAGCCAGCTCCACAGGAAACCGCGGCCGTTGCCGCTACCGCCATGCAGCGCCATCACCAGCGGCCAGGCGCGGTCGTGCCTGTAATATTCGGGCACATAGACCGAGAAGCCGCCACGGCTGCCGGGCTCGTTGTGATCATGGAAGATGCCGGTGTGCTCGCCCGCGTCCGATGCGAGCCGGGCCAGCAGGCTCTCGTCCTCGCGCCCGGCAGCGTTGAGGAAGAAGCTGCTTACCGGCGGAAACTGGGCCGCGAGCGGATAGAGCGCCTCCTGCGCGCGCGGGACGTGGCGCAGCGCGCGGAAGACCGCGACCAGGTCGCCGTTGCCGCGCTCGACATCGCGCAGCCCGGCGAAGGCGGCAAGTGTCTCGTCGCAGGCGCGATCCAGCTGGATACGGAGGCCGGCGAACTGCTCCGGCCACTCCCCGATCGCCGCGCGTGCCGCTTGCAGCGGCTCGTCGGGCGCGCCGATCGCGTTCATCACGGAGGCAAAGGCCGGCGGATGCAGGTTGCGCTGGAAGAAGCCGAGCGCTTCCAGTGCATTGAGCAAGGGCGGCAGCACGGCCAGGATGTCGTCGACCACGGCCTCGGTCATCGCCGCTTCCTCGGGCTTCAGGCTCAGTGCAGCTTGGGCGCCTTCAGGAGCTTGAAGCGGTCGGTCGACGTCACCGTCACGTCGAAGGTGACGCCCTCATGATGCACGGTGAGCGGCACATCGATGCCGGCGGCGCCGAGCGCCCACATCTTCTTGTAGAATGCCGTCTGGCTCGTGACCTTGTCGCCGTCCACCGCGAGGATGACGTCGCCGGTCTTGAGTTCGGCGCGGGCGGCCGGACCGTTGGCGGAAATCCCGATCACCACCACGCGGTTGTCGATCTCGGTGGAGTACAGCCCAAGCCACGGCCGCGCCGGCTTGTTGACGCGCCCGAATTTGCGCAGATCGTCGAGGATCGGGTTCAACAGGTCGATCGGCACGACCATGTTGACGTGCTCGGCCTTGCCGTCGCGCTCGCGCTCGAGCTGGAGCGAGCCGATGCCGATCAATTCGCCGCGCTCGTTGAGTAGCGCCGTGCCGCCCCAATTGGGATGGGCGGGATAGGTGAAGATGGCCTCGTCGAGCAGATATTCCCAGTAGCCGGCGAATTCCTGCCTGGCCACGATCTGGCTCGCGACCGACCGCGTACGTCCGCCGGCGCCGCCGACCACGACACGATCGCCAAGCCGGGTTGCCGCCGACGAGCCGAGCGGCAGCGGTTCGATGTCGAGCTGGCCGAGCGCCTGGACCAGGCCGAAGCCGGACTCGGCATCGAATCCGAGCGCGTGCCCTTCCACCACACGTCCGTCGCCGAGATGCAGCCACACCGATTCCGCTTCGGTGATGAGATAGCCGATGGTGAGCACCAGCCCGTCGTCGATCACGACGCCGTTGCCGGCGCGCTCGGTGCCCAGCGTCTCGGCGCTGAAGGCGTCCGGCGGTATGATGGCGTGCAGGCCGACGACTGAAGCGAGCGCACGGTCGAGATCGAAACCGTAATCGCTCGCACGCGGTTGATTGGCCGGCGGCACCCTCCATTCGGTCAAAGCGGGCATGGAGTTCTCCTGGCTGAGAGCATTGCTCCGCAAATTGCGGCGGACGATGCACGAAGCACGCATAATTTAGGCCGGAGAAGGCCGTCTTGAAAGCCTCGCTCCCAACTATTCCGGAGAACGACGTGTGAAATCTTCGAAAGGCGGAGGAACAGTTCGTGCCCGGTCGGCAGGCGGCTTCTATCCGGCATCGGCCGCATGGCTGCTGTTCGGCGAGGTGCTAGGCGGGGTGCAACGAAGCTGCTAACCATTGCCGCTTCGTTTGACCAAGAGATCACGGACCGAAGCAATGGATAACCGCAGCGACATCTGGCGTGGCATTGACACGATCAAGGCACGTTTCATCGACCTTAGCGACAAGGTCTGGGGTATGCCGGAGGTCTGCTACACCGAGGCGCGGTCCGCCGCCGAGCATCTCGCCGAGTTGCGGCATCAGGGCTTCCGTATCACCGAGAACGTCGCCGGCATTCCAACCGCGGTGATCGGCGAATGGGGCGAGGGCGGACCGGTCATTGCCTTCATGGGTGAATATGACGCGTTGCCGGGCCTCAGCCAGGAGGCGGGCGTCGCCGAGCATCGTCCGGTCGAGACCGGCGGCCATGGTCATGGCTGCGGTCATAATCTGCTCGGCTCCGCTGCGTTGCTCGCCGCAACCGCGGTGAAGGACTGGCTCGCCGAGAACAAGGTACCGGGCCGGGTGCGCTATTATGGCTGTCCGGCTGAAGAAGGCGGCGCGGCAAAGGCCTTCATGGTGCGCTCCGGTGCATTCGAAGACGCCGATATCGCCATCACCTGGCATCCGCACAGCTTCTGGGAAGTCGCGGTGACACCGTCGCTCGCCAACACCCGGGCTGACTTTATCTTCACCGGCCGCACCTCGCACGCCGCGGCCTCGCCGCATCTCGGCCGCTCCGCGCTCGATGCGGTGGAACTGATGAACGTCGGCGTCAACTACATGCGCGAGCACATGCCGAGCGACGCGCGCGTGCACTACGCGCTGCTCGATACCGGCGGCATCGCCCCCAACGTGGTGCAGGCCCATGCGCGGGTACGCTATTCCATTCGTGCCCGTGATCTGCCCGGCATGAACGAACTGGTTGGGCGCGTGAGCAAGATCGCAGAGGGCGCGGCGCTGATGACCGAGACCAAGGTGGAGATGAAGATCATCTCCGCGGTCTCCAACATCCTGCCGAATACCCCGCTGGAGCAAGCGCTGCACCGGGTTATGGAAGAGCTTGGACCGCCGCATTTCGACGACGCGGACAAGGGCTTCGCGACCCAGATCCGCGCGACGCTGACCGATAAGGACATCGAGTCGGTCTATTATGCGATCGGCATGGAGCCGACCGATCGGCCGCTGGCCGATTTCCTGGTGCCGCTCGATGCCAAGCGCAATCCGCTGGTAGGCTCGACCGACGTCGGCGATGTGAGCTGGGTGGTGCCGACCGTGCAGGTTCACGCACCCACGGTTGCAATCGGCACCCCGTTCCACACCTGGCAGGTGGTGGCGCAGGGCAAGAGCGCGCACGCCCACAAGGCCATGGTGCAGGCGGCCAAGGCGATGGCCGCAATCGGCATCAAGGCGCTCACGGAACCGGAGCTGATCGAGGCTGCGAAGGCGGACCTTGAGAGGCGGACGGCCAAGACACCCTATGTGTGCCCGTTGCCGGATCATGTCGCGCCGCCGCTGGACATGTCCGTGGCGTAGAATTTCGTCTCGATACTTCGTCTGATCCGGCGAACAAATTTTCCGCAGCGCAATGTGGATTCCGGCGTGTTTTGCCGCCGGATTGCCGAACGCTTGGGCTGCGGAACGCGCTTTTGCCCAACGGACAGCCAGAAGACCGTTTGCATACACACGGTCCCAGTTGACGGGCACCCTATTCGGTGTGCCATCTACCGCCAGCCAAACCCGGCGGTCGCACCTTGCGGCCGCCTGCATCCATTCGGGAACCAGACGGGGACAAACCATGCTGGATAAAAAACTGCGTTCGATGATCGGCGACGTGAAGGACGGGCGGATGGATCGCCGTGCCTTTATCCAGCGTCTGGCTGCCGTAGGCTTGACTGCTCCGCTGGCCAACCAGATTCTCGCGCTTGGCGGTGTCGCCATGGCGCAAAGCCCGGCGCCATACCCCCCGACCAAGCGTGGTGGCGGCGGTCCGCTCAAGCTGTTGTGGTGGCAGGGCCCAACCCTACTCAATCCGCATTTCGCCACCGGCACCAAGGATCAGGACGGCTCGCGCCTGTTCTACGAGCCGCTCGCGAGCTGGGACGCCGACGGCAATCTCAACCCGATCCTCGCGGCAGAAATTCCCTCGGTTGCGAATGGCGGTCTGGCCGCCGACGCCAAATCGGTGACCTGGAAAATCAAGCCCGGGGTCAAGTGGCATGATGGCAAGCCGCTCACCGCCGACGATTTTGTGTTCACCTGGCAATACGCCGCCGATCCCGCCACCGCCGCCGTATCCGTCAGCACCTATGGCGACATCACGGTCGAGAAAGTCAGCGATCTTTCGATTCGCGTCCTGTTCAAGACTCCCACGCCATTCTGGGCAAATGCCTTTGTCGGCGCCTACGGGTGCGTTCTGCCGAAGCACGTGTTCGCGGACTACAAGGGCGCGAAGTCCCGCGAGGCGCCGAACAATCTGTCGCCTGTCGGCACCGGTCCCTACAAATTCGTCGAGTTCAAGCCTGGCGACTTGATCCGCGGCGAGCTCAATCCCGACTACCACATGCCCAACCGTCCGTATTTCGACACGATCGAGATGAAGGGCGGCGGCGATGCCGTCTCTGCGGCACGCGCGGTGATCCAGACCGGCGAGTTTGACTTTGCCTGGAACATGCAGGTCGAAGATGACGTGCTGCTGCGCCTGGAGAAGGGCGGCAAGGGCAAGACCGTTTACGCCGTGGGCGGCGATATCGAGTTCATCGCGATCAACTTCACCGATCCCAACACCGAGGTCGATGGCGAGCGGTCTTCGATGAAGACCAAGCACCCGATCCTCTCGGATCCGAACGTGCGCAAGGCGCTTGCCCTGCTCGTCGACCGCGAGTCGGTCAAGAAGGCGATTTACGGGCGCGCCGGCCGCACCACCGCCAACTACCTCAACGGCCCAGAGAAGTTCGTCTCCAAGAACACCTCGTGGGAGTTCAGCATCGAGAAGGCCTCCAAGATGCTCGACGACGCCGGATGGAAAGTCGGAGCGGAGGGCATCCGCGAGAAGGACGGAAAGAAGCTGAAGCTTCTGTACCAGACCTCCACCAACGGTCCGCGCCAGAAGACTCAGGCCATCGTCAAGCAGGCCTGTCAGAAGGCCGGCATCGACGTGGAGCTGAAATCCGTTGTCGCCTCGGTGTTTTTCTCGTCGGATGTCGCCAACCCCGATACCTACCCCAAGTTCTATGCCGACATCGAGATGTTCCAGATCCCGATGACGCAACCCGATCCGTCCTTGCACATGCGCCGCTACATCTCCGCCAACGTGGCCGCCAAGGAGAACAAGTGGCAGGGCCAGAATTTCCCGCGCTACGTCAACAAGGACTATGATGCCGCCATTGCGGCGGCCGAGACCGAGACCGACCCCGTCAAACGAGCTACGCTCTACATCAAGTGCAACGACCTGTTGTGGCAGGACACGGTGTTCATTCCGGTGATGCATCGCCTGCTCGTGGACGCCTGCTCCAACACGGTGCGGCCGGCGCTCTCGGGTTGGGCGAACCGGACTGACAACATCCAGGACTGGTACCGGGAGGCGTGATCGCAGACCTAGACGGGGTTCTTCCCTATGAGTCAGTATGTCCTGCGTCGCCTCCTGATCGCGATTCCGAGCCTGCTCGCCATTTCGCTGGTGCTGTTCGTCGTACTGGCGCTCGCGCCGGGCGATCCGTTCTCGGAACTGGCAACGAACCCGAACGTCCCGCCCGAAGTGCAGGCCGCACTTCGGGCCAAGTTCGGGCTCGACGACCCGATCTACCTTCGCTACGTGCACTGGATCGCCGCCATGGCGCACGGCGATTGGGGTTTTTCGTTCGTCAGCCGGATGAACGTCGACACGCTCATCCTGCAGCGCCTGCCGACCACGCTCTATGTGATCGGCTCGGCGCAGATCCTGGCGCTGCTGATCGCGATTCCGGTCGGGGTCTATGCGGCGACGAAGCCCTATTCGCCGTTCGACCAGATCGCGAATACGCTCGCCTTCATCGGCTTCTCGCTGCCGACCTTCTTCACGGGCATCCTGTTCATCCTGATCTTCTCGGTCACGCTTGACTGGCTGCCGTTCGTCTATACGACCGACATCAAGGCGACCGGCATCCGCTGGGTGCTCGAGATGATCCGGCAGGCGATCATGCCGGTGGCGGTGCTCGGCCTATTCCAGGCGGCGTCGATGACGCGCTTCGTGCGGTCGGCAACGCTCGACGTGATCCGGCTCGACTACGTCACCACGGCGCGCGCCAAGGGCCTCGGCCAGGCCAAGGTCATCGTCAAGCACGTGATGCGCAACGCAATGATCCCGGTCGTCACGCTCATCGCGTTGCAGATGCCCGCCGTGTTCGGCGGCGCCATCGTCACCGAGCAGATCTTCCGCATTCCCGGCATCGGCTCGCTGCTGATCTCCTCGATCCTTTCCAACGACACGCCGGTGGTGATGGCCGTCACCTTCGTCTTCGCGTGCCTTGTGGTCCTGTTCAATCTCATCGCGGACGTCCTGTATGGCTGGCTTGACCCTCGCATCTCCCTCCGCTGAGCGGCGGGTCTACTCGCCCTGGCGCGAGACGTGGCGGCGCTATAGCCGCCACAAGCTTGCCGTGGTCAGTGCGTTCCTGCTCCTCGTCCTGATCCTGGCGGTGGTGCTCGGCCCCTTCGTCTGGCGGGTCAAGATCGACGACATCGATGTGGTGGCGGGCATGCAGGGGCCGTCGCTTGCCCACCCCTTCGGCACCGACGATCTCGGCCAGGATATCCTCGCCCGCATGATCTATGGCGGGCGGATCTCGCTCGCGGTCGGCCTGGCCGCGATGCTGGTCTCGGTCTTTATCGGTGTGCTGATCGGCGCGCTCGCCGGCATGTCGCGCGGTGCGCTCGGTCATGGGCTGATGTGGCTCACCGACCTGTTTTTATCGCTACCGCAATTGCCGCTGCTGCTGCTGCTCATCTATCTCTTCCGTGACGGGCTGAAGGTCGCATTCGGCCCCGAGGGCGGCATCTTCATCCTGATCGTGCTTGTCATCGGCGGCCTGCGCTGGATGCCGGTGGCGCGCCTCGTTCGCGCGCAGTTTCTTTCGATCCGCGAGAAGGAGTTCGTCGAAGCCGCGCGCGCGCTCGGCGCCAGTCCGGCGCGGCAGGTGGTGCGTCATATCCTGCCCAATGCGCTCGGCCCGGTGATCATCGCCGGCACCATCGATGTCGCCGCCGCCATCATCGCCGAATCGACCTTATCGTTCCTCGGCCTCGGCTTCCCGCCGGATACGCCGACCTGGGGACGGCTGCTGTACGACGCCAAGGACTTTCTCGACATCGGTCCGCACTGGGCGTTGTTTCCGGGCGGTGCGATCTTCATCGCGGTGGTCGCCATCAATTTCATCGGCGACGGCCTGCGTGACGCGCTCGATGCGCGACGGGTGATTTGATGGCGCCGCTGCTGCAGATCAAGGGCCTCAAGACCCACTTCTCCACCGACGACGGCATCTTGCAGGCCGTCGACGGCGTCGACATCTCCATCAACAGGGGCGAGACGCTGTGCGTCGTTGGCGAATCCGGCTGCGGCAAGACCGTCACCGCGATGTCGATCCTGAAGCTGATCGCGATGCCGCCGGGCCGCATCGCGGCGGGCGAGATCATCTTCGAGGGCCGCGATCTGGTGCCGCTGACCAGCAACCAGCTCGACGAGATCCGCGCCAAGGAAATCGGCTTCATCTTCCAGGAGCCGATGACCTCGCTCAATCCTGTGCTCACCATCGGCGAGCAGATCGCCGAGAGCCTGCGCCGCCACGAAGCCGTTACCAGGAAGCAGGCGCTCGAGCGCACCATCGAGATGCTGAAGCTGGTGCAGATCCCCAATGCCGAAGGCCGCGTGCACAACTATCCGCACCAGTTCTCCGGCGGCATGCGCCAGCGCGTGATGATCGCGATGGCGCTCGCCTGCAAGCCCAAGCTGATCATCGCCGACGAGCCGACCACCGCGCTCGACGTCACCATCCAGGCGCAGATCCTCGATCTGTTGCAGGACATGAAGGAGCGCTTCGGCATGGCGGTGATGCTGATCACCCATGCCATGGGTGTCGTCGCCGAGACCGCGCAGCGCGTCGTCGTGATGTATGCCGGCAAGGTGGTCGAGGAGGCGGGCGTCGACGAGCTGTTCGGCGATCCCCGCCATCCCTATACGCAGGGCCTGATCCGCTCGATCCCGCGCATCGACCTCGACGCCGAGCACAAGACGCGGCTGGAGGCGATCGGAGGATCGGTTCCGATCCTGATCAATCCACCGGTCGGCTGCCGTTTTGCCGCGCGCTGCCGCTTTGCCATGAGCGTCTGCACCGAGAAGGAGCCGCTCTTGCGCGAGATCGCGCCCGGCCACCGCATGGCCTGTCATCTGGGAGACGCGGCATGAGCGAGCCCTTGCTGCAGGTCTCCGGCCTGAAGAAGCATTTTCCCGTGCTCGGCGGCCTGCTGTCGCGCCAGGTCGGCAGCGTCTATGCGGTCGACGGCGTGTCGTTCTCGGTCAATCGCGGCGAGACGCTTGGCCTCGTCGGCGAATCCGGCTGCGGCAAGTCGACGACGGGGCGCTGCGTGCTGCGCCTGATCGAGCCGACCGACGGCGAGGTCACCTTCGACGGCCAGGACGTGCGCAAGCTCGGTGGCAACGATCTGCGCGCGATGCGGCGGAACATGCAGCTCGTGTTCCAGGATCCGTTCGCCTCTCTCAATCCGCGCATGACAGTCGGCGCCATCCTCGGCGAGGCGCTCGTCATCCATAAGCTCGGCTCATCGGCCAAGGAGCGTGAGGATCGCGTCGCGAGCCTGCTCGTGAAGGTCGGCCTCAAGGCCGAGCACATGCGCCGCTACCCGCACGAGTTCTCCGGCGGCCAGCGCCAACGCATCGTGATCGCCCGCGCCCTCGCGGTCGAGCCGAAACTGATCGTCTGCGACGAGCCGGTGTCCGCGCTCGACGTGTCGATCCAGGCGCAGGTCATCAATCTGCTGGAAGACCTTCAAGCCGAGCTGAACCTCACCTACCTCTTCGTCGCGCACGACCTCTCGGTGGTCGAGCACATCTCCGACCGCGTCGCGGTGATGTATCTCGGCCGTATCGTCGAGCTTGCCAAGGCCAGCGATCTCTACCGCAACCCGCAGCATCCCTATACCAAGGCGCTGCTCTCGGCCGTGCCGGTGCCGGATCCCAAGCTCAAGCGCAGCCGCATCCGACTCAAGGGCGACGTGCCGAGCCCGATGAAGCCGCCATCAGGTTGTCACTTTCACACCCGCTGTCCGATCGCCCAGCCGCGCTGTTCGGAGAGCGCGCCGGAGC
>NZ_JAACFT010000022.1 GCF_029051685.1 Bradyrhizobium sp. CSA207 | reverse complement strand
ACGCGTAAGATCGTCGGCAGCGTCAGATGTGTATAAGAGCCAGAGGTGTGGCCGGGCGTGCGGGCGCCGCAGGCGGTGCAGCCGCTGGCGGTCCCTTAGGCGCTTCCTTCGGAGGCTGCTTCGGTTTTCCGTCAGGGCCCGTCTCTTGCGGCTGGGCCTGCGCGACCACGAGCGGCGGCGCGCCTTGCGCATGCGATGCGGAGCCTGCGAATTGCATCGCGGTGAGAGCCGTCGTGGCAAGCAGCACGAAACGAAGGTTGGTCATGATGGTGAACTTCCCCGGAAGGTTCTTTGACAAGGTCTGGTGATGAACGGATACGCGTTAGGCCGGATTGTGGCGGGTGAAGAAGACACGGCCCGATTTATTTCTGCACGCAAATCACGACACGACATCAATGTTCATTGCGCATTCAGACGCAGGTTGCAATCGCCTCACATCTGTCGGTCGCCTTGGAAGTGAGCTGCGGATGAATCCGCATCGGTTGCAGGGTTTGGTGTGTGCGGTCCGTTCGGTCCGCGCGGCGGAATCTCCTCAGGCACGCGGCCGGGCAATTCGTCCGGACGTGCAGGCTCCCCGGGCTCACGCAGCGGCGGCACAATGTCGGGCTGCGGATTGCCGGGCGGAATTCCCGGTGGCGGTTCGGTGGGGGTCCCCGGTGTGGCCGGTGGAATCTCGGGCGGTTCGATCGGCATCGGCATCATCGAGGTCAGTTATGCGAAGAATGATAACGATGATGCCGGGCAAATGTTCCACGCCTCCTCGTTTCGTAAAACCATCCTATTCGGGCGCGTGGCAAACCGCCTCAATGTTATGGCCGTCGGGATCGAGCACGAAGGCGCCGTAATAGTGCGGGTGGTAATGCGCGCGAATGCCAGGTGCGCCGTTGTCACGTCCGCCGGCCGCCATTGCCGCCTTGTAGAACGCCTCGACCGTGGCGCGGTCCTTCGCCAGGATCGCGACATGCACCGGCTTGCTCAGCCCGCCTTCGCCGCCGATCCAGAAATCCGGCTTGCCGTCGGCGCCAAAGCCCGCGGCCGGATCGTGGCCGGTCTGCTCCTGCGTCACCTCCATGATCAGGCTGTAGCCGAGCGGCGCCAGCGCCTTCGTGTAGAACGCTTTGGCGCGCTCGTAGTCGGAGACCGGGAAGCCCATGTGATCGATCATCACAACCTCCATCGTTCGCAATCAGCGCGAGAGGAACGTATTGCTCCGCGTCTTGCGCGTGATCGCAAAACCGCGCGCGACCATGTCAGCGATACAATCCTCGCGCCATTCGTTTTGTGACAGATGTTCGATCACGACCGCACGAGGCCACATTGAGGGTGGCGCACCGCGGAAGAAGCCGATCAGCACCCGGTCTTCAAAACCTTCGACGTCAATCTTGAGCGTATCGACTTGCGAAACGCCGGCTTCGTCGAGAATGCGCATCAGGCGCAACGACGGGACCTTGATGGCGCCAGCGCTCGCTGCGCCGGTCACGACGTGAGTGGCGCCGAGATTGCCGCCGCCGGTTTCGATCATCAGCTCGCCGTCGGCATCGCCGGCTGCTGCCTGCACCAGGCGAACCTGCGGGGTTCGCGATGCGGCATGGTTGAAGCAGAGACGTCCGAACGTCGTCGGATGCGGCTCGATCGCGACCACCTTGCCTGCGGGCCCAACATGGCCGGCCATCACCAGGGCAAAGGTGCCGACATTGGCGCCGACGTCGATGAACACGCCGCCTGCCGGCGTATGCTGGCGCAAGAAATCGAGCTCGTCGAGATTGTAGTCGGGATTGAACAGCGCGCCGCGCTCGGTCGCGCTGCCCTGATGATAGAAGCGGAACGAGGCGCCCTGATACTGCACGTCGAGCGGACCGCCGCGCATCAAGTTGACCAGACGCGATAGCCATGGACGAAACGCACCGCGCTTCAGCCCCGACTGCTTTGCGAGGCCGATAATCGCGGCCTGCGCCGCGTTGGGCGCAAACGCGCCGAACGGCGCGGGCGAAGGTTTGGTGTCGGGCGTCAAGCCAAAAGTCCTCGTTGCAAGCGGCGCATGCATAGCCGGTTTTGGTGAGGACTCCAACGCTGCGTCTAAAGAATGTAGCCCGGATGGAGCGTAAGCGAAATCCGGGATCGCTCCACACGCGAATGAACCCCGGATTACGCTTATGCTCCATCCGGGCTACGACATCAGGCTGCCTTCTTAACCGCCGGCCTGCGCGTGCGCAGGAGGCGGCCGAGCAGCTTGCGCCTGCCCTTGCGCGGGATCAGATCGATGTCGCTGACGAGCCTGGCGCCGCCCTTGCGGCGCTCCAGCACGATCTTGCGGCTGTGGAAGGCCTCCAGCTCGGCGCGGTGTGCAACGCTGACGATGGTCGCCTTCGGCAGTTCGTCGGTGACCATCTTCATCATCTTGTCCTGGCTGTTCTCGTCGAGTGCCGAGGTCGCCTCGTCGAGCACGACGATGTCGGGGCTGTGCAGCAGCAGCCGCGCGAAGGCGAGGCGCTGCTTCTCGCCGCCGGACAGCGTCTGGTCCCACGGACCGTCCTCCTCGATCTTTTCCTTGAGATGATCGAGACCGACCTTGTGCAGGGCCTCGCCGATCTCCGCGACGGTCCAGTCATCCTCGGCGCCGGGATAGGCGACGGCGCGGCGCAACGACCCGGAAGGCACGTAAGGCCGCTGCGGCAGCATGAACAGCCGCCGGTCGGGATGGAAATTGACGCTGCCGCCGCCCCATGGCCAGAGACCGGCGATGGCGCGAACCAGCGTGCTCTTGCCGGTGCCGGATTCGCCGGCGACCAGAAGGCGCTCGCCGGGCTCGATCACTACCTCGGTCTCAGCGACCACGGCGGTACCGTCGTCGAGTGTGACGGAAAGGTCCTTCAGCTCCAGCATCGCGTCATTGCTGGTCTCGCCGCGCTGGATGCGGCCGAGGCCGTCACCCTGCTCGGCGCGCTCGAGGCCGTCGAGCGACATCATCAGCGAGGCGATGCGGCGCGCGCAGGCGTTCCAGTCGGCGAGCCGCGGATAGTTGTCGACCAGCCAGCCGAACGCGCTCTGCACGATGGTGAAGGCGGAGGCCGCCTGCATCACCTGTCCGAGCGTCATGCTGCCGTCGAGGAATTTTGGCGCGCAGAGCAGGAGAGGGACCACGGGAGCAACAAGGCTCGATCCCTGCGACACCAGCGTGGTGCGCATGTGCTGGCCGGCGAGTCGCGCCCATTGCCGCAGCACGCTGGTAAAATTGCGGTCGATGCCGTCGCGCTCCTCCTCCTCGCCGCCGAGCAGCGCGATGCTCTCGCCGTTCTCGCGCACGCGGGTCAGCGTGTAGCGGAAATCGGCCTCGGCCTGGTTCTTGTCCTCGGAGACCTGCACGAAACGCCGGCCGATCACCACGATCGAGCTGGATGCGATCGCCGCGTAGAGGATCGCGGCGATCACGAGGAAGCCGGGAATAGCGACCGACGATCCCGCAAGCCTGACCGTGAGGGCGCCGCCGATGGTCCACAGCACGACGATGAAGGTCGCGGCCGACAACAGCGCCGAGGTCACGCCGGCGAGAAAATCGACCGGCGAGTCGGTCGCGACGCGCAAATCCTCGGCGATCCGGTATTCCGGATTCTTGTGATCGCCGTCGACGAGATTGAGCTGGTAGTAGCGGCCGTTGTTGAGCCAGCGCGTCAGCACGCTCGCTGTGAGCCAGGCCCGCCAGCGCCGCTGGATGAACATACGCACGAACACCTGCGCCACGCCGAGCACGATGCTGCCGATCGCGAGCGGAAAGAATACCGCGGTGAGATGGAAGACTGTTGCTGCGTCGCGCTTCTCAATGGCGTCGAAGATCGCGCGATTCCAGACATTGATGCCGTATTGAAAGCCGACGGTCAGGACGATCAGCACGCCGAGGCCGATCGAGAGCGGCCAGGCCAAGCGATCACCGTTGCGGCCCCAGAAGCCGCGGGCGCTGATCCAGAAGCGCGTCAGCAGATAATCCTTGCGCGCCTGCTCGGCCTCCTCGGGCGAGAGTTCGGGATCAGGCTCGATCAGTTCGGGCGGCGGCGGAGCCTCCTCATCGCCGATCTCGCCGACGATTTCGACTGTCGGCGGCTGCTCGCCCTGTTCGCGCTTCCCGGCCGGCCTTTGCATGGCCGGATAACGCAAAAGAAATCAAACGGTTCCCGCGAGTTCCGCTATTCGGCTGCGCCGTCTCGCACCCGCCGCAGCCGCGCAGCCCGATGGAGCACGCGCGATAGCTCGTCGATCGCGTAGGGCTTTTGCACGACATCGAAGCCGAGGCTGCCGTTCTCGGACAGCGCCTCGCTGTAGCCCGTGGTCAGCACCATCGGAACGCCGACGCCGCGATCGCGGATCGCCCGCGCGAGATCGAGGCCGGTCATTCCCGGCATCACGACGTCCGAGAACACGACATCGAAACGGTCGGCGTCCACGACCAGCTCCGCGAGCGCATCGGTGGCGTTGTCGACCAGCGTGACGCTGTAGCCGAGCTCGGTGAGACCATCGGCGGCGAAATTGGCGAGCTCGATATTATCCTCGACCACCAGGACCGACATGCCGCTGCCCGCGACCGCCGGCGCCGTATGCGGCGCCAACCGCTGCGGCAGCAGGTCCGGCGCAGCGCGCGGCAGATAAAGCGAGAAGGTGCTGCCCTGCCCGACCTCGCTCTCTACCGTCACCTCGCCGCCGGATTGCCGAGCAAAGCCGAACACCTGCGACAGGCCGAGACCGGTGCCGTGGCCGACCTGCTTTGTGGTGAAGAATGGCTCGAAGACGCGCCCGATCCGGCTTGCGGGAATGCCGACGCCGGTATCGCTGACGGCGACGCTGACGAAACCAAGCTTGCTCAAGTTCTGACTGCCGGTGAGCTGCGCCAGCGTGTCCGGAACGGCCGTCGCCGCATGCACCGTGAAGGTGATCCTGCCCTTGCCCTGCATGGCATCGCGCGCATTGGTCGCCATGTTGATCAGCGCCGTCTCGAACTGGCTGGCATCGGCATTGACGAGGCAGGGCTCCGCCGGCAGCCGCATGACGATCTCGATCGCCGGTCCGAGCAGCGTCGCAAGCATGTCGTGCAGCGATTGCAACCGTTCGCCGACGTCGAACGGCTCCGGCTTCAGGGTCTGGCGCCGTGCAAAGGCAAGGAGCTGCGAAGTCAGCTTGGCGGCACGGGCGACCGCATCCGCGATCGCGGTGATGTAGCGCTGCCGCCGCTCCTCGCTCAGCTGCGGCCGGTTCAAGAGGTCGACGGAGGCGCGAATCACGGTCAGAAGGTTGTTGAAGTCGTGCGCGACGCCGCCGGTGAGCTGTCCGAGCGCCTCGAGGCGCTGGCTGTGCTTGAGCGCCTCCTCGGCCTCCCGCCGCCGTGCGGCTTCGGCCTGGAGATGCTGGGTGCGCCGGAACGCCAAGGCGAGCAGCAGAAACAGCAGCGCGGTCGCGGGTACGCCGAACACCAGATGCTGGCCCATGGTGACGAACCAGCGTGCGCGGATTGCCGAGGTCTCGAGCCCGGCACTGACATAGATTGGATATTCAGCGATGCGCCGGTAGCCGATGCGCCGCTCGATCCCGTCCGACGGCCAAGCGACGGTGATGAGGCCATGCTCGGGATTGGCTGCGATGTTGCGGCCGACCGGTCCGCCGGGATCGAGCCGGAGGTTGCCGTCGAGCCGCGGGAAATGCGCCAGCACTTCGCCGTCGGCGCGTCCCATCGCGAAGAAGCTGCCGGGAGCGGAGCCGATCCTGGCGTAGAAGCTCTCGAAATATTCGGGCAGGACGGAGGCCTGGATCACGCCGATGAAGCTGCCATCGTCGGAATCGCGGCGGCGGCTCATGCCGAAGAACCGCGCGCCCTGATAGGGCGGGCGGGGTGTCAGCGAGGCGCCGATGAATGTGCCGATGTTCTGGTCGATATGAGCGTAGAAGTAATCTCGGTCCGCAAAGCTCAGCTCGGGCGGCGGCGAGACGAGGCTGTTGACCAGCGACTTTCCGCCCGCGTCGAAAATCCAGGCCGATTTGAGCTGCGGCAGCGAATCGGTCAGCCGTTTCAGGCGACGGTGCAGCGCCGGTTCGCGCGAGCGGATGATTTCGTCGGGAAGGCCGCGCACGACCTCGTTGAGTTCGGCGAGGCTGCGGTCGATGGTCTCGAACACCTTGAGTGCATGCTCGTGCGCGACATCAAGCGACCGCTCGATCTCCCGGTCGGCGACGTCTTTGGTCGATGTGTAGGAGATCGTGGAGGCGATCGCGAACAGCGCAATCGGCAGCGCCAGGGATGCCGCCATCATCCACTGTAAAAGCCTCAGCGAATTGCGTTGTGCGCCCTGCACGGTCGCTCCGGTCCCTGGACCTGAGCTTAACTGAATTTCCCGCCGGGAAGGAAGCCGCTTATGCGAATAACCTGTAGTTGCAGTATCTGATTTTTGCGCCCGCCACGGGGGCCACGGAAAATTCTACTCAAACTGGCGCCGGTCGTAGAAGGGCCCGGCCGTCCCGGCCGGGGATCGGAGCATGAACCAGGTCTAGATCTGCCGCTCGACCATCTTGAGCTTCAGCTCGGCGATCGCTTCGGCCGGGTTGAGGCCCTTCGGGCAGGCCTTTGCGCAGTTCATGATGGTGTGGCAGCGATAGAGCCGGAACGGATCCTCGAGATTGTCGAGCCGCTCGCCGGTCGCCTCGTCGCGCGAATCGGAGACCCAGCGGTTGGCCTGGAGCAGTGCGGCCGGGCCGAGGTAACGCTCGCTGTTCCACCAATAGCTCGGGCACGAGGTCGAGCAGCAGGCGCAAAGGATGCACTCGTAGAGGCCGTCGAGCTTTTCGCGGTCCTCATGGCTCTGGCGCCATTCCTTCTGCGGCGTCGGCGAGGTCGTCTTCAGCCACGGCTCGATCGAGGCGTATTGCGCATAGAAATTGGTGAGGTCGGGCACGAGATCCTTCACGACCGGCTGGTGCGGCAGCGGATTGATCTTCACCGCCCCGTCCTTGACGTCGTGCATCGAGCGAGTGCAGGCCAGCGTGTTCTGGCCGTCGATGTTCATCGCGCAGGAACCGCAGACGCCTTCGCGGCAGGAGCGACGGAAGGTCAGCGACGGATCGATGTTGTTCTTGATCCAGATCAGGCCGTCCAGCACCATCGGACCGCAGTCATTGGTGTCGACGTAATAGGTGTCGACGCTCGGATTCTTGCCGTCGTCCGGATTCCAGCGATAGACGCGGAATTCGCGCACCTCTGCCGCGCCCGCGGGCTTCGGCCAGATCTTGCCGCCGGTGATCTTGGAGTTCTTCGGAAGTGCGAATTCAACCATTTCGATAAGGCCTTCGCTGTTCGATCAATACACGCGCGCCGTTTAGTAAACGCGAGCTTTGGGCGGGATGTACTGCACGTCGTTGGTCATGGTGTAGTCGTGAACGGGGCGGTACTCGATCTTGACCTTGCCGGAATCATCCAGCCAGGCCAACGTGTGCTTCATCCAGTTCTTGTCGTCGCGTTCGGAAAAATCCTCGCGCGCATGGGCGCCGCGGCTCTCGGTGCGGTTGGCCGCCGAGTTCATCGTCACCACCGCCTGCGAGATCAGATTGTCGAACTCCAGCGTCTCGACGAGGTCCGAATTCCACACCAGCGAGCGGTCCGAGACGGCGATGTCGCTGATGCCGCTATGGACCTTCTGGATCAGGTTCTGGCCTTCGCTCAGGATTTCGCCGGTGCGGAACACCGCGCAGTTGGTCTGCATCACGTGCTGCATGCCCTCGCGCAGCTTTGCGGTCGGCGTGCCGCCGGAGGCGTTGCGGTAATGGTCGAGGCGGCCGAGCGCGAGTTCGGCCGAGTTCGCCGGCAGCTCCGGCTGCTCGGCGTTGGCTGTGAGCTTCTCGGCGCAGCGCAGCGCAGCCGCACGACCGAACACCACGAGGTCGATCAGCGAGTTGGAGCCGAGGCGGTTGGCGCCGTGCACGGAGACGCAGGCCGCTTCGCCCAGCGCCATCAGGCCGGGGACCACCGCATTGTCGTCGCCGTCCTTCTTGGTCAGCACCTCGCCATGATAGTTCGTGGGGATGCCGCCCATGTTGTAGTGCACGGTCGGCACGATCGGGATCGGCTCGCGCGTCACGTCGACATTGGCGAAAATTTTTGCAGATTCGGAGATGCCCGGCAGCCGCTCCGCCAGCACCTTCGGATCGAGATGATCGAGATGCAGGAAGATGTGGTCCTTCTTCTTGCCGACGCCGCGGCCTTCGCGGATTTCGATGGTCATCGAGCGCGAAACCACGTCGCGCGAGGCAAGGTCCTTGGCCGACGGCGCGTAGCGCTCCATGAAGCGCTCGCCTTCGGAGTTGACGAGATAGCCGCCCTCGCCGCGCGCACCTTCGGTGACCAGGCAGCCCGCGCCGTAAATGCCGGTCGGGTGAAACTGCACGAACTCCATGTCCTGGAGCGGCAGGCCGGCGCGCAGCACCATGCCGCCGCCGTCGCCGGTGCAGGTGTGCGCCGAGGTGCAGGAGGCATAGGCGCGGCCGTAGCCGCCGGTCGCCAAAATCGTGGTCTGGGCGCGGAAGCGGTGCAGCGTGCCGTCGTCGAGCTTGAGCGCGATCACGCCGCGGCAGGCGCCCTGGTCGTCCATGATCAGGTCGATGGCGAAGAACTCGATGAAGAACTCGGCCGCGTGCCGCAGCGACTGGCCGTACATCGTGTGCAGCATGGCATGGCCGGTGCGGTCGGCGGCGGCGCAGGTACGCTGCGCCTGGCCCTTGCCGTAGTCCAGGGTCATGCCGCCGAACGGACGCTGGTAGATCTTGCCGTCCTCGGTCCGCGAGAACGGCACGCCCCAATGCTCGAGCTCGTAGACCGCCTCGGGCGCGTTGCGCACCATGTATTCGATGGCGTCCTGGTCACCCAGCCAGTCCGACCCCTTCACGGTGTCGTACATATGCCAGCGCCAGTCATCCTTGTGCATGTTGCCGAGCGCGGCGGAGATGCCGCCTTGCGCAGCCACCGTGTGCGAGCGGGTCGGAAACACCTTGGTGATGCAGGCGGTGCGCAGGCCCGCCTCGCTGCAGCCGACCACTGCGCGCAGACCCGCGCCGCCGGCGCCGACCACGACGACGTCATAGGTGTGGTCTTCGATCGGATAGGCTTTACCGTTGGTGGCGGGTGCGCCGTCGCCCTTGCCATTCGTTGTGGCGGCCATGGTTACACTCCGGACGAAAGTTTCAGGATCGCGTAGGTCGAGGCGAGCGCTACCGCAATCGAGAAGAAGTTGTTGAGCATGATCGACACGAGCTTCAGCTTCTCGTTATGGATGTAGTCCTCGATCACGACCTGCATGCCGATCTTCATGTGCCAGGCGCTGGCGACGATGAAGAGCAGCAGTATCACGGCGATCGGCAGCGAGCCGAGGATCTGCGCGGCGCCGGCCTGGTTGCGGCCGAGCAGCATCATGATGATCACCAGCACCGGGATCATCAGGAGCGTCATGGCGACGGCCGTGATGCGCTGGCGCCAGAAATCACCGGTGCCGGAATGCGCGGCGCCGAGATTGCGGACGCGACCGAGCGGGGTTCGCATCGAGGGTGGCTTCGGAGAGCCGTGGGATTCGCTGAAGCTCATCGTCCGCCTCCGATTGCGTAGGCAATGATCCAGATCAGGACCGTGAGCCCGATGCCGCCGATCAGCGCGCCCCAGGTCAGGGCCTCGCGCTCATTGGCCTTGAAGCCGTAGCCAAGGTCCCACACGAAATGGCGGATGCCGCTCAGCATATGGTGCATCAGCGCCCAGGTGTAGCCGAACACGATCAGCCGGCCGATAATGCTGCCGGTGAAGGCCTGGACATGACCATAGGCAGTGGGGCCGGAGGCCGCCGCGATCAGCCACCAGGCCAGCAGCAGGGTTCCGACATAAAGGGCAATACCGGTGGCGCGATGGACGATGGAAAGAGCCATCGTCAGCGTCCAGCGGTAGACTTGCATGTGAGGAGAAAGCGGTCGTTCGATCCGTGCGGACATGGGCTTTGATGCTTTATTGCGGCCCAACATGGGGCGCGTGGGGATCGCGAGAGGTTGGCTCTATTTACGGAGTCGATTTCGCCTGCGCAATCACCAAATCGCCATAGATCGAACGAGGGTTCAGCGCTATGGCGTTGATCGAACAGGACCAATCAGGGGCTTGGTATACCAGCCTGAGATCGACCGGAAAAGAGAGAACGAAAATTCATTACTTGTTCGGTATTGGCGGTGCGCATTGAAATCCCTATTGGAACGCCTCTAAATAGACCGTGCCGTCCAAACTGCTCAGAGCATGGGTTAGGCTCATCTCCCCGCCGGCATTGCCCCCTATTTTGTGGCCGGCCCCGGATATGCGCACCCTGCATTCCACCCCAGCCGGAAGGCACGGCTGTCGACCACGGAAATCGGATCGCCTACAGCTCTCTACGAGCCAAGTATCGGAGAAGTTGCGGCCAGTCGCCGGGGCAGGTCAGGGGTGATCGCAGGGCTTGATATTCAGGAAGTCGTGGAGCTCACGCTGCTGCTGATCGCGGTCGGCGCGCTCTCCGGATTTTTGGCCGGCGTGTTCGGCATCGGCGGCGGCGCCATCCTCGTGCCGGTGTTCTACGAATGCTTCCGCATCGCCGGCGTGCCGCTGGAGGTGCGCATGCCGCTGTGCGTCGGCACCTCGCTCGCGGTGATCATCCCGACCTCGATCCGTTCGTTCCAGGCGCACTACAAGCGTGGCGCTGTCGACATGGCGATCCTTCGCGTCTGGTGGCTGCCGATCGTGATCGGCGTCATCGCCGGCAGCGTGGTCGCGCGCTACGCGCCGGAGCGGCTGTTCAAGATCGTCTTCGTCTGCGTCGCATGGTCGGCCGCGGTGCGGCTGATCTTTGCGCGCGAGAGCTGGAAGCTTGGAGATGACTTGCCGAAGGGTCCCTTGATGCGCGTCTACGGCTTCTGCGTGGGCATTTTGTCAACGCTGATGGGCATCGGCGGCGGGCTGTTCTCGAATCTGCTGATGACGTTCTACAGCCGGCCGATCCATCAGGCGGTGGCGACCTCATCCGCACTCGCGGTGCTGATCTCGATTCCCGGCGCGCTCGGCTACATCTATGCCGGCTGGCCTGCGGCGGCGAGCTATCCGAGCGTTGTAGCCCTGCAGGTCCCGTTCGCGCTCGGCTACGTCTCGCTGATCGGCGCCGCGCTGGTGATGCCGATGAGCCTCGTCACCGCGCCGCTGGGCGTCCGGGCCGCGCACGCAATGTCGAAGCGGACGCTGGAGGCGGCGTTCGGGTGTTACCTCTTCGTCGTGGGCAGTCGGTTTGTGCTGAGCTTGGTGGGCGGGCAATAACGCCCCATATTCCGTCATTGCGAGCGCAGCGAAGCAATCCAGAATCTCTCCGCTGCGGCAGTCTGGATTGCTTCGTCACAAGGGCTCCTCGCAATGACGAGGCGAGAGAGCGGCGCGCCCTACTTCTTCGCGTAAATATCCTTGTACGTATCCCGCAGCACGTTCTTCTGCACCTTGCCCATGGTGTTGCGCGGCAGCTCGTCGACCACGAAGACGCGCTTGGGCATCTTGAATTTGGCCAGCCGGCCGTCGAGCGCCTTCAGCACCGAGGCTTCGCTGACTTCCGCGCCCTTGTTGCAGACCAGCACCGCCGTGACGCCCTCGCCGAAATCGGCATGCGGCACGCCGATCACGGCGGACTCGATCACGCCCGGCATCGCATCGATCTCGCTCTCGATTTCCTTCGGGTAGACGTTGAAGCCGCCGGAGATCACGAGATCCTTGCCTCGTCCCAAAATGTGGACGTATCCCTTGGCGTCGATCTTGCCGAGATCGCCGGTGATGAAGAAGCCGTCATCACGAAATTCGGCCTTGGTCTTTTCCGGCATGCGCCAGTAGCCCTTGAACACGTTGGGGCCCTTCACCTCGATCATGCCGATCTCGTCGCGCGGCAGCTCCTTGCCCGTCTCGGGGTCGGTGACGCGCACGGTGACGCCGGGCAGCGGGAAGCCGACGGCACCGGGCACGCGCTCGCCGTCATAGGGGTTCGACGTGTTCATGTTGGTCTCGGTCATGCCGTAGCGCTCGAGCACGGCATGTCCGGTGCGCGCCGACCATTCGCGATGGGTCTCGGCCAGCAGCGGCGCCGAGCCCGAGATGAACAGCCGCATGTGCTTGGTGGTCTCGCGCGACAGCGCGGCGTTTTGCAGCAGGCGCGTGTAGAAGGTCGGCACGCCCATCAGCACCGTGGCGCGCGCCATCAGCTTGATGATCAGATCCGGATCGAGCTTCGGCAGGAAGATCATCGCGGCGCGGGCAAACAGCGTGACGTTGGTCGCCACGAACAGGCCGTGGGTATGGTAGATCGGTAGCGCGTGGATCAGCACGTCCTTGTCGGTGAAGCGCCAGTAGCCGACCAGCGAAAGCGAGTTCGACGCGAGATTGTCGTGGGTGAGCATCGCGCCCTTCGAGCGGCCGGTGGTGCCTGAGGTGTAGAGGATCGCGGCAAGATCGTCGCCGGCGCGCGGCACGGTGATGAATTCACTGCTGGCTCTGTCGGCGGCCTCGGTGAGCGAGCCGTTGCCATCCGGCCCGAGCGTCTCGACTTTTGCCTTCACCTTGGCGGCGATCGGGGCAAGCCCTTCCGCCTTGGAGGGATCGCAGACCACCAGCGACGGCTCGGCATCGCCGATGAAGTAGTCGAGCTCGTTCAGCGTATAGGCGGTATTGAGCGGCAAATAGACCGCGCCGGCGCGCACGGTCGCCAGGTACAGCACGATATTCGCGACGGATTTCTCCACCTGCACAGCGACGCGGTCGCCGGGATTCACGCCGCGCGCGACCAGCACGTTCGCCATTTGCCCAGCGCGCGCGATCAAATCGCCATAGCTGATGCGGGCACCGTCATGCGTCTCAATCGCGAGCCGCGCAGGATCGTCCAGGCCGTCGAACAGGCGGGAAAACAGGTTGGCGTTGGCAGCTTGGTTCATGCAAGATTTCCTCGACCGCAAGGTTCGGTCAAAATCGAGGGCTGGATTAGCAAAAACCGCCCCAATGAAGCAACGGAGACAGTTTGCATGACCAAAAACGGGAAACGCGTGGCCTGGGTCACGGGCGGCGGCAGCGGGATCGGGGAAGCCGGCGCCGAAGCGCTCGCTGCCGACGGCTGGACGGTGGTGGTGTCGGGCCGGCGCAAGGATGCCCTGGATAGCGTGGTCGCCAAGATCATCAACGACGGCGGCGCGGCCGAGGCCATGGCACTGGACGTGTCCGTTGCCGCCGAGGCCCAGTACACCGCCGATCAGATCGTCGCCAGGCACGGCCAGATCGATCTCCTGGTCAACAACGCCGGCATCAATGTCCCGAAGCGGAGCTGGAAGGACATGGAACTGGAGGACTGGGACAGACTGGTCCAGGTCAATCTCAACGGCGTGCTCTACTGCATGCGCGCGGTGCTGCCGACGATGCGCAAGCAGCAGGATGGCGCGATCATCAACGTCTCGTCCTGGGCCGGCCGCCACGTCTCGAAAATGCCGGGCCCGGCCTACACCACGACCAAACACGCAGTGCTGGCGCTGACCCATTCCTTCAACATGGACGAATGCGTCAACGGCTTGCGCGCCTGCTGCCTGATGCCGGGCGAGGTGGCGACACCAATCCTCAAGCTCCGCCCGGTGGTGCCGAGCGAGGAGGAGCAGTCCAGGATGCTGCAATCCGAAGACCTCGGCCGCACCATCGCCTTCATCGCATCGATGCCCCCGCGCGTCTGCATCAACGAACTGCTGATCAGCCCGACGCACAATCGCGGATTCATTCAAACGCCGTTGAGCAGGGATTGAACCGCGGTCAGAGCCACGAGTTCGTCATTGCGAGCGCAGCGAAGCAATCCAGAAATGTGTCGGCGGAGGCAGTCTGGATTGCTTCGTCGCAAGTGCTCCTCGCAATGACGGCGGAGCCACCACACGAACACACCCCCGCAAAGTTTCACGCATCACAAAGAAGTTTTGTCCGAAACCACTTCGCGAACCCTCCCGTAGTTCGGTCCAACGACGGCGCTGCCGCCTCACCTCAAGCGTCGCAGATGCCGTTGTTGCCCCAACTCGAACGCCGGCAATCGCCGGTCACAATCCAATCGGGAGACTCTCCATGTCGAAGCGCATTACCTATCTCACTGCTGCAGCCTTCAGCGCGCTGGCTATCACCGCGACCGTCGTCGCGCCCGTTCGCGCCGAGGAAAAGACCGTCATGGTCGGCGGCGCCGCGATGTTCCCCTCGAAGAACATCGTCCAGAACGCCGTCAACTCGAAGGATCACACCACGCTGGTGGCGGCGGTGAAGGCGGCCGGCCTCGTGCCGACGCTGGAGGGCAAGGGCCCGTTCACGGTGTTCGCGCCGACCAACGCCGCCTTCGGCAAGCTGCCGGCCGGCACCGTCGACACCCTGGTCAAGCCGGAGAACAAGGCGACGCTGACCAAGATCCTGACCTACCATGTCGTGCCCGGCAAGCTCGAGGCCTCCGACCTCACCGAAGGCAAGAAGCTGAAGACCGCCGAGGGTGAGGAACTGACGGTCAAGAAGATGGACGGCAAGGTCTGGATCGTCGACGCCAAGGGCGGCACCTCGATGGTGACGATCAGCAACGTCAACCAGTCGAACGGCGTCATCCATGTGGTCGACACCGTGTTGATGCCGGCCTCGTAACACCGCGCAGTCCTGTTCCACCCCCTGGGGCAGGATGCGATGAAACCGCGAGCCGGGGGGGCACCCGGCTCGCTTTTTTGTGACTACGATTGCCCGCCGGCATCGATTCGAAGCCGGACAGGGCGTAACGAAAGCCGAAACACCGGCGTATAATTGCTGTCAAACGACGTTCAGGACGGAACCACCATGGCGAGTCTCACAGTCACCGACGAGCAGGTCAGGGCCACCCCGGCCAAAGTGATCCAGCCGGCCTGGGTTCGGGTCACGCACTGGATCAACGCGCTGGCCATGATCCTGATGATCCTGTCGGGCTGGCAGATCTACAATGCCTCGCCGCTGTTCGGCTTCAGCTTCCCGCGCGACTACACGCTCGGCGGCTGGCTCGGCGGCGGCCTGCTCTGGCACTTTGCCGCGATGTGGCTGCTGATGATCAACGGCCTCGCCTATCTCGTCACCGGCCTGGCCACCGGCCGCTTCCGGAAAAAACTGCTGCCGATCACGCCGTCGGGCGTGATCCACGACGTCAGGGCGGCGCTGACCTTCAAGCTCGGCCATGACGACCTCACTGTCTACAACTACGTGCAGCGAACGCTCTATGCCGGCATCATCGTGGTCGGGGTGCTGATCGTGCTGTCGGGCCTGGCGATGTGGAAACCGGTACAGCTCTATTATCTGGTGATGCTGTTCGGCGACTATCCGACCGCGCGCTACGTCCATTTCTTCTGCATGGCCGCGATCTGCGCCTTCCTCGTCGTCCACGTCGCGCTCGCGCTGCTGGTGCCGAAAAGCCTGCGCGCGATGATCATCGGCCGCTGAGAAGGGAGGAAGACATCATGGCCAAGCGTTCATTCCTGATCCCCGGCGTCGACAGACGGCTGCTGATCAAGGACTCCATCAAGGCGATGCCGGATCTTGCCCGCCGCCGTTTCATCACGGGCGGTGCCAGCCTCGGCGCGCTGACGCTGCTCACCGGCTGCGACGTGATCGACTCCTCCTCGGCGGAGGAGATGCTGAAGTCGGTCTCGAAGTTCAACGACGCCGTGCAGGCGTTCATCTTCAATCCGGACGCGCTGGCGCCGACCTTCCCGGAGAGCGCGATCACAAAGCCATTTCCCTTCAACGCCTATTACGATCTCGACGACGCGCCCGAGGTCTCGGCTGCGGACTGGAAGCTCGAGGTGCGCGGCCTCGTCGACAACAAGAAATCGTGGACGCTCGATGAGCTCTATCAATTGCCGCAGGTCACGCAGATCACCCGGCACATCTGCGTCGAGGGCTGGAGCGCGATCGGAAGCTGGACCGGCACGCCGCTCCGCGACTTCCTCAAGCTGATTGGCGCCGACACGCGCGCGAAATATGTCTGGTTCCAGTGCGCCGATAAGGACGGCTACAACTCGCCGCTGGACATGCGCAGCGCGCTGCATCCGCAGACGCAGATGACGTTCAAATACGCGGGCGACATCCTGCCGCGCGCCTACGGCTTCCCCATGAAGATCCGCGTGCCGACCAAGCTCGGGTTCAAGAATCCGAAATACGTGGTGTCGATGGAAGTCACCAACGACTACAAGGGCGGCTATTGGGAAGACCAGGGGTATAATTCGTTCAGCGGGAGCTGAAGGTCTGTAGGGTGGGTTAGCATAGCGGATGCGCGAAGTGCAGTCCGCTCAGCGTAACCCACCTCTTTAGCTTCCGCGGTGACAGAAGTGGTGGGTTACGCTGACGCTAACCCACCCTACGGCATCGAGCCCTTCGGCGGCACCTTCCGCTGGCACAACGCGGCGATCGCGCCGAGCGCCAGCAGCGCCGCGGATACATTCAGCGCATAACTCAAGCTCCCCAGCGCATCCGTGATGGCACCGACCACGATCGGTCCGAGCGTCTGGCCGATGCCGAACGAGATCGTCATCGTCGCGATCGCGCTTGGCCATACCTCGTGCGGATAGTTGAAGCGCACGAAAGCGGTGGTCGAGCCGACCACGGCGAAGAAGGCGACGCCGAACACGACCGCCGAGATCGCCAGCCACGCCGTCGAATGTCCGAGGATGGGAAGCGACGCGCCGAGCGCGTTGGTGCCGAGGATGATGGCGGTCGCAAGTCCGCCGCGGTCGAGCGCGAGCACGCGGCGCCAGACCCAGGGCGTCACGAAAGCACTCATGCCGATCAGGCTCCAGAACGCGGCCTGCGCCGCGGCACCGCCGCCGCCGTCGCGCACATAGGCGATCATGAAGGTCATGTAGGCGATGTAGCCGGCGCCGAACAGGAAGTAGGCGGCGAGATAGATCAGCACGGGCAGGATTTCGAACGAGGCGTGACCCGCCTCGGTGAAGCGCGCCTTGCTCTCGATGCGGACCAGAAACAGCGGGATCGTCATCGCCGCCGAAAGCAGGGCCATGGCCCACCACACGATCCACCACGAGCCCGGCCCGAAATGCGCAAGCGTATATGGCGCGATCAACCCCGAGGCGAGAATGCCGATGCCGGGCCCGGCATAGAACAGGCTGAGCAGGAAATTGGCGCGCTCGGGGCGCGACTGCGCCACCATCGCGGCCAGCGCGCCACCGGCGACAAAGCCGGCCGCAGCGCCGACGCCCAGCACCAGCCGCGCCAGGCTGAGCGCGAAAAAATTCCCGGTGAGCGCGCAGAGCGCGAGCGCGGCGACGCAGGCCACGGTTCCGCCGCGGATCGCGGCCGACCAACCCACCAGCCGGATCAGCCGCGACGCCATCAGCGCGCCCGCGAGGTAGCCGACCGCGTTGATGGTGTTCATGAAACCGGCCGCCGAGTAGGACCAGCCAAGGTCATCCCGCATGTCCGGCAGCACCAGCGCATAGGCGAAACGGCCGATGCCGAGCCCGACCGTCGCAGCCAGCGACAAGATCAGGATCAGCCGCGCGGAATGCGCGTCGGGTGGCGGGCGGTCTTGAGCAAGGTAGTCTTGGGCGTGCAAGGAGTACTCCGGCAAGAGGATTGTGGCAGGCCCTGCCCGCTTTGCACAGCGGCGAAGCGGCAATGGTGTCTTGCCAAGCGCGCAACACCGCTCTAGCACTCCGGCCGAAATTCATGAGACGCCGTCATGCCCGGCCTTGTGCCGGGCATCCACGTTCTTCGCACCGCAACAAGGACGTGGATGGCCGGGCATAGGCGAACGAAGTGACGCCGTCCCTTGGACGGCTATGCCCGGCCATGACGCAACGCGGAGGTAGAACGACCATGGCGACCCACAAACTGCTGCTGCTCCCCGGCGACGGTATCGGCCCCGAGGTGATGGGCGAGGTGAAGCGGCTGATCGACTGGCTCAGTGTATCAGGCATTGCCAAGTTCGAGACCGACACTGGACTGGTCGGCGGTTCCGCCTATGACGCGCACAAGGTGTCGATCTCCGAGGGGGACATGGTCAAGGCCAAGGACGCCGACGCAATCATTTTCGGCGCGGTCGGCGGCCCGAAATGGGATGCCGTGCCCTATGAGGTGCGCCCCGAAGCCGGCCTGTTGCGGCTGCGCAAGGATCTCCGCCTGTTCGCAAATTTGCGTCCCGCCGTGTGCTATCCGGCGCTCGCGGATGCCTCCAGCCTGAAGCGCGAGGCGGTCGAGGGCCTCGACATCATGATCGTGCGCGAGCTTACCGGCGGCGTCTATTTCGGTGAGCCCAAGACCATCACCGATCTCGGCAACGGCCAGAAGCGCGCTATCGATACCCAGGTCTACGACACCTATGAAATCGAGCGCATCGCCCGCGTCGCCTTCGACCTCGCCAAAAAGCGCCGCAACAAAGTGACGTCGATGGAGAAGCGCAACGTCATGAAGTCGGGCGTGCTCTGGAACGAGGTCGTGACGCAGGTCCACAAGCGCGAATATTCCGACGTCACGCTCGAGCACCAGCTCGCCGATTCCGGCGGCATGATGCTGGTGAAGTGGCCGAAGCAGTTCGACGTCATCGTCACCGACAATCTGTTCGGCGACATGCTGTCCGACATCGCTGCGATGCTGACTGGCTCGCTCGGCATGCTGCCCTCGGCCTCGCTCGGCGAGGTCGACGTCAAGAGCAAGAAGCGCAAGGCGCTGTACGAGCCCGTGCACGGTTCGGCGCCTGACATCGCAGGCCAGGGCCTCGCCAACCCGATCGCTATGATCTCGTCGTTCGGCATGGCGCTGCGCTATTCCTTCGACATGGGCGCGCTCGCCGACAAGCTGGACGCCGCGATTGCAGCAGTACTCGCCAGCGGCCTGCGCACCGCCGACATCAAGTCGGAAGGCACGACCGCCGCCTCGACCACGCAGATGGGCGAAGCGATTCTGAAGGAATTGCAGAAGCTGCACGCGTAAGGCTTGCACAGCGACTGTAGGGTGGGTTAGCGCAGCGTAACCCACCTCTTTCGTTTCCGCGACGATGGACCATGGTGGGTTACGCTGAGCGGCACTGCGCTTCGCGCGGCCGCACAGCTAACCCACCCTACAGTCCCTTCAAAAAAATAGCCGGGCGCAAGCCCGGCCATTTTCGATTCGGTCAGTCGTGTCCGCTTCAGTACAGCGGGAAAGTCTGCGGATAGCCGCCGACATCGGCGGGCGGCGAGAGCGGCTGGCGGTCGATCGGGCGGTTGAGGTTCTCGCGCGCGAAGGACGGATAGCCCACGGCCGGCGGGAAGGCATAGTCGGTGAACTTGCGGTCGCCCGGATTGACCTCGGTGCCGCCGTCGAGCCAGGAGCGCTTGCTCACATACAGACGGGTGCGTCCCTGCTGATAGACCGCGTTGGGGCCGCCCGGTCCGTAATAGGGTCGGCCGCGATCGTCATAGCGCTTGATCTTGGTGTCGGCCGAGGCCGGCGTCGCGAAACCCATGGCAGAGGACATGGCAATGACGGCGCCCGCCGCAAGCCAGATCGCCAATTTGTTCGCGGCAGAGAATTTCGAGCTCATCACGTCCCCTTCAGGCGGCAAGCCGCCAATCGATTTCGCCCCATACTAGCCCGGCCGGGGCGGCTGCAACTAGGTCTATTGGGTCACACCAGCCCGGAATAATCGTGCGCCCAGGCAAAAGTTGCATGAAAACCAGCCACTTGAGCGCTTCACTTGGGTGGTCATTTCGGCTTGATGCCGGTCAGAGCGCCCCACGCAATTGCGCGTTCGCAGCGCCCAGCAGCCAGTCCGACGAAGCTGCGGGGTCACACCCCCTGCGCTTGAGCTCGGCATGGGCGAACAATTCCGCCAGCTTCGGCTCGTTGCCCGAGGTCAACAGCGTCAGCCGGTTCAGCGTGCAGGCGATCGCCGCACGCCGGGCGGGCTCGGTCTCGCCCTGGCAGGAAAAGCCGGAGATCTGGAGCGCCGGGTCCTCGTTGCGCTGGAGGTAGCCCAGGCAAGTCTGCGTCCCCTTTGCCGCGACGCTGGGACGGAGCAGCGCAACTGGTCCAAATTTCGTATCGATCAGTCCGGCTTGCTCGAGCGGCGCCTCGCCAAGGCCTATCTGGAAAAGGCCCATCTGCATGGCCAGATCGGCGGCGGCCGGACGCGCCAGGTCGAATTCGCCGCCCGGCCGGTAGATTTCGAGTTCGGCGAGCGGCCGATCCCCTTCACCGGTCCAGCGCAGTACGTCCCGGCGGCCACCCTCTGGATGCCTGAAGACGGTGTAAGATATTGTTTTGTCTGATGGATCGAGCCGGTTCATCGCGAACGCCGGATGCGAGCTGTCGGCGACGCTCCAGCCCGGTTTCAGTGCCAGCTCGTCGTCGTGCAGGTTCGGCAACTGGCCGAGCGCCGCAAGCCCAAGGATGGCAAACAGCACCAGGACCCCCACATAGGCGAACAGGTGCGCCAGCGTGCCGACGATCTCGTCGGCGAAGTTGGCGAGCGCCAGATGGATCTGGGTGGGAGTTGCGGCCGTGCTGGCCTCAGGCGACTGCATCCACTGCCTTCAGGCATGGTCTAACGTTGTCTTGAGGCTGGTTCTCGCATAGAAGCGCTGCTCTTCCTGTTGAAGCGTCAGCTTCAGGAAAGGGCTTTTTCGTCGGAGAGTGAACGATGGGTTACAAAGTCGCAGTCGTCGGCGCGACCGGCAATGTCGGGCGGGAAATGCTCAACATCCTCGATGAGCGCAAATTTCCCGCGGACGAGGTCGTGGCATTGGCCTCACGCCGCAGCGTCGGCGTCGAGGTCTCCTATGGCGACCGCACCCTGAAGGTCAAAGCGCTCGAGCATTACGACTTCTCCGACGTCGATATCTGCCTGATGTCAGCGGGCGGCTCGGTGTCGAAGGAATGGTCGCCGAAGATCGGCGCCGCCGGCACGGTCGTGATCGACAATTCCTCGGCCTGGCGCATGGACCCGGACGTTCCGCTGATCGTGCCGGAAGTGAACGCCGACGCCGCCAAGGACTTTGGCAAAAAGAACATCATCGCCAACCCGAACTGCTCGACCGCGCAGCTCGTGGTCGCGCTCAAGCCGCTGCACGACAAGGCCACCATCAAGCGCGTCGTGGTCTCGACCTATCAATCGGTGTCGGGCGCCGGCAAGGATGCGATGGACGAACTGTTCTCGCAGACCAAGGCCGTCTACACCAACCAGGAGCTGATCAGTAAGAAGTTCCCCACGCGCATCGCCTTCAACGTCATCCCCCACATCGACGTCTTCATGGAGGACGGCTATACCAAGGAAGAGTGGAAGATGATGATGGAGACCAAGAAGATTCTTGATCCCAAGATCAAGCTCTCCGCCACCTGCGTGCGCGTGCCGGTGTTCGTCGGCCACTCCGAGGCCGTCAACATCGAGTTCGAGAATCCGATCACCGCCGACGAGGCCCGCGACATCCTGCGCAAGGCGCCCGGCTGCCTCGTCATCGACAAGCAGGAGCCCGGCGGCTACGCCACGCCGTATGAAGCGGCCGGCGAGGACGCGACCTATATCAGCCGGATCCGCGAAGATGCCACGGTCGAAAACGGTCTCGTGCTGTGGTGCGTGTCCGACAACCTACGCAAGGGCGCCGCGCTGAACGCGATCCAGATCGCGGAAGTGCTGATCAACCGCAAGCTGATCAGCGCGAAGAAAAAGGCGGCGTAAGCCGAACTGCAGTAGGGTGGGTTAGCCCTGCCGATGCGCGAAGCGCATCTGCTCGGCGTAACCCACCTCTTTTGCTTCCGCGGATACAGAAGCGGTGGGTTACGCCAGCGGACTTCGCTTCGCGCAGCCGCAAGGCTAACCCACCCTACGGGCTCGCTCACGCCACGTCGCGCACGCTTTTGAATTCCTTCGCAACCTGATCCAGCACAAACAGGGATCCCTCGGCGACGCCGAAATAGGCGCCGTGGAGCTGCATCTGGCCGGCGTCGACCGCCTTGCGCACGAACGGGAAGGTCATCAGGTTTTCCAGGCTGCGGAACACCGCGGCTTTCTCGATGCGCTCGACGAACTGCGCCATGGTCTCGTGTTCGCGCTGCTCCACCACCTCACCCGGCTTGATGAACATCTGCATCCATTTGCCGATGAAATCGCCGGGGGTGAGCGGCTCGATCTTGTCGACGAAGGCGCGGATGCCGCCGCATTGCGCATGCCCGAGCACCACGATGTGCTTTGTGCGCAGCACCTTGACCGCGTATTCCAGCGCCGCCGAGACGCCGTGTGCGTTGCCGTCGGGCTGATACACCGGCACCAGATTAGCGATGTTGCGGACGACGAAGAGCTCGCCCGGGCCGACGTCGAAGATCACCTCGGGCGAGACGCGCGAGTCGCAGCAGCCGATCACCATCACTTCCGGCGATTGCCCCTTCACCGACAGGTCGCGGTAGCGGGTCTGCTCGGTCGGCAGCCGCTGGGTGGCGAAGGCCTTGTAGCCTTCCAGCAAGCGCTGAGGGAATGCGGTCATGGCCTATGCCTAATCATATACCGCAAAGGCGAACAAGCCTTTCGAATGGGCAGGCCCGATGCTATCGGCTTTGGCTTATTTTGCTTGAGCATGATCTTTTCGGAAAACCGCCGCACACTTTTCGGGATCATGCACTAGAATTCGCCCGAGGAAACCGGAAGGAACGCTTGCATGACCCGCCCGCGCCGCAGCCATCTGTTCATGCCCGGCTCCAACCCCCGTGCGCTGGAAAAGGCGCGCAACCTGGCGGCCGACGGCCTGATCCTGGATCTGGAGGATTCCGTTGCTCCCGACGCCAAGGCCGCGGCGCGCGACGGCATCGCCGCCGCCATCGCCGCCAAGGGGTTCGGCAAGCGCGAGATTTTGATCCGGACCAACGGCCTGGATTCGCCCTGGTGGGCCGATGACGTTGCGATGGCCGCAAAGGCCTCGCCGGACGGCATCCTGGTTCCAAAAGTCTCCAGCGTCGAGGACCTCGACACGATCGGCCGCCAGCTCGCCGAGCTTGGCGCTGCGCCGACCGTGAAGGTCTGGGCTATGATCGAGACCGCGCGCGCCGTGTTGCATGCCGAGGAACTGTCCGCCGCCTCGCGCGATCCGAAGACGCGCCTGTCCGGTTTCGTGTTCGGGCCGAACGACATCTCGCGGGAGACGCGGATCAGGATGCTGCCGGGCCGCACGGCGATGATCCCGATGATCACGCACTGCATCCTGGCGACGCGCGCCCATCGCCTCGAGATCCTCGACGGGCCCTACAGCGACATCAACAACTCCGACGGCTTCGCCACCGAATGCGCGCAGGGCCGCGATCTCGGCTTCGACGGCAAGACGCTGATCCATCCGTCACAGATCGAGGCCTGCAACGCGATCTTCACGCCGCCGGAGGAGGAGGTCGCGCGCGCCCGAAAAATCATCGCGGCATTCGAACTGCCCGAGAACGTCTCGCGCGGCGCGATCCGCCTCGACGGCGCGATGGTCGAGCGGCTGCACGCCGACATGGCGCGGCGCACGATCGAGATCGCGGACGCGATCGCCGCGATGAGCAAGGGCTAGAGGTGCCTCCGTCGCGCTCCGTGCTGCTGGATCTCGACGGAACGCTGGTTGATTCGCAGCCGGGCATTGCCGCAAGCTGCTCGGTCGCACTGCATGCGCTCGGGCATGACCCCGGCGAAGCACTCGACATCAAGCGCTTTATCGGGCCACCGCTCGAAGACATGTTGCGGGCTTTGCTCGGGGTATACGGAGACGACCGGCTCGATGAAGCCGTGACGGCTTATCGCCAGCATTACGGCGAGAGCGGTCTGCTAGGAAGCGAGCTCTATCCCGGAATCAGCGTGGCGATCGAGGAGATGCGGCGCGCCGGACTGCGAGTCTATCTGGCCACATCGAAGCGCGAAGTCTTTGCGCGGCGAATCCTCGAGAACCTGAATCTGGCGGCGCACTTCGACGGCATTCACGGCTCGGTGCCAGGCGGCAAGCTGGATCATAAACCCGAGTTGTTCGCTCACATCCTGTCTGAACAGGATATCCCTGCTTCACACAGCGTGATGGTCGGAGATCGCCGGCACGACATCGCCGGAGCTCACGCGGTCGGCATGCGCGGCCTTGGCGCGCTGTGGGGATATGGCAGCCGGGACGAGCTCGAATCGGCGGGCGCAGACCAATTGGTGGAACGGCCCGCGGATCTCGCGCGCGTGGTTTTATCGATGTTAAGCAGCTAGCCCCGTTTCGAGCCGCACCGCGTCAGCGTGGCGCGAGATCGGCGCGATCGAGCGACTCCAGGGTCGAGGCATTGGCGCAATAGCCGTGATAATTTTCCGCGGCGGAACCGCTGACGAGATCACGATCGCATTGAGCCTTGTGTCTGCACAGTGCGCAGACCCTCTCCATGTCGCGCAGCAGCAGCGGCTGCGCGCGGCCTAGTCCTTCCGCACTGATGCCGAGCTGCTCCAGCATCTTCGGCAGCTCGTCAGCGGCATGGCGGCCGTGACGGACCAGTTCTTCGAGATCGTCCGGCGCAATCCTGAGATCACTCGCGATCCGGTCGAAATCGGCGCGGTCGAGTTGCCGCATCTCATTCAGTTCGCGGCGATGTTTCAGCCAGCTGGCGAAGGATTCGATGAGGTCCTGAACCACGGGATAGGGTCTGTTCGCGGTGCTCATGCGAGGCTCCATTGGGCTCGTCCAGTTGCAGCCGAATAGAGCACAATGGTGCATATGCACGTTGCGCTGGATCAAATGCCGCTCTCGTGTCCGGGACAGCGTAAGAGGGCTACGCGAATTTTTCTGCAGCCCACGCATACAGGCTGCCCGGGATCGGTGGCTGGCCGCCGCGGCCTTTGGGCGAGATGTGAAGGCCGATGATGTCGGGATTGGTGAGGAGACCGAGATAGCTCGATGGCTCGAAGAAAAGCTTCGGCTCGGCATGCACGGCGTAGAACGACTGCTTCGGCAGAGCGTTCTGCAATTCGCCGGTACGGCGGGCGAGGGCGGTGAGTGCCGCGGGCCCGAAGATCGCAACGCGAATATCCGCGAGACGGTTGGAGCCGCCGCGCAGGCGCCGGATCGCAAAGGTGAGGCGATGGCGCAGCGACAGCCAGTTCGGCATCAGCTCCTCCTGCTCCATCAACTCCTCGAAGGCGGCAACGATGCCGTGCTCGGGCGGCAGATAGATCACGGAGTTGCCGAGCTGGCGCGGCCGCTCCCAAGCGAAGTAAGGTTTTGCCGGATCGATCATCGCGGGCTTGAGCAACAGCACATCGGCATCGAGCCAGAGACCAAGGCCCTTCGCCATCAGCTTCATGCGGAAGAAGTCGCTGAACTGAAGCGCGGTCCAGTCGCGCCAGCTTCCGTCCGGCTGCGGTGGCCGCAACCGTTCCGAGAAGGCATGCGGCAGGATCGCTTCGGCATCCGCATTGCCGACGCCGGCGGGCAGGCCCGGAATGCTATCGAAGCTGTAGACCGTGACCTTGTGGCCGGCAGCCAACTGCGAGCGCAGACAGGTCTGGCGCAGGGCGTCCATCGGACCATGCCAGAAGGTGACGATGTCGGGCAGCATGCGCGCAAGCTTAGAGCATGATCCGGAAAAGTGTGCAGCGGTTTTCCGAAAAGATCATGCTCAAACACCAAGGGATAATGAGGGCAAAGAAAAAGCCCCGGCGCGCGTGGCACCGGGGCTCCAAACGAGACTTGCGATCAGGCCCAGGCGCGTTCGCGCTTGAGCTTCTCCTCGTAGGTGTCGATCGAGGCCTTCTTCTCCATCGTCAGCCCGATGTCGTCGAGACCGTTCATCAGACAGTGCTTGCGGAACGGATCGATCTCGAACTTGACCGTGCCGCCATCGGGGCCGCGGATCTCCTGGTTCGGCAGGTCGATCGTCAGCGTCGCATTGGCGCCGCGCTCGGCGTCGTCAAACAGCTTGTCGAGGTCTTCTTGGGCAACGCGGATCGGCAGAATGCCGTTCTTGAAGCAGTTGTTGTAGAAGATGTCGCCGAACGAGGTCGAGATCACGCAGCGGATGCCGAAATCGAGCAGCGCCCACGGCGCGTGCTCGCGGCTCGAGCCGCAGCCGAAATTGTCCCCGGCGACCAGCACCTTCGCATTGCGATAGGCCGGCTGGTTCAGCACGAAATCCGGGTTCTCGCTGCCGTCGTCCTTGTAGCGCTGCTCGGAGAAGAGCCCCTTGCCAAGGCCGGTGCGCTTGATGGTCTTGAGGTACTGCTTCGGAATGATCATGTCGGTGTCGACGTTGATGATCTTCAGCGGCGCCGCGACGCCTTCCAGCGTGGTGAACTTGTCCATGGTTGCGCTTCCCGGGGGTGGTTCTGGGGAACTGGCTATGTATCGCGATCGGGGCGGAAATCCTAGGCCGAATTCGGCAGATCTCATCTGCTTGCCGGATCTGAGGCCGTACTGGCGCGACATCGGGAATTCACCTCTTCCTTGGGAGAGGTCGACGCGTAGCGGCGGGTGAGGGTTTACGGTCTTGCGTTGGGGCAGCGCCCCCTCACCCGATTTGCTGGCGCAAATCGACCTCTCCCCGCTGGGGAGAGGTGAACCAGACTCACTGTTAGTCTGCTCGAGCCTCGATTGCCGCCATATCGTCGTCCGACAGCCCGAAATGGTGGCCGATCTCGTGGATCAGGACGTGGCGGACGATGTGGCCGAGGCTTTCCTCATGCTCGGCCCAATAGTCCAGGATCGGCCGCCGGTAGAGCCAGACCATGTTGGGCAGCCGTGCCACGTCGCCAAGACTCTGGTGCGGCAGGCCGACGCCCTGGAACAGGCCGAGCAGGTCGAACTCACTCTCGCATTCCATCTCGTCGAGCACCTCCTCGGTCGGGAAGTCGTCGACGCGGATGATCACGCCCTCGCAGAGGCCACGAAACTCCGCTGGCAGGCGCTCGAACACGTCATGTGCCATCGCTTCCATTTCGGCCAGCGAGGGCGCCTTCAATTCCGTCCACATGCCCTCTCTTAGCGCGGGTTTCCCGGCGATGCATCCGGCTTTATAAGCGCGGCAAGGTTGACGGGCGCCGCCAAAACGGGGAGCGTACGGCGCCTTGATGGGGACGTTTCAGGTGGGTGGTGCGATGCGGGCGGGAACAGCGGTACTGGTTCTACTTTGCATGGGGTTGTTTTCGCAATTTTGCGGCAGTGCCGAGGCTCAGACGGCCGGCCCCGAAGTCCGATTGGCCCAGGCCTTGCCTGACGCCCCGCCGCCGCGCAAGCGGCCGCCGGCCCGGCTGCGCGTCACGCCCTATTACAGCCCGGACGGCGTCTATCCGCGCTATAACCCGGGCCCCGACGCGGTCCGCGAATGCAATGCGACCTACGTTCAGGAATTCCGGCCCAGCGGCACCGTGATCGTGCCGCATATGAGCTGCTACTGGCGCCGGGGCTGACACCACTTTTTTAATGCGCGACCCATCTTGCGCTGGCCGCAGCGCGGTGCGCGGAACGTCCTTCATTTTCCTTCATTCATAGGGCATTCACGTCGTTGCCCTTAGTTTGATCTCGGGAGCGAGAAGGATGGTCCGCGCCGCGAACGAGCGTCGCAACTCCCGCTGTCCAGATTCAGGGAGGAGTCCATGCTGAGCATCTTCGGTCTCGGGACAAGCCCGATGCGCTTGCTCGCTCTTGCGGCCACTGCCACGCTGATGCTGTCGGCCGGGACTGCGCAGCGCGCTGAAGCGATGACCCCAATCAATCCGACGGCGTTGCCGGCGGCAAAGGCTGTCGCCGACGACATGATCACGCCGGTTCGCCATGGCGGCGGTGGCGGACACGGTGGAGGCTTCCATGGCGGCGGCTTTCACGGCGGCGGCTTCCGCGCCGCGCCGGTCTTTCACGGCGGTGGCTATCGCTACGGCGGATTTCACCGCTATGGCGGCTATCATCGCTACGGAGTCTATCGCCCCCATTACGGCTATCGCCACTTCCATCGGCGCTACTATTACGGCGGCTACTATCCCTATTACAGCCATCCGCGCCGCTGCCGGATCGTCTGGACCTATTACGGCCCGCGCCGCATCTGCCGCTGGCATCGCTGGCACCATCCGTACCGATATTGGTAAAGCAGCCAAGCGATTGAAATGAAAAGGGCGCCTGAGGCGCCCTTTGTTTATCGCGTGGTTCAGAGCCGATCCTTCTTCCACGACGTTGGCTTCCACCGCGTCAGGGTCTCGAGCTTCCACTGCTTGAACATTGCCGGCGGCCAGCGGCTGAGCCGTGAGGTCTCCTCGACCTCGGGCCTGGTGACGGCACGCAGCGGCGCAGACCGACGCCGGTGCTGGCGGGTCGCTTCGCCGATCAGATCGACATATTCAGGCTTGTTGGCCATGGCGGGCGTCCTCGCGTATCCGTCGCGAGGACGCAGTGTCGGCAATGCCGATTAACGGATGTTTGCCGCTTTAGCTCAAATTGCAGCGAGCAGCTTACCGCCACTCCCGCACATCGACGAAGTGGCCCGCAATCGCGGCCGCTGCCGCCATCGCCGGCGACACCAGATGGGTGCGGCCCTTGAAGCCCTGGCGTCCCTCGAAGTTACGATTCGAGGTCGAAGCGCAGCGCTCTTCCGGCTTCAGCTTGTCCGGGTTCATGGCGAGGCACATCGAGCAGCCCGGCTCGCGCCATTCGAAGCCGGCCTTGATGAAGATCTTGTCCAGACCTTCAGCTTCGGCCTGCTCCTTCACGATGCCGGAGCCCGGCACGACCATGGCGTTGACGTTTGCCGAGACCTGCTTGCCTTCCGCGATCTTCGCGGCGGCGCGCAGATCCTCGATGCGGCCATTGGTGCAAGAGCCGATGAAGATGCGGTCGAGCTTGATGTCGGTGATCTTCGTGCCCGCGGTCAGGCCCATATATTTCAGCGCGCGGTGCTTCGACAGACGCTTGGCCTCGTCCGCGATCTGGTCTGGATCGGGCACGATGCCGGTCACCGAGATCACGTCCTCAGGGCTGGTGCCCCAGGTCACGATCGGCGGCAGCTTTGCCGCATCCAGCCGCAGCTCGTGGTCGAAATGCGCGCCATCGTCTGAACGCAAGCCTTCCCAATAGCGCATCGCCGCATCCCAGGCCGCGCCCTTCGGTGCCTTGGGACGATCGCGCAGGAAGTCGTAGGCCTTCTGGTCCGGCGCAACCAGGCCGGCGCGCGCGCCGCCCTCGATCGACATGTTGCACACCGTCATGCGGCCTTCCACCGACAGCGCGCGGATCGCGTCGCCGGCGTATTCCAGCACGTAGCCGGTGCCGCCCGCGGTTCCGATCTCGCCGATGATGGCGAGGATGATATCCTTGCCCGTCACGCCGTCCGGCAATTTGCCGTCGACGGTGACGCGCATGTTCTTGGCCTTCTTCTGGATCAGCGTCTGCGTCGCCAGCACGTGCTCGACTTCCGATGTGCCGATGCCGTGCGCCAGCGCGCCGAACGCGCCATGCGTCGAGGTATGGCTGTCACCGCAGACGATGGTGGTGCCGGGCAGCGTAAAACCCTGCTCGGGGCCGATGACGTGGACGATGCCCTGACGCTTGTCGAACTCGTTGTAATATTCGATGCCGAATTCCTTGGCGTTGTCGGCCAGCGCCTTGATCTGCTCGATGCTTTCAGGGTCGGGGTTCGGCTTGGTGCGGTCGGTGGTCGGCACGTTGTGATCGACGACGGCGAGCGTCTTCTCCGGCGCGTGGACCTTGCGCCCCGTGGCGCGCAGGCCTTCGAACGCCTGCGGCGAGGTCACCTCATGCACCAGATGGCGGTCGATATAGAGCAGGCAGGTGCCGTCAGCGGCTTCGTGCACCAGATGGTCGTTCCAGATCTTGTCGTACAATGTGGTCGGCTTGGACATGAGCGTCAGCTCCGGAATGTTGTGTAGCGGATATGCGCGATCAGGCGCGGGGCAACGAAGTCGTCTTCAGCGCAGCGTTTAAGCTGCGGGACTAAGCTCTGACGTTGCCGAGGTCGCGAAGCGTCCGAAGAACCGGCCAGGCAGCCGCGAGCGATCGTCGATGACGATTCGCGTGATGGATGCGAAGCTGGTCAGATCTGGAAACATTCCAAGAATATATAGCAGGCCGATCCGGAATCGCGAGGGCTTTCCATCCGCGCGCCTCGCCGACGTGCCGCGCGCACACCGTATACCCCTCACCCTGAGAGGAGCGCGATGCTGGCGCGCGTCTCGAAGGGCGAGGCCACGGACCGGGCCTTCATCCTTCGAGACGCGCGTTCCGCGCTCCTCAGGATGAGGATCGACCCGTGCGTCCGCGCACGCCTGACGCAACAAAAAAGCGCGGGGCCAGGCCCCGCGCTTTTCGAAAACTTGCCTGCCTTCGAGACTACTCGTTGACGGCGGCGGGACGGTCCTGCTTCTTCTCGACGATACGGGCCGACTTGCCGCGGAGATTGCGGAGGTAATAGAGCTTGGCGCGACGAACCTTGCCGCGGCGCACCACCTTGATCGAGTCGATCATCGGCGACATCACCGGGAACACGCGCTCGACGCCCTCGCCGTATGAAATCTTGCGGACGGTGAAGCTCTCGTTGAGGCCACCGCCGGAACGGCCGATGCAGACGCCTTCATAGGCTTGCACGCGAGTGCGGTCGCCTTCGACGACCTTCACGTTGACGATCAGGGTATCGCCGGGGCCGAATTCCGGAATGTCCTTGCCGGCGGAAAGCTTGTCGAATTGCTCTTGTTCGAGCTGCTTGATCAGGTTCATGGGTAATCTCCATCCGCGCGCCCAGCCTTGGAAACGGGGGCTGCGCAAAATTCGTCTATCCAGCCATTGCGGATTTGGCCGCTGCTATAAGGCAAGCTGGAGCGTTTGTCACCCGTCTGTCGTGCTTTTTGGCGTTTTTTGGCCGGAGGTTTGATTCGGGGCCTTTGTCCGCAAATCCGGCCGCCGAGCCGCCGTCAGAGCCTCGGATTCCGCCCGCCGCCAGGCCGCGACCTTGGCATGGTCGCCCGAAGTGAGGGTTTGGGGGATCGGAACCCCCTCGAACAGCTGCGGCCGGGTATATTGAGGGTATTCGAGGAGGCCGTCGGAGAAGCTTTCCTCGGTTCCCGAGGCCTCCTTGCCCATGACCCCCGGCAACAGCCGGACGCAGGCGTCAATCAGCGCCATGGCCGCGATCTCGCCCCCGGACAGCACGTAGTCGCCGATCGAGACCTCCTCCAGGCCGCGGCCGTCGATCACCCGCTGGTCCACCCCCTCGAACCGCCCGCAGACGATCAGGGGGCCGAGGCCCTGGGCGAGCTCCACGACGCGGGCCTGGGTCAATGGCCGACCGCGCGGGCTCATGAGCAGGCGGGGGCGCCGTTTTGACAGATCCTGGCCGATCTCGGCGGCATCGATTGCGGCGGCCAGAATATCCGCCCGCAACACCATGCCCGGACCGCCGCCGGCAGGGGTATCATCGACGCTGCGGTGGCGATCGGTGGCAGAGGCCCGGATGTCCCGCGCCTCCAGCTCCCAAAGCCCGGACGCCAGCGCCCGGCCGGCGAGGCTCACGCCGAGCGGTCCCGGAAACATCTCCGGAAACAACGTCAGTACCGTCGCGCGCCAGGGTGAGGGGTTGGTCATAGCTTTCATTCTCGTCGTCCCGGACAAGCGAAGCGCGATCCGGGACCCCATAACCACCGCAGCCCATTTTGCGACGGCTGGAGCGAACAGCTTACCCAAAACCACGAGCTGTGGTTATGGGTCCCGACCCCCCGTGCGCAAATTGCGCACTAGGCCGGGACGACTCGAGGAGGGATCTTCGTCCTGATCCCCGCCCTCGACCTCCTGAGGCAGCTCGATCACGACGCGTCCACCGGCAATATCGACCTCCGGCACCACCGCGTTGGTGAACGGCAGCAGCATCGTCGCGCCCTTTGACGGCGCGATCTCGATGATGTCGCCGGCACCGAAATTATGGATAGCGAGCACGCGACCGAGCGGTTCGCCGGCCGTGGTGACGGCGGCGAGTCCGATCAGGTCGGCGTGGTAATATTCGTCCTCATCGGTCGCCGGCAGCTTTTCGCGCGCGACATAGAGCTCGATGCCGTTGAGGCGTTCGGCCTCATCGCGGGTCGCGACGCCCTTGAACGTCGCGACCAGGTGATCCTTGGCCTCACGCGCCGTTGCTACCTCGAACTGGCGCTTGCCGTCCTTGGACAGAAGCGGCCCATAGCGCCGCACGGCCAAAGGATCTTCGGTGAAGGTCCACAATTTGACGGCGCCGCGCACACCATGCGCGGCGCCGATCCGCGCGACGCAGATCAGCGCCGACATGGGCTGGCCTTAGCCCTTCGCAGCGGCTTCGGCCTGCGCCTTGCGCTCCTTGCGCGGCACGGCCTTCTCCGGGTTGCTGCGCGCTTCGCGCTTCTTGACGCCGGCAGCATCGAGGAAGCGCGACACGCGGTCCGAGGGCTGCGCGCCCTTGGCGAGCCAGGCCTTCACCTTGTCCATGTCGAGCTTCAGCCGGGTCTCGTTGTCCTTCGGCAGCAGCGGATTGAAATAGCCGAGACGCTCGATGAAGCGGCCATCGCGCGGGAAGCGCGAGTCGGCGACGACGACGTGATAGACGGGACGCTTCTTGGTGCCCGCGCGCGCGAGGCGAATTACGACTGACATGTTGGTCTCCTGAGTGTCGGTTAATTGAAAAGTTAGCTCGTCATTCCGGGGCGCGCGAAGCGCGAGGCCGGAATCCATCGCGCCGCATACCGCGGAGGAAATGGATTCTCAGATGCGCAATTGCGCATCATAGCTCGCGCCAAGAGACGCGCCCCGGAATGACGAGGCGAGAGTGCCCTCACTTCTTCTTCCCCAGTCCGGGGAAGCCGCCGAGCCCGGGCAGGGTCGGCTTGTTGCTGAGGCCCGTGAGCCCCGGCACATTCGGAAGACCCTGGCGCAGACCCGGCGGCAGATCCTTCGGCAGGCTGGGCAAGCCTTGGCCGCCGCCGCTCTGCATCTTTTCCTGCAACGCCTTCATCTCTTCCGGCGAAGGCGGCTTCATGCCGCCGCCAAAGCCCATGGCTTGCGCGATGCCGGCGAGCGGGCCGCGCTTGCCCGAGCCCATGGCCTTCATCACGTCGGCCATGTTCCGGTGCATCTTGAGCAGCTTGTTGACCTGCTCGACGCTCTGGCCGCTTCCGGCGGCGATGCGCTTCTTGCGGCTGGCCTTGAGCAAATCGGGATGACGCCGCTCGTCGCGCGTCATGGAATCGATCACGGCGACCTGGCGCTTCAAAATCTTGTCGTCAATGCCGGCCGCCGCGATCTGATTCTTCATCTTGGCGATGCCGGGCATCATGCCCATCAAACCGCTGATGCCGCCCATATTGGCCATCTGCAACAGCTGCTCGCGCATGTCGTTGAGGTCGAACTGGCCCTTGCGCATCCGCTCGGCGGTGCGCGCGGCCTTTTCGGCGTCGATGTTGGCGGCGGCACGCTCGACCAGCGACACCACGTCGCCCATGCCGAGGATGCGCCCCGCAATACGGTCGGGATGGAAATCCTCCAGCGCGTCGGTCTTTTCGCCGGTGCCGATCAGCTTGATCGGCTTGCCGGTGACGGCGCGCATCGACAGCGCGGCGCCGCCGCGGCCATCGCCGTCCACGCGGGTCAGCACGATGCCGGTGAGGCCGACGCGCTCGTCGAAGGCGCGGGCGAGGTTGACGGCGTCCTGGCCGGTGAGGCTGTCCGCGACCAGCAGCACTTCATGCGGATTGGCGGCAGCCTTGATGCTTGCTGCTTCCGCCATCATCTCTTCGTCGAGCGTGGTGCGGCCGGCGGTGTCGAGCAGTACGATGTCGTAGCCGCCAAGCTTGCCGGCCTCGAGCGCGCGCTTGGCGATCTGCGGCGGCTGCTGGCCGGCGACGATCGGCAGGGTCGGAATATCGAGATCGCGGCCGAGCACGGCCAGCTGCTCCATCGCCGCCGGGCGGTAGATATCGAGCGAAGCCATCAGCACCTTGCGCTTGTCGCGCTGGACCAGGCGGCGGGCGAGCTTTGCGGTGGTGGTGGTTTTACCCGAGCCTTGCAGGCCGACCATCATGATCGGCACCGGCGGCACGGAATTCACGTCGATGGTCTGGCTTTCGGCGCCGAGCGTGTTGATCAGTTCGTCATGGACGATCTTGACCACCATCTGGCCTGGAGTCACCGACTTGACGACGGTGGCGCCGATCGCCTGCTCGCGGACCCGCTCGGTGAAGCTGCGCACGACCTCGAGCGCGACGTCGGCCTCCAGCAACGCGCGGCGCACCTCGCGCATCGCGGCATCGACGTCCTTTTCGGTCAGCGCACCGCGCCCCGTCAGACGATCGAGAATGCCGCCAAGCCGTTCCGACAGATTGTCGAACAATGCCGTTGTCCCTTGTCCTGCTCGCGCAGGCTTGCCGTATTCGCCACTGTCATGCCCCGGCTTGACCGGGGCATCCAGTACGCCGCGGCTTCTCGGTTCAAGCCGAGCCGCCTCTGGAATACTGGATCCCCCGCTTTCGCGGGGATGACCACGCTCTCGTTCCTTGGCAAGCTGCAAGGAAGCGATCTTCCAAACACCTTTACGCCCGAGGGCGCATAGCGCTGTCGGGCGTTGGCCTCTGACCTCGAGGGCCAGTGGGCGGGTCGAAAAGAAAGCCTTTCCGAGAAAGTGGGCGGGTTAAACGCCGCTGGCGCCCAAAAGTCAAGGAAAGTTAGGGTGCCGAGGCGCCTCTGGGAAGGCAAGGCTTTGAGAATGTGCTTCTTTTGGTCGTGGGTTCCATTCTCTACGGGGTCGCCCATATTAGGCGAGATGCCTTACCTCGCGTATCGTCCTTGACCAGCCGTGCCGATCACCCGCCGCCGCATCTTCGGACTGCTTGCCGGCGGCGCCGCGCTGGTCGGTGTTCCGTGGCTCTGGATGTCCCGCATGAAAACCTACGACGGATCCGCCTCCGACCACTTTAACGGCCTGCACTTCTTTGATCCGGACGGCGCGCCGCCAAGATCGCTTGGCGAGGTCCTGCGCTGGCAATTCGGCCGCGGGCGGCAACGCGCGACCTGGCCTGTGTGGGCGCCGAGCCCCCATGCCGACACGCCGCCGGCCGCCGTCGACGGTGACAAGGTACGGCTCTCCTTCGTCGGCCATGCAAGCTGGCTAATCCAGACCGGCGGCCTCAACATCCTGGTCGATCCGGTCTGGTCGATGCGGGCTTCGCCCATCAGCTTCGCCGGACCGAAGCGGCACAACGATCCCGGCATCGCATTCGAGAAATTGCCGAAGATCGACGTCGTGCTGGTCTCGCACGGACACTATGATCATCTCGATGTCGCGACGCTGTCGCGGCTCGCCAAGAATTTTGCGCCGCGCGTGGTCACGCCGCTCGGCAACGACGTCACGATGCGCAGTGCCGATCCCACGATCAAGGTGGAAGCGTTCGACTGGCACGATCGCGTCGAGTTCGGTGGCGGTATTGCCGTGACACTGGTGCCGACCCGGCACTGGACGGCGCGCGGCATGTTCGATCGCAACAGGGCGCTGTGGGCGAGTTTTGTGCTGGAGACGCCGGCCGGAAAAATCTACGTCGTCTGCGATTCCGGCTATGGCGAGGGCACGCATTTCCGCCGCGTCGCCGAGGCGCATGGGCCGCTCCGCCTGGCGATCCTCCCCATCGGCGCCTACGAGCCGCGCTGGTTCATGCGCGACCAGCACATGAATCCGGAGGATGCGGTGAAGGCGCTCGCCGATTGCGGCGCGCAGGCCGCGCTCGGGCATCACCATGGGACGTTTCAGCTGACGGACGAAGCGATCGATGCGCCGGCCAAGGCGCTGGTCGAAGCGCTCGATGCGGCGAAGATTCCGCAAGAGCGGTTCGTGGCGATGAAGCCGGGGCAGGTGGTGGAGATTTAGCCCCATCGACGCACACAACTGTGCTCCGGACGCGGCGCAGCGTCTCTTCGACGGTGCGCTGCAGAGCCGGGGCCCATGCTGCAGCACGTGCCCTTGGCTTTCTGGGTCCCGGCTCTGCGCAGCAGCGTTTCACGCTGCAGCGCGTCCGGGACACGAGACTCACTTTTCTGTAGGCTTGATCGCCCAGCTCACATTCACCGTCACCGACAGCGTCTCCTCGCCCGGCGCGACCGCGGCCGGTGCGGCCATCGGCGCGGTGGCCATTCGCCCCTTGAACAGCGGCACCGGTCCGCCGCCCTCGGAAAGGCTGAGCGGTGCACCGAGCGTGACACCGGTGGCCTTGGCGTAGATCTCGGCCTTGCGGCGGGCATCGGCAACTGCCTGCTCGCGGGCTTCATCGAGCAACTTTGAGGTCTGAGTCACCTCGAAGGAGATGTTGCCGATATCGTTGGCGCCGGCGCTGACCAGCGTATCGATGATACCGGCCACCTTGGTCACGTCGCGAATTTTCACGGTGACGCGATTGCTGGCGCGGAATCCGACCACCGGCGAGGCGCCGCCACTGCGGTTCGGCGCGTATTGCGGCTGAAGCGACAGGCGCGAGGTCTGGTAGTCCTTTTCGGCGATCCCGGCGCCCTTCAGCGCCAGCAGCACCTTGCCCATCGCCGCATTGTTGGCGTCGGAGGCTTCCTTCGCCGACTTGGCGTCATTGGCGACACCGGCGTCGATCTGCGCGAGGTCGGGCGCGGCGGACACCGTGGCTTGGCCGCTCACGGAGATGGCGGCCGGGAAATCGTCGGCGAGCGCGGGCGATGCCAAAAGCGTGGCGGCGAGAACGGCGGCGACGGCAACGGGCTTCTGCATCGGTCTCACTTCAGCGGTACGAAGACATTGATCACGAGCTTGTCCTCGGCCGTCTTCAGGGGATCGGTGAGATACTCCTCGATGAACGTGTCCTTGGCTTCGAGCTTCTTGTCGTCGAGGTGATTGGTGATCGCCTCATAGGTGTTGTCCATGTTGTCGTAGGAGCCGCGATGGACGAATTTCAGCGCCTTGCCCTCCGGCGATTTGCCGACGCTCATGTCCTTGGGCAGGTTTTTCGGATCCTGCTCGACCGGAATTTCGGCGAGGAAGGTGAAGCCGGTATCGTCCGTCGAGGTGTAGACGATCATCGAATTGCCGGCGTGCTTGATGCCCTGCTTGTCCAGGAGCGCATTCAGCGCCTTGAAAGCGTCGATCAGCGTGTCGAAGGCGGAATCCCAATTGGCGGTGCCCTTGACCATCACGACCTTCTTCGGCTCGAGCACGGTCTCCTGGCCAAAGGGATCGGCCGTCTGCACCGGAGCCGGGGTGGCGGCCGCAGCGGGCGGCGGGGCTGGGCTGGGCGAGGGTGAGGCGCTGGCGGCAGGCGACGGCGTTGCCACAGGCGCAGGCGAAGCGCTTGCCGCCGGGGCACTCGCGGCCGGGGATGGCGATGCCGACGGCGAGGAACTGGGACTGGCCGAAGCAGCCGGCGCCGGGCTCGGGCTCTGCGCCAACGTGGCGGACGGACCAAACGACATGGCTGCTGCCGGGATCAGCGCGGCCAAAGCGAGACGGCAAAAGCGATTCATACTATTCTCCCCAAAACCTTACGCACCAAGGCCTTAACCCACCAAGGCCTTAACTCACCAAGACCTTAACTCATCAAGGCCTTAACCGGCCGCGCGTCCCGGCATGCGCGAACCGCGCCGTTCTAACACGCGAGCGCCGAATTCGTCCCATGCCAGATGCGTCATGGGCGGGCGCGGCAAAGCACTGGCCAAGCCGCCCAGGATCGCCATATAAGGCGGGCGAAATTCAGGACTTTTCATGAGCGCGCTGGCCAACCACGCATTTGCCAAGATGAACGGCATCGGCAACGAAATCGTCGTTGTCGACATGCGCGATTCCGCCACGCCGGTGACGCCGGATGATGCGCGCGCCGTCGCATCGGCTCAGGGCGGCGTGGCTTACGACCAGCTCATGGTGCTTCAGAAGCCGCGGCTCGACGGCACCGAAGCCTTCATCCGCATCTACAACAATGACGGCTCGGAGGCCGGCGCCTGCGGCAACGGCATGCGCTGCGTGGTGCGGCGCATCTTCGAGAAGACCGGACAGAGCACGGTAACGTTCGAGACGCCGGCGGGGTTGCTCAATTGCTGGCAGGGCCCGGCGCCTGATCTCTACACCGTGGACATGGGCGCGCCCAGGTTCGGCTGGCAGGACATTCCCCTGGCGGAAGAGTTTCGCGATACCCGCTATATCGAATTGCAGATCGGGCCGATCGACAATCCGATCCTGCATTCGCCTTCAGTGCTAAGCATGGGCAATCCGCACGCGATCTTCTGGGTCGACGACGTCAATGCCTATGACCTCGAGCGCTTCGGCCCGCTGCTGGAGAATCACCCGATCTTCCCGGAGCGCGCCAACATCACGCTCGCGCAAATCGTCGATCGCGACCACATCACGATCCGCACCTGGGAGCGCGGTGCAGGCCTGACCAAGGCCTGCGGCTCGGCGGCTTGCGCGACCGCCGTGGCCGCGGCGCGGCTGAAGCGCACCGAACGCAATGTCGAGATCACGCTGCCCGGCGGCAAGCTCGGCATCGAATGGCGCGAGCGCGACGACCACGTGCTGATGACGGGTACGGCGACCTTCGAATATGAGGGCGCCTTCGATCCGGCGCTGTTCGCGCCGGTCGCGTGATGGGCGTCGAAGTCGTCACCTTCGGCTGCCGTCTCAATGCGTTCGAGGCCGAGGTGATCCGCCGCGAGGCGGAGGGCGCGGGGCTGTCCGATACCATCGTCATCAACAGCTGCGCTGTCACCAACGAAGCGGTAGCGCAGGCGCGCCAATCGATCCGCAAGCTGAGGCGCGAGCGGCCCGGTGCGCGCATTGTCGTCACCGGCTGCGCCGCACAGACGCAGAGCGGCATGTTCGCCGATATGGCCGAGGTCGATCGCGTCGTCGGCAACGACGACAAGATGCGTGCGTCGGCCTGGCGCGAGGCCCGCGAGGCATTCGACATCGGCGCGGGCGAAAAGATCGCGGTCAGCGACATCATGGCCGTGAAGCAGATGGCGCCGCATCTCATCGACGGCTTTGCCGCCGGCCTGCCGCGCGTGTTCGTACAGGTGCAGAACGGCTGCGATCATCGCTGCACCTTCTGCATCATCCCCTATGGCCGCGGCAATTCACGCTCGGTGCCGATGGGGGCCGTGGTCGATCAGGTGCGGGCGCTTGCCGCGCGCGGCCATGCCGAGATCGTGCTGACCGGCGTCGATCTCACGAGCTACGGCACTGATCTGCCGGGCGCGCCCAGGCTCGGTATGCTGACCAAGCAGATCCTGCAGCATGTGCCGGAATTGAAGCGCCTGCGCATTTCCTCGATCGATTCGATCGAGGCGGATGCCGATCTGCTCGACGCCATCGCCGGCGATTCGCGGCTGATGCCGCATCTGCATCTGTCGCTGCAATCCGGCGACGACATGATCCTGAAGCGCATGAAGCGGCGGCATTCGCGCAGCGATGCGATCGCGTTCTGCGACCAGGTGCGCCGTCTGCGCCCTGACGTCGCGTTCGGCGCCGACATCATCGCCGGATTTCCGACCGAGACGGAAGAGATGTTTTCACGCTCGCTCGACCTCGTCGACGAATGCGGCCTCACCTTCCTGCACGTCTTCCCCTATTCGCCGCGCCCCGGCACGCCGGCCGCGCGCATGCCGCAGGTCGCAGGTCCCGAGATCAAGCAGCGCGCGAGGCGGCTGCGGGCGGCTGGCGAAGAGGCGTTGCGGCAGAGGCTGCAAGCCGAAATCGGCGCGACGCGCGATGTGCTGATTGAGAGCGCGAGCCAGGGGCGGACGGAGCATTATCTGCCGGTCGCGATCGCGGGCGCAGAGGTGGGGAGTGTCGTGTCGCTGAAGATCGGCGGCAGCGATGGTGTGCGGCTCACGGTGTAGCTGCTGAGACGCCGTGCTTACCTGAATGTCGTCCCGGCGAAGGCCGGGACCCATACCGCGAGGTCTATCGAACGCGGACGGTTCTAATCCCGAACGACCAGCCTTCGCCAAACTTCTCCCTGGGGTTATGGGTCCCGGCCTTCGCCGGGACGACATTGAGTATGTGAACGCGGCGTCGACCAAACGGCCAACTTTAAGACGCCCGCACCTGCCAGAATCTCAGCGTGCGCCGTGCGTTCTCCGGCGTCATGCGGTCAAAATTGCCCTGGGCCTTGGCCAGGTCGGCCGGCTTCATCGCTCCGGTGGCGAACCGGCTCTCGAGCACGGCGGTCGTCGTCTCCCAGCTGAGCAGTGCCGCACGGCAAGGCACCAGCAGGCCGTCCTCGCGCAGGCTCTGCATCAGCGGGCGAACGACCTCGACGGTCGATCCGGACAGCGCGGCCAAGGCAGCGACGGTCTCTTCATAGCGCCGCTGCGTGGCGAAGCCAAGCAGCGTCGCTTCGCTGAGCTGGCCCGCACCCTTGAGATTTGCGATGGCGCGCTTGGCGCCTTCGAAATCGCGGACACCGGACATCTCGCGCTCGACACCGACGGTGACGGCGGCGATGGCGCTTTGGATCTCCTCGAACAGATGCGGCGGCGCGCGCGACAGCAGCCGCGTGCGAACGGCATCCGTGGCCGAGCGCAGCAGCTGGCGGCGCAGCTCCGACGGCAGGTCGACGCGCACGCCGACGCTCACGGCCAGTTCCGGATCGGACTCGGCCTGTCCGACGATGACGGAAAATCCTGCTCCCGAAACACGTGCGCCGGGATTGGCGGCAATCCGCCGGCTGACGCTCGGATAGCGGCGCGCCAGCAGCGCGTCGGTGACGATCTCCTTCAGCCACCAGCGGCCGGCGACCGCGAGCAGATGCGGCTCGCCCTTGGATCTTGCGATCTTCACCAGTTCGCTATCGTCAAGGCGCGAGGATTCCTGAAGAACAGGCCCGGCGATGCGGATCTCGTCATTGTTGGCGAGACGGCGCATAACGGATGGCGGCGCCTGGGCGATCGGTGCGAGCTGCGCGCTGATTTCGGCCAGCGCAATGCGCGCGCCCATGTCGGCGATCGCGCGCAGCTCGATGGTGCCGATCAGGCGGTCGAGCACGTCGTCGAATAGCAGGATCTGCTCGTCGTCGAAGCTTCCGGCGGATGACAGGAACAGGTCGGTGACGCGCCGGGCCGTTTCGAGGCCCTTTTCCGGCGAGCCAAGCCTGATCGCGGATTCGACCTCGTCGATGATCGATAACTCGGCCTTGGCCATGACGCGCGGCTCGTCCTGAGCGGATTGACGGAAGCTTGTTCTAAGCAACCGTTATCATTAGAGACGAGCACTGAAGGTTTCGTAAACCACGCGCCGGTGCGGCGCTATTCCCCGTTCCAGCCGCAGGCCCGGAGCCGCTCGTGCATGTGGGCGGGCGCCGGCGCCACCACCCGGACCGGCTCCTTGTTCCTCGAGATCGGCACCACGATCTCACGGGAATGCAGATGCAGGCGCGGCTCGCCGAAGCGCGGGCCGTTGCCGTAAATGTTATCGCCGAAGATCGGCCATCCAGTTGCGGCCGAATGCACCCGCAATTGATGGGTCCGCCCCGTGACCGGTTCCATGGCGAGCCAGGTCAGGCCTGCCCCGCGGCCCATGACTTTCCAATTGGTGACCGCCTTCTGCCCCTCCGGATCGGGCTTCTGCCACCAGCCACGCTCGGCATTGAGCCGGCCGAGCGGCATGTCGATGGTGCCTTCGTCTTCGGCAGGACCACCCTCGACCAGGGTCCAGTAGGTTTTGCCGACCTTGCCGTGCTTGAACAGCAGGCCGAGCGAGGCGGTGGCCTTGCGATGGCGGCCGAGTACGAGGCAGCCGGACGTGTCCTTGTCCAGCCGGTGGGCTAGCACCGGCGGCCGCGGCAAGCCGAAACGCAGGGCGTCGAAGGATGCTTCCAGATTCGCCCCGCCCTTGGGACCGCGATGTACCGGCAGGCCCGCCGGTTTGTCGATGACGAGCATCAGCCCGTCGCGGTGGAGCACGCGCGCCAGAATTTCATCGGCGGTCAATTCGGGAACATCGAGCAATTGCAAGGGCTTTCGTTCAGACTTTCGTTTACGGGCCGGAACGGCTAACACACCGCCACCATGAACGATACCACCTCCGAGACCCCCAAGCTGAGCTGGTGGCGCCGCCTGTCCGACGGGCTGAAGCGCACGTCGTCCTCGCTCGGAACCGCGGTCGCCGACCTCGTCACCAAGCGCAAGCTCGACCGCGCCATGCTCGACGACATCGAGGACGTGCTGCTGCGCGCCGACCTCGGCACCGAGGTCGCGGTGCGGATCGCGGACGCCGTCGGCACCGGTCGCTATGACAAGGCCATCTCGGCGGACGAGGTCAAGGACGTCGTCGCGACCGAGGTCGAGAAGGTATTGTCGCCGGTTGCAAAACCGCTCGAGATCGATGCGGCGAAAAAGCCTTTCGTCATCCTCGTGGTCGGCGTCAACGGCTCCGGCAAGACCACCACCATCGGCAAGCTCTCGGCAAAATTCGCAGCCGAAGGCCGCAAAATGATGCTGGCTGCCGGCGACACGTTTCGTGCAGCCGCCATCGAGCAGCTCAAAGTGTGGGGCGAGCGCACCAAGACACCGGTCATCGCCGGGGCGCAGGGCTCGGACTCGGCAAGCCTCGCCTTCAATGCGCTGACGGCGGCAAAGGAGCAGAACATCGATGTGCTCTTGATCGACACCGCGGGGCGACTGCAGAACAAGTCCGAGCTGATGAACGAGCTCGAAAAGGTCGTGCGCGTCATCCGGAAGGTGGACGCGGCGGCGCCGCATGCGGTGTTGCTGGTGCTGGATGCCACCGTCGGACAGAACGCGCTGTCGCAGGTCGAGGCTTTCCATCGCACCGCCGGCGTCACTGGCCTGGTGATGACGAAGCTCGACGGCACCGCGCGCGGCGGCATCCTGGTGGCGCTCGCGGAAAAATTCAAACTGCCGGTGCACTTCATCGGCGTCGGCGAAGGCGTCGACGATCTCGCGCCGTTCACCGCGCGCGATTTCGCCCGCGCCATTGCCGGAATCGAATAGCCTCGTCCTTCGAGACGCGCCGCAGGCGCGCCTCAGGATGAGGCCGTGCCACATGTGAGGTCCTCATCCTGAGGAGACCGCGAAGCGGTCGTCTCGAAGGATGGGATGAAGAGATGGAAGAGAATGGACAAGACCCAGCCACATCCACTGTTCAAGCTTGCGACCGAGCTCGGTCCGCTACTCGTCTTCTTCTTCGTGAATGCGAAGTTCAACCTTTTCGCCGCGACCGGCGCCTTCATGGTCGCGATCGTCGCTGCGATGATCGCCTCCTATGTGGTGACACGCCACGTGCCGATCATGGCGATCGTGACCGGCGTCATCGTGCTGGTGTTCGGCACGCTGACCCTGGTGCTTCACGACGAGACCTTCATCAAGGTCAAGCCGACCATTATCTACGCCCTGTTTGCGGCGATCCTCGGCGGCGGGCTGCTGTTCGGCCGCTCCTTCATCGCCGTAATGTTCGACCAGATGTTCAATCTGACGCCCCAGGGCTGGCGCATCCTCACCCTGCGATGGGCGCTGTTCTTCGCGGGCATGGCAGTGCTGAACGAGATCGTCTGGCGCACCCAGAGCACGGACTTCTGGGTAAACTTCAAGGTGTTCGGCGTGACGCCGCTGACGATGGTCTTCGCCATCGCGCAGATGCCGCTGACCAAGCGCTACCACCTCGCACCGGTGTCGCTGGAGGCGAGCGAGGCCGAGGCGGGCGATGTGAGGAAAGGGTAGGCTCTACAGCTGACCCCGCGTCCCGCCACCCGCCGTATCTTCTGCCGCTCCGGCGAACATATTAGAGCCCGCCCATGAGCTCCCTTCCCTCTTCCGTCGACGTCGCGATCATCGGCGCCGGTGCTGCGGGCCTCGGCGCTGCGCACGCGCTACGCGGGTCGGGCCTCTCGGTGATCGTGCTGGAAGCGCGCAATCGCATCGGCGGCCGGGCTTGGACCGTGCAGGCTTCACCCGAGGTGATCTTCGACGTCGGTTGCGGCTGGCTGCATTCGTCGGACAAGAACTCCTTCGTCTCGATCGCCAGAGAGCTCGATTTCGAGGTCAACACGGACCTGCCGCCCTGGCGCGAACGCGCCTTTGGAAATGTATTTCCGCAAAGCGACCGCGACGATTTCATGGGTGCGATGGACGCGTTCTATCAGCGTCTTTGGGAGGTTGCGCAAAAGGGCGAAGACGCGCCCGCGAGCCAAAGCCTCGAGCCCGGCAATCGCTGGAACCCCATGATCGACGCGATCTCGACCTACATCAATGGCTGCGAACTGAAGGACATGTCGACGCTGGATTGGGACGCCTATGAGGACAGCAACCTCAACTGGCGCATCCGCCGCGGCTATGGCGCGCTGGTCGCAGCCTATGGCGAAAACTGTCCGGTGGCACTGAGCTGCAACGTCACGCTGATCGATCATGCCGGCAAGCGCATCCGCCTCGAGACATCGCTGGGCACGCTGGCTGCGGACAAGGTGATCGTGACCGTGCCGACCAATTTGATCGCCGACGAAGCGATCCGCTTCTCGCCGCAACTCCCCGCCAAGGTCGATGCCGCGGGCGGCCTGCCGCTCGGCGTCGACGACAAGGTGACGCTGGCGCTCGCCGATGCGGACGCCTTTCCGAAGGAAGGCAATTTGCGCGGCGCCACCATGCGTACCGCGATGGGCACCTATCACATCCGCCCGTTCGGCCAGCCGTGCATCGAAGGCTTTTTCGGCGGCAGCTTTGCTCGCGATCTGGAAGACGCCGGCGACGGCGCGATCGCCGCGCAAAGCATCGACGAGATCGCAGATCTTCTCGGCAGCGACATCAGGCGCAAGCTGAAGCCGCTGTACGAGTCGCGCTGGGCGCAGGATCCTTTCGCCCGAGGCTCGTATTCGCATGCACTGCCGGGGCATGCGGGAGATCGTGCAGCGTTGGCAGCTCCGGTCGATGAACGACTGTTCTTCGCAGGAGAGGCGACGTCGCCGAATTTTTTCACGACGGCGCATGGTGCGCGGGACAGCGGCGAGCGGGCAGCGAAGGAAGTGCTAGCGGCTCTGAGCAGGATTTAACCGCAAACTCCGTCATTGCGGGCGCAGCGAAGCAATCCAGGCTGTCACCGCGGAAAGATCCTGAATTGCTTCGCGGAGCCTGTCATCGGGCCGCGCTTTGCGCGGACCCGTTGGCTCGCAATGACGAATCATTCGATCACCCGCGCCCGCAAGTCGGCATCAGGCACGAAGCACGTATCGTATTTCCCAAAGATGCGGTAGCGGTTGCGCGCAACGAGATTGTAGACCGCATTCCGCAGCGGTTTTGGCACGGCGAACAACGTGCGCACCCAGCCCCATCCCGGCAGTTGCGACAGCACCGTCAGCGCAGCGTCTGATTTCAAGAACACCTCCCCGCCATGGATCACCGCATTGGTGTCGGGATCATCGGGATCGATGCCGAACGTGCGTGCGAGCCGGGTGCCATAATCCGATTGAATCGGCGTGAAACGAAACCGCTTTGAAGCATCGCGCTGCGCGACGAAGCGGACCCAGCGCGAACAGAAGATGCAGACGCCATCGAACAGAATCACGTCATCGTCGGGCCATTTTTGCATCAGCGGTTGTCCAGCATCAGGAGGGCGACCAGCACATCCACCAGGCTGTGCTCATCGTGATGGTCATGGCTTGCCGCCTGCCCGCGGCTTCAACGCACCGTCGAGTTCGTTGCCGGCGGCTTTGACGCCGGCTTCGGTTTCGATCATCCAGTGGCCCTCGCTGCCTATAGCGGGCAGCGTGCGGAAATCGACCTTGCCGCCACCGCCACGAAACGCGTCTGCCAACGCCCGCGAGAACGCCGGTGCAAAATAGCTGTCATTGGCGGCAACGCGCCATGTCACGGGAATGCGCGCCGCCTTGCCGAATTCGGCTGCAGCCGCAATGAGCGTGTCCGGCGCGCAGATCCGGTTCGGTTCATCGTTGGCGTGGCCGCCGCGCCCCGGCGCAAATGCGATGATCGCGGAAACGATCTTCGGATCGCCATTCGCGAGCGCCAGCGCGCCCCAGCCGCCGGCAGAATGGCCGAGCACGATCGCCGTATCGTTGCGGACGAAATCCTGCTTTCGCAAATAGTCCAGCGCAAGTGAAATTTCCTCCGCGGTTGCGCGGCCGGAGCGCGCATAGTCTGCCTCGTCACAGCCACCCTGGTCCTCGAGATAGCGACCGCCGGTCGCGCCGTGGCCGAGCCGTTCCGGCACCAGCACGGCGAAGCCGCGCGCGATGAGATACGCGACGAGCGCGCGGTATTCCGGCGGCGGCATTTGCGCACGACGCAGTACGTTCTGCGTGGTGGCGTGCGCAATGACCGCGAGCCGAAACGGACCCGTGCCGGGCGGACGAAACAGCAGGGCATGCGCGGCAATGTCGGTATCCGGCGACGGCACGCGCCATTGCTGGCGGCGAAACGGCTCGCCCTCCGCTCCTGACGAGCCCAGCGTGACTTGAGCGCACAGAGGCGGCGCAGTCAGCAGGGCCAGCAAAGGCAGAAGCGCGAGGATGTTGGAGAGCCGCATGAATGGCCGAAGGCGAACACAGATGGCGGGGGCAGACCAGTAGGAACGAATCATTCTGGGCGGACTTTTTGCGGTGCCATTGCCGTCCATTCGTGCCGCGAGGCAGTTTTGCACCGACGCGTGGCACGCCGTTGCCGTTCGAGGCAGCGTCTTGTCCTCTTTCGGTACAACATGGCTAGAATACTGATGCAGAAAGTCCACAGGTTAACCGATAATTAACGATAGGTCTTGCCGCCGGCGCGGCGACTTGATTTGATTGCGTCCATGAGCACAACCCTGATCGAGGTCCGGCCGGCCAAAGCTGCAGACGCAACTGCGGTGGCGTCGACCCATGACGAAGCCTGGCGATCGGCCTATCAGGGCATCATTCCCGGTGGCGAGCTGGAAAAGCTGATCAACCGCCGCGGCCCGCAATGGTGGGACAGCGCGATCCGCAAGGGCAGCCGCGTCAGCGTGCTGGTGTTCGGCGACAAGATCGCGGGCTATGCCAATTACGGTCGCAACCGCGCCCGCAGCCTGCACTTCGACGGCGAGATCTACGAGCTTTACCTGCGCCCGGAGTTCCAGGGGCTCGGCTTCGGCCGTCGCCTGTTCACCGCCGCCCGCCGCGACCTCATGCAGAGCAATCTGAAGAGCATGGTGGTGTGGGCGCTGTCCGATAACGATCCGGCGACGGAGTTTTACCGGGCGCTTGGCGGCCGCATGGTGGCGCGCTCCTCGGAGCGATTCGGGCCGAAGTCGCTCGACAAGGTTGCCTTCGCTTGGACTAATTGACCTGCTGAAAGGTTAGCGGCAGCGCTCCCCTTCCGTCGATACCGTTGCCTTTTGAGCCGGTGATCGCTGGATTCATTATTTCACAAAAACACGATGGATAGGCGGGCCAAGCCCGCGTATGACGGTGCCAAATCGCTGCCGGGCGCGATTTCACCTCGGCAACAACGGAGCCTTGAATGCGTATCGATGCGATCTCGATCGGGACCAGCCCGCCACACGACGTCAATGTCATCATCGAAGTGCCGGTGGGTGGCGAACCGATCAAATACGAGATGGACAAGGAAGCCGGCACTCTGGTGGTCGACCGCTTCCTCTACACGCCGATGCGCTACCCCGGTAACTACGGCTTCATTCCGCACACGCTGTCCGACGATGGCGACCCCTGCGACGTGCTGATCATCAACACTCGCGCCATTATCCCCGGCGCCGTCATGAGCGTGCGTCCGGTCGGCGTGCTGATGATGGAAGACGAAGCCGGCGGCGACGAGAAGATTTTGGCAGTGCCGTCGTCGAAGCTGACGCAGCGCTACGACAAGGTGAAGACCTATAGCGACCTGCCGGACATCACGCTGCAGCAGATCCAGCACTTTTTCGAGCACTATAAGGATCTCGAGAAGGGCAAGTGGGTGAAGATCTTGCGCTGGGGCGGCCCCGAGGAAGCGCAAAAATTGATCCTCGACGGTATCGAGCGCGCGAAAAAGAAGAAGGCGTAAACGTAGTCGTCATTCCGGGGCGCGCGTCAGCGCGAACCTGGAATGAATGACACCCGTCACACCGCCGGCTTCGGCAGGCCGGCGATCGCGCAGGCGGCGCGGAGCGTGTTCACCAGCAGGCAGGCGACAGTCATCTGGCCAACGCCCCCCGGCACCGGTGTGATCGCGCCGGCAACGCCGAGCGCTTCCTGATAGGCAACGTCGCCGACCAACCGTGTCTTGCCGTCATCCTTCGGAATGCGGTTGATGCCGACGTCGATCACGGTAGCGCCCGGCTTCAGCCAGTCGCCGCGCACCATCTCGGGCTTGCCGACGGCGGCATAGACCAGATCTGCGCGCTTCACGAGCCCGGGCAGATCGCGCGAGCGCGAATGGGCGATCGTCACCGTGGCGTTCTCGTTCAGCAGCAGTTGTACCAGCGGGCGGCCGACCAGATTGGAGCGGCCGATGACGATGGCGTTCATGCCTGCAAGCGAAGCATGCACGCTCTTGGTCAGGATGATGCAGCCGAGCGGGGTGCAGGGTGACAACGCCTCGAAACCACCGGCGAGGCGGCCGGCGTTGTTCGGATGCAGGCCGTCGACGTCCTTGGCCGGGTCGATGGCATTGATGACGGCCTCGGTGTTGAGGCTCTTCGGCAGCGGCAGTTGCACCAGAATGCCGTGCACGGCGGGATCGCGGTTGAGCTTTGCGACCAGCGCCAGCAGTTCGGCCTGCGAGACATCGGCCGGCAGCTTGTGCTCGAACGAGGCCATGCCGGCCGCCCGGGTCTGGGTTTGTTTTGAGCGGACATACACCTCGCTGGCGGGGTCGTTGCCGACCAGGACCACAGCCAGGCCCGGTATCAGATTGTGCTCGCGCTTGATGCGGGCGACTTCGTCGGCGACACAGGCACGCAGTTCCGCGGCAATGACTTTCCCGTCGATGATCTTGGCTGTCATGTCCGTTCCTTAGGTCTTAGGTCTGGCCGAGGCGAGCTGGCGCAGGGCCTCGCCGAGCCGCGCCGGATCGCCGTCGACCGCGATCTGCTTCAGCCGCGAGGTCGCCCCCGACAGCAGCTTCACGCTGGCCTTGGGTACGCGGAGCGATTTCGCCAGCAGCACCAGGACCGCCTTATTGGCCTCGCCGCCATCGGCGATGGCGCGCACCCTCACCTTGAGCACGCTGCGGCCATCGGCCAACTGTTCGATCCCGTCGATATCGTCGCGGCCGCCGCGCGGCGTCACCCGCAGCGCAATGCTGATGCCTGCGGCCGAGTAGCGCCACGGTTCCTTACACGCTTCTTTGGCGACCAACGTGCTCCAGCCTGTCTAAATCACGTTCGGGTAGACGTAGTACAGGATCACGCGCTCGATGAACATGATGAGCAGGATCAGAATGATCGGCGAAATATCGAGGCCGCCGAGACTCGGGAGGAAGTTGCGAATCGGCGCCAGCATTGGCTCGGTGATGCGGTACAGGAACTCCGCAACCGCCGACACGAACTGGTTGCGGGTGTTGACGACGTTGAAAGCGATCAGCCAGGACAGGATCGCGGACGCGATCAGCAGCCAGACGTAGAGGTCGAGCACGATGATGACGATGTCGAGAACGGCACGCATGGCTTTTGAAAACTCTGGCTGAGGTGGGGATTGACGCCTTTTGCTAGATATCGGTTCCCTCCGACCCAAACAAGGGAAGTTCGGGCGTCGGGATGGCTAAAACCGGATTACGCCCGTCCTTGACTTGACCTTAGCAGGGACTTAAATGGCGCCCGGTTGTCGGCCGCATTAACCAGAGCGGCTAACAAACGGGGCCATAGCTCAGCTGGGAGAGCGCGTCGTTCGCAATGACGAGGTCGGCGGTTCGATCCCGCCTGGCTCCACCACGCTTCGCCCTTCGGGCTACGCGTGGCGCAGCCGCGCAGAGCCTGAAGGGCGGAGCATGGTGCCCGGCGAAGCCAAAGGCGAAGCCGGGCTGTTAAAGAGATCCCCACCTCCCCGTAAGCCACGGCGGCCGTCGCGCGACGGCGCGATCACTCGGCGGCCTGCGCCAGCACCGACCGGCGCGCCAGCCAGCCGTCGATGAAATGATCAAGCCATGCGCGTTCCGCGACGTCGTAGACGGCACGGTCTGTAAAATGATGATGCCGCTCGCGCGCACCGGGCGCGCTCAGGCCGTCATAGCCGCGCGTAGTCCAGCAATGCATCATCGCGTAGGTCACGTCAGGGTGAAACTGCAAGCCGAAGGAATTGCCGGTGCGGAATGCCTGCACCGGAAAATCATCGCCTTCGGCAAGCAGTTCGGCGCCGGGCGGCAGCTCAAATCCTTCGCGATGCCAATGATAGACTCGTGCCGGCCAGTCAGGGCAGACCGCGTGTCCGGCCGCGGTCGGACGGATCGGGTAATAGCCAATCTGGGTCAGCGCATCTGCATGTGGTGCGACGCGGGCCCCTAACTGCATCGCGAGCATCTGCGCGCCGAGGCAGATGCCGAGGAACGGCCGCTGCTCGCGCAGCGGAATTTCGATCCAGTCGATCTCGCGTCGGATGTAGCCGTCGGAATCGTTGGCGCTCATCGGACCGCCGAAGACCACGGCGCCGGCATGCTGCTCGAGCGTCTCGGGCAGGGGATCGCCGAAGCGGGGACGGCGGATGTCGAGGCGATGGCCGAGCGCGCGGAGCGCATTGCCGACGCGGCCGGGCGTCGAGGATTCCTGATGCAGAATGACGAGAACCGGCAGTCGGGTTTCAGGACGAGCAGCGGATGCGCCGAGGTCCCTTCGCTTGGGGAAGGGCACCAATTCTGCGCCACCAAACCTGTTCGTCCGGAACGACATTGCCTTTCCAAGTGCTATCGGTTCAGACCGCCAGCATAACTAAGCGATCGTTAATTTCGTGTGAGTTCGCGCACGCACCGAAATGAAAGCAAGCTCCGGGCCAATACGGGAGCTGACGGCTTCCGCTAGCGCCTTTGCCTCTGAAACCGGCTTGCGGCGAACAGGATGAAGTCGCGCGGAAAGAAGCGCAGCAGGAACGGCACGATCTTGATGGCGAGGCCGGGCAGCACTGCCCGTTTGTTGGCCATCAGGCCGCGATAGGCCTCGCGTGCGACATCCGCGGCCGAAACGTTGAGAACCGCCGTATCATGTCCGGATCCAATGCGGGCCCGCGCCTGGAATTCGGTGGGCACCGGGCCCGGGCAAAGGACCGTAACGCGGACGCCGCGCGGGCCGAGCTCTGCGCGCAGGGCCTCGGTGAAAGAGATCACATAGGCCTTGGAGGCGTAGTAGACAGCCATGCCGGGGCCGGGCAAAAAGCCGGCGACCGAGCCGACATTGAGAAGACCGCCCTTGTTCCTGATGAGCTGATCGGCAAAGCGCAGCGACAGATCGGTTAGAGCCCGGACGTTGACATCGACGATGCCGACCTGCTCGACACGGTCGCTTTCGACGGCATCGCCGAACACACCAAAGCCGGCATTGTTGACGAGATTGTCGAGCTCGACGCCTGCGGCGGCGAGCGCGGCGGCGATCGTCTCGCCCGCGTCTGCTTCCTCGAGGTCGCAGGCAATCACGATCGGCTTCGTGCCGCCCTTGGCGGAGAGCTCGCTGGCGAGCGCCTCGAGCCGATCGGCTCTGCGCGCCGTGAGCGCCAGGCGGTGCCCGTTTGCGGCGAACACGCGCGCCAGCTCTATGCCGATGCCCGCAGAGGCACCGGTAATCAGCGTCACCCGCTCAGTCACGATCGAACTCTCTTGGATTCAAGTTTTGGATTCAAGTTTTTTGCCCCCGCAATAGCGGAACGAGAGCATAGAGCGTGCGCGCCGCGCAAGCTGAGTGGCAGCGTGGCGGCTTGAGCTGGCGACAGGGAGTGCAGGAAAAACCGCTGATTTCACAGGGGTCCGGCACCGGAGCGGCCGGCGGCTACATTAAAATTTCGTCATGTGATCTGCGCGGCTCGCAATTCGCCGTGTCGAGACGGGTCAGCCGCCGACGGCGCCATTCTTCATCTAGTTACCGGCGCGGTCCGCAACGGCATGCTTCAGGTCGATCCGGTCGCGCTGGGCGATCCCGAGCAGGTCGGAGGCGCGCCAAACGACGTTGTCTTCGAACTCGGTGACCTGGCCGTCGGCATAGACCAGCTCCCACATCATCTGCACGATGCGCTTGCGCCCCTCCTCATCGAGCGAGCGCATGATAACGCTGGTGAAATGATAGAGGTCGACCGCCTCGCCCTCGACCTGGGTCGCGTCCGCGATCAGGCGGTCCGCAGTACCGCGATCGAGCCCGAAATGACGTTCGATCAGGCTATGCAGCTTGCGTTGCTCGTCCGCAGTCGGCTGGCCGTCCAGCGAAACCACATGGACCAGCAGCGCGGTTGCCGCCAGTCGATAGTCGCTGTCGCCGAAGGCGCGGTCGACCGCCTGGGGAGCAACGATGTCAGCGATGAATTGGCGCAGGCCGTCGAGCATAAAGTCCTACCGATATCGATGAAGCCGCGGGGAGGCGGCCGTTACAGCAATATATGAGCGGGATACTCAACCGCCGCAACATGCGTCAGTTCCGCGCGCGGGATTACGTTTCGGCAATCTCTTCGCCGGGACGACGTCTACGGTATCTCGTACACCACCATCTTGTCGGCGATGCCGCGCAGCGCGGCCTGCTTCTGGATCGGCTTGATCTCGCGCTGCTGCAACACCTCGGCAACAGCCGGCGCGTCCAGCACCGGTCCGGTGATGTGGATTTCCTGCGACGTGGACAGGCTCTGCACGCGCGCGGCGATGTTGACGGTCTGGCCGAAATAGTCCTGGCGCTCGTTGAGCATCACCGCAAGGCAGGGACCCTCGTGGATGCCGATCTTGACGATAAGATCGGCGGTGCCGCGCTGCTTGTTGAGCTCGTCCATCGCTGCCCGCATCCGCAGACCGGCGACGATCGCGTGCTCGGGACGGACGAATGTCGCCATCACGGCGTCGCCGATCGTCTTCACCACGGCGCCTTTTTCCGAGGAGATGATCTCGAGCAGCGCGTGAAAATGCGCGCGCACGAGATCGAAGGCGGCAAGGTCGCCGACCCGCTCATAAAGCGCGGTCGAGCCCTTGAGGTCGGTGAACAGGAAGGTCAGCGAGGTGATCTGGAGCCGCTGGTCGAGACTGAGATTGTCGGCCTTGAACACATCGCGAAAGGTCTGGTTCGACAGCATCCGCTTGGCGGTGAGGAACGGCTTGCGCTTGCCGATCAGGTGATGAAGCGCGTCGGCCGCGATGAACACCGACGGCAGCACCCGCACGCCGGCCTGGTTTTCCAGCGACAGCCGCAATGGACCCGGCCGCATCACCGCGGTCCCTGTCGGGGCCTGCACCTTGTTGTACATAATGGCGAGCTGCTGGCGTTCCTTGGTCGGCTCACCCTGGACGTCGATAAACTGGGCGGCGTGCGTCACCGGCTCGAAGATGATGATGAAGTCGCTCGGCAGTTGCAGCGACATGGTCGCCTTCTCGCCGGCGGGAAGCTCGAGCGTATCCAGCGTCACCTCGTTGGCCAGCGTCGCAAACGAGTCCTTGTTGAAGTCGACGCCGGAGCTCCAGAACACCTGCTTGAAATATTCCCAGACCGGAAGCGAGTCGGGGTCATGCGCCGCGATGCGCCGCACGCGCGGATTCACTGTGAAGGAGACCTCGACCTGGTCGTCGACGGAAGCCTTGTAGCCGCAGGCGCAGAGCGCGCAGTGATAGTCATCGGGCTTGAGCGCCTTCAGCGTCGAATGCGCGCCGAGCACGCCGCCGCATCCCGGACACAGCACATTCCAGCCGAGATCGAACAGCCCAAGCCGGGCCGAATGCAGGAAGCCCGAGATCGTCCGCTCTTCGTCGAGATTGTGCTGCCTGGAAAAGTCGAGGACATTGACGCGGTTGAGCTCGTGATCCTCACCGTGGTCGATCAGATGCTGAATCGCGTCGACTACCTTCGGATCGGCGGTTTGCTTCAGAACGGAAAGCTGGGCTTGGATATCGCTCATGGCGGGACTCTATCTAGGGTGGATCACGCCATTGGCCAGGCAGTCGCCTGTCACCGACGCGTGATGCGGAACATGGGCGAGTGGCCGGGGTGGGTCGTCACGACGCCGTGCGGGATGACGGGATCGGTATCGGCAAGCTCGACGCGAAACGCGCCGATCAGCCGCGCCAGCGCCAGCACGGATTCGGCCTGCGCAAACGGCGCGCCGACGCAGACGCGCGGCCCGGCGCCGAACGGCAGATAGGCGAAACGATCCGGCGCCTCGGTCGACATGAAGCGTTTTGGAACGAACGCGTTCGGTTGATCCCACAGCTTCTCGTGCCGATGCAGCAGCCACGGCGCGATCATGATGATGTCGCCCTTGCCGATCGCAACGCCGGCCGCATTGTCCTTTTCCCGGGCGGCCCGCGCGATCAGGAAGGCTGGCGGATAGAGCCGCATGGTCTCCTCGATCACGGCGCGGGTGAATTTCTGGCGATCGATATCGGCCATGCTGTCGAGATGCTCGCCGCGGGTCTCGGAAGCCACTTCCTCTTGCGTGTCCGGATCCAGCGCGAGCAGATAGAGCGCCCAGAACAACGCGGTCGCCGTGGTCTCGTGCCCCGCGAGGATCATGGTCGCGACCTCGTCAACGAGCTGTTCGTCGGAAAAGCCCTTGCCGGTCTCGGGGTCGCGCGCCTCATCCATGAGATCGAACAGATCGCGCGGCGGCGCACCGGTCTTCTTGCCCGCGGCACGCCGCTCGGCAATCAGCATCGCGACGAATTCGGTCCAGCGCTTGCGGAAACGCGCGCGGGCAAAATCCATCGGGCTCGGCCATGACACCGGCAGCACCATATCGAGAAAATACGGCCGCCCCAGCCGTGCCCCATATTCCATGACGAAATTGCGCAAGGTCGGGCCATGCCGGTCCATGCCGAAGGAGAACATGGTGCGTCCGGCGATCTCGAGCGTCATGCGCTGCATGAGCTCGCGCAGGTCAACGGGCTCGCCCGTGCGCACCTCGAGCTTCGCGATGGTCTCGTCCAAGACCGCGGTCATGTGCGGGACGAGGTTGGCGGTCGCCTTCGGCGTGAAGGCCGGTGCAAGGGTGCGGCGCTGAAACGTCCACGAATGGCCTTCCGCAATCAGAAGGCCGTCACCGAGTACGGGACGCAGCATGCGGATGCCGGCCGGCGTGCGCGAATAGTTCTCGTAGTTGCTCAGGAGCACGTGCCGGATCGCGTCCGGGCGATTCAGGATGAAACTGTTGCGGAAGAAGAAGCGGCCCTCGATGACGTCTTCCTCGTAGGCGCGCTGGCCCCAGGTTGCGATCATGTTCTGCTTGATCACAGCAAGCCGGCCGAGGAACGACATATCGTCCGGGGCGCGCGGCGGGGTCGGAGGGACGATCGGCCGACGCACGCTGGCGATGTTCATGGCTCTCTCCCGCAGATATCTTCGCAGTCAAGGCTTGCAGCTCAACAGCTAATAAGTCAGCTCGGCAATCGCAATCCTGTTCTCGGAGGCAGGCCACGCGCGTGCCACAATCCGTTCTTCGTTGAATTGGGCCACGACGTTACGCCCGACCTCGGCGGCCGAAAGGCGCAGGGTTGCTGTCGCATCCGTGGGCACGCCCAGCTTGACGTCGGCCGGCTCCCTGCCGTCGAATAGCACCACGTCCCGTGGCAGGCCGAAATAGCCGCGCGGGCGCGACATGATCACGACCGCACCCGCATCCTTGTCCGCCGGCCCGAGCGGGCGCGCGGCACGCAGATGCACGACGTCGGACGAGCGCGGGAAAGGCGAGCGGTAAAAATGCGTTGTCGGCGCATCCGGCGAAGTCAGGACGAATTCGAGCGACGAGGCGGCATCGACCTCCGCCGGCCCCCAACGTCCGTCGGCGCCGGTCTTTGAGCTGTGCACTGCACCGCCCTTACGCTCTCCAGTTTCGGGCTCGACCCGGAAGATATCGACGGTTGCGCCCGCGACCGGACGGTTGGTCGACACACCGCCCGGCGTACCGGTCACAAGGCCGCTCAGCCTGACATTCTGCTCCGGCATGATCGCGATGCGCACAGGCTCGCGGCCGGCGATGAATTTGTAGATCTCGCGGAAGGCACGGGGATGAAACGCGACCTCGCGATGGTCGAGCGCGCCGAGCACGAGATTCGTGGCGCCCTTCAGCTCGGGCCCCTCGGCGGTGACGCCGGTCGGCACGCCGGGCTTCCCGATGAAACGGCCGTCGGGTTGCGCGTATTTGTCCATGCCGTCACTGCGCAACGTGAGAAAGGCCACGCCCGGAGTCACCTCGCTCTCACCCTCGTTCAAGCCCCGCAAGAATGCGCCCCGGCCGTTGAACTCGCTGCCGAGCGTGTCGTCGGTCGCAAAAACGCCGTGATTGGGTGTGCCGCACAACACGGCATGGCTGACATCTGCCGCACCGCCATTCCTGACGACGTTGCGAGTCGCGTAGCCGCCGCGCGAGCTACCGACCAGCGCCACGCGAGGCGCACCCGTGCGGCGCTTCAGTTCGGTGATGGCCGCCGCGAGCTCGCGGCGCTGGTCCTCGGTCGAGGACCGGTTGGCCTGCTCGACGCTGTCGTCGCTTCGCGCATTGGGATCGGTGAAATTGATCGCCAGCATGCGAGCGCGCGCGATGCCGTTCGATTCCATCCGCCACAAGGTGGTCATCCAGAGCGCGTCGTAGTCGCCATTGCCATGAACGAACAGGATCGGCGGCACCTCCGAACCCTGCGCCGCGGGGGCGGCTTGCGCCAGCGCTTCCATCCGCAAGCTCGCAACCGCGAAGGGCAGCGTGCCGGCACCCTGCAGGATCGTCCGTCGCGACAGCTTCATATGTTCCTCTCCGGCAACCATTTCTTTGCACCGCTTATAGCGGCCTAACCACTGGACAGCGAAGGACTTTCGCAGGCATCACTGACCATACCAGAATCCCTGAAGCCATTCCTGCCAGACTTCCCGGAAGGGGATATGACCGAGCAGACGAACCGTCAGAAAATTGCCGCCGACGGCATTACCGCGCCGCTGCGCTACACCGTGTTCCGGCGCATCTGGCTTGCCAGCCTGCTCTCCAATCTCGGCCTGCTGATCCAGGGCGTCGGCGCCGCCTGGGCGATGACGCAGATGGCGGCCTCGGCCGACAAGGTGGCGCTGGTGCAGACCGCCCTGATGCTGCCGATCATGCTGATCTCGATGCCGGCCGGCGCGATCGCCGACATGTACGACCGGCGCATCGTCACCCTGATCTCGCTTATGATCGCGCTGACCGGCGCGACTGCGCTGACACTGCTGGCTTGGCTCAAGCTGATCACCCCGGAAACGCTGCTTGCTTTCTGCTTCGTTGTGGGCAGCGGTAACGCGCTGTTCGGCCCGGCCTGGCAATCCTCGGTCAGCGAGCAGGTGCCGCCCGAAGCACTGCCGTCGGCCGTCGCGCTGAACGGCATCAGCTACAACATCGCGCGCAGCTTCGGTCCCGCGGTCGGCGGCGTCATCGTCGCCGCGCTCGGCGCGGTGGCAGCGTTTGCCTGCAATGCGATCCTCTATCTGCCGCTATTGGTGGTGCTGCTGCTGTGGCGGCGCAACACCGAAGCTTCGCGCCTGCCGCGGGAAAAGCTCAACCGCGCCATGGTTTCCGGCGTGCGCTACATCACCAATTCGCCGCCCATCAAGATCGTGCTGTTGCGCACGCTGGTGATGGGCCTGATCGGCGGCGCCATCATGGCGCTGATGCCGCTGGTCGCGCGCGATTTGCTGCATGGCGGCGCGCAGACCTACGGCATCATGCTGGGCGCGTTCGGCATGGGCGCAGTGGTCGGCGCGCTCAACATCCACGAACTGCGCAAGCGCATGAGCGGCGAGGCGGCGATCCGCGCCTGCACGATCTCGATGGCGTTTGCGATGGCCGCGCTTGCCTTGAGCACAGAACCCGTACTGACAGCGGCCGCGCTGGTGCTGGCCGGCGCGGTCTGGATGGCCGCCGTCGCGCTGTTCAATATCGGCGTGCAGCTCTCGGCGCCGCGCTGGGTCGCGGGACGATCGCTCGCAGCATTCCAGGCCTCGATCTCTGGGGGCATTGCGATCGGCGCGTGGGGCTGGGGTCACCTCACCGACTATGCCGGCGTCGAGGTCGCGCTTCTGGTTGCCGCCGGGTTGATGCTGATCTCGCCGCTGCTCGGAATCTGGCTGGCGATGCCGCGCGTCGGCGCCCGCAACGAGGACGCCGAGGTGCTGGCCGACCCGGAAGTGAAGCTGTCGCTCACGGCGCGCAGCGGACCTTTGGTGGTCGAGATCGAATATCGCGTGTCGCAGGAGAACGCGCGCGCCTTCCACAATGTGATGCAGGATGTGCAGCTCTCCAGGCAGCGCAACGGCGCCTATGGCTGGTCGATCGCGCGCGACATCGCCGACCCCGAATTGTGGACCGAGCGCTATCACTGCCCGACCTGGCTGGACTATCTGCGCCAGCGCAACCGTTCGACCCAATCCGAACGCGCGCTGCATCAGCAAGCGATCGATTTCCACATCGGGCCCGACCCGGTGCGAATCCGCCGCATGCTGGAGCGGCCATTCGGTTCGGTGCGCTGGAAGGAAGAGACTCCGGACAGTGCGAGTGCGGAGGTTTTGCCGGTGGTCGCAACCGCGGCGGGGAGCGGTACGTAGGTTTTCTCAGCCCGTAGCCCGGATGGAGCGAAGCATAATCCGGGACGATCTCGCCGCGGGGACAGAACCCCGGATTTCGCTGCGCTCCATCCGGGCTACGACGCTCCATCTCACTGCCCGTGCTCGGTCAGCACCTTTTCGCAACCCTTGCTCAGCCGCGTGCGGTTCTGCTTCAGACAGGCAAGCACGGCCTGATCGCCATTGTTCATCACCGGGCGGCAGAAGCGGCTGACGTCGCGCGCGCAGGCGTCGTGGCCGGGCTGCTGCGCCGCCGCGCCCGATGCGCACAGGATCAACGAAACAATGAAAAAAAATCTGGCCATCGCGCAATGCCTCTTACCCGGAAAGATGTGCGGGCGAAGCTAGTGCGACGATCCCAGAGCCGCAACGGCTTTATTGACAGCTTGCATCTGCGCCGCCGCGTGGCCCCGACTTGACGCCGGGGCACATCGCGAGGGAGCTCGATAGTGCGACGAGGAATGCGTTGCGCGCTGTTACTGACTGTCCTGCGCGTCAGCAACCTTGCGCGACGCGCCCTTGGCGAGATCCTTATCCATCACCGCGCGGCAGCCGGCGCTCAGATCCGAACGATGCTTCACCATGCACGCCGTGATCTTCGGGATATTGGGGATTTCCGACGAGCAGAGCCGGAAGGCGTCGCCGGTGCACATCTGCTGCGCTTCGGACGAGAAGGCGAAGCTCGAGCTGGTCGAGATGATCGAGACGATGGCGGCGAAGCCGAGGGCCAGGCCGGTGTCACGGATCTTGCTGGTCAAGGACTTGTCGGTGAAGGACTTGTCGGTGAAGGACTTGGTCATTTGAAGCTCCCATTGGCGCCGCCAAAGCGGGCCCGTTGTTGATGGGACCTACGATGCTCCAGCAAAACAGTTTCCACTGTGATGACGGTCACAAGCTGCACCCCAAATGTGACCTCGATCACTTTGGCGCACTCCTCTGAAATTCCTCCGTTTCCGCTGTCGTGTTGGTGTCACGTTAACTGTTCCTTCGCATTAATGGCTGGGCGCGCGGGAAAATCCGCTTGTTTGGTTGCGTAATTGGAAAGAATAGCGATGCGTAATGCGTTGGGCCTGATGCTGGCCAGTGTAGTTGCGGCGGTCGTGATCGCCGCCGGCGGTTGGTTTTATTATTCCTCGCGCGCCGAACAGGGCGCCCCCAAGACAACGGCCGCCCGTGCCGCCGATCCTCTGCCGGCACCGGCCAAACTTGCCACCAGGGATGACGTCGAGACCACCGCAGCGCTGGCGGGTAAGCCGACGGTCCTTGCCGCGGCGCCGGCCCCGGCCGCCCCGGTGCAACAGAAGTCGACCTGCACCAATCCAAACGCGCTCGGCGTGGCTCGGGTGGTCGAGATCGACACCACCGGCGGCCCGGGCTTCGGCTTCGAGCACTTCAAGCAGTTTGATTTCCTCACCGACAAGGAGGTCGTGCTGACCTTCGACGACGGTCCGTGGCCGGTCAACACGCCCGCGGTGCTGAAGGCGCTCGCGGATGAATGCACCAAGGGGCTGTTCTTCTCGGTCGGCAAGCACGCGACCTACCATCCGGAAATCCTGCGCCAGGTGCTGGCCCAGGGCCACACGGTCGGCACCCACACCTGGTCGCATGTCAACCTGAACAGCAAGAAGATGACCGAGAGCCAAGTCAAGGACGAGGTCGAGAAGGGTTTTAGCGCGGTGAGGTTCGCGCTCGGCACCAACCCGGCGCCGTTCTTCCGCTTCCCGCAGCTTCAGCACAATCCGGCGATGGTGACCTATTTCGGTACCCGCAACGTGGCGATGTTCTCGACCGACATCGACTCCTTCGATTTCAGGAAGGGCGCCACGCCGGAGAAGATCGTCGAGACCGTGATGACCAGGCTCGACAAGCTCGGCAAGGGCATCATCCTGATGCACGATTTCCAGAAGCACACCGGCGAAGCGCTGCCGACGCTGCTGGCGCGGCTCAAGGCCGGCGGCTACAAGATCGTGCAGATGAAGGCCAAGACGACCTTCCAGACGCTGCCGGAATATGACGAGGCGCTGCTGAAGGATCTGAAGGTGCCGACCTCGAGCGCGCGTCCGATCGCGAGCGTGGTGCAGACGGTCTCGCAGTAAGTGCGGACTGGATCGGTTTCCCATATGCGGATGGCCGGGCTCTTGCCCGGCCATTTGCTTTTGGAGAGAGCAGCCGCTTACCAGTAGATGCCGTGGTGGTGCAGCTCGCTGATGATGCGGCCCTCGGTCGAGGTGCGCTTGTGCTTCGGCTTGTCCGCCTTTGCCGTGGTGTTCGCGGCGGGAGCCGGCGCTGATGTTGACGTGGACGTCGTTGTTGCCGTCGACGGGGCAGGGGTCGTCGCCGCAGCAAGCGGGGCAAGCGAAACCAACGGCGGATGCCAGCCGGTTGCCTGGGCAGGACGCTTGTCGGTGACGATCGGATGAATTTGGACGCTGGTGCGCCATTCAGAATAAAATTACGAACTCCTATACAATTGAGATTGCTACGTAATTTGTGGGGTGAGTTCGCGATGACACCCTCGGACAGTCTTCGTATACCGAAAAAGTGAGCCAGGCCCGATGAGCAGGGGAACGTCACCAAATGACGGCTTCCACACGTTGACAAGAAGAGGGCCGAACGGCTGCTCACACATCGATCATCACCCCAGCCAAGCCACTCCTCTTGATATTGTGGCCTTCGATCGTCATCTACTCTTGATATTGTGGTCTTTGGTCACCATCTTCCCTCCAAGGGAAGTGCGGAAGCATCCCTGGTTCTCCAGCGGTTGTACATGACCTCCCAGGAGGAGGACGCCATGTTGCGATACATTCGCCTGGCGACCATGAGCCTGCTTGTCACTCTCATACCGACCGCGGCCAGCGCCGTTGGGCCCTGCGCTTCTCGGTCCGAATTCATTGCCATCCTCAAGGACAACCTCGGCGAGATTAAAGCTGGCCACGGATTATCCAACCGAGGCCATCTCGTGGAGGTATTCGTTTCGCCGGCAGGCAGCTGGACAATACTCTTGTCGCAGCCTGACGGTCTGTCGTGCATTGTCGATGCCGGCGAAGGTTGGGCGATGGTGCCTGCCCAGTCACGCGAAACGCTACAGCTTCCGCACTTGGCGGTCCCTGGTCAGGCGCCCGCGCGGCGCGTCCGGCTCCGTTAATCGCATTCGAGCACAGCCGGGCTCTAACAATCTCTGGTCGTCGCCGGGTGACGCTCATTCTGGACAAGATTTGGAGCCCCGCTTTGTCATTCTCCCGAACAGCTCACCGGGACCGTGCTATATTTTGCACTGGAGCGAAAGCACAGCATCGATGCACGGCAGCTGCGCTCCGCTCCACTAAAACGCACATCACATGGGAGGTACGCCATGACGCAGGTGTTAGCTCTCTCATTAAGTATCGCCGTTCTCGGAGGCATTTGGGCATTTCTCGCACTTGGGCCCTTGAGCGGTTTCGTCCTCGTGTGGGCGGGCTTCATTGGCTGGGGGTGCTTCTTCCACAGCGGCGCCAACACCAATGCACTCGTCAAAACGATCGTCGGCAATGCCTATGGTGCGCTGGTCGCATGGGTCGCTCTGTTGATTATCGTCAACGTCCCGGTCCCTGGTTTAGGATCGGTCTGGCCAGCGATCGTCGTCGGCGTCACTGTGTTCTTCCTGGTGATCGTCGCCTCGATCGATCTGCTGTCCGTGGTGCCGGCCAACGTCTACGGTTACGCTGCGCTTGTAGCGTACTCGCTGCACCAGCCATCCGCCGCGCCGGCCACCGGCCCATTGCAGAACCTGGTCTCGCCCTCCTTCGCCAACCCGCTGGTCTTGCTGATTGTCTCGATGGTGATCGGAGCCCTGTTCGGCTATGCCTCGGACCAGCTCGCGAAGGCGCTGCCCACAAGACAGACGACCAGGGCGTCCGCATAACCGAGGCACAGCGTTTTGTGCCTGGTCCAATTCCGGCATCGACTTGGCCTAGCTGGGTCGAGGGATGACGGTCGCGGCGTTCGGTTCGCGACAATGTTCGGGAAATGGTGCCGCAAGAGGGATTCGAACCCCCGACCCCGTCATTACGAATGACGTGCTCTACCAACTGAGCTATTGCGGCGAACCCTGCCGGGCCTGGGCAATGCCGGCCCCGATACGCGCGCCCCTGATATCGGGCACGGCCCGAATTGGCAAGGACAAGCGGGGCCCGAAATGCGGCTCACGCGCCCCAGCGGGACCAGAATCCCCGCCAGCCGCCGGCCTGGGCCGTTGCATGGGCCCTGGGCGTGCCGATTTGTTCCGTAAATTCATCGCTCGGACCCTCGTCATCGATGCCGGGATCGTCCGGAGCGCGGATGATCGGAATGACGGCGGGGATCGGCACGGGTGCCGGTTTGCCGAGATCGGCACGGGTCCGAAACACCGGTGTTGCCGCGGGCGGCGATGATTCGGCGGGCTCGGCGGCCGGTTTGGCCGGCTCGGCGGTGACCACCGTCTCCTCTTTGGCCTTCAGGGGTGAATTGTCCTGCTCGGCGGGCGCTGGCGCAGCTGCGACCGGTTCCACATTGCTCTCGCTCACGACCGTCACTCGCTTCGGCGGTGGGGCCGCGAGCATCGCTTCCTCGAAGGCTGAGGACTCGATCATGGTACTTCTGTCGGAGGGCAGGCTGGCAACCGGCGTCTGCCACTGGAACGCGTCGAGTCGGCCGGTGACCGGGGACACCGGGCGCCAGCGGTCGCTGACATAGCCGTCCGCGGTCCAGGCCGGATCGTGGCGGGCGCGGACCGCACGCAAGGTCCAGGCGCGGGCGCGGCCGCCATCGCCATGCTCGGTACGCTCGATCTCGGCCATCAGCAGGGCCACACGCTGGGTCGGATCGTTGACATAAGGCGCGAGCGCCTCGCGCGCGCGGGCGAATTCCGAGGCATCGATCGCGGCACGCGCGATCGCGAGCTGGCCTTCGACGTAGCCGGGCTTGTCAGCGGGGATTTTGGCCGCGAGCGTCTCGACGCGCTGCAGGCGCTGGCGCGCAGCATCGCCGAGCTTCACATGCGCATAGGCGTCGGCAAGGTCGGGATGCGGATTGGCGAGCCAGGCCGCCTCGACCAGCTTCATGGCGCGGCGCACCTGGTGCGCCTCGCTCTCGAATTTCGCGGCAAGCACCGCAGCCGGCACCAGCGTCGGCGCGAGCTTGACGGCCTCCATCACGCTTTCGCGCGCGACGTCGCGGTCCATGGTTTCCAATTCCAGCGCACGCGCCGTGAGCAGCACGCCGCGCTGCCGGCGATAAGCCTGCTTGTCGATCAGGCCCGCGGCCAGGTTCGAATCGAGAATCCCGAGCGCGCCGCTCCAGTCGCCCTGCGCGCAGCGGAAGCCGAGCACTGCATGAGAGGCCCAGGTCGGGGACGGCGACAGCTTGATCGCTTCCTCCGCGATCATCACGGCGCCGACCGCATCGTCGGCGCGCTGCGCCTCGATGAACAGGCCGCGCAGGCCGAGCAGCCGCGTATCCTCGCGCTCGGCCATGGCGCGGAAGGCGCGCTGCGCCTCGTCGCGATTGCCCTCGAGCTGGGCCGATTGCGCATGCAGGAGCAGCGCGAGCGGGTCGTTCGGCGCATGCCGCCGCGCCGCCTGCGCGTGCCGGCGGGCGAGCGCGGTGTCGCCATGGCCGATCGCCAGCAGGCCGTGGGTGATGGCGTGGCGACCGCGCGCGTGACGCTTTTCGTGGCGGCGGCGGCGCAGGCGTCCCGGCGTACGCCAGATCATTGTCAGCATGCTCCAGACAAGCACGACCGCCGCGGCAAAGAGGCCAAGCAAAAACACGAACCTGGGAAGCGTCGTTGAGGCGCGGAAACCGCCCGCGGTCAGGACGAGATCGCCGGGCTGGTCGGCAACCCAGGCCGCGCCGGCCGCTGCCAGCGCGATCAGAACGAGGAACAGGACGATGCGAAGCATGGCGATCCCTATACGCGCAGATTGTTGCGCGAATCTTATTGAGCGGGCTTGGCGAGATCCGCCATGGCATCGTCGGCGAATTTGCGGGACGCGGCGAGCGCGGCATCGCGCGCATTGGCCTTGTCCAGCCAGGCTTGCGCCGGGGCGAGATCGGCCTCAGGCAGCGCCTTCAGCTCGCGCCGCGCCTCGACGAAATCGTTGCGGAGCGCCGCCGCCGTAACCCGCGCGACGATGGCGCCGCGATCGTTGCCGACGCCGTCGGTGCGCTCGATACGAACCAGCTTTGACGCGCCGGCCTGAAGGCGCTCGACGAGAGCGGCACCGCTGGCTGGCGCCCCCGCCGGCGGTGACAGTTTTGGCACGATGTTGAGGAGTTCGCGGCTTAGAGCGACCGGCGTCGGGATGCCTGACGACGCAAATACCTCGAGCGGCTTCAGCATGCCGGGATCGGCCGCAAGCGACCGCGCCGCGGCAAGCTGCGACGCATAGGGGTCGCCATGGCGAACGGCGACATCGAGCAGGGTTGCCGCCACGACATGGCGCAGCGGCTTGTCATCCATCGTCTTCGCGCTGGCGATCTTCTCGCCCTGTTGCGCAAGCTCGGCCCGCTCGGACTTGCCGGCGCGTTCGAGCTGGGTGATGCGATCGTTGAGCGCGGCGAGATCGGGAGACGTGGCCCCGTCCCGCGGCGCCGATTTCACGTCGTTCAACGCGCTCGCGGTCTTGTCGGACTGCGCCCGCAGATTGGCGATGTCGCCGCGCAAGGCGCCAAGGGATTTTTCCAGCGCGTCGATCCGCGCGACCATCACCGGATCGGCCGCGGGCTTGCCGGCCTTGGCTTCGACAATTGCGACGCGCCCGCTCAGGGCATCGACAGTCGCGCTCGTCACTTGCGGAGCGGCGGGCGGCGCCTGCACCGCAGGCCAGCCCAGCATCCAGCCGACCGCGATCACGATCGCTGCCGCCACCGCGCCGGAGATTGGCGCAACGACCCAGGGCGACACCGGTGTGGACGCGATGGCGGCCTGCGCCTCGCTGCGCTCGGGCGCGGCTTCAGCCTGCTCGGATTTTGCCTGTTCAGGCTCGGCGTGGTCAGCCGCGGGCTGAGCCTCCGGCTCGCCAGCAGCGTCCTGCGGCTGGGTGGAGACTTCGGTCGCCTCGAGGTCGATGGTGGGCGGGGCGCGCTTGGCGCGGCCGGGCTCGGGGGCCAATCCTGCATCCTCAGGCTTGTCGTCGGCCATCGTGACGGTTCCTCAAACTTACATGCCCTGCACGGATCTTCGGGCGGACCCGATTTCGCCGGATTCGGCCGTCCTCTTACGCCAAACGGGTCCGCAAAGCACGCTCCAAGGCGTCAAACAGGGCATTTTCATCCGGCGTCGCCGCCACCAGAACCTGCGACGCACCGGCCTCGCGCAACACGCCCGCGACCGTCTCGGACAGGCAGCATTGCGGTATCGCCAGCGCCGAGATTTCGACACCCTCGTCCCGCGCCGCCTCCAGGAAGGCCCGCGCACTGCGGCGGGAGTAATGCAGCACCGCTCTTATTCCGTGGGCGGCAAACCCCTCGCAGACCTCGCGCGGCAGGTGCTTGACCGGGGTCATGCGATAAGTGGTCTGCGTGATCACATTGAATCCTTCGGCACCGAGCTCGCCGCCGAGATCACGCGACAAGTCCGCGCCTGCCAGATAGAGTAGCGTGCTTTTTTTCTTCACGACCTTGTCACGGGCGCTCTGCACCACCTTGTCGCGCAAAGCCGCGGCATCGCCGCCGGCGACGATCACCCGGGCGAAACCGGCATCGCGCGCGGCAGCAGCGGTGTGTTCGCCCACCGCGAACAGCGGCAGCCGTAACAGCTCGCGGTTCTGCAGTTGCGGCGCGACGGCGCGAATCGCGTTGGCCGAGGTGACGATAATGCCCGCATAATCGGCCTCGCTTTCATCATGGAAAGCGACCGGCTCGAACTTGAGCACCGGCGCAAACAGCACCGAATGGCCCCGTGCACGCAAACCTTCCGCCGTCGCCTCATTGTCGGATTGCGGCCGTGTGACAAGAATGGACATCGCTCGTGTTCCCCGGCGCATCGTCGTGACGCTTCCCACAAGGACGGCTGCGCGCGACAATTGCGCAGGGCGCCCCCGGAATGCTACCGGACGTACCAGAACTCTGCTTTACGGATCAGCGCAAGGGCGCAAATTGGACAGCAATTCGCCAATGCTGGTACTCGGCATCGAAACCACCTGCGACGAGACCGCCGCGGCGGTGATCGAGCGCGCGCCCGACGGCCGCGGCAAGATTCTGTCCAATATCGTGCGGTCGCAGGTCGAGGAGCATGCCCGTTTCGGCGGCGTCGTGCCGGAGATCGCCGCGCGAGCCCATGTCGACCTGCTCGACGGCATCATCGACCGGGCCATGCGCGAGGCCGGCATCGGCTTCGCCCAGCTGAGCGGCGTCGCAGCCGCCGCAGGTCCCGGGTTGATCGGCGGCGTGATTGTCGGGCTCACCACCGCCAAGGCGATTGCAATGGTGCATGATACCCCCCTGGTCGCGGTGAACCATCTGGAGGCCCATGCGCTGACGCCGCGCCTGACCGACGGTATCGAATTTCCCTACTGTCTGTTTCTCGCTTCCGGGGGCCACACCCAGATCGTCGCGGTCACCGGCGTCGGTCAGTATGTGCGGCTCGGCACCACCGTTGACGATGCGATCGGCGAGGCCTTTGACAAGGTCGCGAAGATGCTCGGTCTGCCCTATCCGGGCGGCCCGCAGGTCGAGCGCGCGGCGGCGAGCGGCGATGCCACGCGCTTTGCGTTGCCGCGGCCGATGCAGGGACGCCCCGATGCCAATTTCTCGCTGTCGGGATTGAAGACCGCCGTGCGCAACGAAGCGAGCCGGATCACGGAGATCACGCCGCAGGATGTCAGCGACCTCTGCGCCAGCTTCCAGGCCGCCGTGCTGGACTCGACGGCCGACCGGCTGAGCGTCGGCCTGAGGCTTTTCCGTGAACAGTTCGGCCCACCGCATGCGTTGGTGGCCGCTGGAGGCGTCGCCGCCAATCAGGCGATCCGCGGCGCCTTGCATGACGTTGCCAAGCAGGCACAGACGCAACTGATCATGCCGCCGCCCGCACTCTGCACCGACAATGGCGCGATGATCGCCTGGGCAGGTGCCGAACGTCTCGCGCTCGGCATGACCGACACGATGGACGCGCAGCCCCGCGCGCGCTGGCTGCTCGACGCCAACGCCACGGCACCGGCAGGCTACGGCAACACCCGTGCGGGATTCTAGCGATGGAGGCCTTCCAATCCGTCGCGGTGATCGGTGCGGGCGCGTGGGGTACGGCGCTGGCGACAGTGGCGGCGCGCGCCGGGCGAAACGTGACACTCTGGGCGCGCAACGCCGAGCACGCCACGCGCATCGCTTCGACCCGCGACAATCCACGGCTGCCCGGCGTGCGGCTTGCGCCCGAGATCATCGTCACGAGCGAACTTGCTGTCGCCGCACGCGCGGACATCCTGCTGGTCGCCACTCCCGCGCAGCATCTGCGCGGCACGGTCAACATGCTGGCCTCGCACATCGCACAGCCGACGCCGGTCGTGGCCTGCGCCAAGGGCATCGAGCACGGCACGCACAAATTCATGACCGACGTGATCACCGAGGCCGCAGCCCGCGCGCAACCGGCGATCCTGTCAGGGCCGAGCTTTGCCGACGACGTCGCGCGCGGCTTGCCCACCGCGGTGACGCTGGCGGCGAAGGATGAAGCCCTGGCCAGTGCGCTGGTGCAGGCACTGGGCTCGCCGACGTTCCGGCCCTATCACTCCACCGATATCCGCGGCGTCGAGATCGGCGGCGCGGCCAAGAATGTGCTGGCAATCGCGGTCGGCATCGCCGTCGGGCGCAAGCTCGGCGCCTCCGCCCAGGCCGCGCTCACGACCCGCGGCTTTGCCGAACTTTCACGGCTGGGCCGCGCGCTCGGCGCGCGCAGCGAGACGCTTGCCGGCCTTTCCGGTCTCGGCGACCTGATCCTGACCTGTTCGAGCCCGCAGTCGCGCAATTTCGCACTCGGCCTCGCACTCGGCCGCGGCGAGCAACCGCCCGCCGGCAAGCTTGCCGAGGGCGAGTTCACCGCACCTGTGCTGATCGAACTCGCAGCTTCGCAAAACATCGAGATGCCGGTATCAGAAGCGGTCGCGGCGATCTTGAGCGGCAGGAGCACGATCGATGCTGCGATCGACGGACTGTTGACGCGCCCCTTCAAGGCAGAGGAATGAACATGGCGTACTGGCTGGTGAAATCCGAACCATCGGTGTGGTCCTGGGACCAGCAGGTGGCGAAGGGCGCCAAGGGCGAGGCCTGGACCGGCGTGCGCAATTTCACCGCGCGCCAGAATCTCGTGAACATGAAGAAGGGCGACAAGGCGTTCTTCTATCATTCCAACGAGGGCAAGGAGATCGTCGGCATCGCGGAAGTCGTCAAAGAGGCCTATCCGGACCCGACCGACAAGACCGGAAAATTCGTCTGCGTCGACATCAAGGCGGATAAGCCGCTGAAGACGCCGGTGACGATGGCCGCGGTCAAGGCCGAAAAGAAGCTCGCTGACATGGCGCTGGTGAAATATTCGCGCCTGTCGGTGCAGCCGGTGACGGCGGAGGAGTGGAAGCTCGTCTGCAAGATGGGCGGGCTTTAATCGAAGCTGCTGTAGCCCGGATGGAGCGAAGCGCAATCCGGGAAAGTCTTCGTGTGGCACGATCCCGGATTTCGCTTCGCTCCATCCAGGCTACGGTCCGTACTCAACTCTCCGGCAGCGCAAAGACCTCGCATGGCGCGGCGATGCCGCGTAGCGAATGCATCCCGAGCGTGACCAAGGGGATGTCCGTCTCGGCAGCAAGCGTCCCCGACACCAGCACGGTTTGGCCAAGCGGCTTGCATAATCCTTCGAGCCGGCTGGCAAGGTTGACGGCGGGGCCGATCGCCGTGAAGTCCAGTCGATCGGCGGCACCGATATTGCCCCACAACATCTCGCCAAGATGCAGCGCGGCGCCGAATGCCAGAGGTGGCAGGCCCTGGCTGCGACGCTCTTCATTGAGATGGGCCATTCCGGCTTTGGCCGCGCCTGCCGCACGCAAGGCTGAATCACAGGCGCGTCGCCGCTCCGCGTCGACCACCGGGAAGATCGCCAGCACGCCGTCGCCGATGAATTTCAGCACCTCTCCGCCGAAGGCGTGAACCGCACCGGCGATGCGGTCGAACCAGGCGTCGAGCGCCGCGATGACATCGGCGGGCGGATTGGTCTCCGACAATGTCGTGAAGCCGCGCAGGTCGGCATAGAGGAGCGCAGCCTGGATGGTCTCGCCGAGGTCGCGCCGCAACGGCGCCGCCAGCACCCGCGCAGCGCTGCGTTTGCCAAGATAGGCATCCAGCGTCGCCCGCAACGTGGCGCGCGCGGCGAGCAGAGCGAGCGGCGTCGCGGCAAAGCGCGCGGCCTGGCGCAGTTGGTGGATTTCGCGTGGGGTGAATGGACGCGGCCCGATCCAGCCGAGCACCGGCCCATCGTGCCGGCCAACGACGTCTTCGTGCACCTCGCCGCGCGCGGTGCCCCGCAGCCAACGGCGACCGGCATCGTTGGGCGGGTCGGGCGCCAACCCGCCGGGGGCAAAGCCCAGCGCTTCGATCACCTGGCCGCCCTCGGCGCGCCACAACCAGGTCCGCTTCGCGATCAGCGGATGCGGCACCTCCAGCGTCAGGGCGCCGGCCGCAAGCGGCACGCCGTCGGCGACCAGATGGGCGCCGAGTTCCGCGAGCAGACGGTCGGCCCCGGCAGCATCGGAGGCGGCGTCGACAAGCCAGGCGAGGGTCGGGGAGAGTTGCATGGCCCCGATGATGGCGAAGACAGGCCCGCTTTGTCACGGGCAATCCTTGACGAGCCGCTTTGGCGCCGCCATGTGCCAGGGTCAGCCCAGGGATGATCGCCAATGACCGAACCGTTCGTAGTGCGCCGCGAGACCCAGATTGCGGCTCCGCGGGCCACCGTTTTCGCCTATTTGACTGATCCCGAGAAAATCCTGAGCTGGATGGGGTCCGATGCGACCACGGAGCCGCATCCGGGCGGGCTCTATCTGCTCAAGGGCATCGGCCCGCGCGGCGGCGTCGCCCGCGGCGCCTTCCGCGAGGTCGTGCCGGTGCATCGTCTGGCCTACACGTTCGGATGGGAGGCCGGCCAGGAGGTGCCACCGGGCTCGAGCCTGGTCGAGATCGATCTGATCGAACGCGACGGCGGCACGCTGCTCCGCATGACCCATAGCGGCTTGCCGACCGAAGAACAGGCAGCCGCCCACGCCAAGGGGTGGGCGCACTATCTGGGACGCCTCACGATTGCAGCTGCGGGTAGCGATCCGGGTCCCGACAAGGGTTTGGCCGACGAGGCTTAGCGAGGCGGGGCTTAGACCGCCGCTGTCGCAACCACCTGCGCCAGAAGCTGCTCGCGCCTCGCCTGTGAGCGCTGGCCTTTCATGGTCGCGGCGAAGCGTTCGAGGATGCCGTCCTCGAACGCGGTGACGATGGTGTCGTGGACGTAGCTCTTGCGGCAGATCGCAGGCGTGTTGGAGAGCTTGTCGGCCGCGGCGCGGATCGCGTCCAGCACCTGCTTCTTGCGGCCGCGCTGGCTGATCGCCGGCGTGATCCGCGACAAGGATTCCACCACGGCCGCGGAAGCCATCAGAGTGCGGAAATCCTTCAGCGATATCTTGATGCCAGCGATTTCGCGCAGGAACGCGTTCACCTGCGTGGTGTTCACGGCGCGCACGGTGCCGAAGGCATCGCGATACTGGAACATGCGCTTGCCCGGCACGCCCTGCAGAATGCCGATGGCGCGCACCAGCTTGGCGGCGTCGCATTCCTTCCGCACCGCCTTGCCGCCCTTCGCCTTGAACGCCAGGACGAAACAGTCGTCTTCCAGCGAGACATTGGACTTCAGAAGCGTGGTGGCGCCGCGGGTGCCGTTGAGACGGGCATAGGATTCGTTGCCCGGGCGGATCGCGGTGCGCGCGATCAGCTCGATCACGGCCGACAGCGCGAACTCGCGCGTCGGCTCGTCGCCCGACAGGAACATCGAGACCTTGCGCCGGATTTTTGGCAAGGCACCGACGAGCTTTTCCAGCCGATGCGCCTTGCGCTGCTCGCGGACCTTTTCCCAATCGGCATGATAGCGATATTGCAGCCGGCCCGCGGCATCGCGCCCGACCGCCTGGAGATGCGAGCTCGGATCGGCCGAATAACGCACCTCGCGATAGGCCGGCGGCACCGCCATGGAATGCAGCCGGCGGATGGTGCGGGCATCGCGGATATGGGCGCCGTTGGGACGGACGAAGGAATAGCCCTTGCCGCGCTTGATGCGCCGGATCGTCAGCTCGTTCTGGTCGCCGAGCCGCAGCCCCAGTTCCCGGGCGAGCGCCTCGACCGTCGCCGCGGGCGCCGTATCGAAGGCCTTTTTCGGGCTGGGACGCCTGAAACCAGACGGTTTCGGCCATTGTCCGAGGGCTTTGGCCAGTGCAATAGCGGCAGGATCGGCTGAAGCGGGCCGTATCGTCCCGAGATTCTGCTGATCCATCATAATGTTATGCCTTAGCCCTGCCCGTTGTCGGTCAATGCCGCTGTTCTGATTCTTGTTCCAAGGGTCTCTGTGGACCCAGGTTGGCCATTTAGGGTGTTCCGAACCGTATTGCGAGTCCCGAATCGGTGAGGGGCGGTTTCTAAATACCGTCCGCAGGTGCATGGGGCCCTGCGGAGGGCCATTCCAGGGATTTGGGTAAAGACCCGAAAGGCGGGCTCCAGCCTGTTTCAGATCTGCGACAGTCACACTTGGCCACCTTGATCCTTCGCATGGCCGACGGACCGCCGAAGGTCCAGCTTGTGCTCCTTGTCGGGCACGGTTAGCCCGACGCATAATCAGTTCAAGATCAAATCGGCTTGCCAGTCGCTTGCGCTCGGCTTGCCGTATGTGGAGGGAAAAGAAACATGTCCGAGAAGATCTACGACGTCTCTGCGGAGTGGGCGAAGCGCGCCTGGATCGACCAGGCCAAGTACAAAGAGATGTACGCCCGCTCGATCTCGGACCCGAACGGATTCTGGGCCGAACAGGCCAAGCGCATCGACTGGATGAAGGTGCCGACTAGAATCGAGGACGTCTCGTTTGCACCCGGCAACATCTCGATCAAATGGTTCGAGGACGGCGTCCTCAACGTCGCCCATAACTGCATCGACCGGCATCTTCACAGCCGCGCCAATCAGACCGCAATCATCTGGGAAGGTGACGATCCCTCGCAATCCCGGCACATCACCTACAAGGAGCTGCACGACGAGGTCTGCCGGATGGCCAACATCCTGCGCACCCGCAATGTCAAGAAGGGTGACCGCGTCACCATCTATCTGCCGATGATTCCGGAAGCCGCCTACGCGATGCTGGCCTGCGCGCGGATCGGCGCGATCCACTCCGTGGTGTTTGCCGGCTTCTCGCCCGACAGTCTCGCCCAGCGCATCAACGACTGCCAGTCCAAGCTGATCATCACCGCCGACGAAGGCCTGCGCGGCGGCAAGAAGGTGCCGCTGAAGGCCAATGTCGACGCGGCGCTCGCCAAGGCCGACGGCGTCGACTGGGTCGTCGTGGTCAAGCGCACCGGCGGCAAGATCGACATGAACCCGACGCGGGACCTCTGGTATCACGAGGCCGCGGCGATGGTGACGACCGAATGCCCGGCCGAGCACATGCACGCCGAGGACCCGCTGTTCATCCTCTATACGTCGGGCTCGACCGGCCAGCCCAAGGGCGTGCTGCACACATCGGCCGGCTATCTCGTGTTCGCCGCGATGACGCACCAATACGTCTTCGATTATCACGACGGCGATATCTACTGGTGCACCGCCGATGTCGGCTGGGTCACCGGCCACAGTTACATTCTCTACGGGCCCCTGGCCAACGGCGCGACCACGCTGATGTTCGAGGGCGTGCCGAACTACCCGGACAATTCCAGGTTCTGGAGCGTCATCGACAAACACAAGGTCAACATCTTCTACACCGCGCCGACCGCGATCCGCGCACTGATGCAGTCCGGCGACGAGCCCGTGAAGAAGACCTCGCGTGCCAGCTTGCGCCTGCTCGGCTCGGTCGGCGAGCCGATCAATCCGGAAGCCTGGGAGTGGTATCACCGCGTTGTCGGCGACGACCGCTGCCCAATCGTCGACACCTGGTGGCAGACCGAGACCGGCGGCATCCTGATCACGCCGCTGCCGGGCGCGACCAGGCTCAAGCCGGGTTCGGCGACGCAGCCGTTCTTCGGCGTTGCGCCTGAAATCGTCGATGCCGACGGCAAGGTGCTGGACGGCGAGACCACCGGCAATCTCTGCCTGACGCGGTCATGGCCGGGCCAGATGCGCACCGTCTATGGCGACCACGACCGCTTCGAGCAGACCTATTTCTCGACCTATAAGGGCAAGTATTTCACCGGCGACGGCTGCCGGCGCGACGCCGACGGCTATTACTGGATCACCGGGCGCGTCGACGACGTCATCAACGTCTCCGGCCACCGCATGGGCACCGCTGAGGTCGAGAGCGCCTTGGTGGCGCATGAGAAGGTGTCGGAAGCCGCCGTGGTCGGCTTCCCGCACGACATCAAGGGCCAGGGCATCTACGCCTATGTGACCCTGATGGCAGGCGTCGAGCCGACCGAGGAGCTACGCAAGGAGCTCGTCACCTGGGTGCGCAAGGAGATCGGCCCGATCGCCTCGCCCGACCAGATCCAGTTCGCCCCTAGCCTGCCGAAAACCCGCTCCGGCAAAATCATGCGCCGCATCCTGCGCAAGATCGCCGAGGACGAGCCGGGCAGCCTGGGGGACACCTCGACGCTGGCCGATCCCGGCGTGGTCGACGACCTCGTCAAGAACCGGCAGAACAAGAAGCAGGCGTCGGCCTAAGGCACGCTCTCGTGCCCCGGACACAGCGCAACGCACTTCAGCGGTGCGCTGCAGAGCCGGGGCCCATCTAGCCACACGCAAAGAACTGGGTCCCGGATCGGCGCTCCGCTTCGCTGCGCTTGTCCGGGACACGAGACCGCGTTTCGCGCCGCCCCCTGAACTAACAGCCGTTCACACCCCTCACACGCTTGTCAGGACGCGAGCCAGAGCCCGCGCATCTTTCCCGCCGAGTGTTGTTTTCAGGTTATTTACTTTATTTCGAACATTTCCTCTGTTCCGCCTGCTGGCTCGCCCTCGGCGGCCGCGCGTGGAAACCATCCGGTTAACAGGCGCGGTTAAGAATGTTCGGGCGAGCGGGCAATTGCCGGGTGCTGCGTAATTTTGGACGACCCGTTCGGGGCAAGGGGAAATATTGATGTCGATGCGGATCGCGCTGGCGCTGGCCGCCACCATCGGAGCAGGGGTCTCGATCTCTACGGCGGCGCAGGCGCGGCCGGAAATGGTGGGCACACACCTAGCTGACTATTCGCCGGGTACGATCGTGGTCAAAACCAGCGAGCGACGGCTCTATCTCATCCTCGATAACGGTCACGCCGTGCGTTATCCGGTTGGCGTCGGCAAATCCGGCAAGCAGTGGGCCGGCACCACCCGCATCGACGGCAAGTACCGCAACCCGGCCTGGTCGCCGCCCGCCGAGGTGAAGCGCGACAAGCCGAGCATCCCCGACGTCATTCCGGGCGGGTCGCCGCGCAATCCGATGGGCGTCGCCGCCATGACGCTGGCCGGCGGGGAATATGCTATCCACGGCACCAACGTGCCGGGCTCGATTGGCGGCTTTGTGTCCTACGGCTGCATCCGCATGCTCAACGATGACATCAGCGATCTCTACGGCCGCGTCTCCGTCGGCACGACGGTGGTCGTGGCGCGCTGATCGCCGGACATCAGATCAGGACAGCGAAAGCCGCGTCGGACGACGCGGCTTTTTATTGCCAGAAGCGCCAGCCCCGCGCGCACCAGCCGTCGCGATGACCGCCATTGTAGCTGCGCGCATAGCCGCCTGCGAGCAACACGGCCGAGACGTTGGCCGTGCGTTTGGTCGCGACGTCGGCGAGAACGCGTCCGTATTTGTCGGGGCCGAGATTGGAGATCGTGACGCCGCCCTGGCCGAGCAGGTCGCGGAGCGCGGCGGCGGCGGCTTCGGCCCTGTCGAGTTCTTCCTGGCAGGAGGCTTTCATCTCCGGTGCATCGATGCCGCGCAGGCGAACGCGCACGACGAGGTCGCGGCCATTGCGTTGATGCAGCCGCGCGAGGAAGGTGTCGCCGTCGATGGTGCGGATGACGTCGATCGTCTGGCGATTGTCGGGACTTCCTGCCTGCTGGAGGATGATCTCGGCGTCCTGCGGCCGGCCGTCGGTCGCATGCGGAACAGGCCAGTTCGTCCCATGACGGAAGATGAGCACGACGGCCAGCGCGATTCCCACAACGAACATCCACGGCAACAGCCCCGAGAACCGTCGACCAAACGGCGAGCCTCTGTACGAATGCCGAAATGGATGGCTGGGGTCGAAGCGCGACATCCGCGAACGCTAGGGCGGAGTCGGCCGGGCCGGCAAGAGAGTCCTCGAACCAGAGCTTCAAAAGTCCGAGGCGATGCCTTTGCGCTCCCAATCGCCGTAACGGGTGGGCTCGGGCCCCTTTGGCCCATGCAACTCCTTCGGCGCCGTATCGGCGTGGGCCGCAGCGGCCTGCCGGCGCGCTTCGGCTTCAGCCAGCGCGCGCTGGGCCGCCGGCGACAGTGGCTTGCGATGTGGAGCGGAGGGCTGATCACTCATGATCCGGGTTCCTAGCGCAAGACCGGAACGCGCGCGACGTCCAATAAAGCATCGCTGAAATGGCCATGCGGGGCTGTAAACACGAGAGGTCATTCTTACATTTGGCATATTCGCGTGCCACAGATCGATTGGTTAAGGCATGCGCCCCCTCGGCGGAACTGCCGCTCGCTAAGAACCTTAAGCCGCATGCCATCTCAACGTTTCGCCCCTCCATCCGAAGTGCCTGGTCTGGCAGCGCGGCGGATCGCTGCCGACATCGTCGACGGCGTGCTGCACAAGCGCCGGACGCTCGACGATCAGCTCGATGGCACCGGCGCCCATCCCGGACTGAAGACGCTCGCCGACCGCGACCGCGCCCTGATGCGACGCCTGGTCGCGACCATCCTGCGCCGGCTCGGCACACTCGGCCACGTGCTCTCGCGGCTGCTCGACAAGGGCATTCCATCCGAGGCACCGCGCGCGCAGAGCGCGCTTCTGATCGGCGCCGCCCAGATTCTCTGGATGGACGTGCCCGATCACGCGGCCGTCGACCTCTCCGTTCGCCTCGTGCAATCCGACCGCCGCGCCGCGCGCTATGCCGGCCTCGTCAACGCCGTGCTGCGCCGCTGCGCGCGTGAGGGCAAGGCGCTGGTGGAGGAGGTTGCCGCGCAATCGCTGGACCTGCCGCCCTGGCTGCTCGCGCGCTGGAGCGCGCATTACGGCGAGACGGTCGCAAGGGACATGGCGCTCGCGCTCGGCCACGAGCCTTCGCTCGATCTCACCGTGAAGTCGGACGCCGCGCAATGGGCGAGCCGGCTGCATGGCGAGGTGCTGCCGACCGGATCGGTGCGCACGGTGCTGCACGGCGCGGTGACCATGCTGCCCGGCTTCGCCGAAGGACAATGGTGGGTGCAGGACGCCGCTGCCGCGCTGCCGGCCCGGCTGTTCGGCGACATCGTCGGCAAATCCATCGCCGATCTCTGCGCCGCGCCCGGCGGCAAGACCGCGCAACTGGCGCAAGCCGGCGCGCGTGTTACCGCGATCGACCGCTCGCCCGCCCGTGTGGCGCGGCTGCGCGAAAACCTGGCGCGCCTGTCGCTGCAGGCCGAGACTGTCGTCGCCGACGCCGCGGAATGGGCCGGCCCGGCGGACGGTTTCGACGGTATCCTGATCGATGCGCCCTGCACGTCGACCGGCACGATTCGCCGTCATCCCGATGTGGCATGGCTCCGGCAGGAGTCCGACATCGCCGCGCTGACCGTGCTGCAGCAGCGGCTGCTGCGAAAATCCGTCTCGCTGCTCAAGCCTGGCGGAACGCTGGTCTATTGCACCTGTTCGCTGGAACCGGAGGAGGGCGAGCAGGCCATCGCCACGCTGCTCGCCGCAGAACCTGCGCTTCGGCGCGTGCCGATCGAAGCGTCCGAGGTCTTCGGCCTCGGCGAGATCATCACTGCCGACGGCGATCTGCGCACCCTGCCCAGCCATCTGCCGAACGCCGATCCAAAGCTCGGCGGGCTCGACGGATTTTATGCCGCCCGGCTCGTTAAATCCTGATTTTGCACCGGTTTTTACTCCCGCGACGCTGATTCGCGGCCTTTCAAGGTGGTGTCAGGCGCCCGATTTTGGGATTAAAAGGATTCGTCGGAATCCTCTCCCCCTACAAGGCAAGGCGTGTCGGTCGCTCAACGCAGACGTATCTCGACGCTGGTGATGAACCGCTTCGCGCGGAACATGCTCGCGCGCGCGAGCGGCGGCTCCGTGGCCCTGTCGCGGGTCTGGCCGGGCCGCACCGACCGGCTGATCATCGCGCCGCACGATTTGCGCACCGCGGATGCAACCCGCGCCGCCGAGATCTATGCCGGCCGCTTCGTCTTTGCCGGCAAGATCGTCAACTGTCACGGCCGCTCGATCTTCGATCTCGAGCCGCCGTCGGAAGATTGGGAGGTCGCGCTGCTCGGCTTCGGCTGGCTGCGCCATTTGCGCGCCGCCGACACCGCGCTGACGCGGGCGAATGCGCGTTCGCTGGTCGAGGACTGGATCGCCAACCCGGCCAACAAGCGCCGTCCGGTCGCGCGGCGCGCCGACGTGCTGGCGCGGCGCGTGATTTCGCTGCTGTCGCAGGCGCCGCTGGTGCTCAACGAAACCGACAACAAATTCTACCGCCGCTATCTGCGGGCGCTGGCGCGCGAGATCCGCTTCCTTCGCTACACCATGCTCAATATTGCGGACGGGGTGCCGAAGCTCCAGGTGCTGATCGCGCTGTGCTACACGGCGCTCTGCCTCGCCAACCAGGCGAAGCACATCCGCAGCGCGTCGAAAAAACTCTCGGACGAGCTGCAGCGGCAGATCCTGCCCGATGGCGGCCACATCTCGCGCAACCCGGGCGCGCTGATCGAGCTCCTGATCGACCTGTTGCCGCTGCGGCAGACCTTTGCCGCGCGCAATATCGCGCCGCCGCCGGCGCTTCTCAACGCGATCGACCGCATGATGCCGATGCTGCGCTTCTTCCGGCACGGTGACGGCAATTTCGCGCTGTTCAACGGCATGAGCGCGACGCCCTCGGACCTGCTCGCCACGCTGCTCGCCTATGACGACACCCACGGCGCGCCGATGGCGAACATGCCGCATACCGGCTTCCAGCGTCTCGATGCCGGGCAGACCACGCTGATCATCGATACCGGCCCGCCACCGCCGGCGGGCGTGAGCCACGACGCCCATGCCGGCTGCCTGTCGTTCGAATTGTCCTCCGGCATCAGCCGCATCGTCACCAATTGCGGCATGCCGACGACGGGGCGCGACAATTGGCGGCCGTTCGCACGCGGAACGGCTGCGCATTCGACGCTGACCTATCACGAAACCTCGTCATGCCAGTTCGTCGAAATGTCCGCGATGAAGCGGCTGCTGCGCGGCGCGCCTGTCGTCAGCGGGCCCGTCGAGGTCGAAAGCTATCGCGAGATCGTGCAGAACGGCACGCTGCTCACGGCCTCGCATGACGGCTACATGGCCAAGTTCGGTGCGATCCATCGCCGCGTGCTGATGGTCGCCAATGACGGTGGGCGGATCGACGGCGAGGACACGCTGTCGCCGCCGCAGGGTGGACGTTTCAAGGGCGGCGACGCCGATTTCGTGCTGCGCTTCCACCTGCATCCGGCGGTGAAGGCGAGCCGGCTCTCGGATGCCCGCGGCGTCATGCTGGTGCTACCCAACCGCGACGTCTGGACCTTCGAGGCGCTCGACGACAAGGTCGAGCTCGAGGACAGCGTGTTCCTGGCCGGCAATGACGGGCCGCGCCGCACCGCGCAGATCGTGATCCGCCAGGACGCCCGCCAGGCGCCCTCGATCCGCTGGAGCTTTGTCCGCTCCACCGCTTCGCCTGCCGTCACCAACGCCCGCCGCAACGCCCGGCGCGAGCCGGAACTTCCGCTGTAAACCGGCGCGGATCGGCATATCTAGTCGTTGAGACCGGCGCCGAAAGCTGCTATCGAGCGCTCGCTCGCGCGACTGGCGACCTTGGATGGAGCACCATCGGGAAGCGCGGGATATAAGAGCCGCGCGCCTGGGCATAGACACTCCTTAAGACAGAGGATCTTGCTCATGACTGACCATCCCCGCCGCGTCACCCGCGCCCTGCTTTCCGTTTCCGACAAGACCGGCCTGATCGAGTTCGCCCAGGCGCTTGCCGCCCATGGTGTCGAACTGGTTTCGACCGGCGGCACCGCCAAGGCGATCGCCGCGGCCGGCCTCAAGGTGCAGGACGTCTCCGAGCTCACCGGTTTTCCCGAGATGATGGACGGCCGCGTCAAGACGCTGCATCCGAAGGTGCATGGCGGCCTGCTTGCGATCCGCGACAATGCCGAGCACGCCGCGGCGATGAAGACGCACGGCATCGCGCCGATCGATCTGCTCGTCGTCAACCTCTACCCGTTCGAGGCGACCGTCGACAAAGGCGCCGGCCTCGAGGATTGCATCGAGAACATCGACATTGGCGGCCCCGCGATGATCCGCGCCGCCGCGAAGAACCATGACGACGTCGCCGTCGTGGTCGAGGCGCAGGACTATCAACCCGTGCTCGACGAGCTCGCCGCCAACAAGGGCGCGACCACGCTCAAACTGCGCCGGCGGCTTGCTGCCAAGGCTTATGCGCGCACCGGTGCCTACGATGCCGCAATCTCGAATTGGTTCGCGCGTCAGCTCGAGATCGATGCGCCCGACTTCCGCGCCTTCGGCGGCAAGCTGATCCAGTCGCTGCGCTACGGCGAGAATCCGCACCAGACCGCGGCGTTCTATTCGACGCCCGACAAGCGCCCGGGCGTCTCGACCGCGCGGCAGTTGCAGGGCAAGGAACTCTCCTACAACAATATCAACGACACCGATGCTGCGTATGAGTGCATCGGCGAGTTCGACGCCAAGCGCACTGCGGCCTGCGTCATCGTCAAGCACGCCAATCCCTGCGGCGTCGCGGAAGGCTCCGACCTCGTCAGCGCCTACCGCAAGGCGCTGGCCTGCGACTCCACCTCTGCCTTCGGCGGCATCATCGCGATGAACCGCGCGCTCGATGCCGACACCGCGCGCGAGATCACGAAAATCTTCACCGAGGTGATCATCGCGCCCGATGCCAGCGAGGAAGCGATCGCCATCATCGGCGCGCGCAAGAATTTGCGCCTGCTGCTCGCAGGCAGCCTGCCCGATCCGCGCGCGCCGGGCCTGACCGCCAAGACGGTTGCGGGCGGTCTGCTGGTGCAGAGCCGCGACAACGCCGTGGTCGACGACATGACTTTCAAAATCGTGACCAAGCGTGCGCCGACGGACGCGGAGATGCGCGACCTCAGGTTCGCGTTCCGCGTGGCCAAGCACGTCAAGTCCAACACCATCATCTACGCCAAGGACCTCGCCACCGTCGGCATCGGCGCGGGCCAGATGAGCCGGGTGGATTCGGCCCGGATCGCGGCGCGCAAGGCCCAGGATGCGGCCAATGAGCTGAAGCTCGCCGAACCGCTTACCAGGGGCTCGGTCGTGGCGTCGGATGCGTTCTTCCCGTTCGCCGACGGCATGCTCGCCTGCATCGAGGCCGGCGCCACCGCGGTGGTGCAGCCCGGTGGCTCGATGCGCGACGACGAGGTGATCAAGGCCGCCGACGAGCACGGCATCGCCATGGTGTTCACGGGCACGCGGCACTTCAGGCATTAAGCCTCACCGCGAGCGTAGCCCGGATGGAGCGAAGGCGAAATCCGGGTCAGCGTCTCTGCAGCAACAGGTTTCCCGGATTGCGCTTCGCTCCATCCGGGCTACGGGACGACGGCGGGAGTTAGGACTCCCTTACCCGCATCAACAACCCTAGCCCCGCGACGAAGAACACCACCAGCACCGCCATGCCGGCCTTCTGGCTCGCGGTGATGGCCGTGATCGCGCCGATCAGCAGGGGCCCGATGAAGGACGTCACCTTTCCGGTCAGCGCGAACAAGCCGAAATACTGCGCGATGCGATCTTTCGGCGCGAGGCGGATCAGCAGCGTGCGCGAGGCGGCCTGAAGCGGACCGCCGGCGGCGCCGATCAGGCAGCCCAGCACGAGGTAGGCGCGCTCGGCCGCGCCAGCGAACAGCGCGCCGCCCGGTACGGGAGGAGCGACCTTGATGAAGAAAATCGAATCCTTGTCGACCAGCAGGATCGCCGCGAGCGACAGCAGCAGGATCAGCATGCTGCCCGTGATCACGCGCTTCGGCCCGAGCAGATCGTCGAGCTTGCCGCCGAGCCACGCACCAAAGGTGCCCGCGACCGCCAGCATGATGCCGAACGTGCCGATCTGGATCGTGTGCCAGCCAAAAGTGCCGGCGGCATAGATGCCGCCGAACGCGAACAGCGACACCAGGCCATCGGTGTAGATCATGTTGGCGAGAAGAAACGCCGCGAGCGACTTCTGCTTTGGCAATTCGCCGAGCGATCGCTTCAGGTCGGAAAGGCCCTCGCGCAGTGCTGCGCGCACCGGGCGTTTGGCCGGGTAGTCCGGCGTGAACAGGAACATCGGCGTCACGAAGATGATGAACCACAATCCCGTCAGCGGTCCGGTGATGCGGTCGCCCTGGTGGGTCACAGGATCGAGCCCGAACAGCGGCGTGAATCCAAGAAGCGTGCGCCCGGTCTCTGGATTGGCGGCGAGAAAGCCGAGCACGATGATCAAGCTGACGATGCCGCCGACATAGCCGGTTGCCCAGCCGGTGCCGGAAAGTCGCCCGATCCGCTCCGGCGGCACCAGGGTCGGCATCATCGCGTTGTTGAAGACGGTCGCGAACTCCGCTCCGACGCTGGCGAGCGCAAAGGCGGTGAGCAGCGGCGGAATGATGCCGGGGTCGCCGGGCTTACCGATCCACATCGCGCTGGCACCGAGCACCAGGATCGCGCCGAATGTCGCGATCCACGGCTTGCGCCGGCCCGACGCGTCGGCGATGGCGCCAAGCACCGGCGACAGCAGCGCGATGACCATGCCGGCCGCGGCGGCGGCAAATCCCCACAACGATTGTCCCGTGGCGGGATCTGGCGCGATGCTGGTCGCGAAATAGGGCGCGAACACGAAGGTCGTGATCAGCGTGAAATAGGGCTGCGCAGCCCAATCAAAGAAGATCCAGCTGATGACGGCGGCGCGCGGCGGATAGCTTAGCTCTGTTTCGGCCAGACGCACGTCCGAGGCGATCGTCGTCATCATTCAATTCCCATCACGAACAGTTTTGCCTCTGTTGGCGCAAACCGTATAGCATTATAGCGACGCGTGTGAATTAGCCGGAAGCCTTTGCGGAAGTTTGATGATGTCCTCATTGTCGACACGGCGGACGTTTTTCGCATTCATTGCTGCTGTGGCGCTTGGTCTGGCGCCAGCCACCGCGCAGGACGCGCGGCGGGCCTATGTTCCACCGGCGCTCGACACGGTGCGCGCGGTTGCCGCCGAGCACGGCATGGTGGTGGCGCAGGAGAAGATATCTGCGCAAGTGGGCGCTGACATCCTGCGGCGCGGCGGCAATGCGGTCGACGCCGCGGTCGCGACCGGCTTTGCGATGGCCGTCACCTATCCGCGCGCCGGCAATATTGGCGGCGGCGGCTTCATGGTGATCCATTCGGCCGCGCGCAACGAGGACATCGCGATCGACTACCGCGAGACCGCGCCGGCGGCAACGACGACGCAAATCTTCCTCGGACCGGACGGCAGGCCCGATGCAGTGAAGTCGCGCGATTCCGCGCTCGGCATCGGCGTGCCCGGCACTGTGGCGGGACTCGCGCTGGCGCTGGAGAAATACGGCTCGGGCCAGTTCACGCTGGCGCAGTTGCTGGAGCCCGCGATCGCGCTCGCCCGCGACGGATTCGTTCTCGGCGACGATATCGCCGATACGTTGCCGGCCTGGCACCGGCGGCTCGCGCGCTGGCCTTCCTCGGCCAAAATCTTCTCGCGGCCCGATGGCACGCCGCTTCGCGAAGGCGACCGGCTGGTGCAGGGCGATCTTGCCGAAACGCTGTCGGCCATTGCGGCGCAGGGATCGCGCGGCTTCTATGAGGGGCCGGTCGCAGACAAGCTCGCCAAGGCCGTCTCCGACGCCGGCGGCATCATGACATCAGCTGATCTGAAAGCCTATCAGGCGGTGATCCGCGCACCCGTGCGCGGCACCTATCGCGGCTATGACATCGTCTCGATGCCGCTGCCCTCGTCCGGCGGCGTGGTGCTGGCAGAGACCCTCAACATCCTCGAAGGCTTTCAGCTTGCGGAGCTGAAACAGGGGTCGCCGGCGTCGCTGCACCTCCTCATCGAAGCCATGAAGCGCGCCTATGCGGACCGCGCGCGCTATCTCGGCGATCCCGCCTTCGTCAACGCGCCGATCGATACTCTGATTGCGAAGGACTACGCGGCCAGGCTGCGCGCGACCATTTCTACCAGCCGCGCCACGCCGTCGAGCAAACTCGTCTCCGCCGGAGCATCGCCGCGCGAGGGCAGCAACACCACGCATTTCTCCGTGGTCGATGCCCGCGGCAACGCCGTCAGCAGCACCTATACGCTCAATTTCAGCTATGGCGTCGGCCTCGTCGCCGAGGGCACCGGCGTGCTGCTCAACAACGAGCTCGACGATTTCACCGCGGCGGTTGGCGCCTCCAATGCCTATGGTCTCGTCGGCTTCGAACCCAATCTGCCAGGGCCCGGCAAGCGGCCGCTGTCCTCGATGTCGCCGACCATCGTGCTGAAGGACGGCAAGCCGGTTCTGGTGACGGGCTCGCCCGGCGGCAGCCGCATCATCTCCACCGTGCTCCAGGTGATCGTCAATGTTCTCGACTACAGGATGGACGTGGCCGCCGCCGTTGCCGCGCCGCGGCTGCATCACCAATGGCTGCCGGACGAGGTGCGCATCGAACGCGGCTTTCCCGAGGATGTCCTGTTCGAGCTGAAGGCGATGGACCATCTCATCGTCGAGCCGATGGGACAAACCTCCGCCAATTCGATTCTCGTGACCGCCAACGGCCCGCTCGGCGCGCCTGATCCGCGTACGCGGGGGGCGGAAGCAGCGGGGCAGTAACCCGGCCCCGGCGGGCCGCGTGCTGCACGCGGACCAGCGGTATAGATAACTACCGTCCCACTTGGTACGGCCCGCCCTTTTCCAGCGCGCGGCTGTACGCCGGCCGCGCATGGATGCGTTCGAGGAACGCCATCGCCCTGGGATGTCCTTGCTCGAGCCCGCCGCGCGCCTGGGCGGCCTCGAGCGGGAAGCTCATCTGGATATCGGCCGCGGTGAACTCGTTGCCGGCGAACCACTCGGTTTTTCCGAGCTCGCCTTCCCAATAATCCATGTGCTGCTTGATCTGCGGATTGACCAGCGCGGTCAATGCCTGGTTCGAGACCTTGCGCACCAGGGGCCGCAGCAAGGCGGGCGCGCGCTTTGGCATCAGCGTGAACAACAGCTTCAGCAGCAGCGGCTGCATCGCCGAGCCTTCGGCATAGTGCAGCCAGTAGGTGAAGCGCAGCCGCTCGGGCGTGTTCGGCGGCGGGATCAGCCGGCCGTTGCCGTAGGTCGCGATGAGATATTCGATGATCGCGCCGGACTCGGCGATGGTGTTGCCGTTGTCGGTGATGACGGGCGACTTGCCGAGCGGGTGGATGGCGCGCAACTCCTTCGGCGCACGCATGTCGGGCTGGCGCTGATAGCGCACGATCTCGTAGGGCACCGCTAGCTCCTCGAGCAACCAAAGCACCCGCTGTGAGCGTGAATTGTTGAGGTGGTGAACGGTCAGCATCGCGTGGTCCCCAGCTTGATCGATCGGCCGCGCGTTCGTGCCAGCCCGGGAAGGCAATGTCGAGCCATCCGGACGAATAATTTCACCCGGATATATTGACGTTGATAATTTACCCGGGTATTAAGGGCCAACGTTCATCAATATGGCAATGATCTCGATGCAAAGGACTTTCACCGCTTTCCAAGGCCAGCGCCGCCTGGCGTCCGGACCGGCAGGAGAGGTCGCGCTGGTCGTCAAGCGGATGGCACCACTGCCGGACGAGCCCATCATCATCTTTGAGGACGGCACCGGCCGGTCGATCGACTTCGATCTGCGCGGCGGGGATCGCGAGGTGCTGGCGCGGCTGGCGAAGCTTGTCCCGCCCGCAATTGAGGAGACCACACCACCGAGCGAACCGCGCGGCCGGGGGCGGCCGAAGCTCGGGGTGGTCGCCCGCGAGGTGACGCTATTGCCGCGCCACTGGGAGTGGCTCGGCGCCCAGCCCGGCGGCGCGTCGGTCGCGCTGCGAAAGCTCGTCGACGAGGCGCGGCGTGTGAGCGGCGACAAGGACCGCGCGCGGCAGGCGCGCGATGCGGCCTACCACTTCATGTCGACCATGGCGGGCAACCTGCCGCAGTTCGAGGAAGCTTCGCGCGCGCTGTTCGCGGATGACCGGCGCCGCTTCAGCGGACTGATCGCCAACTGGCCCGCCGACGTCCGCGACCACATCGTCAAGCTCGCCTATAGCGATCGCGCCTGAAGCGAGGAACTTGCGTGCTTGCTACGATGGCGCAAGCGGCCGATCCGGCGACTGATCTGACGGGATCATCAAGGTATTACGACCGTCATTAAACGGTGGACCGGTGGTGCGCCCTGCGCCACAATGTGACAAAAGCGATGTCAGGGAGAACGATTTTGACCCGCACAGCCCCGCAATTCCTGTTCGATTTCGGCAGCCCGAACGCCTATCTCAGCCATCTGGCGATCCCGGCGATCGAGCAGCGGATCGGCGTCAAGTTCGAATACGTACCGATCCTGCTCGGCGGCATCTTCAAATCGACCAACAACAAGTCGCCGGCCGAAACCCTCGCCGGCATTAAGAACAAGCGCGAATTCCACGCGGTCGAGACCGAGCGCTTCATCAGGCGTTTCCAGGTTCCGCCCTATGTCATGAATCCCTTCTTCCCCGTCAACACGCTGAACCTGATGCGCGCGGCGATCGCGGCGCAGCGCGAGGGCGTGTTCGAAAAATATGTCGACGCCGCCTTCCATCACATGTGGCGCGAGCCGAAAAAGATGGACGATCCGGAAGTCGCAACGAAGGCGCTCGCATCCTCCGGCCTCGATGCCCAAAAGCTGTTCTCCCGCGCCCAGGAGCCCGAGGTGAAAGCAAAACTGATCAAGAATACGGAGGAGGCGGTGGCCCGCGGTGCGTTCGGCTCGCCGACCTTCTTCGTCGGCAACGAGATGTTCTTCGGCAAGGAGCAGCTGCGCGAGGTCGAGGAAATGGTGTCGGGGGAGTAGGCCTTCATTCCCCGACGACAGAATGTGATCGCGGTAACATTCTGGATTGCTTCGCTTCGCTCGCAATGACGATTATAGGTAGACCGCAAAGAGCGACAACAAGGAAGATCCCATGCGTATCCTCGTGGTCGGCGCCGGCGCCATCGGCGGCTATTTTGGTGGCAGGCTTTTGCAGGCCGGCCGCGACGTCACCTTTCTGGTCCGGCCAAGACGCGCCGCCGAGCTTGCGAGCGCCGGCCTCGTCATCAAAAGCCCGAATGGCGACGTGACGCTGAAGGATCCGCCGCGGGTCGAGGCCGACAAGCTCAAGGACAAGTTCGACGTCGTGCTGCTGAGCTGCAAGGCGTTCGACCTCGACGACGCCATCAAGTCGTTTGCGGCGGCCGTCGGCACGAACACCGCGATCATCCCGATGCTCAACGGCATGAAGCATCTCGACGCGCTCGACCAGAAGTTCGGCGCCGAGCGCGTGCTCGGCGGGCTCTGCGCCATCGCCGCGACGCTGAACGAGAAGCGCGAGGTGGTGCAGCTCCAGCCGATGCAGTCGATCAATTACGGCGAGCGCGACGGCAAGCTGTCGGACCGGGTCAAGGCGATCGACGAGACCTTCAAGAGCGGCATCAATGGCGCCACGGCCAGCCAGAACATCATGCAGGACATGTGGGAGAAATGGGTGTTCCTCTCCTCGCTCGCGGCCTCGACCAGCCTGATGCGCACCTCCGTCGGCAACATCCTTGCCGTTCCCGGCGGCAAGGATTTCCTGCTCGGCATGCTAGACGAGACCAGCGCCGTCGCAGCCGCGTCAGGCTATCCGCCGGGAGGCCCGTTCTTCGAACGGGTCAAGGGTCTGCTCACCACCGAGGGCTCGCCGATGACGGCGTCGATGTTCCGCGACGTCCAGGCAGGCCTTCCGGTCGAGGCCGATCACGTCATCGGGGATCTCATCGCGCGCGGCGATGCCGCCAAGGTCCCGGTGCCGAAGCTGCGCATCGCCTATACGCATCTGAAGGCGTATGAGAAGCAGCGGGCGAGTAGCTAGCCCAGCACTCCGCTATCGTCCCGGACAAGCGAACGAAGTGAGCGCTGATCCGGGACGACGGCGGTGTTTGCCGCTTGCAGCCTTTGCTACTGCAGATGCGCCAGATAGTGCGCCAGCGCGGTGATCTCTTCTTCGCTGAGGGAGTAGGCGATTTCGGCCATGGCTGCGCCGGCACCGCCGACGCGCTGGCTTGTCCTGTAGTCGTGCAGCGCTTTCACGAGATATTCCTCGCGCTGGCCGGCGAGGCGCGCCACCGCCTTGGTGCCGGCATAGCTGTCGGTGTGGCATGAGGCGCAGCGGCGGCCGGCGGCGGCTTGCGCACCCTTCTTCGACAGATCGGGATCGTCGTCACCCGGACTCTTCGGCGGCGTCAACGAGGCGAAATAGGCGCCGAGATTGCGGATGTCCTCGTTGTTGATCTGCTCCACGATCGGCTGCATCTGCTCGTTCTTGCGCGAGCCGGCGCGGAAGAACACGAGCTGCCATTGCAGGTATTGATCGGGCTGGCCGGCGAGCGAGGGGATGTTCTCCATCTGCGAGATGCCGTTGTCGCCGTGGCAGCCGGCGCAGATTTCGGCCTTGGCTTTGCCGGCGGCGACATCGGCGGCGTCGGCGGCCGGCGCCATCAGGAACACCGCCGATAGAATTCCGAACCAAACGACCCGCATGGCTGACTTCTCCGACTGTCATTGCCGGGCTTGACCCGGCAATCCATCGCGTTTGCAGAAAGAGTTTCTTGTTTGATGGATGCCCGGATCAAGTCCGGGCATGACGAAGGTGTTCCTTTGCGAGGCGTTCGCGAGCAAACGTGACTGCGGCGCCTCACAGCCACCGCAGCCCCAGACCGTCGAACGTTACTTCCTGCTGTAGCTGATGCGGTAGATCGCGCCGGCCCAGTCGTCGGCGACGAGGATAGAGCCATCCTTGGCGAGGATGATATCGTCGGGGCGGCCGAGATAGCCCTGGTCGCCCTCGAGCCAGCCGGAGGCGAACACCTCCTGCTTGGCGTTCTTGCCGTCGGGCCCGACGATCACCCGCATGATGCGTGCGCCCTGATACTTGTGACGATTCCAGGAGCCGTGCTCGGCGATCAGGATGTTGTTCTTGTACTCAGGCGGAAATTGATCGCCGGTATAGAACTTCATGCCGAGCGGAGCGACATGGGCGCCGAGGTTCAGCACGGGCGGCGTGAACTCGGAGCACTTGTGACCCATCGCAAATTTCGGATCGGGCAGGTCGCCCTGGTGACAATAGGGATAGCCGAAGTGCTCACCAATCTTGCTGATCATGTTCAGCTTGTCGCTGGGCAGATCGTCACTGACCCAATCGCGCGCGTTCTCGGTGAACCAGAGCTTGCCGGTGCGCGGATCGACGTCGCCGCCGACCGAGTTGCGAACGCCGAGCGCCCAGATTTCGGCGTTGCCGGTCTTAGGATCTACGCGCCGGATCTGCGACACGCTGGTCGGGGGAACGCCGATGTTGAAGGGCGGTCCGAACGGAATGTAGAACCAGCCTTCCTTGTCGACCGCGATGTATTTCCAGCCATGCGCGGCATAGGACGGCATGTCGTCATAGACGACCTTGCCCTCGCCGAGCTTGTCCAGATTGGCTTCCGCATTGTCGTAGCGGATCAGCTTGTCGACCGCGATGACGTAGAGCGCGCCGTCCTTGAAGGCGAGACCAGTGGGCATGTTCAGCCCCTTGAGGATGGTCTTGACCTCTTTCTTGCCGTTGTTGTCCTTGATCGCATAAACGTTGCCGAGGCCGAACGAGCCGACGAACAGCGTGCCCTTGTCACCCCAGGCCATCTGCCGCGCGGCGAGAACGCCGGGCGCGAAGACTTCGATCTTGAAGCCCGGCGGCAGCTTGATCTTCTTCATCATCGCGGCGAGCTCGGCCTCCGATGCGCCGGTCGGCGGCCCCGACGGCGGCGCCAGGCCTTTCTGCGCCTCGGTCTCGTCGCCGAGGAACCAGTCATCCGGCGGATGTGTCCAGAACTCCTTGGTGCCGGATTCGTATTTCTTCAGCGGCTTGTTCTTGTCCTGCTGCTGCGCATGACCGACGCTTGTCCCCGCAAGAAGGGCAACCGCTGCAAGCGCCAGGACGGATTGAAAGACGGATTGAAAGACGGATCGATGGAACGTCATCGCGTCACTCCCCTAAGGCAGCCATCTGGGCTGCACGTTATTTTGTTTTATTCATCGAGAGGCGAGGTTTGGCGTCTGTCGAGAGGGCAGACGCAGAAAGGTTAGCACATCCGCGAGCGCTGAGAAGCGCGTCGCGCGCACTGCGGTTGCGCTCAATATGAATTGAGACGGATTTTCGCTCGAGGCGAACGCGCGATGACGACGACCTCGCCGCAACGCGGAATCAGCAAGCCGCGCGGCTCATTTGCAGGCAGCACCGGCGCCGCGCCAAACAAAAGTCGCGAAAACAACCCCATGCACAGTAGAAAGGCTCAGGCCAAGCTGTGCCCGGTGACACCAGGCATACATTTGACGCATCGAGCAAAACAGCAAAAGCGGCGATCACGAGGCGACGGGGTAAGGCCCGTCGTCGAATGTCGTCTCATGATAGCCTTTTGAGCCGACCTCGCGCGCCAGCGCGCTGCGGAAATCCTGTCCGGTGCGAAGGCTGCTCAGGACATGAGCAAAGTCGAATTCGGGACGCCAGCCCAATTCGCGCCGCGCGCGATCGTTGACATAGACCCGATCGATCTGCGGGAACAATTGCCAGCCGCGCGCCGCATAAAGCTCCGCGCAATCCGGATGGAGCTCGCGCACGAGACCTGCTGCGTCGCGGGCAAGCGCCGCGAGATGGTGCGGCTCGAACGGGCTGGTGGCGGAGACGATGTAACGGGCGAAGCCGATCGCCGGCGCGCGCTCGACGGCGGCAAGATGGGCGCTCACCGCGTCCGCGATATCAAGGCGGCGATAGAGCAGCTCATTGGCTTGCGCATTCTCCAGCGTGTAGGCAGAGCGCATCGCGGCATCGTCGTCATCTTCCGGGAAGAAGCGCGAGGTCCGCAGAATAACGACGGGGAGGCCGCGCTCGCGAAACAACAGCTCGCACAGCTTCTCCGCCATCAGCTTGGTCGTGCCGTAGATGTTTTTGGGCACCGGCGGCAGCTCCTCGGTGACCCACACCGCGGCCTGTCCCGCCTCCGGCCGCAGCTGCGAGCCGAATGCGCTGGTTGTGCTGGTGAAGACAAAGCTGCGCACCCCGGCGGCCACGGCAGCCTCGAGCAGGTTGAGGGTGCCGGTGACGTTGGTGTCGACGAATTGCTGTTTGGTGTGGGTCCCCACATGCGGCTTGTGCAGCGTCGCGGTGTGGATGATCGCGGTGACACCGTCCATCTGCCGCCGCACGAAGTCCGGATCAACGATCGAGCCGACGGCATCGGTGAAGGGCGATGCCTTCAGGTCTATCCCGCGGGCAGGCGAGCCCCGCCCGCGAAGCGTCCGGAGAATGGCCTCCCCAAGATGGCCAGCGCTGCCGGTGACGAGAATTGTCATGCGAGACCGATTGAACCCACCCGTCAACGGCGCAAAACCACCGTCCGTTCCGAGGCATTTAGTCGAGGTTTGCTCCGAATCTACCCATGCAGATAGAACGAAAGCAAACAAATTGACTGCGAAGACTGTTGGGGGGAGTGTAGATGCTGCCATGTCCATTCTATATTGACCGGGCATCCAGATGGTGACGCAGATGAAAAGCCCCATCCTAGTCCTGGCGACTGTAAATGCGCCGTATAGCAAAAAGCTAGACGCGCAGGAGCTTGTCCATTGTCTGCTGGATCCCTCTTCGGCGAAGGCGGCCTGCGGTCCGATGTCGTCGTTTTTTGGCGATGTTAAACCTGAATTGCAAATCGCGTTCGCTGAGATGTATGGCATCAGCCACGATCAACTGGTTGCCGCAGCGAAGGCGTTTGCCGAGTTTTCGGGGCAATCCTTTCAACTCGCAGCCTAACAAATGAGCGCTCAATCAGATTGGGCGGAACTTTTTCGCGTTGTGCGATGATCCGGCAAGTCAACGCCGAACAGGAAATCATTGATCGTTGGACGTTCGGCGGCGGCACAGCGATGATGCTGCAAATCGATCATCGGATAAGCCACGATATCGATATCTTTCTTCCGGACCCTCAATTTCTTCCCTTCCTCGATCCACAGAAGCATGACTTCAATTTCGAGATTAGGCCTGCTGACTACAATGGGGACGGCGCACGGTCCCTGAAGCTCGGCTTCGAATTTGGTGAGATCGATTTTATCGTCGCGCCGCCACTAACTTCCTCGCCGACGACGCAAGCGACAGTTGAGGGCGAAATGGTCCTCCTAGAGACAATCCCGGAAATCATTGCGAAGAAGATCTATTATCGGGGCAATAGCATCGCGCCGCGCGATATATTTGACATCGCGGCGGGCGGCGAAAAGCACGCTGAATCTATGATTAAGGAGCTGGCTAGCTATCGCGACTGCGTCGCAAGTACACTGGCCGCAATCGACAAGCTAAAGCCTGACTTTGTGAGCGCAGCGATCAATCAGCTCTCGATCAAAGACACATATAAGCTGATCGCCAACACAGCACTGGAAAAGACCAAAGACCTCCTTCGCGCTGTATAGCTTGGGCGAGGCGCCCTAAATTACAGGTTGGCCCCATTCCAGGTCCTGGGACTTCGAAAAGCCCGCCGTACGACCCACACCAAAAATCGTGGCAAAGGCTCTCCCCGGCAGGGATAGCCAACACATCCGTGGACGCTGGGGAAAAAATTGGAGCGGGCGAAGGGGCTCGAACCCTCGACCCCGACCTTGGCAAGGTCGTGCTCTACCACTGAGCTACACCCGCATCCTGTGTCGACCGCATGACGCGGCCGGCAACGGCTGTCGTATGCCAAAAGCGGACGGCGAATGCAACAGCTACCCGCGGCATAGATGCGCATTCGAAGCCCCATATGGACCCCGATTCCAGTCAAACCGGCCGAAAATGCGCCGGAACCTCCGAATCGGCCGGCATGGATTGAAATTCGGCCGCCCCGGCCCAAATTTAGGGGCCGACGGCGAAGCATATGGATTGGCGACGTGCTAAAGACCCGCCATTCCAGACATCAGACGAGGGGATCCCGTGACGATCATCGACCAGGGTAACGGAGCGGCGGGCCCGGCTTCGGCCGACCTGATCAAGGACACCACCACACAGACCTTCGTGAAGGACGTGATCGAGGAATCGAAGCGCCAACCGGTTCTGATCGACTTCTGGGCCGAATGGTGCGGCCCCTGCAAGCAGCTCACCCCCGCGCTGGAAAAGGCAGTCCGCGCGGCCAAGGGCAAGGTCAAGCTGGTCAAGATGAACATCGACCAGCATCCGGCGATTCCGGGCCAGATGGGCATCCAGTCGATCCCGGCCGTGATCGCCTTCGTCAATGGCCAGCCGGCCGACGGCTTCATGGGCGCGGTGCCGGAGAGCCAGGTCAACGCCTTCATCGAAAAGCTGACCAAGGGCGTGACCGCGCCGGGTGAGCTGAATGTCGCCGAAATCCTGCAAGAGGCCGAGGCCGTGCTCGCAGAGGGCGATGCGGAAGCCGCGGCGCAGATCTACGCCGAGGTGCTCTCGCACGATTCGACCAACATCGCCGCGCTCGCGGGGCTTGCCAAGTGCTACGTCGTCTCGGGCGCGATCGAGCAGGCCAAGCAGACGCTCGGCATGGTGCCGGAGTCCAAGCGCAGCGATGCCGCGGTGAAGGCGGTGCAGGCCTCGATCGACCTCGCTGAACAGGCCGAATCGCTAGGTCCGGTTGCCGAGCTGGAACAGAAAGTCGCCGCAAACCCGCTCGATCATCAGGCGCGATTCGACCTTGCGACCGCGCTCAACGCACAGGGCAGCCGGGCGGCGGCGACCGAGCAGTTGCTCGCGATCATCAAGCGCGACCGCAAATGGAACGACGACGGCGCCCGCAAGCAGCTCGTGCAGTTCTTCGAGGCCTGGGGCAGCGCCGATGATGCAACCGTCGAGGGACGCAAGCGATTGTCGACGATCCTGTTTTCGTAAGGCGCAAGCTGGCAAGTCCAGCGAGGGACCGGGCAGATGCCGATCAACATCGAATATCGCGGGCCCGCCGACCTTCCGGAGATCATTCCGGTGTTTCCGCTGCCGGGCGCGCTGCTGCTGCCGCGCGGCCAGATGCCGCTCAACATCTTCGAGCCGCGCTATCTTGCGATGGTCGACGATTCCTTGCGCGACGGTCATCGCCTGATCGGCATGATCCAGCCGGACATCGCGCATTCGCCGAAGAATTCCGACAAGCCGGCGCTGTTTCGCGTCGGCTGTGTCGGCCGCATCACCCAGCTCGCCGAATCCGGTGACGGCCGCTACATCCTCGAGCTCACCGGCGTCGCGCGGTTCAGGATAGTCGAAGAGCTCGAGGTGCTGACCGCCTACCGGCAATGCAAGGTGGACTTCTTCGCCTTCGCCGACGATTTCACCGCCCGCATGGGTGAGGACGAGGTCAACCGCGAGGCGCTGCTGGTGGCGCTGACGGATTTCTTGAAGGCCAACAACCTCAAGGTCGATTGGGAAGGCGTCGAGAGCGCGCCCAACGAGGCGCTCGTCAACGCGCTCGCAATGATGTCGCCCTATGGCCCGGCCGAGAAGCAGGCCATGCTGGAGGCGCCGGATTTGAAGACCCGCGCCGAGATTCTGATCGCGGTGACCGAGATGGACCTCGCCAAGAAGCGCACCTCCGGCGATCCACCGTTGCAGTGACGGCCCGAACGCTCACGCCGCACAGACGGCTGCTCCGGCATCTCGCGGCAGCATTTTTGCGATGCTGGATGCAGGCACCGGCCGGCTGAAATAATAGCCTTGTGTTTCGGCGCATCCCTCTTCACGCAGGATGTCCAGCTGCTCCTTGGTTTCGACGCCTTCGGCGGTCGTCGTCTTGCTCAAGCTGACTGCGAAACGAACCACTGCTCGCGCGAGATGGTGCGCCTCTGCCTTCGCGCTGGTCAGTTCGCTGACGAAGCTGCGGTCGATCTTGATCTTATCGAACGGGAATCTTTGCAGGAAGCTCAGTGAAGAATAGCCGGTGCCGAAATCGTCCAGGGCGATTCGCACCCCGAGCTGGCGCAGTTGGCCGAGGGCTGCGAACACAGCTTCGCTGTCATGCATGATCGCTGTCTCGGTAACCTCGAGCTCGAGCCGGTGCGGCGCAACGCCCGAACTCGCCAGCGCGCCGACAACGACCGGCACAAGCTCCTTGCTCCTGAATTGAGCGGGAGACAGGTTGATCGCGATGCTGAGATCGAGAGGCCATTTTGCGGCTTCCGCACAGGCCGTCCTCAAGACCCATTCTCCCAGCGGCACGATCAGGCCGGTCTCTTCCGCAAGCGGGATGAATTCGCCCGGCATGACCAGACCTCGCTGCGGGTGATGCCAGCGTAGCAAGGCCTCGAAGCCCATGGTCTTGCCGGTCGCGGCATCGACGAATGGCTGGTAGTAGAGCTCGAATTGACCGCCGGCAAGCGCATCCCGCAAGTCGCGCTCCAGATTACGTCGCGCATGCATGAACTCGTCGAGTTCCGGCTCGAAGAATCGGAATGCGCCACGTCCACCACTCTTGGCCGAGTAGAGAGCGAGATCGGCGCTCTTCATGATCGCGTCGGGATCATTGCCATCGCGCGGCGCGATGGCAATGCCGATGCTGGTGCCCACGGTGACCCGGTGATCGCCGAGATCGAAGGGTTCGCAAAGTGCCTTTCTGATGTTCTCGGCGAGGGTCGCGGCCTCCACGGCCGGGCTGGTCACGTAGTCGATCACCGCGAACTCGTCGCCGCCCAGTCGAGCGATCAGTGCCGTTTCCGTGGTGCATTCGCGCAAACGCGCCGCGACGGCGCGCAACAGGGAGTCGCCCGCCGGATGTCCAAGCGTATCGTTGACTTCCTTGAAGCGATCGAGGTCGAGCATGAGCACGGCCAGATCAAGGCCGCCATTGCGCGTCACTGCAATGGCGTGCTCCATCCGCTCTCTGAGCAGCACGCGATTTGGCAGGTCGGTCAACGCATCGTGTTGCGCCATATGAGTGATCTTGGCCTCGGACCGGCGTTGCTCCGTGACATCAAGATGCGTGGCCACCCACCCGCCGCCGGCCATCGGCTGCCGCGTGACGCAGATCAGGCGGCCATCCGCAAACTCGTCGATCCTGCTCGAGACTGCGTCGAATGGCAACGCGGCCAATTTCGAGATGAATTGCTTGGCAGCGCCTTCGCTGGCGTCGCCCTTGAGGATACCGTTCACAACACGATGGCTGATGATGTCGGCGTGCGGCGTCCCCGTTCGCAGCAGCTCCGCCGGCAGCCGATAGAGTAGAGCATAACGCTCGTTGCAGACGACAAGTCGCTTATCTGCATCGAACATGCAAAGGGCCTCGACCATGTTGTTGATGGCCGTGTCCAGCCGGATTTTCTGATCCTGGATTTCCTTTTGCGAATCCTCGACCTGTTGCCTGGCGAGCGAAAGCTCGCTGATGATTTCCTCGAATCTGCTGGTCCTGGTCGCAAGGCGGCGATCCGCCAGCACGCCGACAAAACTCATCCCGAGCACTGACAGAGCCACACCCGCAATTGCCACGGCGAGGAAGGCGGGAGAAAGCGACAAGGCGTCGCTGTTCAGCGTCGGGTCTGGAACGATCTGCACGGCCCCCATAGCCGTGAAATGATGCGACACGATAGCGAGCGTCAGCAGAAGCGCCGCGACCAGGGCCCCCCATTTATTCTTGCGACCCAGGGCGACGGCAAGTGCCGCGTAGCCCAGGACCATGCCGAGGACGATCGAGATGAGCACCAGCCCCGGCGACCAGGTCACGCGACCCGGCACTTCGAGGGCCCACATGCCCAGATAGTGCATGCTCGCAATACCGGCACCAATGATGCCGCCGCCGGCAGCCGCAGGCCACCGACCGGAATTACTGACTGCAACGCCAAAACCGCTGGAGGTCAGGATCATCGCCGCAGCGAGCGACAGAGCTGTCAGAGCGATGCCGTAACCCGTTGAGACGCCGGGCTCGTAGGCGAGCATTGCAACAAAATGCGTTGCCCAAATTCCATATCCGATGGCGGCGCCGGCGATCGCAATCCAGATCAGCCGCGTCCAGGCTCGCGACTCGATCGCGCGATGAAAGATGCTGATGGCCACAATACTCGCGGCGAAGCAAACCAGACCAGCGAGCACGACAAGCCGCCAATCGTGCTCTGCCGTGAGACAGGTAAAAACGCGGAACATCGAAATCGCTCCCTCGTCAATATTCTCGACGATTGATCCGATTGGACTTTCGTTGCGTTAATTTTGTGCAATGTCAGGTAGCGTACTTATCGAGAAGTAAACCCGACTCAACAATGGCTCCGGTTAGCGGTAGCCCGTGCGGGCGACGGGCTGAATTCCCGTGACACTACGGGTTCGACGAGCCCGGGACTCCGTCGGTGGACCCGCTCCTGCTTAGAGGTGCCCGCGGATGCGTTTGCGTCCGGTGATCATCGCGCGGATCAGGTTCTCGCGCTGGAGAACTGCCATCAGCACGACGCCCAGGACGTGCAGCACCACCAGGACGATGACGGCGTCCGACGCATAGGCGTGGGTGTCCTCGATCCACCAGACCCCGAAGAAGGCGACGGTCACCGACATCGCGCCTGTGACCGCCGAGACGATCAGTGACAAGAGCAGCGCCACCAGCATCAAGGTGCCGGCGGGATTGAGCCCGATATAGCGGCCGGTGATGCCGCGGCGCAGATTCCATAGGTAGCTTGGCGCCGCGCGAAGCCTGACCCCGACCATGCGAAAGCGCGAATAGCGGCTTCCCATAAAGCCCCAGACCAGGCGGAACGCCAGAAGCCCGATCACGAGATAGCCGACAATACGGTGAAGCCCGTCATAGACGGTGGGCGTGAACCACGCGACCAGGACGCAAACGGCGAGGATCCAGTGCCAGAGGCGCAACGGGAGGTCCCAGACTTCGACCGTCCGCGAAGCGGTTCGATCGGCGGGGGCCCGGTTGGGCGCCCCGCCCGCTTCTGGAACTGCTTGGACCATTAAACCCGATTCGCCTTTGCGCAGTTCATTTGGCGCAGCTCATTTGGCGCAATTCACTTGGCAACCGTGCGCTTCAGGCTGAGATCTTCGGGGCTGTAGAACAGCTCGTAGACCTTGCCTTCCTTGACACCGTAGACCTCATAGCACGAGCCTTCGATCTTGGAGCGACGCACCTCGTAGCCCAGCGCCTTCGCCTTGGCTTCGGCTTCGCTCGCCGGCTTCCACGAGGCCTTGTCGAGCTTGGTGCAATCCTTGAATCCGTCGGCCATCGCCGTCGACCCCATGCCAATCCCGATCGTCAGTGCAATGGCAACAACACGAATGACCTTCACGAAACTCTCCTCCTCTGTCGTGCGCGCCACGCTTAGCGCGAACCGACTGCGAAGGAAGCAAAGGAGGTGATCAAGTCAATCCAGTTCGGGCGCGGATGTTTTAGATAAGCTCTAACATCGGCGAAAACATCAGCCCTCTCCGTACGCAGAGCACCCCTGACGCGTTGCTGCGGCCTTACGCCTCATGGCTGGCCAGCTGGCTCATCTCTTGGGTTACGTCCGCTAGTAGCCGGCAACCGCGAGCGCTACGACCGCGCTCATGCCGAGCCAGCCGAAATGACGGCCGCGCGTTGCCCAGGCATTGGCCAGCGCGGCAAAACCGAACACGATCGCGAGCGTGACGATGATCCAGTGCCGGGCGAGGTTGGATTCCATCCAGGGCGCGGCGAGCAGCAGCACGCCGCCGCCGATCCACGCCACCGTGCCGGCCTGCCAGACCAGCCGGATCAGCGTGCGCAGCCGCGGCGGCTCGATCGAGGCGCGAGCGAACACTTTGGTCTCGCCGAGCATGCCGTGGATCAGCGCCAGCACGATCGCGGCGGCGCCCGAACATTGCAGCAGGAGGTCGCGCATGAAACCGTCTCCATCCATACAGTGCTGTACGGATATGCACCCACTTGCTCCACGCTGTCAATACAGTACTGTATGGCCAACGCCTGGACCGGGACATGACCGAACAGCTCTCCGCCGACGATTGGATCAACCAGGGCCTCAAGGCACTGGCGAAAAGCGGCTTCACCGCGCTGAAGGCCGATCCGCTGGCAAAGGCGATGGGCGTCTCCCGCGGCAGCTTCTATTGGCATTTTGCCGATCTCGCTGCGTTCCACGCGGCGGTGCTGAAGCGCTGGCGCGAGATCGCGGCCGAACAGGTCATCGCCGACGTCGAGGCCGACAGCGACGATCCGCTGAAGGCGCTGCTGCGCAGGACTTTTGGCGCGCGGCTCGATCTGGAGCGCGCGGTGCGCAACTGGGCGGCATTCGATGCGGCGACGCTAGTCGCGGTCCGTGCCATCGACCGCCGCCGGCTCGATTATATCGAGGCGCTGTTCACGAAACGCGGGCTGACGCCCGCAATCGCGCAGGCCCGCGCGCAGATCCTGTACTGGACGTTCCTCGGCTTCGCGCTGTCGGGCGCGCCGGTTCCGGCGGCACGGCTCCATGGCCTGCTCGACGAGATCCTGCGGATGGCATCAGTCTAGCGAACCGTAATGGGCGGCCGGCATTTTCTGTGCTAGAGGCAACCCGATCGCCGGAGACCACAATGAACGCGCCCACCGAACGCCCTGAAAACAGCGTCGATCCCAAACTGCTCGAGATCCTGGTCTGCCCTCTGACCAAGGGCCCGCTCGAATTCGATTCCGCAAAGCAGGAATTGATCTCGCGCTCGGCCAAACTCGCTTATCCCATCCGCGACGGCATTCCGATCATGCTGCCGGAAGAGGCGCGGAAGATCGATTGAAGAATTCGTAGCCTGGATGGAGCGGTAGCGAAATCCGGGGCTCCTGGGGCTGATGAAGCAACGGCCCCGGATTGCGCTTTCGCTCCATCCGGGCTACGACGTCGTCACTCGCCGTTCGCGGCTACAACGCCTCACCCTTCAACAATTTTGGCACCTCGCCGGTAAGCCCCGCTGCCTCGCGGATAAAAAGATTCTTCAGCGGCGGAGTGCGGTCAACGAGGCCGAGGCCGATATCGCGCACGGTGCGCAGCAGCGTCGACCGGTTCGAGAACAGGAAGTTCAGCGAGTTGGTGGCAACGCCCATCGCCATGGTGTCAAAGCGGCGCCAGCGCTGGTAGCGCTCGAGCACGTCGGCCCCGCCGATATCCAGGCCGAGCCGCGCGGCGTCGACGACGACCTCGGCCAATGCAGCGACATCCTTCAGACCCATGTTGAGGCCCTGGCCGGCAATGGGATGGATGACATGCGCGGCATCGCCGACCAGTGCCAGCCGCTCTGCGATGAAGGAGCGCGCCACGAAATAGAACAGCGGGAATGCGCGCGGCTTGTCGAGCGCCTTGACCTCGCCGAGATGCAGGCCGAAACGCCGCTCGAGCTCACCGTGGAATTCCTCGTCGCTCAGGGCGACAATGCGCGCGGCTTCCGTGCGGCGCTCGGTCCACACCAGCGACGATCGCTTGCCGGACAGCGGCAGGATCGCGAACGGGCCTGCGGGCAGAAAGTGCTCTTCGGCCCGCCCCTCGTGGTCGCGCTCGTGGCCGACGGTGACGACGATGCCGGATTGATCGTATTCCCAGCCGTGGGTGGCGATGCCGGCGCGTTCGCGCAGCCTCGACTTCGCGCCGTCGGCGGCGATCAGCAGGCTTGCCGCAATCGCGCTGCCGTCGCCGAGCGTCACATCGATGCCGTCGGCGCGCGAATCGTAGGACGCCACGGTGGTGGCGCGCAGATCGATGCCCTCCGCCTCGGCACGCACCACCAGCGCATCGATCAGGCGGCGGTTCTCGACCATATGCGCGAAGGATTCACCGGGCGCAACATCGCCGGCAAAATTCAGAAATACCGGACGCGTGGCATCTTCCAGCTTGGAATCGGTGACGACCATGTCGAGGATCGGCTGCGCCTCGGCCTTGACGTCGTCCCAGGCGCCGATGGCCTCGAACAGGCGCCGGCAGGCCGCCACGATCGCAGTGGCGCGCGGGTCGCGGCTCGGCCGTGTCGCGAGGGCGGGATCGGCGACGATGACGGGAATTTCGGGGCCGAGCCCCTGCCGCAGCGCCAGGGCCAGCGCGAGGCCGGCAAACGCCCCGCCACCAATGACAATGCTACCCTGTACCGACATTCAAGATTTCCCGGCTAAATCCTGGTCTTGCTAGCAGACTTGAGGTGGGCGAAACAGTGCGGTGAAACAAGGGCGGAACGGCCCAATGTGTCATTCCGGAGCATCGAACCCGGACTGACGGCAAGAAAGTTCAATCCATGTCCAAAAGCCTAATCGACCTCATCGCGATCCTCGACCTCGAACAGCTCGAGGTGAATTTGTTCCGCGGCAACAGCCCGAAGACGAGCTGGCAGCGGGTGTTCGGCGGGCAGGTGATCGGGCAGGCCATGGTCGCGGCCTGCCGCACGGTCGAGGGCCGGCTGCCGCATTCGCTGCATTGCTATTTCATCCTGCCGGGCGATCCGCAGATTCCGATCATCTACCAGGTCGAGCGGCTGCGCGACGGCAAGAGCTATTCGACGCGCCGCGTCACCGCGATCCAGCACGGCAACGCGATCTTCTCCATCATGGTGTCGTTCCACGCCGAGGAGGAGGGCGCCTTCGACCACCAGGAGAAGATGCCCGACGTGCCGCCGCCGGAAAAACTCACGGCGGAGGAGGTGGCGAAGCAGCCGATGTTCCGCGAAATGCCGGAGTTCATCCGCCGCTATTATGAATCCGATCGGCCGATCGAGCTGCGCCCGGTCGAGCTCGGCCGCTATTTCGGCCAGAAGATCGACGACGGCCGCATTCACGTCTGGATCAAGACCGCAGCCACGCTGCCGGACGATCCCGCGCTGCATATGTGCGCGCTGGCCTATGCGTCGGACTTCTCGCTGCTGGATGCGGTGATGGCGCGCTACGGCCGCACCCTGTTCGACAAGCGCATGATGCCGGCAAGCCTCGACCACGCGATGTGGTTTCACCGGCCGTTCCGCGCCGACGAATGGCTGCTGTACGTGCAGGATTCACCGAGCGCGCAGGGCGGCCGCGGCTTGACCCGCGGCCTGATCTTCAAGCCCGACGGCACGCTGGTGGCGTCCGTCGCGCAGGAAGGCTCCGTGCGCGAGCGGAAGAGCTGAGCGCCTAATACGTGATGAAATTAGGTTCGTTCGATTGTCCGCGGTTCACCTCTCCCCAGCGGGGAGAGGTCGGATTGCGCAGCAATCCGGGTGAGGGGCCGCAGCGCTCAGTGAGACTGTAACCCCTCACCCGGATCGCATCTTTCGATGCGATCCGACCTCTCCCTACGGGAGAGGTGATTCGAATGCCGCGCCCGCACCGACTAACCAAAACTCATCCCGCTCAGAGTGCGCCGCGCGGGGCGAGCTCGGTTTGCGAAGCAAACCAGTTCATGATCCAGCGATACACCCACGGGATCGGGATGATGAGGCTGAACAGGATCGCGGCCACGATTCCGCGCCAGAGAATCCCGAGTCCGCTGCCCTGGAAGACGATCTCGCGGCGCGTGCCCTCGATGTTGCGGCAGAACCAGCGAAGCTGTGCCGCGGCGACCCAGGCCCAGCCGATAATCGTGATGAACGAAATCGCGAACAGCAGATTCCAGCCGATATAGGCCCAAACCGAGCCGGTGAAGCTGAGGCCGAGCGGCTGCCCGTTGGAGGCCAGGTTTGCAACCATCCATTTGATCAGGAGCCAGTAGAGAACGATCTGGGCGATCAACAGCAGGTTGCCGAGCACCTGGCTACCGGTGAAGCCGACGACAATCATCAGAACGATGAAGCCGAAAAACCAGGGTACCAGCGTCATAGCGTTGCCGGTGAAGCTGAGGTTGGGCCGCCCCGGAACCTTGACGCAGGACACGATCCATTGCGTGTACCAGACGAACGCCCAGGGCGCCGGTATGATGAGGGCTATGCCGATCAGCATCGCGATGCTGCGCCAGGTGAATTCGAGGATGCCGAAGTCGATCGACAGCGAACCGGCGCCGCCATAGCCACCCGCACCCGTCATCGGCGGACCGCCGGCCGGGACCATCGGCGGACCGCCGCCGCCGATCAGGCCGGGGATTTCGGCGGCCTTCTGCCAGCCCGCCATGCCTTCGGACCACACCAGCGTATCCGGGCGCACGATGCCTTGGGCGATCAGGTCGCGGAATTGCCCTTCCGGATAGGGCCCTTGCTGCTTGCCCTCGGATGCGTAGAACCAACTCGCCATGAACGCCCCCCTAAAATACTTATGTACCGTTCAGCGGGCGCGGGTTCACCGCATCCATGCCAAAAACGCATTGTGGAGGATGAACGGCTGCCCTGTACAGAGGCGGCCGGCGAAAAGGCCCAAGCGTTTTTCTGCTTCAATCTGCAAGTTTTTTATGCCATTTGCCCAGAAAGATGCCAGATTGATACGGCGCCGGGGAGACACGGCGCGGCGCATCCCGAGGAATAGGCCTGACCATGAAGCTCGTCGTCGCGATCATCAAACCCTTCAAGCTGGATGAGGTCCGTCAGGCGCTGACGGCGATCGGCGTCCACGGCATGACCGTGACCGAAGTGAAGGGCTATGGCCGCCAGAAGGGTCACACCGAGATCTATCGTGGCGCCGAATATGTCGTGAACTTCCTGCCCAAGCTGCGGATCGAGATCGCGGTCGCCTCCGATGTGGCCGAGAAGGCCGTCAGCGTCATCACCGCGACCGCGCGCACCGGACAGATCGGCGACGGCAAGATCTTCGTCACGCCGATCGACCACGCGCTGCGCATCCGTACCGGCGAAACCGACAGCGACGCGCTCTGATTTCGACTGCGTTGCGAGACCGTCATGGTGAGGAGCGCGGAACGCGCGTCTCCGGACGATGCTCGCATCGCCGGGCGAACCATGAAGGCCCGGATCTCGCCCGTGACCATCCTTCGAGACGCGCGCGAGCGCGCTCCTCAGGAGGAGGGGGAGTGCTTGGAACGCAGTTGCGACTAACTCTTTCTTCGAAATGCACCGGGCAACGACGCCACAGCGTGCGACGCAATCGATATGCTGGGGGAAATGACATGGCGGGATTGTTGCGAAGCACTGGACGGCCGCAGGTCACTTCGGGCTTGCACAACACATAAGTGTATGCTTATGTGTCGTCATGATTGAAGCCGACATCTTCAAGGCGCTAGCCGACCCGACGCGCCGAAAGGTCTTTGAAAAGCTCGCTGGCGGAAGCCTGAATGCCAGCGCTTTGCGCGACGGGTTGGAGATCAGCCAACCGGCGATGTCGCAGCATCTTGCGGTGCTACGTGCGGCACGCCTGGTCCGCGAACAGCGGCAGGGCCGCTTTGTGAACTACGAGGTCGACCCGGACGGGATCGCCACCATCGGGACATGGCTTGCGCGCTACCGCGCCTATTGGCCGAAGCGCATGGAAGCCCTCGCCGGTCTCTTGAAGGACATGGACCAATAAGGACATGGACCAATAAGGACCTGGATCAATGAGCGACGCGATGAAGCCTGATCACTCCGCCCCAGCCTTGGTGCTCGAATATGACCTCGATGCACCGCCGGCGAAGGTTTGGCGCGCCGTGACCATTCCGGCCCTGCGCGAGCGCTGGCTGCCGGGCTCGGACCTTGCGGCCGCCGAACCTGAATCATCGATCGCGGGCGAAGAGGTGCGCTACCGCCTCCGCGAGTCCGAACCGCCGTTTCGCGAAAGCCACGTCACCTTCCTGATCGAACCGAACGAATCCGGCGGCACCCGCGTTCGCATCATCCAGCAAGCCTGCGACGATCGAGCAAAGCTGCCGCAGGCGGCCAACGCCAATTCCTGCCTGATGCGCGCGGCCTAACGGCAAAATACTGCATCATCTGCAGAAATGGAGGTCGCCGATGCGCGACATGCTGCAGCTCGTCCCTATGGTGGTGGAACAGTCCGCTCGCGGCGAGCGATCCTTCGACATCTATTCGCGGCTCTTGCGCGAGCGCATCATCTTCCTGAACGGCGAGGTCAATGATGCGATGTCCGGACTGGTTTGCGCGCAGCTCCTGTTCCTGGAGGCGGAGAACCCGCACAAGCCGATCAATCTCTACATCAATTCCTATGGCGGCGTGATCACCAGTGGCCTTGCGATGTACGACACCATGCAATTCATCAAGGCGCCGGTCCATACGCTGTGCATGGGCACCGCGCGCTCCATGGGCTCGTTCCTGCTGATGGCCGGCGCGCCCGGTCACCGCGCTGCCCTGCCCAATGCGAGCCTCCACGTGCATCAGCCCCTCGGCGGCTTCCAAGGCCAGGCGTCCGACATCCTGATCCATGCAACCGAAATGCAGGAAACCAAGCGGCGCATTATCCGTCTCTATGCAAAGCATTGCGGGCGCCCCGAGCAGGAGGTGGAACGAACGCTGGACCGCGATCACTTCATGACCGCGAACCAAGCGGTCGAATGGGGACTGATCGACAGGGTTCTTGCGGAACGCGACGTCGCCTGACGGTCCGAAGCCGGTCGGCCTGTTCGTGCCCTTGCGCGTATCCCGTGAGCACGAGCCGGAGGGACTGGATATTTCGCAGCGCGGAGAAGCCCTGCACTAGGCGGCCGCTCTACCAAAATACCTTCGCGCTGCCCGACGCATGAGCAACATTGTGTCGGCGGCCTGTCCTGCTCGCATTTTACGCAGGCCTGACTAAGTTTTGAGCGCGACGTAATAGCGCACTGCGGCGCAACACCCGCCAAACGCGAAAACACCCGTTTTCATAGTCCGTTAGGCAAGACGGACGATCTGGCACGGCATTTGATTCTAGGGGTCCTGGCTGTGCCCGCGTAGTGAACTTTCTCCCTCGTGGCGAACCAGTCGAGAAACGCCCGGCCACGTCCGGACCGGGCCCAAGCGGGGATAGGACCCATGAAAATTGTTATGGCGATTATCAAGCCATTCAAGCTGGAAGAAGTCCGTGACGCCCTGACCGCCATCGGCGTTCACGGGCTTACGGTGACGGAAGTCAAGGGATATGGCCGTCAGAAGGGCCATACGGAAATCTATCGCGGCGCCGAATATGCCGTGAGCTTCCTGCCCAAGATCAAGATCGAGGTCGCTGTCGCCTCCGACCAGGTCGACAAGACCATCGACGCCATCACGTCGGCTGCGAAAACCGGACAAATCGGCGACGGCAAGATCTTCGTCATCAACCTCGACCATGCGGTTCGCATCCGCACCGGCGAGGCCGACGCCGCGGCCCTTTGATTTCGCGCTCAATCAAAAATTCAATCAGGAGTAAATGAAATGACGTTTAAGCGTCCCTATGGCGCGGGATTGGCGGCTCTCGCAGTCGGCCTGTTCGCTGCGACCGCAGCCTATGCCGAGCCAACGGTCAACAAGGGAGACAACGCCTGGATGCTGACATCGACAGTACTCGTGCTGTTGATGACGATCCCGGGTCTTGCGCTGTTCTACGGCGGCCTCGTCCGCTCCAAGAACATGCTCTCGGTCCTGATGCAGGTGTTCTACACCGTCTGCGTCGTCACCGTGATCTGGGCCGTATACGGCTACAGCCTCGCCTTCACCGGCGGCTCCGACTTCATCGGCGGCTTCTCCAAGGCCTTCATGATGGGCGTCACCACCGACTCGAAGGCGGCGACCTTCAGCGTCGACGCCAACATCTCGGAGCTCATCTATATCTGCTTCCAGATGACCTTCGCGGCGATCACGCCCGCGCTGATCGTCGGCGCCTTTGCCGAGCGCATGAAGTTCGCGGCAATCGCGCTGTTCATTCCGCTCTGGGTCACCCTGATCTACTTCCCGATCGCGCACATGGTCTGGTACTGGCCCGGCCCGGACGCGATTCAGGATGCCGCCAAGGCGCTTGCTGCAGCGGCTGATGGCGCGGCGAAGACCGCGGCGCAGGCCAAGCTCGACGAGATCAACGCCGACGCCGGCTGGATCTTCAAGAAGGGCGCGATCGACTTTGCGGGCGGCACCGTGGTGCACATCAACGCCGGCATTGCAGGTCTCGTCGGCGCTCTCTTGATCGGCAAGCGCGTCGGCTACGGCAAGGAGCTGATGGCTCCGCACTCGCTGACGATGTCGATGATCGGCGCCTCGCTGCTCTGGGTCGGCTGGTTCGGCTTCAACGCCGGCTCCAACTTAGAGGCCAACGGCGGCGCAGCCCTCGCCATGACCAACTCCTTCGTCGCCACCGCAGCCGCCGCGCTGTCGTGGATGTTCGCGGAGTGGATCGTGAAGGGTCATCCCTCCGTGCTCGGCATCATCTCCGGCGCTGTTGCGGGCCTCGTGGCGGTCACACCTGCGGCCGGCTTCGCCGGCGTGATGGGCGCGATCGTCCTCGGCCTCGTCGTCGGCGTGGTCTGCCTGTTCTTCTGCACCGTGGTGAAGAACGCGCTCGGCTACGATGACTCCCTCGATGTGTTCGGCGTGCACTGTGTCGGCGGCATCATCGGCGCCCTCGGCACCGGCATCCTGGTCAACCCGGCCCTCGGCGGCGCCGGCATCATCGACTACACCGCGATCCCGCCCAAGGTTGCCGATTACGACTTCGCGGCGCAGATGATCTCCCAGCTCTGGGGCGTCTGCACCACGCTGGTGTGGTCGGGCATCGGTTCGGCGATCCTCTACAAGGTCGTCGACGTGATCGTTGGCCTGCGCGCCAACGTCGAGACCGAGCGTGAAGGCCTCGACATCACCGAGCACACCGAGCGCGCCTACAACATGTAAGTGTTCTCCCGGGGCGCGATCCTCCCGGGGATCGCGCCCAGAACTACGGTTTGGGCACATACCCGGCAATGCCCCGACCGTTGAGGGGCTCCAGCGCAAGTTGGAGCCCCTTTCTTTTTGATCGCCCCACCAAAGAAAAAGATTGCCATTCCAGGCAGGCAGCGCAGAAATATCGACCACAAGAACAACAAAGCGGGAGGTCGTCATGCGTTTGGAAGGCGGATGCTATTGCGGCGAAGTACGCTACGTGGCCGAGGGCGACCCGATGATGCAGGCGCAGTGTCATTGCCGCGAGTGCCAGTACATCTCGGGCGGCGCGCCCAACATCTTCATCGCGATGCCGGCGGCGGGCTTCAGCTACATCACCGGGCAGCCCAAGCAGTTCACCCGCAAGGATCTCGAGCGGGCCGTCACGCGCGAATTCTGCGCCGAGTGCGGCACGCATCTGGTCACGAAGGTTCCGGGGCTGCCGGCCGCGATCGTGAAGGTCGGCACGCTGGATGAGCCGTCCCAGTTCCAGCCGCAGCTGGCGATCTACACCTGCGACAAGCAGGAATTCCACGCGATCCCGGCGGGCATGCCGACGTTTGAGAAGCTGCCGGGGCACTAGACGCGCCTATATCGCGAAGCTCGTCATGCCCGGGCTTGTCCCGGGCATCCACGTTCTTGGGCGCGCCGGGAAAGGCCGTGGATGGCCGGGACAAGGCCCGGCCATGACGTCGCCGAAACATCCACGTCCCCGGCAGAGAACGATCAGCGCCGCGTGCGACGAGAAGTGAGGCCTCGCGCGCCATGCATCCCGTTGTTATCCGGCCTCATTATTCCCGCTCTGGACGGGGGCGGCGGCCGATGGTTAATCGCGTCTTAACCTCGCCCTATCTATGGTGAACTGAACCGCTTCCCGCCGGTGCCTTCGCGCGACCGGCTGTTCCAAGAGTGCTGGCGCCCAGAATGGCTATGACCGCTTCATCCCGTGCGCCGCAGACCGGTGGAAGCTCCGACAGCGACCGCTCGCCCTTCGTCCGGCTGAACGAGCTGCTGGCGCCGCATCAGCCAGGCAAGCCCTTGATTACGCTTGCAGTCGGCGAGCCCCAGCATCCGGTGCCTGACTTCGTCGGCCCGGTGCTGGCCAAGCACACCGCCGATTTCGGCCGTTACCCGGCGAACAAGGGCACCGACCCGTTCCGCAAAGCCGCCAGCGCCTGGCTGTCGTCGCGCTTCAAGCTGCCGCGACCGCTCGATCCCGAGAGCGAGGTTCTCGTTCTCAATGGCAGCCGCGAGGGACTGTTCTTTGCCGCGATCACGGCGGCGCGCTATGTCGGGCCGCGTCCCGGCAAGCCTGCGATCCTGATGCCGAATCCGTTCTATCCGGTCTATGGCGCCGGGGCCCGCGCAGCCGCTTGCGAGCCGGTCTATTTGCCGACCACCATCGAGAACGGTTTTCTGCCCGACCTCGACGCCATCGACGAGGCGACGCTGGCGCGCACGGTCGCGTTCTATCTGGCCTCGCCCGCCAATCCGCAGGGCTCGGTCGCCTCGCGCGACTATTTTCTTCGCCTCAAGCAGCTCGCCGATCGCTACGGCTTCGTGATCCTGAGCGACGAGTGCTATTCGGAGATCTACACCCGGGAAGCTCCGGGCAGCGCGCTGGAATGCGCCGGTCCTGATTTCACCCGCGTGGTTGCGTTCCAATCGCTGTCGAAGCGCTCGAATCTGCCGGGCATGCGCGTCGGCTTCGCCGCCGGCGACAAGAAATTCATCAGCATGTTTCTCGAACTGCGCAACGTCGCGGCGCCGCAGGTGCCGGTGCCGCTCCAGCATGTCGCGACCGTTGCCTACGGTGACGAGGCGCATGTCGAGGAGAACCGCAGGCTCTACCGGATCAAGTTCGATCTCGCCGACCAGATCATCGGCAATCGTTACGGCTATCGCCGGCCCGACGGCGGCTTCTGCGTCTGGCTCAACACGTCCGAGCTCGGCGACGACGTGGCCTTGACGGTCAGGCTGTTCAAGGAAGCAGGCGTGCGCGTGGTGCCCGGCAGCTATCTGGCGCGGCTCCAGCCCGATGGCTTCAATCCCGGTGCGGGCTACATTCGCCTGGCGCTGGTGCAGGATGGTGAGACCACGGCGGCGGCGCTGCACCGCCTGGTCGAGACTCTGGGTTAGGCGGGGCCCATGAGCATGTCGACAATCGAACGTGTCATTCCTCTGGTCGGCCATCTGCCGCCTTCGATCCGCGAGGCGCTGACGCGGCGCGTGCGTGAGCTCGCCGGTCTCGGGCTGATCGCGCTCTCGGGCGTCGCCTCGGCCGCGCTGATGACCTGGTCGGTGCAGGATCCCAGTCTCAGCCACGCGACCTCGCGGCCGATCCGCAACATTCTCGGTTATGCCGGCGCGATCGGCGCCGACCTTGCGATGCAGATCCTCGGGCTCGGCGCGATCATGCTGATCCTGACCGTCGCGGTCTGGGGCTGGCGCATGCTGACCCATCGCCCGTTCGACCGCGAGGCGCTGCGGCTCGGCTGCTGGATTCTCTGCACGGTGATCGCGGCTGGCTTTGCGAGCTGCTGGCCGCATGGCGGCGCCTGGCCGCTGCCGACCGGAATTGGCGGCGTGGTCGGCGACGCGTTGGTGCGCGCGCCCGCGGTGATTTTCGGACCGGCCGGCACGATCTATCGCATTGTGCTCGGATTGATTCTGTTCGTCGCGATGTCCGCGACCTTCCTGATCGCCTGCGGTTTTGGTGCGCGCGAGCACGACGACGAGCTTTCGGAGATCGAGGATGACGATACGCCGCTCGACGAAGACGATGCCAGCGATCGCGGGTCGGTGTCACTGGGTTGGCTGTTCCATGCGCTGATGAGCACGAAGGCGCGGCTGATCTGGCTGCTCGGCACTGCCTATCGCTCGCTGGTCTCGAGCACGCCGAAGCCCCGCGCGATTGCCTTCGACCGTCAGGAACCGAATCTCGGTGGCGGCCGTGCCGCTCCGTCAATCTCGCCGCAGTCCGAGGATGAGGATTACGAGGACGGACACGACGAGGAAGACGAGGAGGAAGAGGAGGCGCCGGCCGCGCGCACACCGCGCAAGAAGGCCGCGCCGAAGGCTGCGCCCAAGAAATCCTCCGACAAGTTCGAGCTCCCGTCCGTGTCGGTGCTGGCCGCGCCCAAGGCCGGCGATCGCCAGCCGCTCAGCAAGGCCGAGCTGGAAGCCAATTCGCGCGCGCTCGAAGGCGTGCTCCAGGACTTTGGCGTGCGCGGCGAGATCGTGAAGTCCAATCCCGGCCCTGTGGTCACGTTGTACGAGCTGGAGCCGGCGCCCGGTATCAAGTCGTCGCGCGTGATTGGACTTGCCGACGACATCGCCCGTTCGATGAGCGCGCTCTCGGCGCGCGTCGCCGTCGTGCCCGGCCGCAATGCGATCGGCATCGAGCTGCCGAACGCGCATCGCGAGAAGGTCTATCTGCGCGAGCTGCTGGTCGCCAAGGAGACGACAGAGACGGTTGCAAAGCTGCCGCTCTGCCTCGGCAAGACCATCGGCGGCGATCCCGTCATCATCGATCTTGCGCGCACGCCTCACATGCTGATCGCCGGCACCACCGGCTCGGGCAAGTCGGTCGCCATCAACACCATGATCCTCAGCCTGGTCTACCGGCTGCGCCCGGACCAGTGCCGGCTGATCATGGTCGATCCCAAGATGCTCGAACTCTCCGTCTATGACGGCATTCCCCATCTGCTGACGCCGGTCGTGACCGATCCGAAGAAGGCGGTGGTCGCGCTGAAATGGGCCGTGCGCGAGATGGAAGAGCGCTACAAGAACATGGCCAAGCTCGGCGTGCGCAACATCGACGGCTACAATGCGCGCCTGCTCGAAGTGAAGGCAAAGGGCGAGGAGCCGACGCGCACGGTGCACACCGGCTTCGACAAGGAGACCGGCAAGGCGATCTACGAGGAAGAGAAGCTCTCGCTCGAGCCGTTGCCCTACATCGTCATCATCGTCGACGAAATGGCCGATCTGATGATGGTTGCCGGCAAGGACATCGAAGGCGCGGTGCAGCGCCTCGCACAGATGGCGCGCGCCGCCGGCCTGCACGTGATCCTCGCCACGCAGCGTCCATCGGTCGACGTCATCACCGGCACCATCAAGGCGAACTTCCCGACCCGCATCGCCTTCCAGGTCACGTCCAAGATCGACAGCCGCACCATTCTGGGCGAAATGGGCGCCGAGCAACTGCTCGGCCAGGGCGACATGCTCTACATGGCCGGCGGCGGCCGCATCAGCCGCGTGCACGGTCCCTTTGCATCGGACGAGGAAGTCGAGAAGGTGGTGCGCCACCTCAAGACTCAGGGACAGCCCGAATATCTCGAAGCGGTTACTGCCGAGGAGCCCACCGAGGACGAGGACGGCGCGGTGTTCGACGCCACCGGCATGGGTGCGGACGGCGGCGGCGACCTGTTCTCGCAGGCCGTTGCCATCGTCAAGCGCGACCGCAAGGCTTCGACCAGCTACATCCAGCGCCGTCTGCAAATCGGCTACAACCGCGCTGCCTCGCTGATGGAGCGCATGGAACTGGAAGGCATTGTCGGACCGGCCAATCACGCCGGCAAGCGCGAGATCCTTGTCGAGGAAGAAGACAGCCATATGTAAGGCGGCCCGTCTCAAAATGCATTCTCACGCAAAAACGATATCTGCTTTTGCCTGAATTCACGCTAAAACGACGCCCAGCCACACAGGACGACGCGTTGATCAGACATCCGGACATTCGATTCGCTGCCTCCATCGCTGCGCGAAGCGCGCGCGTGGCGGGCGTGCTTCTCGTCACCGCCGCGATGGTGACCGCCGCGTCTTTTGCACAGAACGTACCCGTGCCAAAGCCGGCGCCAAAGGCCCGTGACGGTGCTCCGCCCTCTGGGGGGCCGTCGATCACCGGCGCGACCCAGCCGCCGCCGAATCCGGTGATTCCGGATCCGCGCCGCAACGTGCCGAGCAGCATCTTCCAGACCTTCGATGCCAACCAGAAGGCGCAGGCGGCCAAGGTCAGCGCCTATCTGTCGTCGCTCTCGACTCTGGTCGGGAATTTCGTCCAAGTCGGTCCCGACGGCAGCAAGATGCAAGGCGACTTCTACATCCAGAAGCCGGGCAAGGTGCGCTTCGAATATGATCCGCCGAGCCCGATCGACATCGTCGCCGACGGATCGTCGCTCGTGGTGCGCGACCGCAAGCTGGCGACGCAAGACGTCTATCCGCTGTCGCAGACGCCGCTGCGCTTCCTGCTGTCGGATCGAATCGATCTGATGAAGGACACCAACGTCGTCAACGTCACCGCCGACGACGTCTTCGTCAGCGTCACCATCGAGGAGAAGCAGGCGCTGGTCGGCACCAGCCGCCTGATGCTGATGTTCGGCGCCAAGGACGGCCAGCTCAAGCAATGGACCGTCACCGACCCGCAGGGCTATGACACCACGATCGCGGTCTACAATCTCGATGCGGGCAAGAAGCTCGATCCCGGCATGTTCAAGATCGACTTCACCAATTACGGCCCGTCGCCGGGCTAGGTGCGTAGGGTGGGTTAGCCCTGCGGCTGCGCGGAGCGCAGTCCGCTGGCGTAACCCACCATCTCGATCTGCAATTGCGGAAGCATGGTGGGTTACGCTTCGCTAACCCACCCTACGGATTACCCCTGTGGACAATCCGTCTCCCACCGCCGCAATCCATGCTAAGACGCATTTCTCATGCGTCTTTCCCTGACAACCTGGAACATCAACTCGGTGCGGCTGCGCATCGATCTGGTCGCGAAATTCCTCAAGAGCGCACGGCCCGACGTGCTGTGCCTCCAGGAGACCAAGTGCATCGACGATGCCTTTCCGCTGAAGCGCTTCAAGCGGCTCGGCTATGAGCATGTCGCGCTGAACGGACAGAAGGGTTATCACGGCGTCGCCATCGTCTCGAAAATTCCGTTCGAGTCGAAGGACATCCGCACCTTCTGCGACAAGGTGGATTCGCGCCACATCTCGGTGTCGTTCGGCGAAAAGGCCAACATCGCAAAACCGCTGGTGCTGCACAATTTCTACGTCCCTGCCGGCGGCGATATTCCCGACCCGGCGCTGAACGAGAAGTTCGATCACAAGCTTCGCTTCCTCGACGAGATGAAAGCCTGCGAACCGCTGCATCCGCGCGCAGAAGACCGCCACATCCTGGTCGGCGATCTCAACGTCGCCCCGCACGAGAACGACGTGTGGTCGCACAAGCAGCTGCTGAAGGTGGTGTCGCACACCCCGATCGAAACCGAGAAGCTGCAGGCGGCGCTGAATGCCGGCCAATGGGTTGACGTCGCGCGCGAGCGCATTCCGATGTCGGAAAAGGTCTACACGTGGTGGAGCTATCGCTCCGCCGACTGGACCGTCGGCGATCGCGGCCGCAGGCTCGACCACATCTGGGTCTCGCGCGCGCTGACAGATGCGGTCAGCGATTTCAGGATTCTGCGCGAGGCGCGGAGCTGGGAGCGGCCGTCGGACCACGTGCCGGTGACTGTGACGCTGGAGGTGTAGGACCGCCAGCCACGCCTGACGCCCTCATCCTGAGGAGCGCGCTTGCGCGCGTCTCGAAGGATGGGCCGCGGGCGAAAGCCGGGCCTTCATGGTTCGAGACGGCGCTCACGCGCCTCCTCACCATGAGGATCACCTACGTCGTCAGCTTCGCGCCCGCCATCAGGATATCGCTGGCGATCTGGCTCGAGCGAATTGCGAATTCGTCGCGGAGGCGAACCGCCGCGGCCGGGTCGCTTTCGAGCACGCGCTGAAACAGGCTGCGCGCGACGCGGATGACGGAAGAGTGCTCGATCGCGATCGCACCCGACGGCCGCTTCATCGGCACGACCAACGCGAGCTCGCCGATCAGCGCGCCGGGACCGGCGATCATTTCGGCGCCGGCGCCGTCGTCGACCCGAAAGGCGCCGCGCTGGACCACGAAGCCGGCATCGGCGTCGTCGCCGAGATTGAACAGGACGTCGCCGCGAACGAAGTCGCGCTGCTCGGAACCGATCGCCAGCATGCGCAACGAGGCGTCTCCCAACAGGCGCAATGTCGGGACACGCTCAAGAAGCGCTACGTCGTCATCGATTGACATTCAGGTCCGAGGCTCAAGGGCACGCAATCTAAAACGATTCGCACACCCCCCGAAGCGTATCACGGCACCAGCTTGTAGCCACCGGCTTCCGTGACCAGGATTTCCGGGTTGGCAGCATCCTTCTCGATCTTCTGGCGAAGACGGTAGATGTGGGTTTCCAGCGTATGGGTGGTGACGCCGGAATTGTAGCCCCAGACCTCCTGGAGCAGGGTCTCGCGCGAGACCGGCATCTGGCCGGCCCGGTAGAGGAAGCGCAGGATGGCCGTCTCCTTCTCCGTCAGCCGCACCTTGCGCGCATTGGCGGCGGTCAGCATTTTGGAGCCGGGACGGAAGCTGTAGGGGCCGACCGAGAACACGGCGTCTTCGCTGGCTTCGTGCTGGCGAAGCTGGGCGCGGATGCGGGCGAGCAGCACGGCGAAGCGGAACGGTTTTGCGACATAATCGTTGGCGCCGGATTCCAGGCCCAAAATCGTGTCGGAGTCGGTGTCATGCCCGGTCAGCATGATGATCGGAGCCTTGAACCCGCCCTTGCGCAGGGAGCGGACCACCTCGCGGCCGTCGGTGTCGGGCAGGCCGACATCCATCAGGACGAGATCGGGGGAATTGGCCTTTGCGGCGCTTGCGCCCTTGGCGCCGGTATCGACGGCGGAGGCTTCAAATTCTTCGTGCAGCGATAATTGCTCCACCAACGTATCGCGCAGATCGGTATCGTCATCCACGATTAGGATCTTGCGGGCATTGGCCATAGGGGGTCATCCTTTTGGGGTCCGGCTCGGCGCGCATGCATGCCGCGCTCAGCCGTGATGGGAAAGTTAGGGGTCGCCGTTATTATTGTTGTTCGTCTTGAAGTAGTGGGCTGTTACCGATTCACAAGCCAGAACCACTCTAACCCAGAATAGCAGGGCGCTTTGATGAATGTCCTGTAATGAATTCGACATCGCATTTTCACATGAAAAAGGATGATAACTCAGTCGGTTACACCAGGCAAAGGCGCCCCGGACCGCTGCGAATGGTCCGCGTTAAGCCTGCTGCCGGTAATCCGCGGCGGGGCTGGCTGACGGCCGGACCGCTGACAATTCCGGTGGCGTTGGGGCGGGGCGGCATTCTGGCCAACAAGCGCGAGGGCGACGGCGGCACGCCAAGGGGCAGCTTCCACCCGCGGCAACTATGGTGGCGGGGCGACCGCCACAGCCGTCCGCAGACTTTCTTGCCGGCCCGGACCATCACCAGCGAGGACGGCTGGTGCGAGGACCCCGGGAATCGCCACTACAACCAGCCGGTCCGGCTCGGGCGCGAGCAGGGCGGCGACCGGCTCAAGCGGGCCGACCATCTCTATGACTTCATCATCGAGATCGACCACAACACCAGGCCGCGCATCGCCGGCCGCGGCAGCGCGGTGTTCTTGCATCTGGCCCGCGACAATTTCGGCCCGACCGCGGGCTGCGTCTCCATGACAAAAGCGGCAATGCTGCAATTGCTGCGGCGGCTGGGACCGCGGACAAAAATCATCATCGGGTGAGGGGGCGTTGGGGAAGGTGTCGGTGAGCTTCGTGTAATCACCGCGCACTCCGCCGTCATTGCGAGCGCAGCGAAGCAATCCAGAATCTCTCCGCGGTGGCAGTCTGGATTGCTTCGCTGCGCTCGCAATGACGAATTTGAGAGCTCGGATGAAGCTCGGCCCTCGCCAACGACTCCTACCGGTGCCCGAAGATCGCACTGCCCACGCGCACATGCGTGGCGCCAAGCATGATGGCGGTGGCGAAATCCGCGCTCATGCCCATCGACAGATTCTTCAAACCGTTGCGGGCAGCGATCTTGGCGGTGAGCGCAAAATGCGCCGCCGGCGGCTCGTCGACCGGCGGGATGCACATCAGGCCGCAGATGGTCAGCCCATAGCTGTCGCGGCAGCTGGCCAGGAAGGCATCGGCCTCGCCGGGCGTGACGCCGGCCTTCTGCGGCTCTTCGCCGGTGTTGATCTGGACGAAGAGCTGGGGATGCTTTTTCTGGGATTCGATTTCCTTGGATAACGCTTGGCAAATGCTCGGGCGGTCAACCGAATGAATGGCGTCGAACAGCGCGACCGCCTCCTTAGCCTTGTTGGATTGCAGCGGTCCGATCAGATGCAGTGCGATATCGGAATAAGCAGACGTTAACGCCGGCCACTTGCCCTTGGCCTCCTGCACGCGATTCTCGCCGAATACGCGCTGTCCGGCGACGATAACCGGCGTAATTGCATCCGCGGCGAAAGTCTTGGACACCGCAATCAGCGTGACCGAGGCGCGATCGCGCCGCGCTTCCTTGCACGCGCGCGCGATTTCCGCTTCGACGGCGGCGAGCCCGTTTGGTGAATGGCCGGTTAGCGGCGCGGCGTTGGATTCGGTCATGATGTCGGTCGGCACTGATTGTTGCGGAGGTAGTTCCAATTTTACCAAGTTCAAGAAAGGGTTTTTGAACCCTTCGCTTTACCTTGCCGCGTGGGGTGGGCAGCGAAGATGGCAAGCGTCAGTTTCAACCGCAAACGAGCGAAACTCAAGCAGGTTCTCGGAATCCGGGCACGGCTTGCGTTGCTCGCGGTGATTCTGGTGGCGCCTTTGATGCTCGAGCGCATCCGTTCGCTCGAAGACACGCGGGCGAGGCAGATTGCACAGGCCGCAACCGAATTCACCACCATCGCAAGGCACAGCGCCGACGCGCAGCGTGAAGTGATCTCGTCGGTCGAGACCATCCTGAAATCAGAAGCCTTTATCCGCGCCTCCGTCGGCGGCATCAGCAAGAGCTGCGACGTGCTGCGCGCGAGCCTGCCGTCGAGCCTTCCCTGGATCCGCACGCTTCTCATCGCCGGCCAGGACGGGCGCATCCAGTGTGCCACCAACAACATGTATGTCGGCCTCGACCTGAGCGACCGGCCTTACTTCCAGCAGGCGCAGGAGACCGGCCGCTTCGTTCTCAGCGACTTCATCCTGTCGCGGCCCATGCCGGCACCGACCGTCATGGCGGTCTATCCGGTGTCCGCGTTCAGCGGCGTAGCCGATGCCATCGTGCTGGCAACGGTCAATCTCGACTGGATGTCGAAGGTCATGAGCAATCTCGGCGGTCGCGCCGGCATCACCGCCGTGCTGGTCGACAGCGCCGGCACCGTGCTGGCCGCGCCCGCCGACCAGCACAGCGCGGTCGGCCGGCCCCTCGACAACATGCCGCTGATGTCGGCGATCGCCGACAAGGCGCTGCGTTCGGACCAGGACGAGGGGTCGCTGTCTTTCCTTGCCGCCGACGGCTCTCGGCGCGCGGTCAGCTACATCCGTATTGCCGGCACCAATGCCCGCCTGATCGCCAGCATCGACGAGGACAAGGTGTCCGCGGCGGTCAGCCGCGACATCCGCACCGCCTATCTCCAGCTCGCCTTCGTGGTCCTGTTCGTCCTGCTCGGCGCGCTGATCGCCGCCGAGAAGCTCGTGATCAAGCCGATCGAGATGCTCGCGGACATGGCCAAGCGTCTCGGCGAGGGCGACCTGTCGGCCCGCGCCGCGCGCAATCGCCTGCCGTCCGAATTCGTGCCGCTGGCGCGCGCATTCAATGCGATGGCCGCGCAACTGAGCCAGCGCGAGCGCGAGCTGGTCGCGAGCAACGACCGGCTGACAGTGATGGCATCGATCGACATGCTGTCGGGGCTCGCCAACCGCCGCGGCTTCCAGAGCCGGCTCGACTTCGAATGGATGCGCGCACAACAATATGGCAGCGAGCTCGCGCTGTTGATGATCGACGTCGACCATTTCAAGCTGTTCAACGACACCTACGGCCATCTCGAAGGCGATTCCTGCCTGACCAGGCTCGGCGAATCGCTGTCCGGCATTGCAGCCGATACGATGGGCTTTGCGGCGCGCTATGGCGGCGAAGAATTCTGCCTGTTGCTGCCGAACACCGACGTGATCCGCGCCGTCGAAATCGGCGAGCAGGTGCGCACGGCCGTGCACAAGCTCTGCCTGCCGCACATCACATCGAACCACATGATCGTCACCGTCTCGATCGGCGTCGCCGCAACGCGGCCCAACGAGACCCTGCGCCCCGGCGACCTGATCGAAGCCGCCGATGCCGCGCTCTATGTCGCCAAGCATCGCGGCCGCAACAGCGTCGCCGAGCACGGCATCGTGCCGATCGAAGGCGGCACCGCCGATATGATGATGGCGGGCTGAGCGGCGTTCGGGGCGGCGGTCAGACAGAAGCCGACGAAGCCTGCGTCTGCTTCGACGCCAGCGGCGCGTCGTTGGGCAATCCGAAGGTCCACCTCTCGCAACCTGAAGGCACAATAGTTCCGACGTGAATATTGGAGAGAGCGGCCGAGCCGGCGTGCCGGAGCGCGATCAGAGCCGGCACCAGCCGCCGCCGCATCGGACGACTGCCCAGCCGCCTCGACCAGCCCTCGGCGCCTCGGTCGGACCAGCCGTGGATATCCAACCCGTTGACCCAACGGCCGCTTTTGTGGCCTAGTCCGCCCTCCTTAAAGCGGCCCGAAACTCACGAAAACCCAACGATTCCATGACCTCCGAACGCTATAACGCCCGCGATTCCGAACCGCGCTGGCAAGCCGCCTGGGACCAGCAGGCGATTTTCGTCTCGAAGAACGACGATTCGCGCCCGAAATACTACGTGCTCGAGATGTTCCCTTACCCCTCCGGGCGCATCCATATCGGCCATGTCCGCAATTACACGCTCGGCGACGTGCTGGCCCGCTTCATGCGCGCCAAAGGGTTCAACGTGCTGCACCCGATGGGCTGGGACGCTTTCGGCCTGCCAGCCGAGAACGCCGCCATCGAGCGCAAGGTCGCGCCGAAAGCCTGGACCTACGACAACATCGCCGCGATGAAGAAACAGCTCCGCTCGATCGGGCTGTCGCTGGACTGGAGCCGCGAGATCGCGACCTGCGATCCATCCTACTACAAGCACCAGCAGAAGATGTTCCTGGACTTCCTGCGCGCAGGGCTCGCCGAGCGCGAGAAGCGCAAGGTGAACTGGGACCCCGTCGATATGACCGTGCTCGCCAACGAGCAGGTGATCGACGGCCGCGGCTGGCGTTCGGGCGCCGTTGTCGAACAGCGCGAAATGAACCAGTGGGTCTTCAAGATCACGAAGTACTCGCAGGAACTGCTGGACGCGCTTGATAGCCTGGACCGCTGGCCCGACAAGGTCCGGCTGATGCAGCGCAACTGGATCGGCCGCTCCGAAGGCCTGTTGGTCCGCTTCGCGCTGGATCAGGCGACGACGCCGGCCGGCGAGAGCGAGCTGAAGATCTTCACGACGCGCGCGGACACGCTGTTCGGCGCAAAATTCATGGCGATCTCGGCGGACCATCCGCTGGCGACGGCGGCCGCCGCGAAGAACCCGAAGCTCGCGGAGTTCATCGCCGAGATCAAGAAGATCGGCACCGCGCAGGAAATCATCGACACCGCGGAGAAGCAGGGTTTCGACACCGGCATCCGCGCGATCCACCCGTTCGATTCCAGCTGGAAGCTGCCGGTCTATGTCGCCAACTTCGTGCTGATGGAATACGGCACCGGAGCGATCTTCGGCTGCCCCGCGCACGACCAGCGCGACCTCGACTTCGTCAACAAGTACAATCTCGGCAACACGCCGGTGGTGTGCCCCGAAGGTCAGGACCCGAAGAGCTTTGTCATCACCGACACCGCCTATGACGGTGACGGCCGCATGATCAATTCGCGCTTCCTCGATGGAATGACGATAGACGAGGCGAAGGAAGAGGTCGCAAAGCGTCTGGAAAAAGAGCTGCGCCCGCTCCCTAACCCTCCCCCGCAAGCGGGGGAGGGAAGGGTGGGGGCCGTCGGCGAGCGGCAGGTCAATTTCCGCCTGCGCGACTGGGGCATTTCACGCCAGCGCTATTGGGGCTGCCCGATTCCCGTCATCCATTGCGCGAGATGCGATGTCGTGCCGGTGCCGGATGCCGATCTGCCGGTCGAGCTGCCGGACGACGCGACCTTCGACAAGCCCGGCAACGCGCTCGACCATCATCCGACCTGGAAGCACGTCACCTGCCCGCAATGCGGCGGCAAGGCGTTGCGCGAAACCGATACCATGGACACGTTCGTGGATTCGTCCTGGTACTTTGCGCGCTTCACCGATCCCTGGAACGAAAATTCGCCGACGACGCCCGCGGTCGCCAACCGGATGATGCCGGTCGACCAGTATATCGGCGGCGTCGAGCACGCGATCCTGCATCTGCTCTACAGCCGCTTCTTCGTGCGCGCGATGAAGGCGACCGGCCACATCGCGATGGACGAGCCGTTCGCCGGCATGTTCACGCAGGGCATGGTGGTGCACGAGACCTACCAGAAGGCCGACGGCACCTATGTCCAGCCGGCCGAGGTGAAGATCGAAGTCGGCGGTAATGGCAGGCGCGCTGTTCTGATGACGACCGGCGAAGACATCCAGATCGGCGCGATCGAGAAGATGTCGAAGTCGAAGAAGAACACGGTCGACCCCGACGACATCATCGAGACCTACGGCGCCGACGTCGCGCGCTGGTTCATGCTGTCGGACTCTCCGCCCGACCGCGACGTGATCTGGAGCGACGAACGCGTCCAGGGCGCCTCGCGCTTCGTGCAGCGGCTGTGGCGGCTGGTGAACGAAGCCGCGGAACTGGGCAAGGACGCAGCGGCGGCGCGGCCGGCTTCGTTCGGGGCCGATGCGACCGCCCTGCGCAAGGCCGCTCATAGCGCGCTCGATAAGGTCACGACCGGCATCGAGCGGCTGCACTTCAACGTCTGCCTCGCCCATATCCGCGAATTCGCCAACGCCTTTTCGGAGGTGTTGCAGCGACCCGGCCAACCAGCCCCCGACTTGGCCTGGGCGATCCGGGAGGCCGGACAGATCCTGGTTCAGCTGTTCTCCCCGATGATGCCGCATCTGGCCGAGGAGTGCTGGCAGGTCTTGTTTACGAATGGGTTGGGCCGGACCGGGCTGGTTTCCGAGGCGTCCTGGCCGCAAATCGAACGCGATTTGCTGGTTGAAGACAGCGTGACCCTGGTGGTCCAGGTCAACGGCAAGAAGCGGGGCGAGGTCACAGTTGCAACAGCGGCCCAGAATCCGGAAATCGAGGCTGCCGTTTTGGCGCTCGATGCGGTAAAGCTGGCCTTGGACGGCAAGCCCGTCCGCAAGGTGATCATCGTCCCCAAGAGGATCGTGAATGTTGTCGGCTAGGATCCGCATCGCAGCCCGCTTGCTGGCGGTCGCCGCTCTGGCGGCGCTGACGGCCGGCTGCTTCCAACCGATGTATGCCGAGCGGACCGACGGCACCCCTGGCCTCCGCGAGAAGCTGATGGGGATCGAAATTCCCCCTGTCGACAAGCCGAACGCCTCCCGAGAGGCCCGCGTCGGGGTTGAGGTCCGTAACGCCCTTGCCTTCAAGCTTTATGGCACTGCCACGGGTATGCCGCCGACCCACCGCCTGGTGCTCCGCTTCAGCGCCGGCCGCTCGTCCCTGATCGTCGATCCCAGCACGGCGCTGCCGACAACCGAAACATACAGCCTCGATGCTCAGTACAACCTGATTGAGCTCGCGACCAACAAGTCGGTGATGACCGGCAGCACGTTCTCGCGCGTGTCCTACGACATGCCCGGCTCCTACCAGCGTTTCTCCCGTAATCGAGCGCTGCGCGACGCGGAAGACCGTGCCGCCAACGAGATCGCCGAGAACATCAACACCCGGCTCGCCTCGTTCTTCACCGCGGGCACGTAATCATCTCTCATTCCGGGGGCGCGGGAAGCGTGAGCCCGGAATGACGCGTGTTAGGCAACATGGTCGCGCTGCGCGGAAAAGAGATCGACGCCTTCCTCGCCCGGCCCGATGCGGGCCGTCCGATCATCCTGCTCTATGGTCCTGATGCCGGCCTCGTGCGCGAGCGCGCCGACGCATTGATCGCATCCGCGGTCGACGATCCCAACGATCCCTTCTCGCTGGTGAAGCTTGACGGCGACGAGCTGTCCGCCGAGCCGTCGCGCCTGGTGGATGAGGCCATGACGGTGCCGCTGTTCGGCGGCCGCCGCGCCATCCGTGTGCGCGCCGGCTCGCGCAGCTTTGCCAGCGGCGTCGACACGCTCGCCGAGATGTCGATGAAGGATTGCCGCATCGTGATCGAGGCCGGCGAGCTGCGCCCGGAATCGCCGCTGCGCAAAGCCTGCGAGCGCGCCAAGACCGCTGTAGCGATCGCTTGCTATCCCGACACCGAGCGCGACCTCGCCAAGCTGATGGAGGACGAGCTCCGCACCGCCAGCTTGCGCATCGCGCAGGACGCCCGCGCCGCGCTGATGTCGTTCCTCGGCGGCGACCGGCAGGCCTCGCGCAACGAGCTGCGCAAGCTCACGCTATACGCCCACGGCAAGGGCGAGATCACGCTGGACGACGTGATGGCCGTGGTGGCCGACGCGTCCGAGCTGAAGCTTGATCCGATCGTCGACGGCGCCTTCGCCGGCCGGCCCGACATCGTCGAGACCGAATTCGCCAAAGCCATGATCGCCGGCACCTATCCCGGCGTGATCATTTCCGCCGCACAGCGCCAGGCCGCATGGCTGCACAAGTCCGCGCTCGCCATCGCCGACGGCACGCCGGCCTCCGCCGTACTCGACGGCGGATTTCCGCGGCTGCACTTTTCACGAAAGCCGGCGGTCGAAACGGCGCTGCGCAATTTCAGCGCGACGCGGCTTGCCGGCATCATCGAGCAGCTCGCCACCGCCGCGCTCGACACCCGCAAGCAATCGACGCTCGCCGCAGCCATCGCTCAGCGCACGCTGATGGCGATCGCCGCGAACGCAAAGCGGCGGGGCTGAGACTGCTCTCCCACGCTCGTCATTGCGAGAAGCCCTTGCGACGAAGCAATCCAGGATCTTTCCGCGGAGAGATTCTGGATTGCTTCGCTGCGCTCGCAATGACGAGGAGGACTAGAGTGCGCCCTTCGCCAGCCGCCGCATCACCTCGTCGAGTTGCTCGAGGTTGCGGTAGTTGATCTGCACGGAGCCGCCGGGATCGCGGTGGCTGACGGTGACCTTGAGGCCGAGCGCGTCGCTGACGCGCTTCTCGAGATCGACCGTGTCAGGGTCCTTCTCCTTGGCGCCTGCGCGCGCCTTCTGCGGCTTGCGCTCCGGCACGCCCTCTTCGTGCGCGAGCGCCTCGGCCTGGCGGACGTTGAGGCCCTCCTCGACGATGCGCTTGGCAGCCGCAAGCGGATCGGGCACGCCGATCAGCGCGCGGGCGTGACCGGCGGTCAATTGACCGTCCGCGATGAAGGCCTGCACCTCGGCCGGCAGCTTGGTCAGCCGCATCATGTTGGCGACATGACTGCGGCTCTTGCCGACGACTTTCGCGATGTCGTCCTGGCTGCGTTTGAACTCGCCCGCGAGCGCGTGATAGCCCTGCGCCTCTTCCATCGGGTTGAGGTCTTCGCGCTGCACGTTCTCGACGATCGCGAACTCCAGCGCATCGCTGTCGCTGATGTCGACCGGCACGATCGGCACTTCATGCAGGCCGGCCATTTGCGAGGCGCGCCAGCGCCGTTCGCCGGCGATGATCTCGTAGCGGTCCTGCGCGCCCTTCACCGGACGCACCACGATCGGCTGGATCACGCCGTGCTGCCTGATGGAGTCCGAGAGCTCCTTGAGCTCGACGTTCGAAAAGGCGCGGCGCGGATTGCGCGGATTGGGCTTGATGAACTCGATCGGCACCTTGCGCTGCGCGCGCGGACGATCGACATGCTGTGCCTCACCGCCGACATCGCCGATCAGGCTCGCAAGACCCCGGCCCAGTCGCGAACGCGCTTCGTCGGCCATCGCCAGCTCCCTTGGATTCACGTAGCAACACTCCAGAACTGAATTTCGAGTCGTAGGGTGGGTTAGCGCAGCGTAACCCACCACTGGTTTGTTCGAGGTGGCATGCGTGGTGGGTTACGCCTTCGGCTAACCCACCCTACGGACAGCTTTCTTCAATGTGTCGTGCGCAGCTCGCGCTCGCGCTGGATCACTTCAGTGGCGAGGCGCAGATAAGCTTCGCTGCCGACGCATTTGAGATCGTAGACCAGCACCGGCTTGCCGTAGGACGGCGCTTCCGAGATCCGCACGTTGCGCGGGATCATGGTCTTGTAGACCTTCTCGCCCATGAACTGCCGGACGTCGGCGACGACCTGGTTCGACAGGTTGTTGCGCGAGTCGAACATGGTCAGCACGATGCCGTGGATCGAAAGGTTCGGGTTGAGCGTCGAGCGCACCTGCTCGACGGTCTGCAGCAGTTGCGACAGGCCTTCGAGCGCGAAGAACTCGCATTGCAGCGGCACCAGGATGGCGTCGGACGCCGCCATCGCGTTCACCGTGAGCAGGTTGAGCGAGGGCGGGCAGTCGATCAGCACATAGGTGTAGTCAGCATCCGGCGACACGTTGTTGTTGAGCGCGGCGATCGCATCGCGCAGCTTGAAGGCGCGGCCGGGCGTGGTGCCGAGCTCGAGCTCGAGGCCGGAGAGATCCATGGTGGAGGGCGCGATGTGCAGCCGCGGCACCGCGGTCGCGACCACCGCCTCGCGCAAATTGGCTTCACCGATCAGCACGTCGTAGGTCGAGCAGGAGCGGTTGCGGCGATCGATGCCGAGGCCGGTCGAGGCGTTGCCCTGCGGGTCGAGATCGACGATCAGGACGCGTTCGCCGATCGCCGCGAGCGCCGTGCCGAGATTGATCGCTGTGGTTGTTTTGCCGACGCCGCCCTTCTGGTTCGCCAGCGCGAGGATGCGCGGATGGCCCTGCGGGACAATTTCGGTCTGCTCTTGCTGTGGTTCGTCAATCACGGTCATCGCCAATTCCCCCACTCAACCCCTGAAGGCTTCACCCGCGCCGTTCGACGGCAGTAAGCTCCACAATCCAGCCATCGCCCGTGCGGCTTCGGTGGAGCTGAGGCTGAATATTCCAATATTTAGCGGCTTCGGTCAATTCAGCCTCTACATCTTGTCCCTTTGGAAATAACGCTTTTGCACCCTGGCGCATCAGCGGCTCCGCAAAGCCGATGAGTTGATGTAGCGGAGCAAGTGCCCGCGCGGTGACGCAATCCACTGGGCCGGTGATTCTATCCACATTATCCCCGATCTCCGCGAGATGTACGACTCCCGGAGATGCGGTGACGCGGATCGCTTCGCGCAGGAAAGCCGCCTTCTTGGCGATGCGCTCGACCAGATGGACGCTGGCTCCCGCTGTCCCGGCCATGGCACAGGCCAGCACGACACCGGGAAAGCCGCCGCCGCTGCCAAGGTCAGCCCAGCGCTCGGCCGATGGCGCCAGATCCACGAGCTGAAGCGAATCGGCGATGTGCCTGGTCCAGAGCTGCGGCAGCGTCGAAGGCGCAACCAGGTTGGTCTTGGCCTGCCACTCCCGGAGCAGCGCGATGTAGCGATCGAGCCGCGCTTCCGTTTCACGTGAAATGGGTGCGAGCTTGAGTGCTGCAGCCTTGTCGGCAGCGATCACGGAGTCCAGCGACTTGTCGGGCGCGCTTGCTTTGTCGATCTTTGGATTGATCGGGGCCGGCCCGGGTCGACGTTTTGTCCCCTCGCCCGCCTTAGGTCCTGGCGATGAAGGTCTGCCGCCTGCCGGCCCGCGCTGTTTCACGTGAAACGCCTATGCGATTGCTTTGGAAGTCTTCCGTGCTTCGCGGCGAAGATAGGCCGCGAGGATGCCGAGCGCTGCCGGTGTGATGCCATCGATCCGGCCGGCCTGGCCGACAGTGAATGGCCGCGCCTTCTCCAGCTTGGCGCGAACCTCATTGGAGAGACCAGGCACCAGCTGGTAGTCGACATCGGACAGCACCAGCCCCTCATCCCGCCTGAAAGCTTCGACATCGGCGCTCTGGCGCTCGAGATAGACGTCGTATTTGGCATCGATCTCGAGATGTGTGGCAATCCCGGCGTCGATGGCCGCCAGCTCCGGCCAGATCGCACGAACCTGGCTCCAGCCGATGTCGGGATAGGCCATCAATTCGAAGGCCGACCGGCGCTGGCCATCCCTGTTCAGCGACAGCCCATGCCTGATCGCCTCGTTCGGGGTGATGGTCAGCGACCTCGAAAGCGCCCGCGCCGCATTCAGAGCATCCATCTTGGCGCGGTGATGATGCGTCCGGCCGCTTCCGACGCACCCCAAGGCGATGCCTTTCTCGGTCAGGCGCTGGTCGGCATTGTCGGCGCGCAAAGTCAGCCGGTATTCGGCTCGCGAGGTGAACATCCGATAGGGTTCGCTGATGCCGCGGGTGACGAGGTCGTCGATCATCACGCCGAGATAGCCATCCGCGCGGTCGAACACCGTCAGCGCGGCCCCGCTGGCGGCCAGTGCCGCGTTCAGCCCGGCTACGATGCCCTGGCCGGCGGCCTCCTCATATCCGGTGGTGCCATTGATCTGTCCGGCCAGGAACAGGCCGCGCAAACGCTTGGTCTGGAGGGTCGGATCGAGCTCGCGCGGGTCGACGTGGTCGTATTCGATGGCATAGCCCGGCCGGACCATCTTGACCTGCTCCAGGCCGGGAATGCTGGCGAGGATTGCCAGCTGCACGTCCTCCGGCAGTGAGGTCGAGATGCCGTTGGGATAGACGGTCGTATCGTCGAGTCCTTCCGGCTCCAAGAAGATCTGGTGACCATCGCGGTCGCCGAAGCGGACGATCTTGTCCTCGATCGAGGGGCAATAGCGCGGCCCGGAGCTCTTGATCTGGCCGGAATACATCGGAGAGCGATGGACATTGGCCCGGATCACCTCGTGGGTCGCGGATGTAGTCCGGGTGATCCCGCACTGGATCTGCGGCGTGGTGATCCGCTCGGTCAGGACCGAGAACGGCTCCGGCGGATTGTCTCCCGGCTGCATTTCGACGGCGGACCAGTCGATTGTGGTCCCGTCCAGGCGCGGCGGCGTCCCGGTTTTCAGGCGGCCCAAGGTAAAGCCGGCGCGCTCGAACGAGCTCGACAGGCCCATCGCGGGCGCTTCGCCGACTCGGCCGGCCGGCCAGTTCTTCTCGCCGAGATGGATCAAACCACGGAGAAAGGTGCCGGTGGTGACGACAATCGCCCCTGCCCCGAGCTTCCGACCGTCGGCCAGACGCAGCCCGGTCACCCGGCCATCGACCACCATCAGTTCGTCGGCTTCGCCCTCGATGACCGAAAGATCCTTGGTCTCGCGGATCGCAGCCTGCATCGCAGCCGCATAAAGCTTCCGGTCAGCCTGGGCACGCGGGCCGCGAACGGCGGGTCCCTTGCGGCGATTAAGGACGCGGAACTGGATGCCGCCGGCGTCTGCGACCCGGCCCATCAGACCGTCGAGCGCATCGACCTCGCGAACCAGATGGCCCTTGCCAAGGCCGCCAATGGCGGGATTACAGGACATGGCACCGACGGTCGCAAACCGGTGCGTCACCAGAGCCGTCGTCGCGCCCATCCGGGCAGAGGCAGCCGCAGCCTCACAGCCGGCATGGCCGCCGCCGATCACGATGATGTCGAAGTTCGCTCGCTCTGTACGCATGGCGGACTTCTAACTCAGAGTGGAAAAAGCCGGAAGTGGAAACTCGATTGGCGGATGTTTCACGTGAAACAAGACACCTTGGAAGGCTTCATGCAATTCTCGCAAAACAACCCCATGCACAGTAGCGTAATGCTTGAAATCATTGTGTTTCACGTGAAACGGTTTGGAACCATTTTGGCCCGTTTCACGTGAAACAACCAAGCAATGGAATAAGCGCTAGTTCTACAATGAAGAACTAGCACTACTTTCCGATACAGAACTTCTGAAAAATGGCCCCGAGCACGTCCTCGACGTCCACCCGGCCCAATAGCCGGCCCAAGGCATAAGCGGCGGCGCGCAGCTCTTCGGCGGCCAGCTCTTCGCCCTCTTCTACAAGCTCCAAGCTCCGGCACAAGCTGTCCGACGCCTGGCGCAACAGATCCCGCTGACGGGCGCGGGTGACCAATGCACCCTCGCTGGTTCCGAAGAATTCGGCGGCAAATCCGACCAGGGCCTGGATCAGGTCGGGCAATCCATCGCCGCGCCGTGCCGAAATCGGGAAGGTCCGATCCGCCGCAGCCGCAACCGTCGGGACGCCCCCCTCCAGGTCAATCTTGTTGCGGATCGCCCAGACCGGCACGGACGCCGGCAGCCGCTCATTCGCCCCCGAATCGGGACCCATCAGCCAAAGCACGAGGTCCGCGTCCGCGGCGCGGGCTTCGGCCCGCCGTACGCCCTCCTGCTCCACCGGATCGTTCGTCTCGCGAATGCCGGCGGTGTCGATCACGGTGACCGGGTAGCCATCGAGATCGAGCTGGACCTCGATCACATCACGCGTCGTGCCGGCATGCGGCGAGACGATCGCGACCTCGCGGCGCGCGAGCTGGTTGATCAGCGTCGATTTGCCGACGTTCGGCGGACCGGCAATCGCCACCACCAAGCCGTCGCGCAGGCGTTCAGCCTGGCCCTGTGCCGCAAGGACTTCTGCGATTTCGCCATGCAGAGCCTTGATCGCCTTCACCGCGGGCGCCCTCAGCTCCGCCGGCACGTCACCCTCGTCCGAGAAGTCGATGCCGGCCTCGATCAGCGCGGACGCCTCGATGATTCGCTCACGCCAGTCCCGCGCGCGATTGCCGAGCAAGCCCTGCAACTGACGCAACGCCAGACGGCGCTGGCGGTCGGTGTCGGCATGGATAAGATCGTCGAGGCCCTCGGCCTCAGTCAGATCGAGCTTGCCGTTCTCGAAGGCGCGCCGGGTGAACTCGCCGGGGTCAGCGGCCCGCATATTCGGAATTAAAGAAATCGCGGCGAGGAGCGCCGAGAGCACCGCGCGTCCGCCATGGACGTGAAATTCGGCAACGTCCTCGCCCGTCGCGCTCGCCGGTCCCGGAAACCAGAGCACGACCGAATCGTCGATCGGTTGCCCGGACGCGTCGCGGAGCAGACGTCGGCTTGCTAGCCGCGGCGCCGGCAGCTTCCCCGCCAGCGTCGTCAGCGCCGGCCCGGCTTGCGATCCGGAGACGCGCACCACCGCGATCGCGCTCGGCGGCCGGCCGGACGACAACGCAAAGATGGTCTGGTCTCGCGGATGCATGGCCTATTTGTCCGGCTGCCCGCGAAAAGGCAAATATCCATTATCAGCGCTCTGCGGCTCGGATTGCTGCACCGGGGCCCGCAATAAACGGCTTCATATTGCACCGCAATATAACTGCAGCAATTTGCTGCAAGAACCCCTACCTCAGCCGCCTGTCTCGGCAGACCATGAATATTATTAAAGTAAAATCAATATCTTGAATAAGTCTCGAACTGGCTCTCAAGCGCCAATAATGCTGCACTTTCGCTGCAGCAAAGCTGCACAAATGAAAAGGGCGCCCGAAGGCGCCCTTCCGTCCTTTGCTGCACTGCACTCAGGTATTCATCGAGTCGAAGAACTCGGAATTGCTCTTGGTGCTGCGGAGCTTGTCGAGCAGGAAGTCGATTCCGTCCATCGTGCCCATCGGGTTCAGGATACGGCGGAGCACGTACATCTTCTTCAGCACCACCGGATCGGTGATGAGCTCCTCCTTGCGGGTGCCGGAGCGCGAAATGTCGATCGCCGGGAAGGTGCGCTTGTCCGAGACCTTGCGGTCCAGGATCAGCTCCGAGTTACCGGTGCCCTTGAACTCTTCGAAGATGACTTCGTCCATGCGGCTGCCGGTATCGACCAGCGCGGTCGCGATGATCGTCAGCGAGCCGCCCTCCTCGATGTTGCGGGCGGCGCCAAAGAACCGCTTCGGACGCTGCAGCGCGTTGGCGTCGACACCGCCGGTCAGCACCTTGCCGGATGACGGCACCACGGTGTTGTAGGCGCGGCCGAGGCGCGTGATCGAATCGAGCAGGATCACGACGTCGCGGCCATGCTCGACCAGGCGCTTGGCCTTCTCGATCACCATCTCGGCGACCTGGACGTGGCGCACCGCCGGCTCGTCGAAGGTCGAGGAGACGACCTCGCCTTTCACCGAGCGCTGCATGTCCGTGACTTCTTCCGGACGCTCGTCGATCAAGAGCACGATCAGATAGCACTCGGGATGATTGTGCGCGATCGAGTGCGCGATGTTCTGCATCAGCACCGTCTTGCCGGTGCGCGGCGGCGCCACGATCAGCGCGCGCTGGCCCTTGCCGATCGGCGCGACGATGTCGATCACCCTTGCAGAAAGGTCCTTCCGCGTCGGGTCATCGATTTCCATGCGGAAGCGCTGGTTCGGAAACAGCGGCGTGAGGTTGTCGAAATTGACCTTGTGCTTGGCCTTTTCCGGATCCTCGAAATTGAGCGTGTTAACCTTCAGCAGCGCAAAATAGCGCTCGCCCTCTTTCGGGCTGCGGATATGACCTTCGAGAGTGTCGCCGGTGCGCAGGCCGAAGCGGCGAATCTGCGAGGGCGAAACGTAGATGTCGTCCGGGCCCGGCAGATAATTGGCGTCCGGCGAGCGCAGGAAGCCGAAGCCGTCGGATAGCACCTCGACGACGCCCTCGCCGACGATGTCGGTTTCCGCGAGCGCGAGCTGCTTGAGGATAGCGAACAGCAGCTCCTGCTTGCGCATGGTGCTGGCATTCTCGACCCCGTTCTCTTCCGCGAACGAGACCAGCTCGGCCGGCGTTTTCGACTTGAGGTCCTGGAGTTTAATTTCCCGCATTGGGGTGGTCCTGTGGGGTAACCTTGGGAGGGGTGCGAGGAGGCTCTGAAATGCGGACGTGAGAAGGTAAGGTCCGCAGGTCTGGCAAGGTGAGCGCCGGGAGGCTTCAAACCCGATGCGGCGTCCGGCCTCTGGAAAGCTCGGACACGACCACATCCGCCTGCGTTGGGTGGGATATCGCTAATATAGAAAATCGCTCCTCACTCCGCAAGCCGAAGCGCTGAGCGATCAATCGCGAACGCTGCCTAGAACGGCTTCACGATCACCATAACGACGATCAAGATCATCAGGACGGTCGGCACCTCGTTGATAATTCGATAGAATTTCTGGCTCCGCGGGCGTCGGTCGGCTGCGAAATCCTTCAGCCAGCGCGAAAAAAAGCCGTGGACCGCCGACAGCGCCAGGACCAGTGCCAGTTTTACGTGCAGCCAGGGCGAGGCAAACCAATGGCCGGACCAGGCGAGGTAGAGCCCGGCGAGCCAAGTGACGATCATGGCGGGGTTGATGATCGCCTTGAGCAGCCGTCGTTCCATGACCTTGAAGGTCTCCGACTGCTTCGAGCCGACCTCCGCCTCGCAGTGATAGACGAAGAGCCGCGGCAGGTAGAGCATGCCCGCCATCCAGGAGATGACGGCGATCACGTGCAGCGCCTTGATCCATTCGTACATGCCGGAAAACCCTGCTTTGGTTTTGACGCGTTTTCTTGACGCGAAGCGGGATCCATTTCGCGAAAATGCTCTGGCTCACCAATCGGTGGATAGAACGTCGTCGGTAAGAATTCATTCATAGATGTGGGCGCACACACATATCCTCGCGCTTGGCTCTTCTAAACCTAAAACTTTTAGAATCTTAAGGTTTGAGTCTTAGTGACCGTGAATTGGACTCACACAATGCCGTCCGTCACTTCACGCGCGTTTGTTCACATCCATCAACATGTCCCGCGAAGATCCGGCGTGACCGGATAAGTCGTCCAGCCTCAAGGGCTTGCGCACGGCTGTCGGCAGCCTATCAACGGGGTTGTCCGCGCAATTCAGATTCTGCGTTGCGCGGGCGCTGAACTTGTTCCGATGGGCAGGGGTGTGAACAAAATTGGCGGTTATCCCGCCCGTGGTGTCGCGCAACCCTTTCCGAGGGGTTAAGGTCCACAGAAATCCACAAACCGCCCCGCCTCCATACAAAGAGTTTTTGTGCCGACATCGAACAATTATTTCCATCTGCATCTGGTCTCCGACTCCACCGGCGAGACGCTGATCACCGTCGCACGCGCGGTCGCCGCGCAATACGCCAATGTGACGCCGGTCGAGCATGTCTATCCGCTGGTGCGGAGCCAGAAGCAGCTCGATCGCGTACTCGACGAGATCGAGGAGGCGCCCGGGATCGTGCTGTTCACGCTGCTGGAGAAGGATCTGGTTTCGCGGCTCGAGGACAAGTGCAAGAACATCAACGTTCCGAGCCTGTCGATCATCGGGCCGGTGATGCAGTTGTTCGAGGCTTATCTCGGCGCCGCGACGACCGGCCGGGTCGGCGCCCAGCACGTCCTCAACGCCGAATATTTCAAGCGCATCGACGCGCTGAACTACACCATGATTCATGACGACGGTCAGCATGTCGAAGGGCTCGAGGACGCCGACGTCGTGCTTGTCGGTGTCTCCCGGACCTCGAAGACGCCGACGTCGATCTATCTCGCCAATCGCGGCATTCGCACAGCCAACGTGCCGTTGGTGCCGGGCATTCCCGTGCCGGCGCAACTGGAAACGCTGATCCGGCCGCTGGTGGTGAGCCTGCACGCGACGCCGGAGCGCCTGATCCAGGTGCGGCAGAACCGCCTGCTCTCCATGGGCGCCGATTCCAGCAGCGACACCTATACCGACCGGCAGGCGGTGGCCGAAGAGGTCGCGTTCGCGCGCAAGCTGAGCGCCAAGCACGATTGGCCGCTGCTTGACGTCACGCGGCGGTCGATCGAGGAAACCGCCGCGGCGATCATGAAGCTTTACAGTGATCGCCAGCGCAACCGGCCCACGGAGTAAGTTTTGGCGATGGCTCTCTGGCGCGCCAAATCTCCATTGATCCTGGCCTCGCAAAGCAGCGCGCGCAAATTGCTGCTGGCCAATGCCGGGCTGGAGTTCAAGGCGATTACGGCCGACATTGACGAACGCGAAATTCAAGCAGCTTCTAAGCTTTCAAATCCGCGCGAGATCGCTCTGCTGCTGGCATCTGAAAAGGCCAAGGCGGTATCGGCGCATCATCCCGAAAGCTATGTGATCGGCGCCGACCAGACGCTGGCGCTCGGGGAGCGTCTTTTCAACAAGCCCGCGGGCCGTGCTCAGGCCATGGCGCAATTGCGCGAGCTCGCCGGCAAGAGCCACGCGTTGAATTCGGCCGTAGCTGTGGCCCGCGACGGCAACATTGTTTTCGAGGATGTCTCGGTGGCCCACATGACCATGCGGCAGATGTCCGAAGCCGAGCTTCAGACCTATCTCGATGCTGCCGGCGATGCCGTGACGACAAGCGTCGGGGCCTATCAGCTCGAGAGCCTGGGAATCCATTTGTTCGAACGAATCGAGGGCGATCACTTCACCATTCTCGGCCTGCCGCTGTTGCCGCTGCTTGCATTCCTGCGGCACGAACGGCTAGTTGCGGTGTGAACGGCAGGGATGGCTGTGCGCTGATGCGGATCCTGGGACTGACCGGCTCGATCGGAATGGGCAAATCCACCACCGCGAAATTGTTCGCGGAGGCGGGCGTCCCCGTCTACGACGCCGATGCCGCCGTCCATCAACTCTATGAGGGCGAGGCGGCGCCGGCGATCGAGGCTGCCTTTCCCGGCACCACCGCCAACGGCAAGGTCGATCGGCAAAAACTGTCTGCGCGCGTCGTGCACGATCCTGCCGCCATCAAGCAGCTGGAGCAGATCGTTCACCCCATGCTCGGCGCCTCCCGCCAGAAATTTTTTGCCGACGCGGAAGCGGCCAAGGCGCCGGTCGTGGTTCTCGACATCCCGCTGCTGTTCGAAACCGGCGGCGAGAAGCGCGTCGATGCCGTGGTCGTGGTGTCGACCTCGCCGGAACTCCAGCGCGAGCGCGTGCTGGCGCGAGGCACGATGGACGAGGCGAAACTCGACGCCATCATCGCCAAGCAGACGCCCGATGCCGAGAAGCGCAAGCGCGCCGATTTCGTAGTGGATACGTCACACGGACTTGAACCGGTGCGCGCGCAAATCAGGGACATCCTGGCCAAGGTCGTTAAGATGCCGCAACGGCGAGCCTGATTCGCCGCCTCACACGGCTTGTCAAAACATGCGCGAAATCGTTCTCGACACCGAAACCACCGGCCTCGATCCGCTGCGCGGCGATCGCCTGGTCGAAATCGGCTGCGTCGAGATTCTGAACCGCATGCCGACCGGACAGACGTTTCATGTCTACATCAATCCGGAAAGGGACATGCCGGCGGAAGCCTTTGCGGTGCACGGGCTGTCGAGCGAATTTCTGGCGACGAAGCCGCTGTTTCACGAGGTCGTCGACGAGTTCATTGCGTTCATCGGCGATGCGCCCCTGGTGATCCACAACGCCTCGTTCGACATCAGCTTCATCAATGCCGAGCTCGACCGCATCAAAAAGGCGGCGATTCCGCGCGACCGGCTGGTCGATACGCTGTTGCTGGCGCGGCGCAAGCATCCCGGCGTGTCCAACCGGCTCGACGATCTCTGCTCGCGCTATGCGATCGACAATTCGCACCGCACCAAGCACGGCGCGCTGCTCGACGCCGAGTTGCTGGCTGAGGTCTATATCGATCTGATCGGGGCGCGGCAGTCGCAACTGATCCTGGCCTCGGATAGCGAGGAGATTCGCGTCAATGTGACCGGAGAGATCACACGGCGACAGCGGGCCGTGCCGCTTGCGCCGCGGATTTCGGACGCCGAGCGCGAGGCCCACCGGGCCTTCATTGCTACGCTCGGCGACAAGGCGATCTGGAACGAGTTCCTGCCCGCTCCGGCGGTCAGTCCGGCCGGTTAGGCCTGACCGCTCGGCTGAGCGGCCATCTGCCGCTCCATGTTCTGGCGATAGAGACCGACGAAATCGACCGGATCCAGCATCAGGGGCGGGAACCCGCCGTCGCGGACCGCGGTCGCGATGATCTCGCGTGCGAACGGGAACAACAGCCGCGGGCACTCGATCATCACCAGCGGATGCAGATTCTCCTTCGGGACGTTGGAGATCCGGAACACGCCGGCATAGGCGAGCTCGAACGAGAACATCACCTTGCCCGCGGTTTCGGCCTTGCCTTCGACCGACAGCGTCACCTCGAACTCCTGTTCGCTGAGGTTATTGGCGCTGACGTTGATCTGGATGTTGATCTGGGGCGGCTGTCCCTGGGACTGGAGCGAACTCGGCGCGTTCGGGTTTTCGAACGAGAGGTCCTTGGTATACTGGGCCAGCACGTTGAGCTGGGGAGCCTGGGCCGCCTCGGGAGGGGTGCCGTTACCGTTGGTCATGAAAGTCTCTCCTTACCCGATTGGGCTGAATTTCGCGGCGGTTGGCTAACATAGGGCCGCCTCGTTCCACAAGGACGAACGGTCCCGGATGGGGTTGCCGGGCCATCCCCGCAACTGCGACGTTCAACCCGGCTTCCCGGCCCAAGGGCGCTGTAAACGATTGAAGATGCGCGATTTCCGGCCACGATCGGGTTTCCCCTTAAGCATAAAACGCGCTACACTTGCCTCTGTGCCAAAAGGCGCCATTGGCCGGGCAAGATTTCGTGCCTACATCCGGCGGACGTAACGCGCGGAGCCAAAATGGTGATGTAGACTTGCCGTACCCGCGTGGAACGGTCTACTGGCCGGATCGATTTTCCCGGTAGTGACCCCCTGAAAAGACCAGAAAGCGAATACGACGTGGACATCTACACCATCATCTTCCTAGCGCTGGCGGTCTTTATCTTCCTGCGGCTGCGTAGCGTGCTGGGGCAGCGTACCGGCAGTGAGCGGCCGCCGTTCGATCGCACCGCCCGCAATGCGCTGGGCGCCCAGGACAAGAACGTCGTGACCATGCCGGGCAAGGTGATCGACCAGGCCCCGCTGGCGCCGACGGCTGAGCCGGCCCCGCCCTCCGATCGCTGGAAGGATCTGACCGAGCCCGGCACCGCGCTGGCGCAGGGCCTCGACGCCATCGTCGAGAAAGATTCCACCTTCGATCCGCGGCACTTCCTGTCCGGCGCCCGCGGCGCCTACGAGATGATCGTTCTCGCCTTCGCCAATGGCGACCGGCGCGCGCTGCGCGACCTGCTGTCGTCCGAGGTCTATGAGAGCTTCGACGCGGCGATCAAGGAGCGCGAGAAGAACGAGCAGAAGACCGAGACGCGCTTCGTCTCGATCGACAAGGCCGAGCTGGTCGGCGCCGAGCTACGCGACCGCACCGGACAGCTCACCGTGCGCTTCGTCTCGCAGATGATCTCGGCCACCCGCGACAAGGCCGGCAACATCGTCGACGGCAGCGCCGACACGGTCGCCGACATTACCGACATCTGGACTTTCGCCCGCGACATCACCTCTCGCGATCCGAACTGGAAGCTGGTTGGCACCGGAAGCGCGAATTAAGGTTTTCCTGAAGACGAGCGCGGCGGCGCTGTGCGCCGGTGTCGTCGCGCTATCGTCGTTTTCGCTCGGCGCCGAGGCGGCGCGGCGCCACTATCGCAGCCATCATCACCATCGTCCCGAATTGCCTGCCGTGCCTGCGCGGGCCTTGCCCTATCCGCAGCTCCCCCTGCCGTTCGAAATTCCCGGTGCGCAATATTTGCCGCTGACCTGGGCCGACGTGAAGGGCTGGAGCGACGACGATCATCTCGCTGCCTACAAGACCTTCCGCGCCAGCTGCCGTTCGATCAATGCGCAGACGGCCGCGGCCGAAGCCAAGGTCGAAGCCAAGATCGAATACAAGGCTTTGGGCGCCTCGCTGAGCGAACCCTGCCGTAACGTCAAATCGCTCGAACTCACCGACGACGCCAAAGCGAAAGCCTTCTTCGAGGCGAATTTTGCGCCGCTGCGGATCTCGCGTCTCGGCGAGCCCGACGGGTTCGTCACCGGTTACTACGAGCCGGTGCTCGACGGCTCGCGCACGCAGACCGATGTCTACAACGTGCCGGTGTATCGCCGACCCTCCAACTTGTTCGTGCGTGGCTACAAGCAGGACTCGGTCAGCCTGCCCAACAAGGGCCTGGTCTATCGCAAGATCGGCCGCCGCAAGCTGGTGCCCTATTACGATCGCGGCGAGATCGAGGACGGCAAGATCGCCGGCCGTGGACTGGAGATCGCCTGGCTGAAGGACCCGACCGATCTTCTGTTCGCCCAGATCCAGGGCTCGGCCCGAATCAAGTTCGACGACGGCACCACGGTCCGGCTCAACTACGACGCCTATAACGGCTATCCCTACACGGCCGTGGGGCGCGTGCTGATCGAGCGCGGCATCATCTCGAAGGAAGAGATGTCGATGCAGAAGATCAGGGAGTGGATGGCGCAGAACCCCGATGGCGCCAAGGAGCTGCGCCGCCAGAACCGCTCCTACATCTTCTTCCGTGAGGTCAATTTGTCCGACAAGGACGAGGCGGTCGGCGCGCAAGGCATTCCTCTGACGGCGGGCCGCTCGATCGCGGTCGACAGGACGCTCCACGTCTATGGCACGCCGTTCTTCATCGAAGGCGAGCTGCCGATCGATTCCGAACGCGCCAAGACACCATTTCACCGCCTGATGATCGCGCAGGACACCGGCTCGGCCATCATTGGACCTGCGCGCGCCGATCTCTATTTTGGTGCGGGCCAGGAAGCCGGCCGCGTCTCGGGCCGGCTGCGCCACGCCATGCACTTCGTGATGCTGGTGCCGAAGGGCGTCGATCCCGTCGCCCGCGGCGCGCGGCTGCCGGTGCCGGATCCGCGGCCGTCGGAGAAGATCGCAAAGCTGTTTCCGCAGACCGATCCCGCGAAGGATCCGGCCAGGCCGGCCACGCCCGCCGCAGCCACGACGCAAGGCAGGAGCGACACGGTCGCCGTTGCGAGCCCGGTGCCGCTGCCGGCACCGCGCCCCATGATAGAGCCGGACCGCGAACCGCGCCGGCCCGCGAAAAATCGCTCCCATCGGCAATGAAGCGATCGTCCCGCCCGCCCGTGCTGGATATTCGTCCCTCGCCGCGCCGCCGCGCGCTGAGCGAGGAAGACCGCGAGCTGTGGGACTTCGTCGCAAAGCAGGTCAAGCCGCTCAGGAAGACCCGTGCGGCGAAACTGCACGCCGCGCCGCGCGCCGAACCTTTGCCTTCATCGCCAGGCGGCAAGCCCGCGCCGCCGGCAAGGCCGGTTGCCGCGGCGCCGGCACCGCGTGTCGCGAAGCCGTCGGTGCCGCCGCTGGCGCCGCTCGGCAAGCGCGAGCGGACGAAACTGTCGCGCGGCCGCAGCGAGATCGAGGCGCGGCTGGATCTGCACGGCATGACCCAGACGCGCGCCCATCGCGCATTGTCCGGCTTCCTTCAGCGCGCCCACCATGACGGCCTGACCTTCGTGCTCGTCATCACCGGCAAGGGACGGAGCGGCGGCGAAAGCGGCGTGCTGCGCCGCCAGGTACCGGAATGGCTGAGCCTGCCGGAATTCCGCGCCTTCGTGGTTGGATTTGAAGAGGCGGGTATCGGCCACGGCGGCGAGGGCGCGCTTTATGTGCGAATCAGGCGGGCGAGATTCTAGCGGCTCTACACCTCTCCCGCTTGCGGGAGAGGTCGACGCGCCCCGGGCGATGCGAAGCATCGTCCCGCGCGCGGCGGGTGAGGGTTCTTTCGTCTTGGGGAATCCCAATGCGGAGAGACCCTCTCCCCAGCCCTCTCCCGCAAGCGGGAGAGGGAGCGCACCTCCGCCGCGGCCGCTGGTCGTGAATCCTTAAAACGGCCGCACGATTCCGACGCGCGGGATCAGCGTGATGATCAGACCGAAGATATTCGTCGCCCGATCGTCCGCCGGAATCAGCGGCACCTGCCGCGCGGCCGGCAGCATCTTCACGGCATGCAGGATCAGGAACATGCAGACCGCCCAGTTCGAGATCCAGCGCGAATAGTCGAACACCATCGCGAACATCACGAGATAGGCGAAGCTGACGGCGACCAGTGCCGCGATCACCAGGCGGCGTTGCATGTCGCTGGCAAGCGCACCGATCAGGTTGGCAAAATAGCGCCACACCGGCATGTGCAGCCAGATCAGCAGCGCGAATACGGGCACGCCGAGGATGTTGTGCGGCAGGCGTCCCCAGGTGTCGGCAATCTCCTTCGCCAGCGGCTGGTACCAGATGTAGCTGAATTGCAGCAGGTCGGTGCGCGAGGAATCGGCCATCCGGCTTTTCAGATACGCCACGAAATCCGCTTCCGGGATCGGCATCGTCCCCACAAACTGCGCCGCGAAGAACAGCGCAGAGACAAGAAGAAGTGCGACAACGCCGAACGCGACGTTGGTGCGATTACAGCCGTGCGCGAGGTAATGCCTGATCACGACGATGGTGATGATCGTCGGCACATACATCAGCAGATGAATGTGGTGGATCAGGATCAGGACGATCGAGAACGTCGCGGCCGTCGCCACGAACAGGAGGGAGCCCGCCGGCATCAACAGCAGGATGATCGCCAGCGCGCAGCCATAGATGTCGAAATGGCCGAGCGTGTGCATGAAGTTCTTCAGGAAGAACGGCGAGCCCGCGATGAAGATAAACAGCGGCAGCGTCTTGGCGGCGAATCCGAACGTCTTCTGGAACAGCTTTGCGAACAAAGCGAGCGTGGCCAGCCACGTCACTCCGCCGAGCGCGAACACCAGCCACACCGGCACCTTCGCGGTGAACAGCGCGACGATCGCCCCGATCAGCGCGCGCTTGATGAAACCGAAATGATAGTCGACGAGGAGATGGATATAGGGGACGTAAGGCGGCAGCTGGATCTTGTGGACGAAGACGCCGATGATAACAGCGGCGTTGACGGCGAGCAGGATCCGCCAGGGATTTTGCAGGACGCTAGCGCGCACGAAGCACCTGCGCTGCGGCCATTACTTCCGCTGTCGTCCCGGCGAAGGCCGGGACCCATAATCTCCCATGTTTGTTTTGAGCCAACGCTGGGGCCGCTATCATTTCCAACAAGGACCGCCGGTGAGTATGGGTCCCGGCCCCCGTGCGCAATTGCGCACTAGGCCGGGACGACGCCGGAATGAATAGCGCGGGCCTAGCGGATTACAAAATAAACCGGCTCAGATCGGCGTTCTTGGCGAGGTCGCCGACGTGCTTCTGCACGTAGTCGGCATCGATCCGGATGGTCTCGCCGTTGCGATCGGGTGCACTGAAGGAGATTTCGTCCAGCACGCGCTCCATCACGGTCTGCAGCCGCCGGGCGCCGATGTTCTCGACGGTCGAATTCACGGCTACCGCGACGTCGGCCAGCGCATCGATGGCGCTGTCGGTGACATCGAGCGTCACGCCTTCGGTCTGCATCAAGGCGACATATTGCTTGATCAGCGAGGCCTCGGGCTCGGTCAGGATACGCCGCAGGTCGTCGCGGGTCAGCGCCTGCAACTCGACGCGGATCGGCAGCCGACCCTGCAATTCCGGCAACAGGTCCGACGGCTTGGCGACATGGAAGGCGCCGGAGGCAATGAACAGGATGTGGTCGGTCTTCACCGCGCCATGCTTGGTCGAGACCGTGGTGCCCTCGATCAGCGGCAGCAGGTCGCGCTGCACGCCTTCGCGCGAGACGTCGCCGCCGACGCGGCCGTCGCGCGCGCAGATCTTGTCGATCTCGTCGAGAAACACGATGCCGTTGTTCTCGACCGCGCCGATCGCCTCCTGGGTCAACTGGTCGTTGTCCAGCAGCTTGTCGGATTCCTCGTTGACGAGGATTTCGTGCGAGCTCTCCACCGTCAGCCGCCGCGTCTTGCTGCGGCCCCCTAACTTGCCGAAGATATCGCCGATCGAGACCGCGCCCATCTGCGCGCCAGGCATGCCCGGTATTTCGAACATCGGAAAGCCGCTGCCGGAAGACTGCGTCTCGATCTCGATTTCCTTGTCGTTCATTTCGCCGGCGCGCAGCTTCTTGCGGAACGATTCCCGCGTCGCCGCGCTGGCGTTGGCGCCGACCAGCGCGTCGAGCACGCGCTCCTCGGCGGCGAGCTGCGCCCGCGCCTGCACGTCCTTGCGCTTGCGTTCACGCACCTGGGCGATCGCGACCTCGACGAGGTCGCGCACGATCTGCTCGACGTCGCGGCCGACATAGCCGACCTCGGTGAATTTCGTCGCCTCGACCTTCAGGAACGGCGCGTTGGCAAGCTTGGCGAGCCGCCGCGCGATCTCGGTCTTGCCGACGCCGGTCGGGCCGATCATCAGGATGTTCTTCGGCAGCACTTCCTCGCGCAAGGAACCTTCGAGCTGCTGCCGGCGCCAGCGGTTGCGCAAGGCGATCGAGACCGCGCGCTTGGCTTCGGCCTGGCCGACGATGAAGCGATCGAGTTCGGAAACGATTTCGCGGGGAGAGAAGTCTGTCATGGGACCTTAGCTAGGATCAGAGGCGGGCCGGGACAAGCCGCTTTTTTGGCCGTCAGAGGATCGGTGGGCCGGATTGCCAAAGTTTCACGGCGTCGAGCGGATGGATCAGCATCAGAATGTTCAGCGTCAGATTGTCACGAATATGGAGCGCCATCATGATCTCGAAGGCGAGCCCGATCGCGACGGTCGCCGGGACCGGCAGCAGACGCGCGGCGAGAAACCCCAGCACCATGAACGCCGTATCCGAGATCGAATTGACGATGCTGTCGCCGTAATAGTCCAGCGAGATCGTGCCGGCGCGGTAGCGCTCGATGATGAACGGGGAATTCTCGACGATCTCCCAGGTACCTTCGATCAGCATGGCGATGATCAGCCGTACCGGCCAGGAAAGGCGCAGCCATGGCAGCCGCGCGAACAGGATCCAGGTCAATCCGTAGAACAGGAAGCCGTGCAGGACATGCGAGAAACTGTACCAGTCGGCGATGTGCTGGGAGTTCTCCGAAGAGTTCACCACGCCATGCCAGAGCTTGATGGTGCCGCAGGTGCAGATCGGCACTCGCCCCATTGCGAACAGGATCGAGGCTTGCAGCGCGAGCAGCAGCAGCGCGATGCCGAGCCAGGCGAGCGGCGGAAATGCGGCCTTGCCCTCGTGCGTGGTTGCCAGCGTCATGGCGCGCGCACCATCAGGAGCGCCGGGCCGTCGGGCGTCTCGACCATGCGATCGCGGACGAAGCCCGCCTTCTCGTAAGCGCGCACGGCACGCACTTTGAGCGCATCAGGATCGGTCACGATGCGCGGCAGGCCTTGCTGCAGCCGCGCATCGGCGAACTGGCGGATGAATGCCGAGCCGTGACCGCGCGCGATCATGTCGCTCTCGCCGATGAACTGGTCGATGCCACGCGTGCCCTCCGGTTGCGGCCCGAACCCCGTATTCCAGGCGGTCAGGCTGTAGCATTGAAGATAGCCGAACGGCCGCTTGCCGGCCAACACGATGAACTGGTCCATCGCCGGCTCGTCGAGATCGCCGCGCACCAGCGCAAGCTGCTCCTCCGGATCGCCCCACCATTCCCGCACATGCGCTTCGGCCAGCCACTGCCGGACCAGCGGCAGGTCGGCCGTCGTCATCGGGCGGAAGGTGTAAATGACGCTCATCTACTTGCCACGGCGGGACTGCGCTCCCTCTCCCGCTTGCGGGAGAGGGCTGGGGAGAGGGTGCTTCCGCAATGGGACAGTCTCCGTGTGGGGAAAACCCTCACCCGCCGCGCTCTATGAGCGCGTCGACCTCTCCCGCAAGCGGGAGAGGCGCACCAAGCCGCGGACGCGCGTTCGGACAAAGGAAGCTCTACCTTACCCGCTCGCCAGGCTCTCGATGGTCACGTTGCGGTTGGTGTAGACGCAAATGTCGGCGGCGATGTCGAGCGAGCGGCGGACGATGGTCTCGGCGTCCTTGTCGGTGTCGAGGAGGGCCCGCGCCGCGGCCAGCGCGTAATTGCCGCCGGAGCCGATCGCCATCACCCCGGCTTCGGGCTCCAGCACGTCGCCGGTGCCGGTCAGCACCAGGGAGACGTCCTTGTCGGCCACGATCATCATGGCCTCCAGCCGCCGCAAATAGCGGTCGGTGCGCCAGTCCTTGGCGAGCTCGACCGCAGCCCGGGTCAATTGCCCCGGATATTGCTCGAGTTTGGCTTCCAGACGCTCAAACAGGGTGAAGGCGTCGGCGGTGGCGCCGGCAAAGCCGCCGATGACGTCGCCCTTGCCGAGCTTGCGGACCTTTTTGGCGTTGGACTTGATCACGGTCTGGCCGATCGAGACCTGACCGTCGCCGCCAACCACCACCTTGCCGCCCTTGCGGACGGTCAAAATCGTGGTGCCGTGCCAGACCGGCGAGCTGTTCTGGGGGTTCTGCATGAAATACCTCGTTGTCCGGCCTGATCTAGGCGGTTGGGGCCCAAGTCACAACCAGTGCACAACCGACGCACAACAGGACCGCTCCGGCCCAAATTTCGCTCACCATAGAGCGAACTGCCGCCCTGCCAAGGCGATCCCGCAGTAGCGAAGGCGTCATTTGGCTGTTAAAAGACCGGCGTTTTCGGCATCAGGCCAGATTGGAAGCCAGCTTTCCATGCGCACCGCGACGATCAAGCGCAAGACCAAGGAGACCGACATCGAGGTGACCGTGAACCTCGATGGTACCGGCGTGTCCAAAATCGCGACCGGCATCGGCTTTTTCGACCATATGCTCGATCTCCTCGCCCGCCATTCCCGCATCGACCTGACGGTCAAGGCGGTGGGCGATCTGCACATTGATCATCACCATACCACCGAAGACACCGGCATCGCGCTCGGCCAGGCGGTCAAGCAGGCGCTCGGCAACATGGCCGGCATCACCCGCTACGCCGGCGTCCACATGCCCATGGACGAGACCCTGTCGCGCGTCGTCATCGACATCTCGGGACGCCCGGTCCTGGTGTTCAAGGTCGATTTCCCCCGCGACAAGATCGGAGAGTTCGACACCGAGCTGGTGCGCGAGTGGTTCCAGGCCTTCGCCATGAACGCCGGCGTGACTCTCCACGTCGAGACCCTATATGGCGATAACAGCCACCACATCGCGGAGTCCTGCTTCAAGGGTCTGGCGCGGGCGCTGCGGGCGGCGGTCGCGATCGATCCGAAGGCGGCGGGCGAGGTGCCCTCCACCAAGGGTTCGCTCGGCGGCTGACATCTCGCTCCGGCGGCACGCGCCGCTTGCGGTTTCACTGAATTCGAAGAACGGGGCATCACCATGCCTGTCTATACGGTTCATGCTCCCACCCCCGGCGGGGATGACCTGCGCGCCACGGACAAGTTCGTCTTCGTGCGCGACGGCTTCCATTTCTGGGCGATGGTGTTCGGCCCGTTCTGGCTGCTCTGGAACAGGCTCTGGCTGGCCCTGATCGGCTGGGTGATCTTCGTCGCTGCGTTCAATGCCGGGCTGTCCAGCCTTGGTGTCGGACGCGGCTCGATCTTCTTTGCCGACATCATCGTCGCGCTGCTGATGGGCTTTGAAGCGTCGAGCCTGCGCCGCTGGACGCTGTCGCGCAGCAAGTGGCGCCAGCTCGATATCGTCGTTGGCGACGACGAGGACACCGCAGAGCGCCGCTTCTTCGAACGCTGGAGCCAGAAGCAGCGCGGCATCGTCAACGATCAATGGGCCGTCGATCGCGGCGGCCCGCCGCCGACCCGGAACGTGCCGGGCCAGCAATTCTCCAGCCCGCCGCCGTTGCCAGCGGGCGGCATTATCGGATTGTTTCCAGAACCGGGAGGGTCAAGATGAGCGTCGCCATCATCGATTACGGTTCCGGCAATCTGCATTCCGCCGCCAAGGCCTTCGAGCGCGCCGCGCGCAGCCTGGAAAACCCGCAAAAGGTCTTTGTCACCAGCGATCCGGACCAGGCCTACGGTGCCGATCGTCTGGTGCTTCCCGGCGTCGGCGCCTTCGCCGATTGCCGGCGCGGGCTCGATGCCGTCAACGGCATGGTCGAGGCGATCACCGAAGCGGTGCGGGTCAAGGCGCGTCCGATGTTCGGCATCTGCGTCGGCATGCAGCTGTTCGCCACGCGCGGCAAGGAGCATGTCATCACGCAGGGCCTGAACTGGATCGGCGGCGACGTCGAGAAGATCACGCCGCGCGACGAAAACCTGAAGATCCCGCATATGGGCTGGAATACGCTCGACGTGCTCCGCGAGCATCCCGTGCTGGAGCGGCTGCCGCTCGGCCCAAAGGGCCAGCACGCCTATTTCGTGCACTCCTATCACCTCAACGCCGCCAATGAAGCGGACGTGCTAGCGCGCGCCGATTACGGCGGGCCGGTCACCGCAATCGTTGGCAAGGACACCGCCATCGGCACGCAATTCCACCCCGAGAAGAGCCAGCGCTTTGGGCTGGCGCTGATCTCGAACTTTTTGAGATGGAAGCCGTGATGGCCGCCGCTCTTGTTACCTCCCCCCTTGTGGGGGAGCAAAAGGCGGCCTCCGGCCGCCGTCTTAAGGGACGACGCCAAGGCGAAGCCTTGGCTATGCGCGAAGCATTCGGGAGGGGGGTAAGCCCCAACGGCGGTGCTTGTGGCTACCCCCCCCTCCCCAACCCTCCCCCACAAGGGGGGAGGGAGCCGACCGTGCGCGCGGAAAGGGCGCTGCTAACCGATGATCCTCTTCCCCGCCATCGACCTCAAGAACGGCCAATGCGTGCGCCTCGAGCAAGGCGACATGGCGCGCGCGACCGTGTTCAACCTCGATCCCGCGGCGCAGGCGCAGAGCTTCGTCACGCAAGGTTTTGAATATCTCCACGTCGTCGATCTCGATGGCGCCTTCGCCGGCAAGCCGGTGAATGCGCAGGCTGTCGAGGGCATGCTGAAGACGATCAAGATCCCGGTGCAGCTCGGCGGCGGCATTCGCGATCTCGCCACCGTCGAGGCCTGGCTCGCCAAGGGCATCACCCGCGTCATCATTGGCACCGCCGCGGTGCGCGATCCGGAGCTGGTGAAGGCTGCCGCGAAGAAATTTCCCGGCCGCGTCGCGGTCGGGTTGGACGCCCGCGACGGCAAGGTCGCGGTCGAAGGCTGGGCCGAGACCTCGCAGGTGACCGTGCTGGAAATCGCGCAGCGTTTCGAGGATGCCGGCGTCGCCGCCATCATCTTCACCGACATCGCGCGTGACGGTCTGCTCAAGGGGTTGAATCTCGATGCCACGATTGCGCTGGCGGAGGCGATCTCCATTCCCGTGATCGCCTCCGGCGGCCTCGCCTCGATCGAGGACGTCAAGGCGATGCTGACGCCGCGCGCGAAAAAGCTCGCCGGCGCGATTGCCGGCCGCGCGCTCTATGACGGCCGGCTCGATCCCACTGCGGCCCTCACGCTGATCCGCGCCGCGGCCTAGGAGACATCCGATGTTCAAGGTGCGCGTGATCCCCTGCCTCGACGTCAAGGACGGCCGGGTCGTCAAGGGCGTCAACTTCGTCGACCTGCGCGATGCCGGCGATCCCGTCGAAGCGGCGATCGCCTATGATGCGGCCGGCGCCGACGAACTCTGCTTCCTCGATATCACCGCGACCCATGAGAACCGCGGCATCATGCTCGACGTGGTCCGGCGCACGGCCGAGGCCTGCTTCATGCCGGTCACCGTGGGCGGCGGCGTACGTGAGGTCAACGACATCAGGACATTGCTGCGTTCCGGCGCCGACAAGGTCTCGATCAACAGCGCCGCGGTGTCGCGGCGCGAGTTCGTCAAGGAAGCGGCCGAAAAATTCGGCGAGCAGTGCGTGGTGGTCGCGATCGATGCCAAGCGGGTCAAGCGTCCGGGCGGCTCCGACCGCTGGGAGATCTTCACCCATGGCGGCCGCAACTCGACCGGCATCGACGCCGTCGAATATGCCCAGGAAGTGGTCTCGCTCGGGGCTGGTGAAATTTTGCTCACCTCGATGGACCGCGACGGCACAAGGCAGGGGTTCGACATCCCGCTGACCCGGGCGATCGCCGACAGCGTTCCCGTTCCCGTGATCGCCTCGGGCGGCGTCGGCAATCTCGATCACCTCGTCGACGGTATTCGCGACGGGCACGCCACGGCGGTGCTGGCCGCCTCGATCTTCCATTTCGGGGAATTCACCATCCGCGAGGCCAAGGAGCACATGACCCGGCGCGGCCTGCCCATGCGTCTCGATCCCTGACGACTCCAGTTCCAAAAAATGCTACATCGGCCGGTGAGACCGGCTGATGCAGCCGGGCGTGTTCTGAGTATTCCGTATGCCGCGTTTCACGATCCATGACCTGGCCGACACCATCGATGCCCGCGCGGCGGCCGGCGGCGAGGGCTCCTATACCCGCAAGCTCCTGGACAAGGGCGCCGAACATTGCGCCAAGAAGTTCGGTGAGGAAGCAGTCGAAACCGTAATCGCAGCAGTCGAAAACGATCGCGAGCATCTGATCGCCGAAGGCGCCGACCTGCTCTACCATTTCCTTGTGCTGCTCAAGGCCCGCGGCGTAAAGCTGGAAGAGGTCGAGGCGGCGCTGGACAAGCGAACCTCGATGTCCGGGTTGGAAGAGAAGGCGTCGCGCAAGGGCGGCAGTTAGCTGAGGTCGTAACGGAAAGGCGGCGTTATGGATATCCGCGCACCCGAGCAGCAGTACAATCCGTACCGCATCTATACGCGCGAGCAATGGGCGCGGCTGCGCGACGATACGCCGATGACGCTGGAGCCTGGCGAATTCGATCGCCTGCGCTCGCTGCATGATCGCCTGGACTTGCAGGAGGTCGAGGACATCTACCTGCCGCTGTCGCGATTGCTGTCGATCTATGTCGACGCGATGCAGAGGCTGTATTATGCGGAGCGCCAGTTCCTCAACATCCGCGACCGCAAGATGCCCTACATCATCGGCGTCGCCGGCTCGGTCGCGGTCGGAAAATCCACCACGGCCCGCGTGCTCCAGGCGCTGCTGGCGCGCTGGTCGCCGCGCCCGAAGGTCGAACTGATCACCACCGACGGTTTTCTCTATCCCAACGCCGTGCTCGAGCGGCAGGGCCTCATGCAGAAGAAGGGCTTTCCGGAGAGCTACGATCTGCCGCTGCTGCTCAGCTTCCTCTCCGACATCAAGGCCGGCCGCCGCCATGTGCGCGCGCCGGTCTATTCGCATCTGACTTACGACATCGTCCCGAACGAATGGGCCGAGATCGACCAACCCGACATCCTGATCGTCGAGGGCGTCAACGTGCTGCAAACCGGCAAGCTGCCGCGCGACGGCAAGGCGGTGCCGGTCGTCTCCGACTTCTTCGATTTCTCGGTCTATATCGACGCCGATGAGGCGGCGCTGCGGCAGTGGTACATCCGGCGATTCCTGTCGCTGCGCGATACTGCGTTCATCAACCCAAAGTCCTACTTCAACCGTTATGCGCTGTTGTCGGACGAGGAAGCCACCGCCACTGCGATCGCGATCTGGGAGCGCACCAACCTCGCCAATCTCGAGGACAACATCCTGCCGACCCGCCCCCGCGCGACATTGATCCTGAAGAAGGGCCCCGACCACGTGGTGGAGAGCGTGGCGCTGCGAAGATTGTAGTGGCTTTGTAGGGTGGGTTAGCGTCCGCCGAAGCTCGAAGAGCGAAGGCGGATGCGTAACCCACCACTTCTGCTTCGTGGAGAGAGACAGTGGTGGGTTACGCTTCGCTAACCCACCCTACGGCTGTTTCGATTGTGGCTACACCGCAATCTGCCGTGATGCCGCGAGCCCGGCCAGGGCCTCTTCCAGCTTCTCGCGATCCAGCGGTTTGATCAAAAACCCGTTCATGCCCGCCTCGAAGCAGGCATAACGATCCTCCACCAGCGTATTGGCGGTGAGGGCGAGGATCGGCGTGTGGCGGCCGCCTGTGGCTGCCTCATGCGCGCGGATGCGCTTGGTCGCCTCGATGCCGTCGAGCTGCGGCATCTGGATGTCCATCAGCACGAGATCATAGGGTGTGCCGGCCGATGCGGAGGCGAGCCAGGATTCCAGCGCGGCCTCGCCATGGACAGCGAGGACGACGCTGTGGCCGAGTTTCGTCAGCAGCGACCGCATCAGCAGCGCGTTGATCTCGTTGTCTTCGGCGACGAGGACCGACAGGCCTTTCGATGTCGTTGCATTGGCGGTGCTCTCAACCGGCGGCTCGGGGGCGAGATCTGGTGCGACAATTTCGGGCGTCAGCGCCAGGCGCGCGGCGAGCGAGGCCGCACGTAGCGGCTTGACCAGAAAGCCGGTGAAGGCGGCCGAAAGTTTCTCGTGGCGCGAGCTCGGCGTCAGCAGCACGAGCCGCTGCGACGCGTGTGTGCGCGCCGCTTCGCCCAGGCGGTCGGCAACGTCAGGACCGAGCGCACGATCAATCAGCACCGCATGCCATGACCGTTCCGGCAACAGCGCCTCCGCCACGGCGGCATCCGAGACCATGCAGATCTGGCCGCCCCAGCGCTCCAGCCGCCGCGCGATCAGCGCGGCCTCGATGCCGTCGGCGATCAGGAGGATAGACTTGCCGCCGGTGAGGTCGGGGCTCGCGAATGCCGTCTGCCCCGCGCCGGCTTGCGATGCTGTCAGCGGAATCGCGATCTCGAAGGTCGAGCCCTGGCCCGGCTCGCTCGTGAGCGTGATGCGGCCGCCCATCCGCTTGATGATGCGCTCGCTGATCGCAAGTCCAAGACCGGTGCCGCCATAGGTGCGGGCGACGCGCTCGTCGGCTTGCTCGAATTCGCGGAAGATGCGCGAGCGCGCTTCGGGCGCGATGCCGATGCCGGTGTCGCGCACCAGGAAGCTGATCTCGCTCGGCCATATCCCGGGCTCGACGATCAGCGCGACGCCGCCGCTCGCGGTGAATTTGATGGCATTGCCGGCGAGATTGAGCAGCACCTGGCGCAGCCGCGCCGCGTCGCCGACGATTTCGAGCGGCAGGCGCTCGTCGACATAGGCGGCGATCTCGAGATTCTTAGCCTGCGCGCGCGGCGCCAGCAGCTCGGTGATGTCCTCGATGAGGGTCGAGAGCGCGAACGGGCGCAGCTCGAGGTCGAGCTTGCCGGCTTCGATCTTGGAATAGTCGAGCAGCTCCTCGATCAGCGCCATCAGCGCCTCGCCGGAGGTCTTGACCGCCCTGGCATAGGTTGCCTGCTCGAGCGTGAGCGTGGTGTCGAGCAACAGCCCGCCCATGCCGATGATGCCGTTGAGGGGAGTGCGGATCTCGTGCGAGGCCATCGCCAGGAAGCGCGACTTGGCGCGGTTGGCGGCATCGGCCTGGTCGCGCGCCTCCGACAGCGCCCGTTCGGTCTCGGTGCGGTCGGTGACGTCGCGCCCGACGCTCTGTAATTCGGCGCCCTGGCCGGCATCGAGCCGCACAAAACCCTCGCGCCAGGCGATCCAGCGTCCGCCGACGGGCGTCGCGATCTTCTGGTCGTGCATGCGGGTGCCGCTGCTTTCGCGCGCGCTTTCGCCCTGCTCCAGCACGTCGAAATCAAAGCGCGTGCCGATCAGCGCGTTGCGCGCGCGGCCGGCCAGCGCGCAATAGGCGTCGTTGGCGAAGGTGATGCGGCCTTGATGATCGCGCAGCACGATCAGGTCGCCCTGCTGTTCGAACAGGCTGCGGGCGCGCTCTTCGGCTTCCTTCAGCTCCCAATTGCGATCGATCAGTGCTTCATTGTGGGCGGCCAGCGTGCGCAGCCGCTTGTTGACGAAGCGCAGCCGCATGCTCAGCGTCGCCAGGCCAAGGCAGGCGAGCGCGAACAGAAAACTCGCGCCGATCGCAAACGCGTTGGGATCGTAACCGGAATTCTCGGACCGGCTGCCGGTAATGAATCCGAAGGCGCCGCCAAAAGTCGCCGAGAAGATCACGAACGAGCGGATCGCGAACGCAATTCTGGGATGGCGGCGCCTGAAGCGGCGCGTATGCACCTTGATCCGGAACGTCCGACCCATCGCAACCGACCCCGACTCTTGTCCGAAACCCCGCCCTGCCGTGTGCGACGATGTCTCGCCGACCTTGCGAACAGCTTGAGGCTTTGGGGCTGCTGCCAAACAGGGTTGACGAGGCGTTAACGGCTCAGAGCGAGGCTGCCTGGAGGTGGCGGTGGCCACCGTGGGCGCCGACGATCAATGCTGCCGCGTCGCGCTGCGAAAACGTCTTCGAGCGGACATAGATGCGGTAATCCGCCGGTCCTTCGCTGGAGAGATAGATCACCGGGCCGCCATCGACGGGCTGCGCGGCAATCGTGATGAGGCGTGTCGACGGATTGGCCTGGCAGGAATCCAGCTCCGAACCGATGCCGTCGTCGACGACGGCGAAATCCGCGGCATCAGGATCGTCGGTGATCTGAACCCGCACTGTGGCCCGCGTCGGGTCTTCGGTGAAGGCGACGTGCACGCCGGCCGTCCAGAATAGGGACGTGAGCTCGACCGTGCTGTCGCCGAGCGCGATGCAGGGATGCGAGACCGATCCGATCTCTGCACGGGCGAACACCGCAGCCGCCAACACGGGAATAACCGAGGCCAGGATCTTGAAACGCAACATGACACTCTACTCGCCGGGCCCCTAGGGAACTCGTGTCGGAAACGCGTGGGCCTTATGGTTTGCAGAGTGTAAAGGAAACTCGTTACCGCCGGGTTGATGCGGTATCCAGGGATGAGAGTCTCAGTCGGCTAGGCCGCTTCCGTTCGCTTTTCGCTCGACTTTAGTGAGAACCAAATAGCTGTTCCTGCCAAAGCTGATCGCCCACAGGGCCGCCCAGGCGCCCCACCTGTTCTTGACCTCGATCTCGACCGTTTCGCCGGGAGCGGTGCGAACGATGAGCGGATGGCTCCTGCCCCAATCAATGCTCGCCTCGATCGTGCAGGCCCCGGCTGGCACCGTGATCTCCAACGCATCGTTGCGCGCAAGCTTCCCAACGCTGGTCCCGTTGACCCGGAGCTCGTAGGACCTCAGCCAATCGGCATATTGGGACGGACGAACAAATCTGATGGTGCAGGCATCGGCATCGGTCATGGTTCGATCTCACGCAAAGTGCTGCTCTTGAGCAAAATGCCGCGGCGCATCAGTCACGCCATCTGCCGCACGTCCTCCGCAAGGGCGCGGTAGGACAGCGCCTCGGCGAGATGCAGCCGGCCGATCTTCTCGGTGCCATCGAGATCGGCGAGCGTGCGCGCCACCCGCAGCACGCGGTGATAGCCGCGCGCCGACAGCCGCATGGTTTCGGCGGCATCGCGCAGCAGCTTGGCGCCTTGCGCGTCGGGCTTTGCGAACTCCTCCAGCACCGAAGCCGGCGCCTCGGCATTGGTGCGGACACGCGGCAGGCCGGCATCAGCATAGCGCGCGAGCTGGATGTCGCGCGCCGCCGCCACACGCGCGGCAACCTCGGCCGATCCTTCTGCCGCTGGCGGCAGGATCAAATCGGCGGCGGTGACCGCCGGCACCTCGATGCGCAGGTCGATGCGGTCCATCAGCGGGCCGGAGATGCGGGCCTGGTAGTCGCCGGTGCAGCGATCGATGCGGCCGCGCTTGCAGGCATAGCCGGGTTCGAACGCGTTGCCGCAGCGGCAGGGATTCATCGCGGCGACCAGCATGAAGCGCGCCGGATAGGTGACGCGGTGATTGGCACGGGACACCGCGACCTCGCCGTTCTCCAGCGGCTGGCGCAGCGAATCCAGCACACGCGGATCGAATTCGGGCAGCTCGTCGAGGAACAGCACGCCCTGATGCGCCAGCGAGATCTCGCCGGGTTTTGCCCGCATGCCGCCCCCGGTGAGCGCGGCCATGCTGGCGGAATGATGCGGCGAGCGGAACGGGCGCCGCGCGGTGAGCGCGCCGCCTTGGATCTCGCCGGCAACGGAGGCGATCATCGAGACCTCGAGCAGTTCGCCCGGCGACAGCGGCGGCAGGATCGAGGGCAGCCGCGCCGCCAGCATCGATTTGCCGGCGCCGGGCGCACCGATCATCAGGAGATGATGTCCGCCCGCGGCTGCGATCTCGAGCGCCCGCTTGGCGCTCTCCTGGCCCTTGATGTCACGCAAATCGAGCGGGGAGGCGGCAGCCTCATGCACTTTCGGCGAGGGCCGCGACAGCACTTGCGTGCCCTTGAAGTGATTGGCGATCTGGATCAGCGAACTCGCGGCAATGATCTGGATGTCCGGGCTTGCCCACGCCGCCTCCGAGCCGCAAGCCGCCGGGCAGATCAATCCTTCCTCGCGCGTATTGGCGCCGATCGCGGCGGGGAGAACGCCGGCAACGGGTGCAATCGAGCCGTCGAGGCCGAGCTCGCCGAGAACGGTAAAGCCCGTCAATGCATCCGGCGGAATCGCGCCGATCGCCGCCATCAGCCCGAGCGCGATCGGCAGATCGTAATGGCTGCCTTCCTTGGGCAGATCAGCGGGCGCCAGATTGACGATGATCCGCCGCGCCGGCAGCGCCAGCCCTGAGGCGATCAGCGCCGCGCGGACCCGCTCGCGCGCCTCCGACACCGCCTTGTCCGGCAAGCCGACGATGGCAAAAGCCGGCAGGCCCGGCGCAACCTGCACCTGGACGTCGACCGCGCGGGCCTCGATCCCCTCAAAGGCGACGGTAGAAACCCGCTGAACCATGCCCGAAACCAAGCTGCCCTCTCGCACAATCGAGGGTAGCAGAGCGGATTGGCCGTGGCAAGAACAATACGGGAACACTCTTTGGGCGCGCCGAAGCCCTAACGAAGCGTAAACGCGGCCTCGACACTACGTCTCGAATGCGAACGGCTGTCCTCAGCACATTCCAACGAATGTCCGCTACTCCTAGGGGTGCGGGATGGGCCGTGATCTAACGGGTGAACAATTCAAATGCTTGCAAATCGCCGGAGAAGCGAACGTCGGGTGTGCACACGGCTCGCCAAGATTCATTTTGGCGCCGGTTCATTGCCACGGGACTGCACGATCACGGACATCTCTGATGGGGGCGTGAAAGTGGTGGCGGAATTCCTGGAAGTGCCGCCGCAATTCACCATCATCTTCGCGCCGGACTATTCCCGCCAATGCCGCCTGCGCTGGCGCATCGGCTGCGAGTTCGGTGCCGAATTCACCGATTAGACGAGCATGATCCGGAAAAGTGTGCAGCGGTTTTCCGAAAGAGATCATGCTCAAACAAAAGACAGGCGCGCGTCCTTAACGGGACTTTAGCGTTAATCGGTAAGCATCTCTGATCAGTCGTCGAGTGATCAGAGTATGTCCAAGCGTTCGCCCCTCGCCTCTCCCCCGGCGAGATTACTGCTTCCCGCGCTCCTGGTGCTTGTCCTCGGCGGTTGCCAGACTATGAGCCTGGAGGACGTGACCGGCGCGCTAGGCGGCAGGCCGGACTCGGCGGCCAAGGCGGAAGCGAAGCCGGACATGGACGCGCTTCGCGAGCGCTATCGTGCCAGGCCGAGCGATCCGAGCATCGCAATCGAATACGGCAAGGCGCTGCGCGATACCGGCCAGCGTGCGCAGGCGGTTGCGGTGCTGGAGCAGGCCGTGCTTGCCCATCCCAGCAACAAGGCGCTGCTCGCCGGCTATGGCCGCGCGCTCGCCGACGGCGGCAATTTCCAGCAGGCCTTCGACGTCCTGAGCCGCGCGCACACGCCCGAGGATCCCGACTGGCACATCCTGTCGGCGCAGGGCGCGGCGCTCGACCAGCTCGGCCGCAACGAGGAAGCGCAGCAATATTACGCCGCCGCGCTCAAGATCGTGCCCGACGAGCCGCAGGTCTTGTCCAATCTCGGCCTGTCCTACATGCTCCAGAACAATCTGCCGAGAGCCGAGGAGACGCTGCGCCGCGCGCATGAACGCAGCCCCGCCTCCTCGCGCGTGCGCGCCAATCTGGCCCTCGTCCTCGGACTGGAAGGAAAACTGGCCGAGGCGGAAACCATCGTGAAGGGCGATCTGCCGCCGGCCGAAGCGGCGGCGAAGGTCACGGCACTGCGCCAGTTGCTGGCGAAGAAGCAGCAGCAGCGGGCCGACAAGTAGCCCGCCCTCTCTTACGACCTTATGGGATGAGACTCGCCTAGCGCCTCGCGAAGGTGCGTTCCCTCCCCCCTTGTGGGCAGGGTGATCGCATATGGGTGCAGGATGCGGCGACATCGGCAGTGGGCTCCCTCTCCCGCTTGCGGGGGAGGGTTGGGG
>NZ_JAACFT010000021.1 GCF_029051685.1 Bradyrhizobium sp. CSA207 | reverse complement strand
CCGCTCGCACTGGATTATCCACGGTCACATAGTCATCGAGCGATGCCGGAAACAGCATGCTCTGCCCGCGATCCACCCCTTCAACAAAGCGCTTCATTGGACGTCCCCGCAAGTGCAGGGAATCCTACCGCGCGAATCACCGGAAACAGAACGTTTTCACACGGCCTGGCTCGGAAGCTGACCGCACTTGAGCGAGAGGCGGTGTGATGCGATAGGCTAGTCTTCGTCAGGGCGAGCGACGTCGAACGCACTCACGATCTGGTGGGCTCTCTCTACTTCTCTAAGCTGAACGCGAAGGATCTCATTGGCGAAAGCCTGCGCGCCCTTGCCCTCACGCGCGGCCGCTTCGGCCAGCCGCTTGTACAGCTCCTCGTCGATCTCAACGGATCCCGGCACGAGTCGTCCTCCATAAGCCGGCCGAAGATATCAAAATCACGGATAAGGGGCTACTCCGGAACGCCCTTGTGAGGGGCAGGAATGGTCTGTGTGCGAGCCTCTAATCTTCCTTCGAGGAGAGCTGACGTTTGCTCAGCTGAGGGGATTGGCTGCTTCGGGCCAAACACGCCGACGGCACGCTCGACCCACCCAATTCTACAACAGCGACCGCGGCAGCCGCGGTGAGCGTAGAGCGGCAGCTCTTGGCGCAATGCGGACAGTCGCCGGAACGTCGACTTCTGATCTCACGGCAGGCCATCTCCGTAAAGGACCCTAAAGGCAACGCATTTGGTGGTAGGATGGAGATAAGGAACTGGGGGAACCGACCCCAATGGCATCAGATCAGACCAAACGTAAGCTCGCCGCTATCCTCGCCGCCGATATTGCCGGCTATAGCCGGCTGATGGGTGCGGACGAAGAGGGCACGCTCGCCCGGCTCAAGCTGCTTCGCCGCGAGCTGATCGATCCAAAGAACAAGCAACATCACGCCCGCATCGTGAAAACGACCGGTGATGGAATTCTAATTGAGTTTCCAAGCGTGGTGGATGCAGTTCGCTGCGCGATCGAGGTTCAGCAGGGCATGGTCGAACGCAATGCCGACGTACCGCAGGAGAAACGAATTGAGTTTCGTGTCGGGGTTAATCTTGGGGACGTGAAGGCCGAGACCTCTATGGCGATGGTGTCAACATCGCGGCACGACTTGAGGCGCTGGCCGAACCCGGCGGCATATGTATCTCACGTACAGTGCTCAGTCATGCGCGCGATAAGGTGTCTTTCGACGTCGAGGATGCGGGCGAACAAACGCTGAAGAATATCGCCCGGCCGGTCCACGTTTATCAGATCATCATTCCCAGCCAGCGGCCCGCGACGCGCAAACCTGAGGTGCCGGCGCTCGCATTGCCCGACAAACCGTCCGTCGCCGTTCTGCCATTCACCAATATGAGCGGCGACCCCGAGCAAGAATTCGTCTCCGACGGGATCGCTGAGGATGTGATTACGGCACTATCGCACTATCCCTCGCTGTTCGTCATCGCCCGGAACTCCTCCTTCACCTACAAGGGTCGAGCGGTCGATGTGAAGCAGGTCGGACGCGAACTCGGCGTGCGCTATGTGCTCGAAGGCAGCGTGCGCAAGGCCGGCAATCGGATCCGCGTCACTGCGCAATTGATAGAGGCCGGAACCAGCAACCATGTGTGGGCCGAGCGCTACGACCGCGATCTCGCCGATATTTTCGCTATGCAGGACGAACTCACCGAAGCGCTGACGACCGCCCTTGCCCCCGCCATTGCAGACGCCGAGCTGCGACGCGCCATGCGCAAGCCACCGGAGAGCCTTGATGCCTGGGCGGCATATCAGCGCGGTCTGTGGCATCTTAGCAAAGCTACGCCCGACGACGATGTGACTGCAGAGAGCTTTTTTAAGCAGGCAATCGATCTCGACCCAACCTTCGCCGGCGGCTACAGCGCGCTCGCCTTGTATCAGCTGCAAGCGGCCGCGATCTACCAGAAGCTGGATCTGCCAAGCGCGCAACACTCGGCCGAGGCCTTGGCCCGTCGGGCGGTCGCGCTGGATGGCGCCGATGCAGAATCCCGGTTCCTGCCTCGGCTGGGCTTTGCAAGCGCGCGGCGACGCCGAGGGTGCGTTGGCGGAGATCGAGCGAGCTCTCTCAATGAGTCCAAATCTGGCCATCGCGCATGGCCACAGGGGTGCGACGCTAATCTTCGCGGGACGGCCAAGGGAAGGGCTCACGGCTCTCGAAACATGTATCAGGCTCGACCCACGCGATCCGTATCTGGCAGTACGTTTGTTGCACGTTGCGTGCGGACTATATTTCTGCAGCGAATACGAGGCTTCGATCGAAGCTGCGAAACGACTGATCCGGTCGTTTCCCGATTTTCCGATGATCTACCGCTGGCCCGCGGCGGCGCTGGGCCAACTTGGGCGCACATCGGAAGCGAAAGAAGCATTGGAGAAGGCCTTCTCGCGCGCACCGGGGGCATTTGACATGTATGTCCGCAAGAGAGCTCCGTGGTTTCGTCCGGAGGACCACGCCCATCTCGTCGAGGGCTTGCGCAAGGCCGGCTGGAATGGTTGAGGTCGCATCGAAGTCGTCGCCTTACCCGATGCGGACGGCCTGTGATTTACAGGCGAATGCCCTATATGAGTCCAATCTCGTCATTCCGACCCTACGCCAGTCACTTTACCCATGAAAGCAGACAATTTCGGAGCGGGGCGGGATCTCTCAAAGGTACCACTTCCGGACTTTCGTGCCGCACAAGTAGGCGATTTCAACGCCGCCTAAATCTTGGGGAGCGGAGCCTGGCTCTCCCTTCGACTAAGTCGCTTTCGCTTTCTTCGTAGCCGTCGGTTTGGTCCCCTTCGCCTTCACCAGAGCGGCGTGGTCGGCGCTTGTCTGATCGGCATAGGCCGTCGCGAAGGACGCGATCGCGTCATCGAGCGCGTCGCTCTTGCCGGTGTAGCCAGCGATCGCGGCCGGATCGCCGGAGCGCGCATGGGCACGCGCGAGGGTTCGACCGCATAGCTGGGCATAGTCCGAGAGTGCCTCGCCTTCGCTGATTTCGCTGACGGCGCCAAGCCTGCGGTTTTTCAGCGTCCGAACATAGAACTGACGGCCGGTCGCATCGTCCTGCGTAGCACCGAGAAAGATGTCACTGGCGGCCTGCATCATCTGCTGGCCCTCCACAACCCGGTGGCCCTGGTTTCCTTTGTAGGCAAGCTTGCCGCCGAGCCGTTCCAAAACCGATCGCTGCGCTTGTTTGACCTGCAAGAACAACGGCTCGTTGTCGTCGGTCATGAACAATGCCACGCAGCAGAATGTGCCGACGGATCCGACGCCCACCGCCTTAAAGGCGAGATCCTTCATTGTGAAACGGTCGAGCAACCGCTGACGATCAGGATTGAGGCCTTTACGATAGGCAGCGAACACGCGCTCGACACCAAGCCGGTGTCGCGCGTCGGCCTTAGGATCGAGATGGAAAATAGTAGGGGGCTTATCGACGATTTTCGGATGATCGCCGCTGACGAGATGCGGAAAATTGTCGTCCTTCGACAAGCCCTCGCCCCGCGCCTTAGCAATCACGCCAACGAGCTGGCGCCGCAGATCGCTATTGCCGATCTGCTTGATCGCCTGTTCGAGGTCGATCCGGCTGTGCCAGATTTCCAGCGGCGACAGCTTGGCGAGTGCGGAAATGTGTGTCCGATAGGCCTTGACCGTCACAGCCGCGATCGCGCGGGCCTGTTTCTTGTTTGTGCCTGCGGCCGATGCCGCCACCGCTACGCTCGCTGCGAGGCGCTTCAGATCGACGGTGAAATCGACGCCAGGCAGCGTCTCATCAAAATCGTTCACGTCGAACAGGATATTGTTCTCGGGAGTAACGAAGGCGCCGAAGTTCATCAGGTGGCTGTCGCCGCCTGCCTGCACCGGTATTCCGGCCATTGGCTGGGCGGCCAAGTCTGTCGCTATCACCGCGGCGGCGCCGCGCAGGAACGCGAACGGGTTGATCGTCATTCGCGCATAACGCTCCGGCACAAGCTCCGGAACGCGATCCGGATCGCTCTCGGCGAGAATTGCAACGGCATTGCGCGACATCGATCCTTTAAGGTCGGCATGTGCTTCTCGCGGCGTCTTGCGTCGGAGCGCTTTGCCCACTTGGAACCGCTCGGTACGCGAACCCAAAGTGACCGTCATCTGGAAGTCGTTCAACGAAAGCCAAACGGTATATGAAGCCGCCTAGTTGTCGCAAGCCGGCAACGGTGACCGTGCCGTACGCCGGTCCAGCCCTGGACGGCCAGAGACCCACCAGGACAATCAGCGAGCCGCGCATCTTATCGGTGAATCCGGGCCGAAAGAGTTGGGAGGGGACCAAAGGAACAATCAGCCCATGTCCGAGTCGGGTCAAACTCGACAAAACTCAAAGGGAGCACAACGAGTCCGCTTTCGGGTAGATAGCGTCCAAAACCCAAGGCAGAGCATTGGGCTCAACTCGTGATCGCCCTTGAACAGCGCCCCGCGTTGCGACCATGTCACAGCGCTCGGCTTGGTCCACCAGCCTTGCTCCAACCCACACTGCAAGGCTTCGCCGAAGCCTTCATAGCTCACCTGGTTCACTTGGTAATACGCGCAGTTCACGGCCTCAGTATACGTGAACGAGCCGGGCGTCTGGCGATCGAGTTAATGGCGTTGGGCTCGGCGGTGTTGTCCGTGCAGGCCTGTCGACTTCGGCTTCATCCAGCCACTACAGCTTGTAGCCGATCTTTCGCAGCAGGTCTTTCCGCCACGCAATGTCGGCGTCGGTTTCGACACCCAACGGCGAGGCGCCATCCACCACGCCGAGCACGCCGCGGCCTAGCTCCGTTTGCGCGACGATTACCTGTGTCGGGTTGGCCGTCGCGCAATAGATGCGGCAGACTTCCGGCACCGCGCGCACCGCAGCCAGCACGTTGACGGGAAAGAACCCGTCGCCCAGGAAGATCAGGAAAGTGTGGCCGGCGCCGATGGCCAATGCGTTGTTGCGTGCGAGGGTGAGTGAGGCTTCGTCATTACCCGACCAGCGCACCAGCCGCTTGCCGGAGGCCTCGCAGAAGGCCAGCCCGAAGCGGATGCGCGGAACCGCGCCCACCAGCGCCTCGTGGAGGTCTTCCACGGTCTTGATGAAATGCGACTGGCCGAAGATGAAGTTGGCGTCGTCCGGCTTGACGATGGGCACCACGGTGAGTTCCATGGCTGCGCTCCTGCAGGGTGAGCTACGCATTCCATGGTAGGCCGCCGGAAGGTGATTGCAAGCCGCCACAGGCGGGCGAAACGCCACGCGCCTCAACGAGGCGGGGTTCTGTCCTTCCGCGGGGAGCGGCCATGGTCGCGGCAGCAAGTCTGCGAGCTTTCATTACCGGGAATGATGAGCGATAATCGCCAGCGGGATGGAAGCGGTGCACGGAGATGGTGAGGGCCGATGCCTGAGCGGACATACAGTCGAGAGAGCGAGATCGATGCCACAAGAGCAAGCGCGCGTTTGCCCGGCCTCGACATCGACATCATTCACCGGCAATCGCCGAATGGCGATTGGGAGCAGATGTCAATTGACCTGCGGGCAACACCGTCCTTCGACGCGCTCGGGTCCTTGTTCGAGGCAGCTAACCCTTTCACGTTTTGGGTGCATGCCACGCGATTTATGTGGATGCCGTGGCTGCTCACGGCGCAGACGATGATGCTGCCGGCAGGCCGGCCGCGAACGCTCCCGAGCGCCGTCCACCCTGAGCAAGAGGCGCCGGCGGCTCGCGCATAGCGAGCCAAAGGATCAGGGAAGGGATAACGCTAACCAACTGCGACGTTGCAAGGCGCCGGCGCAGTGGGCGAGCTGACACCATGATTGCGCTGTTTACGGATTTTGGGTTGAGCGGCCCGTATACGGGTCAGATGAAGGCGGTGCTGCACCAGATGGCGCCGGGCATACCCATTATCGATCTCTTCGCTGATGCGCCAGTCGGCAACCCTAAGGCATCGGCGTATCTGTTGGCGGCCTATGCGGCATGGTTTCCGGTGCGAACCGTCTTTCTCTGCGTTGTCGATCCCGGCGTCGGCGGGACGCGGCCATCCATATTTCTCGAGGCCGACGGCCGTTGGTATATCGGCCCCGGCAACGGCTTGTTCGAGCAGATCCAGCGCCGTGCCCGCGAGACGCACAGCTGGGACATCGACTGGAAGCCGAAGCATCTCTCGGCCAGCTTTCACGGGCGCGACCTCTTCGCCCCGGTGGCAGCCATGCTGGCGCGCGGTGATCCGCCCCCCGGCCGGCCACGTCACGATGGCGGAGATCGCCGGGCAGACTGGCCGGACGACCTCTGCGAGATCGTCTACGTCGATCACTACGGCAATGCGATGACCGGGCTGAGGGCGGCTAAGCTGCCGCCCGGCGCAAGGCTGACCGCGGTGGGTCGGGTTCTGGACCGCGCGAGGACCTTCAGTGATCTGCCGCCGCGCGCGGCTTTCTGGTATGAGAACTCCAACGGGCTTGCCGAAATTGCCGTCAATCAGGGGCGGGCGGACCGCGATCTCGGTCTTGCCATCGGCAGTCCGGTCGAGTTGGTCGCATGAACAAAGGTCTGCTGCTTTGACCCGAAGGCAACATTCGACCAAACAGCGCCCTCATCCGCATCGGCCGAAGCCGCCGGAGCGCCGCGACAAGCCGCAGGTGAGTGCTAACAGGCGCCCTGCGGAGCAGACCCGCAACATCCTGCGCAAACACTACATGAGCAAATACCGGGTGCAGTGAAATCGCGAAGACTGAACCTTTGAAGCAAGCCTCCGATGGTCGCCGGAGCGCGATCGCGCTTCACCGGCCACCGCCAAGGCTCGCGAGTACGCCCCATGAGCGATTTGACCAGAATGACGTTTGGGATGACGATGGTGATCGTCGTCAGAACGTCTTCGAGCGGCATTGCCTGCATCAGGCTGCGGCCCGGCGCGATCGCCGATGCCCGAGGAAAGGAGCACCACAAGTCCTCCCTGAAGACGGCGCCGCGCTATGCGCGAGAATGGCCCACGCTGCTTTCTTGAAATCTGAGTGGAGAAACTGGAGGTTGGGTGACCTGACGCGATCCACCGATAGCTAATCCGCTTCGCGATCGCGGGCGCTGCGCCGCCGACCTTGTCTTGCAACTGCGGCTCGCGCGTCCGGTTCCGTTGCGATTGTCGGCGCCACCGCCGAGCAACCTATGTTCGAAGGTGGAAGTGCGCCGCGACGTGGCTGGCGGGCGCGGACCGTGAGAGATGCAAGCTCTTGAAGGTCGCCGGTGGCTGCGCGATAATCTGCCGCTGGACGGCGCGTCGCTCCGCAGTCCGCGCGAGGATGCCGGCGGCATCCAGTACACGCCTTAATTGCCGTCACGATCCGCTCGGCCAGGCCTCACGTCCCGACCTCATGCGGCTGCTGCGCCTCAGCCCAGTCCGGATGCAAGGACTCACTGTGATGTTGCAGCTTGGCACGCCGGCCGCAGCGTCGGCAGCCTCCGCTTGGTGACCGTCGCGGCCACCGACCACCAGACGGTCCCCGACGCTTTAGGGCGAGCGGTGGATTTGAGAAGTCAACCCATTGGTCGAGGGAGGATATGCTATGAGAGCCTCGCCAGATTATTCGCGTCGTCGCTTCCTTCATGCCGGCGCAGCAGCAACCGTTGTCGCCGCGGCGACAACACCCGTTCGTGCGGCCGCCGAGGCGGGCATGCAACCGCCACCCCCGACGACGACGGCCCCGCGGATGCTGCGCAAGCCACCGCTGCGTGAATTGGAGCGCATCGCCAAATCCTACAACTTGGATCTCAGCCGCGACGATCTGACGTCGTTCCGCAACCTCATGGACGGCGTACTTTCGTCGTACCGTCGCCTGGACCAGTTCGCGGAGCCGACATTGGCGGTGAAGTACCCGCGGAACGCGGGGTTCCGTCCAGGTGCCTCGGACAATCGGCTCAACGCTTGGTACTGGAGGTGCTCGATCAAAGGCGCAACGTCGGGGCCTCTCGCGGGCAAGAAAATCGCCATCAAAGACAATGTGTGCGTTGCCGGCATCCCGATGATGAACGGTTCCAACGTGCTGGAGGGCTACGTCCCTGACGTGGATGCAACCATTGTGACCCGCATCCTCGATGCCGGTGGGGAGATCATCGGCAAGGCCGTGTGCGAGCATCTTTGCTTCTCGGGCGGTAGCCATACCTCCGACACTGGGCCCGTGCTCAATCCGCATGATCCGAAGCGATCTGCCGGCGGCTCCTCCAGCGGCAGCGCGGCGCTCGTCGTCGCCGGCGAGTGCGACATGGCCATCGGAGGCGACCAGGGAGGGTCGATCCGAATTCCCAGCTCTTTCTGCGGAGCGGTTGGCCACAAGCCCACCCACGGGCTTGTGCCCTACACAGGCGTCTTCCCGATTGAATTAACACTTGATCATACCGGGCCCATTGCCCGTACCGCCGGCGATGCCGCCCGGCTTCTCGAGGTGCTCGCCGGAGCCGATGGCCTCGACCCGCGCCAACCGGCGGGACTGCATACGGAAGCGTATACCAAGCAGCTCACCGGAGACGCCCGCGGCCTGCGGATCGGGATCGTCAAGGAAGGGTTTGGCTGGCCCAATTCCGAGCCCGACGTCGACGCCATGGTGCGCGAGGCAGCACAGCGCTTGACGCGAGCGGGAGGGACTGTAAGCGAGGTATCAATTCCCCTCCACCGCGACGGCATCCATATCTGGAACGCTATCGCCGTCGAGGGCGCCACGGCGCTGATGGTCGCGGGCAACAGCATGGGAACCAACTGGAAAGGGCACTACACGACCTCGCTACTGGACTTCTACGGCCGGAGCCGGCGGGTGCGCGCCAACGACCTTTCGGAGACCGTCAAGCTCGTTGTCCTGCTTGGCCAGTACATGCAGGACAATTATCAGGGTCGCTACTACGCCAAGGCCCAAAACCTCGCGCGCATGCTACGCGCCGCCTACGATGAGCAACTCAAAGACGTCGATCTCCTGCTCATGCCGACGTTACCCTTGAAGGCCACGCTACTCCCACCGCCGGACGCGAGCCGCGAGGACTACGTTGCGCGGGCACTCGAAATGATTTCCAACACTTGCCCGTTCGACGTCACTGGCCATCCTGCCGCCACGGTTCCGGCAGGCATGTCGGCAGGGCTCCCTGTCGGCATGATGCTGGTCGGACGCCACTGGGAGGACGGCACGGTGTTGCGTGCGGCTGACGCGTTCCAGATCGTCGGGTAGACGGCAGCAGCGAATTGTCGGCTAACGGCACCGCCGGGTCCAAGGTTCGAAAGCAGGAGGTCCGCGAGCCGGCGAGCGGACGCGGGCTGCCCTGACATCGATGCCAGGCTCGTCTGCCGACGCGGAGTCGGGGCGGGGCCTCGTGCCGGGATCATGAGGAGGTCAGGCCCATGGATATCGAACGCACTACATTCGGCACCATCACGATTGACGGAAAGACTTATGAACACCACGTGATCATTCGTCTGTCCGGCGAAGTGGCAAGGCGGAAGAAGAAGCTGTCGAAGAAGTACTACGGCACCTCGCATATCCTCTCGAAGGACGAAGCGAAGTTCGTCTTTGAGAAGGATGCGAGCAGCTGGTTCTTGGCTCGGGCCAGATGGGCAATGTGCATCTATCGCCGGAAGCTGAGGCGTATTTTGCGAAAAAGGGTTGCACGGTCCCTGTTGCAGCCGACCCCTCCATACGTTCAACAACTCGCGCGCGAAGAAGATTGGCCTTTTTCACGTTACCTGCTGAATCGGGCTGCCTAGACCCGAGTCCAAGATTGGTCGAATTCCGCTGACTCGATGCGGCGCGCCTGCGGTCAGCGGAGAGAGGTATGGCCGGCCGAAGGGCTGTTGTGTGATACGTCTCCGCCTCGCGCGATTCTCGAGATCAGGTGCTTTAGCTATTGGATTCCCGACTGGCCGCGGCGTTGTCGGGCGATTTCATGGGGCGGCTCCGCATGGCATTGCCTCGTTCGCGGATGAGTTCGATCATGTCGCGTAACGCAGCTTTGGCGGCGGCGTCGAGAACCTCGTCGAATCTCATCGTGATCCAGACGCCGGGCGTTTCGGCGCGAAGTGACTTAAGATGGAGATCGGAGCGAACATGGAATTCGAACGGCCCGTCAGCGCGGCCTCAATCGCGGTCAAGCATGGGAGCGCGTGGACGTATCAAGGCGTCCTGCAGATGAACTACAGTCTGCATATTCGAAGGACCGCCACTGCAAGTAGAGCTGCGCCACCGCCGGTCGCCAGCTTTCTTATTTATACCAACTGATACCCACCAACGGGTTCGGGTCGGTCAAGCCGGGACTTGTAGGACTTTCGGTCCGTTGTAATGTAAGGACGCATGCGGAATCCGTATGGCTGCATCCCGAATGGCGCAGCGTCACAATAAGCAGGCGCGAACCAACGTGCCGGTTTTGGATAGAGACCGACATGGCCGTTGGCGGATCGTTTGACACGTTCCCCAAGCTGCTGGCGCGAAATGCCGCGCAGTTTAGCGGCCGTCCTGCGTTTCGGCACAAGGATCTCGGCATCTGGCAGACATGGACCTGGGCGAAGGTCGCAGAGATCGTGCGCGCTTATGCTGCGGGCTTGCATCGACTGGGACTGCAGCCAGGAGACACGATCGCCATCGTTGGTTCCAACCGGCCGAAGCTCTATTGGACGCTGATGGCAGCGCAAGTGCTGCGCGCGATTCCGGTTCCGGTCTATTCGGATGCAGTGGCCGACGAGCTTGCTTATGTCCTCGCTCAGGCCGACGTGAAGTTTGTTGCGGCGCAAGATCAGGAGCAGGTCGACAAGGTCTTTTCTGTATCCGGCCGGGTGCCGCATCTCCACAAGGTCGTCTATGACGAGCCGCGTGGCCTCGATGACTACGACCACGACCGATTGATCGCAATCCGCGATGTCATCGAAGACGGCCGCGCCGCGCTTGCGGCGAGCGCGGCGCTCGGCAGGCAGATCGATGAGTTCATCCGGCAGGGTGAAGGTTCTGACATCTCGATCATCCTCTACACCTCGGGAACCACCGGCGCGTCGAAGGGCGTCATGCTGTCGGCGCGAGGCTGCATCGACGCTGCGACGGATACCGTCAGGTTTGACAGCCTGACCGACAAGGATGTGGCGCTCGCCTACCTGCCGCTCGCCTGGGTTGGTGATCATTACCTCAACTATGCACAGGGCATTGTCGCCGGATTCTGCATGGCGTGTCCCGAGAGCGGTGAGACGATCGAACAGGATCGGCGCGAGATCGGACCAACCTTCTATTTCGCCCCGCCGCGCGGTTTCGAGGCCATGCTGACGCGGGTAATGATCCGCATGGAGGACGCGGCAGCCATCAAGCGACGCATGTTCAGCTACTTCCTTGGCATTGCGCGGCGGTATGGCGAGTCGATTTTGACCGGAAAGCCGGTGCCGTTGTCTGGCCGATTGCTCTATGCACTCGGGCGCTTGATGGTCTACGAGCCCCTCAAGAACGTTCTTGGCTTGTCTCGCGTACGCGTCGCCTATACTGCAGGTGAGGCCATCGGTCCGGATCTGTTCGCGTTCTATCGCTCGATCGGATTGAACCTGAAGCAACTCTACGGTCAGACCGAAGCGTTCCTTTACGTTACCTGCCAGCCTGACGGTGAGATCTACTCCGATACGGTCGGCCCGGCTGCACCGAACGTCGACATCCGCATTGCGGAAACTGGCGAGGTGCAATTCCGCTCACCGGGCATGTTCGTCGGATACTTCAAGGATCAGGCGAAGACTGCGGAGGCCATGACGTCCGACGGCTACGTCAAGACCGGCGACGCCGGTTTCTTCGACGAGAAGACCGGGCACCTGAAGATCATCGATCGCGCGAAGGATGTTGGCCGGCTGGCTGACGGCACGATGTTTGCGCCGAAGTATCTTGAGAACAAGTTGAAGTTTTTCCCCAACATCAAGGAAGCGGTCGTTTACGGCGACTCCAGAGATTTCGTTTGCGCCTTTCTTAATATCGACCCGGTCGCTGTGGCGAACTGGGCTGAACGCAACAACATCGCATACGGTTCCTATCAGGAGCTGGCGGGGCATCCGCTGGTCTACGACATGGTGGCGAAAGATGTTGCCGAGGTGAACCGCTCTCTCGCGGAGGGAAAGGTGCTGGCGGGCGCGCAGATTCGCCGCTTTCTCATTCTGCACAAGGAACTCGACGCAGACGATGGCGAATTGACCCGCACCCAGAAAGTTCGCCGCGGGTTCATCGCCGAGCGCTATGCGCCACTGGTCACGGCGCTCTACGACGGTTCGCATGAAGCGGACATTTCCACCGAGGTCACTTTTGAGGATGGCCGCAAGGGCGTGATCGCGGCTCGGGTCAGGATCCGCGATCTGCAAACAATTGGTGCGAGAGAACCATTGGGGAAAGCCGCATGAGGATGCCGGATACGAGCGAAATCTTGCTTCTGGTCCAGGGGGTATCGCTGGCGTTTGGCGGTGTGAAAGCGCTGAGGGACGTTTCGTTTGACATCAGGAAAGGTGAAATTCGCGCCATCATCGGACCGAACGGCGCCGGGAAGACTTCGATGCTCAACGTCATCAACGGCTTCTATCATCCCAATCATGGCGCGATCACCTTCAAGGGACAGACCCGCGCCCAGATGCAGCCGTTCGAGGCGTCCCGTGGCGGCATCGCGCGCACCTTTCAAAACGTCGCACTGTTCAGGGGAATGAGCGCGCTCGACAATATTATGGCTGGCCGCACATTGAGGATGCGCCGGGGCCTTTTTTTGCAGATGCTGCGCTACGGACCGGCGCTGGCGGAGGAGATCGAGCATCGGCACCGGGTCGAGGAGATCATCGATTTTCTGGAGATTGAGGCGATCCGCAAGGTGCCGGTTGCGCGTTTGCCATATGGCCTGCAGAAACGCGTCGAACTCGGCCGCGCCCTTGCGATGGAGCCGGACCTTCTTCTCCTCGACGAGCCGATGGCAGGCATGAACCTCGAGGAGAAGGAGGACATGTCGCGGTTCATCGTCGACGTGAACAATCATTACGGCACGACGATTGCGCTGATCGAGCACGACATGGCTGTGGTGATGGATCTCTCCCATCGCGTGGCGGTACTCGATCACGGCGTGAAGATCGCCGACGGCACCCCGGATGAGGTCAAGAAGAATCAGGGCGTGATCGACGCCTATCTCGGCGTCGCGCATTAAGGAGCGTTGCGTGATCGCGTTGGGTCAATTTCTTGAAGTGCTGATCGGCGGATTGATGTCCGGCGTGCTGTATTCGCTGGTCGCGCTCGGCTTCGTGTTGATCTTCAAAGCATCCGGCGTCTTTAACTTTGCGCAAGGCGCAATGGTCTTGCTCGCCGGGCTTGCGCTGGTTCGCTCGCTCGACCTGCTGGTGGCCTGGGGTTTCCCGCTTTGGGCTGCGATCATCCTCGGCATTGGCTTCGCTGCCGTGATCATGGCGATAACGGCCTGGTTGATCGAGCGGTTCGTGATCGGACCTCTTGTCAACCAGGACGCCCTTACGCTGTTCATGTCTACCATCGGCGTGACATTCATCCTCGAGGGTGCGGCCCAGATGATCTTCGGTTCCGATGCTTACCCTTTGCGGCTGTTTCCGACGGACGCCTGGTTCCTGTTTGAAAATCTCTTTCCCGGTGGAATTCTGCTCAACAAGCTGGATGTCTGGGGCGGCTTTATCGCCGGCATTCTGGTCGCGGGCCTCGCGATCTTCTTCGAGCGTACCAAGACCGGTCGCGCACTTAGGGCGGTTGCAGATGACCACTTGGCCGCGCAGTCGGTCGGGATTCCAATCAGCTGGATCTGGTTCGTAGTCTGGCTTGCCGCCGGTCTCGTTGCGCTGGTTGCGGCGACCGTGTGGGGTACCAAACTGGGCGTACAGTTCTCCATCACGTTTCTCGCGCTGAAGGCCTTGCCGGTTCTGATCATTGGGGGCCTTACCTCAATTCCAGGGGCCATCGTCGGCGGGTTCATTGTGGGTGCGGGCGAGAAGATCGCGGAGGTGTTCCTGGGGTCGTATATTGGTGGCGGTATCGAATATTGGTTCGCCTATGTGCTGGCGTTGGCGGTACTGCTCGTGCGGCCGCAGGGGCTGTTCGGCGAGCGGATCATCGAACGTATCTGAGACGAGGAATTTGTTGTGCTTTATCGTGAGGCTGGCCAATTCAAGACGACTTACGCGGAAGATATGGCGATCTTCCCGATCCGCCAGGATCGAATTGCGCTTGGTATCTTGCTTGGGATCGCCTTCGTTGGGGTGCCGCTGCTGGCGACTTTCCACATTTGGCCGTTCAACAGCGAGTATCTGCTGTGGGCCATTCTGCTGCCCTTCCTGATCCTCGCGCTCGCCGCGATCGGCGTAAACGTTCTCGTCGGCTATTGCGGCCAGATCTCGCTCGGCAGCGGCGCATTCATGGCTATCGGCGCCTATTCTGCTTACAAGTTGGGAACCGGCGTTCATATTCCGCTCGCCTGGTTTGGTTTCGCGATTTCGATCCCGCCATTGCCTGTGCTGCCATCCATTTTGCTCGGCGGGCTCATGGCAGCGATTGCCGGCATCCTCTTCGGTATTCCCAGTCTGCGGATCAAGGGCCTTTATCTCGCGGTCGCAACGCTCGCGGCACAGTTCTTCTTCGACTGGGTATTCCTGCGGGTGCCGTGGTTCACCAATTACGCGCCGTCAGGGTCGGTCAATGCGCCGAGATTGGATTTCTTCGGTCTGGCCGTAAACACGCCTATCGAGCGCTATCTGCTGTGCCTGATCTTCATAACCGTGTTCGCGGTCCTGGCGAAGAACCTCGTTCGCGGCAATCTCGGCAGACAGTGGATGGCAATCCGCGACATGGACATAGCCGCCGAGCTGATCGGCATCCGGCCACTCTACGCAAAGCTCACGGCTTTTGCGGTCTCTTCATTTATCATCGGCGTGGCCGGCGCCCTCTGGGCGTTCGTCTATCTGGGCTCATGGGAGCCGCTCGCGTTCTCGATCGACCGTTCGCTGCAGCTTCTGTTCATGGTGATCATCGGCGGGTTGGGATCGATCATGGGTTCGTTCGTCGGTGCGGCCTTTATCCTCATTCTGCCGATCCTGCTGAACCTGATTCCAACCCAGCTCGGTGTGCCGCTATCGACAGAGACGATCACTCATCTGGAATTCATCATCTTTGGATCGTTGATCTGCTATCTTCTCATCAAGGAGCCACATGGGTTTGCCCGGCTCATATCGATTGGCAAGGAGAAGCTCAGACTTTGGCCGTTTCCCTACTGAAGGGGCGGTCAGCGCGAAGGAAGCCGGAGATCGCAACGCGGAGCGGCGGTCGTTGGCAACAGCAGCAAGGAAGCCCCGCGAAAACAAGACCCGGTACGGCAAAAAACCGGGCTGAATGAGGAGGACACCAATATGGTACGCAACAAACTGATACTGGCGGCAGCCATGTTATCAAGCGCAGCGCTTGCCGCTCCGGCTGCGGCGCAGAACGAACAGTTCATCCCGATACTGTCCTACCGGACGGGCGCGTACGCCGTGAACGGCGTGCCGTATGCAAACGGCGTGGCTGACTACTACAGCCTGATCAATGAGCGCGACGGCGGCATCAACGGCGTCAAGCTTCTGGTCGAGGAATGCGAGACTGGCTACGCCACCGACAAGGGCGTTGAGTGTTACGAGCGTCTCAAAGGCAAGGGCCCGACCGGCGCGGCCTTCATCAATCCGCTGTCGACTGGCATTACATTCGCCCTCACTGAAAAGACCACGACTGACAAGATCCCGATTATCACGATGGGCTACGGCCGTGCCGATTCCAAGAATGGAGCCGTGTTCGCGTACAATTTCCCGCTGCTCGGCACGTACTGGTCTGCGGCCGATATCGCGATTCAGCACATCGCCAAGGAGGTCGGCGGCTTCGACAAGCTGAAAGGCAAGAAGATTTCATTGCTCTATCACGACAGCCCTTACGGCAAGGAGCCGATCCCGATGCTGCAGGTGCTGGCAAAGAAGTACGGCTTTGAGTTCACGCCGATCCCGGTGACGCACCCCGGTGTCGAACAGAAGTCGCAATGGCTTGCGATCCGCCAGAATCGGCCGGACTATGTCTTGGTCTGGGGCTGGGGCGTCATGAACGGCACGGCAGTCAAGGAAGCGGCGGCCGTTGCCTATCCGCGCGACAAGATGATCGGTGTTTGGTGGTCGGGCGCGGAGCCGGATGTAACTCCCGCAGGCGATCAAGCCGTCGGCTACAAGTCGCTGATGCTTCAGCATGGCGCAGGCAAGTTCCTCGTGCATGCCGACATCGAGAAGTACGTCTATGCAAGGGACAAGGGGGCGTCGGAGCCCGGCAAGGTCGGCGAGGTTCTCTACAACCGCGGCATGGTGAACGCCATGCTCGGGGTCGAGGCGATCCGCAAGGCGCAGGAAAAGTTCGGCAAGAAGCCGCTGACGGGCGAGCAGGTCCGCTGGGGTCTGGAGAACCTCAACCTCTCGGATGCACGTATCAAGGAACTCGGCTTCGAGGGTATGTTGAAGCCGATCAGGATTTCTTGCTCCGACCACGAGGGCGCGCGGGACGGGCGCGTACAGCAGTGGGACGGCAAGGGCTGGAAAGTCATCTCTGACTGGTACACGGCCAACCAATCCGAGACCGAACCGCTCGTCGAGGAAGTTTCCGGGAAGTATGCCGCGGAGAAGAACGTCAAGCCGCGGGACTGCTCGAAGGAGAGCTGAACTCATCTCGGCGATCCGGGAGGAGCGTTCGCCTCCTCCCGGATATCCCGAGAGCCGCAACCGTCTGGAGGAGCCGCGTGTCAATCCCTAAGGCCGCCGTCGCGACAGAAGCGGCAGCGCTGTTTCTATCGGTCAACAATATCGAGGTTGTCTACGATCACGTCATCCTCGTGTTGAAGGGGGTGTCGCTGGATGTGCCACGGGGCGGAATTGTCGCGCTTCTCGGCGCCAATGGTGCGGGCAAGACAACGACGCTGAAGGCGGTTTCCAATCTGCTGCATGCGGAGCGCGGCGAGGTCACCAAGGGCTCGATCCTGTTCGACGGCGTCGAAGTGCAGTCGCTATCGCCAAACGATGTGGTGCGGCGCGGCTGCATTCAGGTGATGGAAGGACGGCGTTGCTTCGCTCACCTCACGGTCGAAGAGAATCTGCTGACCGGCGCCTTCACGCGCAGGGACGGCAAGGCCGCGATCGCGCAGGATCTGGAGCGAGTCTATGCCTATTTCCCCCGTCTCGGGGAGCGGCGGAATTCGACCGCCGGCTATACGTCGGGCGGCGAACAGCAGATGTGCGTGATCGGCCGTGCGCTGATGTCGCGCCCGAAGATGATCCTGCTCGACGAGCCTTCGATGGGCCTCGCGCCGCAGATCGTCGAAGAGATCTTCGAGATCGTGAAGGATCTGAACGTCAAGGAAGGTGTCTCGTTTTTGCTCGCCGAGCAGAACACCAATATGGCACTCAAATACGCCAACTACGGATATATCCTCGAAAATGGCCGCGTGGTGATGGACGGCGAGGCCAGGGCGCTCGCCGCAAATGAGGACGTCAAGGAATTCTATCTTGGCGTCGCCGGCGAGAAGCGAAAATCATTCCGCGATGTGAAGCACTACAAGCGGCGCAAACGCTGGCTCGCTTAGGTGACGACGCTGAGTGATCGGCCCCCGTTGAGTGGGCCCGCCGCGCGATCCCGGCGCAAGACCAGATCTCGCTCAGGCGCAGCGTCCAAGATGCCGTCTTAATGTCAACACGGCGGAGGCAGCGATTGATGCCGCGATCGCCGGGATTGGTATTACCCACGTCCTGTCTTATCAGGTCGCCCAAGCTATCAGCGAGGGCAAAATCCGGATCGTTCAGACGGAGTACGAGCCCGAACCAATGCCCGTGCATTTGGGTTCATGCCGGTCAAGGTCTTTTGCCTCTAAAGATGCACAGTTTTCTGGAATATGCGGCACCACGGTTGCGTAAATCGCCCGCAAGCGACCAAAGTAAGCTCGACAAAGGAATAGCCAAAGCGCGTTCGTCGCGGTCCAAAGCCGGTTTGAAAGTCTGCTAATGGCGCGAAGCGGTCATTCATTACGTCGCCGGCGGCGAGGGCGGGTGTCGATAGCAAGTGAGCAAGAGTGAAAATGGCAGGTTTTGAAGACCTATTAGTCACTCGTTTGCTTGGAAATGGTTGTCGTATCGCGAAAAACCAGCTCCAGGAGTATTCCCGCGGGGGTCCGAACGAAGAGGCGGCGTTCACCGAGCTCGGGCAACTCCATTCGCGAATAGGGGATGTCGAGGTCATCCAGCTTGCGGCGCATGCCGTCATGATCGGTAAGACGAAAGCCCACGTGGTCGATTGTCTCACCCGTTCGATCTGCCGGACCGCCACGGCCCGGAATCAGGTGCACGACAGGTTCGGCATCGTCATAGAGCCAGTAGCCCGGAAAGGAGAAGGCCGGCCGATAGCCCGGCCTCAAATCCAGCACGGCTTCCAGGAAGGCGCGAGTGCCTTCAAGATCGTTGGTGCGCAGCGTGACGTGATCAAGCAGGACGCGCGCCTGGTTCAGTTGAGCTGACATAAGGATATTCCTTCAGGCCGTAGGTCCGGGCAAGCCCGTCACGTTCGGCGAGCCGCGTTCGATGACGGGCGTGTCGGCGCGATGATCGAGCGCCCACCGGGCAATCTCGTCCTTCCGGGCGAACCAGACGCCCTCCTTGCTCTTTGCGTAGGTCAGGAAGCGGTCGAGGGCGCGAACCCGGCCGGCGTGGCCGGAGATGCGGTCGTGCAGGCTGATCACCATCATGCGCCGCCGATGCGCGCCTTCGTCGTAAAGCTGGTCGAATTCATCGCGCAGCGCCTGCTCGTAGGCGGCCGGATTCCAGCCGTCGAACGGGAAGGAGACGATATCGTTCATGTGGAAGGTGTAGGGAACGGTCACAAAGTCCCGTCCGCGCACCGGGACGATGAACGGCTCGTCGTGGCTCGGCTCGTCGATGTGATAGAGGAAACCGAGATCCTGCAGCGTCTCCAGGATGTGAATGGAGTTGCGCATCCAGTAGGCGTTCCAGCCGAGCGGCTTCTCGCCGGTGATCTTCTGGATCGTCTCGACACTGTCGGCGATGAAGCGTTTTTCCTCATCGCGTGAGAGTCGGTATGAATTGTCCCAAACGCGGCCGTGGGCGGCAGCCTCATGACCGCGGCGCACGATCTCCCGGGCGAGGTCCGGCGAGGTCTCGACCGCTTTGCCGATCATGAACGATGAGAGCTTGATCCGGTGCTTGTCCATCAGGTCGAGCACGCGGGGAATGCCTTCGTAGTGGCCGTAAGCGAAGAAGGCGTTGGTGGGCAGGTCGGGTACGCCGTCCTCGATCTTGTCGGGGATCACGCCGCCGGCCCCCGAGATCGGCTGGCCGCCGCCCTCGAACATGAGCGAAAAGCTCACCGCCATCTCCGATTTATGGTGGCGCGTCGATCTTTTGAATTCCGATATCCTCGAAGAAGAGGTCAAGGCAGGAGTGTTCGACGTGCGGCAGCCGATATATCCGCTGCTTGCGCTAAATCTTCGCGAGCGACGCGACAACCTCGTATCGACGATCTATGCTCTTGAGGAGCGTGCGAAGGCTGCGCAAGTTGCGGCGTAAACATCCAACGAGAGCGGAGCTCCTAGCGTTGGGGATCGCCGCGCGGGCATAGTTCGTCCCCTACAAGTACGTCCCCTAATCGGGGCAAAGTAGGTCCTCTACTCGGCGCCACCGGTCTGGTTCACACCATAGAACGTCCACGATTTGGGCATAGGCCCGCGATCGCAAAAAGCCGCGCCGAACGGCGGGGCTTTTTTCAGGGCGACCCTAGTCGTTCGCCATTCCCGGCATGACTATCTGGTGCTCGTCGAGCAGGTCTTTGAGCGTGCTGGCTCGCCAGACCTGTTCCAGCATGGCAGCGAGGGCGCTCTCGTCGGCATAGATGGAGATCGTCTCTGCGAAATTGTCCGGGACCGCCCAGCCCCGCCGCGCCATGCGCGAGCTCAATTCCTCGGCCAGCTTGGCTTTCTCTCCGTCGCTGGCTGCGGTCGGGGCTGGGGTCTTGCTCGCCTCGGCGACGATCGACGGACGCGGCTGGTACAGTCCAGGAAACCAGCGCTCGATGACGGTCGACGGGAAGCCAAGACGGACAGGGCCCTTCGGCGTATCGGACACTAGGAGGCCTTTCGCGACCAACTCGCCGAGTACCGTGCGCGCCTGCCTGTCCTGGTAACCTGTCAATTCGACAGCGCGTGCGCGCGGAAACTCTCCGATCAAGATCGCCTCCCGCAGGAGCCGCCATGAACCCTTGGGAAGACGCTTGGCTCGAACCTCCTCGTCCGCCCAGACCTCGACGCGGTTCATAAGCTCGGAAGGATTGAGCGGAGACCTCATAAAGTCGATCTGATCGATGCAGACCTCAAGGAAGAACCGGCAGAATTCGGCGAGGCCGGCTTCGGTCAAGGTGCCGCGCCCGTCCAGATCTCCGCGACGAGGCTCGTCCGCGGCCTGCAGCAGTTCCTTGTAGCGGCCGACGTTGCGCGCCAGGCCGCGCGATACGGACCACAACTCCGAGCCGATGCCGAGTTCTTTCAGGAGCGCATGCGACAAGAGGCGGGTGACGCGGCCGTTCCCGTCCATGAAAGGATGGATCCAGGCCAAGCGGTGATGACCGGCGCCGACTGAAAGAATTCGCTGCGTCTTGCTCAGCATCGGCGACGAGTAGGCCTGGACGAAGCGGGCAAGAAGAGCCGGCAGCGTTGCCGGCTCGGGGGCAAGGTGCTCGCCGACCTTTACGTGTCGCTTTCTGAGTTCGCCAGGCGTCATGCGGATCGTCGCCTTCGTGACGGGGTCCTCGATTGCCAGCAGGCTGTCAGGAAGACGGCTGCAGAACTCCCGGTGGATCCAGCAGATGCCCTCGACCGACAAAGCCGGGGACGGCATCTCTCCGCGATCGATGATCCCCTGCACTTCGATGTGAGCTTTAGCCTCGAGCTGAAGGTCCCGCTTCTTCGGCTCCTTCGAGTAGTCGTTCTTCATCGCTCGCTCGATATCGGCGAGATGGGTATCGTGACCTTCGATGAGGTTGGAGTAGTAGCAGTTCATCGCCCTGACGATGTCGCCGACGGAAGCTTTAAGCGACGCGTTGAGGCCTCCGCTGAAGGAGCTGGACTTCTCGACCAGAGCGAGTACCTGATCACTGAGGCCGGGATCAAGGTCCGGAAGCATCGGTTCCATATGGGCGATACCGGTCATTTTGCCGATCTTTCTGCCTTCGCGATTCAACTATAACAGCATAATATTATACCATTTTCGGGCATGTCGGAAAGGGTTTCGCCCCGATTTTTGCCGATCTCCTTGCCGATTCCGAACGAGAGACGAACTTGATGGCGGATCGGAGCGTCGGACGCTCCCCTCTCCACGTTCGGAACTTGGATTCCACCCGTAGGGACTAAATGGCCAGACAGGGCGGTCTTGTAAAAATATCATCGCTGGTCTATGTATATCCCATTTGGATATACACTAGGAAGCAGCATGACGACCTCGACGGTGTTCATCAGTAATCGCAGCCAAGCCGTCCGCCTGCCCAAGGCAGTCGCCTTTCCAGAGAATGTGCATCAGGTTGACATTCTGAAGATTGGCCGCAGCCGCGTGATCGTGCCTCAAGGCAAACGATGGGATGATCTGTTTCAGAACGGACCGCGCGTCAGCGGGGATTTCATGGTTGAGCGTGGACAGCCGGCAGCCGAGAAGCGCGAGCCGCTCTGATGCTCACCTATATGCTCGACACGAACATCTGCATCTACGTCATAAAGAACTATCCACTGGAACTACGCGAAAAGTTCAATGCTCTGGCCGAACAACTCTGTATCTCAAGCATCACGCTTGGCGAATTGCATTATGGCGCAGAGAAATCCGCACGCCGCGCCGACAATCTAACGGCTATCGAGCATTTCGTGGCGCGTCTTGACGTGCTGCCATTTGCGGACAAGGCGGCCGCGCATTACGGTCAGGTCCGGGCAGAACTCGAGCGAGTGGGAACGCCCTGTGGTCCGCATGACATGCAGATCGGTGGACATGCCCGCAGCGAAGGATTGATCATCGTTACTAACAACATGCGCGAGTTTACTCGCATGCCGGGGGTTAGAGTCGAGAACTGGGTCTGACTGAGGTCAGGATGATCTGAAGACGGTCCGTAGAATGATCAGGAGCCAAGATGTCTGACTATGAATCTCTCGTGGACGATTTGATCAACCGTTACCCGCATCTGGTTCTGGCGAAGTCCGGGCCATGGCGCGAAAGGGATGGGCAACTTCCGGACAAGCCGTGGATTTGCGATTTCAAGAATAGCTCGATGTCGCTTCAAGAAGTGCATCCTGGCTCGAGCGGCGCAACGATGTTTCTGGCTCTGAAAGCGGGAATGGAATATATCGACCGCCACGCCGACGATCCGGCCGTCCGCAACCCATACCTGACGCGGCGCAATTGACCCTAACTTCACCGGCAACCTTAGTTGCCTCGATACTCTCTGCCACGCTCTGCCCCCAAGTCGGCACGGGCAGCAAGTTGGTTCCCACTGGAACGGAGCCCAGACGGCCCGCTAACTTGCTGCCAGTAATTGCTTTGCATTTATTGGGCGCGACTATAGGTGCGTGATCGGCCGTTTTCGAGCAAAACTAAAGGCTTACCCGTACGTTTTGCACCGACTGATTCCCGGCACGTCCCGAACCGGCTGCTTTCGTTCATGATGTGGGTGTTGCGGCTCGAAGAGTCGAAATCGCTGGTGCTAAGTCCCTCGCGTCAGTCACCCGCGGGGCGTTAAACGATGTCGGAGGCGACGAATCGCGAGCGGCGGATGGTCATACAGGCCATGGAAATCGATGGTCGGCTGGTCCGTTGGGTCTGGCAGCACGCCAGCTGACGTACGGCCGCGAGGCTCACACCCGTGGTATTCCATTCGGATACACGTGGTTCATGGTAAAACCAGAGCCAAGGTTGCTTGCGCAGCAAATGCCGGTGGTAGCAACATGCGGCGCTGCAGCGGTGGGTTTCGCAGCTCCTATTGTCCTGCTCGATCCAGCATAAGCCCGACGCGATGCATCTCGACAAGTCGCAATTGCATGACTATCAATTTGTCGTTGGCGAACGGCGCCCCGAGGAATGAACGTGACCAAGTCGACCGCGCGCAGGCGCCAATCCGCAACGACTGCCCTGCGCGCAGCAGCGGCAGAGGCACCGAGGCGTCTGCGGTCGGACGGTAGCGTCACCGAGGCGACCTATCGAAAGCTTCTAGACTTGATTGAATCGCGGCAACTTGCGCCGGGTGAGGTGATCGAGGAGCGACGCTTAGCGCTTCGCCTTAAGGTGTCGCGTACTCCGCTGCGTGCCGGAATCAGCCGTCTGCTCGGCGAGGGTCGGCTGGAACAACTTTCGAATGGCTCGGTGATTGTTCGCAATATCGGTATCGCCGAATTGCTTGAATTAATCCATCTGCGACTCATTCTCGAAAGCGAGGCGGCCTCGCTTGCCGCGACCCGTATCAGCCTCGATGTGCTGCAGCCGATCAAGGCTAGCCTTGAGAAGATCCTGTCCACCGCTGAGATCACCAAGGCCAAGCACTGGACGCTGGATGACGAGATCCATGATCAGATCGCCAGTCATTGCGGCAATCGCTCTCTTGCCGCCCTGATCGGAGAGACCCGCCGCAAGATCAGGATGTGCAACGTGGAGCGGCGTCCCGAACGTCTGTTGCCGGCGTGTCGCGAGCATCTTGCCATTGTTGACGCCATCATCAAGCGTGACGCGGCGGTGGCGCGCCATGCCATGATCCAGCATCTCACCAATGTCCGCCAGGGCATGCTGGAGACGTTCGGGATATTCCTTCCCGACAGTCACGGCTGATCGCCATCGCTGTAAGGTTCCTGGCCAGCGCAGGCCTGTTCAGCCGCGCCGCATTCTGCTCGATTTTTCGCCTTCGATTGCCGCCGATGTGCGCGGCGGTCGCTGTTTGCGACCTTGACAAAGCGATAACGGTAAGGCCAATGGTATACCGCTGGTATAATGGGCAAGTCTGACCGGCGCCGGGACATCAACTCCATGAACGATTCTCCTTCGTATACGGTTTCGCTCGAGCCGCTGTCCGCCGCGGCCTTTGCTCCTTTCGGCGACGTGGCTTCGCGTCCGACCGGCGAGCGAAGGCGTTACCTTCCGACCATGCAGAACCGTGCGGACGAGGCAAAATCGTTCTCGCTTTGGATCAGCGGAGCGGTGACGTTGGGACGGCTCCCGTTGCGAGCTACCATGCTAGAGCGGCACCCGTATTCCGCGCAGACCTTCGTGCCGCTCGGCTCCGCGCGCTATTTGGCCGTGGTCTGCTCAGCCGCACCGGACGGTGATCCTGACCTGACCATGCTGCGCGGGTTCATCGCGAGCCCTGACCAGGTCGTCACTTACGCGCGCAATGTGTGGCATCATCCGATGACTGTGCTCGACGCCCCCATGGAGTTTGCGGTGGCGATGGGGGTAACCGGCCTGCACGACGATGACGTGTTCTTCGGTCTCGATGTCGCGGTGACCATCGTAATGCCGCCAGCACGCTTATAGGAGGCAAACCACCATGCCCGCGCAGGCTGATCACGATCGCGATTTCATCGGCTATGGACGTAATCCGCCGGATCCGAAATGGCCTGGCTCTGCGCGCGTCGCGCTCAATATCTGCATCAATTATGAGGAAGGGTCGGAGGCGTCGTTTGCTGATGGCGACGGCATCACCGAGACGGCGCTGACGGAGGGCGGGGGCGGCTTTGAGGGACGGGATCTCGCTGCGGAATCGATGTTCGAATATGGCAGCCGCGTCGGCTTCTGGCGGCTGATTCGGTTACTCGCGGAGCGCGGCATGACCGCCACCGTGATGGGTTGCGCCCTCGCGCTGGAGCGCAACCCGGAGGCGGCCGCGGCCATCCGTGAGCATGGATACGATGTGTGCGCCCATGGCTGGCGCTGGGAGCGGCATCAGCATCTCCGCGAAGATGAGGAGCGCGAGCGGATCAGAAAGACGATTGCGAGTCTCACCCGGACGACCGGTGAGCGGCCGCTCGGCTGGTATTGCCGCTACGGCGCGGGCGTGAACACCCGCCGGCTGGTGGCCGAGGAGGGTGGCTTCCTTTACGATTCCGACGCCTACAATGACGAGCTGCCGTACTGGACCACCGCCGCGGGCAAGCCGCATCTGATCGTCCCCTATGGTCTTGTGAACAACGACGCCAAGTTCATCCGTGGCGCGATGACGACGGCTGACGATTTCTTCGTCTATCTGAAAGATGCCTTCGACATGCTTCATGCCGAAGGCGCAAGCGCGCCGAAGCTGATGTCGGTGGGCCTGCACACCCGGATCGCCGGCCATCCGGGTCGGGCTGCGGGCCTCGCGCGGTTTCTCGACCACGTCGCCAAGCGTGATGCGGTCTGGATTTGCCGGCGCGCCGACATTGCCCGGCATTGGATTGCCACGCATCCCGCACAACCCGTGAAACCTTGAGCATGGAAGGACCCGACCGATGACGCTCCGATCGAAGCATCTTGTAATCGCCTTGATCCTAGCCGGGATCCAGGTCGCGGGCTGGAACCCGGCTCACGCTCAGGAGGCAGATCATCCCTCCGATAAGCCGCTGGTGGTCGCGTCCGATTTTGGTGTCGCGCCATGGATGGTCCGAGGAGCGAACGGACCCGAGGGCTTCGGCGTAGATCTCATTAACGAGATCGGTAAGGAACTCGGCCGTTCGAAGGTCGAAATCGTCGACATCAACTTCTCAGGGCTGTTTGCGGCGTTGTTTGCCAAGCGGGTCGAATTCCTGGTCAACCCGCTCAACCTGACAGCCGAACGATCCGAGCGGATGCTCTATACCGAACCGCTATTTACCACCGGAAACGGCTTTCTGGTCCGTGCCGCCGACGAAATGAAAGGCTTTGACGATCTAAAGGGCAAGGCGGTGGCAGTGAATCGCGGCACGATCTCAGACACCTGGGCGACCGCGAATGCCGAAAAGTTCGGGTTCGAGGTGCAGCGTTACGATACCTTTCCGGACAGCGTGCAGGCCGTGCTGACCCGGCGCGCGTTCACCGCGCTGAACGAAATTCCGACGACGGTGTATGCGGCCAGCCAGAACAAAACGATCAAGGTTGGCTACAAGGACTTCAACGGCCGCAACTTCGCCTATGCGTTCCGTTTGGAGGACATCGAGTATCGCAACAAGGTCGAGAGCGTGATTGAATGCATGAAACTCGATGGGCGGCTGCGCAAGCTGCACGAGAAGTGGTACGGGGCCGCTCCGGATGCCGGCTCGGCGATCGAGACGGTGTTTTTCGGCTACGGGCCTCCCGGCTTCAAAGGCTTCGAGCCGGCCGCCCACATTCCGGCGTGCAAGAAGTAGCCAGGCACGAGAGCCGGATCGCAGGGCGGTCCGACCGCCACTTGGTGACAGCCGATGGACCGCATTCTCGAGTACTATTTCAATCCGAAGGTCATCGCGCTCGCGTTTCCGGACGTGCTGGCGGGCTTTCGCGTGACGGTCGCCGTCGCGCTGCTGATTATCGCGTTCGGCATCGCGACCGGGTTGCTGTTAGCGCTGCTTCGTTGTGCCAACCTGCGGCTGTTGAACGCGTTGATCGTTGTTTACGTGGACGTGCTGCGGACGTTGCCACAACTCGTCATCATCGTGTTCATCTATTTCGGCTTGCCGTACGTGGGTCTCACCCTCTCGCCATTCGTGACCACGGTGCTGTCGCTGGCCATGGTGTTGTCGGCGTTCAGCAGCGAGATCTTCTGGTCGGCCATCATGGCGGTGCCGCGCGGACAATGGGATGCAGCGAGCGCTCTCGGATTTGGTCGGGTACGCACGTTGCTGCAAATCATTCTGCCTCAGGCCTTCCGGCTGTCGGTGCCGCTTTTGACCAACCGGGCGATCTCGATCAGCAAGGGCACTGCACTGGGCACCGCGGTGTCATTGCCGGAGACCCTGGGGCAGGCGCAGAGCGTGACTGCGATTGTCGCGAACCCCTCGCCACTGACGCTCGCCGCGGCCTTTTATGTGCTGTTCTTTCTGCCGCTCGTAGTTGCCAGCCGATGGATCGAGCGGCGATCAGCGCAGGGACGATGAGAGGATACCATGCAGGCGCTGCTGGACAATTTTGCCGACATCGACGCGCTGATGCGGGTCTATCCGCTGTTGTTGCAGGGCCTGCTTTACACCCTGACCCTGGCGCTGGTGGCCCTGCCGCTAGGTCTTCTGTTAGGTCTTTCCATCGCAGTAGCCTACAGCTTCCACCATCGCTGGCTGAACGTCGCTTTGCTGATCTACATCGATGTCTTCCGGGCATTTCCGGTGGTAGTGCTCCTGATCCTCGTGTTCTATGGCCTGCCGTTTCTCGGGTTGACCCTGGGCGGATTTGCTGCTGCCATTCTCGCGATCGTGCTTAACAATTCCGGCTATTACGGCGAAATTTTTCGCGCCGGGATTGCGTCCGTGCCTCGAGGTCAGTACGAGGCAGCGCGTGCGCTCGGCTTCAAGCCGCTGCATGTCGTGCTCTACATCGTCCTGCCGCAGGCGATACGCAATGTGCTAGCGCCGCTGGCCAGCAATTCACTGGAGCTGATCAAGGCCACCTCGATCGGTGCGCTAGTCGCGCTGCCAGAACTGCTGCGCTCGGCACGCGTCGCTCAAGAGCAGACCTACAATCCGACGCCGCTGATGGCGGCGGCGGTGATTTTCTTCGTCCTGCTGTATCCGATCGCGCGTTGGGTGGCGCGTCTGGAGCGGCAAGCACTGGTAGCACGGTAAGCCATGGCCACGTTGATCACGGGCGGTGCCGGATTCATCGGACTCGCGCTCGCGGAGCGTTTGCTGGCGACGGGCCAGCGTGTCGTGCTGTTCGACTTGGCGCCGGCTCCGATGGAGCTGCTGGCGCGATCTGAGCTTGCAGGCGCCGTCTGCGTCAACGGCGATGTCACGTGCCAAACCGATCTCGACACGGCGCTGGCGGCTGCGCCAATCGACCGCGTAGTCCACGCGGCCGCAGTGACATCGAATGAGCAGCGTGAACGTACGGATGCTCGCCGGATCGTCGATGTCAATGTCGGCGGTACAATCAACCTGATGGAGCGCGCGATCGCGCATGGCGGAATTCGACGTATCGTCGCGGTGAGTTCTGTTGCCGTCTACGGTTTTTCTGCACCCGCCCCGTCCGGCTATTTCGAGGAAGCGATCAGCCATCCGGCGCCAGCCGCACTCTACGGTATCAGCAAGCTTGCGGCGGAACAGGCGGCGATCAGGATCGCGCATCTCCACGGCTGCGACACACGAATTGTCCGGCTCGGCCCCGTCTATGGTCCTTGGGAATTGCCGACCCCGGTGCGAGATGCGCTCAGCCCGCACCACCAGGTCCTGCGGGCACTCCAGTCTGGTCACGAGGCAGTGCTACCGCGTGCGATGCGTGCCGACTGGATCTACTCGCGTGATGCCGCCGCCGGTATCGCTGCAGTCGCCATGGGTGAGGGCCTCGGCCATGCGATTTATCACGTCGGTGGCGGCTGCCTGTCAGACGTGCCGAGCTGGTGTCGCACGTTGGAGGCTCGCTTTCCGGATTTCCGTTGGCGGTACGCCGCATCGAGTGAGACCGCCGGCATCGTCTACAACCTGCCCGTCGATCGCGCGCCATTGAGCATCGCGCGTCTTACCCGTGACACCGGGTTCAGCCCGGCCTTTCCGGTGAGCGAGGCCGCCGCTGACTATTTATCTTGGATGGGGCTGAACGGCAGAACTTCCGGGGGCGCGTCATGACCGGGCGACTACTTGGCAAATCGATCGTGATCACAGGCGCATCGTCTGGAATCGGGCGCGCGATCGCCTTCCGCTTTGCGGCCGAAGGCGCACGGCTGGTGCTGGCCGATGTCACCACCGACGTGCGTGAAGGCGGTGTTCCAACCATCGATCGGCTGCGGGCAGCCGGGCACGAGGCAGAGTTCATCCGCACCGACGTGTCGTCCGAAAGCGAAACTCAACAGGCGGTTGCGCTGGCTGTGGAGACGTTCGGGCGGCTCGATGGTCTCGTTAACAATGCCGCCATCGGCATCGGCAAACCCTTGCTCGAGACCAGCCTTGACGAATGGAACCGCGCCTTTGCAGTTAATCTCACTGGCGTATTCTTGATGAGCAAGGCTGCTGTCGGCGCAATGCTGGGACAGGAGGCGCGCAACGGCGTGCGCGGCCGGATTGTCAATATCTCGTCTCAGCACGGCATGATCGCCTGTCCGGAGGATATCGCCTATGGCACCTCGAAGGCCGGCGTAGTTTACATCACCCGGCAGATCGCCGCCGATTATGCGCGGAATCATATCGTCTGCAATGCGGTGGCACCCGGCAAGATCGTGACGGGCAAGTCGGGACGCGCCGCAGAAACACGCTGGATGGATTACTCACGTAGCCGCACGCCGATGCCGCGCCTGGGCGCGCCGGACGATGTCGCCGGCGCCGCACTTTTTCTGGCCTCGGACGATGCAACCTTCATCACCGGTGAGAACATTCTGGTCGATGGCGGCTGGATGGCCGCGTGAGTCCTGGAGATCTCGATGATGAGCAAGCCTGATTTGACAGTTGCCGCCGCAGCCGCGCCAATGATCGAGATGACTGGGGTGAGCAAGTGGTACGGTAGTACTCAGGTGCTGAAGGACATCAACTTCCGCGTCGCGCGCGGCGAACGCGTGGTGGTCTGCGGTCCTTCGGGGTCGGGAAAATCGACCATGATCCGCTGCATCAACCGGCTCGAAGAACATCGCGACGGCAAGATCATCGTCAGCGGCGTTGAACTCGATCATACCACGAAAAATGTGGATGTAGTGCGCCGCGACGTCGGAATGGTATTCCAGCAGTTCAACCTGTTTCCGCATCTCACCGTGCTTCAGAACTTGATGATCGCGCCAATCAAAATCCGCAAGCTGCCAAAGCCGGAAGCCGAAGCGACAGCACGGCAGTATCTGGAACGGGTGCGGATCGTCGAGCATGCGGACAAGTATCCAAGCCAGCTCTCGGGTGGACAGCAGCAGCGCGTTGCGATTGCCCGGGCGCTCTGCATGAAGCCAAAAGTCATGCTGTTCGACGAGCCGACGTCAGCTCTAGATCCAGAGATGGTCCAGGAAGTGCTCGACGTGATGGTCTCACTCGCACGCGAAGGGATGACGATGGTATGTGTAACTCACGAGATGGGCTTTGCACGAAGCGTTGCGGACAGAGTGGTGTTCATGGATGCTGGTGTGATTATTGAAGAGGGCTTGCCTCACGAGTTCTTCTCGAATCCCAGGCACGAGCGCACTCGTGCGTTCCTGAAGCAGATCATGCACTAAGGCATCCAGGTTGCCCAACAGTGGATATCGTCAATCGCTGCGGCCTTGGAAGTCAATGGAGCTGAAAAACGGCGAGGGCAGAACAAGACGTATTGGGCCAACCGCGGTTGGTGTTTTTATCGATCTGCATCCGCTATCTGCTCCTTGCCCGCGGGTGTCATACCTTCCCATCCCACCGGTTCTGCATAGTGCCGATGATTGAACAACTAAATCTCGAAGATTGGGCCTGGCAACTTTCGACCGAGGCGTACCGTCTCAATCTGTATAGCCACCTTACGAGACAAGCAGAGCCAAATCGATCATCGGTCACCGAAGCAGAGTTGGCCGAAGCAATCCGCGACAGTTTCACTCAAGTGAACGAGGCTGCTTACCGCGAAATGGTCAGGTTGGCGACGGATGCGGCACTCGAAACCTACGATCGGGTCGTATCGTCCACCGTCAAACGGTCGCGCGTCCAGCTATGCAGCTGAACTCTCCTCTTTGCGTACTCGGAGAATCCCGCGCTCAACTCGATGGCGCACGTTACCATTGCAGCGTGTCGCGGCCCCGTGTACGGCTCGGACTGCTGGATCTCACTTGATCGTGTTCGACGAGGCTACGTTTTCAGCCCTGGCAGGAACGTCCGGTGACAGGAACAGGTACCTGACGGCACAACGCTCGGTCGATCCGTCCTTGCGGTCGCGGAAGACGATGCCGGTAAGCCCGGTCTGGCAGTCGCCTTCGAGCGCGGCGATTTCGCTGCCGACATGGATGGTGAGATTGGGCAGCGTGCGGATGCGGTCGATCAGGTAGCGCGACATCGTATCCGAAGCAATTCCTTGAAATCGACCGGCTTACCCTTAGCCTCGAGCTTCTGGGCTCGTTTCTTGGTGGCCTCCAACAGCGCCTGCTGGGAGGACGGCATGCCCCATCGAGCCATGACGATCTCACGGCCGTCGCGTGCGTTGCGAACTATCGGCGCCGGATAGTCCGGAAAGATGCTGGGCATCGACGGCAAGTTGCCTACATGGCTGTTGAGCGCATCGAACAGCCGGCGGATCGCGTCGACGTTCTTGGTCATCGAGTAGAGATTGCACATGGTCACGTCTCCGTAGCGGCGTGGCGGGGCCGCTGCGTGAGCTGAAGCAGAATGACGGCAGGTCGGCGGCCGGCCTTATCACATTTGCTGCACCGGAGCCTGCCGGCCAAGTCGTGGACAAAGGTGGTGGAGGCGTGTGGCAACGCCGCCAGATCGACGTCGCGCAGCGTCTTGCAGCGTGAGCATCGGATCTCGAGCCACGGATAGCCGCCGTTGATCGCCTGGTCGACTGTCGCTGAAGGGGCCGATCGGCTCGCCGTCCGCCCACATGAGTTCGTTCCAGCTTTCGCATAATAGCCTGTCGGCCTGTTTGATCAGCGCATCGCCTTTGGCGCGTGCCTGGGCGGACTGCGCGGCCAGGATTGTCGTCATTGCGCGCGCCTTGTCGAGAGCTCCTTGCTGAGCGCCTTGCGGTCGCCGCCGCTGGGCGGCGTCGGGTGATGCTTCGGTGCCATGGCAGCATCCAGTTCCGGCCGCGCCGACGACTACTCGAACGCAGGCCAGCAGCCGCTGGCGCAGCGCCGGCACCCCACCCTCAGAAGATGTTGAGAGATTTGGTCCAGCCGCAGCGCCCCTCCGGGAGGCGCGGGCTTGGTTTCTGCGCGAGGGTCGTCCAGCAGCGCTCGCCAGTATTCGACCGGGAGGTCGTCTGCCGGTCCGAGGGGCCGCGCTGGCCGCGTTTTCTGGTCGCTACCGATGGAGGAGGCGAGTTTCTGCATGTGCTTCACGGTGGGGAAGCGCCAGCTGGCGGGGCGGTCGGTCATGTCGTATTAGAACATATCAAGAACATTGAAGTCGAGTCCCGGCCGGCGCATCCGGCGAAAATCGGGGACGAGCAGCCGGCGTGGGGAGCCAAGTCACCTTGGTGAGCCTCGCCGGAGGACCCAGGAGCGACCCGCCTCCGTTCCGCGAAAATCGACCTTGGCCCCTTGTAGATCGCCAGAAGACATCCACCTGACATCCTATAGCCATCCACATGGATGGGCTGGAGAACTGCAGATGGCTGACGATGTGCGCGACCTGCGGCCAAAAACGCCCGACACCGAGAAGATCACCATCAACCTCGGTTACGTCGACCTGGGTCAGGTCGATCTGATGGTGCAGGAGGGATTCTATTCCAACCGTACCGATTTCATCCGAACGGCCATCCGCAACCAGCTCGAGCGGCACGCGGACGTCGTAAAGCAGTCGACGGTCCGAAACAGCCTGGACCTTGGGCTGCGGAATTACAGCCGCGAAGATCTCGAGGCGGCACGACGCGCCGGCGAGATGCTGCACATCAACGTTCTCGGCTTGGCGACCATCGCCCAGGACGTCACGCCCGATCTGGCCCGCGCCACCATCGCTTCGGTGTCGGTGCTCGGAGCCCTCCATGCGACTCCCGCGGTCAAGGCCGCTCTCGCCGATAGAACGAGGTGATGTGATGCTGGATCAGAACATAGTTCGCGATGCCACGCGTCTCACGCGAGCCGGCCAACTTGTAGAGGCCACCGCGCTCCTGCAGCGCATGCTTCGCGGCGAGAGCGCCGCAGAGCCGTCCGGTGGCACGGCCAGAGCCAAGCCGGCGAAGATCGAGCCGCTGACCATCGACTTGAAGGCGAACGTTCTCGAGGAGAAGGAGGGCCGCCAAAGCACGCACGCCAGTTCCGTGCAGTGGCGCAATCGCCCAGCGCCGTTCGACGCGATGCGAAAGTTATCCGGACTCGGCCTGCGCGCTCCGCCTGCCACGACGGATATCGCACCCGAAGGAACGAGGTTTATCGCGGGGACCTTCAGCAACGCTGCCGGAAGCCGGACCTACAAACTGTTCATCCCCAGCCGCTCGCAAGGAGAACCGCTTCCGCTCGTGGTCATGCTCCACGGTTGCACCCAGTCGCCGGACGATTTCGCCGCTGGCACCCGGATGAATTTCCTGGCGGAAGAACGAAATTGCTTCGTGGTCTATCCGGAGCAGCCCAGCGGAGCCAATCAGTCAAAATGCTGGAATTGGTTTCGCACGGGCGACCAGCAACGGAACGGGGGCGAGCCGTCGCTGATCGCGGGCATCACCCGTCAGATCATGCAGGACTATCCGATCGACCCGAACCGCGTCTACGTCGCAGGGCTCTCGGCCGGCGGGGCGGCTGCCGCCATCATGGGGGCGACGCACACCGATCTGTACGCGGCCGTTGGGATCCATTCCGGCCTGGCATGCGGCGCAGCAAGCGATCTTCCCTCAGCGTTCGTCGCGATGCGGCAGGGCGGCGGGAAAGCCAGGAATGGCGGCCCGTCAGTGCCGATCATCGTTTTCCACGGCGACCGTGACACCACTGTGAATCCGAACAACGCCGACCGGATTGTCGAGCAGGCCGCGACGGGGATGAGATCGAAAGCGATCGACGGACGAGTGCCGGACGGGCACGGATATACCCGCACGATCCTGACCCATGCGGACGGGCGCGTCGTGTCCGAGCATTGGAATGTTCACGGCGCTGGCCATGCCTGGGCGGGAGGCAGTCCCGCAGGCTCCTACACCGATCCGCGCGGGCCGGACGCAACCAGGGAAATGCTGCGCTTCTTCCTCGATCATTCGCTCGGGAGTTAGTCGAAACCAGGTTCGCGCAGCGGTTCCCGAGCGAGCTGAAGCCAGCTGGTCTCGCACACGGATTATATTCCCGTTTCGTTCTGAGAGTGAAGAGGCCCGGTTCGGATTCTGCTGGCATCGCGGCCGACGCAAATGAATCTCGGGGTAAGCGGCTGGCGTGTCGGAACTGGCCGCCCCCGTTCGTCTTGAGTCCGAGTCCCCGTACCCTGGAGCGTTGCGTTCACCATGGCCCCGCGAGCGAACTGGAAAGGCTTCCTGCGTCTGTCCCTCGTCACCTGCCCGGTGGCGCTCTATCCGGCGACGTCGGAGAGCGAGAAGATCGCGTTCAACCAGCTCAACCGGGCGACGGGTCACCGCATCAAATATCTAAAGGTCGACGCCGATACCGGTGACGAGGTCGCGAACGAGGACATCGTCAAGGGCTACGAACTCGACAAAGGACAGTACATCGAGGTCACAAAGGAGGAGCTCGAGGAGCTGGCGCTAGAGTCGACGCGGACCATCGAGATCGACGAGTTCGTCGACAAGGCCGACATCGACCCGCGCTATCTGATCCGTCCGTACTACCTTCGTCCCGACGGCAAGGTCGGTCACGACGCCTTCGCGGTGATCAGGGAGACCATCCGGGAGATGGACAAGGTCGCGATCGGCCGCGTGGTTCTCACCAACCGCGAGCACATTATCGCGCTCGAGCCGTTGGAGAAGGGTCTCGTCGGTACGCTGCTGCGCTACCCCTACGAGGTCCGCTCCGAGCAGGAGTACTTCGACGAGATCCAGGACGTCAAAGTCACCAAGGACATGCTCGACCTCGCAAGGCACATCGTCAACCAGAAGACGGGCACGTTCGACCCCGAGAAATTCGAGGATCATTACGAGACCGCGCTGGTCGACCTGATCAACCAGAAGCGCGCAGGCAAGACCATCCGCCCGAAGGAGCGGCCCAAAGGCGAAAACGTGGTCGATCTGATGGAGGCGCTGCGGCAGAGCGTCGGTCGGGAGGCGGCGCCGGCGAAGGCAGCAGAGCCCGCCAAGAAGCCGCGCAAGGCGGCGGCGGGCCAGAAAGAGATGCTGATGACGATCCAAGGCAAGAAGCCGGTGAAGGAAGCAGCGGCGAAGAAGCCCGCGACGGGCCAGCGGCGGAAGTCGGCTTAGGCGGTTGATGTCCGGGGCACCGGCGGTGCATCAGGAAGCCGCGGCCCAACGCGCGATAGAGTGCTTCAGCCGGACGCTTCGATGACTTTCACCATCGGCATCATCTCGGATACGCACGGCCTGCTCAGGCCGGAGGCGCTGCGCCTGCTGGCCCATGTCGACCACATAATTCACGGCGGCGACATCGGCGATCCCGAGATCATCACCGCGCTGCGGAGAATTGCCCCCGTCACGGCGATCAGAGGAAACGTGGATACGGGCGAGTGGGCCACCGAATTTGCCGAAACCGAGTTCGTGCGGCTCGCCGGACGGCTGTTCTACGTTCTGCACGACCTCAACACCCTGCAGGTCGATCCCGTAGCTGAGGGCATCGATGTCATTGTTTCCGGCCACTCCCACGTGCCGAAGATCAACACCGTCGACGGCTTGCTCTACCTAAATCCGGGCAGTGCTGGGCGCCAACGCTTCAAGCTACCGATCACGCTTGCGCGCCTCGAAATCACGCCCGACGGTCTGAAACCGATCATCCACGATCTTGAAGTTGGATAGGCCGCGCCGCCGCACGTCCAGTCAGGCGAAACTTTCGGTGCCGTTTCGGCCGCCTGGGCGTCGAGCCAGTCGCGGACCGATGGATGCGGTTCGGGCTTCATCGCCTCGGAGACCCCATTGGTATCGAGCAAGATCATTCGAAGCGCATCGGCTCAGCGGCACGCGCGGCGCGGCCATGTTCAAGTGCCTCGACATCGGCATTGGTGAGGCCGATCTTCCGGCTCATCTCCGAAAGGGCGGTGCCGAGCCGCGGCCGGCCCTCGGGACGCACGGCGGCCTCCAGAATGGCGCGCATTTCCGCTTCCGCGCTGCGATTGTGCTGCGCCGCGCGGACTTTCAGAGCGCGATGCGCCTCCTTGGAGAGGTTACGGATGGTGACATCGGCCATGATGGCGTCCTCCAGAGACGGACGGCGATGCTATCAAAGTCAAATAATTGATAGCATTTTTCAAGGGATAATGGCCTCAGATCGGCAGATCCAGCTGCGGCTCGGCTAGATCACTAGCCTGCAGCGATGACAGCGAGACCCCCAGTAGCCGCACGGACTTAGGCATCGGCATCTCGGCCTGCAGCAGGCCGACGGCTAGGCTTTCGAGATCGTCCCGGCTCGGAACCGGCGCCACGACGGACCTGCTGCGGGTGATGATCTCGAAATCGAAGAACTTGACCTTGAGCGTCACGGTCCGTCCCCGGTTGCCGGTGCTCTCACAGTGGCGCCAGACCTTGTCGATCAGCGGCCGGAGCTCGGCGGCCATGGCGTCGAAAGTCGTCAGGTCGGCCGAGAACGTGTTCTCGGCGCCGATGGACTTGCGGATGCGGTTGGCCCTGACGGGACGGTCGTCGATGCCGCGCGAGATCCAGTAGTAGTAGGCCCCGGACTTGCCGAAGTTGGCATTCATGAACTCGAGCGTCTGGTTGCGGATGTCCATTCCGGTGAAGATGCCGAGGCCATTCATCTTCGCGCTCGTCGCCGGACCGATGCCGTGGAATTTGCCGACCGGCAGGGGCTCCACGAACGCGGCGCCCATCTCCGGAGAGATGACGTACTGGCCGTTCGGCTTCCTGTGATCCGAAGCGAGTTTCGCCAGAAACTTGTTGTAGCTGATGCCGGCCGAAGCGTTGAGGCCCGTCTCGGCCTTGATCTTCTCGCGGATCCGCAGCGCGACGTCGCGGGCGAGGGGGATGCCCTGCAGGTTTTCGGTGACGTCCAGATAGGCCTCGTCCAGCGACAGCGGTTCGATAATCGACGTGTGCTCCGCGAAGATTTCGCGGATTTGCCGGCTGATCGCTTTGTAGACCTCGAAGCGCGGTTTTACGAAGATCAGGTCCGGACACTGCCTCTTGGCGCTGACGGACGCCATCGCAGACCGGACTCCGAACTTGCGGGCCTCGTAGCTTGCCGCAGCTACGACGCCGCGTTCCGCCGAGCCGCCGACCGCGACTGGCTTGCCTCGAAGATCCGGATTGTCCCGCTGCTCGACCGACGCGTAGAAGGCGTCCATGTCGATGTGGATGATCTTGCGGTGGGAAAGGCCGGTGTCGGGTCGGCTTTCGGCCGGTGCGTCCATCTCTACGGGTCCGTCCTTCGCTCCGCCTTGACAAATAGAGCTGTCAGAACAAAAGGCCATTCGGAATTTCGTGTTGATACATCGCTGGGTCGGGGCCAAGCCGCTGGTGGCTTGCTTCGGACTTCCGCCGATACCAAAATCGGTGAATCCGTCGGGAGCGGCACAAGGCCCGTCCGACGGGAGCTTAAGAGTTTTGGCTATCCGGATTATCGTGTGGAATGACCTTACGCCGTGGCCTCAACTGTCGTGGGAGCTTCTAAGCCTGTCCGGACTTCTTGTTGGCACCGCGGGAATTTCTGAATGACTGCGGGAATTGGCTCACACCTGCCGATATAGAATGATCGGAACTCCCGGAACAAGTTGGTTCAGGAAGTCGAAGTCGCCGACATTCCCTGTTAATACGCTGGCACCGATACCCCGTGCCTGAAGATAGATGAGCGCATCGTTGAGGTATTTCCGCTCGTGACCCGCCCCCTTCGGCGCGCCGCTGAGACGAACGAGCTCGCCCGCAAGCATTCCCGCTTCGCCCCACATCGCCGTATCCGGAGCTTGCAAGCGATGCTGCGGAATGTCTTCAATCACATCCCGTACCGTTTGCAGAACCCCAATCGTTGAGGGGTGAGCCGGATCGAGCCGCCCGAACACATGCGTTAGTTCGGCAAGGCAGACGGCCGAGTGGTGGCAGACGCGATATGTCAGCAATTCATCGACAGCGTCCGGCGTGCGTGCCTGCAAGACGTCGAGGTAAACGCTGGTATCGAGAATTAGCGCGCCGCCGATGAGCGGCTCGTCGGACGCCCAGGCAAGCTCGGAATCTGCTCGTCGCGTCAACCGTTCCAAACGCTTGTGCGGCTTCAGCCTCCGCAATGCTCCCTGGAGATCAAATGGCAAGATCGATATCTGCCGGGATGCTTCCCCTGCGCCTAACAAGACGCGCGCCGAAATCGTCTTCGAGTGCCAAACGCGACAACGCGAGCTCTAGAAGTTCGGTATCGGAAGATACGTGAGCCCGCTTCTTTGCCGCTTCGATCAGGCCTGCCGGCACGCGCCCGGACAAGCGCGTGTTCTTGGCCTTACCGAGCAGCCCGACGGCGCGCGCCTGCTCGAGCACGAGCCGGTTGCGCGTAAGCGCAATGTGCTTCTCGGTCTCTGTCGACGTGCGGGTCCGCACAGCCATGACAACCTCCAGCGTTGAACAGACGATAGCAATTGTTCAACGCATTTGCAAGGTCGGGAAACGAGAGGGCCCAGCGATCGGTGCTCGACCACTGCGCCGCGCTCGCAATCCTCCTACTACATCGTCAGAGTTCGCCGCGGCTCGATTTCGGCGCAGCCTGAGGATGTTCGCCACCGGCAATTGGGCCGCTTGCATGCTGGGTATTGCAGCGATGCCTCCAGCTTCCAGATATTAAGCGCGTACCTGACTGAGGCCGGAAAGGGGGCATTCATCGCGAGACGGTAAGAGCAGAATCGGTGAACGGAACACGTCATAGCGTATTTAACACGCTAAAGCGTGTTTTGTCCGCGCTTGCGGAATGCATCATCCTGACGGATGAAGCGGCGAAATCCGGCACACACCAAGCGGTTGCTTGCCCGCAACCTTCGAGAGCTTCGTCTGCAGCGATCGTGGTCGCAGTACGACCTCGCCGACGAGGCGAGTTTGCGTCAGGCGCTGATCAGCGCATTGGAGCTCGCGACCGCAAATCCAACCTTGGAATCACTGGATAAGATCTCGGCCGCGCTGGGCGTCGAGGTCGCGGAGCTGCTGCTGCCTTCCAAAAAGGTGCTGGCCGATCGGCCTGCAGCCGATGCTGCCGGGCCGGCGAGCGGGGTCGGTGCCGGCGAAACTAGGCACGGTCGGGCCAAGCGCGGCTGACTTTCCTTTGCGCCTCGCATTTCCACTCGTTTCCGTTTGATCGCATCCACGGCGTCGATGTCGCTGACCTGCTGATTCCGACAGCAAAGATGTTTGCGGGTCCGAGCAGGCGACTGTCCCAGCGCGCCCTCGCAAAAGAAGCGCGATAAGGCCCGGGCCGGACGCACACACGCCGAACTTCACTAGCCGATCTTGCCGGGCACTTCCTTTGCCGAACCCTAATCCTTGGCCACGCCAAGTTGGCGTTGTGCTGTGGCGTCGCGACGGCCAACGGTGGGTCGGACGATCCACCATGCTACTGGGGCGGAAAGCACAGCCGTGGAGAAGTTGCTGCGGTCGCTTCTGTGACGGCGCGCTAGGTGTGCCGCTGGTGAGCCCGCAAGGCTGGTTAAGCAGTTTCGAGCTCCGAACCCGGGAACCGGGCAGCTCCCGGCTTCGGGAGGACTTCGGGACATAGGCTTCCCTTGTTTGCCACTGTTTGCTCTTTGTTCCCCATTTGATCGCGAACCGTTGTCAGAGCGATGAAGGACTAAGTCATTGTTTGGAAACCCGTTCTTTTAAGTATTCCGGCCGTGCCCTTCGCAGGACGAAGCCAGCGGCTTTACAGGCGGCCCCTGTAAGTGCAAATGCAAGAACTGCCTGCGCCGCAGGCAGTTCTTGCATTTGCAGGCCGACTTCGGGGATTCTTCGGGACCCGCCGCCGGCGGATTTGGGAGCCCGCCCGCTCCCGCCGGCATGGCGGTTCAACACGGCCGGCGCGCACCTGCCGACGAATCCTTGGAGACTTGCGATGGCAGACGACAAGCCCTCGACCGAAGCGCGGGTGTACGCCGCGGCCGACGCACTGCTGCTCGAACACGGTGGGCTCGACGCGGTGAGGCTCGCCGATGTGGTCCGCCGCGCCGGCGGCCGCAAGCAGAACGTCGCACGCTGCCTCAACCGCTGGCGCAGCGATCGCGAGATGATGGCGGCGCGGCTGCCCGGTCCGGTGCTGCGCGCCGCGTATCGGTTCGCGCGCGACCTGCTGTTGATCCTGACCCTTAGCGAGCAGCCGCGCGCGCGGGGCGCAGTCACCGCACCCGCAGCGCCGCCGCGCGACGACCAGCCCTCGAGCGCTGGCGCTCCGCGGCCGATTCCGGCGCCGCAGCCGCGTGCCACGGCGCGCCGCGACCCAGTTCCTCGGAGCAACGCGGCCGCATTGCGGCAAGACCTCAAGCCTGAGGGCGCGCCCGTTGGCACAGCTCCGAACGAGCCGGCCCGGCGGACGTTTCTCGCGGGCTACGAGGAGCGGGTCGCTGCCAGGACATCCAAGCCTGCCGTCAGTGCACGACCGCCTGATGCGCCAAAAGGCCGACCGCGGTCGTGGCCGACGAACCGGCCGTCGCGACCGAGGCGTCCGCCGACGCGGCGAGCTATTGCGCGCCCGCCGGAGTCGCCCGTGGTCAAGGCAGCGCGCCTGGCGCGCATTCGCGCCTACGTGATGCGCGAGCGCGCGGAGCGCGCCGACGCCGATCCACCGATGCCCGTTGTGGACTCCGACTGGCAGGGCGCAGCGAAGCCGAAGGTGGCGCGTGCGGTCGCGTTCGAGCTTCGTGCCGGGCGTCGGCCGATGGCGGCTAAGGCGCTGATCAGCACGGGCCGCATTCCCCTGACGACCAACCGCCCCTACCTCGATCTGGCCGCCGCGCTGGCCGGGTCGCGGATCGCACGCGTGCCTGGCCGGCGCGGCGCCTATTGGTTCGACTACGAGGCGGCGCCGCGGCCGAAGAAAGTCTGGGCGAGTGACGACACCGACGCCAAGCTGGCACGCGAATTCGGCCGCATGTTGTGGGTGCGGATGGTGGTGGCGATCGCAGTCTCGCCTTCGCCGCTCGCACGGCGCGACATCGCGGCAAGCCTCGAGCCGGAGCTCTCCGATCTCAGCCCGGTGTGGCTGGCCCAGTGTCTTAAGCGGGGCAAGAAGGCCGGCGCGCTCGACATCCGCGGCGGCGGCTACGTGATCGCGCGGCCCCGCGCGGCGCGACGCAAAGCACGCCGCATGGCGCGCAGACCATCTGCCGCGCGAGTCGAGCGGGTCTAGCGTACGCGGCGCAGGCGCGGTGTCGGCGGGCGCGTCAGCACGTCGTGCAGCACGTGCGCGCGGCTGCCCGGCGCGGCGTCGGTCCGCCTCGCCGCCGCCTCGAGTTCAGCCAGGGCGAGTTTTGCGCGAGCGCTGCGCCGGCGCAGGTGCGGATTGATCGCAGTCCCGGTGACGCCGAGATAGTCCTGGGTGGTCTTGATGTCGACATGACCGAGCAGCGCGCGGGCGGCTTCGATGTCCGAGCCTTCCTCATCGTAGATGCGTCGACCGGCGGTCCGCCGCAAGTCGTGAAACAGCATGTCCTGCACGCCGGCGGCGCCGCAGGCTTCGATGAACCGCCGGTACAGCAGTTGCGGCGAGAACTCGATCAGCTCACCCTTCTTGCGCAATTCGCCCTGATGCCAGTGATTCCTGCGGGCGCGCAGCAGGAAGATGCGGTCGGACCGGACACCCTCGCGCTTGTGCAGTGCCCGGCGCGCATAGAGGATCGCCATCGCCTCCTCGGTGAGGTCGACGGTGTGCATCTTTTCGTCGGTGCCCTTTGCCTTGAGCGGGAAGGTGACCGTGCAGAGCGCCCAGTCGATCGCGCTCCAGGTCAGCTTGCTAAGCTCGTCCTCGCGTATCCCAACATCGATCGCGAACAGCACCGCGTCCTTGAGATCGGGCTCCATCACCTTGTCGAGCCGCCACTGCTCCTCGAAGGTCAGCCAGCGATAGCGCGGCCGCACGATCTCCCGGTCGGTCTCATCCCGCCGGCGGCGGCGTCCCCAGCGGTAGGGCGGAATGATCTCGACCCAGTTCAGCACGGTGCCGATCAAGTCGGTGTAGCCGTTGATGGATCTTGGGCGGTAGGCCCCCGTGACCTTCAGCGGCCGCCCGAGCTTGCCGATGCCCTCCGGCCGCTCGCCCCGCCGCAGGGCCGCGCGAATCCGGCGTTCGTCGTCGCGGGCGATCGTGCTGCACATCTTGTCCGGGCCGACCATTTGCACGATGCGCGCGAGGTAACCGTCCAAGGCCTCGGCGTTGCGGGTGAATTGGCCCTGCTGGTCCCAATAGATCTGCGCCGCTTCGCCAAAGGGCATATCGGGCAGCGCGGTCGGTGGGCGCGCGTCGGACCATGCCGCCGGCCGGCGCTCGGCGCGCTCAGCCAGCACCTCCGCCTTCCATCGCTTCGCCTTGGCGATCGCCTCGCGCTTGCTCGTGGTTCGTGACGACTTCCGGTAGGGCTTGCCGTTAACCTCGAACAGCATCTGCCAGAACCGGCTGCCCGTGTGCAAATAGACGTTGACCGGTTCCGATTGGCCGGTGCGATCCTGTGTGTGAGCGTTGCGGTCAGGCGCTTGCATGGCGTTTGCGCTCCTTCCGGGCGGCCCGGCGGGTGGCGTGGCCGTCCAAGAAACTGGCCCGTTTGCTCCTGTCGACGCGGGCGGGCGGGACCGGCGCCGTAGGTTCCAGTCGGCGCAGGGTTCCCGTGTAGAAGTCTACGAGGTCCTGCAGTGCAAACTCGCGGCGTACGCGGAACTTGCCGAGCCCCGTTTGCCGGAAGGCGATGCTACCGCGGCGGACGTGGCTCCGCAACGTTTTTGCATTGATATTCAATAGTTTGCACGCCTGGACGAAGCTGACGGTCGGGTGTCCGCCAAAGCCGTCACGCAGCGTCTCAACGAGGTGATCGTCGAGTCCTTGCATCGGCTCGAACCTCTCGCGCGGAAAACTTTTGCTTGCCGGCCCAAAGCGACGTCCAAGGATTCGTGGGGTGGTGGCCAGCGCACCGTCCTTTCCGTTCCGCCGTCCGAGCGGCCCCTTTCGGGGCTGCACGACACCTCACGTTTGTGGCCGCGACAATGGTCTGAAGGATTCAATTTCGAGGTACGCTCGCCCAATGTCCGGCGTCGGATCGGGCAGGCGTGGCTGGAGCAGCCGGCTTGCGCCGGCTCTCCCCTTGCCACGCCGGACCGTGCCATGCCAGGCCGGGCCACACCCCGCCACGAAGCTGGTCAGTCGAGACACTCGACGCGAAATCTTCCGAATTTGGGCCGCCAGTCGCCTAGTCCACGCGCAACGCCGCTGGCCACAAAAATGTCCGCGATTAACGGCGGACTTAGAAGGCTCGGCAGATAAGAGGCTCTGAAATCGACGTTCCAGGTGTCGAACCGCGGTCGCGTTCGCATCGTGCGCGCCGTGCCAACGCGCACCGGCACCCGCAGACGGAAGCGCTCCTGCTTCCACAATTCATCGATATCCTGCGGGCCGTCGTAGAACAGCCTGGCCGGACCGTCGACCTCGATTCCGGCCGCAGCTTGTCTTCCCCGCCGCTGCATCTTCGCACCCGCGATGAAGGCAGCTTCGATCGCCTCGGCGGGAATGCATGGGCGGCCGTCATCGAGCCAGAGTCCCCCGAACCATTCGATGCGCGCGATCTCGCGATGGTCAGAGACGGTTTTCAGCCGCTTTCCGGTAATCCTCGCGAGCTCGCGCGAGATCGGATCCAAGGGGTCGCACAACCGGCCGGCATGCATCAACAGCGGGCGGACGCCGATCAAGCGCAAGGAAACGAAGTCGCTCACCATTGGCCTCTCCATGAAATGGATCTCGGACTTTAGGTTGATTGACAAGCAGACACGGGACGTCGGCGCGCTTGGGAATGCGTGATGCGTACCGCCGTCCCCGTAGAATAAGCGTGAAGTCAAGATGGCAACCGGCGCAGAGCGTCGTTAGATCCTCCGCGAGCTCGTGTTCGAGGCGCTCGTAGGTGCGATGGTGCACCTGCAGTTCGGCCTCTTCCGCACTGGCGTTGCAGATGCGGCAGCGCATGCCGGAGGCCTCGAGCTCGGCGAGGCGCGCCGGATTGTTGCGCCAAGCGCTGCTCGCGATGTAGCGCAGATAGCGATCGCGGCGCGCCGACGAGTCGTGGCCTTCCGAATCCTGATCTGTCATTTCGATCCCCGCAAAGAAGGCCGCCGCAATGGCGGCAGCCTCGGATGCCAACCGGAAGAATTGCATCGAGCGACGCACTCAATTTCGACCTGTCCCGCGGTCGGAGCCGCCGCCAGATGCTTGATGATCTCCTCAACGTGCTGTCGCCGTCACAAGCGATGCGAACCTCACCGGTTAGCCGTTAGCGAACCCGATGATGGATCAAGGCATCCTATGCATCGATGCTTTCGATCAGCTCGTCCAAGCAGTCTTGCTCTTCGTCGAAAAGCAGGTGCACGGGGTTGCCTTCGCGGGCCTGCCACGAAGCGTACGTCCCCATGCGTCCGTCCGGCGATAGCGCCGCGTCGAGATACTTGATGCCGTAATTGCGCTTGAAAGCTGTCAGTTTCCAACCCTCGATCGCGAATTGGCCATAGGAATGGAAGACCTCTGCCCATGGGTGCTCGAGTTCAATATGACTCTCCCCGGCGATCGCGCGGCGCAATAGTGCCATCGCTTCATCAACACCTATCTCGTCCGCTCGAAGCGCCGCGATTTCGCGCGGTGGAGGAGGATGCCGGAGCGCTTCCGAGTGAATCGCGAGCAGGCGCGTGGTCGCTTCCTCGCGCTCAATCTTGCCGGCATTGCTCGCGCGGAGAACCTCGATCGCCCGATCGAAGGCGGCCTCGAATGCGTCTAGGTCAATCAGCCGGCGGTACATATCACGGTAGAGCTTGCCGACGACGTCGGTAGGCCAGATTGGCCTCTCCGATGGCGTTGGCGCGGGCCGCCGCGGCGCACCGACGATGCGGGACCACATCGACGTGAGCATCGTCGTCAGGGTTCCGAGAAGGATGCCTCGCCTGGAGTACCTCATCATGATCCTCTGTTTTGAGCCACGTTTCTGATCACCGGAACGAATTCTGAATTGCCGGCGAGCTATCAGGCTCCCGATCGTGCACAGCAGCGTCGCGTTCGGGCAGCGCAGGGGTGGCTCCGTCACGCTCGGTCGGTGCAAGCAATCTCGTCATCATCGATCGGCCCATGGTGCTTCGCGCTCCAGCAAGCGGCAGGCCTGCAGCAGCGCGGACCTGACGAGGTCTTGCGATAAAGAGGGGTAGTCGATGCGAACGAGCTCAGTTGCCGACTTGTCGGCCAGCATGCAGAACACGGGGCCGGGGGGTACGCGCGTGCCGCGAAAAACGGGAGCGCCGCCCATGACATCGGGCCGACGTACGACCACAGGTGTGTCCGCCGAGGTGTGGCCTGCGATGGTGTCAATGATGGCGACTCGTGCGAGGAACTCGATGTTTGATTCACCTGACTTCCTTTGGATATTGCGTATCCTGCGCATCATTCCCGTCGTGACGAGATGAACCCCGCATCCAAGGCTGTGGGCAATCCCCGCCGTGGCGCTGAACATCGCCGTGGGACTTCCATGTAGGACCAGCAGCAGTTCGCCATCGAGCACCTGGGCGTCCGGCAATCTCATCGTTTTCACCTCAGAGCTAGTGCTTCACGATGCAACAATGATCCCGGCGCTAGCGCGCATCCTTGTGATGCGATGCTCGGGCGCCGAGAGAGATAACCCCTGTGTCCAGGCGGTGCCCGTGAACTGGCGCCCGTCCGACTAGGCCGAGCTTTCAGGCTCTCGATTCTCTCTGCGGGCCCTAGTGCGCAGGGGATGAGTCTTGAGAAGGTCGTCGATCGCGGCGCGATCGAGATATCCCGTCTCTTCCAATCGCCGCGCCACCGCTTCCACGACTGTCCGGTTCTCGGAGATCAATTCACGGGCGCGAGCCAGGCATCGGTCCAGGCGCTGCTTGATCAGCCCCACCACCGACGCATCGTGGAGCAGCATCTCGGTGGCGCGATCCGAAAAGTGGGCCACTCCGAGAGCGCCGAAGCCGAACCGCAGTTCGAGGTCGGTTGCGGCTGCGGTGGCCCGGGCGAAGTCGCTGTCCTCGCCGATCCCAGATCCCGCCGTCGCCTGAGACGCATCGAGGACGATCTCCTCGGCGGCGCGGCCACTCAACAGTGCCGTGATGTAGTTCTCGAGTCCGGTCAGGGTCTGCGAGTTGGCCCTGGAAAGCTCGACGCGGGTCGCGCCACCGTGATCCAGGATGGTCAGTGCGCGCGGTTCGAACACCGCCAGGGCGATACCCGCAACGAGATGTCCCGCCTCGTGAATCGCACACGATCGCCGCAACGACTTGGGCATTGCTTCGCGGCCGCACCGGACCTCCTGGAGCAGATCGTCGAGCGCAAGATCCCGCTTGGCGCGACGAGCCCGCGACTTCGCGCGCCGTGCCCATGCCTCGACGTCGGCGCCGGTCTTGCCGGCGGCAGCAAGCGCTGCCGGCATCAGGTCCACGCCCGACAGCACGTCGTGTCCTATGTGAAAGCGGAAGATCGCCGCGAGCGTCTCGGAATCGGGCAGGTCGATCTCGATTGTACGGTCAAGCCGTCCAGCGCGTTTCACGGCGGCGTCAATGTGCTCGGGGTGATTGGTTGCGCCGATCACTACGACGCCCGGCCGATCTTCGATACCGGCGAGCAGCTCTAGAAGGAGATTGACGATCTGCGTCCAATATTCTTTGTAGTCGCTCGTCAGCGTCGTGCGGTCGGATATCCCGTCCAGCTCGTCGATGAACAACAGACACGGCGCGAGCTGGCGTGCCCGCGAGAACGATTCCTTGATCGCGGCCAACGTACCAGACAAGAAGGGTGAGGCGTTCCAGTCGGCGACCGAGGTTGCCACAAGCGGTACGTTTGCCGACTTCGCCACGGCGCGGGCGAATTGCGTCTTGCCGACACCGGGCGGGCCGACCAGAAGCAATCCCTTCTCGATGCATTCCCACGCCAATCGACCGGCGCGGTATTCGCGCAGGTCGTTCACGAGATTAAGTCCCCATTCCCTGGCCGCGCCGTAGCCGGCGAGCTCCTCCAGCGCGGGGCCCCGGTGATCGAAGAACGACTTCGTTGCGACGATCCGCTGAAGCCGTTCGACGCACTCGTCGGCTGTGCGGTCGGAGCGGACCGATAGCACAAGGTCGGAGATGTCAACGGCTCGGACGAGCTGGTCGTCGAGCGCAGTGCTCGGGGATCGGCCGGTCACCGCCTCGATCACCAGCGCGACGCCGGCGCCGTCAAGTTGGCTGAGCGCGAGATGGTGCTCGGCTGCGCGAAGCAGATCGCGCGGCAAGTGGCGGCGCGGGTCGGGCGCCAGGCCAAACACCGGAGCGCGAGCGTGCAGGGCCTGTGCAACCGTGTCGTTCCCGCGCTCAGCCTTGTGCTCGTTCGAGGTGCCGTCCCTTGCCAGCAGCAATACCGGCCGGATCGGTCCGTGATTGAAGGTTCGCTCGTCGAGTACCTGGGCCTCGGCACCGAACGCGCAGGTTTTCAGGACCTGACGCGCCAGGGAAACCACGTCGGCGGCGTGAGTGGCAAGTGAGACCACCGGGCAGCCTCGCCGCAAGTCGCGGGTCAGTCCATCGACCGGCTCGATCGCGCGCGCCACGAGCACCGCGGCAGCCGCAAGATCGGCTCGAATGGAGGTGCGGCCGACGGATTCAGGTGCGGTGGCCAAATCGTTGATCAGGTGCTCGATGGGGTCATCGGCGTCGCCACTGCGCAGCAGCGGTCCGCTGTTGGTGCCAGCTTTGGCAGCTAGCATGTCGAGGTAGGCCCGCGCGAGAAGGTCGCGCCGACCCGGTCTATATTGGTTCATGGTTTCGCTCCGTTCAGACTGCATTTGAGACGAATCCAATTCGGCCAATTGCGATACCTGTTGCCCGTGGCGGCGACAGTCGTCTTCGCTCGCCGCTCGGCTTGCGGATCGACCAGACCCGCGGACGCGAGTCAGTCCTCTTGCCCGCGGTGCTGGTACACGAAGTGTGTCCCCCCAAGACGCATCAGCGAAATCTGGCCGTGCTAGTCCGCCACTTTTCTTCGGCGAGGAGCTCTCGTTACCGTTCTTGGACGAGGAATCGGCCATGTTGAGAAATGGACGGCCTTTTGGCAGCTCGTCTTGCGGAGAGATGAACTGCACATCGATCGGAGTCGCGGACTAGACATGTGTAGCGCTCCGGGGCGTAAGCCCAAGTGCCTTCCTGTTGGCAGGTGCGGTACCGAAAGCGCGCCATCGCTACTCCTTATCTATCCTCGTGCTGCCCGTCCTCCGGGGGACCAGTCGCTAACATCGGCCGGCCCTCGGCGTGCCTGGCACCGGGGACCATTACTTTGTTGGTGGCGTGATACTTATCGCCTTCCGCGCCGCAGAGCTCGCACGTGCAGCTGCTACGTGCCTCAGCGAGCGCGAGGGCCTCTTCGATGCGGGCCCTGGTCCGGTCGGAGACTTCGCCTTCCCAGTCCACACGCAGGATCCCGAACTTCTGCTTGATGCGGACAAACTCGAAGGTCTCGTTGTCCCGCAGCGCCTCTTCGATGCGGCCGCACAGCCGTTCCAGCACGTCCTGCCAGCCTTCGTTGCACAGCGGATAGCCGAAGGTATCCTTTGGCTCGTCCTGCATGAACTCGAACAGCCGGGGGTGAGCCCGCATGAATTCGATCCGCCAGTTCTGAGCGATCTGCGCCATCTCACTCCTCCTCATCTGGCGCCGGGTCGACCAAGCGGTCGTTCTCACGGTCGTACCGACGGAGCTCATAGCCAGAGCCATAGCTCCTCAGCGTACGAACAATGCGTATTCTATCGCCCTCGGACTCGTCCGCGACCGGCATGCCTTTGGCGTGAGCGGCACAGCGCGTCATGCAGACGCCATCGTCCAGATAGAGCTGCCCAAGTTCCCCGCATGTCTCGCAGGTGCATGCGCTCCGGCGTGTCTCTAAAACCCACGCACCACGCTGCGCGGACTCAAGGGAGCGTCGCGAAGGTCGATTTCCACCAATCCCTCGCACGCCAATGCACACATGGCGGCGATGATGTCGCAGCACGGACGGGCACGCTCCTCGAGTTCAAGTATTGTTTGTGGGCCGTCTTCGGCGAGCGCCGCGCCAATCTTCAGTCGATCTCTGATCGATACGTGAAAGCGCGCGTTAGACCAGACCTCTCGCACATTGGAGTAGATCGGCTCGCGCCGGATGTCGTCAGCATCGCGTTCCAGAAGGCGCAGCCCGTCCGACGCTAGCATCTCGCCGAGTCGCTCGTAGTCGGCTGCGGATCTCTGCGGCCGCCTTTCGCAGACGGCAAGCAGAAAATCTCCGTCAATCCTTTGCAGCACCACGCTCATCAGCGTGGGCGGCGTACCATAAAGGTTCGGAGCCTTCCGATAGTGAAGCGCGCGTACCTGCGCATCAAGGCTCGCCTCCTGGAGCGCGTCACGGAGGAGGAGGCTTTCAATGGGAATGGCGACCTTGCATTTCGGGCCGGAGAAGGTGGTCGATGCTGCCTTGCGAAGGGATTGGTTGCCATGCATGACATGATGTCCTGAACATTGCGTTGCGGGCGCAGACGGCGACGTTCCGGACGGTGATGATGATCGATGAACATTAGCGCGCTCCTTCCATAGGTGAATTCAGAAGAGACCGATTTCGGCGAACCTGGACAAGCGAACCCGGGCACGAGCGAGGTCTGGTTGCCCCGGACAAGCGCTTCCGATGTGCTGAATGTGAGGCGAGCCCTGTGAGTGCGTCAGTTCAATAGCGTCGGCGCTCTGCCGGTTCGCATGCTGCAGGCTGCAAATGTCTATGAGGCCAACTTGAAAGCTTGGCGCTTACCGGTTGACACGCTAAAGAGTGTCACTAGATTGCGCCAAAGATATGGCAATCAGCTGTGACGGCGACAAATTGTGCGAGCCACTAGATTAGGCGACGCCGACGGATCAAGGCTGTCCGCCCTCAAGTGCGGCGTGGCCGGCGAATGTAGTCTTCGCGGTCGCAACCCAGCATCTCGCAACGCGCGACATAGCCGTCGCAGTCCCGCTCTGGTCGCGTTGCAGGCGGTAAAGATCATCGTCCCCGATCTTTATGGGAGGCTCAATCGCGGCTGATCCGCTTGTCTGCCGCCGGGATACGAGCGTTCGTTCCCTTGAGGCCCTACGGTCCTTCAGTTCTTTCAATCGGGCATGCATGCTGTAGTGGGCACAGTAGGTCACCTACAATTTGTCCGCCAATGGGGGCAAAGTTCGTCTCCTAGCCTGAAATAACAAAACCTCATCAGCGACGGCGGGGTTTTGTCTTGTGTGGTTCTTGGCTTACTCTCCCGGAAGTGCCCTTCGGGTCTTCGAACTCCTCCGGAGAACGCCGTTCGTAACCGTGCAGAGCGCAACGGAGCGTACCCAAATGAGCGCCCCGACAGTAAATTCAGCAATCGAGCAGCTCCGGAAGCTCGGGATCCTGAGAGAAATCACCGGTAAGCGTGGGGATCGAGTCTACGCCCACGACGATTACCTTAATATTCTCCGCGACAAACCGGAGCCGAAGCCGCTCCCTGCCGTACAAGGGATGGGCAAAGTCGATCGCGGATATGGAGGCAGGGATCGCCGCCGAGGCGAAACGGCGCCATGCTCGCAATCGGAGAACGATCAACGAGCGGTGTCGTCGCTTCTTACGACTTGGAGACGCGGTCGAGGCTTCACGTCGAGCGTATCGTAGATCTCGTTCAGCGTGATGGACATTCCCAACGTCGGCAGTGGAATGTCGACGTCAAATGCTTCGAATGCATGCTCGAGCCAAGTCCCGTCTGTTTGCCGTCGATGAACTCTAACGAGGGCGATTTCTGACTCGATCTGCATGACCGTGTCGACGCTCTCTACGGCTTGATATTCGCGCAGCTTCGCCCCGTAGTCGAAGACAGCGGTACCCGGCGAGGAGACTTCAACGATGATTGTGGGCCTAGAGGCCGTCATTGTCGCGGCATTTGGCGGGCCGCAATCCACCACCACGTCCGGATAACGGACTGTATCAGGACCGGTCTGGACGGCCGTGTCGCTCGACGTGGTACGACATCCCTTCTTCTTCCCGGCGGGAACAAACGCCGTCTGGACGTTACTGCAGATGACGTTGTGCCCTTCTTTACCTCCGGCTATGGCATAGGCTATGCCGCCCACGAGTTCGTAGCGGATCTCGCTGCCCGAAATGGCCGCGAAAAATTTCGCAATTGTGAGCTTGTCGTGCTCAGGAACACCCATGGCAACATCCCAGACCTTCGCCCGCGTGTAAGATAAACTGCTTGCCGCGATAGGAAAGGCCGCCTCGCGGACTCGACTCGTCATGGCTACGAGGATGGCTCCCTTGAGAGTTGGTCCGAGTATCCAGCGAAGCCGCCCTAATGCCGCGCTTTCGCCTGGACAAGTCGACGAAGCCGTTTCCTCCTATGCCTCAGGCGCGTCATCACGCGCTCTGGCGAACCTGCTACGGCACCGGCATCTCACTCCAGGCAAGACTCGCACTCCGTACTGCGGGTCTACTCGGCAATGGCCCTGAAAAGATGGTCACCGTTGGCAGCGAGCGCCCTGACCCCGGGCGCGCTGAGCGCAGAGAAGGCTATGGCGGACGTCCTTTGCTTGGCGGCACCCGGTTGCGGGGCGCTGGGACAGCTGAGTACGCAATTCCCAATAGCTTGGCGAGCATCTTGGGTTTACTTTGCCGCTGACGCAACTCTTCTGCTGACCTCGATCACAGCTTCGCCCCCGTGCATCGGGAGCGCTTCCGAGCAGGTCCGCACGCTTCCTGATCTTTCCTCCCGGTTCCACCGGCACATATGAGACACGCTATAAGGTATCGAGAGTCTGACCGATCGACTAGCCAAATTTCCGCGCGAGATGGGCTGCGGCTCAGGAGTGCCTGGAACCAACCTGTGGATCGTCGCCCTTCGCTGCGAACAAGCCGGCAAGATCAACGTCCAGCGCGATTGCAATTCTAAGAAGGGAGTCCAGCGTTACGTTGGCCTCGCCGAGTTCGATCTGGCTGACCAGCGCCTGGCGGATCCCGGCTCGTTCGGCCAGATCCCGTTGGCTCAACTTCGATAACTGCCGCCGCTCCTTGACCCTGCGGGCCAACGTGGCCCGCAGCAGCGATTGAGTCTGTAGGAAGGATTCAGATATCGCCAAACGCCCACTCCCGGAATCCTTAGCTTGGTGGAGGCCGCAGTTTGCCATTTTAGGCGAGACGGCGCCACGCTTCTGAACAAGCATTTCGCTCGTCGCCGACTTCCACAGCAGGGTCGAAGGACAGCCGCTGGTCTCCGAGACATCAACCCAGCTTGGTCCGGACGTGCAACGGTAGCATTGGAGAGTCTCAATTATGAAAGGCCAAATCGTTCGGAGTATTGGCGTCGCGCGATGGCAGATCGACTTTGCAGAGTTCAGACGAATCCTTGCGGCGGTCCAAATTCAGTCGGCCGTTGAAACGGACCTCGAAAAGCTGCGGAACATCGATGCTGTGCTTGCCCGCACCGGGAGACTCACTCTAAGCAAGCAACTAGTCGGCAAATTTCGTACGTGAACCGAAGATGTCGAAGTCGAGCCGAAATCTGCCCGCCAGCGACTACGCAATTATCATCGATGGCCTTGTGAAGACCGAGTTCGCGACAAGCGATGGTGTGGAGATCGGGGCGCGAGACCTGAAGCGGCGATTTCCCATGTTGCAAGTCAAAATCTACGATGCGGCGGCTGGGGCAGATCGCGAGGTGAGTGCGTCTTGAACGGCCGTCACGGTTTGTACGTGTCCTAGTCCTTTCCCGTTCTCCAGCGAACAAATGCAGTCGCTGAGGCTCGGCGCGGGAGGTGCTGACGAGCTGGGCCACGAACTTGCTCACCGGCACGCGGCATACCGAAGCCTCGCCTGGCATCGGAAACGTCCATGCCTTCGGCGAAGGACGGACCGGCCGCCGCCCCGGGCCGGGTCAGTCGATCCCTGTCTCCGGTCCTCTACAAGTGCATCCCCTAATCGGGCAAAGTAGGCCCCCTGCTCGGCGCCGCCGGCGCCGAGTGAAACAAGAAGGGTTCGCGGCGGGCTTCGGTTTCGCCGCGAAAGTGCGAACCGAACGAATCGTGAATTAGCCCGAGTGCAAGGCGATCTTGCTATCGGCGGGCCGCGTGAGTTTCCCAAAAATGGAAATACCCTCTTCCATTTTTGGGAAATCGACGGTAGTATCCTTTCATGCTGGTGATCGGCACGGACATTGTTGAACGCTATTTTGCCGAGCGCTCTGGTCATCGGGGCATCGATGCGGCGCGCGCTCAATACAGGGCATGGCTGGCGATTGCGGAGGCTTCGGACTGGCGGACGCCGCAACAGGTGAAGCGATCGCATCCCAAGGCGAGTATCCTGAAAGGCGGACGTGTGGTGTTCAACATCAAGGCCAATGACTACCGCCTGATCGCCATGGTTCAATATCGTGATGGCGTGTTGATGATCCGCTTTTTCGGCAGTCATGAAGACTATGACAAGGTGGACGCGGAGACGGTGTGATGAAGGCAACATTGATAATTATCCAGAACCAGGCCGATCATGAGGCGGCCAAGGCGCTTGTCGGCAAGCTGATGCAATCTAACGAGACTGCCGATCGAGCGCGCATGGTAGCTCAGGCTCGCCTTATCGAGGCGTATGAACGCGCGCGCTGGCCGCGCAAAGCGCCGCCGTTGCCCGATTTACTGACCTATCTGGTGGAGCAACATGGTTTGACGCGCGCTGATCTTGTGCCGCTTCTGGGCACTGCGAGTCGCGTCAGTGAGGTCATGTCCGGCAAGCGCGAATTGAGCATGACGATGGTGAAGCGTCTGCGCGAACGTTTCCATATTCCGGCGGATTTGCTGATTTCCGCGAGCGGAAGTGCTGCGGCTTAGGTCAATCGGGACCATGACTTTCGATAGGGGGCGTACTTTGCTCGGCAGCCGTCAACATTCGCATCGACGCGAGAGAGTCAGCGCATGCGATTCCAACGACTTGCAGGGGGATTAGGGGACGCACTTCGACTGGCGCCGCACTCCGACAGCGGCGGCCCGCCACAGCACCTAACTAAGCCTACGCCCTGCGAAGCCGGCCCTGCCGTTGTTGCCGTTTGCCATGGTTCGCCGCCGGTCGTGAACCGCGCTCGCGGCGCGGCTGCGAACCGCCCCGGTGATGCTGCGGTCCCGCGACCTGCGGCAGCTTCGGCAGCGGCCAGTCCAGCTTCTCCGGGCGGTTTTGGTCGAGTTCGTGTGGCATGGGCAACGTGCCTCCGGCCTTGACATAGGCGCTCAGCACGGCGTCGCTCCACAATTTCATCGCCTCGATCTTCAACGGCATGTCTTGGCTCGTGAGGTAAAACTCCCGGGTGACTTCCGACATCTCGTCGTCCGGATCGTTTCGGTCGCGCGGTAGAACATGGCCGAGCATGGCTGATGCCGCTGCGCGAGACACCTTGTCGGGCTGCGCATTCAGGAAATCCGTTCCGATGGTCCGCACGAGGTGCGGCCAGAAGCGCGGCAGATCCCGCAAATAGTTTTCCGTGTACTCTCCTTTGCTGTTCTTCTTCCTGCCGCCCATGGCGCGCAAATGCGCATTCAGGCTGCTTGGATAGAGCCCGGGATCCGGGTTTTGGGGGTGATTGCGGCGGCTCCATCTTCGGGAGGAGGCGAACATCCAATCGCTCCTGCTGCGCAGGCCGCGCTTTTTGGCGATAAGCGCTTCAAAATCTCGCTCGCAACAGCGCACGATGTGGAGCAGGAACGGCGGGATAGGGAGCATAAATCGCCGCTTGTTCTTGACACCCTGGGCCGGCCATTCCGCCGTGCCCCAGGGTTGAGCGGCAGTGGAATACGGGTTCAGCGGATCGGCATATTGCAGCTTGCTCCGCCTGAGCTGGGTGCAGGTGTATTTCCGGTTGAGCGTGAAGACCAGCCACCACAGGCTGGCCCGGACGGCGGGCGAGACCTTCCGGTTTCCGCTGCGTCCGGCGCAATAGCGTTCGTGGACGACGAGCAGCTTACCCAGCGCCTCGACCTTGAACGCCGCCCTTGCTGCGTTGAATTCGCGATCGCGGTCCTCCATCTCCTCGATTTCATCGGCTGTCGGCTGCGGCGGCTTGATCTCCTCCCACCAGGGCACGACGCCGACGAGTCCGCTCTCGATGGTTCGTTCTGAACGGGCCCAGGTCAGCGCGGCCCGAACCCAGGCGAGTGTCTTGCAGCAGGCGCCGTGCCCTCGCGCGAGGTGGACGGCATCGAGCAGTTCGATCAGGTCGACGTCGGTCAGATGGGACAGCCTCTTGGCCTGCCACGCGGCGAACTGAGGCTTGTCGAAGCAACCCGCGATATCGCTCAGGGTGCTTGGCGCCGGCAGTTTGACGCGCTTGCCCTTCTTGCGCTTGACGCCTCGCGAGGCCTGGAACTCGCGGTCGAGGTCGGCCCAGCTCCACCCCTTCGTGCGCGGGCGTCGGCCCGATCGCATCGCATAGTAGCGCGCGCCGGCGGTGTCGCGCGCCTTTTTCACAGCAAGATAGTTGCCGTCGCCGGGCTCGCGTTTGGCATTGCCGATCCGCTTCATCTGGCCGTTGGCGCGGACGAACCAGCCGACGCGGGGCCCGCGTTGGCGCAGGATCAGGTAGCGTTGCTCCGTGTCGCAGTAGTCGTAGAACTCATTCGAGTCCTTGGCGCGCGCCGCACGGGCGAGCGCGTCGGTCACCACCTCGTCGTCGATCAGGACCCGCGTGGACTTCTCAGCTGGCCTGCGTGAGCCTGACATGGCCCACCTCCGTGACCCCTGCCGTAGCACTATCGTAGCACGGGGCGGCGGCGAGGGGACGGAAAATCGCCCTGCAAGTGCCTGTCGGGGTAGGCTTTTCCCGGGCGCTTCGGCCCGGATCGGCGCAAAAGACCCGCGCCAAGGACTCATACCGTCAGAGCACGGGAATCATAATCCTGGGGTCGGGGGTTCGAGTTATGATGAATGATATAATCAATCATTATTTGTGATGATGACTGGAATTGCCTAGTCTCGCGGCGGACCCGCGTTGGGCGGGACCCAGGGAGCGAAACCAGACATATGCAGGACGCAACGCCCAAACGGATGATCATCGGCATTTCCGGCGCCTCCGGCGTCACCTATGGCGTGCGCCTGCTGCAGCTTGTGCGCAATGCCGGCGTCGAGACCCATCTGGTGATGTCGAAGACGGCCGAACTGACCTTTGCCTATGAGACCGATCTGAAGATCGCGGAGGTGAGGGCGCTCGCCAATGTCAGCCACGCGATCGACGACATGGCCTCGGCGATCTCGAGCGGCTCGTTCCGTACCGCCGGGATGATCGTGGCGCCGTGCTCGATGCGCTCGATGTCCGAGATCGCCTCGGGCGTGACCACGACATTGCTCACCCGCGCCGCCGATGTGGTGCTGAAGGAGCGCCGTCGCCTGGTGCTGATGGTGCGCGAGACCCCGCTGCACACCGGGCATCTCAGGACCATGACGGCGCTATCGGAGATGGGCGCGATCATCGCGCCGCCGGTGCCGGCCTTCTATGCCAAACCCGAAAACCTCGACGACATGGTCGAGCACACCGTCGGCCGCGTGCTCGACCTCTTCGACATCGATATCGGCGTGGTGCGTCGCTGGGGCGAGGGCGAAGCGCTCAGGCGCCGTTCGCCGCCGCTGCGCAAGATGGCGACCTGACTTAGAGACCAAGGAAAGACCCGTCATATGCGAATGGAGAATGTTGCCGCGAAAGGTGTGAGCTCGCCCGCCGATCTGCGCGCCTGGCTCGCCCATCTCGCCGAACGCGGCAGGCTTGCGATTGCCCGTGAGGGCATTGGGCTGGCTGACGAGCTCGCCGCGATCGCCAAGCGGCTGGAGCGCGACAGCGCGGTGCTGTTTCCGCGCCCCGACGGGCACGAGATTCCCGTCGTCGCCAATCTCTTCGCCGGCCGTGACTGGGTCGCCGAGTCCATCGGCGTCACCGAGGACCAGTTGCTGCCGCGCTTCCTGGCCGCCGCGAGCAATCCGCTCCCCATCCATGAGGTCGCGAGCGGTCCGGTGCAGGAGGTCGTGCACGACGAGGTCGATCTGCTGCGCCAGCTTCCGGTGCCCAAGCACAATGAGCGCGACAGCGGCCCTTACATCACGGCCGGTCTGCTGATCGCCCGCAATCCCAAGACGGGCGTTCAGAACGTCTCGATCCACCGCTGCCAGATCTCCGGCAAGAACCGTATCGGCGTGCTGCTGCTGCCGCGGCACACGCTCTCCTATTATCGTCTCGCCGAAGAGTTGGGCCAGGCGCTGGAGATCGCGATCGTGATCGGCGCGCATCCGGCGCTGATGCTGGCATCGCAAGCGATTGCCGCGCTCGACGAGGACGAGATGGCGATTGCGGGCGCGCTGCTCGGCTCACCCGTGGATGTCGTCAAATGCCGCACCAATTCGGTGCGCGTGCCCGCCCATGCGGAGATCGTAATCGAGGGACGTATTCTTCAGGCTGTGCGCGAGCCGGAGGGGCCGTTCGGCGAATTCCCTCAATATTACGGTCCGCGCGCCAATCGCGAGGTGATCGAGGTTGATGCCATCACGCATCGCAAGGCGCCGATTTTCCATACCATCGTCGGCGGCGGTTTTGAGCATCTCATCCTCGGCGGCGTGCCGCGCGAGGCGACGCTGCTTCAGCACTTGCGCCGCAGTTTTCCAAATGTGCTCGACGTCCGCCTCACGCGCGGCGGCACCTGCCGCTATCATCTCGCGATCAGAATGGACAAGACCAACGATGGCGAGCCCAAGAACATCATGATGTGCGCCTTCGGCGCGCATTACGACATCAAGCAGGTGGTCGTGGTCGACAAGGACGTCGACATTTCCTCATCCGAGGAGATCGAATGGGCGGTGGCGACGCGCTTCCAGGCCGACCGCGACCTCATGGTCGTGGCTGGCGCGCTCGGCTCGAAACTCGATCCGACCACGGACAACGGCATCAGCGCCAAGATGGGCCTCGATGCGACCGCGCCGGTCAGCGCGCCCGAACTCGCCTTCAAGCGCATCCGGGTCAAGGGCGAGGAGGAGGTCGATCTCGCCACAGCGTTGCAGGCCGACCCCAGCGCCGCGGTCGCGCGGCTTCTCGCGGAGGCGTAGACATGAGCGGGTTACCGCTTGGAAGCAACTTGCGTCGGTTTGCGCCGTTGGAATATGTAGCGGGTGCTGCTTATAGTGCCGCGTCAACAAGCCAATCGTTTTGCGGCGCAATGCCGGGAGGGAGGAACTGATGTCGACGGCCCTGCGCATCGCTCATGGCGCTTTTGGCAGGGTCGCTCTGCTCGACATGGACCGTTCGCTGGTCCGTCACGCCCATCATCACTGCCACGTCCTGCTCAAGGTCGAAGGCGCCGACACGCAGTTTCTGGTCGGCGACCGGGTCACGCCGCTGACGGACACGACCGCCGTGCTCGTCGACGGCTGGAAGCCGCACGCCTATGTGCATGACGCCAATCGGCCGCGCACGCTGATCATGGCGCTCTATATCGAGCCGGAATGGCTGAAGGAATTCCGTCCCGGATGGGCCGCGAGCGGCGCACCGGGCTTTTTCGAGCGGCCGTCGGGCGAGGTGTCGCCGCGCATCCGCCAGCTCACGCTGCATTTGGCGGCCGAAATGATGGCAAATCCGGACGCGGTGCGGACCCATGAGGAGACGCTGTCGGACCTCATGATCGCGGTGATCGAACGCTTCACGCCCTGGCGCAGCTTCCCGAACTCGATCCGCAGCATGAGTGCGGTGAGCTGCGACTGGCGGATCCGGCGGGCGATGGATGCGATGCGGGTGCAGGATTCCCATGCCAGCGTCGACCAGTTCGCGAGAGGCGCGGGCCTGTCGCGCGCGCAGTTCTTCCGCCTGTTCGACGCCTCGCTCGGCGTCTCGCCAAAGATCTATCTCAACGTCGTGCGCATGGAGCGCGCGCTCGATGCGGTGATGCGCGAAGAGACGCCGCTCGGCGAACTCAGCGAGCGTTTCGGCTTTCCGGAGCCTGCGCATTTCACGCGCTTCTTCCGCGATCATGCCGGCGTCAGCCCGCGCGAGTTTCGCAACGTCTCGCGTCTTGCAGGTTGAGTCTTGTGGGCTGATATTGCGCTGCACGCGCTCGAATGAGACGATTTGGTAAGTCGTGAGAGCGGGCGGTATGGCCCGCGCACCCGCCGTCCTGACATCTGTCACCGCCGCGTCAAAGAGCGCGTCGGGAGGTATGCCGGGACATGTTGCAGGCGGTCAAATCCGCAAATCCGGGACGTGGCGATGAGCCGTGGGTCGGGCGTTCGATCGAACGCGTCGAGGACGCCGCGTTGCTCAGTGGTGGCGGCCGCTTCATCGACGATCTCGGCGTTCAGCCCGGTACGTTGCACGCGACCATCCTGCGCTCTCCGCACGCGCACGCCGATATTCTCTCGATCGACGTTGACGCCGCAAAACGGCTGCCGGGCGTTGCCGCCGTTCTGATCGGCAGCGACGTCAAGGCCGTCACCGCGAGCCTCGTCGTCGGCGTGAAGGCGCCGGTCGAGTGCTGGCCGATCGCGATGGATCGCGTGCGCTATGTCGGCGAGCCCGTGGCTGTGATCGTTGCCACCGACCGCGCCCGCGCCGAGGATGCGGCCGAGCTGATCAATGTCGAATATCGCCCGCGCGCTGCCGTCGTCGATCCGCTCGGCACGCTCGCGCCGGATGCACCGCTGCTGCACGACGGCTTTCCCGGCAATCTCGCCAGTGATCGCCACTTCAGCTATGGCGATCCCCAGAAGGCCTTTGCGGACGCGCCGCATCGCTTCTCCATCGACATCAAATACCCCCGCAATTCCTGCACGCCGATCGAGACCTATGGCGTCGTCGCTTCGCACGATGCCGGCGAAGATGCGTTCGAGGTGCTCGCCAATTTCCAGGGCCCGTTCAGCATCCACACGGTGATCGCGCGCGCGCTGAAGGTGCCGGGCAACCGGCTGCGGCTGCGCACGCCGCCGGATTCCGGCGGCAGCTTTGGCGTCAAGCAGGGCGTGTTTCCGTATATCGTGCTGATCGCGGCTGCGGCGCGCGTCACGGGACGGCCGGTGAAGTGGATCGAGGACCGGCTCGAGCATCTCACCGCATCGGTGTCGGCCACCAACCGTGCAACGACGCTGTCGGCGGCAGTTGCGGCCGACGGAAAGATCCTTGCGCTCGACTGGGACCAGGTCGAGGATTGCGGCGCGCATCTACGCGCGCCAGAGCCCGCGACGCTCTACCGCATGCATGGCAATCTGACCGGCGCCTACGACATCCGCCACGTCAGGATCCGCAACCGCGTCGTCGTCACCAACAAGACGCCGACCGGCCTCAACCGCGGTTTCGGCGGACCGCAGGTCTATTTTGCGCTGGAGCGCCTGGTGCAGCGGATCGCGATCGGGCTCGGTCTCGATCCGCTCGATGTCATCAAGCGCAATCTGATCGATGTGGGCGCCTTTCCCTATCGCACGGCCACTGGTGCGTTGCTGGATTCCGGCAACTACCAGGAGGCGGTCGCGCGCGCGGTCGAGCAGGGCAGGCTCGCGGAACTCAAGGCGATGCGTGACGAGGTGCGGGCGCGTGGCGGCCTCTACGGCATCGGCTTCACCGCCGTGGTCGAGCCCAGCGTCTCCAACATGGGCTACATCACCACCGTATTGACGGCGGCCGAGCGCCGCAAGGCGGGCCCGAAGAACGGGGCGCAGGCGACCGCGACCGTCGGGCTCGATCCGGTCGGCAGCGTCACGGTTCACGTGGCCTCGGTGCCGCAGGGGCAGGGCCATCGGACCGTGCTGTCGCAGGTCGTCGCCGACGTCTTCGGCCTCGAACCGAAGGACATTCGCGTCAACACCGAGATCGACACGGCCAAGGATGCCTGGTCGATCGCGTCGGGCAATTACGCCAGCCGCTTTGCCGCGGCGGTCGCGGGCACAGCGAAACTCGCCGCCGAGCGTGTCGCGGGCCGGCTCGCCCGCATCGCCGCCAGCCAGTTGAACGTCGAGGCAGCCGATATCGTCTTCGCGCGCGGCTTCGTCGCCTCAAAACACAATCCTGAGAACCGGATCGCCTTTTCGCGTGTCGCCGCGCTGAGCCACTGGTCGCCCGGCTCGCTGCCAGACGATGCCGGCCAGACCATCCGCGAGACCGCGTTCTGGACGCCGCCGGAGCTGACGCCGCCCGACGAGGACGACCGCATCAACTCCTCGCTCTGCCACGGCTTCATTTTCGACTTCTGCGGCGTCGAGATCGACCGCACCACGCTGGAGACGCGGATCGACCGCTACGTCACCATGCATGATTGCGGCACCATTTTGCATCCCGGCATGGTCGACGGTCAGATCCGCGGCGGTTTTGCGCAGGCGCTCGGCGCCGCGCTCTACGAGGAATATGCCTACGCCGAGGACGGCAGCTTTCTGACGGGAACGCTCGCCGACTATCTGCTGCCGACCACCACCGAGGTGCCGGAGCCAGAGATCATCCACATGGAGACGCCGTCGCCGTTCACGCCGCTCGGGGCGAAAGGCGTCGGCGAGGGCAATTGCATGTCGACGCCGGTCTGCATCGCCAATGCGGTCGCGGATGCGCTCGGCGTTGCCGACATCACGCTGCCGCTGGTGCCGGCGCGGCTTGCAGAGATGGTGCGCGGTGCCGAACCGCCGCCGGCTGGCGGCGCGATCGCGGCGTCCGTGCGCGAAGGCGACCGGCGGCTGCGCGGCGAGGGGCAAGCCTCGGTGAAGGCCGCGCCGGAGCAGGTCTGGGCGATGCTGCTCGATCCGAACACCTTGCAATCCGTCATTCCCGGCTGCCAGCGCGTCGACAAGGTCACGGAGACGCATTTCCGCGCCGACGTCACGCTCGGCATCGGCCCCGTCAGCGGTCGCTATCGCGCCGATGTCCAGCTGTTCGATCTCGATCCGCCGCGCGCGGTCACGTTGCGCGGCGGCGCCACCGGCGCGCTCGGCTTCGGCAACGCCGAGGGACGCATCACGCTCGTGCCCGACGGCAGCGGCGGCACGAGGCTGACCTACAGCTACGACGCCGCGATCGGCGGCAAGGTCGCGAGCATCGGCGGCCGCCTGCTCGACGGCGCCACGCGCGTGATCATCGGCCAATTCTTCACGGCGCTGGCGCGCAAGGCCAGCGGCGGCGGTGCGACCGGCAGCGGTTTCTCGCTGTTCGCGCTGGTGGCGAAGCTCGCCAGCCTGTTCGGAGGGCGCCGATGAAGCCGCCAGCTTTCGATTATCTCCGCGCCGAGACTGTCGGCGATGTCCTCGAAGGGCTCGCGCAGGAAGGCGGCAATGCCCGCGTGCTCGCCGGTGGCCAGTCGCTGATGGCGATGCTCAACATGCGGCTCGCCAAGCCGAAGCTTCTGATCGACATCATGCGCCTCGAGGAGCTGCGCAAGATCGAGCAGAAGGGCGATGCCGTCGTCATCGGCGCCGGCGTGCGCCAAGCCGATCTGCTCGCCTGGCCCGATCTTGCCGAGGCGCTGCCGCTGGTGGCGCTGGCGCTGCCATGGGTCGGGCATATGCAGACCCGCAGCCGCGGCACCATTTGCGGTTCGCTCGCGCATGCCGATCCCAGCGCCGAGATGCCGCTCACATTGGTCGCACTCGGCGGCGAAGTGTTTTTGCGCAGCGCCAAACGGCGGCGCCGCGTGTTGGCAAAAGACTTCTTCGCCGGCATGATGCTGACGGCGCGCGGCGACGACGAACTGATCGAAGGCATCTCGTTGCCGGTGGTCAAGGGAACGCGCTTCGCCTTCCGTGAGGTCGCCCGCCGCCATGGCGATTTCGCCATCGTCGCTTGTGCCGCGATGAAGACATCCGCGGGCGTGCGCCTTGCCGTCGGCGGCGTCGCCGACGTGCCGACCATGCGCGACTGGCCGCGCCTGGAGGGCAGCGCGCTCGACGATGCCCTCAACGCGTTCGCCTACGAGCTCGGCGCGCGCGACGACGTCCACGCCACCGCACGTTATCGCCGCGACCTCGTCCGCATGATCGGCCGCGACCTGATCTGCGAGGTGCTGCAATGACCCGCCTCAAGGCCGATCACCGCCATTCCGTCCGTGTCACGCTTAACGGCAAGCTCGTCCAGGCGGAAGCCGAGCCGCGCACGCTGCTCTCCGATTTCCTGCGTCACCAGATTGGTGCGACCGGAACCCATGTCGGCTGCGAGCACGGCGTCTGCGGCGCCTGCACCATCGTCGTCGACGGCACGCTGACGCGGTCGTGCCTGACGCTCGCAGCGCAAGTCGATGGCTGCGAGATCAGGACGGTCGAAGGGCTCGCGCCGTCCGCTGACCGGCTCGGCGTGCTGCAACAGGCGTTCCGCCGCAACCACGCGCTCCAGTGCGGCTTCTGCACCGCCGGCATTTTGATGTCGCTCGATCACTATCTCAGCCGCAACCGCTCGCCGACGGAAGCGGAGATCCGCGATCTCCTCAGCGGCCATCTGTGCCGCTGCACCGGCTACACCCCGATCATCCAGGCGGCGCTGGAAGCCGCCGCCCAGCTTGCTTCATCCAAAAAAGAGACGTCAGATGCTTGATCTCGCCAGCAGCTTCATGGCCAGCGCCGCGCGCGATCCCCACGTCATTGCATTGGTCGACGGCGATCTTCGCCTGACCTACCGGCAATGGTACGACAAGATCTCCGCACTCGTGGCATCCTTCGACCGCCTCGGCCTCAAGCCGGGCGATCACGTCGTCACGCTGCTGCAAAACCGCTGGGAGGCGGCGACGCTGCACTGGGCCTGCCAGTTTGCGGGTCTCGTCGTCACCCCGATTAACTGGCGCGCCAAGGCCGACGAGCTCGACTATTGCATCGAGAACGCCGAAGCCTGCGCGGTCGTCTATCAGGACATTTCGGCGGAGGCGGTGCAGGGATCGGCGCTGGCCGGCAAGCTGCTACGCATATCCGTCGATCCCGGCATAGGCGAGGCGACGAGCTTTGCCGATCTGATCCGGGACGCCGCGCCCGATGCCGAGCCGCGCGTCGGCACGGACGCCTGGTCGATCATGCTCTACACCTCGGGCACGACCTCGCGGCCAAAGGGCGTGCCGCGTCGGCATCGTGCCGAACGCGCCGCGGCGATCGCCCATGTGGCGCAAAACCTCTACGGCCGCAGCGAGCGCACGCTCGGCGTGATGCCGCTCTATCACACCATGGGCGTCCGCTCGCTGCTGGCGATGTCGCTGATCGGCGGCAGTTTCGTCTGCCTGCCGCGCTATGACAGCCGCCAGGCTTTGGCGCTGATCGAGCAGGAAGCGATCACCAATCTCTATCTGGTGCCGACGCTCTATCACGACCTCGTCCATCACGAGGCCTTTGCCAAGACCGATGTATCCAGCGTCCGCAAGCTCGGTTTTGCGGGGGCGTCGATGACCGACGGACAGCTGAAGAAGCTGAACGAGGCGTTCAAGCCGGACCTGTTCGTCAATCACTACGGTAGCTCCGAGATCTACACGTTTACGATCGACCAGAATGCCGCGGCAAAGCCGGGGTCGGCGGGCAAGGCCGGGCTGAACCAGCACATCAAGGTGGTGCGCATCGGCGCGCATTCGGTCTCGGACCTCGCCGCGGTCGGCGAGGAGGGTGAGATCATCGCAACGCTCAAGGGCGACGAAGCCTTTGAAGGTTATTGGCGACGCCCCGAGGCCGACGCCAAGTCGCTGCGCGAAGGCTGGTATTTCACCGGCGACACCGGCTTCGTCGATCCCGATGGCGACCTGTTCGTCACCGGCCGCGTCGACGACATGATCATCACCGGCGGCGAGAACGTCTCGCCGGTCGAGATCGAGAGCTGCCTGTCGCTGCATCCGGCGGTCGACGAGGTCGCGGTGGTCGGCGTGGCCGACGAGAAGTGGGGCAAGGTCGTCGCCGCCTTCGTCAAGCGAAATCGCTCGGTTTCGGATGTCGAGCTCGAGCAGTTCTGCCGCACCTCGGGCCTTGCCAATTTCAAGCGGCCGCGCCGCTACGTCTTCGTCGACACGATTCCAAAATCGCCCGTCGGCAAGCTGCTGCGTCGACTGCTCGTCGCCGGAGAATACGAGGCCGAGCGCCTGCCGCCATCGGACGCGGCCTGATCATCGATCATCAACAGAAGGAAGCCAACATGTCGTCACCCTATACATTCGCCGATCCCCGGCTCGTCAAGCTCGACGGGTTCAAGGTCGAGATCGACGAGGCGCATGAGCGCGCCGACATTATCCTGGGCCGCCCACCCTACAACGTCGTGGCGATGCCGCAGCGCGACCAGCTTCGGCTGACCTTCGAGACGCTGGACGAGGATCCGCGCGTCCGCATCATCGTGCTGCGGGGCGAGGGCGAACACTTCTCCAGCGGCGGTAATATCGGCGGCTTCATGGAAGCGAGCCCCGAGCACGTCTCCAAGCTCGCCTGGAACATCGCCGCGCCCGCGCGCTGCGCCAAGCCCGTCATCGTCGCCAACCGCGGCTATTGCTTCGGCGTCGGTTTCGAGCTGTCGCTCGCCTGTGACTTCCGCATTGCGTCGGAGACCACGCAATACGCGCTGCCGGAGCAGAAGCTCGGCCAGATCCCGGGCTCGGGTGGCTCGGCGCGCTTGCAGAAGATGGTCGGCATCACCCGCACCAAGGACATCGTGATGCGCTCCAAGCGCATCTCGGCCAAGCAGGCGTTCGATTGGGGCATCGCCACCGAATGCGTGCCGGACGCCGAGCTGGAGAAGGCGACCGACAAGCTGGTCGGCGAGCTCCGCACCTTCTCGCCGCTGGCGCAGCGTACGGCCAAGAAGCTCCTCAACGACACCGAGGATTCGACGCTGGCGATCGCGATCGAGCTCGAGGGCCATTGCTACAGCCGTTTGCGCCAGTCGGACGACTTCAAGGAGGGCGTCGAGGCCTTCAACGCCAAGCGGCCGCCGAAATTCGCGGGGCGCTGATCAAACAACATTAACGACTGCCGCGGTTCGCAATGGCGCGAACCGCGGCGCATTTCAAACGGGGAGGGTAAAAAATGGCTGAGATGGATATGCCGGTCGCAGGCGCACAGGTGCCGGCCGCCAACAAGCAGATGGTCAACGCGATCATCGCATCGGTATTGGGATGGGCGCTCGATCTGTTTGATTTGTTCATTCTGCTCTACGTGGCGCCGGTTATCGGCGCGCTGTTCTTTCCGTCGAGCAATGCAGCGCTGTCGCTGGCCGCGGTCTATGGCTCGTTCGCCGTGACCCTGCTGATGCGGCCGCTCGGCTCGGCGGTGTTCGGGCATTATGCCGACGTGCATGGCCGCAAGCAGGCGATGCTGATTGCCATCATCGGCGTCGGCATCAGCACCGCGGCGTTCGGCCTGCTGCCGACCATCGCCCAAATCGGCGTCTTCGCACCGATCGTTTTCCTGGCTCTACGTCTGGTGCAGGGCGTGTTCGTCGGTGGCGTCGTGGCGTCCACCCACACCATCGGCACCGAATCGGTGCCGGCGCAATGGCGCGGCGCGATGTCGGGTCTGGTCGGCGGCGGCGGTGCCGGTATCGGCGCGCTGCTCGCGTCGTTCATCTTCCTGATCACGTCCTCGATCTTCCCCGGCGATGCCTTCGCTGTGTGGGGTTGGCGCTTCATGTTCTTCTCTGGACTCCTGAGCTCGCTGCTCGGCTGGTTCATTTTCCGCAACCTCGAGGAGTCGCCGTATTTCAAGGAGCTCAAGCGCCAGCAGGGCAACACGCAGGCGAAGGTCTCGAAGGCGCCGGTCAAGGACGTGTTCTCCGGCGAATATCGCGGCGTCTTGCTGGTCAATTTGCTGATCACCTTCGGGGGCGGCGCCGGCTACTATCTGACCTCGGGCTATCTGCCGAGCTTCCTGAAAGTCATCAATGCGGTCCCGAACCAGACTTCGTCGCTGATCCTGATGGGCGCGAGCGTCTCGGCGTTCTTCTCCGCGGTGCTGGTCGGTGCGCTCAGCGACCGCATCGGCCGCAAGAAGACGTTCCTCATCATCGGCGTGCTGGCGGCGGTGCTGCTGCCGCTCTGCTATCTCAACCTTGCTGCCACCAAGGACACCACGCAGATCACGCTCTATGCGTTTGCCATCGCCTTCATCGGCAATGCCGGCTACGCACCGGTGCTGATCTTCCTGAACGAGCGCTTCCCGACCGCCTTGCGCGCCAGCGGCACGGGCCTGTCCTGGAACATCGGCTTTGCGCTGGGCGGCATGATGCCGACCGTCGTCTCGCTGGTGAGCGGCAGTCCCGCCGAGATTCCGATGTCGCTGGCCTGTTTCGCGGTCGGCGTCTTCGTGATCTACCTGATCGGGGCCGTCGTGATCCCGGAGACCAAGGGCAACTTCCGCTGAGCGCGCTCGGCGCGGCCGATTGCAAGTCCCGTAATGTGGTCGGCGGTGTTTGGCGCGTTGCGGAATGGCACTATCTAGAATAAACGACCAGAACAAGCTGTTCCCGAGGCCGAGACTGGCGGCTGCCGCCGCAGCGGATTAGGCCGCCTTCATGGTCAAGAGGCGCGGAACGATTTCATCGAGATCAAGCACGGTACTAGGATTTCGGAGTGGTCTAGAGGCGGCGATCTCATCGGACAACGCTTCCCTCAAGTCTTGTCAGTTCAGCCGCGCCTTGCACGGCCGACAATGGTTGGGCGGCGCTTCCTTCGATCTTGAGCATGCGCTCCATAAAATCGAGAAACGCGCGCAGGCGTCGCGACTCCTTGCGTTTGCGGAAAAATGTCGCCTGACCTGCAGTGACGGACTTTCCCAGTCAGTAAGCACGCGAACCAGTCGTCTGTCCTTACATGGTTCTGACACATGATGTTCGGAAGGATGCCGAGTCCGCTGAGCAATAGCTGTTGCAAATCGGCAAGTTGCGCGTCTCGCGAACTTTAAAGTCGCGTTCCGGAGGCATCTATGCGCCCGCGTCGAGCGAGCACCGCCGTCATGCCTACGGTCGTCGCTTCCGCCCGGTCTTATGCAGTGACTCGCATTGGACTTGACAGTTCTATTTTAGAACTGTTTACTCGCCAGCCGATGAAGGACCAGCCGGTTTGAAGGCGGCCGCGCAGCGCTCCCGAACACAAGGCGCGAGGAGGATGGCATGAGGAGCGCGGACGATATCACCGCGGCCGAGCTGCTGGACGGCCTACCGTCCAGGATACACGAGGTCTACGCGCCGTTCGTGCGGGACATCCCGGATCATCCCGCGTTCGTGGAAGGGGGGCGTTCGTGGAGCTATCGGCAGTTCTCGGAAGCTGTCGACGCCGCGGCGAAGGACCTTTCCAATTTGGAGGTTCGACCCGGTGATCGCGTGATGATTGCGAGCGAGAACAGCGTGGCTTTGGGGGCGATGCTATTCGCGGCGAGCAAGCTCGATGCTTGGGGCGTTGCGGTTAATCCCCGCCTTTCTGCCAGGGAGATCGACCTGATCAGCACCCACAGCGGCGCAAGACGCATGCTGTTCAACGCGGCGCTTTCGAAGGAAGCGGCCGATCACGCCAACCGCGTCGGCGCTAAAATCAGCGCCGTGGGACCATTCGGGGGGATCGGCATTGGCCCTCTCAATACGGATGCGCATGCGGAGCCCGTAGAGAAGGATGGCGCCCGCCAGGTCGCTGGTCTCTTGTACACATCGGGCACGACCGGTGCACCGAAGGGAGTCATGCTGAGCCACCGTAACCTGCTCTTCGCCGCAAAGACTTCGGGAATCCTTCGTCAAAGCGGTCCGGCCGACCGCATCTACGGCGTGTTGCCGATGTCCCACATTGTCGGGTATTCGATCCTGCTGATCGCCACGCTGATGCACGGCAGCACGTTGTATGTTGTGGCCAAGGCTGATCCCGCTGCCCTAGCCCATGCCATCGCCGAGGAGGGGATTACAAGTCTGTTCGGTGTACCCGCGACATACCAGCGCCTGCTCGAACACAAGGCGGTCAAGGGCATCCAACGACTCGAGCGAGGCAAGCTGCGGATCGCGAGCGTCGCCGGCGCGCCGCTCGATCTCGATTTGAAGAAGCGGATCGAGGACGAATTCGGAATCCCGCTATTGAATAATTACGGAATAACCGAGTGTTCGCCGGGCCTATCGGGTGTCCGTTCGGGGCATCCTGTCTCAGACGAGTCCGTCGGCCCGTTTCTCCCCGGTATTGAGCACCGGATCGTGGACAGGCAGGGCAACAAGGTTGCGACCGGCGAAGTGGGCGAGTTGCACGTCCGAGGCCCTAACGTGATGGTTGGCTACTATCGCTCTCCCGAGCAGACGGCCGCGGCGATCGATAACCGCGGATGGTTCAACACGGGGGATCTCGCACGGGTGAACGGCGAGGGCCACCTCTACATCGCTGGCCGAACCAAAGAACTCATCATTCGCTCCGGCTTCAACGTTTACCCTGCCGAGGTGGAGGCGGTGCTGAACGCGCACGATCAAGTCGTCCAATCAGCTGTTGTTGGACGACCGATTGATGGGAACGAGGAGGTCGTCGCGTTCGTGCAGCTTCTCCCCGGCACCAGTATTAGCGCCGAAGACTTGAAGGCGTACACAGCCCAACAGCTCACTTCGTACAAGCGTCCGACTGAATTCATCGTGCTCGACGCTCTGCCTTCAGCCTCCACCGGGAAAATACTCAAACACAAGCTGCGAGAGATGGCGATCGAGCGAACGGCAGGGAAGGCGTCCGATGCCGCAGCCGCAGGCTGACCGATGTACCGCAAGGGCTGGGGCAAAGCGACGCCACGAGTCGGCTGCCGACGCCGCAAGGAAACTCAACGAGTCATGAGCGACGCGACCGTTGCCGCACAGGGGAGATATCGATGCTCAGGAAGACCATACTAGCAGCAGCGATCGGGGTGACGATTGTCGCCGCGCACGCCGGTGCGGAAACGCCCGGCGTCACGAGTGCCGAAGTGAAGGTGGGTGCGACCTTTCCGTTCAGCGGCCCTGCTTCGCCGCTCAGCAATACCGGAAAGGGTTTGATGGCCTACGTCAATTCGATCAACGATCGCGGCGGCATCAACGGGCGAAAGATAAACCTCATCACCTACGATGATGCTTACAGTCCGCCCAAAACGGTAGAACAAACCCGCAAGCTTATCGAAAGTGATGAGGTGGCCTTTCTATTCGGTCCGCTGGGTACGCCTGGCATTGCGGCAACCATAAAGTATGTCAATGCGAAGAAGGTGCCCCATCTTTTCGTGGTCAGCGGCGTCACGAAGTTTACCAACTTCGCTGAGTTTCCGATGACCACGACGGGGCTGCCGAGCTACGACACGGAAGGTCGAATCTACGCAAAGTACGTCACAAAGACCCGCCCGGACGCAAAGATTGCGATCCTGTATCAGAACGACGACCTCGGTAAGGACTTCGTGAATGCGTTCAAGGGGTCGCTGAAGGACGAATTTGACAAAAAGGTTGTCGTATCTTCCTACGAGGTGAGCGAGCCTACTATCGATTCGCACGTCGTCGCGCTGAAATCGTCCGGCGCAGAAGCCTTTCTCGTCGCTGGAACGCCAAAATTCGCAGCGCAGGCGATCAAGAAGGCCGATGAGATTGGTTGGAAGCCCCTGTTCCTGATCAACTTCATTTCGAGCTCCGTCTCTTCGACCATTATTCCAGCAGGACCGGAGAAGGCCGTGGGCATCGTCGCCGCGACAATCACCAAGGATCCGAACGACAAGAAGTGGGACGACGATCCCGGCATCAAATGGTACCGAGAGTATTTCGCCAAATACCTGCCGGGCGCTGACATCGGTGACAACAACTATGTGTTCGGTACGCAGCAAGGACAGATCCTGGAGCAGGTGCTGAAGCAGTGCGGTGACGATCTCTCGCGCGAGAATGTGGTCAAGCAATCGCGGGCCATTCACGGGCTTTCGCTCCCCACTCTCATACCGGGTGTCACGATCAATACGGGCCCCGGAAGCAGTATGGCCTATACGCAGCTGCAGCTGCAGCGCTGGAGCGGTAGCACGTGGGTTCAATTCGGAGAAGTTCTCAGCGCCGACGAGAAGTGAACTTGCCGCTTGGTGCCATGCGGGTGATCTGGGCCCGCAAAGACTAACGAAAGCATGGAGGACCAATGTCCAGCGACGCACTTTTCCGACCTTTCAAGCTGAAAGGGTTGAATTTACCGAACCGCGTTGTGATGGCGCCGATGACGCGTTCGTTCTCTCCCGGCGGAATTCCGACCGAAGACGTCGCACGGTACTACCGCCGCCGTGCCGAGGGAGCGGTCGGTTTCATCATATCGGAGGGGACGGGTGTGGATCGTCCGGCATCCCTGAACGATCCGGACGTTCCTCGCTTTCATGGCGAGAAGGAACTGGCGGGGTGGCGGCGCGTGGTTGACGAGGTGCATGCCTCCGGCGGGCTGATGGCTCCGCAGTTATGGCACGTCGGGGCCGTTCGAACGCGCGCTCAGAATTGGTCTCCTCCCGGCGCCTACGACAGTCCGTCCGGCCTGTCCCGGCCGGAGAAGAAGTTCGGCGAGCCAATGAGCGAAGAGGCCATCGCGGACGCCATTCGTGCTTTCGCGGATGCGGCGCTTGCGGCAAAGCGCTTGGGATTCGATGCCGTCGAATTGCATGGAGCGCATGGCTATCTGATCGATCAGTTTTTCTGGGAGGGTACCAATCGCCGCGAGGATGCCTATGGCGGCAAGGACCTGCCCGGCCGAGCCCGGTTTGCCGCTGATATCGTCCACGCGGTGCGCAAGTCGGTCGGAACGGATTTTCCGATATTGCTCCGGATCAGCCAGTGGAAGCAGCAGGATCTTGATGTGAAGCTGGCCGATACGCCTCGCGCATTGGAGGCCTGGCTCAAACCTCTGGTCGACGCGGGCGTCGACGTTTTGCATTGCTCACAAAGGCGCTTCTGGGAGCCGGAGTTCGATGGCTCGGATTTGAATTTCGCCGGATGGGCGAAGAAAGTCACGGGAGTACCGACGATTTCGGTCGGATCGGTCGGTCTAACGGGCGAATTCATCGCCGCATACAGTGGAGAAAGCTCCCGTCCGGCATCCCTCGACGAGTTGATCCGCCGCCTCGATCGCGAAGAGTTCGATCTCATCGCAGTGGGCAGGGCGCTGCTTCAGGATCCGCAGTGGCTACTGAAGATACGTGACGGCCGGACGGAAGAGCTGATGGCTTTCGAACGGACCGCGTTGACGGAACTGAGCTGAAGCGCGACCCGAGTGTTCGTGGAACGTGGCTCGACAGTGTTCCGCGGTACGTAGGCCGTCCTATGACCGTCATCAGGTGGTGCGCCGACAATCTGATGACTTGGATGCAAGGCGAGCTCCCTCGTGCTGCTCGCCATCAGTTCTCTCCCGGCGGGCTGCATTCGGCCGCCGGGCAAGCAGAGTAAACCGCACAAAGGCCGAAAAGCGGCTTTTCTGCAGGAGGAATATCGTGAACCGTTTTTGGCTACAGCAGTATCCGGATGGGGTACCCGCGGATATCGATGTCCACCAGTATTCCTCGTTAATCGAACTATTCGAGGAAAGCTTTACAGCGTTTGCCGATCGCAAAGCAGCCATCTGTATGGACAAGGCGATCACCTACGAAGAACTTGACGACATGTCAGCCGCGATCGGCGCTTACCTGCAAAGCAGGGGGCTCGCCAGGGGCGCCCGCGTTGCGATCATGATGCCCAACGTTCTGCAAAATCCTGTCGTGCTAACCGCTGGATTACGTGCAGGCTACACGGTCGTGAACGTCAATCCCCTCTACACTGCGCGGGAGCTGGAGCATCAGCTCAAGGACTCCGGCGCGGAGGCCATAATCATTCTGGAGAATTTTGCGACGACCCTAGAAGAGGTACTGCCGCGGACGAGCATCAAACACGTTATCGTCGGCACGATGGGAGATCTGCTTGGTCTCAAGGGCGTTATCGTCAATTTCGTGGTACGTAAGATCAGGAAGATGGTCCCTCCGTATTCGTTACCGGGCGCGATCTCGTTCAACGATGCGCTATCTGCTGGCCGAAAGATGAAGCTGTACAGGCCGAACATTGGGCCAAACGATATCGCGTTCCTCCAGTACACCGGCGGCACCACGGGCGTGTCGAAGGGAGCAATGTTGCTCCACCGCAATATGGTGGCCAATGTGCTTCAAATTGTTGCTTGGACAGATCCGGCCTTGCGTAAGCCGCCACTCGTCGAGCCCTTGCTGACAGTCTGCGCGCTGCCACTCTATCATATCTTCGCGCTCACAGCCTGCTTCCTGCTCTCCGTGCGCCTAGGCGGTACCAACCTTCTGATTGTGAATCCCCGGGATGTTCCGGGCTTCATCAAGGAGCTCCGAAAACACACCATTCACGTTTTCCCGGCCGTCAACACGTTGTTCAATGGTCTTCTGCACCATCCCGACTTCAAGAAGGTGGATTTTTCGGAACTGAAGATTGCACTCGGCGGCGGGATGGCGACTCAAAAGACCGTCGCGGATAAATGGCTTGGTGCGACTGGATGTGTCCTTTCCGAAGGCTACGGCCTGTCTGAGACAGCCCCGACTTTGACGTCGACGCCGTCAGACCTAGCTGAGTTCTCTGGAACGATCGGTTTGCCTCTCCCATCGACCTACATATCGATCCGTGATGATGATGGTAAGGAAGTGCCGATCGGTGAAGCCGGCGAGATTTGCGGGAAAGGGCCGCAGGTGATGGCCGGTTACTGGAACAAGCCCGATGAAACTGCCAAGGTGATGACAAGCGACGGGTTTTTCCGGACAGGCGATATTGGCGTGATGTCGCCGGATGGGTTCACCAGAATCGTGGATCGCAAGAAGGACATAATCATCGTCTCCGGCTTCAACGTTTACCCAAACGAGGTCGAAGAGGTGATTTCCAGTCATCCGGGAGTCCTGGAATGCGCCGCGATCGGCGTCCCCGATGCGAAATCCGCCGAAGTCGTGAAGGTTTTCGTAGTCCGTCTAGATCCGCATTTGACGGCGCAAGACATTGTCAAGTTCGCGGGGAAGCAACTGACGCAGTACAAAGTGCCGAAGCACGTCGAGTTCAGGCCGGAACTCCCGAAGAGTAACGTCGGCAAGATTCTGCGCCGAGAACTGAAGCCCAAAAAGCCGGCATCTGCTTGAATGATGCTTGGCTCTGCGGGTTCGTCATCTGTTTAGAGATACCTAGTCGCCAAGCGGCACCGCTAACGTTGGTGGTCGCACTGCCAAAGTGCTTCGCGTAAGCAATTTGGAGCTTTCTTGCTCCGATTCCGAACTTGGTCTTAGTCAGGTTTGCGATGGTACAGTGCTTAGGGGGCATCGATGAGCAACACCAAAGCCCAATTGAGAGAGTTACGTGAGCTGTCAGCCCCTTGTAATCGGCGGCATCTCTCATTGCGACATCTCCCCCGCAGGGGCTGGTCGGCCGGCAAAGAGCGCGCCGAGATCTATTGGCATGGTGGCGTACCTCAATCGGTTTCAGTCTAACCTGCTCCAGTAGAATGTGATGCCATCGCCCTGGTCGGGCTTTAGCGGCGCGTTGTCATGCCTCGTTGCAGCGCCCGCGGTTGCTGCATATGGCGGCCGTGTGCCCATCCGAGCGCCCGAGATAGGTCCGCGTGGGCCGGCTGCGGGCAGGTGCACAGTAGTATCCTATGCGCCGTGGCGGTCACCGTTGGGTGCTTCTGCGAGGGGACGGTCAGCGCCGTCGGATGGAGATCGGCTTACTTGTCTCGATAAAGTGTCGTCAGTCTCCCCACGTTTTCTGCGTGCGGCGTCGCGCGCTTGCAATCGCATCGGAAACTGTGAAGAGCGATTGCTGCCAGAATGGCCGCTTCTGGCGCAATCGGATGTGAGGCCTCTTCGCTCGGTGAAAAGATGGATCTTCGTACCAGGTGTCATTGCGCCATAGCCCTCGAGCGAATGTTCGAGCACCATACCAGAACTGTTTGGCGCTTCCTGCTGCACCCAACGAGATCGCAACCCGATCTCGAGCATAAGGGTTCGCGCAGGGCATGAAGCCGTATAGGCCCCGCTCGCCGATAAGGAAGACAGGTTCCTGCGCAATTTGGCCAGAAAGACGAAGTCCATGGTCCGTCGGCGGTATCGTCAAGCGGCCCGCGCAGGCCGCCGGGCAGGAAAGCATCATCGCCCATCCGGCCCGGGAAAGCCCCGGATCGAGGAGCCAGTCTAGCAACTTTGGCTCCAGGGGCAGGCCCGATAGATGATAGTGACCACGTGAACCTCAGTTTGAAACCGGCACGGGCTTCGCTCGGTTCGCGAAGCGGTCTCCCACCCCGCGCGCGTTCTGCAAGCTGAGCGCGCGTACCTTGAGGATGAAGGTGAGTGGACCCGATTCCATGGACAAATTGGACTCTTAAGTCCTCGGCTCGTATCCGGGCGATGCTTCCGCCGGACGATCACCTCGAGCTTGACTAGTTCTAAAACGGAACGGTAAGATTGCTGCGGCGACGTACCCTCAGAGGATGCGCGCCGGGAGGATGCGCAATGCTCGTGAAATTGAAGACTGTGGCGGCTCTGGCTTTACTGCTGAGCGGGCCTGCTTTCGCGGCTGACGAGCCCGGAGTTTCAGCGACGGAGATCAAGATCGGCGGTGTCTTTCCCTTCAGCGGACCGGCATCATCTATCGGTCTCGTTGGCAAGGGCGTTATCGCCTATGTTCAGTCGATCAACGATCGGGGCGGCATAAACGGGCGCAAGATCAACTACCTCGCATATGACGACGCCTACAGCCCTCCCAAAGCCGTGGAGCACATTCGCAGACTCGTTGAGAGCGATGAAGTGTCGTTCATGTTCGGCCAGCTCGGCACTCCCGGCATCTCGGCTACGACAAAATACCTGAGGTCGAAAGGCGTGCCTAGCATCGCGATCGTCAGCGGGTCGTCCAAGTTCACCGACGTGGCCAATTACCCGATGACCACGACTGGTCTTGTCAGTTACGACACTGAGGGAAAGATCTACGCCAAATTTCTAGCCAAGACGCTACCAAGCGCCAAGTATGCCATCCTCTATCAGAACGACGATCTAGGCAAAGATTATGTGAGCGCCTTCAAGGCGTTCCTCGGAAAGGATTTTGACCGAAAGGTCGTGACCGCTTCATATGAAGTCACCGAGCCGACGGTCGATTCGCAGGTGGTCAATCTGAGGAGCTCTGGTGCTGACGCTCTTGTGATCGCCGGCACGCCGAAGTTCGCCGCTCAGGCGATACGTCAAGCCTCGGTAATCGGCTGGAAGACAACTGTAATCATCAATTTTCCGTCGGGCTCTGTCGGAGGCACGCTTGCGCCCGCGGGTCTCGACAAATCTGTTGGCGTGATCGTCGGTACCACCAACAAGGATATTCTGGATTCGACATGGAATGATGACCCGGGCATGCAGAGCTACCGGTCCTTCCTGGAAAAGTATTTGCCCGGCGTCGATATCACCAATGGCAGTTATCTGACCGGCTATCAGCAAGGCATCCTGCTCGAGCAGATTCTAAAGCAATGCGGCAACGATCTATCGCGCAAGAACATTCTTGCGCAGGCCAAGAACCTCAGGGATTTTGTCGTACCTACTGTGCTGCCCGGCATCAAGGTCAACACGACCGACACGTTGAACATGATCTGGACACAGATGCGACTACAGCGCTGGACGGGCACAAGTTGGGAAGGCTTCGGGGAAGTGCTGGACGCCAAGTCCGAGTGAAATCACCTGGGCGAAGCGACGAGCGCCGCAGTTCGCCGGTCGATTTCCAACTGCCGGCTGGTCTGGGCCGCAAGCTCGATTGATCCCTCCGCGCTGTCCAGCGGGTAGGTCCAGCAGAGACGGCTAAGAGACAAATCGCGCTTCCCGCGCTTCCCGATCATCACAGCCATTTAGGAGATTGTTTCGATGTCAACCAAGCCACTGACCTTTGCGCCGAGGGAGCTTGCCGTGGAGCGTCGTCCCGACGGCACGCTGATATTGAGCTCGCCCCTTGAGCTTGGGGAGTGCGATTGGCGCATCACGGATTTTCTTCCGAGCTGGGCAAACTCCGTTCCCGACAGGATATTTCTTGCGCAGCGCAATGCCCAGGCGGGTTGGAATGAGATCACCTACAGCGAAGCATGGATGCAGGTTCAGGCGGTCGGCCAAAGCCTGATCGATATGGGTGCTAAGGCCGGTGACAGGCTGGCGATACTTTCAGGAAACTCCATCGAGAACGCCGTGATCTCGTTTGCTGCGATGTCGATGGGGGTAGTCCTGGCGCCGATATCGCCAAACTACACGCTGATGCCCGGAGGCCTGGCCCGCCTCAAGGACATAGCGGACGTGTTACGCCCAAGGTTCGTTTTCGTCCAGAGCGGACGCGAGTTTTCGGCGGGGCGCTCGATTCCCGAACTCGCAGCCGCCACCTGGATCAGTGTCGATGAGGCGCCGGACACAGTGCCGTTCAAGGCGCTGACGTCTCGATCCGGCAACGAAGGTTTTGCGGATGCTTCACGGGCAGTTTCTTGCGATTCCGTCACAAAGATTCTCTTCACATCCGGGTCGACAGGTTTTCCCAAGGGCGTGCTGAACACCCACCGCATGATGGCCACCTCGTTGCAAATGGGGAGTCTGCTCGTGTCTCCTCCGGACGCGCCGGTGCAGGTTGAGTGGCTGCCTTGGCACCATACAATGGGCAGTAACGTGATCCTTCACAGCATTCTCAAGAATGGCGGGACTCTCTACATCGACGATGGCCGGCCGCTTCCTCAGCTCTTCCACAAGACGGTCGCGAATCTCAAGGAGATTTCGCCAACCGCCATGTTCAACGTACCTGCCGGCTACAATCTCCTATGTGACGCAATCGAAAACGACGTCGATCTTGGCGCCAGTGTATTCAGGCGAATCGACAGGTTGAGTTATGCCGGGGCTGCAATATCGCAGGACACGCTTGAGAAACTCTATCGGTTTACATCCTCGATCACCGGGCGGCGAATTCCCGTCATGTCGGGCTACGGCACTACCGAAACGGCCCCGACTATCAGTGTGACCCATTGGGCGACGGACCAGCCGGGAGAGATCGGTCTTCCGGCGCCGGGTCTTAAGCTAAAGCTCGTTCCTGTTTCCGACACCTACGAAGCGAGGGTCAAGGGACCCAACGTTACGCCGGGTTACCTCGGAAGGCCGGATGTGACGGAACGGGCCTTCGATGAAGAAGGCTTCTATCGGATCGGCGATACGGTATCGTTTCTGGATGCTCAGAAACCGGAGCTTGGATTGCGCTTTACCGGCAGAATTTCCGAGAACTTCAAGCTCGCGAACGGCACCTGGGTGTCGAGTGGGAATATGCGCGCGGCGATCTTGGCAGCCACACGTGGAGTGCTGTTGGATATTGTCGTTTCGGGAGAAAACCGTGAATCGTGTGCGCTGCTCTGCTGGTTGAACCCTACCGGGGCGGCGCGGATTTCGAACGCGCCAGGGGCGGATATGATCCGCGACTCGCTCGTAATCCAATTTCTGAGGGACTGTTTAAGAGAATACAATGAAACCGTTGGAAGCAGCGAAAGGATCCGCTCGTTCTCCTTGCTGAAGGATCCGCCTTCATTGGCCGCAGGAGAAATCACCGACAAGGCCTATGTAAATCAGCGTGCTGTGCTGAGACATCGCTCCGAACAGGTCGGACGTCTCTATCGTGAAGAAGCAAGTCAAGATGTCGTCCGAGTCTAAGGGCGTTCATCATTTTGGCCCATGCCGCCATTGCGTGTCCGATAACGGCGGCAGCCATCGCTGCAACGAGGCCTCATGCACGCGTGCCCGCCTTAGGCGGCTTCGCGGCTCTTTTTTGCTTTCCGAGCTTCTAAGCCCCTCGTCGCTAGGCTCCCTTGGGCACCGGGTCCAGGGTGGGTGTGAACCTCCTTGGCTAAAAGCGGCTCACCGCATTCGGAGCACACCATTACCGGATCGAAGTTCTTGCCACATTTGCGGTGCTCATGGAGCAGCGGCCGCCCGCGTGTGTCGACCATATGCGTGTCACCCCAGTGCACGATCGCCATCATGATGGGATAGAGATCGAGCCCTTTTTGAGTGAGAATGTATTCATGCCGTTTGGGCGACTCCTGATACGGAATGCGACGCAGCACGCCTTGCCGGACCAGTTTCTTCAACCGTTCCGCGAGCAGATGGCGAGTGATCCCAAGCGCGGACTGAAATCCCTCAAAGCGGCGCGTGCGCAGAAAGCATTCGCGCAGGATCAGTAGGGTCCAACGGTCGCCGATAACCCCGATCGTTCGGGCCATTGAACACGGCTCTTCTTCAAGGGCATCCCATCGCATTCCCATTCTCCAATCAATCCACGACCTGAGCATCTCGATTCGTCCAGGGGAACTCAGGTTCTGTCATTCTAGATAGGTACTCAGCTCCAAACAATCCCCTAGAGACAAGTGAAACCAGCAGAAATCAGGATTGATTGACAGTTCATTTTTGGAACTGTAAGAATGAGTAATAGTCGGACCTTCGGCTATTCAAGACATTCAATGCACTCGCCGGAGGAGCCCCCATGTCCCTGAAAGTTGAATTCCAGTTCGATTTCGGCAGCCCGAACGCTTATCTGGCGGAATTCGCTATTCCCGGGATTGAACGGCGAACCGGAGTGAAATTCGAATACGTTCCCGTACTTCTTGGCGGCATCTACAAGGCTACGGGCAATATGTCGCCGTTCGACTCGCTTCGCGGAATCAAAAACAAGCCGGAATACCAAGCACTTGAGACACAGCGGTTCGTCCGACGCCACAACATCACTAAATTCCGCCAGAATCCGTTCTTTCCGGTCAATACGCTGATGTTGATGCGCGGCGCCGTCGCCGCCCAATTCGAAGGCATGTTCGAGCCGTATTTCCGCGCCGCGTACCACCACATGTGGGAAGAGCCGAAGAAGATGGACGACCTCGAAATCTTCCGGACCGCATTCATCTCCTCAGGCATTGATATTGATCGGCTGATTGCGCGTGCGCAGCAGGATGACGTCAAGAAGGGGTTAATCCATCGGACCACCGACGCGGTTAACCGCGGAGCATTCGGCTCACCAACTTTCTTCGTTGGCAAGGAAATGTTCTTCGGCAAGGACCAACTCCGCGACGTCGAGGAGTCGATCGTCGAACAGATCAGGCAACCTGTTCCCAAGACCGCATAATGGCGGCTGTCCGGGATTGGCGGCGCAGCATGCGCGTAGCGGCTTATCCCTATCCTTCAATCCTTTGATCGAGCGGCGGTCGGTTTCTATTGGCGCGGTCGTGATCGACCCGCCAACCAGAAGTGCCGGCCGTCGGCGGGCGCGACATCAACACTGGGCAATTCCGAAAACAGTGCCCCGCCCGGAGCAAGGTAGCGAGCATCGCGTCATCGAATTTATTCGCGACAAATAGGCGCGTATCGCGGCGCTCTCGCCGATGGACAAGGCCGCCCTCCTAAAGTAGCGTGATCTTCTGACGCGGATTGAGGCCGGAGTATTCAACAGCTTTGGTCTCGCACCGTCCGCGGCCCGACTGGCCTTGCTTGTGGACAAAACCCATCTCGTGCATAGCCCGATGCAGACGAAAGACGCGGCTTTCCCAATACCGCAAACGGTTAGGCTGCCTCGCCTCCATGTTACCACTTCTTCGCGGGCGGACGGAGATCTAGCTCGTGGGTCCAGCCATCCCTGCTTTGCTGGTGGGTAAACCAACAAGCCTCGGCGATAGAAGACGTTTTGGTCCGGCTATCTGGGGCAATTTCGGTTGCATCGATGCCCTTCGCCGCCGTAATGCGCTGGTGAATCGCCTCGTCCTCGACATTGGCATCGATTACGAGATGCACGACGTGAATGTTCTTTGGTCCCAACTCGCGCGACATTGCCTGCGCCACTCCTCGAAGTCCGAACTTGGCTGACGAACTCGCCGCAAACCCATAGCCGCCGCGGACGCTGGCCGTTCCACCCGTAAAAAAGATGGTGCCACGTTTGCGCCGAAGCATGACGCGGGCGGCCTCACGTCCGACAAGGAAACCGCGGTAGCAGGCCAATTCCCAAGCATTCAAGAATAGCTTCTCGGTTGTCTCAAGTAATGGCTTGTTGACGTTAGATCCCGCGTTGAAGAGACAGACGTCGATTGGGCCGAACTCCTTCTCGATCCGCGCGAATATGTCTTGCACTTCTGCTTCCTGGCGGAGGTCGACACTAAAGGCATGAATGTTCTGTCCGCCAGCCCTCAGCTCGCCCACGAGCGCCTGCGACTTCGATGCATCACGCCTGCAGATGCAAATTGTATAGCCGCCCTTCGCAAAACGCTTGGCGACCGCTGCTCCGATAGCATCGGCTGCGCCTGCAAGTATCGCCACCCCGCTGCGCCGTGCCATTCCGCGGCTCACACATCGTTCTATTTCAAAACTTAGACCGTACTGGCGAACTGGCCTCTTGTAAACGGGGGGTGGGCAACAGAGCCCCGATCAAACTGGCAGCTAGATTGCCCTTTCATGCACCTCATCAAAAACGGATCTATGATTTAGTGATTGACGCGTTCCAAAAAAGAACGGTATGACTGCGGTCAGATGTGCCGCGATGCAGAAAATGGGCATGCTTGATCGGGAGGTCGGCCGTGGCAAAGCTTTCAGAGACGATTAATCTCGGCGAGACTACTGCCGGAGTGCCCCGCCGCATTCACGACGCAACGGTGCGACGGGTTGCTAGTGCCCTGAGTGGATTGCGCTTTTCGATCACGGCGGGTGTGTGGAGCTCTCGGGATCTGCGGCAATTAGAGAAATCGCCGCCGTCCTCTCCTCGCCTAGAACCGGAGCGGGCGATCGGATGATCATCATCAGCAAAACCTGTACAGCGCTCGCCACCGCGTTCCTCGCCACAACTCGAGTCAGCGCCTGGGCGGTCGTCCCCAATGGCCAGTCGTCCGCAGGCGAGCTGGACGATATTCGCGATCATAGCCGGGCCCGCGGACTGTTCTTTATGTCAAGAGTTTCGAGACCGACGGCGGTGCGCGCATCACGCAACGGCGGTAAGAACCGACAAATAGGCACGATGCATGACATCGGCCTACAGCCATCTAAGAGACACGCAGCCGCCCAAGCCGATCCCGCAACCCAGTCGCTATGCTGATCTGCTGCGTAGGTAGTTAATTCCAACAGAAAGCAACTTTACTAGAGTGGGAGAAGGTCTTTGCAAAAGAGAAACGCAACAGTAGCCGTAATCGGTGCCGGCGACTTTATCGGTGGCGAGATCGCCAAGAAGTTCGCCTCCGAGGGCTTCACGGTGTTCGCAGGTCGCCGTAACGGCGCCAAGCTTGAGCCGCTCGTGAAGGAAATCGAAAAATCTGGTGGCGAAATTCACGCGCGTTCGCTTGATGCCCGTAAAGAGGAAGAGATCGTCTCCTTCTTGAGCGATGCAGACAAGCACGCGCCGCTCGAGGTTTGCATCTTCAACATCGGCGCCAACGTCAATTTTCCGATCCTCGAGACCACCGAGCGCGTATTCCGCAAGGTTTGGGAGATGGCCTGCTATTCCGGCTTTTTAGCTGGCCGCGAAGCCGCGCGGCTGATGTTGCCCCGCGGAAAAGGCAACATCTTCTTCACTGGCGCGACCGCGAGCCTGCGAGGTGGAGCGGGCTATTCGGCCTTCGCCAGCGCGAAATTTGGACTGCGGGCAGTAGCGCAGGCGACCGCACGCGAGTTGGGTCCTAAGAACATTCACGTGGCGCATCTCATCATTGATGCCGGCGTCGACACCGAATGGGTACGCCAGCGGCGAATCGAGGCGCTCGGCCCGACCGCGCTTGACGACCCCGATGCGTTGATGCCGCCGTCCTCGGTCGCGGAATCCTATTGGATGCTTTACCAGCAGCCCAAAAGCGCCTGGACTTTTGAGCTGGAGATTCGCCCCTTCGGCGAGAAATGGTAGCGGAGTCCGTTGCGATGGAGCTCAATCTTTCGGACCAGGACGCGGCATTTCGTGACGAGGTGCGGGCTTTCATTGCGGAGAACTACCCGCAGGAAATGCGGGTACCGAATCCCGAGACCGATTTGACCAAGGAGCAGTCGCTGCTCTGGCACCGTATCCTGCACAAGAAGGGCTGGATCGCGCCGCTCTGGCCCAAGGACTACGGCGGCCCAGGCTGGTCGGTCACGCAGCGCTTCATCTTTGAGCAGGAGACGTCGCGGGCCGGAACACTACCGCCCCTCGCTTTCAGCGTCACGATGGTCGGCCCGGTCATCTACACCTTCGGCAGCGAGGCGCAGAAAAAGAAGTTTCTGCCGCGAATTCTCTCTGGCGACGATTGGTGGTGCCAAGGCTATTCGGAGCCGGGCTCCGGGTCCGACCTGGCCTCGGTCCGCACCAAGGCCGTGCGGGACGGCGACCACTACGTCGTCAACGGCCACAAGACCTGGACGACCCTGGCGCAACATGCGGACTGGATCTTCTGTCTGGTGCGAACAGATCCTTCGGCAAAGCCACAGGCAGGCATCTCCTTCCTGTTGATTGACATGAAATCGCCGGGGGTCACCGTCCGCCCGATCATCACCATCGACGGATCGCACGAGGTAAACGACGTCTTCCTGGAGGACGTGCGCGTGCCGGTGGAGAACCTGATCGGCGAGGAAAACAAGGGGTGGACCTACGCCAAATTTCTGCTCGGCAACGAGCGCACCAGCATGGCGGGAATTGGTCGTTCGACCCGCTACCTGCAGCGCCTGGCGCAGATCGTTCGGACCGAAATCAGCGAGGACGACCCGTCCTACGGAGAATTCATCAAGGACATCGCGCGGGTCGAGCTAGACGTGCTCGCGCTGGAAGCGACCGAACTGCGGATCATCGCGCAAATGTCCCGCGGCATCGATCCGGGTCCGGCGGCGTCGCTGTTCAAGATCCGAGGGACCGAGATATTCCAACGCATCACGGACCTTACGCACCAGGCGGTCGGCAATTACGGCTTGGCCATTCGCGAGCATCCGGTGAGCGCCAACCACTTCATGCCTGGACCCGATTACGGGCACACCGCCACCGAGAAGTATCTGAACTCCCGTAAGCTCAGCATCTATGGCGGATCGAACGAGATTCAGCGCAACATCATCGCGAAAGCGGTCCTGGGTCTCTGATCACATCGCAAGAGGCATCCGATGGATATTCAATTCACCGAAGAACAGGAATTGCTGCGCTCCAGCATTCAACGTTTCTTGCGCGAGCAATACGGTTTCGACGAACGCCGCAAGATAGTCTCGACCGATGAAGGCTGGAGCCGTAAGCACTGGGAAGCCTTCGCCGAACTAGGGCTCTGCGCGGCCCCGTTCCAGGAAAGCTCGGGCGGTCTGGGTGGCGGCCCGCTTGCGACGATGATCGTGATGCAAGAGTTCGGCCGCAGCCTCGTCGTCGAACCGTATTTCGAGACAGTGGTCCTCGCAGGCGGTCTGATTGAGGATGTTGCCTCCTCCGAGCAACGCGAGGCGCTCCTGCCGAGCATCATGGAAGGCGAGGCGATATGGGCGCTGGCTTGGTCGGAAGGGCGATCACGGTACGATTTTAACAACGTCACTACGACAGCCCGGCGTCAAGGCGACAATTTTATCCTGAGCGGAACGAAGGCCGCGGTCGTTGGGGCGCCGTGGGCCGACAAGCTGATCGTATCAGCACGTACGTCGGGTGACTCTCGGGACCGGCATGGCGTGAGTCTCTTCATCGTCGATCGTCATTCGGCCAATCTCCATGTGCAAAGCTTCAAGACCCTCGACGGGCGGCGCGCCGCCGAGCTCGCGCTTATGAATGTCGAGGTCCCGGCCAACCAGCTGCTTGGCGGCGAAGGTGATGGCGTCGTGGCTCTCGAGGCGTGCCGCAACCGTGCGATCGCGGCGCTCTGCGCCGAAGCTGTTGGGGCAATGTCGGTGCTCAACTCGGCGACGCTGGAATACAGCAAGACCCGCAAGCAGTTCGGTGTCGCGCTCGGGACCTTTCAGGTGCTGCAGCATCGTATGGTCGACATGTTCATCGCGCTCGAAGAGGCGGTCTCGCTCATGCAGCATTTGAACCTCAGCCTCGCCGCCCGGGAACCCAACGGATCGAAACTGGCCTCTGGCGCCAAGTCGAAGGTCGGCTACGCCGCGCGTTTCATCGCCGAGCAGGCGGTGCAGCTCCACGGCGGCATGGGTATGAGCGATGAATTGAACGTCGGCCACTACTTCAAGCGGATCAGCTCTATCAACGTCCAGTTTGGCGATCCGACCTATCATCTGATGCGGTACGCGCAGCAGAGTTGAACCGCACTCCTGTTCAATCGTCAGATTGGCGCATCCAACCAGAGGTAAGTAATGACGGAAGCCGTGATTGTCTCCACCGCCCGTACTCCGATCGGCAAGGCCTATAAGGGCGCGCTCAACCACACCGAGGGTGCGACCTTGTTGGGGCATGCGATTTCCGCGGCGGTGTCGCGTGCCGGGGTCGAAGCAGCCGAGGTCGAGGACGTGGTGATGGGCTGCGCGATGCAGCAGGGCACCACGGGCACTAACATCGCCCGCAAAGCGCTGCTGCGTGCCGGACTTCCCGTCAGCGTCGCGGGAACAACCATCGACCGCCAATGCGCCTCCGGCCTTCAGGCGATCGCGCTGGCCGCGCGTTCGGTTATCTTCGACGGTGTGGAGATTGCCATCGGCGGCGGCGGCGAATCGATCAGCCTGGTCCAGAACACGCAATTCAACAGTTTTCATGCAGTCGATCCGGAACTGCTCGCGATAAAGGGAGATGCCTATATCGCGATGCTTGATACCGCCGAGGTCGTCGCTAAACGCTACGACATCTCGCGTGAACGTCAGGACGAGTACAGCCTCGAGAGTCAGCGCCGGACGGCAGCTGCCCAACAGGGCGGTCGGTTCAACGACGAGCTCGCCCCTATCAAAACCACCATGGCGGTCACGGATAAGGCGAGCGGTGCCGTATCCTATCAGCAGATAACGCTGTCAGCTGACGAAGGGCCCCGTCCCGATACCACCGCCGAGGGTCTTGCCAGCCTCAAGCCGGCAAAGGGACCTGGCTTCAGTGTTACGGGCGGCAACGCAAGCCAGCTCTCGGATGGCGCCAGCGCCGCCGTCATCATGAGCGACAAGCTGGCCGCGCAGAAGGGACTAAAGCCACTCGGCATCTTCCGCGGTTTTGTCGCGGCAGGCTGCGAGCCGGACGAGATGGGCATCGGGCCGGTCTATGCGGTGCCCCGGCTCCTCAAGCGTCATGGGCTTAAGATCGACGATATCGATCTCTGGGAATTGAACGAAGCCTTCGCGGTGCAGGTGATCTATTGCCGCGACAAGCTCGGGATTGATCCGGCGAAGCTCAATGTCAATGGTGGATCGATCGCAGTCGGTCATCCCTACGGGATGACCGGAGCGCGAGTAACCGGCCACGCCCTGATCGAAGGCCGTCGGCGCCAAGCCAAGTATGCTGTTGTTACCATGTGTATCGGCGGCGGTATGGGTGCCGCAGGCCTGCTCGAAATTGTCCACTGACAAACAACGGGGCCAGTAAGGCCATACATTTCTAACCGACTGGAGGCACACGTGAAGACTGCAATTACGGAGATGTTCGGCATCGAACATCCGATCATTCAGGGTGGAATGCACTACGTGGGGTTTGCCGAACTCGCCGCCGCAGTGTCAAATGCCGGCGGGCTCGGACTCATCACAGGCCTGACGCAACGGACGCCGGAGCTATTGGCCAAGGAGATCGCGCGCTGCCGGGACATGACGGACAAGCCATTCGGGGTGAATCTTACCTTTCTGCCGACTTTCAGCGCACCTCCTTATCCGGAATACATTGCAGCCATCAAAGAAGGCGGCATCAGGATCGTCGAAACCGCCGGGCGCAGCCCCGAACAATACATGCCGGCCCTGAAGGCAGGTGGCATCAAGGTGATTCACAAATGCACGTCGGTCCGGCATTCGCTGAAGGCCGAGCAGATCGGCTGCGATGCGGTCAGCGTCGACGGTTTTGAGTGCGGCGGCCATCCGGGCGAGGATGACATGCCAAACATGATCCTGTTGCCGCGCGCCGCCGAGGAACTGAAGATCCCGTTTGTCGCCTCCGGCGGTATGGCGGACGCGCGCAGCTTGGTCGCGGCGCTGGCGATGGGCGCCGCGGGAATGAACATGGGCACACGCTTCATTGCCACCAAGGAAGCTCCGGTACACCAGAACGTCAAGGATGCGCTCGTCAAAGCATCGGAACTCGACACCCGCTTGGTTATGCGCGCGCTCCGCAACACCGAACGGGTATTGAACAACAAAGGCGTCGAGCAGCTTCTAGAAATCGAACGGGAGAAGGGGAATCAGCTCAAGATCGAGGACATCATCGATCAAGTGGCGGGCGTTTATCCCAAAGTAATGATCGACGGCGATATGGATGCTGGCGCCTTTAGTTGCGGCATGGTCGCAGGGCTCATCCACGACATCCCGACTGTCAAGGAACTGGTTGATCGTATCATGGCGGACGCCGAACGAATCATCCGTCAGCGCCTGACGGGATTTCTGGACGCTTCCGAGCAAAGGCCGGCCGCCGCCCGGGCGATCGCGTAGTCGGAAGTTCTGATAGGGGCCATGCCCGCGCACGGTCGCGCGTGCGGCCACTGTTATTGCGAAGCTCGATCGGCCAGCGACGGAATGGCCTTCAGCAGTTTAGGGGAGGGGGAGTTTATGGATCTGACTGAGTTCCACTACTACGAGCCGTCGAAGGGCCACGGACTCCGATACAATCCGTTCAACGCGATTGTCGCACCGCGTCCGATTGGTTGGATTTCTTCGCGCAATGCGGCTGGTCAACTGAACCTTGCTCCATATAGCTTCTTCAACGCGTTCCTTTACGACCCACCGATAATCGGGTTCTCCTCAATTTCGTGGAAGGACACCGTTAAGAACGTCAGCGAGACCCGCGAATTCGTCTGGAATCTGGTGACGATGGATTTGGGCGATCGCATGAACGCGACGGCCGCGCCCCTCGATCACGGAGTGAGTGAGTTCGAAACGGCAGGTCTGACGCCAATACCCGGGCGGCATGTGGCAGTGCCGCGGGTCGGCGAGAGCAGGGCCGCTATGGAATGTAAGGTCACCGAGGTCTCTCAGTTGACGAATGCGCGTGGTCAGAAAGTCGACGGGTGGTTCGTGCTCGGGGAGGTGGTCGCAGTGTACATCGACAAGTCTTTGATCGAGGACGGCGTGTACAACACCGCACTTGCGCGCCCCATACTGCGCGCCGGCCGGGGTGGAGATTACCTCGAGGTCAAGACGGAGAACATGTTCGAGATGAAACGACCGCCTGGCAGCAGCAAGCCGGAATTCCACGGCACCTGATTAGAGAACGATTTATGACCCAGCATGTGAAAACCGAAATAGCGGCAGGCATCATGACGATGACCCTGGCCCGTGTCGAAAAGAAGAACGCGCTTACCAACGATATGTACAGGGCCTTGTCGGATGGGTTAGAGCGCGCGGAGAGCGATCCGGCGATACGGGTCGTTTTATTCCAGGGAGATGGCGACAGTTTCACTTCCGGAAACGATATTGCCGATTTCAGCGCCCAAGCCGATGCAAGCCATTCAGGAGAGAGCCAAGCATTCCGATTCGTCCTCAATCTTGGCAAGGCCACTCGACCCCTCATCGCCGCGGTGCAGGGAAACGCGGTAGGCATCGGCACCACGATGTTGCTGCATTGTGACCTCGTATTTCTTGCCGAGACGGCAAAGCTAATGACGCCGTTCGTAAACCTGGCGCTGGTTCCGGAGGCGGCTTCGACTTGGCTGCTGCCCGCCCGTGTCGGGCATGTCCGCGCATACGCCATGTTTGCGTTGGGAGAGCCGCTTGATGCGGCGGCCGCAGTCGCCTGCGGTCTGGCAAACGCCGTGGTGCCGGCCGCGGATTTGCGCGCCAGGGCCTGGCAGGCCGCCGAAAGCCTGACCAAGCGGCCCGCGGGCGCTCTCAGTCACACCAAGGCGCTGATGCGCGAAACGGACAAGATCGGGGCGCAAATGAGTCGGGAGATCGAGCTCTTTGCCGAGCGATTGCGGAGCGGCGAAGCGCGCGAGGCCTTCGCGGCCTTTGCCGAGCGGCGCAAGCCGGATTTCACAAATCTTCCGAGCGACTGACTTGAGGCCCCTGCGGAGTCACGGGATCGAGATCTCGGACCTCGTGCATACAGGACAAGAGCCGGCACTCGAAAACGCGCTCGATACCACGACCGGCGCGAACATTGCGCAATGTGACGCGCCGGCGGCCAATCATGCGCCGGGCCGGCTTGGCAGATGCGACATATCTTTTGTTCTGTTTCGAAGAAGTCAATGCGACCCGAGCGCAGAAAATCGGGTTTGTTCAGGAAGTCGTCGCTCACGGCGAGCAGTTGGGCCGCCCAATGGCGATTGCAACTCTGGTCGCCAGGTGCGCGCCCCATAGCCGTCGGGGACCGAAGGAGTCCGCGTTGAAAGTCACCGAGATCGATGACAAAGCTACGAGCGATTACACCGCGGAGGTCAGGGAACTCGTTTTCAGCGTCGAATGCATGGGGCAAGCCCTTCAATGTTTCCCTGGAATGTCGCTCGGCAGTATCGCGCGAGAAGAGAGATTCCGTGGAATGCCGCCAACCGTGCGGGACAACCTCGCGCAAAAGAGGATTTGAATATGGGAAGCATCAAGAAGGCATTCGATCTAACCGGCAAGAACGCTCTTGTCACAGGCGGCTCTCGTGGCCTTGGGCTGCAGATCGCCGAGGCACTAGGTGAGCAAGGAGCGCGGATCGTGATTTCCTCCCGCAAGGCGCCAGATTTGGAGAAGGCACAGATCCACCTCGCCGGCCTGGGTATCGACGCGCACTGGATCGTAGCGGATAATTCCAGGGACGAAGACGTCAAGCGGCTCACCGATGAAGCGATCAAGAAGCTCGGCCGGGTGGACATTCTGGTGAACAACGCGGGCGCAAACTGGGGGGCGCCTACGGAGGATCACCCGATCGAGGCGTGGGACAAGGTCATGAATCTGAACATCCGCTCACTGTTCCTACTCAGCCAGGGGGTGGCGAAGCACTCGATGATTCCTAACAAGTATGGCCGCATTATCAACCTTGCTTCGATCGCGGGCCTATTCGGAAGTTCGGGGGATACGCAGATGATCGCCTACAACACGAGCAAGGGCGCGGTGGTCAATTTCACGCGGGCCTTGGCGGGTAGTTGGGGGCGCTACGGCATTACGGCCAATGCTCTCGCGCCCGGCTTTTTCCCGTCAAGGATGACGAAGGGCACAATCGAAACTGTCGGTGTCGAAAAGCTCGCCGCCGGCGCTCCGCTGCGCCGCATCGGTGACGAGGACGATCTGAAAGGCGCCGCGGTTCTCTTCGCCAGCGACGCCGGCAAACACATCACCGGTCAGATCCTCGCCGTCGATGGTGGTCTGACGTCGGTGCTGCCTTCCTGAGCTTCTCTGTCCACCCCTCTCGGCTTCCGGTGATATGCGCCTTTCGAGGCTTAGGATGCCTTAGCCGGAAGACCGAGGGCAGCAGATGCGAAGGCGGATTGTCAAAAATACTTCCGATGGCCTGCGTCTGAAGCCGTGCGATAGCTTTAGCACCGACGGCTGATCTGACGCCTGGCAGGGTCGACCCGACTTTAAGTGTCACGTGACGCTTTAAGTGTCATTGAAGCCATCGCTTTGGCCATCGACCAATCCGTCACGGGCCGGGCTGAAGTAAACGCAAGGGTAGCCGGACGCGAAACGATTGGACACCATTGGCGAGCCCCGCCATCGCAACAATACGGGGCGTCGTTGTGCGCTTTCGGACTCATTGGAACGAGTTCGAGGGCCTGCCCGATGCCTTCCAGTCGGGCCACCTAGGTTGACCTGCATAAGGGACCACCGGCTCCGCCCGTTTCGCCGTCAGGTAACGCCTAGATGCGCTCGAAACGCCCGGGAGTCACGGCACGACGCCATCACGTTCCGATTTGATACTGAAACGTGTACATCGAAGAGCCGGAGCGCGCCTCGTGTGGCGATACTCCGTCCCTTGACTCGTTCTGAAAACGAACTCTATGGTTGAAAGAAAAGGACCGCGCCCGGCTCAGCGTGCGTGGGACGAACATCATAGTGGGGAAACGATATGAACGCTCGCGCATGCCTGCTTGCAGCAATGCTCTTGGTGCCATCAGCTCAAGGCGCTCTCGCCCAAAAGAATTATGGTCCGGGAGCGACCGACACCGAGATCAAAATTGGCAACACCATGCCATACAGCGGGCCAGCCTCGTCCTACTCGAATATTGGCAAAGCCGAGGCCGCGTACTTCCGCATGGTCAACGAGACAGGCGGCATCAACGGAAGGAAGATCAACTTCGTCAGTTACGACGACGGATACAGCCCGCCAAAGACCGTCGAACAGGTGAGGCGTCTCGTCGAAAGCGATGAAGTGCTTTTTATATTAAGCCCTATGGGCACGCCTACAAATTCAGCAATTCAAAAATATCTGAACACAAAGTATGTTCCGCATTTATTTCCGGCCTCTAACGCCAGCAAGTGGAGCGACCCCAAACACTTTCCTTGGACTATGGGGCCGATTGGCGTCGGGTATGTCAGCGAGGGCCGCATCTATGCGAGCTATCTTCTTAAGACAAGGCCCGGCGATAAGATCGCGGTTCTTTATCAAAATGATGACTTTGGAAAAGAGCTTCTCAGAGGTCTGAAGGAAGGCTTGGGCGATAGAGCTGGCACGATTGTTGCGGAGTTGTCGTACGAAGTGACTCAACCAACGATCGAGTCCCAGATTTCTCAACTCAAAGATTCCGGAGCTAACACCCTCTTCAGCTTTGCTATCCCAAAGTTTGCCGCGCAGAGCATAAAGAGAGTAGCTGAGATCGGGTGGTCACCGCTCCACTTCATTCCATCAGTATCGGCCTCATTGAATTCGACCATTGTGCCCGCAGGTCTGGAGAACGCCCAAGGCGTCATATCTGGAACCATCCTGATGGACACGGCGGACCCGGAGTGGGCAAACGATCCTGCTATGAAGAACTACCTTGCTTTTCTCTCGAAGTGGCTGCCGGATGCGAACAAGGTCGACGTGAACTACCAGTTTGGCTATATGACCGGACAGGTCACGGTGCAGCTTCTGAAACAATGTGGCGATGATCTCACGAGAGAGAATGTCATGAGGCAGGCCGCGAACCTGAAGGAGGTCTCCTTCGAAACCGCGATACCGGGCATCAAAGTAAACACAAGCCCAACGAATTACTCTCCGGTCACGAGTCTTCAGCTAATGCAGTTCAAAGGCCGCGCCTGGCAAAGATTCGGCGACGTCATTCGGGCTGACGTTGGCGAGTAGAGCCAAAAGGCGTTCGCTGGCGAGGATGGTTGGTCGCCGCCCTGCAGTCTCGCTCGGTGAGTAGTCACCCGGCATTCCACGGATCCTGATCCGGCCGCTTAAATCGCCCAGCAACGCGGTGAAATGTTGCCATTGCCAACACGGAAGCGCGCTTTCAGAATCGCTCCGCGGCCGATGGGACGGCTTGATACAGCCGGCCACCTTTAGGACCTTGCATGGAGTGCCGATGCGATACGTAGAACAGCACAGACGTCAAACCCGCAGCCGCATCGTTGAAGCTGCTTCTTATGGCCTACGCCGAAACGGCGCCAAAGGGGTCAGCGTCGTCGACTTGATGAAGCTCGCGGGTCTGACGCACGGGGGTTTCTATTACCACTTCGATTCGCGCGCCGCGCTTGTTGGTGAGGCGATCGCTTTCGCAATGGACCAAACGACTGAGCGATTGAGAACACTCGCGAGCGGGAAGAGCGACCGGGAGCGCATCGAAGCGTTGGTCGCCGATTATCTTAGTCCCCGGCATCGCGACAATCCTGAACAGGGATGCGCACTTGCGGCTCTGGCCGCCGATGTCGCTCGATCGAGCCCCAGCGAACAGCGGGCCCTGGCTTCCAAGCTGGAGCAGATGATCGATGTCTTTGTCGAGCTCCTTTCCGGTGAGCCGCCTCGACAGGCTCGCCAAACCGCGACAGGCATTGTCGCAGCGATGGTGGGATCGATCGTGCTGTCGCGTGCTGTCGGCGCGGGGAAACTTTCGGAGCGCATCCTAGATGCTGGACGCAAGACCGCGGGCCGCCGGATTCGAAAGCCTAGCCAAAGACCATAAGGCCGATGCGCTGCAAAGAACCATACCGTAGGGAGGTCACCCTGCCAACGATCGGCGCAGGCCGGCGAATTCATCTGAGGGCGGCCGGACGGTAGCTCAAAGGAAGCGTAAAAAATGACAGAGAAACCAATAGCGATCGTGACGGGAGTCGGGCCGGGCACGGGAGCTGCCATCGTCAAGCGCTTCTCTTCCGGCGGATTTCGCGTCATCGCGCTCGCCCGTTCCGCGGAGCTCATCAATCGCCTTGCGCAGGAGCTTCCCGATGTGCACGCGATTGCCTGCGACGTCTCAGATGAGACCCAAGTACGCACCGTCATCACCGACTTAAAGCGCCTTTTCGGCGCGCCCGAGGTTCTCATCCACAACGCGGTCGGAGGAGGATGGGGCAACTTTCGCGAGATCGATCCGAAGATGCTGAAGGGCAATTTCGAGGTCAACGTTATGGGCTTGTTATACCTTGCCCGCGAAGTGGCTCCTGACATGATCGATCGAGGCAAGGGCGCAATCCTTGTGACGGGAAACACGTCTTCGATCCGGGGCAAGGCCAATTTTGCCGGATTCGCCCCAACAAAGGCGGCACAGCGTATTTTGGCCGAGTCGATCGCGCGTGAGGTGGGACCTCTCGGCGTCCACGTCGCCTATGTTCTCATCGACGCCGTGATCGATACGCCGAGGATGCGCACGCGGATGAACGATAAACCGGATGACTTCTTCATTAAACCTGCGTCCATTGCCGAAGAACTGTACCATCTCTACGGTCAGGATCGATCGGCCTGGTCATTCCTCACGGAACTGCGACCATTCCGCGAAAACTGGTGACGCTAGGCCCGTCAACGTTCCTGACTCAGCTTAGCGAGCTCCGCAGACGCAGAATTTGAAAGGTCAAAACGATGATTGATGGGTCACTCTCGATTGATACTGGGACCGACGAGTTGCTGTGTGCGATCCGGGATCGCGTCGCGGTGATCACCTTGAACCGACCCGAAGCACGAAATTCGCTGTCCGACCATCTCACGCCGGCGCTGCGCCGGATGATCAAGCGAAACGGTGACGATCCGGACGTCGGCGCATTGCTGATTACCGGTGCGGGCAGCGCTTTCTGTTCCGGCGGCGACGTCAAGGGGATGGGCGGCAACTCCGCCGCACGCGCCACGTCATTCAGCGACAAGGTTGCGCGACTGAAGGAACGTCAGCGAACGCTGACTGGAGCACTTGTCTCGGTGCGTAAGCCCACCATAGCGGCTCTGCCGGGCCCGGCGGCTGGCGCCGGGCTTGCGATCGCGCTCGCCTGCGATATTCGTATAGCAGCCGAATCCACTATCGTGACGACCGGTTACGCCCGGATTGCGCTCACCGGCGATTACGGCATTTCGTGGCTGTTGACCCGGTTGGCAGGGACGGCCCGTGCCCGCGAGCTGATGTTCTTGTCCGAACGGATCGATGCGCGCCGCTGCGAAGCGCTCGGGCTGGTAAATCGCGTGGTACCTGATGTTGACCTGGAGAACGAAGCGTTTGCACTGGCGCGGACGCTGGCGAACGGTCCGGGGAGTGCGTTTGCCTCCATCAAAGACAATCTCGACCTGGCGCTGTCGGCTGACTTCCTGACGTCATTGGATCACGAGGCCGAGCAGATGGTTCTTGCGGCGAGCACTGCGCAGCATACCGAAGCCGTGCGGGCCTTCATCGAGAAGCGCGTTCCCAGTTACAGGTGAGAAAAATTGGCGAAGGACGCGGAGCATGGCTCCGATTTGCGGCGTGCCGATCGGGGCGAGCCGCAATCGAAACGCCTGTGATGAGCCAAAACCTTTCTGCCGTTGCGTCGCCTGACTTATGGTCGATTTGTTCCGGGGATGGTCCGGCAATATCTGCTGCCGTGATGGCAATGAGAAACGGCTTCGACGAAGGTAAACCTCGCGACCCTCCAAACTCAACTCAGGAGCCCCCCCTGACTTAGTCGAACCGCGACGCCCACACTGCGTACAGGAAATTGTAATATTTGGGCGGCAGCCCCCGGGCATGAATTCGGTTGTCACCGGGGCGGGAGTCGATGCGTGAATCGCGCTCGTACGTAACTGGTCGGGGGCCCCGGCAATGGGTGTCCCTGCCGCGACCGAGCGGGGTGTCCACTGATAACAAAATCCAGCAAACAATCTCAGGAGCGTTCGCTGGTGTCCGTCATGGGCCGGAGGCGCCGTCGCTCGACGACGCGCAATGAATGTCCACTCTAAGCAGACCTTTGGCAAATCGGCATTGACGGCCGGCAACACGGTAATCATCTGTGTCGCGGTGCACCAACAAAAAGTCTCGCTTCTTTCCTGTGTTTGGTGCATTCTATCTTGGAACTCGCGTTTAAGCGGGGTTTTTGGGATGGCGAGCGTCGAGGAGAACTACGTTCGGTCGGTCGGGGGCGATCTTGTGTCGTCCATCATTACCGCTACGCCGAGCATGCGGATCGAAGTTCTTCGCAGGAAAACGGCTGGGCGAATGCATTGGCACTTTCGCCAGCCAGAGCTATCGTTGTTCTGGTTCGACAAGGGAGCCGAACGGCTCAGAGCGAGGATTGACGGACGTCTGGTTGAACGCCGGTTTCCGGGGAAATCGAAGCTGGCAATCTTTCCCGCTGGAATTGAGATCGAAGGCGAGTGGAACGTAGGGCCAACTCTCGACTATACCGTGGTCTTCCTAAACCCGTCCTTCATCGGTGAGCGCCTTCGACACGCAATCACCGATCCGACAGTCGCTTTTGAGCACGACGGATTGACCCGTGGCCTCGCAGAGCTTTGCCGTGAGGCCGCCTCGCCTGACAACGTTTTCGACCTCATGGCGGAGGGATGGTCCATTCAGGCGCTGGCTCACATTTCTCGGGTAAGTGAAAGAAATCAGCAGCAATCCAGCGAGTTCCGTGGCGGTTTACCGGGCCGGAGTCGTCGGCGCCTCGAAGAATATGTACGTGAGCACCTCACCCAGCCGATCTGCCTTGCGGAACTCTCGGAGGTTGTCGGGCTGAGCAAGCGGCATTTCTTGCGCGCATTTCAGGAAAGCGTCGGCGCGACGCCCTACAACTACGTTCTTTCGCTTCGGATCGCTGAGGCGAAGCGGCTGCTGTCGGAAACCGAGGACAGTATTGTTGATGTGGCGCTTGCGACAGGCTTCAACTATGCTCAGCATTTCTCAACGACTTTCAGAAATGCGACCGGTATGACGCCGTCGGCATTCCGCCAGCGTTGTCTGTCTTAAAGCAGTTTGTGAAGGGCGCCACCGGCCCCGTTCCGGAATAAACGACCCTTTTCCGGAAACCTTGGCGCTATCCTGCAAGTCACGATCATCCCCCCGATGTACAGCATCATACAAGACTCCAGCCGATTGGCCATGGCTGGAGCGCAAGTACCAAGCTGGAAAAACCGGCGCGGTATTTAAGGGGAGAGCGGGATGGTGGTTTCTTTCGAGGGATGCACGCGCATTGGTCTTGCCGTCGCGATAGGTATCGCAACTTTGTCCAACGTGACAGTGTACGCGCAAGAGAAGAGGGCGATCAAAATCGGTCTGATGCTGCCCTACAAGGGGGTCTATGCGCTGCCGACCGAGAGCATTGATCGCGGCTTCCAACTCGCCCTGGAGGAGTTCGGTAACAAGGCCAACGGTCATCCTGTTGAGATTGTCCGCGCTGACGATGAGCTGACGCCAAACGTGGGCGTTCAGAAGTTTAACAAGTTCGTGCAATCAGACAAGGTAGACCTGGTTGCCGGGGTTGTCGGCTCGAACGTTGGGATTGCCATCTCGGAGCTTGCGGATAAAAACAAGATGCCGATGGTATTCGTCAACGCTTTCGCTGACGAAATAACCGGCAAGTTCTGCAGTCCCTATATCGCACGCACGTCCTTCAGCGCAAACGCCTTCGAATACGCGTCCGGAAAGTACTGGGCCAGCAAGGGCATCAAAACCGCCGTAACTATGGGTCCCGACTACTCGGCTGGACGCGCGTTTATCGGCGGATTTAGGCGCGGCTTTGAGGACAACGGCGGCAAGGTGATCGAGGAGCTTTGGACGCCATTCCAGAAGACCAAGGATTACAGCGCCGCGCTGACGCAGGCCGCGAACTCGGGCGCGCAAATTATCTACGCCTTCTATGCCGGCGCGGAGGCAATCCAAGTCGTCAAGCAACACGCCGATTTCGGACTGCGGAGCAAGATCCCGCTGATCGGCGATCACTGGGTCTACGACGAAGCGCTGTGGCCAGCCCTCGGAGATCTGGCGCTCAATGCGCAGCACGTTGCCACACATTATCCCGGCATTCAGAGCGAAGCGAACGAGAAGTTCGTAAAGGCATATGCCGCGAGGTATAAACAGACCCCCGATGTCAGCGCCGAGCTTGGCTACGACAACGGTAAGGCGATCATGCTGACTCTGGAGTCACTCGGCGGTCAAATGCCGGAAGATCGCACCAAGTTCATCTCCACGATGCGGGATCTTACGTTCGATGCCCCACGCGGAAAGATCAAGTTCAATGCGCAGAACAGCGCGTTGCTCGAGAAGGTCTATGTGATTGAAATCGTCAAGGGTCCCGACGGAACTTTGCAGCGCAAATCCCTAGATGAGTTTCCCGGGGCAGGTGATCTGCCGGGCTGCACGAAATCCTTCTGATCCGAGGCGAGCGTCGCCTCCAGCGAAGCCCGCGTTCTCTCGAACTTGTGTGACGCATGCAGATCTTCCTGATCCAGCTTCTTAATGGCGTGCAGCTGAGCATGCTGGTGTTCCTGCTGGCGGTGGGCCTTACGCTAATCTTCGGGCTGATGAACATTCTCAATCTGGCCCATGGCGCCTTCTTTACGATGGGGGCCTATTTCGGATTGGTTGTCGCCAATAAGACAGGTTCATTCTGGCTTGCGCTGCTGATAGGTCCGCTGTTGCCGTTCGTGGCCGGCATGTTGCTGCAATTCTTCGTATTACAGCCGCTGGCCCAGCGCGGGCGCTCGACCCATCTCGATCTTGCTCTGCTGACGTTCGGCTTGCTGTTCGCAACAGCGGGGGCAGTCGAATACATCTATGGCTCGGCATTTCACAGCATTGGCACGCCCGACCTCTTAAAGGGCCGGGTTGCGCTACTTGGCATCGAGTTCCCGCTATATCGCCTTTTCATCATCGCGGTTGGTATTGCCATCGCTGCCGCGCTTGTCCTGGTGATCGACCGCACATTGGTGGGCGCCACGCTGCGTGCCGGTGTCGACAATCGCGAGATGGTCACGGCACTGGGCATCAACATCAATGTCTTGTTCGCACTGGTGTTCGGGTTCGGTTCCGCTCTCGCCGGTTTTGCGGGAATCGTCTCGGCGCCGATCATGAGCATCTATTCCAACATGGGCATCGGGATCGTTGTTACAACGTTTGTGGTGGTGGTGGTGGGCGGCCTCGGCAATCTGAAGGGCTCGTTCTATGCGGCCCTTATCGTTGGTGTGACGGATACATTGGCACAGGCTTACCTGCCGGAAGCTGAGCTATTTGCGATCTATGCGATGCTGATTGCAGTGATGATCTTTCGTCCGCAGGGCCTCTTTGGCGCGGCAGGGCGGGTTGCATGAGCACAGATTTCATTCTCACGCGAGACAAGCGCGTCGGCGCGTTGAAGCGCCTACCGGTCCCAGCTCTGGGTCGTGCGTACGCTGCGTTGTTTGGCCCTTTCGCTGTTCTCTTGTGCGCACTGCCATTTTTCGCGTCAGGCTACGTCGTGACCTTGGCGGTCGAAGTCATGATCGCGGGCGTATTCGCGTCCGGCATCAATCTACTGACCGGATACACGGGTCTCGTATCGCTCGGGCAAGCGATGTTTCTCGGGTTTGGCGGATACGGTATCGCCATTGGAACGGCCTTGCTGGGATGGCCCCTGTGGGTTTCTGCCCCGGTCACGCTTGTGCTGGTGGCGGTGATTGCGGCGGCTATTGGCGCGATTTGCACTCGGACACGGGGCGTCGAGTTTCTCCTGATTACGCTGGCATTCTCTCAGATGTTCTATGGGGCTGCCATCAAGTTGCGCTGGACTAACGGGTCCGATGGTATGACAGGAATTCCGCGTCCCGATCTGTCACTGCTCGGCCTTAACGCAGATAACCCAACTGCGTTCTACTATTATGTTCTCTCTGTTGCAGCTCTGGCGCTGCTGATGCTGTGGCGGATCGTAACGTCGCCTTTCGGAAGCGTCCTGGTCGGCATTCGTGAAAACGAGCGCCGCATGACTTCGATGGGTTACGCCGTTGCGAACTACAAGATCGGATCGTTTGCGCTGGCCGCCGTGACGTGCGCAGTCGCGGGCATTTTGCAGTCGCAGTACACATATTTCGTCAATCCCGATGCGATGAGCTGGCAGATGAGCGGCGAGGGCGTGCTGATGGTCATCATCGGCGGCGCCAATGTCATCCTCGGGCCTTTGGTGGGGGCAGCAGTATTCGTCGTCGTCAAGCAGGCGCTGAGCATGATCACTGAAGAGTACAATCTGTTCTTCGGTATCTTTTTCATGCTTGTGGTTGCGTTTTTCCGCGGCGGTGTTCTCGGCGCCATCAGCAAACTGATCGGAAAACGCCATGAGCGCGCTTGAAATCAGGAACTTGCGCAAAGCCTTCGGTGGGCTACAGATCATCGGTGATCTGGATTTGAAGGTGCCGTCCGGCCAGCGTCATGCGTTGATCGGGCCTAATGGCGCCGGCAAGACGACGCTGTTCAACATCATCACGGGATGGCAGCCGCCGACTAGTGGCGAAATTCTCATTCATGGCGTCCCGGTGCAGCAAGGGCGGCCTGATCTTGTCACGCGAGGGGGACTGTCGCGCTCGTTCCAGAAGAATATGCTGCTTGAGAGCGTCACGGTTCTTGAGAACCTGCGTGTCGCATGTCAGGCGCTTGATGCGTCGCGGCATTCTATCTTCCGGTCATGCTGGTCGTTCTCGGACGTCGTTCGCAGAGCGCACCTCGCGGCTGAGCAGATGCATCTGGATACCGTGCTGCATCGGAATGTGAACGAGCTATCATACGGACAGAAGCGTCAGCTTGAAGTCGCGATCGCGCTATGTGCGGAGCCGAAGATTCTGCTGATGGACGAGCCGGCGGCGGGAACGTCGCCAGATGAGCGGGCCAGCCTGATCAAGCTGATCAACGGCCTGTCGACCGAATTGACCATTCTTCTCGTCGAGCACGACATGGATGTCGTGTTTGCGATCTGCGATGTCATTACGGTGCTGAGCTACGGCAAGGTGCTCGCAACAGGCTCGAAGGAAGAGATCCAGTCCAATCCCCAGGTGATCGAAGCGTATCTAGGGCAGCATCATGCTTAAGGTCGAGCGTCTTCACACCTACTATGGTGAAAGCCACATTCTGCAAGGCGTCGATGTCTGTGTGGCGACAGCGCAGTGCGTAGCAGTGCTTGGCCGGAACGGTGCAGGCAAGACGACGACGCTGCGCTCAATATTGGGATTGACGCCCGCGCGGCGCGGCCGCGTAGAGTTCAACGGCGTCGATATCACGCGGCTCCCGACGCATCGGATCGTGAAATCCGGCATTGCTTTTGTGCCAGAAGATCGCGGCATTTTTCCGACGGTGACCGTCGAGGAGCACCTCGCGATTGCCTATGGCGCGTCGAGGCGGCGCCCCGGCCGCAAGCCAGTTGAGCAGGTGTTCGAGATATTTCCCCGTCTTGCGGAACGACGTCGAAGTCTCGGCGGGCAACTGTCGGGCGGCGAACAGCAGATGCTGGCCATCGGGCGCGCGCTGGTTGCCGGACCGGACCTGATGATTCTGGACGAACCGAGCGAGGGTCTTGCACCGGTGATCATTGAACGGTTGGAAGCCGTACTGAAAGACGTCAAGGCGTCCGGAACTGCCATTCTGCTCGTCGAGCAAAACTACCATCTCGCAACGAGATTAGCCGATTACGTCTACGTCCTCTGTCAGGGGCGGGTAGAGTTCGCCGGCGCCACGCAATCACTGATCGCAAACGGCGATGTCAGGCGAACATACTTGAGCGTTTGACGCACAAGGAGACGGAGAGACGGAAAATGAAACACCAAAGTCAGAAAGTGAAACCATGCCTGGTCCCCTAAGCGGAGTGCGCGTTCTGGATCTAACCGGAGTTGTGTCCGGGCCCTATGCGACGATGTTTCTCGCAGATCAGGGTGCTGACGTGCTCAAGATCGAGCCGATTGGAGGCGACATCACGCGCCGTAGCCGCGCCGGTATCGACAAGGCCGGCGAGTTCTCGGCGCTGTTCATCTCGTCAAACCGCGGCAAGCGCTCGCTCTCGATCGACGTCAAGAGTGAAGCGGGCCGCGAGGTGATGCTTAAGCTCGTCGCACAGAGCGATGTGTTGGTGCAAAACTTCCGCCCTGGCACCACGGAGCGGCTCGGGCTCGGACCTGAGGAATTGCGCAAGCGCCATCCGCGCCTGATCTATGTGTCGATCAGCGGCGTCGGCGACTCCGGGCCGTATATGAAGAAGCGCGTCTACGATCCAATCATCCAAGCGCTTTCGGGATTTGCCGACATCCAATCCCAGCCAGTGACTAATCGCCCGCAGATGATCCGCACGATCGTCTGCGACAAGACCACGGCGGTGTTCACAGCACAGGCAGTGTCGTCCGCATTGTACGCACGCGAGAAGACCGGGCAGGGCGATCATATCCAAGTCGCGATGCTCGACGCCATGATCTCGTATCTCTGGCCGGAAGGTATGATGCAGTACACGGTAGTCGGCGCTGAAACCAACACCATGGATCCAAACGACAGGCCGGACCTCGTGTTCAAGACGTTGGACGGCTACATCACGGCGGGAACAATCTCGGACTCCGAGTGGCAGGGATTCTGCAAAGCGTCGGGCGATCCGGAACTCGCAAAGGACGAACGGTTCGCGACACCAGGCGCGCGCTTTGTCAACGCCACCGCGCGCATAAACAAGATGCAAGAATATATCGCCCAGCGCACCACCGCCGAGTGGCTGGAACGATTGGACGCGGCCGACGTGCCTTGTGCCCCGATTCTACGCCGCGGCGATATCATTCAGAACGAACAGGTGGTGGCGCGCGGTCTGATCGAGGAGTTCGAACAGCCGACGGTGGGCCGGGTGCGGCAACCGAAGCCTGCGGCGATCTTCGAGGTCAGTAAGGCCGTCATAGGTGGCCCGGCGCCACGGGTCGGTGAGCACTCTCGCGTCGTGCTGCGCGCCCTGGGGTACAGCGATAGCGCTGTTGAGCGGATGATTGCTGACAAGACCGTGCGGGCAGCATCGAACTAGACGCTGAACAGGAGAAGAGTATGTCGAAGTCAAGCGGGGTTGCACTCCTGGTCGGTGCAGGTGACGCCATCGGCGCTGCCGTCGCGCAGAGGTTCGCGAAAGGCGGTTACGCGGTCTGCATCGCGCGGCGCGATGCTTCCAAGTCTCAGGCCTTGGTCGATTCGATGAAGGCGGAGGGATACGCAGTTCTGGCTTACAGCATCGATGCACGCAAGGAAGAGGAGGTCCAGAAACTCTTTGCGGATGTCGAGCGTGACGTCGGCCCGATCGAGGTGTGTCTCTTCAACGCTGGATCAAACGTCAACAAGCCATTGCTGGAAACAACAGAGAAGCTGTTCTTCAAGGCGTGGGAACTCGCTTGCTATGCGGGCTTTCTCGTGGGCCGAGAGGCAGCGAAATACATGTCGACGCGCGGACGGGGCACGATGCTTTTCACCGGCGCCACCGCCAGTGTTCGCGGCGGAAAGGGCTTTGCGGCCTTTTCGGCGGCCAAGTTCGGTCTGCGCGCGCTCGCTCAGGCCATGGCCCGTGAGCTTGGGCCGAAGAACATTCATGTCGTCCATCTTCTGATTGATGCGGGCGTCGACAGCGAAGCCATTCATCAGCGCATGAAGGCAGCAACAGGAATCAGTGCCAACGAGATTCCAGCCGACAGCTTGACCAAAACCTCGTCGATCGCCGACGCGTACTGGTTTGCTCACCACCAGTCCAAAGACGGCTGGACCCATGAACTCGATCTGCGTCCTTCATCGGAGACCTGGTAAAATGACAGATGAACTTGTCCTCTGGGGTGTAGGCACATCGCGCACGATCCGTGCGCATTGGGCGCTTCACGAACTCCATCTCCCATACACATCCCGACCTATTCTTCCGCGGTCAGGCGAAACCAAGACACCGGAGTACACCGCGCTGAATCCACGACAGAAGATCCCGCTTTTGCAGGACGGCGACCTAACCATCGGGGAAAGCGCAGCCATTGTCGCGTATCTGGCCAACAAGCACCGGACAGCCGATGGCGGGCTAGTTCCAGCCTCTGCGAAACTTTACGCGAAGTGGCTGGAATGGTGCTTCTTCATTGTGACCGAGCTGGATTCGACCAGCCTCTACGTCATGAGACGGCATGGCACCAACAAAGGACTGGCGCACATCTATGGCGAAGCGCCGCAGGTGGTGACGAAGGCAGGTGAATATTTTCGCGAACAACTCCGTCATGTCGATGTTGCCCTGTCCGACGGCCGCAAATATCTCATGGGAAGCCAGTTCACCACGGCGGACATATTGCTGACGACCTGCCTGACATGGGCGATCGACTATGGCGTAGGCATCTGCGACAGTGCCGCACCGTATCTTGAGCGTGTCATGTCGCGAGAGGGATATCGGGCTGGCGAAACAGCAAACCATGCGAAGAGTTAAAGGAATAAACGTTATTCGATTGATAGAGAGCGGATTTCTACTGGCCGTTCACTTCACGGCAAGGCCAACGTCAGTGCTATTTTGGAATTGATGTTACCGAACGTCCGTCGTTTATTGCTCTTGAAGCTCCCAGGCAGGCGGTATCGCTTCCGCTGACTTGGACCTTGGGCCGGCTGCACTGCAGCCGGCCCTTTTTATGAACCGGCAGAGCCGCGGACTGCCTAGAGTTGTGCAAACCTCCCTCGGGAATTCCGCTCGGCGCGTTGGTCGGTTCAACAGCGAAGCTTAACCCTGCTTGGGCGGTGATTATTACCAAGCTTGGCCGATGATTGGGGAAGCGTCCTGAGTGTCGCAGATTCGATCCGCCACTAAGTGGACGCAAACGAGATCCGTTTGTTCATGAAAGGGGCGCCAACGGCGCCAGCTCCTGGTTCTCTGCGCGAGTCACCCGGAAAGTCGACCATCTCGCCCCATTCAAATCGCACGACATGTACCAGTGAGAAGAACTCCGGCAAGTTATCAAGGATTACTCGGATCGGCCGACGATTCCGCAACTATACGTCCGCGGCGAATTCGTAGGGCTGTGGCATCGTGGCGGAGATGTTTCGATCCGGGGAATTGCAGGCCCTGCTCCTGAAGCAGCCGCAAGCGGAGGCGTCCTGAGCTAACGCCACCGCAGCATCGAGATCCGCGGTTTACCAGGCGGCATTCCAGGGTTGCGGTCCCTGCTTCGAAGCGGTCCCAAACCGATCGCGCTCTGGGATCCAAAGCAACTTCGATAACGACGAGATGCCGACGCGCGTTCAGCTTTATCTATTTGCGGTGAGTGCGTGCTTGTTGATCCAAGCTCGAATCTGATCACCAATCTCGCGGCCGGAATCCTCTTGAATAAAATGAGCGCCCTTGACTGTCACTTCAGTTTGGTTCTTCCACTTGCGACAAAATTCCCGGACTTGACCCGTAAGCACGGCACCAGGCTCCGCGTTTACAAACAGCTTGGGGATGTCGTTCTCAGACATCCACTTTGAGTACGAATCAACCAACTCCACGATTCGCACGGGCTCTCCCGCGATGGGGAGCTGCCGTGGCCAAGAAAGCATTGGCCATCGATCCTCCCGATTCATAAACGGCTTTCGGTATTCTGCCATCTCGCTGTCGGACAGCTTTCGAAGGATCGATCCGGGCAACACCCGTTCAATAAACAGGTTTTTGTCCAGAACCATTTCCTCGCCTTGTTCTGATCGAAAGCCCTGAAAAACCGGGGTGGCTGATGCGTTCCACTCACTCCAGTCTTTGATCGAGCGAACAATGCCTTCCATGTAGGCTATTCCAAGAACCCTGTCGGGACGGGCATGTGCCCAATCGAACCCGAGCACAGATCCCCAATCGTGAATTACAAGAATGATTTTTTCCGTGGGTGCTACAAGAGTGTCGAGAAGTGACCAAAGGTACTGACGTTGGGTTTCAAAGCTATAGGTGTCAGGCCCCGGATTTGGCAGCTTTTCCGAATCTCCCATACCGATCAGATCAGGCGCAATGAGACGACCACATCCTCTCAGTTCTGAAACTACATTGCGCCAAACATACGAAGAGGTCGGGTTGCCGTGGAGGAACACAATCGGAGTTCCTGTTCCTCCGTCGTAGTAAGCCATCCTTTTACCAAGGACGTTTGCCGTTTGCTTCGGAAGAGGCTGCTCGTTCATCGTTACCATCCGCGCGTAATATGAAGTCGCTCTTGCGACCATTTTGAGAGGCCGCAGAGCTGAATAGACGAGCATATGCTAGGGAGTGTCAATCGTCCGCTGTTGTAATGTGTTTCATACCCCTTCCTCATCCGTGAAGAAGGCCTGAGCCGCTGAACGGCAATCGCGGTCGAGCTAAGGCCCTTTCAAGATTGCGATTTTTGTGAAGCGGTGGGTTTCAGAACCCCGCAATTTCGTTTAGCAATTCCCTCCAGGCGGGAAGCATCATTCCTTGCCTGCATCAGAAGGGACGATGCGGCCGAAGAAGCACCAGACGGCGAGATCGAGCGAACGTTTCCAGGGCCGGGACACGATCATCATCATCATCTGAAGCATGAGCTGTGTATTCCGGCTGGCAAGATCGACTGGGTACGCATCGAGGGCCCGTCCGGTCTTGATCTTGCGAGCGGACCGAGCAGGATGCGACTGCGGTGATCTACATGCGAATTTGGAAGCACACTGCTTCCCTAGGGGTTCACGGCGTTCACGCGCCTACCGCCACGCGTGCCGGCCGGTAGTGGGTGATGGCCGACTTGCGTTTTGCCTGCGCGTGGGTTGAACGCTACCCACCGGCCTGGCCGCGACCAGCACTGAAACGGAGGCACGCCGCGCCGGCGTCTCCAAGCGTGGTCTAGTTAGCCGCACTCCGCGCCAGATAGTCGCGCGCGAATGCGAGATACCAGTCGAGGCAGGCCGGATTGGCCATAGCCTCCTTATTGATGACTTTCTCCACCGGCTGTCCGAGCAGGAGCTTCTTGATCGGCAGTTCTTGCTTCTTACCCGAGAGCGTGCGCGGGATCTCGACGACGGCGAAAATCTCGTTCGGCAGGAAACGTCGTGACAGACTGGCCTCGATCGCCTTGTTGATCTTCGCCTGCATCGTGCCGTCGAACGCGACGCCCTCGCGCAGCACGATGAACAGCGGCATGTAGCTATCGCGGTCGAGATATTCGAGGTCGACGACGAGCGAATCCAGCACTTCCGGCAGCGCCTCGATCGCCGAATAGAGCTCGCTGGTGCCCATGCGCAGGCCGTGCCGGTTGATGGTGGCATCGCTGCGGCCGTAGATGATGCAGGAGCCGTCCGGATTGACCTTGAGCCAGTCGCCGTGCCGCCACACCGGCCCGCGGCCGCTGCCGTCGAAATTGTCCGGATAGGTCTCGAAATAGCTCGAGCGATACCGTTCATCGCCCTCGTCGTTCCAGAAATAGAGCGGCATCGACGGCATCGGCTCGGTGCAGACGAGTTCGCCGACCTCGTTGATCACGGCGCGGCCCTGTTCGTTGAAGGCTTCCACGGCAGCACCCAGGAGCCGGCACTGCATCGCGCCCGGCGTTTGCGGCAGCTCGCGGTTGCCGCCGATAAAGGCGCCGGCGAAATCGGTGCCGCCGGAGATGTTGGCCCACCAGATGTCGGCCTGCGCCGCGCTGCCGTTGGTCTTCGACAGCGCCGCGAAGCGTTCGTTGAACCAGGCCTGGGTGTCGGCGCTGAGTGGCGAGCCGGTCGAGCCGAGGCAGCGCAGCCGCGACAGATCGCCGGCGGCGGCAAGATCGATCTCCGCCTTGGCGCAATTGGCGAAGAACGCCGCGCCCGCGCCGAAGAAGGTGGCTTTCGACTGCGCGACGAAGCGCCACAAGGTGGTCCAGTCCGGCTTGTCCTTGGCGCCACCGGGGCTGCCGTCGAAGATGCAGCAGGTGGTGCCGCCGAGCAGGCCGCCGATTTGGCTGTTCCACATGATCCAGCCGGTCGAAGAGTACCAGTGATAACGCTCGCCGAACGAGTTTGGGTGATAGGAGCAGCCGATATCGTTGTGAAGGCCCAACAGTGCCATCATCGCGATGATGATGCCGCCATGGCCGTGCACTATTGGCTTCGGTAGTCCTGTAGTGCCGCTGGAATAGACGATCCAGAGCGGATGGTCGAACGGAAGCCAGATCGGTTCGAAGCCCTCGATAGCCGCACTCGTGCTTGCGAGAACGCTGGAAAGTTGTGCGTCGGGCGCCCCGATCCGCTCGCCATGCAGAATCACATGCTGGACTGTCGTCAGAGATCGCCTGAGCGCGTCGACAACATCGCGGCGGTCGTGCCGCCGGCCGGCATAGGTGACGGCGTCGCACGCAATAAGAACCTTTGGCTCTATCTGCTTGAAACGATCGATCACGGCAGGCGCGGCCATGTCAGGCGCGCAAACACTCCAGACCGCGCCGATGCTGGCGGTTGCCAGAAACGCAACGATGGTCTCGGGGATGTTGGGCAAGTACGCCGCGACGCGGTCTCCGGGGCCAACGCCCTCTTCGCGCAAGTGCAGCGCGAGGGCGGCCGCCTTGCGCCGTAGCTCGGGCCAACTCGTCTCTTTGAGAGGGCCATCCTCGCCGCCGCTGACGATCGCCGGGAGACCAAAAGCGTCCGCTGCGGTGACGTGCCGGAAAACCTGGCGGGCGTAGTTGACCTGCGCGCCACGAAACCAAATTGCGCCCGGCATCTTGCGTTCGGTGATCACCGCCGAAAACGCCGTTGGCGATTGCAAATCATAATAGTCCCAGACGCTGTGCCAAAAGCTTTCCAGATCGCGCACAGACCACTGTCGCATTTCCTCGTAGTTCGCGAAGGAGAGGCTTCTGTTCTCCGCGAGCCAGCGGCCATACCGCGAAATCTGAGAATTGGAAGAGGGGGTCATCGTTTCTCGCCCGCGACATTTCCAACAGGAGGCGTGTTTCCACGCGGATCATTCGCTCAAGTCGCCAAATTAGGATCGGCAGACGACAAAAACCATTGCGCTTAAGCGACGTTCCGTTAGAGCGGAGGTTCGAAAAAAGAGCCACCTTTATGAAGGTGGCTCCGAGTCATGCAAGTTATCGGGAGGTTTCTCTCACTTGCTCCTTGAAGTAATCACCAGAAGCAAATGTTGTCAATTCTAAAATAGAACGCATGTGAAGCTGGGTGTTAAGGCCTATTCCCTAGCACCATAGCGGCGATACGAAGCCTATGAGAGGATGGCTGCTCGCCGTTTCGATATCGGAGAAGTATCGCGGTCCGGCAAGCCGGGGCGTCTTGAGGCAGCTTGGTCAATCCAGATGCCCGTCGTGGCGATTACCTCGCAGATAGCCGACGGCGTGCCAATCTCAAGCGGGGTCTCAGGCTGAAGCCAGCTTTGGCGGCCGCGTCGTCCACGATGCGCCTGAGCCCGTGACGGCGTGAAGGGATGACGATATCTAAGTCCCGAACCCGATCGAACGAGACGACTTTCGGCAGCGCGAGTTTGTTGCCAGCACCATGCGCCAGCATCATCTCCTCATCCAAGATGTGGCGCGCGGTCCGCGGCATCGCTATGTCGGATAATGTGGCAAATGCGCCGATCTTTTCCGCGCCTAGCCGGCGTTCTACCCGCCTCCATCAGGTGCTTGCCCGAAACGCGTCAGGCCGCAGATGGCCCAAGCTCTGTGCCACGGAAGTCAAACGCGAGCTTCCGAGAAACTTTCGCTGCGCGGCACGGCCGTTCGGTCGGGCACAACGGGAAAGGTAGGGCCAACAAGGTCGGGCCAGCGATGGTTAGTGGGCGGACCCGACTACAGGTCACATCCGGCTGGCCGGGATGAAGCAGCGAACCCGCGGGCGACCGTTGTTGCGGCCGTGTATGGGCCACATCCGCAGCCCCTCGCCTACTGCGCTGTCTCGCCAAAGTTCCTGCCGACCGGCAGCACCGCGTGGCGGACTAGGCGTGAATCTTCGACGGCCGCCTGCCTATGCTTCACCGCTTCGCGATATACGGGATCGCGGATCATATCGACAAATGCCGCAACGCTTGGATATTCGGCGATGAAGCAGTGATCCCAGCGCTCCTCTTGCGGACCGATGAGCATCAACTCGAACTTACCCCGCCAGAAGATCCGGCCACCGACTCGCTCGAACACCGGTGCGCTCTCGCGGCCATAGGCCGCATAGGCTTCGGCGCCGCTCGCCTTCCGGCCGTCCGAATATGCCGCTTCCTTGCGCAAGCGCACCAAGTTGAGCATGTGGATCGGGCCTGGCCGGTCGTCCCCCCGGAATTGCGCGAAGAGTTCCCTGGTCGTATCGATATGGTCCATCTGTGGCGCCTCCCTTGTTCTTCCTTTGCACCAATCCTAGCGCTGCTGCTGGACTGGCCGAACTGCCGCAAGATAATGCTGCACCTGAGGCAAATCTATTCGCGGCCTTTCATGGGAGCTAAGTAGTCGCTTGCCGACGTAGGTCGTGAACATTTTCTAGCAGAACCGAACGCCAATTCGACCTCAAGACGGATATTTGTCAATTCCATTTGAGAATCGGTTCAGGAGATTCGCAGTTGACTGGGATTGCGACTCCCGCAAAGCAGGCGGTATCGCTCCGCTCAACTTGGACCCCCGGCCGACTGCCCTACAGTCGGCCATTTTGCCACGCGGCCGTCGCCCGGCAGTGGATGATGACCGCCTCGCGTTTTGGCAGGCGTGGAATTTTACGCTACTTCGTGCCCTCTATGCCCTCACGCAACATCGATAAAATTTGCTTCGCTATAGCCGCTGGTGTGTCGCGCTCCTTCTTGAACCAAAAGAGAGACCATGAAAGCGCGCCGATCAGCGTGAGGCGCAGATAACGGCGATCGATGCCGGTTCGTAGCGGCAAGTCATCGATAAGGCTTACGAAGATTTGTTCGTACCCGTGCCGGAGCGCGATCACGCGCGCCTTGATGCTCTCAGGGTAATGCCAAGGCGGCATGACGAATAGGACCTGATTTGCGCGCCGCCAATCCAGCAAACCGGTCACGTGAGCAACGCATGCGGTTTCCATGCGTTGCCATGGGCCAGTCTCTGCCTCGATGGCGGCATTGACCCGGTTCCGCAGTTCAATTCCCCCCTTTTCCCAAACTGCCCACAACAATTCCTCCTTGGATTCAAAGTGGTAATACATCGACGCCGGCTGCATTTCCGCGGCGGCCGCAATGTCCCGCATCGACGTTCCGTCGAACCCTTGCTTGTTGAAAATCGCTTCGGCGACTGAAATTATTCTTTCCCTGGCCTGCATTCCCTTCGTCGCGCGGTCCGCTTTGGGCGCCATCTCTTTGCTGGTCTTGGGCTTTTGCGCCTTTGTCGATACTGCCGAAGGCATCCGCTTCTCCGAATTTCTCTGGTCTTGATTTTCAAACGATCGTTCGGTAGGTTAATTTTCTAACGATCGTTCGGTTGGATATTGAGCCAAAGGAGGATGCCATGCCTGTTCCCGTGCGTCTCGAAAAATACATTGAAACTGAAAAACAGCGGCATTTCTCCCGGGACTTCATGGTCGGCTGGGAAAACTATGAGACGTGGGAGCAGGCGACCGTGGGGGATTCCGGACCGGCCATGCGTACGTTCAAGATATCCGAGGAAGACATCGTCGCATACAACCGCGCCTGCGGTGAAACTGATCCCCTGATGATAGATCCGGACTTTGCGCGGAAGAACTCGCCAACCGGCGCAGTCCTGCAGCATCCGATCTTCGTGACCACCATCGGGTTTTACAGTCTCGGTGAAAAGGGTATCGGAACGTGGATCCGAACGCCTGGTGCCCGCAATCCCCACCAGCGGATCGAAATTCTCGAGCCGTTCCGGGATGGCGAGGTGATCACGACGACCGTTACGACAACGGACAAATTCGTTCAGCGCAAGAAGCCCTACCTTCAGATGCTTCTCGATTTCCGCAACGAGAGCGGCGTGCTCAAGGCGCGCTGGTGGTGCTCGCTGATTCTCCCTGAAACGCAGGCAGATGTTGCCCGCTTCGCCAACGCCTGACCAAAGGAGCCCGAAATGTCCGATCCAACTTTCAGCACGATCAATGCCGGATACGAGTTTCCGCCAGTAGTGCAGTCCTATGCCCAGGCTGTAATCGATCGGTATGCGCTTGGGTCGCTCGATATGAATCCGGTTCATACGAACGAGGAATGGGCTTCCCGCGCAAAGGTCTTCGGCATGCCCGAAACTGTCGGGCACGGCATGATGACTATGTCGACACTCGCATCTGTCGTCACGCGCGCCTGGGGTGTCGTCGGCGAGAACGGCGGCAGCATCCGATTCGTCGATGCGAAGTTCACGAAGCCCGTAAAAGTGGGCGAAACCGTCACAGCAACCGGCAAGGTCAAACGCAAGCATCACTATGGCCCCGGAAAGAACTGGGTCCAGATTGCCGTCGAAGCCAAGGACTCGACCGGCGATCTGATTGGTCTCGCCGAGCTCGGCTACAACCTTCCGGATTGAGCGAATTTGGAGGGCCGGAGGCGGCGCCCCCCCGCGGGTTGCGATGAGCCGCTCCACTAACTCGCGCAGCTAATCGAACGTACGATCGTTTGGAAGAAAAATGCCGGGGAGAAGCCATGCCGAGCAGAATTGGCGATGCGTTGCGCTGGCACGCGACTTACACGCCCGAAAAAGTTGCCATTATTTCATCGGAAGGTGAGCAGACGTATGCGCGACTTTGGTCGCGCGTGCGACGGCTGGCCGACTCGCTCACGGGCATCGGCGTCCAACCTGGTGACCGTGTTGCCGTGGTCATGCAAAACAGCAGCCGGTATCTTGAACTCTATCAGGCAGCCGCATTGCTCGGGGTTACGGTCGTACCGCTGAATTTTCGCTTTGTTGCGAGCGAAGTGGAGTACGTCGTCAATCACTCTGGCGCCAGCGCGCTGGTGTTTGACTCCCAGTTTATCCCGATGGTGCAATCGCTGCGGGATGAACTTCTGACCGTCGGCAAGAAGTACATCGTCAGCGACGGTCCCGAGGGCGTGGGAAGTTATTCTTACGAGGATCTCGTTCAATCCGGCCGTGAAGTTGAGCCTGAAGTGCCGGCCGATCTCTCGACCTGCTATTTTCAAGGGTATACGTCGGGCACCACCGGCTTTCCGAAAGGCTGTGTGAACCCGCATCGAGAATTCGCCGACTGCTTGCGCCGGATAGCCACGGTTTATGGCATTACGTCGGATGACAGGGAGTTTGTCGCGGCTCCGCTGTTTCATGAAGCGCCGGCCCTGTTTGCGTTGCTTCAGCTTTTCCGCGGCGGCACGGTGATTGTCTCCAGCGACAGCACACCGGCGAATGTCTTCGGCATGATCGACAGAAACAGGGCGACATGGGCCTTCATGGTTCCCACGATGTGGGCGTCCATGGTCGCGAGCGAGGAGATCGATCGGTTCGACCTCGGTTCGCTGCGCATGGTGATCAGCGGCGGCTCGCCGCTGCTCACCCACACCAAGGAAGCCTTGATCAAGCGGCTTCCAAATGCCGGTCTCAATGAATTCTACGGCGGTACTGAGGTCGGTCTCGTCACCAATCTCGGTCCCGCCGATCAGCTGCGGAAAGTCCGCTCCGTCGGCCGTCCGGTGATCGGCATGTTCGTCGAGTTGCGCGACGAGAACGGCCATCCGGTCCCGCAAGGCGAAGTCGGAGAGATCCACATCGGCGGTGCGACGCTCATCCGCGAATATTTCAACAATCCGCAGGCCACCGCCAGTGCCCGAAGTGGCAGCTTCTTCACGCTCGGCGACATGGGCCGGTTCGATGAGGAAGGCTTCCTGTACATTGTCGATCGCAAGAAGGACATGATCATCAGCGGAGGCGAGAACATTTATCCGAACGACATCGAGGACATTCTCTACAAACACCCGGCTGTAAACATGGCGGCAGTGGTCGGTGCGCCTGACCCGAAGTGGGGCGAGATCGTTGTGGCGGCGGTAACGCTGAGGCCCGGACAGACCGTGAGCGAGAGTGATCTCATCGCTCACTGCAAGGCATCGCTCTCGAGCTTCAAGGTACCGAAGAAAATCGACTTCCGCGATGAATTGCCGATGTCCTCATTCGGGAAAATTCTGAGACGGGATGTCCGAAAGTCCTATTGGGAGAAGCACGACGTTCAGGTCTGAAGGCAACCGTGAGCCACATAATCCAGGAAGAAGCGGGTCGCAGGGGGAAACACATCATGACAAAACAGCATCACGTTCGATCGGCGCGCCGCTTACTGGCCGTCCTAGGCCTTGGCGTCATCATCGCGCAACCGGCGTCGGCAGAGGAGCCCTACAAGATCGGCGCCATGCTGGATGTCACCGGGGGCGCGTCGTTCCTGGGCAAGCCCGAACAGAACGCGGTGATGCTTGCGGTCGATGAAGGAAACCAGGCCGGCGGCATCCGCGGCCGTAAGATCGAATTGATGTTCGAGGATACCAAGAGCACCGAAACCGATACGGTTCTCGCGGCCCGCAAGCTGATCAACCAATCCAAGGTGCTCGCATTGATCGGACCGAGCCGGACCGGTGGCGCGATGGCCGCCATTCCGATCGTTAACGAGGCCGAAGTCGCGCTGTTGTGTCCCGTGTCCGGCATCGGTGTCGTGCAGCCGATTGTTGAGCGCAAATGGGTGTTCCGGCCGGGGCAGGGCGGAGACCTGTCGGTGGCCAAGGTGCTCGACTATGCCAAGCGCGCGGGCTGGAAGAAGCTTGGCATTCTCTATTCGGCCGACGCTTATGGAGAAGACGGACGTGACAATTTGCGAAAGCTCGCGCCAGGCGTCGGCGTGTCGCTGGACCGCGAAGAATCCTTCCCTGCAAATTCCACCGACCTGAAATCGCAGCTCGCCAAGCTGAAATCAGCCGGCGTCGATGCGATCTTCATGCACGGCCTCGGCGCACCGTCGGTGATCGTCTACAAAAACGCACGCGAACTGGGGTTGGCCACCCCGATCATTTCCGGTCACGGTCAAGCCAACAGTGCGTTTCGTGACGCTGTCGGCGACGCCGTAATTGGTCAACCCATCGTCGGTGCGCCCGTTCTGGTGTGGAACGAGTTGCCGAACACTCATCCGCAAAAGAAGGCCGCCGAAGCATTCGTCACGAAGTACAGGGCCAGGTACGGAACGGCCCCGGACATGTTCGCCGGTATAGCCTACGATTCCGCCAACATGGTGCTGCAAGCCATCCGGGAGACCAACGGCGATCCGCAGATCCGCGATTGGCTCGAGAACAACGTGAAGAACCACGTCGGCATCACTGGCATCTTCAACTTCACGCCGCAGGACCACGCCGGTTTGAGGAGCGACGCGTTGGTGATGATGATCGCGGACAAAGACGGCTGGCGTCTTGCCGATTATGAAAAGTAAGAGCCGGGTCTGATCAGTATGGATTGGGATGTCATCCCGCAGTTCCTCGCAGGAGGCCTCGCAATCGGCGCCGTGTACGGCCTGATCGGTGTCGGGTTCAGCTTGATTTACAACACCAGTAAGGTGATCAACTTTGCGCAAGGCGAGTTCGTCGTTTACGGCGGACTCGCCACGGTCTCCCTCACGGCTGCCAGCCTTCCTACGGCTGTCGCGATTCCTCTCTCGCTTGCGGCGTCCGTCGTGCTGGGCGGCGCCTTGCAGTCGCTTCTGTCAACGGCGCGGCGGGGCAGCAACGAACTGACCTACATCATGACGACCATCGGCGTAGCCATCGCCATGCAAGGGCTTGCGCAACACATCTGGGGCACCGACTTCAAAACTTTCGCGCTCTATTCGGATGGCACCATCCGGCTGATGGGCGCGACCGTCAACTACGGCACGATCACGACCCTGCTTGCGACGTCCACGGTCTGCGCGCTGCTGTGGGTTTTTCTCTACAGAACCATGATCGGCAAAGCTATGCGTGCCTGCGCCAACGACAGCCGCGCTGCGCAGACGATCGGCATACGGCCAAGGCGCATGGTTCTGCTGGCGTATGTCGCAAGCGCAGGGATCGGCGGCCTCGCTGGCATTCTCATTACGCCGTCGCAGATGATGTCGTACGACAACGGCGTTCCTCTGGCGATCAAGGGGTTCACCGCAGCCATTGTTGGCGGCCTTGCGAATCCGTTCGGTGCCGTCGTTGGCGGTGTGGTTCTCGGGCTGCTTGAGGGCCTGGGCGTCGGGTTGATTTCGTCCGACCTGCAGAACGCATACGCGTTTCTTTCGCTCCTCGTTATTCTTCTGGTTCGACCGCAAGGCCTGTTCGGTCGTGCGGCGGCGGGATCCGCGAGATGAGCAAAACGTCCGGCTGGTCGGGTGTCGGGGTCAGGCAAGCTCCGGTCCTCGGAATACTCGCGGCCTTCGCCGCGATCCCGGCAATGTCGCAGGATGCTTACGTCCTCGGGGTCTGGACTTTCCTGCTTCTCAACATTCTCGTCGTGATCGGCCTCGACTTGCTGCTCGGATATGCCGGGCAGCTTTCGCTCGGGCACGGAATTTTTGTTGCCATCGGCGCCTATGCATCCGGACTCTTAACGACAAAGGCCGGCTGGTCGGGTTGGGCGGCGATGCCGGTTGGCACGATCGCCGCATCGCTGCTCGCGGCGGCTGTAGCCGTGCCGACGCTTCGACTGCGCGGGTACTATCTCGCCCTGGCGACGCTCGGGTTTCCCGTGTTGTTCGATGCAATGATCCGCGTGACGTCACAATGGAGCGGGGGCTCGTCTGGCGTGATCTCGATCCCGAGGCTGAGGCTGGGCGGCTATATTCTGCGCGATCCGTTGGTTTATTATTATCTTGTGCTCGGCGTTGTCGCGGTCGTGCTCATCGTGCTCTGGAATCTGGCCGGCTCGCGCCTTGGGCTGAAGCTGCGCGCCATTCATGCCGATGAAACCGCTGCGTCCGCGCGCGGCATCAACGTCGTGTTTCTCAAGGCTTCGGTTTTTGTCGCAAGCGCTGCAATCGCGGCGCTTAGCGGAAGCCTTTACGTCCACAATGTTCAATTTGTCGCGCCGGATACGTTCGGTCTGAACTATTCGCTGATTCTTGTGATCATGCTGGTTGTCGGCGGCATGGGGCGCATCTGGGGCGGCATTCTCGGTGTGGTCCTTCTGGGCTGGATGCCGGAACTGCTGCGCGAGGCGGCAACCTGGCAGCCGGTTATCTTCGGGTCCATCCTGGCGACCATCATGTTGTTTGCGCCGAACGGCCTTGCGGGTGTGGTGCGCCGGCGATCGTTCTTCGCGCCGGTCACGCGGAAGGTACCGAATACGACGTTTCATCGTGACGAGCGCGTTCTGACGGTGAATGAAATCGAAAAAGCGTTTGGTGGCGTGCAGGCCGTAACGGGCTTGAGCTTTCATGTCGACGCCGGAGAAATCAAATCGATTATCGGGCCCAATGGAGCGGGAAAATCGACGGCGCTGGCTCTTATCTCTGGTGCGATCGCAACAGATGGCGGAACGATCAAGCTGTGCGGCCAGAGCGTGGAGACAGCACCGGCATTCAAGCGCGCGCAACTGGGGCTGGGGCGAACGTTCCAGCACGCGCGGCTGATTCCGACGCTGACGGTCTATGAGAACATTCTGCTTGGTGCGTCCGTGCTTGGCAGCGCGACGCAACGCGACGAACACCAGGCAAGTCATGTTCTCCAGCAGGTCGGCCTTGAGCACGTTGCCCAACACTATCCTGACCAGACCAATCAGTACGAGCGTCGGTTGACAGAGATAGGAACCGCGTTCGCTGGGAATCCCCGGCTGTTGCTGCTTGATGAGCCGGGAGCTGGCCTGTCTTCCGCAGACATCGAACAACTCGCGTCCCTTCTGCGCGAACTGAAAGCGAACGGCCGCGCCATTGTACTTGTCGATCACATCATGAGTCTGGTGTTACCGCTGTCTGACAGCGTCCTGGTGCTGAACAGCGGTATGCCGATCATCGACAGTGATCCCAAGACAGTCATCAGCGATCCGAAAGTACGGCTCGCTTATCTCGGCGAGAGTGGCGACGTACATGCTTGATGTAAAGGGACTGCAGGTCCGCTACGGAACTGTCCTCGGAGTCGACGGTCTCGACCTTCACGTCAATCAGGGCGAGATTGTTGTCCTGATCGGTGCCAACGGGGCAGGTAAGTCCAGCACCGTTAATGCGATTGCGGGGCTGGTGAGGCCGGTTGCAGGTCTTATCAAGTTTCGCGATGCAGACATGGGAAAGCTAGATGCCGCCGCTCGGGTCGAGCACGGGATGGCGCTGGTGATCGAGGGACGCGGCGTTTTTTCGGAAATGACCGTCCGGGAAAATCTGGAACTCGGGGCCTACTCCCGGCCGGCCATCCGTTCCGCCGCCTTGCGCCGAGCCGCTGATCACGCCATTGCGATGTTTCCTCGTCTCGGCGATCGGTTCGATCAGGCAGCAGGAACGCTGAGCGGCGGGGAACAGCAGATGCTTGCGATTGCACGCGCCTTGATGAGTTCGCCCAAGTTGCTTGTCCTCGATGAACCGTCCCTCGGCCTTGCTCCTCGGATCGTCGACGAAATCGCGGAGCGACTCACACTGCTCTCAAGCGAAGAGGGCGTGACGATCCTCATTGCCGAACAAAATGCATCGCTCGGGCTCGACATAGCAAAACGCGGTTATATTCTGCAGAACGGTCGGATCGCGCTTGAAGGAACTGCTCCAGAACTGCATTCAAACACGGATCTCATACGGTTCTATCTTGGCGGCCAAAGCTACGTCCGGACTTAGATGTTCGATCTCGTTCCGGCCACGTAGCTTCGTATTGTTATCGACTAAACGCCCAGCTTTTCTGTGCTGCCGATCGCAAAATGACGAAATCCGTCCGCAGCCGGCGATAGAGTACGCCCCCGTCGCGTGAAGAGTGAGACCTGGCGGCGGATGATGGGCTGCACCGTCGGAACTGCGACTAGTCCGAAAGAGGCGAGCATGGGTTTGGCAGCTAGAGGCTGAGCCGTGATGCCTTGGCCGAACTTAACGAGTCCAAAGGCTGTGGCGAGGTACGAAACTTCGTGAACCGGCGACAACACCAGCGAGGACGAGCCATCTGAAAGATCGGCTTGCAGCCGAGCCGTGAAGTCTCTCGTCAAGCTGATGAACGGGAAGCGCAGCACCTCCTTCCAGGAAACCGATTTCCGCTTTGCAAGTTCATGACCGCGCGGGCAGATCGCGTCGATGCGGTCAACGAAGAGGGGCGTCTCGTCAATCTCTGGAGGTGTAGGCCTCTGGGGGGCTATGCCGAGATCTGCCTCGCCAATGAGTATTCGTCGAAATACTTCCTCGTTCAGCGTATCGAGCAGACGAATGTCTATGTTAGGGAATCGCGCCCGAAATCCATCCAAGACTTGCGGCACGAAGGTCGAGGCATAAAGAGGCGTGCAGGTAACCCGGACAAACCCTCGACGCCGGTCGCGAAGTTGAGCAGCTCCATTCACCGCCGCTTCTAGGTCTTCGATCACCTTGATCGCTGGCGGAAGGAAGTCAAAGCCCGCGACAGTGAGGGAAATGCCGCGCGGACCTCGATCCATCAGTCTCACACGCAACTCTCGCTCTAAGTCCCTAATCAAGAGGCTTAGCGCGGATTGCGTCACGTGAAGTCGTCTTGCAGCCAGAGTGAAACTCCCGAGTTCGCTAATCGCAATAAATGCGCGCAATTGCCGGATGGAGACAGCCATGAGATTGCCTTATCTTAACATGAGAACATTCAATTTTTTTAATACCGGAAAATGCGCTAACAATGAAGCCGCCGGATCATCCGTTCGCGGCGAGGAGTTGAAGGTGAAGAGTTAGCTATCGTCGAATGACCCGTGGGTCGACATTTCTGCTGAAATTCCACGCCGACCATACACCCCACTCCCGGTCCAGCCTGCAAGAGTAATCTATAGAACCGCTGCGATCAGTTCTCGGTTCAAATGCAAGGTAGCGCCATGTCGAAAATCCCGCGAGGCATAGCGAAAGTGCTCGTAGCGGCAAGTTTCGCTGTAGCAACATCAGTCACTTGTAGCGCGAACGAGCAAGGCTACCCGCACAAACCTGTTCGGATAATCGTTCCTTATGCGGCAGGTGGTTCTACTGATGCAATTGCCCGCTTGGTAGCCAAGGAACTGACTGATGAACTTGGGCAGACCTTTTACATAGAAAACAAGCCTGGAGCAGGCGGCGTCCTCGCTCATGACTTCGTCAGCAAAGCACCAATTGACGGGTCGACTTTATTGTTTAGTGCGGCGGGTCCGCTGACTGTCACGCCTCATACGTATCCGAAACTGCCATACAATCCGGTAGATGACTTTGTCCCGGTCAAGCTCATTGCGACTTCGCCGCTTCTTCTCATCGTCAATCCGAAAGTTCCTGCGAACAGCTTGCGAGAACTTATTGATCTTGCAAGGCGGCAGCCGGGCAAAATGAGCTACGGCTCTTTCGGATTTGGAAGCGCCTCCCACCTCGCTGGAGAGATGTTCAAACTGAGGCAGCAGCTTGACATCTTGCACGTTCCCTTCAAGGGCAGTGCCCCCGCGCTCACCGCGCTGCTCGGTGGCGAAGTGACATGATGTTCGACGTCTTGATCACCGCACTTCCACAAGTACAATCGGGCAATTTGCGCGCGCTGGCCATCACGTCGGAAAAGCGTTCAACCTTGTCACCGGACATTCCGACGCTCAAGGAAGCGGGCGTATCGAATGTCGAGGCGAGTACGTGGTTTGGCTTGCTTGCTCGTGCTGGGACCCCGCCGGGCGTTATCGAGCGGCTGTCTTCCGCCTTGGACAAGAGCCTAGCAAAATCGGAATTTCGCGCGGTTTTGACCCTTCAGGGTGCAGAGGTCGCGGGAGGCGCTCCAGAGCAGTTCAGCGCTTTTTTTCGGACTGAGTTCGAGAAGTGGGGCGCTGTGGTGAGAGACGCAGAGATCAAAATGCAGTGACCACTAATGCAGCGGCCCGTTTTGCAGGTGGTTGAACATACAACAGGAGAGGTCGATGAAATCGATCATCGTCGGCGCCGGTATCGCAGGCTCGACGCTGGCACTTGGTATGGACAAGGCTGGTCTTGATTACTTGCTGCTAGAACAAGCACCAGCTTTCGGCGAGGTGGGCGCTGGAATTCAGCTTAGTCCTAACGCTGTGCGCATTCTGAGTTGGCTTGGGCTTGGCGAAGATCTGCAACGCGTTTGCGCCGAGCCAGATTTTCACAAGTATTCGGTGTGGGATACCGGAGAAACTGTTCTGCGTGTCGCGCTGAAGCCGCAGGTTCAAGAAATTTACGGTCACCCTTATTATCACGCGTACAGACCCGATCTGATCGATGCGATTACCCGACGTCTGGACCGAAAGCGGGTTAAGATGAAGCAAAAAGTGAAAGCTGTTGGGCAGGGACTAAGTGGAGCTTGGGTCATTTGCGAGAACGGAGACAAATACGAAGCGGACGTCCTGATCGGTGCCGACGGCATCCACTCGGTGGTTCGTGAGCAGATCTTCCAGCCCGAGCCTCCGCGTGCTTCAGGCTATGTTTCGTGGCGCGGCGTGGTTGATGCGGAGGACATCGCCGATCTCGATATCCCCATTTCCGCCTATATCGACATGGGGCCAAATCTTTCCTTCGTCTACTACTACATTTCCGCGGGTCGCAAGTTCAATTGGCTTGCCACCGGGCCGACAGACGGCAAGAAATTGGAATCCTGGTCGCAGACCGCTTCAAGAGAAGAGATTCTTGGGGCTTTCAAGGGCTGGTACGACAGGCCAGCGCGGGTCATAGAAAAGACGAAGGAAATCTTCGTGACGGGCATGTGCGACCGCAACCCGCTTGAAAGCTGGGTTCAGGGAGGGATCACTCTGATGGGCGATGCGGCTCACGCCATGCTCCCCTATCATGCGTCTGGTGCCGGCCAAGGGATTGAAGATGCGTGGGTGCTGGCGCGCTGTCTCCAAATTGGTGCATCGGATCCGAAAGCTGCGTTAAAACGCTACGAAGATCTCCGAATCGATCGGGCAAACCGTATGGTGCGACACTCGCGGGAAGCGGAGGGTTGGTATCATCTCGCCGATGCTGAGAAGGTCGCAAGGCGAAACGCCCGGTTTCGCAAGAAAAACGTAGAATTCGGCGATCGAATCACGCCAGAGCAGCATTGGCTCTACAGCTACGACGCGGAGAAAGCTGTTCTTGGTGCGGACGACGAGTGGCGCAGTTTACCTGCCTGGTGAGCTTCGATTTCAGGCAATTGGCGCTGCGCGAGATCCAGTTGACATCTAAGTGATAGAGAGCAGGAATGACACTGCCGGGACGAGCTCTGGACGGTCTCAAGGTCGTCGATCTAACCAGGGTACTAGGTGGGCCATTTGCCACGCAACTTCTGGCCGATCATGGAGCGAACGTAATCAAGATAGAGCCACCTCAAGGCGACGAGGTTCGAGATTGGGGTCCTCCGTTTCACGATGGGGACGCCGCTTACTTCCACGGAATCAATCGTAACAAACGATCGATTGGACTTGACTTAACTCGCGAGGAAGGACGGCAGGTCCTTTTGGCCCTACTGCAGGACGCCGACATTCTGATCGAGAACTTCAAGCCCGGATCAATGGAGGCTTGGGGAATTGGCTATAACGAACTGAGCAAGCAGTTTCCGAAGCTGATTTATTGCAAGATTTCAGGCTTCGGTGCCGATGGACCTCTCGGCGGCTTCCCAGGATATGACGGAGTCGTGGGAGCCATGGTGGGGCACTGCAGTGTAACCGGTTCTGCGGAATCCGGACCGATGCGCTTGGGACTGCCGGTGGTCGATATCTCGACAGGCCTCTATTGCGTGAACGGAATCCTGCTGGCGGTGGTGGAGCGAGTGACTTCCGGCCTGGGACAGTTTCTCGAGGTGACGCTGTACGATGCGGCAATGTCGCTGATGCATCCACACTTTACCAACTTCTTCATGTCCGGAGAGAGTCCCAAGCGCACAGGAAACCAGCACGCCAGTCTCGTGCCGTATGGGATGTTTCCAACCCGAACTGTTCCTGTCATGTTGGGTGTGGGTAACGACGACGCGTTCCGCAAGCTGGCGGAAGCGATCGGTCGCCCAGATTTGGCAAGTGATCCTCAGTTTGCAACGAATGGAGACCGGCAGAAAAATCGCGAACTGTTAAACGAGATTATTACTACGCAGCTGAGCGAAGTAGACGGTGAATCCTTCGCTCTAGAGCTCCTGCGTGCAGGATTGGTTTGTGGGCCGGTGCTTGATACCCGCCAAGCGATAGAGAGCGAGCATACGAGGGCCCGCGGCATCGTTTATGAAGATGATTGGTATCGGGGAATCGGTACGCCGATCCGACTTGGAAGAACCCCCGGAGGATTGACGTCGCTTCCGCCGAAGTTCTCGCAACACGCCCGCGAGATCCTTTCTGATCACGGTTTCGGCGCGGACGCGATCAAGCGCCTGATGGAAGCCAAGGTGGTTGTTAAGCACCGACGAAAATAGATTCTATGCACAAGCCAATTCATGTTGGTGAAGCCCTTGGCAATCCGTTTGGCCTGGCACCGCCATGGCCGATGCGGGATGGCATCGCATGTGAGGCCTCGGCGACAATTCCGATCATCGATTGCGGGGCGAGCTGGATGGAATCACCGAAGCCGCACAGCGACTTCTGAATAAAAATCTTCGTGCGTTGCGTCGTTGCGTCGGCGGGGCAGAGCGTCCGGCCTGTTTGCGGCTTCGCGATGAGTTCGCGTGCTATCCAGTCTGACGTAGAGGCATCAGCTTCGGTCACATTCAACCCGCGGCCGGCCGAATTGCAGGTTCTTGCGGCCTGCCGACTCGTTCCCAACAACCTGGCATCTGCATCTGCTCTTCAGGTCGATCTTCGCGCGTTTCGGGTTTAACCGGGGCACTGGGAACTTGCAAATTGTACGGGCGGCGTTCGACCACCATAACGCTTTACATATACGTTTATATGTAATACCGGGTTCGAGCCGCTACGCTTCTTAACGCGCCTGCGGCCCGAACAGTCAGGGAGTCTCCAAATGCAGGTCGTCATCGTCGGGGCGGGGATTGGCGGGTTGAGTACTGCTCTTCAGTGTTTGCGATTGGGAATGCGGGTTACATTGCTTGAGCAAGCACCGGCGCTGCGCGAGATCGGTGCAGGTGTTCAGATTTCCAGCAACGGCACAGCGGTTTTGAGGCAGCTCGGGATTCTGCCGCAAGCTCACGCTGTCGGGGTGAGGCCGATTTCCTTTCGCGTGCTCTCATTTGACAGTGACAGCGTCATTTCGGATATGCCGCTCGGACCCGCAGCTGCCGAACGCTACGGAGAACCGTTTTATCAATTTCATCGTGCGGATCTGCTCGAGGTTCTCTTGACCGCGCTGCCCCCCGGCGTATTGCGGCTCAATGCCAGGGTCGACGATTTCGAACAAGATGCCCATGGCGTTCGCGTCACGCTGGCCGATGGCGAGCAAATTCATGGGGACGTGCTTATAGGTGCGGATGGCCTTCACTCGGTAATCCGAAAGAAGTTGGTGGGCGACGGGCCCACGGTCTTTTCAGGTAAGTTGGTCTGGCGCGCATTGATTCGGGCAGAGCGCGTGCAGAAACTCGCCTTCAAGGAGCGGTTTTACGGGTGGGCCGGTGCCGACCGTATGGTTTGGGCGTACTGGGTGCGCCCCGGAAAATTGCTCAATTTCGGCGGTGTGGTGCCGGCGACCGAATTTCATCGCGAGTCGTGGGACGCGTCCGCAGACCTGAACAATCTGCGCGCGTCGATGCGCGGCGCGAATGAACGTCTCGCCGGACTCGTGGATGCAATCGACGAAGCCTTCGTGACGGGCCTTTATGACCGCGATCCGCTGCGGCGCTGGACAGTCGGCCGGGCGACGTTGCTCGGCGACTCGGCGCACGCCATGTTGCCGTACCTTGCGCAGGGTGCATGCCAAGCTCTCGAAGACAGCAGCATGCTGGCGGCCACGCTCGCAAAACACGGCACCAAGCGTATCGCCGATGCGATGGTCGACTACGAAGCGCGGCGTCGGCCGCGTGCGACCAAAGTGCAGACCACCGCGCGATCGTCTCATATTTTTTGGACCGAGAAGGATGGTATCCAGTCTCGCGCGCGCGACGGGCGAATGAAGGGGCTGGCGCAGATCGATCCCTTGGCCACAACGATCTGGCGTTGGCTGTACTCGTACGATGTGGTGAAGGCCTCAAGCGAGGAGCGCATTGCCCCGGATAAGCGCGGCCTCCGCTCTGTTTACGATACCGACACGCCAGCTCAAGCAAGAGCTTGGGAGATGTGGCATGATCTATTCACTGTCGAAGAGGAGGCGAGCGGTGTCCGCGGCCTCCGGAAAGGTTACGACAGATTTTTCAGTCAGTTTCGACCGAAAGCCTCGACGACAATGCAGACGGTGATAGTCGGTGCTGCGGACGGATTGTGGATTGATCCTCAGAACACCGCTCGCCAGAATGTCGTACTTCACCTGCACGGAGGCGGCTTCGCATTCGGATCGGCTGAATGCTCGACCGAATACGGCGAGCGCCTTGCGGAGGCCGTCGATGGTCATTGCTTTGCCCTAAACTATCGCTTGGCGCCGGAGCATCCGTTTCCGGCTGCCCTCGACGACACGGTCGAAGCGTATAAATGGTTGCTCGGGCAAGGCTTCGAGTCGTCCAGCATCATCATCAGCGGCGAATCTGCGGGTGGCGGCTTGGCGGTTGCAGCAGCAATGCGCATTCGCGATGCTGGTCTGCCCCTCCCCGGTGGGCTCCTCGCGCTCTCCCCTCTCGCAGACAACAGCTTGTCAAGCGAAAGCATCGACCAGCGCGAAGGTCAGGATCCGATCATTGATCGCGATATCCTGACCTACATGGCCACGGGATACTTCCAGTCGGCGCCGGCCACTGACCCTTTGGTCTCTCCGATCTTTGGTGATCTACACGGATTGCCTCCCATGCTCATCCAGGCCGGCGAGACGGAGGTGCTGGTCGACGACGCGCGGCGGCTGTCCGATCGCGCGCGAGGGGCCGGTGTCGACGTCACATTGCATCTTTACGCAGAGCGGCTCCACATCTTCAGCTTGTATCCGTTCCTGGAAAGCGCACAGCAGGCGCTCGCCGAGTTTTCCGCCTTCGCGAAGCGTGTTGTCGGCTCCGCCGCCACCGCAGTTCCGCGCGCTCCGCAAATTGCTACACAGCGACAGTTGGGTTCCTGAGATCCAAATTGATTTTCACCGCGAAAAGTTCGGCGCGATAATAAATCTCTAGGACCGTCAGTACGCGATCCTCGACGTCGCGCAAAACGCCTCGAAAGGCCATGACTGGCGCCACCGGATCAATATCAAGTGCGTGGCTCACCTCAGGAGATGGAACTTCGGCGAAGAACGAAAGATCGACGTCTTTCAGCTCCAAGCCGAGTTGCTCGCGCATCAGACGGAACATCGGGAATCGCTTGATGTCCGACTTCTTCATAGCCTTGGCCACGTCAGGAAGGATGTAAATCGATCCGAAAGACCATGGTTTGCCCCCGTAGTAAACGCGGCGCCGGAGAAGTTTTAACGTTTTGATCGAGCTGTCAAATCCCGGTAGTCCTGCAGGACGGTCCACGAGTGCCCAAGTTTGAATTTCCGTTCCCGGATCAAACTCATCCCGAAACATGAACGCCAAAACGTCGCGGTCCACGTGCGCTGCGGAAGCGGCGGATTGCTCGGAGACAAATGTGCCGCGTCCCCGAGTCCTAGTTATCAGTCCGTCACCCTCGAGATCTTTGAGCGCTCGCTGCACCGTAATGACGCTCACTCCCAGGTCGCCCGCGAGCCTTACCTCGGGCGGAAGGCGCGCCCCGGGCGGATAGACGCCTTGCTTGATTCTGTTACGCAGCAACTGAGAAAGTTGAAAGGTGAGGGACACCTTGTCCGAGAACAAGTGGCTCATTCGAAGCACTCTGTGGGTTGGAGGTCTTTCTGACCACGCAGCCTGAATAAATCAAGCGGCGCGACCTATAATACTTTACATATATGTTTAGATGTAATAACCAAGCTGCGGCCACAATCAAGTGGTGCGCAGCCATCGCGGCACAGCTCAAGCTAATACGCGCAAAGGGAGGTTCGATATGGCGATTGATTTGACGCGGCGTCATTTTGTGAGCGGTGTGGCTGGTCTGACGACTGCCTCGATGCTGTCAAAGGCGGCTTTCGCGGCCGGTCCAATCGACATTGGGTTTCTCATGCCGCTAACGGGCGGCTCTGGAAAGCTCGGCAACATGATGATGGCGGGTGCTTCGCTTGCCATCGACGAGATCAATTCTGCCGGCGGCGTAGAAGGGCGCCAGCTTCGGTTGTTGCCAGAGGACAGCCAGGGTCTGGCGCGAAATGGAATTGATGGGTACCGCAAGCTCGTCGACGTTGACGGTGCCCGAGTTCTTGTAACCGGTTGGACCGCGGTGGTTGTCGGTGTTGCGCCGTTGGCGGAACGTGACGGCGTCTATCTCCTGTCGGCGAGCACGGCCTCGCCGGCAGTGCGCGGCATCTCCCCGAATTTCCAATCGACCTGGATGTACGCGGACGACTCGGCGAAGCAAATCCTGCCTTATGCGCGAAACGTGCTCAAGGCTTCCAAGCTGGGCATCCTCACTATCGTCAGCGACCTGGGGACCGGGATCAGCAAAGCCGTCCACAAGGATTGGACCGAGGCGGGCGGAAAGGTAATTGTCGAAGAGACGCACCAGATCGACGAGACCAACTTCCGTGCTGTAATGCTGAAGATGATCGCCGCAGGCCCGGAGGCGATCTACATCACGACATCGACGGGCAAACAGGCGGCGCAGATCGTTCGGCAGGCCCGCGAGCTTGGCTATCAGGGCTATTTCATCTCTTTCGGAGCGTTCGAGGATCCGGAAGTCCTGTCAATTGGCGAAAAGGCGACGAAGTGCTTTTTCTCGACGCCCGCTTTCGACGCGGCCACGTCGGACGTCAACGCAAGGGCATTCGTTGAATCGTTCAAGGCCAAGAACGGTGCACCGCCGAACGTACACCAGGCCAACCACTACGATCTGATCAGGCTGTACGCCGAGATTGCGCGCGCGATCGCGAAGGGCGGCGATAAGATCTCGGCCGACAACTTCCGCGCCGCCTTCAAGGCAAAGTTCCCGACGTACGAAGGCGTCGGCGGCAACTACGCATTCAATTTCAACGACGGCAGTGTGCGCCGTTCCGAGTTCGTAAAGACAGTTGCCAATGGCAGGTTCGTCAAGGTCGCTGATCTTACCTGATCGCAGGGTAGGTCTCTCAACGCGTGTTTAAGTCGGTGCAGTCATGACGTCCTACGGCCTCCTCGCCAACCTCATCGTCGATGGGTTCGTGTCGGGCTGCATCTACGCTATGCTCGCGATCGGTTTTTCCCTGACTTGGTGGGTATCAAATGTGGTGCACCTCGCCCATGGCGGGGTGCTGGTCGCCGCGGGTCTGGTGCTCTATCTATTCGTCGGCATTTTCGGCGTTCCGCTTCCGATCGGGATAGCCGCCGCTCTCATTGCTGCGGGAGTGCTCGGCTTCGGGACTGATCGATTGATCTATCAGCCGCTGAAGGAGCGTCGTACCGACGAGATGGGCATGCTCACGGCGTCGCTCGGCGCACTTATCATTATAGAATATTCCCTCGTCATCGCCTTCGGTCTGGATGGAGCAACGCTCGACGCTGGCGCGATGCGGACGCCGCTGGCGCCAAGCGTCGTTCTGGTTCTCGATCCGTTTGCGATAGCGGTGGTCGTTTCCACTGGCTTGGTATTCGCTGCTCTGACGGGCTTCATGCACTTCACCGTCTATGGCAAGCGCATCCAGGCGGTTGCTCAGAACCCGGACCTAGCTGGCGTGCTAGGAATCGACATTGTCGGGGTCGCGCGGCAAACCACCCTGATCGCCGCGTTCCTTGTCGTTCCAGCCGCGTCTTTCATGCTCTACAACACTGGAGTTCGACCGATCGAAGCGCTCCACATTGTTCTGGTCGCAGCAATCGTGGCGATTATCGGTGGTCGGGGCAGCATCATCGGGGCGTTGGTGGCGGGAATCGTGGTCGGGGTCGCTGAAAGTGCGACTGTCTGGTACCTCGCTGCGGGCTGGCGCCTGCTGATCACCTTCCTGATCCTCTACGCGGTGCTTCTCTATCGGCCCCACGGTTTGTTCGGCAGGGTCTGAAACTCATGCAGTACGTTATTCATCTTCTGATCACACTCAACATCTACGTAATTCTGGCGATCTCTCTCGACCTGCTGGTCGGTTTCGCGGGTCTGATTTCGCTGGCGCAGGCGGCGTTCTTCGGTGTGGGCGCATATACGAGCGCGCTGATGACGATCAACGGGGTACCGCCTTTCGTCGCGATTGCTGCGGGAATGTTTTGCGCTGCCGCGTTGAGTGGCGCTATTGCGCTCCCCGCGCTGAGAGTTCGCGGAATCCATCTGCTAATCATCACTATCGCGGTTCAGATCGTTACGACGCTGCTTTTGGTCAATTGGGCTGACGTCACGGGTGGAAGCGCGGGTGTGCCCGGTATCCCGCGGCTGTCGATCTTCGGAATGCCGCTGTCGGGCGTTTCGTTCCTCTCGTTTGCGACGGTTTGCAGCGTTTTCGTGTATTTTGTAATGTGGCGGCTGTTGCGTTCGCCTTATGGCAAGTTGCTGCAGGCGATGCGCGACGATGAGATCGGCTGTGTCGCGCTCGGAAAGAACGTTGCTGCGATGAAGATCTCCGCCTTCGCGGTTTCCGGAGCGATTGCTGCGTTCGCCGGCAGTCTATATGCGCACTACGTGACTTACGTCGACCCGCGCAGTTTCGACATCAGCATATCGATCTTGATTTTGCTGATGGTGATGCTGGGAGGGGCTGGCACGCTTCGGGGACCGGTGTTGGGTGCTGCGTTGCTGTTGGCGTTGCCGGAATTGCTGAAATTCGTACCGTTGCCGCTGGGGGTCGGCGCCGCGTTGCGCCAACTGGCATACGGTTTGATCCTGGTTCTTGTCGTGTTCGTGCGGCCCGAGGGATTGCTCGGACATCGCCGGACGGCAGATGCGGGTACCAGCGCATGAGTGTGGCTCTCGAACTAAACGGTCTCTGCAAGCATTTCAGCGGAATCGAAATCCTCAAGGGCGTCACGACCAGTATTCCACGCGGCCAGGTGACCGCGCTGATCGGATCGAACGGTGCCGGAAAATCGACGCTCCTCAACATTGTTTCCGGGCTGATCCGCCCGAATGCCGGGACAATCTTCCTGCATGGGGTCGACATCACCGCAACCAGCGCGCATCAGCGGGCGCGCGCGGGCCTGCTGCGGACGTTCCAGCATCCGCGATCCTTTCGATCACTGACCGTCGTGGAATCGGTGATGCTCGCGGCGCGCTTGCCGGAGGAGGAAACCCTGGTGGGAAATCTCCTGCGGACATTCAAATCTCGCGACTCAGACGCGGCGGAGGGGATTGCGCGCCGGGTTCTAGCTCTCTGCAGGTTGGAAGGGCGGGCCGAGATTAGGGCGTCAGAGCTCAGTTACGGAGAGCAGAAGCTGTTGATGCTCGCGCAGACGCTCGCGGCGGACGGCAAGTTGATGTGCTTCGACGAATTGTGCGCAGGCCTCGAAGAGGGGGTCGTGGACCATATCGCGCACCAGTTCCGCGAGCTCGCGGACGAGGGCCAGACAATTCTGTTCATCGAGCACAATCTCAGGCTTGTCCGTCAATTGGCCGACCGGGTTGTATTCCTGCACATGGGCAAGGTGTTTCGCGAGGGGAGCACCGACCACGTGCTGCGAGATCCGGACGTCGTGCAGCTGTATCTGGGCAAATGAAATGGACAGCGTAATTCTGCAAGCAGATCGCGTGTGTGCCGGGTACGGCAGCCAAGAAGTCCTCAGATCGGTCGACTTCACCATCGGGCCGAAGGAGCTGTGCGGCATCATCGGGCCGAACGGCGCGGGAAAGACTACGTTGCTGCGCACCCTCTACGGGATCTTGCCGGTAAGTTCGGGCGCAGTTCGCTACGAGGATCGCGATATCTCGCGGCTATCGGTTCGCGAGCGGCTGGCGGCTGGGATCAGCTACGTCGCGCAGGAGCGCAACGTGTTTCCGGGGCTGAGCGTAGGCGATAACATTGATTTGGCGGTCAGCGTCCTAACAAGGGGATGGACCGATGGTCAGCGCCGGCAACGCAAGGAGATAGTTTACGACTTGTTTCCGCGACTGAGGGAGCGTCAACGCCAGGCGGTGGGACTGATGAGTGGCGGCGAACAGAGGATGGTGGCGATCTCGCTGGGAATGATCGGGAAGCCGCGCGTGCTGTTGCTCGACGAGCCGACCACTGGGTTGGCTCCTGTAGTCGTGCATCAATTGATGGACGCTATCCGTAGCTTCAGCGCCGAAGAAGGTGTCGCCACGGTCGTCGTCGAACAGAACGTCCTATCCCTGCTCAGCGTCGTCGACACTATCTGCATCGTCAAGGATGGACGGACCACCCGCTACGACGGCGATCCGTCCTCGATCAGAGACAAGGATATCTGGGAATATCTGTAGGTGGTTATCCTAGCGGGGAACCTGTTCCGCTTACGAGTCCGGGTACCCGAAAAACGAACGCCGAGCGGCCACTCTTTACAAGGTGGCGTCGCGCCGGGCGAAGGCGATCCGCCTCCACCCGGCTCGACCAGTTTTACAGGTTGAGCACGATCTTTCCGCGGCCACGCGAGCAACAAGCCATCATCCGATCGCCAGCGCGCTGTTCTTCTTTGCTGAGGACGCGGTCGCGATGGTCAACGTCCCCCTCGACCACCTCGACCTGACAGGTGCCGCAAAGTCCCTCCTCGCAATCGCTTTGCACATCGAGACCAGCAGCCCGAACCGCCTCCAGCAAGGTCTGATCGGGTGCGACACGGACGGTAAGGCCGGAATCCTTAAGCACGGCGTCGAACGCGTTTTCGACGTTGGGATCCAGCCGGGCCTCAGTCGCTGTGAAATGCTCGACGTGGAGCTGTCCGGGCCGCAATCCAGGTTCGCTGGCGAGCGCGTCGAGCAGGCGATCCGGACCGCACGCGTAGATCCGAGCGCCGCTCGCCGTTTGATCCGCGAGCCGCGCGGTATCCAGCCTCGTTGCCTCCTCTGAGACGTGGAGATGCAGCCGATCGCCGTGGGCTCTAACCACCCGGTCCAGCAGAGCCATCGTGCGGCGTGCTCGACCGCAATAGTGCAATTCGTAGTTCCGGCCGAGGTGCATGAGGCGGTCGGCCATCGCAATGATCGGGGTGATGCCGATACCGCCCGCTACTAGTATGTACGGTCCTGAATGACGGTCGTCGAGCTGAAAATGGTTCTTGGGTCCGCGGACCATGAGCTTCATTCCAGGCCGAAGCTGGTCGTGGATGAAAGCCGATCCGCCGCGACTTTGAGCTTCGCGCAGCACGGCAATTTCCCAAGTCGGGACGCCCGGTTCTCCGCAAAGCGAATACCGGCGAACGAGATCGCCGAGGACCACGTCGATGTGCGAGCCGGGCGTCCAGCCGGGAAGTTCATCGGTGCCGCTCGGTACCAGCGTCAGTCGCACGACTCGTTCCGCCTCGGGCTCTACCGCGGCAATGGTCAGAGAGCGCGCGACGTTGCGGATCGACGGCGCACCGATCGGGAAATTTCGCTTTGGCGACGATACCCCTCCCGCGAGCTTTTCCGGATTGCGCGACGGGTCCCAGCGCACGCGCAGATGCTCCGGCCCCCGGAACGACGTGTTGGCGACATAGGTAACGCGCTGGTCAGGGACCAGCTCCATGTGCGGCAGGCGGCGGGTCAATTCTTCGAGGAAGATCCGCATCTCCATCCGAGCGATATTTTTGCCCATGCACTGATGACTGCCGTAGCCGAATGTGAGGTGATCCGTGGTATTGGCGCGATACAGATCAATAGCGTCGGGGTTCTCGAAATGACTCGGATCGTGGTTGGCGGATGCGCTGACGATCAACAGCCGCGAGCCAGCCGGGATTTGCACGTTTCCGATCGTGGTATCGCGGGTTGTTATCCGCCGCCAAGCCGCTACCGACCCGGAAAAACGGAGACATTCCTCGACTGCGTTGGGGATGAGGTCCGGGTTCTCGCACAATTGGTCCCATAGGGGCCGGTCGCGGAGCAGGGCGAGGATGGCATTCGCCGTGGCGTGGGACGTGGTCTCGTGCGCGGCCACGATGATCGCCATCATCATGGAATGAAGATAGGAATCTGTAACAACCTCAGGCAACTCCTTCTGCCGCCGGATCGCGTAGCGCATCCAGCCGTGCTCGTCAGGCGTAGCACGCATCTTTTCGAGCACGCGGCCGGCCAGTTGCCAGAAATTGCCGACCTTCCGGGCGATCTCGACTTGTTGATCCGGCGTCGGTCTTCCCCAGGTATTGACTGTATGGGCGATCGAGTACTCGCGTAGCTTATCCATGTCTTCTTCGGGCACGCCCAGGAAATGCAGCGCGACACTGAGCGGCACTTCCCACAGCATTTCATCGACAAGATCGGCTTCGCCATTATCGACGAAACGGTCCACGTATTCGCGCGCCAAACGCCGGACCATGGGCTCATGCGCAGCGAGTTGATCTGGATTGAAGGAGTGCATCAGCGCGCGGCGACGCTCCATATGAATTGGCTCGTCCTCGTTCACCAACGTCCGATTCATGCCATAGTCAAACGACTTGAGAACCTGCTGAGCTTCTTCGGAGAATGGCGTGATCTTCTCCAATGCGACGCTCGGAGAGTACGTGAGGTTATCGCGGAAAATGCTCTTCACGTCGTCGTAACGCGTCACGACGTAGTAACCGAGCTTTGGACTGTAGAACACTGGTTCTGATTCACGCGCCCAGCGAAGGTACTCCGCCGGGTCCAGCTGATAGCCTTCCTCGAAAGGGTCGAAACTCGCAACGCGCTCCGATAAGGGGCAGCCGGTGGGCGCTCGCGGAGCCGTCACGCCGGTGAATGGGCAGGCGGCTTGTGTTTCGGGTCCCCGGCGGGTCGCGATGCTCATGATATGGTCGTCTCCTCTGTCTCTATTATCGCACATAATGTTCTATAATAGATTATATGAAGTAGAGGTCCCTTGGTCAATCGGAGGGATTTGGGTAGGCATGGGCGAACGAGAGGGGCAGATGAAGGAAAAAGAATCGGGGACGCTGCAGACCCTGGATCGCGGCCTGTCGACAATTGAACTGGTGGCTCAGTCGTCGGAGGGACTAACCGTGGCGGCGATCGCTAAGGCTCTAGGGGTTCATCGGGCGATCGCCTATCGAATCGTGTCGACTTTGGAAACACATGCGATGGTGACCCGCTCACCCGACGGGCGCGTGCTACTGGGTATTGGTATTCCCGCGATTGCAGGCCAGTTCATGCCGCAATTTAGAGTCTTGGCGGAGGCGCCGCTGCGGAAACTAGCGTCGGACGCCGCAGCGACGGCCTTTATTGCCGTCGCTGAAGGTGACGATTGCGTGGCGATGCAGGTCGAAGAGCCTCCCGGGCACTTGATCCGGGTCGGCTATCGAGTCGGAAGCCGTCATGCGCTTTCGCAGGGTGCCGCCGGTCTTGCCATCCTTGCGGCCCGCCCCCCTCAGCGCGATGATCCAGAGTCGGTCCGCCAAGCGCGGGCAGACGGTTACAGCCTCACCCAGGGCCAACTGCAACGCGGCGCCGTTGGCGTTGCCGTGGCCCTAGGCCGCACAGACAATCGAGCAGGCTCACCAGAGTTCTCGATCGGGGTGGTCGCAATGGAGGACCTCGATATCGAAAGAGCGATCCGGTGCGTGAAGGAAACGGTGCGATGCCTCGATGGCTTAATGAGAAGGGCGTGAGCACTCTCACAAGAAGGGATTCGGATTGCTGGATCCGTCACTCGTACAACTCCTATCTCGACACGAACAGCGAGCGGATCATCGTCGCCGCTTCCGTGGAGCGCGGGATCTTGGAGAAGTAGCTCGACTTCACGCGCAGCGCCGCATCCATCGGCAATTGCAGGGCTTCGTAGACGCACTGCATGATCGGCGTTCGTTACGCGGTCGGATCATCGAGGCGGGACTCGAGGTCATGCGCGCTCCAAGGGATATGCCGGCGCCGGTGTCCGCGACATCGCGGCAGAAGCCGCTGCGCCACAGGGCTCCTTCACGAATCACTTTAGGTCGAAGGAGGCGCGCTTCGGCAGTCACGATCGTGCCACCCGCGGCCTTGTAGAACTTCTCAAAGTTCTGGGTGTTGGAAACGCCCGGGCGATGCGCGACATGGGGTGTCGGCAGCGTCGATTTCGGCCTCGGCGGCTCGACAGCCGAAGAAGTGCTCCCCGGCATGCAGAATTCCGGGCTGAGGTCTTGCCGCTCGTCTAAGCCTTTGCTGCCGAGCTGGCGGATCAAATTCGCCCAGGGGTCGAGTTCCGGCAGTATCGGCTTTGGCGGAATCGAAGGCTGACGATGAGACGCGAGACGCCGTCGTCGCGGTCGCGCTTGAGCAAGTCGAGATTCTCCTTGGCGCCCCAGATCGTGATCGGCAACGACGCGGGATCGCGGCCTGCTTCGTTTGCCATCTCGCGGAAGCGCCTGTGCGTCCGCGTACGAGCTGCGTGTGCGGTGCGGGATCCAGCCGTCGCCGTAGCGCAGGGTGCGCCGGGCGCCGAACGGGAAGGCGCCGCCGACACGATGATCGGCGGATGCGATTTCTGCACCGGCTTCGGCCAGGTTATCATCGGGTTGAAATTGACGAACTCGCCATGATACTCGGCCTTTGACTTGGTCCAGATTTCCTTCATTCCCTCGACACGCTCGCGCGCCAGGTTGTGGCGGCTTTCGAAAACGATGCCGTGGTTAGCCATCTCGTCCTCGTTCCAGCCACTGCCGATGCCGAACAGGAAACGGCCGCCCGGGATCTAGTCGATCGAAGCGACCTGCCTGGCGGTCTGGATCGGATCGCGCTGGGCGATCAAGCAAATGCCCGTGCCGAGCAGCAGCGTTCTGGTGACTGCCGCGGCCGCACCCAGCATCACGAACGGGTCCATCACGTCGTAATATTTCTTCGGCACGTCGCCGCCGCTGGGGAAGGGCGACTTGCGCGACAGCGGAATGTGGGAGTGTTCGGGTACCCAGAGCGAATCGAAGCCGCGCTCCTCCAGTGCCTGCGTCAGGTCGGTCGGCGACATCGAATGGTCCGTGAAAAACTGGCCCCGCCGATGCGCATCGTTCTCTCCCTTTTTGTTGTTGCGTTATTTATCGCCTGTCTTTGGACGTTTTGGCCAGCGCGCTCCCGCACGCGGCAGCAATTGTTCGATCAGCTGATGGGTCTGAGCCAGAAGTGTGTCGTCATCGCCGCCGAGTGGTCGCAGAATGAATTTCGACACACCGACGTCGACATATTCGGCGATGCGCGCGAGGATCGCGTCGGCGTCGCCGATCGCGAACGCGTGCGTGGCGTCACGTCCGGTGCGTTTGGCGTAGCCATCCATCGCTCTGCCGATACCGAGCCCGTCCCGGCTACCGAAATGGAATGCGAAGCCGGCGCCATAGTGATCTTCGTCGATGGATCGGCCGGCTTCCTTGGCAGCGGCCTTGATCGCGGCGACGACGCGACCGGTCTCTGCCGGCGGGTCGTCGCTGGCCTGCCAGCCGGTACCGATCCGCGCCGTGCGCCGGATTGCGGCATCCGTCGAGCCGCCGATCCACATCGGCAGATCTGGCTGTACCGGCTTCGGCGCGATGGTGACGCCTTTCAACTGGTAGAAGTCGCCGCTGAAGTCGACCGATTCCTCCCGCCAGAGACGTCGGATGATATCGAGGCACTCGTCTGTCTTGCGGCCGCGCGTCTTCGCGTCTATGCCGAGCGCCTCCCATTCCGGCGCCAGCGGGCTGCCGATGCCGAAAGCGGGCACCAGGCGGCCTTCGGACAGCATGTCGATGGTGGCGCATTGCTTGGCCAGCAGCACGGGATCGCGGAACGTCAGCGACACGACATTCATGCCGAACCGCATCCGCCGCGTGCGCCCGGCCAAAGCAGCCATCGTGGTCATCGATTCAAGGAACGGCTGGCGGCCGACGATCCGGTCGGTCTGCCAGATCGAATCCACGCCGCCGGCCTCGCACATGTCGACCCAGCGCCAGTATGCCGCTGCGCCGGAAAACGGAAACTCCGCACAGCCCAATCCGATCCCGACACTCATGCGCGTCTTTCCTCTATTTTTGCTTGCGCATGATCTTTTCGGAAAATCGCTGAACACTTTTCCAGATCATGCGCTAGGTGTGATCTCTCGTCGAAATCGTAGCGCTTGCCATGAAAATTGAATTTTTCACCGGTGAGGCAGTGGCGCAGCACCTCGCTGCCTTCGTCCGTCAGCGACGCGGCTTGCGACGGGCAGGCCGAAGCCGCGAAATTCGTGCGGCGCATAGCCCACGTCGAGGCCGACCTCGATCCGGCCATACATGTTTAGTGCGAGCGGCGATCGCGCCCGCCATCGGCACCCACGAGGGCAGGTAGCCGTCATCGAGGGAAGTGATGTTCGGTGAACCAGACGAGATCCAATCCGAGCCCGTCGAGCATGACCGCCTGGAAGGGGTGGACGCATAACTTTGCTCTCCGCTGGTGGGGACCTCAGTTCAGCCGCGCGGCCTGGGCCATCACTTCGATCGCCTCGGGCTGGCGTGATTGCACGCTGAGCGAATCCGCGCCGCTGTCCTCCCAGGCACGGTAGCGTTCACGGATGCGCGCCGGCGGGCCGACCAGCGATTTCAGATCGACCCATTCGTCAGGCACGCTGGCGATGGCCTCGTCCTTGTGGCCCGCGAGGTAGAGCTCCTGGATGCGTTTGGCGGCGTCGCCGAAGCCGCGACGGACCATGATGTCGTTGTGAAAATTCTTGGTCCGGTGACCCATGCCGCCGACATAGAGCGCCACCTCCGGCTTGAGGCCCGCCAGCGCGCCTTTGACATCGTTGTCGACCTCGACATGGACGGACGCCTGGATGGTGAAATCCTTGATGCTCTTGCCGTTGCCGGCGCGCCGAAAACCTTCCTCCAGCCATGGGCCATATTCCTCCATGGCGCCCGGCACGAAACCCATTGGCAGCCAGCCGTCGGCGATTTCAGCCGTCAGCTTGACCATGGTCTCGCCGCCGGTCGCAAGATACATCGGAATATCAGGGTTCATGTGCAGGATCGATTTGAGCGGCTTCGCGAGACCAGCGGAGCCTTCGCCCGTGTAGGGCAGGCTGATCTCGCGGCCTTCGTGCGTCACGGGTTCTTCGCGCTTGAAGATCTTGCGCATGATCGCGACGTAGTCCTTGACCCGATAATAGGGCTTGCCCCACGGCTGGCCGTACCAGCCCTCGACGATCTGCGGTCCGGAAACACCGAGGCCCGCGATGAAGCGGCCACCGCCGGACATGGCGTCAATGCTGGCGGCCGACATGGCGGCGTTGGCCGGCGTTCGCGCAGCCAGCTGCATGACGCCGGTGCCGAGTTTGATGCGGTTGGTTTTAGCGGCGAGGAAAGCAAGCGGCGTGATCGCGTCGGAGCCATAGGCTTCGGCCGACCAGACCGAGTCGTAACCCAGTTCTTCCGCCCGCTGCACCAGGGCGACCGGCACCTCCAGTTGCGGGCCCGAATAGCCGATTGACAGTCCAAGCTTCATCGTCAGATCCTCCCTGGCCGAAAGATACGAAGCGACGGATCGCTTGACCAGTGTCGGCGGGTGCATGGATGCTGGCATGCTCGAAGAAATCGCCCACAACGACCTCCGCGCCGAAGCGCCTCTGAGCGCTCATCCTCCCTGTGGACCATCTCCTGACGGCAGGGCCTTTATGAGCAGGCGCTGAGCCGTGTGGCGCCGGCGCGTCGGTCACGAGGAACTTGTCCGTCATCTTGTCTACGTGGCGTTGGTTGGCTGTGAAAGGTATCGGATGAAGGGCGTCTCGGCGTCACGTAATGCGGGTTCTAGGTTGGCAAGGCCAGCCATCAAAAATGTAGTGCCGGCCTCCGCTAAGCCGTTGATGTTTAGCGGGTTTGTTCCTTGACGATGCGGCGCGAAAGCGAGCCAAAGGACCACCGGACGCCGCAACCTCCCATCTCCGCACCGACCTTAATCTTAGTTGTTTGCAACTTGTTGCAAAAGACAAAATTGCGCGTTAAATAGGTTCTGCAACGGATTGCAAAAAGAAGGATGTCGTGGGCTGCCCCCGCCCGAACTCCGGTTCACCACGCGCCGCCAGCGAGTTCTGACTGGCGCCATCTACGTCGGACTACCAACGAGCTAAGCAACAAAAAAACAACGCAAGGAGGATTGCATCATGTTCAGCGACGGACTTCTCACGGGCCGCAATATCCTGGTGACCGGCGGCGGCACCGGGCTCGGCAAAGCTATGGCCGCGAAATTTCTCAGCCTCGGCGCAGACATTCACATTTGCGGACGCCGCAAAGGCGTTTGCGAGGAGACCGCCGCAGAGTTGATGAAACTTCATGGCGGCAAGGTCACCGCCCACGGTGTGGACATTCGCGACGCCGCGGCGGTCGACGCCATGGTCGAGTCCGCTTTCAAGGACCGTCCCCTTACCGATCTCATCAACAACGCGGCCGGCAATTTCGTTGCCCGAACGCAGGATCTCTCGCCGCGCGGGTTTGATGCCATCGCCAATATCGTGATGCACGGCACGTTCTACGTGACCCACGCCGTCGGCAGACGCTGGATCGCCGGGGGACAGCGCGGCAACGTTGTCTCCATTACCGTGACATGGGTACGTAATGGTGGTCCGTACGTGGTGCCGTCGACCATGAGCAAATCCGCGATTCACGCCATGACCATGTCGCTGGCCACCGAATGGGGCCGGTACGGCATCCGCCTCAACACCATCGCGCCGGGAGAAATCCCGACCGAAGGCATGAGCAAGCGCATCAAGCCCGGCGACGAGGCCGGTGCGAGGACCGTCGCCGCGAACCCCATGGGCCGCCTTGGGGACATGAGCGAGTTGCAAAATCTCGCGACGTTTCTGATCTCCGGCGGCTGCGACTGGATCAACGGCGAGACCATCGTGATGGACGGTGCCCAGGCGCTGGCGATGGGCGGAAACTTTTACGAGATGCGCGACTGGAAGGATTCAGATTGGGCTGAGGCGCGCGACGCCATCGTGGCTCAAAATGAGAAGGACAAGGCAAAGCGTGGTTAGCGGTCGAACTCGACGCGAAGCGCGCCATCACCCTCTGAGCACGCAATCGGGAATTCCAAAGGCGAGGAAGTCGCAATGATTGGACTGCCCCATCTTCACCCGGCCGCCGTAGCATCTCTGGAGAAGTGGCACGCTATGATCGCAAGGAAAGATCTTGGCGACCTTCGCTCGATCACTCATCCTGAAGTCGTCTACCGCTCGCCGATCGCATTCAATTCCGACCACAGCGTCGAAGCCTTGGTTCTCGCCATGAGCAACGCGGTCCAGATTTTCGAGGATATCAACTACCATCGTCAAGCCACGACTGCCGATGGCCGGAATGTTGTTCTCGAGTTCAGCGCCAAGGTTGGCGGCAAGATGGCCAAGGGGATCGAGTTCATTCGCTTTGACGACGACGGCAAGATCGTCGAGTTCGAAGCGATGATGCGGCCGCTCAATGCAGCGCAGGCGCTTGCCGCGGAAATGGCGAAGCGCGTCTCCGGTGCGATTACCGCTGCAAGCGAGGTAAAATGAGATGCGTGTTCATCTGGTCCATGCGCACCCTGAGCCGAAGTCCTTTGTGAGCGCGATGCGCGATGTTGTTGTCGACGAACTGATGGCTGCAGGTGCGAGTGTCACCAGTTGCGATCTCTATCACGACGGTTTCAACCCAGTTCTCTCCGGGGACGATTTCACTTCAAGAAGCCGACCCGATTACTTGGTATACACGCTCGAACAACGGCATGGCTACACTGCTTCGACGCTGGCTCCCGATATTGCCCGCGAAGTAGAGAATGTACTGACGGCGGACCTCATCGTCTTCACTTTTCCAATATTCTGGTTCAGCGTTCCGGCAATTCTTAAAGGCTGGATCGACCGTGTCTTGCTCTCCGGCCCGATGCATGGCGGCAAACGGTTTTACGACCTGGGTGGTCTCAAGGGTAAGAGAACATTTACGGCGATGTCTCTCGGTGGGCGCCAAAATATGTTCGGACCAGACGCCCTTCACGGAGAACTCGACACCGGGATGATGCGTCATTTCTTTCAGGGGACATTGGGCTATGTCGGGCTAACCGTACACAAGCCATTTGTCGCCTATCATGTTCCATACGTTACGGACCACGAGAGGCAGACGCAGCTGAAGGATCTGCGCGTCTATGTGCGTGAACTCGACCGACAGCCCACCCTTAAGTTCCCCGCGCTTGGAGATTTCGACCATGTGCTTACGCCAAAGCGCGACCGTACTCGTTAGCGGGTAGTCGGAAGAGCAGCGGGACACCATCGGGTCTAACGGGCTATCGACACAATCATGAAGTGATGACCTCGAGAAGTGCCCTGACGATATCTCCTTCTCTCACGGTGGAGAAGGATAAAGAAGGAGAGACCAATGCCTGAGGCATTTATTTACGATCATGTCCGCACCCCGCGCGGCAAGGGCAAATCCGACGGTTCGCTTCATGAGGTCACCGCGCTGGCGCTGGCCACCGCCCCGCTGAAGGCTTTGAGGGAACGTAATAACCTCGAAGCCGACAGCATCGACGACGTGGTGCTTGGTGTCGTCGATCCGGTCGGCGAGGCTGGCGGTGACATTGCGCGGTTCGCCGCGTTGAACGCAGGTTTCGCCACGTCGGTGCCGGGCGTGCAGATCAACCGCTTCTGCGCCTCGGGTCTTGATGCTGTGAATTTCGCCGCCGCGCAGGTTATGTCGGGACAGCACAAACTCACCATCGGCGGCGGCGCGGAATCCATGAGCCGGGTCGGTATCCTGTCGTCGGGCGCCGCCTGGCCGATGGACCCGTCCATGGCGCTGCCGAGCTACTTCATGCCGCAGGGCGTGGCGGCGGATCTGATCGCCACCAAGTACGGCTTCTCGCGTGAGAATGTCGATGCGTACGCAGTGCAGAGCCAGCGGCGCGCTGCCAGAGCCTGGGACGAAGGCCGCTTCAATAAATCAGTGGTGCCGGTGAAGGACATCAACGGTATCACCATTCTCGATAAGGATGAGCACATGCGTCCGTCGACGACAATGCAGTCGCTCGGCCAGCTGCAGGCGTCGTTCGCAACGATGGCCGCAATGGGCGGCTTTGATGCAGTCGCCGTGCAGTCACATCCGGAAATCGAGGTTGTGAACTACGTGCATCACGCCGGCAACTCCTCAGGGATCGTCGATGGTGCCGGCGCTGTCCTGCTAGGTAGCGAGGCAGCGGGCAAGGAGCGGGGCCTGAGGGCGCGGGCGAAGATCCGCGCGTTCGCCAATATCGGCTCCGAGCCTGCGATGATGCTGACCGGTCCAGTCGACGTGACCAGGAAGGTGCTGGAACGCTCCGGCATGAAACTCTCTGATATCGATCTGTTCGAGCTCAACGAGGCGTTTGCCTCGGTGGTGCTGCGCTTCATCCAGGCGTTCGAAATCGACAACGAAAAGATCAACGTCAACGGCGGTGCGATCGCGATGGGGCATCCGCTCGGCGCGACCGGCGCGATGATCCTGGGCACGGTGCTTGACGAACTGGAGCGAACCAACAAGTCGACCGCGCTTGTCACGTTGTGCATCGGCGGCGGCATGGGAACCGCGACGATCATCGAACGGGTTTAATTAAGTCTCTCCTTCCACGTCGAGAACTGAGCGAGCCAGGGGTGGGGTGACGTGTCTCGCTCCTGATGGCAGCTGGCACCGAGGAACTATCTTATGTCCTACAGGAATTTCAAGATCGAGACCGACGCGGACGGCATTGCGCTGGTGACGTGGGACATCCCGGGCAAGTCGATGAACGTGCTGGATGAGACCACCGGGACCGAATTGGCCGCCATCGTCGAAGCGACTGCCAAGGATGCCGCCATCAGAGGCGTGGTCATCACGTCGGGCAAGGAAGCCTTTTCCGGCGGCGCGGACCTCACCATGCTAGGGGACATAAACCGAAAACACGTGGAGATCCTCAAGACCGAGGGCGAGGAAGCCGCCAATAAGTATGTGTTCGACGAAGTCTTCAGGCTCTCGCAAATTCTACGCAAGATCGAGAAGTCGGGAAAACCGTGGGTCGCAGCGATCAACGGCTTGGTACTCGGCGGCGCGTTTGAATTGACGCTGGCCTGTCACTATCGAGTTGCGTCCGACAATCCTAAAACACGCTTAGGTCTGCCGGAGATCAAGGTCGGTCTGTTTCCCGGCGGCGGCGGCACGCAGCGTCTTCCCCGCATGATGCCGCCGATGGAAGCGATGCAGATGTTGCTCAAGGGCGACGCCATAGATCTCGAGAAGGCCAAGGCGCTCGGCATCGTCGACGCGATTGTTCCGGCAGCCGATCTGATCAATACGGCGAAGGAATGGATCAAGGCCGGCGGCAAGGCCGTTGCGCGATGGGACGAAAAGGGCTTCGAGTTGCCCGGCGATGCGGTCTACTCGAAAGTGGGTTCGCAGTTCTTCCCAGCGGCGAATGCGTTCCTGCGCCGCGAGACCTACGGCAACTATCCTGCGGCCCTCGCGATCGTGCAGTGTGTCTACGAAGGCCTGCAACTGCCGATGGACGCTGCGCTGCGCGTGGAGTCGCGCTATTTTTCCAAGATCCTGCGCTCAAAGGAAGCGGCGGCGATGATCAGGTCTCTGTTCGTCTCGATGCAGGAGTTGAACAAGGGGGCGCGCCGTCCGCAGAACGTGCCGCCCGCAAAGGTCAAGAAGTTGGCCGTGATCGGTGCGGGTTTTATGGGCGCCAGCATCGGATTCGTGTCAGCACAATCCGGCATCGATGTGATCTTGATCGATCGCGATCAGGGCAGTGCTGACAAGGGCAAGGGCTACGCCAAGGCCGCGGTTGATGCGCTCGTCTCAAAAGGACGCATGGCGCAGGGCAGGGGCGACGCGATCCTAGGACGCATCACTGCGACACCAGATTACGAGAGGATCAGCGATTGCGATCTCGTCATCGAGGCTGTGTTCGAGGACCGCAGGGTGAAGGCAGAAACCTACGCCAAGGCACAGCCGCTAATGGGCGAGGGCGCGATCTTCGCATCGAACACGTCGACGCTGCCGATCAATTCGCTGGCGGAGGAGTGGAAGGACCAGTCGAAGTTCATCGGCATCCACTTCTTCTCGCCGGTCGAGAAGATGTTGCTGGTGGAAATCATTGTGGGCAAGAACACCGGCGATGTGGCATTGGCCACCGCGCTCGACTACGTGCGCCAGATCGGCAAGACGCCGATTGTCGTTAATGATTCGCGCGGCTTTTTTGCCAACCGCTGCGTGCAGCGCTACATCTCGGAGGGCTATGAGATGTTTAAGGAGGGCATCCCGCCGGCGATGATCGAGAACGTCGGCAGGATGGCCGGCATGCCGGTCGGACCGCTGTCACTCAACGACGAAATCGCCATCGATCTGTCGCTGAAAATTCTGAGAGCCACCGAAGCGGACATTGGCCCGCAGGCGGTCGATCCAGATGACAAGGCGCTGCTCGTGGAGATGGTCGAGAAGCGAGGACGCCTCGGCCGCAAGAACGGCAAGGGGTTTTACGAATACCCCGAGAAGGGCAAGGGTCAGAAGCGGCTTTGGCCGGAGCTGGTTTCGCTACAATCCAGGCATCGCGATCCCGATACGCTCGATGTCGAGGAACTGAAGCAGCGCTTCCTTGTAGTATAGGCGGTGGAAGCCGCGCGCACGGTCGAGGATCACGTCATCACCGATCCGCGCGAGGCGGATGTCGGCTCGATCCTCGGCTTCGGGTTTGCGCCGTTCACTGGCGGCACGCTGTCCTACATCGACTTCATGGGCCCCAAGAAGTTCGTCGAGCTCTGTCACAAGTTAGAGGCGAAATACGGCTCGCGCTTCACCCCGCCGAAGTTGCTGGAGGAGATGGCGACGAAGGGAGAAACGTTCTACGGCCGCTTTGCGCCAAAGAAAGCGGCTGCGGCATAAAGAGGCATTCGCGACTGGCCTCTCGCTCCGGCGGGAGAGCGCGGAAGCAGTCGCTTGAGGCGACAAGAGAGCGGAACTCCCATTCGAATCTGCCGTTGTCCAGTCTGAGCTGACGTTTGGCCCGGGCGCAACAGGGACTCTCAGCTTGGCCAGGATTGCCGCTCCCGCCTTTGCTCTGCCCGGACTGCAGCAAGTTGCGAAACGGGCTTCATCCACCGGGCATTCCGTCCATCGCGAGCGTATAGTCTTATTGAAGCCAATCGCGGCCGAGAAGTGTGGCCACCTCGCCATTGAGTTCGTCCATAAGTGGTGCGAGAAGCTTTACTGCCACATTGAGACTCTTTCGCCGATGTCTTTGCCCCATGCCTTGCTAACCGCATTGATCGAACGACCCTGTTCCGGATCCGAACTGGCCGAACGCTTCGACCGGTCCATCGGGTATTTTTGGCAAGCGACTCATCAGCAGATCTACCGGGAGCTGGCCCGTCTCGAAGCTGCTGGTTTCGTCCGAGGCTCTCTGGTGGACGGCGCGCGAGGCGGCAAGAAGACTTATCTTGTGCTGCCCGCCGGTCTAAAGGAGCTGCGACATTGGCTGGCGGAGGCGCAGGCCCCGTCTCCGGTTCGCGATGAGCTGATGGTTCGGCTTCGGGCGGAAGCGATCATCGGTCCCACCCACCTGATCGCAAAGCTCGAGAGACTTGCCGGATTACACCGGGAGAAACTTAAGGTTTACCGGCAAATTGAGGCTAGGGACTTCTCGCAAAAGAGAATGACGCGGGCTGAAAAGCTCCGTCTTCTCGTGCTCGAGGCCGGTATCGACTTCGAGACCCAGCGTATCGCCCTTTGCGAGAGGGCTATTTCAATCCTGAAAACATCCTAACCTGAGTACGGCATCCGACCAGCGCCCCGCGTAGGCGCGATGGCGTACGCTCAGGCAGCCGCGCGCCCTTTGAGTGCTTTTCGCCTTCACATTCCAAGCAAGCAGGTCGGCGACTGTGCTGGTCGTCTGATCTGCAAGCCTGGCCAGCAAGTGAGCGAACCAGCTTGCGGAAGGACGCCGTGTATCTTGCAGATTTCAGTCAGGGTATACACGGCCGACACGATGGCAGCCGGCGCCTGAGCCGGCGAAGGTCTGATCGGATTCAAGCTAGGTAGAGAGCGGCTGCGGCTGTCCATGGCCTTCGGGTTTGCCCATGGAGGGTATGAGCCCGGTAACGGCTCTTAGGGCCTGGTTTGATCATTTTAGCCGAATCGGACCGTGAATTGTTTAGGCGGCAGGGTGAGCGCAGGGCTGTTGCAACGATAATCGGCGGAAGCTAATGCGCGGCGACACTGCTACCTCTTACCTTCCGAGTCAGGAGAACGGCAACTGCGGCGAGCGCCAGCACGACGCCGATCACCGCGAAGGTGTCGCTAAATGCCATCACCATCGCTTGGTGCTTTACGGCCTTTGCAAGTGCGAGGATTGACTGCTGACGAGCTGCCGCAGGATCGGGCATCCCGCGAGCCATGAAGTAGTCGGCCATCTGCTGTATGCGGTTCCGGACCTCTTCACGGCCGAGAGTGACTGACTGACCGATGATATTGGAGTGAAACTGCTCGCGCTTGGTAATCACCGTTGCCAAGGTCGCGGTGCCGATCGCTCCCCCCAGATTGCGCAGCATATTGCTTATGCCCGAGGCTGCCGCAACGTCCTGCGGGGCGATTTCGCCGGTGGTAACGGACGTCAGCGGCGTAAGCACCATGGCCTGACCGATTGCACGAATGATATTCGGAATCCAAAGTTGGTCTCCCGCGTAATCGGGGGAAAGCGCGGTGTTCATGATGCAGCTATACGCAAAGATCACAAGGCCAATAACTGCTATGTATCGCGTGTCGAAGCGCTTCATCAACTGCGGTACCAGCGGGATCAAAACAAGTTGGGGAAGGCCGGTCCACGCCATCACCGAGCCAATCTGCTGGGCATTATAACCCTGCGCTTGACCTAGATAAGCCGGGAGGATGTAGACCGACCCAAACAGTGCAAATCCGAGAAGCGTCATCGCGATAGTGCCGAAGCCGAAGTTGCGGCTTTTTAGGAGACGCAATCGGATCAGTGGCTTCTCGATGGTCAGCTCGATCCAGACGAATGCAGCGAGGCTGACCAGTGCAATGATTGCGAGGCGTAGGATGAAGGGGGAAGCGAACCAGTCGTCTTTGTTTCCCTCTTCAAGCACGGTTTGCAGCGCAGACAGTCCGATCGCCATAGTGACGATGCCGGCCCAATCGCCTTCCCGGAGCAGAGCCAGCTCCATCGGCGTCTTCTCCAAAGTAAAAGCAAGCGCCGTCACCATCACGATGGTCGGCAGCACGTTGACGAAGAAGATGGCCTGCCATCCGTAATGCTCCGTGAGATAACCGCCGATGGTCGGTCCGATCGCAGGTGCGAACGTAACCGACAGCGCGAAGATCGCCAACCCAACCGGCTGTTGTGGTTTTGGTAGCTTGGTCAAGACCAAAGTGAAGGCCATTGGAATCAGTACGCCGCCAGCAAACCCCTGCAGACCTCGCATCGCGATCATCGATGGTAGATCGTGGGTGAAGGCACAGGCGACAGAGAAAATCGCGAAAGCAGTGGCGCTGGCCAGCATATAAATGCGGAACGAGAACACCCGGCTGAGATAGTCAGTGAGCGGGATCACCACGATCTCACCTATCAGGTAAGAGGTCGAGATCCACGATCCACTATCCACGCCCGTGCCGATGCCGCCTTCGATGTTGAGGAGGGAGGCGTTGGTGATCTGAATGTTGAGGATCGCCATAAACGAGCCGATCATCGCGGCAAGCACGGCAATCCATGTGGTCAGGGTGGCGCGATCGGGACCGGAATGTGCGAGCCTAGATGTTGGAATCGCGGAGATCGAGGCTGAAGGGGTTGAATTTGACATGGCAGGAAGCTCCGAAAGCCTTGGTTGCCGCTTTGGGTACTACGGCTGAAATCTGGCGCGGCAGGCTGTGCGTTGCGATGCTGGGAATCACGGACATGCCGGGCCGCAGTTGAATGGTGGCGTCGTTGTCGCCATCAAGCACAATCTTGACCGCGATGCGTTGCACGACCTTGGTGAAATTGCCGGTGGCGTTGTCCGGCGGCAGCAGCGCGAATTCCTGGCCGCTTGCAGGTGCGATGCTGTCGACATGGCCGTGTACCGTCTGGCCGGGAAACATGTCGACCTCGACGTCGACCGTCTGGCCCTTGCGCACGCCGCGGAGCTGCGTCTCCTTATAGTTCGCGACGATGTACGCGCCATCGACTGGCACCACCGACATCAATTGCGTTCCAGCCTGAACATATTGCCCTATGCGCAGCGACCGATTCCCGACCACGCCGTCGACCGGCGCCGCGATTGAGGTATAGCTGAGGTTTAGCTGCGCCTGCCTCCTCAGGGCGACGGAACGTGCGCGGGCCGCGTTGGCCTGCACGATCTCCGCCTTGAGGAGATCGACCTGTTTTTCTGCCGAAGTGAGGTTGGCGACGTCTCGGGCCATCACCGCCTGCGCGCTGGCTATGCGTGATTGCGCCTGTTGCGCATTCTGCACGCTTCCGGAGCCAGTGGCCGCCAAATCGGTGTAGCGCTTGCTGTCCTGCGCTGCGAAGGCCAGCGCCGCGCGATCGACGTCGAGGGTAGCGTTTGCGGCGTTGATGACCGCTTGCTGCACGCCGAGCTGCGCCTCCTTGCTGACGATAGCGGCGTCTGCTGCCGCAACATCGGCATCAGCCTGATCAAGCGCGACCCTAAAGTCGCGATCGTCGATCCGGGCAACGATCTGCCCTGCTTTAACGGGTTCATTATCGCCGACGAGCACCTGATGCACGTAGCCGGAGACCTTGGGAGCGACGGTAGTATTGTCGGCTTTCACGTAGGCATCGTCGGTCGAGACCATATACTGGCCGACGGTCCAGTAATCCCAGCCGTACCAGGCGGCCCCGCTGACCAACGCCAACGCCGCTCCAATCATCAGCCTCCTGCGCAGGCTGGATTTTAATCCTGCGGGTGGTGCGGCAATTGCGCCATCGGCGGGGGCTTGGCCGGAGGAGCCCGGGCGAAACCCGTGCGCGGCGTCGGCGGATACCGGGCTATCGACGGGGAAAGAGGGGGAATGGCTATTCATGGCGATTGCTCCGGGTCCTCTGCTCGCCCTTTGCGACAGGCTATTTAGGAAACTTGATATTTTCCAAATTAGTGCTTATCCTGGCACTGTCAACCGAATAACAGGTATAACTAAAAGCATGGGTGAGATGAGGGCCAAGCCGGAAAGGCGGGATCGCGGTCGGCCTCAGCAACGGCCGGACGACGAAACCCGCGGCATTATCTATGAAGCTGCACGGCAGCTCTTCGCCGACAGCGGTTTTGCTGCCACGAGTATGGAAATGGTGGCGCGAGCCGCCGGCGTGTCTACAAAGACCTTGTACCGCCTAATCCCGAGCAAATCTGCGCTGTTTGAGGGGATGGTCTCCGATCGTCTCGATCGCCTCCTGACCGAGGTCAACCTACGCACACTCGAGCATTCGAACATTGAGACCGGGTTGCGTGAAGTGCTGATGGTCTGCGCCGATCTCACACTGGATGAAGAGGTTGTCGCCATGCAGCGCATAGTGCTGCAGGAGGCCGGTCAGTCTTCCGATCTCGCGCGTGCATTCTATCGCAACGGCATGCAACGCACCGCCAATGCGCTGACTGGCTGGCTACGGGTTCAACAGGACCGCGGCTTTATCGCGCTCGAAAATGTTGATGAGGCGGCTGGTATGCTAATCGGTATGCTGGCTTCGGCGCCGCAGCGCGCGAGGATTTTTGGCGGCGCAAAGCTGCCTACACGGGCGCAAATCGAAGTTCGAGTTCGGCGCTGCGCAGCACTGTTTCTGCGCGGTTGCGAGGTCCGAGAATGAAAACGTGCAGAGTCTTTTGAAGCGAAGCCACCCGGTCTGCACGGGTAGTCCCATCTCCACGCCGGGGAGACGCTATGCGGCGTGCTTCCATCCCAACAAAGGGCGCCGATCCAGACTGCTTGGCACGTGGGAGCCTCAGAGGGGCGGATAACGCCAGGCTGCCGGCTATTTTGGCGCCTTTTGGAGGCCCTAAGTTTGTCGCCTTGCGTTGATGCTACAGCGCACGACGCGGTTGGAGGAATTATGACTACCGGTTATTCAAAGGAGAACTGGCGTGCTGCCTTGCATCGGCCTAATTGACTTCTCTCGGCCTTAAGGCCGAGGCCAATTGGAGGCTCGGTCAACACGCAATCCCGGAATATGCTTCCGTTGTTGTGATGCTTACATCGCGCCTCGAAAGCATATTGGGCTTGGGCATTACGGAAATTGCGTGGAGAACTTAGGGCGTCGATTGGCGCCTCGCCCTTGAAGGGCCAGATCTCCGGCGTGCAGAGAGATCAACAATGCCGAGCGCCCTTGAGGCGAGCCGGTAAACCAGCGAACAGGATCGATGAATGACAACTTATCGCGCTCCCGTACAGGACCTGCAATTCTTGCTGGACGACGTTCTGAAGATCGATCGGTTCAACAACCTGCCGGGATTTTCCGAAGCTACCCGCGACGTCAGGACTGCCATCCTGTCGGAAGCGGCCCGCCTCAGCGAAGAAGTGCTGCACCCACTGAACTCCCGCGGCGACATCGAGGGCTGCACCCGTCACGAGGACGCAAGTGTTACCCTCCCCCAGGGATTCCGCGAGGCGTTCAAACAACTCGGTGAAGGCGGTTGGATCGGCTTGTCAGGTCCAAGCGAATACGGAGGTCAGGACCTGCCGATGACGATCTCCTGCGCGGTCGGAGAAATGTTCTCCTCTGCAAACATGGCGCTAGAGATGTTCTCCGGGCTCACCAAGGGAGCCGTGGCGGCCCTGCTCGTACACGGCAGTGAGGAGCAGAAACAGCGCTACGTTCCGAAAATGCTTTCCGGTCAGTGGACCGGAACGATGAATCTCACGGAACCACACTGCGGCACCGACTTGGGCATGATGCGGACCAAGGCCGTCAAACAGGCCGACGGAACCTATCGGATCACCGGCACCAAGATTTTCATATCCGGTGGCGAACACGACATGACCGAGAACATCGTTCATCTCGTTCTCGCCCGGGTCGACGGAGCGCCGACCGGCATCAAGGGCGTCTCGCTTTTCGTCGTACCCAAACGGCTGGTCAACGAGGACGGCACGCTGGGCGACCGGAATGCGGTCAGCTGCGGCTCAATCGAGCACAAGATGGGAATTCACGGCAATCCGACCTGCGTCCTCAATTACGAAGGCGCGACGGGCTGGCTCGTCGGTCGAGAGAACAAGGGCATGGAAGCGATGTTCGTGATGATGAATGAAGCGCGAATAGGCGTTGGCCTGCAGGCCACGTCCCAATCGGAGGTCGCCTATCAGAATGCCGCCAACTACGCGAAGGAGCGCCTCCAGGGCCGGGCACTCGGATCCCCCGCCTCTCCTGACAAGCCTGCCGATCCGATCATAGTGCATCCAGACGTGCGACGCACATTGCAAGGAATTCGGGCGCACAACCAAGCCGCGCGCGCGCTGGTCCTGTTCAGCGCATTGCGCAACGACGTTGCCCACCGCAGCGATGACCCCGCGATAAGGGAGGCCACTAACGACTTCATGGGTCTATTGACGCCGGTCATCAAGGGAGTGCTGACGGACCGCGGCATGGCGAACGCGCTGGCTGCGCAGCAGATGTACGGCGGACACGGTTACATCGTCGAGACCGGGGCCGAGCAATTCGTCCGAGACGTACGGATCACCCCGCTGTACGAAGGCGCGAACGGAATTCAGGCGCTCGATCTAGTCGCGCGCAAGCTGCCACGCGAGAATGGGCGAGCGATCCGGGCTTTCATCGGCGAAGTCGACCGCTTTATCGAGGAGAACGGCGGAAACGACGGCTTAGCTCCGGCAACGGTGGCGTTGCGCAGCGCCACCTCCGATCTCAAAACGGCTACGGGCGCGGTGACGAAATTCGCGATGAGCGACCCGAACGACGCAATCGCGGGATCCACCGACTATATGCATCTTCTCGGGCTGGTGGCGCTGGGATATATGTGGGCCATGATGATTAAGGCGGCGCAGGAGAAGATTGCAGCAGGCGAACGTTCGGATTTCCTTGCGGCGAAATTATCGACCGGAGCATTCTTTCTGGAACGCACTCTGCCCGAGACGGCTCTGAACCTGCGTCGGATACTCGCCGGGGGCAAAAATATCACGGACGTTCCCGCCGAAACCTTTTAATTCCGGGGGTACGAACGACACCCGCGCGAACGTCGTCTGTCCTTTTGCCTGAGAGGTCGCCTCATACGCGCCGCTCGCGCCGCCGGTCCGGCAACGATCTTGAAGGCGATCGGGATCGTCGCTTGTTTCCCGTCCTACCAGGGCGCATGATTTGTCTGGAGTCTAGCATGTCGGTTCAGTCGACGATCAAGCGCAAGACCGCGCCGGATATCCGCGCCCGCAAGAATGGCGAGCCGATCGTGATGCTGACGTCGTATCACGCCCATACCGCCGCTTTGGTCGATCGCCATTGCGACGTCATCCTGGTCGGTGATTCACTCGGCAATGTGATGCACGGTTTCGAGACCACGGTGCCAGTCACGCTGGAGATGATGATCCTGCAGGGGCAAGCGGTGCTGCGTGGATCACAGCACGCCTTGGTCGTGGTCGACATGCCGTTCGGTTGCTATGAAGCATCCAAGGAACAGGCTTTTCATTCCGCGGTGCGGATCCTGAAAGAAACCCATTGCGGCGCGGTGAAACTCGAGGGCGGAATTCGGATGGCGGACACCATCGCCTTCCTGTCCGAACGAGGCGTGCCGGTTATGGGCCATATCGGGTTGACGCCGCAGTCGATCAACACACTCGGCTCCTATCGCGCGCAAGGCCGGGACGAGGGTAGCTGGGGTCCGATCTTGAACGACGCCAAGGCGATTGCGGAGGCCGGCGCCTTTTCATTGGTGATCGAAGCGGTCGCCGAACCGCTGGCGCGGAAGATCACCGAAAGCATCGCCATCCCTACCATCGGTATCGGTGCCAGTGCGGCCTGCGACGGCCAGGTGCTGGTACTGGAGGACATGCTGGGCCTTTCGCCGCGGACCCTGAAATTCGTGCGCCGCTACGGAAATCTGAGACCGGCTATGGAGGCCGCGATCGAGGGATACGCGTTGGACGTGCGCTCGCGGGCCTTTCCCGGGCCCGAGCACGTCTTTGAGATGAAGACCAAAGGCTGAGAGCCTACGGATCGACCGGTCGCCACTTCCAATCCGCGCAGCAGCTCCAGTTCGGCTTCGGCTGCCGGATCGTGCCGTCATTCTGAGAAGGCTCGGGGCTGCGGCGAAGTTGCACTACCGCACCAGTTCCTTCATCGTACCTTCCAAGCCCTCGATCGTGATCGGGAACATGCGGTTGGCGAAGATGCGTTTGATGATGGTGGTCGATTCCGAATAGTCCCAGTGCTTCTGGGCGACCGGGTTGAGCCACACCGCATGCGGATAGGTGCGGATGATGCGGTCGAGCCAAACCGAGCCCGGCTCCTCGTTGACATGCTCGACAGAGCCGCCGGGCACCATGATCTCGTATGGCGACATCGAGGCGTCGCCGACGAACACGATCTTGTAGTCGTGCGGGTATTTGTGCAGCACGTCCCAGGTCGGGGTGCGGTCAGTGAAGCGACGCTTGTTCTGCTTCCACACGCCTTCATAGAGGCAGTTGTGGAAGTAGAAATACTCCATGTGCTTGAACTCGCTCTTCGCCGCCGAGAACAGCTCCTCGACCTGCTCGATATGCGCGTCCATGGAGCCGCCGATATCGAAGAACACCAAGAGCTTCACCGCATTGCGCCGCTCGGGGCGCATGTGAACATCGAGATAGCCGTGGTTGGCGGTCTCGCGAATGGTGGTGTCGAGATCGAGTTCGTCGGGCGCACCGGTGCGCGCGAATTTGCGCAGGCGCCGCAGCGCCACCTTGATGTTGCGGATGCCGAGCTCGACATTGCCGTCGAGATCCTTGAACTCGCGCTTGTCCCACACCTTGACGGCGCTGTTGTTGCGGTTCTTCTCCTGGCCGATGCGGACGCCTTCGGGATTGTAGCCGTGGGCGCCGAACGGCGAGGTGCCGGCGGTGCCGATCCATTTCGAGCCGCCCTGGTGCCGGCCCTTCTGCTCCTCGAGCCGCTTCTTCAGCGTCTCCATGAGCTTGTCCCAGCCCATCGCCTCGATCTGCTTCTTCTCTTCCTCGCTGAGGTATTTTTCGGCGAGCTTCTTCAGCCACTCCTCGGGGATCTCCGCCTTCTCCATGGCGTCGAGCAGGCTTTCCAACCCCTTGAACACGGTGCCAAAGACGCGATCGAACTTGTCGAGGTTGCGCTCGTCCTTCACCAGCGAAGTGCGCGACAGATAATAGAAATTCTCGACCGAGTAGTCCGACAGATCAGCGTCGAGCGCCTCCATCAGCGTGAGGTATTCGCGCAGCGTCACGGGGACCTGCGCGTCGCGCAGCGATGTGAAGAATTGCAGGAACATACGCTGAAGATGAGGGTGCCGCATACCTCCGTCAAGGGCAGAGCGCATTCGAGGCTTCCATCCGTTGTTCGGCGCGGTCGGAGAGAAGACGGTTACTGTTGTGCGCTCAACAGTGAATAGGCGGGAGACAAAAATGAATAGGTTAGCATGAACCGACGTCATTGCGTCGAAGGCGCTTCTGCCGCTAACTTTCGCTGGCGCACCCGATCTGCGGACACCGTCGCCTTCTCCAAGGAAGCAAGCTGACTCGATGAAATTCACCGGGACGAAAGACTACATCGCCACTGACGACCTTAAGGTTGCGGTTAATGCCTCGATCGTGCTGGAGCGCCCCCTGCTCATCAAGGGCGAGCCCGGCACCGGCAAGACGGTGCTGGCGGAAGAAGTCGCGAAGGCGCTGAACGCGCCGCTTTTGACCTGGCACATCAAGTCCACCACCAAGGCGCAGCAGGGCCTCTATGAATACGACGCGGTGTCGCGGCTGCGTGACAGCCAGCTCGGCGATGCGCGGGTGTCGGACATCAAGAACTACATCAAGCGCGGCAAGCTCTGGGACGCCTTCGCCGCCGAGAAGCGCCCGGTACTCTTGATCGACGAGATCGACAAGGCCGACATCGAGTTTCCGAACGATCTGCTGCTCGAGCTCGATCGCATGGAATTCCATGTCTACGAGACCGGCGAGACCATCAAGGCCAAGCAGCGCCCGATCATGATGATCACCTCCAACAACGAGAAGGAGCTGCCGGACGCCTTCCTGCGCCGCTGCTTCTTCCATTACATCAAATTCCCCGATGCCGACACCATGGGCCGGATCGTCGACGTCCACTTCCCCGGCATCAAGAAGCGTCTGGTCGAGGAGGCTCTGCGCATCTTCTTCGAGGTGCGCGAGGTGCCCGGCCTGAAGAAGAAGCCGTCGACCTCCGAACTGCTCGATTGGCTGAAACTGCTGCTCAACGAAGACATGAGCGTCGAGCAGCTCCGCGAACGCGACCCGCGCAAACTGATCCCGCCGCTGCACGGCGCGCTGCTCAAGAACGAGCAGGACGTGCATCTGTTCGAGCGCCTAGCTTTTCTCGGCCGCCGCGAAGTTTAAGCGCATTCAGGTGTGCAGCCTGTAACGTTAGAAGCAAACTGACCTATATCGCGCCGCAACTGTATCGACATGCCGCAGTGTCGAAAACGGTTGGAATTCCGGCGCGAATGCCTGTATGTTCTACACGATATCTGCATGAGAACGATCATGCAGAATCCACCTCGGCGGTCGCTCTCCAGATTGTCGGGGGCATTTTGGGAGCTGGCGAAGGTGGGGCATTCTCGGGCGAACAAGGCGAAGAACCGTCAGCGCATACTGGAGGCGGCAGCGTTTCAGCTCAGAGAGGCCGGGCTGGCGGGTGTCAGCATCGGAGGCCTGATGAAATCCACCAAATTGACGCACGGCGGCTTCTATGGACACTTCGCATCGCGCGACGAACTAGTCGCCGAGGCGCTCGAACAGGCGCTTAGCGAGGGAAATGCCATCGCGATTCGCACAAGGAGCGCAAAAGGACCGCACACGCTCAAATCGTTCTTGAATACCTATCTGAGCAAGGGACATAGAGACAATCCGGGGTCAGGCTGCGCTCTTTCCGCTCTGGCAGGCGATGTTGCGCGGGCCGACCAGCGGACTCGCAAGATCATGACCAAACATCTCACCAAATACTTCGAAGACGTCTCCAATCTCACAGAGGACGCTTACACCACCGAATTTGCGATATCAGTGATGTGCACGGTCGTCGGCGCGATAACGCTATCGCGGGTCACAAGCGACGAGGAAACGTCGAATAAAATCCTGATGGCTGCACGAAAGTCCATACTGGAATACGCGGAGACCAGTACCTGTTGAAACGCCGCGCGCCGACTTGGCGTGCCGTCCGATCTCTCGCCTTCTTTTTGCGGCTTTCGCACCTGCACCCTTGGTGCCAACCGACCTATCAGGTTGTGTGTTGCGAGCCGCCATGTAACGCACCGAAGCCGTCCCTAAGTCAGTAACGCAGCTTACGCTAAGGATTTCCTCGGGTAGATCCGCGCTGTCCGTCGCTACGATCCACCAAGCGGCACGGTAGGATGATTCCGTCTCAGGCGAGGCGAGGCAGGGATTTGCGCACGACTTGCTGGCCCGCGAACCACGACCTTGACTGGGTGAGCTCGCTTTCCAGAAAGCGACGCACCTGCCGCGTCAGCTTCCGTAGATCAGTCTCGCGTCGACGGAGTAGCCATATGTCCATCAACGTAGACTCATCCGGCAGAACACGCACCAATCCTTCCGCCAAAGCGAACGGTACCGCCACGAATGCCAAGCCGAGCCCTGCGCCGGCGGCGGCAAAATGATTGGCGATAGGCATGACCCTCAAGCTACCCTTCGCATCGCCGGCAGCCTCAAAACTGGTCAGCAATCCCATCCCACCCGTGCGCTGGCTATGAAGTCCCCCGAAATCGGCCGAGCTTCCGATGATCTCGTGGTTGGCGAGATCAGCCACCGTTTTAGGGGCTGGATGCTCGGCTAGGTACGATTCGGAAGCGAAAATGCCGAAAGCGACCGTCGCCACTTTCCTGCCTATCAACTCGTCATCGCCGGGATGGCCCACTCGAATGACGAAATCGAGATCGCTGGATGCGAGATTCTGCTGTTGGACGGAGGAGTTGATGTCAATCCGAATGTGGCCGTTGAGCGCGCGCAACTTCGCGACGCGCGGAAGCAACCAGTGTTTGGTCACGCCTTCCGTGGCAGAGATCTTGATTGCAAACGATCTATCCCCGACGTGAAGCGACATATCGCGATAAAAAGCTTCGAACGACTGCATCAAACCTTTTGCAGAAAGCCGCAGAGCCTCGCCTTCTTCCGTCAGCTTAACACCAGACGGTATACGAAAAAAAAGAGGAGCGCCCACATGCCGCTCCAGTTCTTTCATCCGCCGACTGACAGTCGGTTGGCTCATCGCGAGCTCTTTGGCGGCGCGGTTGACACTCCCGGTTTTCGCCACCGCCAAGAACAGTCTAAAGAGGTCCCAGTTCGCCTCGGTCAGGCGAGCCTTTCGCGGCTTAATTGCGTCCGGTTTATCAATACGCGCGGCAGGAGAACCAATTTCGACGTAAGCGACGCCGCTTTCTCGCGAAGACTTCGTGCTCAGAAGCGCGGCCGTCATGTTCCACCCTCGAGAAGCGCACCCTTACGCCGATTCCCCGAAAGATGGGCGGCAGTGCTTGTCAGTTTGACGCAGCGACACAGCGGAATAGGCTACGCCTGACGGTCGTCATCTGACCATCAGCATGACGCTCATCATCCAGAACGTCAAGTCCCGGCTTTTCGGCGGGTCGGGTGAGCCGGAGGCCTCGACGTCCGCCATCGGGTCGAGAAGTTTCTTAGCTTTGCCAGCCGCGTGAAGCCAAGTCGAGAGTGGTCAGGTCCAGCAGCCTATTCGCGCGGTAATTGCCGGCCGATAGGCATCAGCGCGAAATTTCCAAGTTTAGGTTGTAACTTCATTTGTGGCGCGGGTCCCTGCCCGAACACTGCATTTGGTAGTTCCGCTACATCGCCTTGACGATGTTCTCGGTGACCTTCTTGGCGTCGCCGAGCAGCATCATGGTGTTGTCGCGATAGAACAGCGGATTGTCGATGCCGGCGTAGCCCGAGGCGAGCGAGCGCTTGATGAACATCACGGTGCCGGCCTTCCAGACCTGGAGCACCGGCATGCCGTAGATCGGCGAGGTCTTGTCCTCTTCGGCGGCCGGATTGGTGACGTCGTTGGCGCCGATCACGAAGGCGATGTCGGCCTGTGCGAATTCGGAGTTGATGTCCTCGAGCTCGAATACCTCGTCATAGGGCACGTTGGCTTCCGCCAGCAGCACGTTCATGTGGCCGGGCATGCGGCCCGCGACCGGGTGGATCGCGTACTTCACCTCGACCCCTTCCTTCTTCAGGACGTCACCCATTTCGCGCAGCGCATGCTGGGCCTGCGCCACCGCCATGCCGTAGCCGGGCACGATGATGACCTTGGAGGCGTTTTTCATGATGAAGGCGGCATCGTCCGCCGAGCCGAGCTTGGCCGGCTTCTGCTCACCGGTCGCGCCGCCGGCCGCGGCGGTCTCGCCGCCGAAGCCGCCCAGGATGACCGAGATGAAGGAGCGGTTCATCGCGTGGCACATGATGTAGGACAGGATCGCGCCCGACGATCCGACCAGCGCGCCGGTGATGATCAGTGCGGAGTTGCCGAGCGTGAAGCCGATGCCCGCCGCGGCCCACCCCGAATAGGAGTTCAGCATCGAGATCACGACCGGCATGTCGGCGCCGCCGATCGGGACGATCATGAGCACGCCGAGCGCCAGCGCGAGGATGACGATCAGCCAGAAGTCGAGCGCGCTGCCGGACAGCACCAGGCCGACGATGAAGAACACCAGCGCCAGCGCCAGCACAATGTTGATGGCATGGCGGAACGGTAGGATGATCGGCGCACCGCTCATGCGGGCGGACAACTTCAGGAACGCGATCACCGAACCGGTGAACGTCAGCGCGCCGATGGCGACGCCGAGCGACATCTCGACCAAGCTCTGCGGATGGATGTTGCCGGGCGTGCCGATGTCGAAGGCCTCAGGCGCGTAGAACGCGCCGGCGGCGACCAGCACCGCGGCCATGCCGACCAGCGAGTGGAAGGCCGCGACCAGTTCCGGCATCGAGGTCATCGGCACCCGGCGCGCAATCACGGCGCCGACGCTGCCGCCGATCGCGATGCCGAGGATGACCAGCAGCCAGGCGAGGCCGTCTGCCGGCGGATGGCTGGCCAGCGTGGTCGCGACCGCGATTCCCATGCCGATCATGCCGAAGAAATTGCCCTGTCGGGATGAGGCGGGGCTCGACAGCCCGCGCAGTGACAGGATGAACAGCACACCCGCCACGAGATACAGAACTGCAGCCAGATTGGCGTTCATCTCAGGTCCCCTATTGTCTTCGTCACCCCGAGGTGCACGCCGCTCACTTCACTTTCTTCTTGTACATCGCCAGCATGCGCTGGGTGACGAGGAAGCCGCCGAAAATGTTCACACAGGCGAAGATCAGCGCGATGAAGCCGAAACCGCGCGCCCAGCCCGAGCCGCTCGAGATCATGCCGACGCCGACCGCGAGCAGCGCGCCGACCACGATCACCGACGAGATCGCGTTGGTCACGCTCATCAGCGGCGTATGCAACGCCGGCGTCACCGACCACACCACGAAATAGCCGACGAAAACGGCGAGAACGAAAATCGACAGCCGGAAGACGAAGGGGTCGACGACCTGTGCAATGTGCTCCATGGCGGCTCTCCTAGGCTTTCGGCTGGAAGTTC
>NZ_JAACFT010000020.1 GCF_029051685.1 Bradyrhizobium sp. CSA207 | reverse complement strand
CGCGCCCGGCGATCGCCCAGGACGGAGCATCGTCGCCGCGATAGGACGTCGCCAGATATTCGGCGATGAGACGGCCGGTGTAACCCGTCGCGCCATAGACGATGAGGTCGAAGTCCCGCTTCACGACGCTGGTCCTCCTCGAGACCCGGGAGAGCGCTACCCCTTACTCGGACCGGTCTCCCGCCGGCTGGATCGCACCAGCTTGCCTGGCGCACTCATTCGATCAACCTCCTCGGCGCGGGCCGAGTAGCGCCTAAGAGGTGGGGATGCCAGGCCACTTTGCGCTGTCCCGGAGCCTGGCGAGGACACGAGGACGCGCAGCAAATGCCATTCGAGGGGGCAGCCGCTTCATTGAACCGTCCCATCGCGTTTGACGGAGGATACCACAGTTCCTGTCTTTGGGGCGCGCAACATCCGGTTGGAGTCAAGAACGCCAATTTGACCGCGGGCACGCCACTTCTGGTTTACCTCGATAAGCGGACAGTTTCCGGGCCGGTTGGCATGTCTCAAAGGGCCAGATCCGGACCAATGCTGCGAATTCAAGAAGGTGTGGCGGGCCGGCGAGGTATCCACGCTTGCCTCACACGGCATAACGCCGGTAGAGCACGACGATGATAGCGAGCACCATCCCGGCATAAATGACCTGCGCTACGTGATCCAAAACAACAGCGACGCGCTTTCGGCCGGTGTCCCGAAGTTTTTCATGTCGGTAGCCCGCCAATATCGCCATCAGGCATAGTACGAAGAAGATGTAGAACATCTCTTCGACCACCACCGTGTATCCGACATCGCCGATCTGACTGTTCACCGCTACGAGCAGCACCGCGCTCGCCAGGATCGAGGTCACTGGGATCGTCACGCGTTCACGAAACATGGTTTCGGGAAAGAACAGCGTCGCGAATACGACGAGCACGAGCAGAAACAGCGGCAGCAGGTTCTTCAGCATGTAGATGGCGGAGCTGCGGCGCAGCGTGATGGCCGCATCGAAGCCTGCGAATTCCGTCCTTGCCTCGGCACCAAACAAAGACGCCTTTCCGAGCGTCGATCCGCTGGACAGGGATTCGACGAAATAGTTCAGCCCGAGAAATCGCCAGAGCGGAAGTCCGGAATAGGCTCCGTCCTCGGCCCGCGAGCTTCCGTCGTCGGCGAGGCGCAAGCCGAACCGATCGATAACATAGGTGATGAGTTCCCGCCGCTGTTCCGTGTTCTGGAAACGTAGATGCAATTGCTGCGTGTCGAATGGATAATCATGGAGATCGAAACGGGCCTTGAAATCGCCGTTGATGCGATAGAGCCGGTAGCTCAGGCCGTCTTCCTGTCCAGCCTGAATCGGCCGAGCTGGATCGAACGCCCCGCGATCCAGCAAGGCCGGGAATTCGACGTGCGTCTGCGCCTCATCGTCGCCAGCGAACCGCATCCAGAGATAGAATTCGACGTTGAACGAATTTTGCTTCACGTCGACCCGGCTGACGCGAATGATATCGATGCCGGTATAAACGACACGCTGAATCCAGTAGCGCCGATCCTCGAACGCGATGACATGGCCCTTCTCCTGTTCCGCGGCGAGATCGATTCCATCAGGCTGATCGATGCGCACGAGTTGCTGCGGCGCCGTGACGAACCGACCGTAATGGAAGAAACCCATTCGGATCGGGCGCGGAATGTCGCGGTTCGCGTTGAAATAGAGCCGCCCCGTCAGCCCGACGACCGCCGATTTCGGACTGTCGGTCGCGGCCAGTGCAACGCGCACCCGGTTGCGATCCGCAACCTTGCTGTCCGATCGTTTCTGAATCCCCTGGCCCATAAACCGGCGATGTACGGCAGCTCGTTTCAGCGCATCGATCATCAGGCGCGCGGCGTCATACGCGCCGCCGGCAACCCAGCTTGGCGAGGTTCCCGCTTTCGCTTTGTAGTTGGCGGCAAAGGCCTGCGCCGCCGCGCCGGCGCTGTCGAACATCAGCGATGAAGCGGCATACAGATTCTCACTGAAGAAACCCGGATGCGCTTTTTCCTCGGGCTCGTTGGCGAAATTCTGCAAATAGCTTTCGCGGGCCGCGCCTTGGGATGCAATGATCGTTCCCTTGATGCCGTGGCGGCGCAGCGCCTTGACGATGTCTGGGCTAAAATCGGGTGCCGCGCCGACGACGATAACGCCGGGTCCGGGCTCCTGCGCGGCAGCGTCTAGCGTCCCATCCATCGATCCGATCTGACCGGCTGCGACGTCCAGTCCGAACACACGCAACTGGTCCGCCGGATAGGCCGCCGCAAATCCACGCTCAAAACTCTTGCCGTAGGAATCGCGCGTGTGAACGAGACGGACTTTTGGCTCCTTCATCACGGCGCGCAGATGTTCCGCGATCGAGCGCGCCTGTGCGGAGACCGGCGCCAGCGCACGAAAATAGTAATCATTGGTGGATGTCAGATCGTCGGCAGCCGCGCTTCCCGTGAGTGCCGGAATCCGCGCATCCTTATATACCGGCGCTGCCGCGAGCGACGCGGAGCTGAGATAATGTCCGAGCACAGCGACGCATGGGCTGTCGGCGATCGCCTGCGCATTCGCGCGCGCCACGGCTGGATTGCTTGCGTCGTCGAACAGAACGAGTTCAATCGGCCGTCCGTTGACGCCACCCTTGGCGTTCACCTCGTCGATTGCAAGCTGCATCGCGACCAGGCTTTCCATCCCGGCCGAGGCGGACGGGCCAGAGAGCGAATTGGCGAATGCAATGCGAATAGGCTCCGGGCGGGTCCAGAGGATGGCGGCCCAGGCGACAGCGAGCACCAGGACGACGCCCGCAACAACGGCAGGCCACATTATAAGCCGCTGCTTCATCGTCGATCCTCGCATCGATCGGCATAAGCCGAGATTCTCCAGATCGAGGCCTCAGTCGGGCCGAGATTGCCGCCGCTGAGAGCGTTTTTCAAGCCCGCCCCATCGCCACCGGCAAGATCTACGACCACTCAAAGCGGATGAAGGAAAAGTGCGTGGTGCCGAAAGTCCGGGCCGTCGGCAGTAGCCTCGGTCATTCACATACCCCGCCTGACACCGCCCGCATTCGCCGGATGGCTCGGAACTGCTTTCGTTCTCGTGTGAAGCGCAGCCGATGAGGCGTTTTGAGAGCGCGGTCCCGATCATTCGATTTGAACTGACCAGGACGGCTTGCCCCAGGAGCCGCGCCCCACGGCTGGTTTGGGTGCGTCACTGTCGTTCGATGTGTCGCGGGACGAAAGTGTCGCAAGCGACGCCACGGCTGTTATTTGAAGTGTTCTGCATCCGATAGATGCTGCCTCGCCAATGTCGCGTTCGCGTCATTTTCGACCGACTTAGCCGGTTGTCTCACCGGTTGATGTCCGTTTTGCCCCGGAAGCAGATCTGAAGGAGGAGGGGCGAATGCGACCCGACAGCAGCCGCACGGCCCTCGTAATGCCGATAGTCAAATCGCACATGTGCAGCAAATGCTGCCGCATGCGGCGGTCTCAGATACGAAACCCGTTGACTGGAATCGGCTTTATTCCTCCTTCCATTTGATCGAGCAGCCAATAGACGCCTTTTGGTCAGCCGGCGCCAGACCGGTGGCCGCAATCGCGCGCATGGGCTCGACAAGCTCTCGGGGCGCCCCCGCTCGAGGCGGAGTTGTATGCCCTTCGTCGAGCCGGCCGCGATACTTGAGCTTGCGGTCGGCATTGTAACCGAAGAAGTCCGGCGTACAGACCGCCCCATACGCCCGAGCGACTGTCTGGGTCTCGTCGTGGAGATATGGAAACGGGAAATCATGAGCCTTCGCGAAACACTTCATATTCTCAAATGAGTCTTCGGGATAGCTCGCCGCATCGTTCGAGCAAATCGTCGCAAAGCCTATGCTCTCCGACATCAGCACGCGGGCGTCCGAAACCATGCGGTCGATCACCGCCTTAACATAGGGACAATGGTTGCAGATGAAGACGACGACCGTGCCTTTTTCACCCGCAACGTCGTCCAGTGCGTAAGTCTTTCCGTCGGTGGCCGGAAGCTGGAACACCGCCGCCGGCGTATCGAGCGCGACTTCGGTAGCTGCTGTCGCCATATCGCACCTCCTTGTGCCCAAATATATGCTGACGACGGCCTGCTGGGGCACAGTTTCCAAAGCCTGCTCGCCAGTCGCGTCGTTTTGGCCTTACGTCAGTCATTTCCGGTCGACCCTTAACAGCCGCCATTTGGACGAGCGCGGGATTTCGTCGGTGTGGGCCACGAACGGACGTTAGCACCTCCAAGGATCCGGCGCGTGGCTGCGACCATGATAAACTGCTGTCTAAAGTTTGTTCGTCCGGCGGCTCTGAATGATTGTCTCGACCCTCATCGCCGGCCGCGCTCCTGCGATTTTTTTTCGCCGATCAGACAGGGCACTCGGGGCTCTTTCTCGGCAGCTCGGACGATCCCGCTCTCTGGCGTGAGGCCGGCAACTTCGCGAACAAGCTTGGTCCGGATCGCTTCCTGGAATTTTTCGCGATCTTTGATCGTCATGATGAAGGCGCCCGGCCCTCCGATCACGCAGTCCTCGTAATAGAGATCGAGATTCTCGATATCGGTCGTCGAGAGGGATGGCTCCTTCACCATGATCGGGAGGCCGTTGATGATGATGCCTTTCTCCAGGGCAGCGTCGCGCGCGCCGATTACAGGGGCTCCGTCGTTGTTCGGCCCATCGCCGGAAATGTCGATGACGCGCCGCAGCCCGCGATACGGACTCTCTTCGAACAGCTGCAGTGCGAAATTGATCGCGCCGGAAATCGAGGTACTCGAACCTCGGCGAACCGGCGTTTTCATGATCTCGGCGGCCACGGTATCCGCCGATTCCGGGCCGTCGATCACGCGCCAGGGAATGATGATCTTGTCGTCGCCCGACATCGACCACTCGAAATAGATCACGGCCACCTTGCTGCCCGGAATGGCACTCAGCGCCTGCAGGAAGTCTTTCGACACGATGGCCTGTGCATAGCCCTCGCGCTGAATGGCAAGTTCGTCCATATCCATCGAATAGGAGACGTCGACGGCGATAACGAGTTCGACATTGACCGGCTGTACACTGTGGTTGGTGTTGGCGAATCGAGATTTCGAGCTCGGCACGGCAATGCCAGTAACGTCACCTCCAACTATCGTCCCCGCGACAAGCGCCGCCCCGACCGAGACACACCAGCGCATGGCGGCCCTCCCGTCTTTCACGAGCATGGTGACATCCAAAACGCGCCCCGAAAAGAGGCAACATGCAATTGTCGTTCACGTTCCCAGCAATCGAGGCTTGCTCTGGACGATGAGTAGAAGTCCGGAGCTGCCTCGTGCTGCCGGGTCGCGCCAACCCCAAAGGCTTTGCCTGTCCGGACACGGATGCCAGATTCCAGTTAGCAAGATGACTGAGCAGAATCTCAACGCCCTCGTTGCTTGGTTTCGCACCATTCCGCCGATCGAATAGAGGTGAACTCTTTCGAGAGGGCTGCTCTTGGCCAAGGCGGCCATCCGGCCTGAGACGGGAGTCGGAGAAGGGCCAGAAGAGAAGTGCGATCTAACCACTCGTCGCAGCGCGATAGAAGGCTTCTACCTTCCGCAGGTCTTTTGAGTGAGTGCCCTCTTGATCGGTTCTTGTTTTCGAATCAACACCGGCAGGTCGCACCGACCGAATGGCTTCTTTGACATTGTCTGGTCCAAGGCCGCCAGCAAGGATTACTGGGGTGCGAACACTCTCCACTATCTTTAGACTGATGCTCCAGTCATGCGTCACGCCCTGTGCGCCGATTTGCAGATCGCCTGTGCGATGACTGTCAAGCAGGATCCAGTCGACAACTCCATCATATGCTTGCGCCACGGTTACCGCCTCAGGTCCCATGACAGGTACGCTGCGCATGAATTTGCACCTTGGCAGAGACTTTCGCAGTGCCACGACAAGATCAGGCGTGAGCAATTCGCTTGATGCGCCAAGATGGACGATGGGCGGATCAAGCTCCCGTGCCATCCGCTCGACGAGAGCGACATCCGCGGAGAGGAACAGCGCGGAAAGTACGGACGGCGCCCGGATCATCTTCATAACGGCTGACGCTTTGTGAACCGGAAGCTCCCGAGGGAAGGCACCATCGCCGACGAGCACGCCGATATGATCCACGCCGATTGCCGATATCGCCTCAGCTTCCGCTGGTGTTGCAACTTCGTAAATTTGGGTCAGCATCGTCTTACACCGCGCTGCCTGCCACTCAGTTGAATAGACAGGATGGCCTGGTCTTGGGTCAATGGCCGTTTTGGAGGCAACATCAGCGACCTGACGAGGATAGCAGCTTTTGGCTAAGCAGACGTTGGTCGCACACAAGCCAGATAAGGACCACAGAGGGTTCCACTCAGCTAAAAAGATTTCGTTCTTGAATTGAGTGAGATCAGAAGCGGAATAGTTTGGGACAGTGCGGCTGCCGGATTCCGTCGCGTGTGGTCATAGAAGTTTGAGCGTTGAATTCGTCGCGTCGTGCGCGGCTGTGGGACCTCCGACACATCGGCGTAGCACGCAAATTAAATGCCGTCGCACAGCAAGCGGTCTTTCTCCAATATTCAGATTATTATCTTTCGGACGTGCCCCGTATTATTCCGGAGAACGCTTCCGGCTCTCTACTAACACTCTGAGGAAGCGAGGGGGTTGGCTATCGTATTTGTATTACGGGAGTTTCCCTCCGTCCGGGCGCGATCCAACGATGGCTCGCTTGGCGATAAATATTCAAATTGGTTAATTTAAGGACAATTATATTTTAAATGTTGACTGGGATGGACATTTAATAAAGAGTTTATCGGTGGCGGCCGGAATTAAAACCGCAGCCGCTGAAGGTTGCCGAGGTGTCTACAAATCCATCTTGAAAGAAAGGCTTTCCCTATGTTGCGCTATTACATCAAGACCACCGATGCCTTGAAGCGCCTGCGCGCAGACCAGGACGGTGTGGTGTCGTTCGAGTACATCATCGTCGCGGTTTGTATCGTTGGCGCGGTGGGTGCTGTGTTCGGCGGTGGAGCTGGTGGTCAGATCGGCGCTGCGCTGACGACCGGGATCACCGCTATCACCACCGCTTTCGCTACTGCGATCGCTGCTTGATACGGCCATCTAACCCCAGAGGGGGGCAATCCAAGGCGCCCCCCTCTTGTTAGTGTGCCCCACTTTTTCCTGCTTCTTGCGCGTTCCACCTTTGAGGCGTGCATTTTATGAATTGGATTGCTCCCGCAGCCTCGATTCTGGAAATCCTGCTGTTGCTATACGTCGCAACGGTCGATGTGGCGACGCGGTTGATCCGAAACGAATTCTGTCTGGCGCTGGCGCTCCTCGGGATCGCTGCTCAATTGACCAGCCCGATGGAACTTGCCCAATCACTGATATCAGCTGCGATCCTGTTTCTGCTGCTGTTGGTCATTTACACGCGGGGATGGATGGGCGGCGGCGATGTCAAGCTGCTGGTTGCCCTGGCGGTTGGTCTCCCGCCGACCGGCGTAATGCAACTGCTGACCATCACCGCCCTGGCCGGCGGCGTTCTTGCCCTGGTGCATCTGATGATGCGTCACCTGCCATATCCGAGGTTGGCGCCCGCCGGCTCGTCGCTCGCACGCCGGGTCTACGCGATCGAGCGTTGGCGCCATTTGCGACACGCCCCGCTGCCTTACGGAGTTGCCATCGCCTGCGGCGGCATTTGGGCCGTTTTAAGCAAAGGATTTTGATATGTCGTCCGCTTTGCGCCTCTCAATCATCCTGGTGCTGTTGCTCGCAACCACTGCGTTCGGGCTGATTGCCTATAACATGAACCTGCCGAAGGCGCAGCCTCCGGCCCCAGTACAAGTCACAGAGACGACTCCAGCGCCGGCGGCGCCGCCGACTGCCGGATACTTTGTTGCGGCACGTCCCTTGCCGAGGGGGACATTGGCCCGCGAAGAAGATTTCACCGTGCGGTCGGTGCCGCCGGAGCGCGTTCCTCAGGGGGCTATCCTTGAAACGCCCGAGTCCAAGGCCGGACTTCCCGGTTCTCTCATCCGCAAGTTCGTCGACGCTGGCAGCGCCGTCACATTGCAAGACATCCTTCGTCCCCGAGATCGGGGCTTTCTCGCGAGCGTCCTGGCGCCGGATAGCCGTGCCATCAGCATCAAGGTTGACGAGGAGTCGGGCGTCTCGGGCCTCATCAGGCCGGGTGATCATGTGGACGTCGTGTTGACCCAGGTCTTCGAGAAGGCCGATTCCGCGCGTCGCGCTCTTAGCGAAACCGTTCTGCGCAATGTTCGAGTCATCGCGATTGACCAGGAGATCGTGCAGGGCGGCGGGCGACCCATTAGCGGGATGGCAGGCAAGCAAGCGCAAACGGTGTCACTGGAGCTTACGCAGGAGCAGGTCAAAAAGGTCACCGTCGCAAAGCAGATCGGAACGCTCTCCCTCGCCGTACGGGCAGCAGTCGATCAGTGGGACAAGACGGATACTGGCGCGATGTCCAGCTGTGATGTGTCGCCGGAGCTTGCTCGCCAGAATGCAATTGCCGCTCAGAGAACGGCAGTGGTCGTTCATTCGGGCGGTCAGGTGAAGCAATACACAGTCAGGAGACAAAACGAAGACGCTCTCGTCAGCTGCGATGGGTCGTCGGAAGTTGTCCGCCAGACTGCAACGGCCTTGGGTTACGCTAACAAGTTGTCGGAGAAACGTTGATGAACATTGCCATAGCCACTCCGCCTGAAGAAGCGACATCGATCGTCACGCGTAACCGCATCGTCTGTTTCGTAAATGATGAGCTCAGTGCTGCGGCTCTGCGCAAGGGCCTCGAAGGTAGCAACCTATCGATCAAGCGCGGCACGATCCGTCATGCCATACGGATGCTCGAAACCGACACCGAATTATTCGCGTTGGTGGCGGACATCAGCGGAATCGATGATCCCTTCACCGAACTGGAAAGGCTGGCCGGCGTCTGCCCGCCCGATGTCAGGGTCGCTCTGATCGGTGAGAGCAGGGAGATCACCTTCTACCGCGCGCTCTTGGAGCTCGGCTTGACCGAGTACCTGCCGAGACCGCTCACGCGGGACATGGTGCTGGACCAGCTGCGCCCGAAACTGATTGGCAACGTGACGCACAGTTCGGTTGATCGTGGCGGACATGTGATCTCGATCTGTGGTGCGCAGGGTGGCGCCGGCGCAACGAGTATCGCCATCAATCTCGCGCTGCAGCTGGCCGAGACCACCAAGGCCAAGGTTGCGCTGCTCGACCTTCACCTGCAAGGCGGCGAAACAGCTGTCATGTTGGGTGTTCAGCCCGGGCCAGGCCTGCGCATTGCGCTGGAAAACCCGATGCGTGCGGACACATTATTCCTTGAGCGCGCGGCAATTGAGGTCAACGAGCGAGTTTGCCTGATTTCTGCCGATGAAGAACTGGATGCCCAGCTCGACATCACCGAAGCGGGCGTGAGGCACGTGCTGGGCCTACTCCGCCAACGGTTCAACTACATCGTTGTCGATGTACCGGTCCCGTTTCCACCATCCATCCATCCGGTGATCACTCATTCTCGTCACGTGCTGGTGCTGCTGGAAGCCGAGGTGACCGGACTTCGCAATGCCCATGCACTGCGCACTGCTGTCACTAACATCGCCGGCAAGGATCGGGTCTTTACTTTGCTCAACCGTGCCGATCGTGCCGGTGGCCTTCCCAGGGCTGCGATCGTCAAGGCTTTGGGCGCAGAACCAGACATGGTGGTACCCGATCTCGGCAAGGGGATGACGCAGGCGGTCAACCTCGGAATTCCAGCACTCAAGCACGTATCAGGACTGCGACGTCACCTCGCGCCGATCGTACGGGAGATCACGGGGCTCGGCGTCGAGCGGAAGGGACGGCTCAGGAGGCTGCTCGGATTATGAAGACCTTCGGTAGGCGCGACGACGATACGCCAGCTCATTTGCCGGCATTGACGCCATTGCCTGCGTCGACGCCGAGCTTGCCTGCATCTGCGCCCAGGCACGAACCTTCGCCTCAGCGGCCCCTGCTGCCAGCCTCGCTGCGCGAGCGGGTCATCGAGCAGATTGAGCCGTCGGTTGCAGCGACTGTTTCGCGCGATGTCCTTAGGCGGCAGATCGAGGAAATCATCCATGGGATCGCCAACGAGGAACGACTTGAACTGTCAGGTCGCGAGCAGCTTCAGCTTGCGGACGAGATTGCGGACGACATGACCGGCTACGGGCCGCTGCGTCCGCTTCTGCTGGATCAATCGATCAACGATATCATGGTGAACGGTCCGAGTAATGTCTACGTGGAGCGAAACGGCAGGCTGGAACGAATTGCGGTGCGATTCCGCGACAATGATCACATCGCCTCCGTCGCTCAGAAGATTGCCGCGCAGGTTGGTCGGCGCGTCGACGAGTCCAGCCCGATGGTGGATTGTCGCCTGCTGGATGGCAGCCGCGTCAACATCATCCTCCCGCCGCTGGCGATTCATAGTCCGTGCATCTCCATCCGAAAATTTCCAAGCCTTCGTTTGGATATGGCCGGATTGATCGAAAACGGCTCAATGACCGCGGCCATCGGACAATTGCTGGAGGTCGCCGCCCGGTCTCGGCTCAACGTTCTGGTCTCCGGCGGTACCGGATCCGGCAAGACGACGCTCTTGAATGCGATGAGTCAGTTCATCGATCACAGCGAACGCATTGTCACGATCGAGGATGCGGCAGAATTGCAGCTTCAGCAGCCGCACGTGGTCAGCCTGGAGACCCGGCCTCCCAGTCTCGAAGGCACGGGGCAGGTGACACAACGCGATCTGTTGTGGAATGCCCTGCGCATGCGTCCCGACCGGATCGTCGTAGGCGAGGTGCGCGGCGCTGAAGCATTTGACATGCTGCAAGCGATGAACACCGGCCATGATGGTTCGATCTCCACGGTGCATGCCAACAGCACCCGTGATGCCCTGACCCGCATCGAAAACATGGTGCAGATGGGGCAGGTCAATCTGCCATCGCGGGCGATCCGATCCCAGATCGTCGCTGCGCTGGATCTCATTGTGCAGGTCGAGCGCATGCGGGACGGACAGCGCCGTATCGTTCAGATCAGCGAGGTAATCGGCCTGGAAGGGGAGGTGATCACCACCAATGACATCGCGGCCTTCGAGTACCAGGAGGAGGATGTGCATGGGCGGATATCGGGCACTTACAGGTGCAACCTCGCGACTCCGAAATTCAAAAGCCGTCTTGTCTATTTCGGGCTAGATGGAGCTTGGGCCGAGGCCATGAGGCAAGTATGATGCCGGAGTCCGTGATCGTCACTGTTCTGGCGCTCGCGATGTGCGCAGCAGCCGTTTCGTTGTGGCTCGACGCTCGGGAAAGACGCATCGATCGCCAGCTGGCGGTTGCTTTGCCAGCCTCGCATCCAGCCAACCTGCTGTCCATTCGCCGCACGGAGACCGGATCCCGGACTCTGTTCCTCCATCGCCTGGCCAATTACAATCCCGAGATACCTTACACTTGGCATCTGGCCTATGTGCTGCTCGCCGGTGCCTTCGCAGCGGCAGCAATCCTCTATGCGAATAGCCTGCTAGGATATTCCATTCTCTACGGGTGCATTGCTGCTGCAATCGCAGCCATCATCGTGGTGCGGGGGCTGTTTGGATGGCAGCAACGTCGCGTCGCCCTTCAACTTTTTCGACAGCTGCCTGATGCGATCCAGCTGATCACAAGTACGGTTCGATCGGGTTTGCCCGTGCACGAAGCATTTCGCGCGCTCGCGCGCGACATGCCGCAACCAACAGCTGGGCAGTTTGCCATCGTATGCAGCGAAGTGAATCTGGGGAGACCGCCAGCGGAAGCTGTCGAAGGCGTCTATCGGCGAACGCAAGTGGCAGAGTATGCGATGTTTGCGGTGACACTTGCAGTCCAGTTGAAGTCAGGTGGCAGCTTGGCCGAAACTTTACAGAACCTGGGAGACACTGTGAGGCAGCGTGTTGCGCTAGCTGGTCGCGCCAAGGCGCTGGCAGGAGAGGTGATCTTTTCCTCACGAGCACTAACAATCTCACCCTTGGTTGGAGGTGGCGTACTATACGCGGCCAATCCGCAAACTGTTGATCTATTGTTCACTGATCCGGTTGGAAACAAGCTGCTGGCTTACGCAGTAGCCTCAGTGCTTGTCGGAGCCTTGGTGATCAGTTGGATGGTCAGAAGGGAAACACAACTATGACTTTTGGTCTCAGTCTGGTGGCCCTCGCAGTAGCAGCTGGGACTGCGACCTGCTTGTTGATCATCCGCGAAATGCACGTCCGTGCATTGGACACACGGGTGTCAAACGCCGTGATGGGCATCCCTTACCGGTCAGCACCCTTCCAAGACGTGACCAGTTGGTTTTCATGGCTCGGCATGCGGTATCGCCGCTTCTACGCGGAGGAAAATCTGGATCAACTACGAACGATCCTTCAATCATCAGGTTTCAATCATCGTCGAGCATTGCCGACCTGGATCGGTGTCAAAGCCGTCAGCATGTTCCTATGCCCCATCATCGCCGGGTGTGTCGCTCAGCTTTTCGGGAAGGCAATGACGGACGTGCTGGTCTTCACCCTCATAGGCGTGATGTTCGGAATTTTGGGGCCGCGATTGATACTGGCGGTTATGAAGCGGCGGTTTGATGCTGCGATTCGACTAGGCACGCCGGATATGATCGATTTGCTGGTTGTGTGCAGCGAAGCGGGAATGGGCCTGGAGAGCGGGCTGGCACGTGTAGCGCAAGAAATGCACAAGACCAATCCCCCTATAGCCCGGGTCTTGAGCGGTCTTCTTGATGATCTCCGGATACTGCCAAGCCGCAGCGACGCATTCGAGAAATTAGGATCTACGTCAGATGGGCTTCGCCGATTCGGCACCATGGTCGCTCAAAGCCTGCAATACGGAACGCCGGTGGGCCAGGCTCTGCGGAGTATCGCTGTCGACCTCCGGCGAGAACGTATTACCAAGCTTGAAGAAAGAGCACACAAGCTAGGCGCCAAGCTGACCATTCCGATGGTGTTGTTCCTGCTTCCAGCCATGTTCGTCATTTTGGGAGGAAGTCCCATTCTGCACCTCGTGCGTTCGTTTGCCAGCTTCGGTAAGTAGCCATGAACACGATTGCCCTGTCGAAAACCTCCTCTTACGATCGGATGATGCAACTGTTCGGCGGCATGTGGTTCATGTTGCTGGCACTTGGCGTCGCCATCAATATTGGATCATCGGCCGATAAATCCTGGCCGTCGCTCTTGTCGAGTGTTTGCCTTGCGACCTTCTACGTGCTCCTGGCGCTGTTGATCGTGACGCGATCGCCGGCAACGGCGCAGGCGGATGGTGTCCTCCCAAGAATAGCGGCGTTCGTCGGCACCTATATGCCATGGACGATCGCCTTCTTCGGCAAGACCGACCAAGCATTACCAAACCTGGCGTCCACCGCTTGCGTGTTGATCGGCATGATCATGATGCTGGTCACCATCCGGCATCTTGGCAGGTCATTCAGTTTGGTGCCACAGGCGCGTAACGTGGTGCAAACGGGTCCGTACCGGTGGATCAAGCACCCACTTTACCTCGCGGAAGAAATCGCGGTGTTGGGCGTCGTGCTGAGAAATCCGACGTCTCTAACAGCGGTTTTGCTCGTTCTGCATATCGGCGTCCAGGTATGCCGAATTTACTACGAAGAGGACCTGCTTCGGCGCAACTGCCCTGAATATTGCGGTTACGAGGCGTCACGCTGGAGATTGATTCCTCATGTTTGGTGAATTGATCCGGTCGACGACCGGAATGGTGAGTATCGTTCGAGGTCGCTCATGAGCGGCAAGAAGTCTTTCATCGTGGATCAACGCGGCGCCGTCGCGTTTGAGACATTGATCGTCTACTTTTGGTTGGTGGCGTTCCTGCTTATGCCGCTCGCCGACGTAGCCGCCGCAGGCTTCCAATTTATCTCCGGGTGGTCGGCGTTGCGCGGCTTCGGCCAATATGTGCAGTACTATAATCCGCTCGGCCCCGACGGCACGGTGACCTGGAGGCCAGGGCTACAGACAACAGTCGCTGGTCATATGATCGGCAACCTCCAGGTTAAATGCGGAGACGCGGGCGCTACCTGCTCCCCGAGCAATATTGCTTTTCCCAAGTACATTACATTTTCGACAACCATCACTTTGGCCCCGATTGTTTTGAGATCGGTGCTGTGTCCCACCACTTGTACGTACACGCTGCCTTACTCAGAACGCTTCCAGTAGGGTGCTTCCATGCGCAATCTGATCCGTTCCAGACGAGGCGCGGCCGCACTCGCAACGGTCATTGCCCTCGTGCCGCTCATAGGAGTGGTCGCACTCGGGGCCGAGGCCGGATCGTGGTACGTCACCAAGAAGAACGCGCAGAACGCCGCCGATGCGGCGGCCTATTCGGGTGCATTGCGGCTTGCATGCACGATCGCTGGTGCGACCTGCGACACCCAGTCAGTGGATTATCGCGGCAAGGAATTCGCGGCACAGAACGGGTTTTGCAACTCGAGCCCGAAGGACACCACGCCCTATCCGGACGGCCAGTGTGCGCCCAGCCTTCCGACCAGAACCTCGCGGGCCGTGCAGATCGATATCGGCGATTACAATACGGGCACGTTCACAACGCCACCTACAGGCAGCGGTAACGCCGTTCGTGCAAGGGTCAGCCAGCAACAACCGGCCTACTTGTCGGCGGTGCTGGGTTTTATGACCGTCAATATCCCCGCCCAAGCCATTGCGCTGGTCCAACTGCCGAGCAAGGTGTGCGCCTTGGCGCTTGGGCCTGATCCGACCGGCGGAGGGGCGCTCAAAATTGCTGGTAACGTCAGCAACAACGGAACAGGTTGCCCGGTGATGTCGGATGCCAGCGTGCAATTTGCCAGCACTCCTTCTTTCACCGGCTCAGGATGGGCCGTTTTAGGTACAACTGGCTGTAGTCCAACCAGCACCTGTGCCGATCCCGGCGTAACGCACAATTACTTCATGCCTCCGGCCCTGGATCCGCTTCAGGGTCTGAACAATGCGTCCTTCAACACGAGGACAGGAAGTACCACCAGCGCGTCTACAAAGCTGGCACAATGCCCTGCCAAGACACCGCCATACCCGAACGGCAGCAAGTGCTACAGCCTTCAGCCCAACGACAGCAGCGGCGCATATACCGGTAATTTTAACTGGGGTAGCCAAGATTATGTGAATTTTGCTGCGCCAGGAACATATTTTTTCTGGAATGCATCGGTGAACATGACCGGCGCAACCGTCTCGGGCGTGGGTGTCAATCTCGTGTTGCTCGGCAATTCCAGCCTCACGATCAATGGCGGGAATATCAATCTTTCTGCCCTTGCTAGTAACTCGAGTTTTCCTGCGCTGAATGGGGTTCTGATTGACGATCAAACGACTGCGAACGTCAACATCGGCGGCAATGGCATGATTAAGCTTGCGGGCGCGATGTATTTTCCCAAGGCAGATGTGTCGTTCGGCGGGAACACGCAACCTGACAATACGACCTGCTCGGAGGTAATTGCCAAAAGACTCACCATGACCGGGGGCGGCTACCTGAGCACGGATGGATGTGCTCCGACCACGATCGCTTACACCCAAGTTGTCGCTTTGGTGCAATGATGAGAAAGCTCGACAATCGCGGTGTCGCGCCGTTTGAACTCATCCTCGTCTTCGTGCCGCTTTTCACATTGATGTTCGTCATCTTCGATCTCGGACGCTATGCGATCACCATGCAGTCCTTGCGGAATCTCGCGAGTGTCGGTGCCCGGGCGGTCATGATCAATTGCTACACGCCTGTATTGCTTCAGAACCCGCCTCAGTCGCCGTCAGGTTGCACCGGGGATCCCCTGTCCGCGACGGCTAAGCAGAACGCGGCGCCGTTCCTGTATTTTGGCCATCTCACGCCGACGCTGACCGTGGGGTCCAGTGGCAACAATTTGACCGTTACAGCTTCCCAGGCAAGCTTCACCATGCTGATGCCGATATGGGGCACATCGCTCAATGCGCCGAGCGCGTCCACCCAAATTCCCTTCTAGTGGTAGTGCGCGACCACCCCCGGAATGCATCTGGATTTCGGTAAGCGGGAGAGAGTAAATCCCAGCTGTCCGAACAGATCTTCCGAAAATCCGTAGAGACGTTGCCGGGCGTCGGAGTAACAGCAGGAACTCGGCCGCGGCCCTGATAGTCCCGAGCAAGCAGGTAAAGAGTGGTGCTCTCTGGCAACATTGCGAAGCTTTCTCTGCCGTTACCGCAGTGCGGTAAGCGTCTCTTCTTGCAAGCAGTCCACATGAGGGATGATGATCTTGGAAACACGAAGTAACGAATTGTAGTGGGACAGGTTGTAAGCTCTGCGAACGTGGTGCGCGGAGGGAAATGTTGAGGACGTCGAGCACGTAGATTTGCGGGCATCTCCGTGGATCGCAGTGGGGGAACTCGGATGGGTGGCGGTCGCGTTTGGGGTAACAAGGTAGGGAAGGTTTTCGCGTTCGGCGCGATGGGTCTGGGCGCGGCGCTCGCCTCGTCTGGATTCATTGATCGCGCGGCGGCTGCAGACCGGCGGAGCTCCTCCGGCGGCGTCATCGTCAGCGAGATGAGCGACGTCCAGCGGGTCAAGATCGTCGTCAACAAGTCGCGCACCTTCAAGGTCGACACGGCTTTTGCGACCATCGTGGCGGGTTCGTCCGACATCGTCGATGTGAAGTCGCTGAGCGATCACCTCATCTACGTGCAGGGCAAGCAGACCGGCACCACCAACGTCATCCTGTTCGACAGTGCGATGAAGCAGATCGGGATCCTCGACATCGAGGTCGTGATCGATACCGGCAATCTGCAGCAGAACATCCGGACTAGCACCGGCGGGCAAGGAATCCGCGTGTCGGCTTCCGAGGGGCAGGTGGTGCTCAGCGGAACCGCGGCCGACGCGGTGACTGCCGAGCGGGCCATGGCGATCGCCACCAGCACGGTTGCGAAAGGAGGAGTCGTCGTCAACGCCATGAGCGTCGCGGCGCCGCAGCAGGTGATGCTTGAGGTCCGCTTTCTCGAGGTGAGTCGGGAGGCTGGCCGCAACCTGGGTGTCAACCTTTATGCTGCCAACGCTAATGGCACGAACGTAGGCAATACCGGTCTTGGTTCAACTACGGCCATCGGGCGGGCACCCATCGGCGGCATCAATAGTCTCACTAGGGCACCCACCACCGGCAGCACAAGCACCCTTAGTTCCAGCAGCACTCCTGTTGGCGTCAATCCTGCTGGCAGTCTTCCGATACTCGGAACTTTAGGGACGCTCGCGGGGGCTGCCGGCGGCGTTGCTCCGGTGCCGTTCGGAAGCTTGTTGACCAGTATTGTCAGGACCAGCGGCGGCGGCTCCGTAGACCTGCTGATCTCTGCATTGGAAACGAAAGGGTTGGCCCGCCGGCTGGCCGAGCCCAACCTGACCACGCTGTCCGGCGATGCCGCTCGCTTCCTGGCCGGCGGTGAATTCCCTGTCCCGATACCAACCACGTCCGCAAACGGTTTTCCCACCATTACCATTGACTACAAAAAGTTCGGTGTTGAGCTGGCCTTCGTCCCAACCGTTCTCTCGCGGGGCATGATCAACCTTCGGGTTGAGCCGTCGGTCAGCGAGCTTGATTTCTCCAATGCGGTGACGATTGCGGGGACGACCGTGCCAGCATTGACCCGCCGCGACGCGCGGACCACGGTCGAGTTGCGCGACGGCCAGAGCTTTGCCATTGCTGGCCTGCTCCAGACGCGCAACCGGCAAGACGTCTCACAATTGCCGTGGATCGGCTCGGTGCCGGTGATTGGAACCTTGTTCAGCAGCAAGTCCTATCAGCAGGAGGAGACGGATCTCGTCATCATCATCACGCCGCGCCTCGTCGCGCCAGCGGCACCCGGCCAGCGACTAGCGTCGCCGCTCGACTCCCGCCTTCCGGCCAATGACGTCGATTTCTTCCTCAATGGCCAGATGGAAGTCCGCAAGCGCTACGATGATTACGTTAATTCCGGTGGCGAGGTGAAGGGTCCGTACGGCCATATCATCGCTCCTGAGCTCACCGCACCCGTTCCGGCACCGGCCGCCGCTGCAAACCAGCCGGTCGTGAAAACCCTCAACTAGCGGAGCGAGAGATGACCATAAGGTATCTGGTTCTGTTCGCGCCCTTCCTCCTTGGGGGGTGTTACGGTCTCGCCGGTCATGACGAGGTGGACCGCTACTTCCAGCGTTCCGACACCATCACGATGAGTGCCGGCGACGCCAAGCAGGTCAACGCCGTCACCCACACCATCCACCCATGGCCGCGATACGTCGGCGATCGCCGGATCGCATACGATGCTCGACGCGTGGGTGCGGCCGTTTCGCGTTACGGCAACACGCAACAGCCGGTCGATCAGCTTCCCGATAATGGTGATCCGACGAAACAAATGGGTCAGCGGCCTCCCGTCACCCAGAACGTCAACGTAACTGGATTGGGAGCGGGAGCATCGTCAGGAATATCGGTGCCGGTCGGCGGAGCAACTGCCAGGTAGAGGAGCGAAGGGGCCTTAGCTTTGGGTAATTTAGCGACGATATTTCCATGAGGCCGCTGAGCCGGGGGACAGTGCTTATGCGGCGCATCATCTGCATGCTGACTTGTTGCTGGTTGGGGATAGGCCTTGCGGCGTGTGACCAGACGCTGAGGGAGGCCGCAATCGTGGCCCCTGTCGATCCGCCGGGCGGGGACCCCGTGCAGGAACCGACCGACGTCAAATATTACCCTTCAGACGAACCCGTTCGGCTGGGGCTGGAGCATTTCAACCGCGGCAGTTACGGGATTTCCCAGCGCTATTTCAAGGACGCCGTCGAGAAATCGCCGAAGGATTTGACGGCCTGGATTGGACTCGCAGCGAGCTATGATCGTCTGCGTCGTTTTGATCTGGCTGATCAGGCCTATGCCCAAGCGATCCGGCTGGGAGGCGAAACCGTTCAAATCCTGAATGATCAGGGATATTCGTACATGCTGCGCGGCAATCTCAGTGCGGCGCGACGGAAGTTTGAGAAGGCCTATTCGCTCGATCCAGGTAACCCGGTGATCGCCAATAACCTCGAGCTTCTCAACGGCAGTCGCAGGTTCATCGAAAGGCCGCCGAATAATCAGCCATAAGTCGAATAGCTAGCCGCAATAAGCTTTGCGGGGCACGCTTTGGCGCTCGCCTTTGAACTTGCGGATCGGCTATCGAACGCCTTGCGCCATTCCATAAGGTTTACAGTCGTTGCAAGCGGCGTAGGCCGCCGCTCGTCAATTGGACCCGATCACAGTATCAACGTAGTGGCTGCCATTTCGCGTAATGACAATGACGCCGTTGCGAATGGTAAATCTCGCGCCAAGCAGTTTCCGCACCTTCTCCGTGATCGGAGAAGGGAAGGGGATGGTTTCCCCCGAGACGGGATCGCCGACCTTAATCGACTCAGTCACGGACCTCCCAACCGGGGCAGGCTTGATATAGTCGCGGATCAGCTGAATCTCTTCGCGCGACAGGATGAGCGAAGCCTGGTCAGGCCGGGTCTCTGGCGGCGGCTTAGGCGGTTCGCTGCTTGGCTTCTCACGTGCCTCGTTGGCGGTTGCGATCTGATCAAGCCTGGCTACGCGGAGCTTGAGCGCGATGATCTCGCGTTGCAGCGTCGCGATCTCCACTTTGAGCGACTTGACCTGCGTGAAGACAATGGTCGCGCAAACGCAGATCACGAGAACAACAACGCTCAGCAATCCAAGCAACCAGCGCTCGATGTTTCCCATCGACCCTGTGGCCCCGTCGGGTCGTTGACCGCGCTGCAAATGCCCGTGCCAAATTTGGCGTCCTCGCTTCATCCAATCTGTACAGGCGGTCACACTGGCGGACACACCTCGTACAGAACCGAAATGTGCGGATGACGCAGCAGAGGCCTCTTGGGCCGGATGAACTATAGGTGATTTGTTGCTTTGCTCGGCGCCTGGCTCCGGCTTTTGGTTCTCCGCGAGGTGACGCTCCACCGGCCGATGAGCGGCGGTGTGGAACGGATCACGCCCCATCGGCTGATCAGGCTGGCCGATATTTTTTCTCGAAAGAGTCATCTATCAACTTTAGCGGGTGCGCCGACGCGGCTTCGAATAGAGCACCAAACGGTCGTTTGCAACGCTGCGTTTGCGTGCCGACGTCGCCGGGTCTGTAAATCATTCACCATTTCCGTGGGCGCAAAGCGTGCCGAAAGGCGAAGCCTATGTCAATTGAGGACAACGGCGGCAACATTGGATCAGGACATCGGGACCGCAGATATCGTTTCGTAGCACAAGCTCTATGCGCGGGGCCGCGCACGACCGTTTGCCTTACAGACGAACGACTTCGCCGCCTTCTGGAGGACTTCGAGCGCCTGATCTGCGTGCAATCGTTCTACGAAGATGCACCGATACGATCGCTTGGCACGTCGAGCATTGATGGCGTCATGAATCCAAGCTACCAGATTCTGCTTGTCGGGATGGCCGTCCTCGCCGTCGTCGGCCTGCGGGTCCTGATCAACCATATCCGGCTTGGGCGCCTGATCACGGCCGTCGTCAGCGACCGCGAGATGGCGTAGTCAATTGGCATCGATATCAACCGGACCCTCATCTTGGCGTTCTCGCTCGGCGTCTTTCTCGCCGCATTGGGAGGAGCTCCGGCGGCTTGCCCTAGTTTGCGTCGTTTGGCTGGAGGTTGCTCAAATTGGCCCATGATGGATTGGATCGAGAGTTCAAGTTCTTCAATTGGTTAGAAGGTTGCGTGTGCACGATGTGTGCACCGAGAGGTCAAGGAGAATCTATATTGAGCCAATGAGGATCGGTCGGCGCATTGCGCTCTCATGTGGGCTCTCACCAGCCGCCGCATGCGCAATTCCGGTTCGATGAAGATCTCCTCCTTGTCCGTAATCAGCGTTCGACCTTATGAATCACTCCGCCGAGCCTCATTCCTTTCGCCTCAGCGAGAGATCGAGGGGCGTCGAGATGTTCCGCCCACCTGGTCGCCCAGAGCAGGACAGCGCGAGGTGCTTGCGATCGACCGGAGCCGCTGGAGCTCATGATCTGGGCTCCGTCGTGCGTTGGCCTCTATCAATAGCGCTCCGAAACCTGAACAGCGCATCCTGCAGGAACATCATCCGGCAGGATGCGGTGTTCAGAGCTGGCAACGACAGCTATCAGCGGCAGACATAGCTGCCGTTGACCAGAACGCGGACGCATGCCGTGCCGGCCGCGGCCGCGCCGACGGCCGCGCCGCCTACGACCGCACGTCTGGTGGTGCGGCGTGCAACGCCCGCGACTGACACGGGTGTCAAGGGCCGCCCGACCCGTGCTTCTGCCCGGCTTAGCGAGAGCGAAAGGCCTTCGTCGGTCGACCAGCCAATTGAACCAGACACTCCGAGGGCGACCACGGCAACCGCGAGTGATAATTTTGTGAGCATGCCACGCTTCATGATAGTCTCCGTCCTGTGAGAGTGAATTTGGATCGCTCCATGGACCGGTGATGGGACCATTGATTAAGGTCAAAGAACCGAAGAAAATCGCGCAGCTGGTAAGCGTCGGCGAAGCGCGAAGACGCTTTCAGCCGAATTCGGGCACACGCGTCAGTCCGCTCGGCTCTTTTACTTCTGCACGCAGAGGGGCCTCAGCGTCTCGTCGGTGCTGCGTGCCTTCGCGTATTCCATCAGGGCCGTCCGGGCTGTTTCGCAACGCTCCGCGCTCGAGAATTCTTGCGTCGATATCACGGGCTATTAGCAACGCCGAGCCAGCTGACGACAATTAGAACATAGGTCATGCTTCTCTTCCGCACAGCCGCCGGCCACTTGAGCGTAGCTTAGAGCGATGAGCGGCTTATTGAGGCGCCGCTCTTCATCATCTCTATCATCTCTGCCGGGCGGTTCGTAGGCCTGTGTTTCGCCGCGACCCTGAACGCGAAGAAGAACCTGGCAACGATGCCGCTTTTCAATTCGTGCTCGTCATGAAGCGTCTCGGCGGCCAGGCGTGACCAGCTTCTTGCCTCGGCCATCCAGACAGTTTGGTTTGCCGCATCCTGGCTTGCAAGCTGCCGGCAAAGTGCTGCGCGCGAACTCAGCTCGAACTGACTCACCATCGGCCCTCCCTGCCAGAAGCTCGATGTAGGCGATGAGAGTTCTATCCCGCGCAGCACGATCCTGCAATTGCCCTCGTGGTCATTGTACCAAGGGGCATGTCACTGGCACTCACCAAGCCGTGCAACACTACGCGAGGCGATGTTGCGAAAACTCAATTCGTTGATCTGGCTCAAGCGAAGCCGCGCTGGAATGCGATGAATATTGGGCTGCTGCAGCGTGCGAGCGCGTGCCGAACGGAGCGCCGAGCAAGCTTCAGCAAGTGCTTCACCAGAGTCACGCCGCAGCGGATGCAACGGCGGTTCGGTTTAGGCAACCACGCCCATGCAGGTTGCATTGCTTCGCCAATTTTGCCGCCGTCGCCCGTTGCTCGCCAGACGAAAATCTGTGGCGGCGATGGCACCGACAATGCCCATCTCACGATATCTGTTCTATGTCGGCGGTGCGTTGCTCGCGCTGTTCTTCGTTGCGGATGCCTCTGTCCCGGATCGGCCTGCCATACGCGGTGGAGCTGGGCGCTCCGGCACTATCCGCATTCATTCTGATTGGAAATTGCCTGAGCGGGTCGTTCTCGACACCAGCCAGCCCACGATCGTCGCGACTGACATCGCTAAGGTCGAGCTTGGTGCCCCGCCGGGCGCCGACTTCCCACCGACGCGCGTGCGCGAGGCATTTGCTCAGCTTGGACCGCTCGATGCCGAACGGCTGCGAGTGCGTCAGTCGACAAAGGCTGAAGCGAAGCCGCAGCGTCAAAACAAAATTGCGAGGAGGCACATCGAAAGACGTGTCCGGCTCGTCGCACGGCCGCCGCAGTACGGCTGGTTCGGCAACCAGGTGTGGTGAGAGTCTCCGGTCGTTGCGTCTTTAGCGTGGGGCGAACACCGTTGACACTGATCAACGAATGCACGTCGAGGCGTTGTCTACTGAAACGTCCTCAAGATCGGGAGTCACTGACATGAGTGAAACGCCAAAGTTTGAACGACTCGCGCGTCGCGACGCTCTTTCGTTGCTGCAGCTGCCTTTGGAATGGCGACATCCGGCACGTTCCTGTTCGGAGCACAAGCGCAGGCGCAGACGGTCGGCATGGAACGACGCCAGGAGAGGCGGGGAGCGCGCCACGAGCGGCGCCATGAGCGGCGCACGGGACGGACCGAACGGCGCGAGGAGAGGGGTGAAGGACGCATGGAGCGCAGCCAAGAGCGGCGCTACTAGGACACCAACATGATCTCACTGGTCATTGATGGTCGACAGATGTCCGCTTGATCGCGATTCGGAAGCTGGCGGATGCCGCAGACCTGGTACGTCACGTTCGAGGTGCACAAGCGTGGGACCTTGCCGAAGCGGCGAAGTCCCCGGGAGACGCGCACATTCGAGAGCGAAGCCGAGGCACGGACTTTCGCGCGAGAGAAATTCAATGAGGGATTGATCGTGTTCGCAGGCACGCTCAATCCCTTTTTGCCCCGACGGCTGATTCCCTCGAGCGACATCCCGTTCTGGATCGCGCAAGACCAAGGCGGGGAGGTTGCTGGTCGCGAGGACAAGCGCGACCCGGAAAAAGGGTCGTGATCACCACCGATTTGTTGCCGATGCCAAGAAGCGAACTCCGGCGGCAGACGGCTTTCCTCCATTCGGACACCAGGCGAAATCATTGAGGGCTTCGCCAGCGAGAGAGATCGGCTCGGGTACGAAATGTCTTGGGGTGTTGCCATTTTGGCACGCGGAGATTGCACCCTCGCCCGTAGAGTTCAGCCGGAAGTTGGGGAATCATTGCATTGCAACAAACCCGCCGTTTCGACCAGTCAGAGGCGGCCGGCAAGGAGAAAGCACGATGAAAAGGCTTCTGCTAACAACCGTTTGTCTGGTGGCATTGGGCGCCGTGGGGCCCGCCATGGCTGCCGATATGGCCGTGAAGGCGCCGCCGCCGGCGCCGATGATCGCTCCGATCTACAATTGGACCGGGTTCTATATTGGCGGCAATGGTGGTTGGGCGCAGAACCACAACTGCGTGGATTTCCTTGACGCGGCTGGCGTAGCCGTCGCTTCCGGCTGCCGCGATCGATCCGGTGGCGTCATCGGTGGCCAGCTTGGTTATCGATGGCAAGCCAGCCAGTGGGTGTTTGGTCTGGAAGCTCAGGGCGATTGGGCGGATCTCAGCAACCAGCGCGTTAGCCTCATCGATCCTTCGCTCTCCACTCGCACCAAAACGAGTGCCATCGGCCTCTTCACCGGCCAAATCGGCTACGCCTGGAATGCGTCACTGCTCTACGTGAAGGGTGGCGCGGCGGTGACGGACAACCGCCTCAGCGTCCTTGATACTGCATCCGGCGCCGAGCTCGCTGCGCAAAGCGCAACCCGCTGGGGTGGTGTCATTGGTGTTGGATTCGAGTATGGCTTCACCCCGAATTGGTCGGTGGGCATCGAATACGACCATTTGTTCATGGGGCACCGGAATAATTCGTTCACGGTCGCTGATCCGCGACTTGCCGCTTTTGTGAATGACCGGATCACGCAGGACGTGGACATGGTCACGCTGCGCTTCAACTACCGCTTCGGTTGGGGCAACCAGGTCGTCGCAAAGTACTGATCTCTCCGTATCTGGCTTCTTCAGGGGCCGGCGGCAACGCCGGCCCTCATTTTCCGCGACGTTGTCGCGGCAAGCTGATCAGCGCCTGCCGACGCGATCGACCGGACCACCACGATTAGCCGGAGTGCCGGGCCGCACTGCCTCGCGTGCAGCAGCGCGAGCAACGGGACGCGCGCCCAAGACGACGCCCGGTCTCGCGACGCAATTCGCGGGATAGTCCACGTATTGGCAGTATACGACGGCGTTGGCGCTGTGGGGACTCGCGAACACGAATCCGATTGTCACCAATGCAGCCGCTAGTCCGATAGATGGCTTCATTTTGGTCTCCTCCGTTTGGAGCCGTACTCGAGAACAGTGCTCCATCTGCGAGTTGATCCAGATCAACGTAGGTGTGAGCGCTCGCGCTCCCGGCGCTCGCACGCGTAGGAGGTTACGGACTCGGATCTACCAGCCGGAATAATAGCTTCGCCTCGCGTAGTAGCCGTCGTAACCGCCATAGCTGCCGTAGGCGCTGTACGTATTGGGCGGGCAATAATCGTAGCCGTATTCTCCGCCGTAAGAGGCGTATCCGCCATCGTAGTAGGGATACGCACCATAGTAGCCCGAGCTTGCGATCGCGCCGCCGACGACGGCAGCGCCGGCGCCCAAGCCGCGGTAGCCATAGCCTCGATATCCATAACCTCTGTAGCCATATCCGACGCCACGATAACTCAAACCACGATAGCCCAATCCCGCTCCGCGGTAGCCTCCGCCCCATCCGCCGCGATAACCCCAGCCACCATAGCGCACTTTCACCACGTCGTTATCGAGCGCGGCTCTCATTGCGCCGACGTTGGTGGGCAACGGCGCAGCTTCGCTTTCGGGTACAGAAATCATCGTGCCAGCGGCAGTAAGGATTGCTGCAAATGCTACTTTGACGAACCTCATAACGTCCTCCGCCTGGGTGAAATATCGACTGACCGGCGAGGGAAGGATTTCCGTCGCGCCGGCGGCATGAGTGTGCACGTGAAATGTTTGCGGTCGTTACCGAACCAGCTTTGATTTGAATCAACGAGCGAGGATGGAGCTGTGAGCGGCTCGGGACGGTCACGCACTCCCTTGCCCGAGACGTCGCACCAGATGGATCGTGTGTGGGTCGTGACGCGCGGCCGGCCTGAACCCGAACTTGCCGAATACCGCCAGCATTGACCTGTTCTCGGGCAGGACCTCCGCCGTGAGCTCGTGCAATCCCGCGTCGGTGGCAATCCTGCCGAGATGATCCATCAGGATGGAGCCGACGCCTCGTCCCTGCCAGGCATCGATGACGACGAAAGCCATCTCGGCCCGCCCAGGCTCGAACACGACGTATCGTCCGCCGCCGACGATGATTTGCCGGCCGGCCTGCTCCGCGAGCACCACCAGGGCGACGTGATCGCTGAAGTCGACGTCCATGAAGAAGGCGCGCTCCTTGCTCGAGAAATGACGCTTCATCGCGAAGAACCGGCGCTGCAACGACTGCGCACTTGTCTGGTCCAGCGCGGTTAGCATGTCGGCCTCGTCTGCCGGCCGCAGCGCCCGGATTTCGACCGGGCTGCCGTCCCGCAAGTGCTCTGTTGCGCTGTATTTGGCGGTGTCCGACATGAGCGCTCTTGTCTTTGGAGGCCGGAAAATGCAATTGGCCGCGCTCCGCCCATGAGGCGTCCAGTTGGTTGCAGCTGCTTGATCTGCATCAAGGGTCCGGCGCGGAAGCGGCAACTATGCTGGTTGTTGGCGCCGTGCACCTTGACCTGTGCAGACGGGATCGCGGAGAGTCCTGGCTTGATCTGCATATCGTCCACGGTGCCGTAGTGGAGCGACCCGATGATCACGGTTCCGGAACTGGTATCGCAAGCTCTGGGCACTTTTCTGGCGACAGAAACCAAGGACCGGTTTGGTGCCTCGCATGCCGGTCTGACCGAACTGCTTCCGTTCGCGGCCAAGCTCACCATGGAGTGCATCGGCAATAGCGATGCCCTCTATCACAACATCGAGCATACGTTGCTCGTGACACTTGCCGGGCATGATATTCTGACAGGGCGCGCGCTTCTGCGGCCCACCACGGCAAACGATTATGCGAATTTCATTCTGGCGTGCCTTGCTCATGACATCGGATATGTGCGCGGCGTCGTTCAAGGCGACGAGGACGAGCTGTTCATAGCCGACGTGACCGGCGGCACCGTTCGTCTGCCGCGAGGATCGTCCGATGCGGCTCTCGCGCCATACCATGTCGATCGGTCAAAACTGTTCGTGCTGGAGCGGCTGGATTCTGTCGAGCAGCTGGATGCGGACCGGGTAGCTCGGGCGATCGAATATACCCGATTTCCTTATATGATGTCCTCCAATGATAGCCTCATCGAAGAGGAAGGATTGCTGTTGCGCGCCGCCGATCTCATCGGTCAGCTCGGCGATCCGAACTATCTGAAGAAGTCGAACGCGCTGTTCTACGAATTCGAAGAGATCGGACTCAACAAGACCTTGGGCTACGCGACGCCGGCGGACATCGTCTACAAATATCCGCATTTCTATTGGAGCAACGTCGCCCCTCAAATCCAGCCCGCGATACGCTACCTCAACGTGACGTCCCGCGGCCGGCAATGGATATCGAGTCTCTACGGTAACGTGTTTCGGGCGGAGCGTGAGCTGAACTTGTCCGGACCTCAGCCCTAGAAGAGCCGCCGCGGCTTGATCTGGATCAAGCCCGCTGAGCGAGAGCAGGGGCTAGCTCGCCACAGCATGCGCGGCATGACTGAAGGCGCGTCCGTGAAAACACTCCGCCAGATCGTCTCCGGAGACGAGATCATCCAGCTTTTAGTCCGGCTCGGATTGCTGGGGCTGTTGCTCGTCTGGGCGCTACTCCTTGTCCGTCCATTCGTGCCCATATTGGCCTGGAGTGTCGTGCTCGCCGCTGCGCTGAACCCGGTGTTTCGGCGCCTCTGTGACATTTTCGGTGGACGACCGAAGCTCGCAGCGACGATCCTCACTCTCGTCAATCTCGCGGTCGTGATCGGACCCGCGACGTGGCTCGGCATGGGCGCGGTCGACGGGATTACAGAAATTGCCGCACAAATGACGGCTGGTGAACTGCATGTTCCCTCGCCGCCGCAGTCACTTAAGGAGTGGCCCATCGTGGGGCCTCAGCTCTTCGATCTCTGGGATCAGGCGACGACCAATCTCCGTTCGCTTTTGCGCGCCGTCGTGCCCTACCTGAAGCCGTTCGCGGCGACCTTACTTGGATTTGCCGGCAATGCCGGCGTGGGAACGGTCAAGTTTCTGCTGTCGGTGGCGGTAGCCGGGGTGCTGTTTCCGTATGGACCTCAGCTCGTGGCGGCAGGGCGCAGCTTTCTGTCGCGCATCGTGCCGGACCAGAGCGAGCACTTTCTGGACCTGGCGGGGGCTACCATCCGCGCGGTGGCCCAAGGCGTGATCGGCGTCGCTATCATCCAAGCTTTGCTGGCCGGTATCGGCTTCAAGCTGGCCGGCATTGCCAGCGCGGGCCTTCTGGCGTTCGTGGTGCTGTTGCTGTCCATCGTGCAGATCGGCGGAACGATCATCATCCTGCCGGTCATCATCTGGATCTGGACCGACAAGGAATTTCCGATCGCGCTGCTCCTGACGGTGTTTCTCGTGATCGTATCGGTGCTCGATAACATCCTGAAACCGCTTGTCATGGGGCGCGGCCTGACGACGCCGGCGCTCGTCATTCTAATCGGGGTGATCGGGGGCACTCTCTTCCACGGTATAATCGGTCTCTTCATCGGACCTATCATTCTGTCTGTAGTCTGGGAGCTGACGGTCGCCTGGATCCGCGCCGAACGTGCTGTGCCGGCGAAACTGGCGATCGAGCGTTGACCTATATCAACGCGGCCAAGTGCAGCGGGCTTTGGATGAATCGATACGACGAGGAAGTCGGAGAACGGCGATGGAAATGCCTGTATTGCCCGGTGGCCCAATATCCGGACTCGTCGCGTCGGCGGTCGAATACATGGTCGATGCGGGACAACGGAGCATCCTGTTCCTCGACGTGATGCGCCGGCGCGGCGATCAGTATCGGGAGCACGTCGCCCAAGCCGCCCCTCACGTCTTGCAATATGCCGCCGAGTTGATCGTCGACGGCCGGCAGCTGGACGAACCAGTCAATTACGCGCTCGTCCGCATCGTTCCGCCAGCAGGCGTGGAGATTGATCCTGCGCGGCGCCCGTTCGTCGTGATCGATCCGCGCGCCGGACACGGTCCGGGCATCGGCGGATTCAAGGCTGACAGCGAGATCGGCGTCGCCATGAAGGCGGGGCATCCCTGCTACTTCGTCGGCTTCCTGCCGGAGCCGATGCCGGAACAGACGATCGAGCGCATCGCGCGCGCCGAAGCCAAGTTCATCGAGAAGGTCATCAGCCGTCATCCGGACGCCGATGGCAAGCCCTGCGTGATCGGAAATTGCCAGGCCGGCTGGGCCGTCATGATTCTGGCGTCACTGCGGCCTGAACTGTTCGGGCCGCTGATCATCGCCGGTGCACCGCTCGCCTACTGGGCCGGCGTACACGGCAAATATCCGATGCGCTATTCGGGCGGCCTGCTCGGCGGAAGCTGGCTGACGGCGCTTGTCAGCGATCTCGGCGCCGGCAAGTTCGACGGCGCCTGGCTGGTGCAGAACTTCGAGGGCCAGAATCCTTCGAATACGCTCTGGACCAAGCAGTATAACGTCTATTCGAAAGTCGACACCGAGGCCGAGCGTTACCTCGAGTTCGAGCGGTGGTGGGGTGGGCACGTCAACCTCAATGCCGAAGAGATTCAGTTCATCGTCGACGAGCTCTTCGTCGGCAATAATCTTGCCGCAGGCAACATCAAGATGTCTGACGGTGAGCAGGTGGACTTGCGCAACATCAGGTCGCCGATCGTGGTGTTCTGCTCGAAGGGCGATAACGTCACGCCACCGCAGCAGGCGTTGGGCTGGATCCTTGATTGCTACACCGACGTCGACGACATCAGGGCCTATGGGCAGACGATCGTTTACACGGTTCACGAAAACGTGGGTCATCTCGGCATCTTTGTCTCCGGGGGCGTCGCCAAGAAGGAGCACGCCGAATTTTCCAGCAATATCGATCTGATCGATGTGCTGCCGCCCGGGCTCTATGAGGCAACCTTCGAGGCCAAGGGCGCCGACACCATGCATGCCGACCTCGCGGTCGGACAGTGGGTGATGCGCTGCGAGGCGCGGACGCTCGATGACATCCGCGCCATGGGCGGCAATTCGCCCGATGACGAGCGGCGCTTCGCTGCCGCCAAGCGCGTCTCGGAGCTTAATCTCGCCGCTTATCGGAAGTTCGTGCAGCCCTGGATCAGGGGCATGGTGGCGCCGCAGACGGCGGAGTTGATGCGCAATCTGCACCCGCTGCGGACACAATATGAGGCGTTCAGCAGTCAGAATCCATGGATGACCGCGGTGAAGTCGGTCGCGGAAGGGTTGGAAGAGAACCGCAAGCCAGTTTCGAAGGACAATCCTTTCCTGGCATTTCAGGAGCAGATCTCCAAGCAGATCGTTCATGTCCTCGACAGCTGGCGCGATTCGCAGGAGGCGCTGAGCGAGGCGATCTTCCTCAACGTCTATGGCTCGCCTGCGCTCCAGGCCGCGCTCGGTATAGATCCGAAGGTCGAACCTGCGCGTCCGCGCGAGATGCCCGCCGATCATCGTGCCATGCTCGAGAAGCGGATCGGCGAGCTCAAATCCCGGATCGACGAAGGCGGGCTGCGCGAAGCGGCGCTTCGCGCCCTGCTTTATGTCGGTTCTGCGAGAGGAATGGTCGACGAGCGTAGCATTGAGGCGCTGCGTCTGGTCCGCCGTGACCACGCCGGAGCGCGATTGACACTGCCCGAATTCAAGATGCTGGTGCGCGAGCAGTTCTTCATGTTGCTGCTCGATCGCGAGGCGGCCCTGGCCGCGATCCCGAAACTGCTGCCTGATGACGTCAATCAGCGCCGCGCGGCCTTCACCGCGGTGAGCGAGGTGCTGTCCGCCAGCGAGGAAATCACGGGCGAACGCGCGAATCGCCTGCAGCATATCGCGGCATTGTTCGGCCTTGAGGCTGGCGAGCAGCAGGGAAGGGCGTCGAATATCGCCCCTTTCGATCCCAAAGCAAAGGCATCGTAACATTGGTTGGAAGGAGCGGCCTCATGTCAGCCGATGCCACGCAGACACAGCCTCCGAGCAAATACGACCGCCTGATCGCGGCCGCCAGGGCGGTGCCGCCGACTCCGACCATCGTCGTGCATCCTTGTGACGAGACATCGCTGCGCGGTGCCGTCGAAAGCGCACAGGCCGGCATTATCCGCCCGATCCTGGTCGGGCCGGACAAGAAGATCCGGGATACGGCCGCCAAGCACGGCCTCGACGTTGGCGCGTTCGAGATCGTCGATACCGCGCATAGCGACGAATCTGCCACTCGGGGCGTCGAGCTGATCCACGCAGGCAAGGGCGAGCTGCTGATGAAGGGCAGCCTGCACACCGACGAGCTGATGCGCGCTGTCACTGCCAAGGCCGGCGGCCTGCGTACCGACCGGCGCATCAGCCATGTCTTCGTGATGGACGTGCCGGCCTATGCCGAGACCATCTTCGTGACGGATGCGGCCATCAACATTTTCCCGGACCTCGACGCCAAACGCGACATCATCCAGAACGCGATCGATCTCTATGTGCAAGCTGGCTTCGGCAAATCGCCGCGCGTAGCGATTCTGTCGGCGGTCGAAACCGTCACCTCGAAGATTCCATCGACGATCGAGGCCGCGGCACTCTGCAAGATGGCGGATCGGGGCCAGATCACGGGCGGTGTGCTCGATGGGCCACTGGCGTTCGACAATGCCATCGACGAGGAGGCGGCGCGGATCAAGGGGATAAAGTCCGAAGTCGCCGGCCGGGCGCAGATCTTGGTCGTTCCCGATCTCGAATCCGGCAATATGCTGGCGAAGAATCTTGCCTATTTCGCCAAGGCTGACGGCGCCGGCGTCGTGCTCGGAGCCCGGGTGCCGGTCGTTCTGACGTCGCGTGCGGATTCGCCGCGCGCACGGATGGCCTCCTGTGCGGTTGCAGCCTTGTATGCCCATGCACGGCGCCAGCATGCCCCTACGATCGCCGCGTGAGCGCCATGGATACGATCCTTGTCGTCAATGCCGGCTCCTCCAGCGTCAAGTTCCGGATCTATTCGATCGAGAACGAAGGAATGCTGCGGCAACAGCTCAAGGGGCAGATCGACGGGATCGGCAGCCGTCCCCGCCTGCGGGCGAGCGGCGTCCACAGTGATCCGCTTGCCGATCGAGCCTATCCGATCGATGCCGTGCCGGACGTTCCGGCTGCGATGGAGGTCGCCGGCGCGTGGCTGCGGGACGAGCTTTGCATCCATCCCATTGCGGTTGGTCACCGCGTCGTTCATGGCGGACCGGACTACGACCGCCCGATCCTGGTCGATCATGGTGTCGTGACCCGGCTGGAACGGTTTATCGCGCTGGCGCCGCTGCATCAGCCACACAATCTGGCGCCGATCCGCTCGATCCTCGCCAATCTCCCGGCACTTCCGCAGGTCGCCTGTTTCGACACCGCCTTTCACCGCACACATAGTGCGGTCGCGGACCATTATGCGATCCCGCACCGGCTTCATGCCGAAGGCGTGCGGCGCTATGGGTTTCACGGTCTCTCCTACGAATACATCGCGAAGACCTTGCCGAAGTTCGCGCCGAAGGTTGCGAAGGGACGGGTCATCGTCGCTCATCTCGGGAGCGGCGCGTCGATGTGCGCGCTCAGCGGCGGGCGAAGCATCGAAAGCACCATGGGCTTCACCGCTCTCGACGGGCTCCCGATGGGAACGCGCCCTGGTCAGATCGACCCGGGCGTCGTGCTCTACCTGATCTCCGAGAAAGGGATGTCGGCATCAAACGTTCAGAATTTCCTTTACCGCGATTGCGGCCTGAAGGGACTATCCGGCATCAGCAACGACATGCGCGAACTCGAGGCCAGCGACAGTGTCAACGCCAAACTGGCGATCGACTATTTCGTCTACCGAACCGGGCTCAACGCCGGGATGCTCGCAGCAGCATTGCAAGGCCTGGATGCGTTCGTCTTCACGGCCGGCATTGGCGAGAACTCCGCCACCATCCGTGCACGCGTGGCCGAGCAGCTCAGATGGCTCGGTGTTTCCCTCGATCAGGCCGAGAATGCCCGGCATTCGCGGCTGATATCGGGGTCAAACAGCCTGATTCCGGTTTATGTCGTGCCGACGGACGAGGAATTGATGATCGCGCAGCACACGTTGTCGCTGCTCATGAACAGGCCAGCCACCAATGTCAGACAGGAGAGGGCGTCATGATTCCCGTGTTTCCTGATACCAAGGTTGCCCTGAAGGGGAAAAAAGGCCTCATCGTGGGCATCGCCAACGACCAGTCGATCGCGTGGGGATGCGCCAAGGCCTTTCGCGCCCTCGGCGCCGATCTTGCCGTCACCTACCTGAACGAGCGTGCGAAGAAGCACGTCGAGCCGCTCGCGCAGGCACTTGAGGCTCCCATCTTCATGCCGCTCGACGTCATGATAGAGGGGCAGACCGAAGCGGCGTTCGCGCGGATCGAGAAGGAGTGGGGCCAGCTCGATTTCCTGCTGCATTCGATCGCCTTCTCGCCGAAGGAAGCCTTGCACGGGCGTGTCGTGGACGTCGGTCGCGACGGCTTCCTGAAGACGATGGAGGTCTCCTGCTGGTCATTCATGCGCATGGCTCATTTGGCCGAGCCGCTGATGAAGAACGGCGGCACCATGTTCACTATGACCTATTACGGCAGCCAGATGGTGGTCGAGAATTACAACGTGATGGGCGTGGCGAAGGCCGCGCTCGAAGCGTCGGTGCGCTACATCGCGGCCGAGCTGGGGCCGAAAGGAATCCGTGTGCACGCGATCTCGCCGGGTCCGCTGGCCACGCGCGCGGCATCAGGCATCCCAGAGTTCGACGAACTGATGGACAAGGCGCAATCGAAGGCGCCGTCGCGCAGCCTCGTAAGCATCGACGATGTCGGCAACGCAACCGCGTTCCTGGCGCTCGACGGCGCCAAGCTCATCACGGGCAGCGTTCTCTACGTCGACGGCGGCTATCACATCATCGATTGAGGAGAAACCGGCGCGTTGCTCAGCGATAGTGCAGAGCGATCAGCTCGGCGACGCAAGCCGGCCGTTTGCCGCCTTCGATCTCGATCACGAGATGGTAATTCACACGCAGGCCGTCGGGAGGCACGTCCTCCGTTTCGGCAACGGTGACGCGGCCGCGCAGCTTCGAGCCCGCCGGGACCGGCGAAAGGTACCTGATCCTGTCCGCGCCGTAGTTCAGGGTGTTACGCAGGCCCTTCAGCCCCATCACCGAACGGATGAACATCGGCGCCAGCGCCAGCGACAGCAGCCCGTGGGCGATGGTGGTGCCGCCGTGCAATTCCTTACTCGCGCGCTCCTGGTCGACATGGATCCACTGCTCGTCGCAGGTCGCTTCCGCAAATCTGTTGATCCGATCCTGGGTGATCTCGATCCAGTCGCTGGCGCCGATCTCGGTGCCGACGGCGGATCTGATCTCGTTGAAATCGCCAAATATCTGCATGTCCATCACCTGGTCAGATCATCATTTCCGGGACATGGTCAGGAACGACGAGGTCGGCGTCCGTCACCGCCATGACTTCGCCGATCGTGACGCCCGGCGCGGTCTCAAGCAGCGTCGCCTTGCCGCCGGCAAAGCCGATCACTGCCATGTCGGTGACGACCAGGTTCACGGGCCGCACCGAGGTCAGCGGCAAAGTACATTTCGCGACGATCTTCGACTTGCCCTTTGCCGCATGCTGCATGGCGACGATGACGCGCTTGGCGCCGCTGACGAGGTCCATAGCGCCGCCCATGCCGGGCACCATCTTGCCGGGAATCATCCAATTGGCGAGATGGCCGTGCGCATCGATCTGGAGACCTCCAAGCACGGTAACATCGACATGGCCGCCGCGAATCAGTCCGAATGACATTGCGCTGTCGAAGGTCGAAGCGCCGGGTAGCGCACTGATCGGGCGTCCGCCTGCGTCCGTCAGCGTCGGATGTGCCAAGCCCTGCTCGGGGATCGGCCCGGTGCCGATCAGGCCGTTTTCCGACTGGAAGAACACCTTCAGGTCGGCCGGAACGTAGTTTGCGACGAGCGTAGGGATACCGATGCCGAGATTGACGAGGTCGCCGCTCCGGAGCTCCTTGGCCACGCGCCGAGCGATAAGGGTCTGCGGATCCATGACGTCACCCGTTCGTAATGAGGTAGTCGACGAGCGGTGCCGGCGTTATGACGTGATCCGGCGCGATCACGCCGACAGGCACGATGTTCTCCGCTGTGACGATCACGGTATCGGCGGCCATCGCCATGACGGGATTGAAGTTCCGCGAAGTCAGTGCGTAGGCGAGGTTACCGAGGTAGTCGGCCAGGAAGGCGTGCACCAGCGCGAACTGCGCGCGCAGGGCCGTCTCCAGCAGGAACGACCTGCCGTCGACTTCGATCTCACGCTTACCTTCCGCAACCAGCGTACCGACGCCGGTCGGGGTCAGAACGCCGCCCAGGCCGCATCCGCCGGCGCGAATGCGCTCGACGAATGTTCCCTGAGGAATGAGATCGACAGCGATCGTGTTGGCCAGCATCTGCTGCTGTGCCGTTGGGTTGAGGCCGATATGCGTTGCGGTCAACCGCGAGACCTGCGCGGTGTCGAACAGCTTGCCGACGCCTTTGCCGGGGATGGCTGCGTCATTGCAGATCAACGACAGGCCCGTCTTCTTCTGCCGCACCAGTTCGTCGAGCAGGCGCTCCGGTGTCCCGACGCCCATGAACCCGCCGACCATGATGCTCGCGCCTGAGGGAATCATCGCGATGGCTTCTTCGACGCAGATAGTCCGCATGATTGCAGCTCCGGCCGGCGGGGAAACGACGAAGAACCTCAGCGGAGAGATGCTGGGGGGCAGGCTGCCGCGCGCTCTTGATCTGCATCAAGGCGCCACATCATCCCCCCGCTGGATGGCAACGCTGACCGACCAAACCACCGGCATGGCCGAGTCCGCAGTGGGAGCCCGCGATGGCCGTCCAATTCCTGCTCGGCACCTTCATCAGCGTGATCAACATCATGATTCACGCACTGGTGACTGTTGCGGCGATCGACATCGCCCGCACCGCCGGATTGAAGCACACGGCGCGGCCCCGATCGCACCTGATGGCCGTGATGGTCACGACTGCTGTCATTTTGATGGTGGCGCACACTGTCGAGGTTCTCATCTGGGCGCTGGCCTACGCCATGGTCGGCGCGGCGCCTCCGGGAAGCGATCTGCTATATTTCACCTTCGTGAACTACACCACGCTCGGCTATGGCGATATCACGCCCGTGGAGGGCTGGCGGCTGACGGGACCTATGACAGCGATGAATGGAATCCTGATGTTCGGCTGGTCGACCGCCGTCCTGTTCGAGGTGCTTCGCAAGACGGTCGAACATCTCGCCGCGATCGCGGCGCCTGGGCCTAGTTCTGCAGATCGAGACTAGCGAGCTGCGGCCTATCTAGCAGCACAATCTGGCGCTGATTGTTTCCGATGAAGCCGAGGATCCCGAGTTCGTGCAGCCGGGACAGGGCACGGGACACGGTCTCCAGAGTCAGCCCGAGATAATCCGCGATATCCCGTCGCGACATGGGCAGTGCCATGATCCCGGCGGCCGTCAGGCGCTTGTCCATCTCGATCAGAAAGGCTGCGACCCGCTCCAGCGACGTCTTGCGGCCGAGCAGCAGCATGTGATCTTCCGCATGCTGAAGGTTGCTGGTGGTCATGCTCAGCAGGTTGCGGGCGACCATGGCGTCGCCCTGCGCAACCAGCTCGAGACTTTGGCGCCTCACCAGGCGAACCGTGGTGTCGACGATCGCTTCGGTCGTGAATCTGTGCGCACTGCCGTTCTCCAGCCCAAAAATATCGCCCACCAGATGAAACGCGCCAATCTGGCGGCGACCGTCCGACAGCAGCTTATAGCTCCGCACAGCGCCCCTCTTCACCTGATAGACGTACTCTGCGGGCTCCTTTTCGCCGTAGACTTCGGCGCCTTTCTTATAGGTAAATTCGTTTAAGCTGATGATCGGATTTGAGTCGGTGTTTAAGCCGATCTCGCGGAGCGAATGAAGCCGCAAGGAAGCGTCGGCGGCGTTGCGAACTAACATGACCAACTCCCGAACTGATGGGGACGCGGTACTTCCATCACCGGGAATAAGGAGCCGCCGAAATCCACTTCCCGCGAAGGTTGTTTATGCCAAAAGCGGGCTTTTCAACCATTGTCTGTAGGTGCATTGTACCAAGGTACAGGGGGCCGCGCGTGATGCGCTGGATGAGAATCCAGTCAGAGGTTCTGTCAGATCGCACGGCAATATGCCGACAGCGGACGTCCGTTCGGGATTGTGCCATTCCAAATGGGCTGCTTTACTCGGGCATTGACGGCGCGGTTCGGCAGATCCCTTTGAGTTGCTTCGCCAGGCTCGCGCGATCACTTGGTCTTTCTGCGTTCCAAGAATTCGTCGAGGGGGAAACATTGTCTGGCTTCGTTTACGTCGTGGACGACGACGCATCCTTTCGGATGGCGATCCAGCGTCGGCTCAAGCTGGCCGGATATGAAGTTGTGACCTACGCGTCGGCGCAACAGCTGCTGGATGATCCGCCGGCGGCGGAACATCCAGGATGCATCCTGCTCGACGTGCAGATCCCCGGCCTGAGCGGCCCCGAATTGCAAGCCTCCCTCGCCCAACGCCATTCGCCGCTGCCCATCGTCTTCCTCACCGGGCATGCCGATACCGCGACGACTGTCCGGGCGATCAAGGCCGGCGCGGAGGATTTTCTTACTAAGCCAGTCTCGTCGGAACAGCTGATCGGCGCGATCGAACGCGCAATGGCTCAACAGGAGGCGGTGCGCGGTCAACAGGGCAAGCTCGATTTGATTCGTTCTCGCTTGATGTCTCTGTCGCGGCGCGAACGACAGGTGTTCGATCTGATCGTGCGCGGGAAGATCAACAAGCAGATCGCCTATGAGCTTGGAACGACAGAACGCACGGTGAAGGCGCACCGCCATCAAGTGATGACAAAGATGCAGGTGCCATCGTTTGCCGAATTGGTCTCCGCCGCCGAGCGGCTCGGCCTTCTGGAGTCGGGAAACGCGTAAACCCAAGGCCGGTTTTCGTACGCTATCGTCAGGGATCGCGATGAGGACCTGTACGATAGGACAATAGGAAATGTTATTTGACATAATTCGGCCGGGACTGACTACATGCCGGTGTCGTTAAGTCATCGGATTAGCGCAGGAACCTTTGCCGTGCAGCGTCGTTGCGACGCGAGTGCTAAGTTTCCAATGAGAAAGCCAGGCCCCATTGTTTGCACGTAAGTCGATTTACGTCGTGGACGATGATTCATCAATGCGCCGAAGCATGGAACGGTTGCTTCGGAAGCACGGCTTTGATGCGGTCGCTTTCGAGTCCGCCGGGGCGTTGCTTCGTTATGGCTGCTTCGAAGAGGCGTGCTGCATCGTTCTGGATATCAATCTCGACGGAGAGTCGGGCATCTCCCTCCGCCGCAGGCTGGCAAGCGAGGGCGCTACTGTCCCGGTCATCTACATTACCGGTAACGACTGCCAAGCGAACCAGGCGGCCGCGATGCAGTCCGGGTGTGCCGCCTACTTGGCCAAGCCATTCGCAGCAAGTGCTCTCATTGACTCCATTGAACGCGCTTGCGCCAAGGATGTCTGATCCTGTCTCGCGTGCTCACTCCTCGATGTCCTCCTCCAGGGTCTGTACGGGCACGCTGTTGTGAACCGAAGCGAACTGCGCCAGTGGCAACGATGTCGTCAGAGACAGAAGGTTGGAATCGGTGACCTCGAGCACCAGAGTCTTGCCAGCTTCCATGTCCTTGATGAACTTGGGATCCGCAGCGTCGGCGGCGATGCAGGCATTGGTCAAGCACCAGGTGTAGGGGAACGATCGGGAAATTCCCCGATCGACGGTCAGCTTGGCAGGCTGTTGCAGATACATGCCGACGGGGACAAACAGTTGCAATCGGGCAGTGCGGTCGCCGTCACGCTCGATTAGGTCTACGCGTACCGCCATCTGGCCCGTTGCAAACTTGCCGGTGATCGAAGTCCGGCACAGCATCGGCCCACCTCCCGGCTTGACGCAGAGCTTCCGCCAGTCGCCATAGGCGATGTCCTTGGCTTCGCGGTGTCCGCCAGGCGCGATTTCGGCGGGTTTTGCCTCGCGCGCCTGCTTCTGCGCTGCGGCGTTCCGGGCCGAAGCCAGTCCGACAATGGTCGCTGCGAACAATATCGACAGGCAGGCGCGCGCGTGCCTGAGCCATGGTGTTGGAGAAACCTTGATCATGTTACGTCTCAACGCGCCGGCCTCCGCGGCTGTTTCTGTGCGTCGAGGAATTTTTCGACGAGGGGTGACCAGATCGCGATCGTGTCGGGCGAGCCGATGAAGAAGTGCCCTTCGTCGCCCAACGGTGGCATGAGATGATATTCGGCCCTGCCGCCGGCAGCGGTGAAGGCGTCGTGCATGCGCTTGGATAGGGCCGGGCCGAAGAACGTGTCGTTTTCGATATAGAACCACAGCATCGGTACCCGCGAGGTCCGGCCGAAATCGGCGGTTGCCTCGACTAGCTTGTCCGGCGCGCAGTTGTTGTTGGGTTTGCCGTCGACGCGGCCGCCGCGTCCTGCCGCGAAGGTGATGATCGCCTTGACCTGCGGCGGGTTTACGCTCGAAAGCGCGCTGGAGGCCCAGCCGCCGGCGGACTGTCCGACGACGACCGCGTCCTTCGGCAGAACGCGCTTCTCGGCCACCATGTAGTCGATGATCCAGAGACCGACCTGCGCGACCGCACGTCCGGCGTCATGGAAGTTCGGATTTGTGCAGTTTCCGACCTTGGAGAAGAACGGTCCGTAGAGACCGTGCTCGGGAATGTCGATGGCGGCCGCAGCATACCCGGTGCCGACTGGCGCCATCACGAGGTAGCCGCGCCTGGCAAACCACTTCGCGGCGTCGCGAAACTCCACCAGCGGGAAGAAGCTGCGATCGACGGTCTTGAGCGACACGCCGTGGTTCATGATCGCCAGCGGGAAGGGACCGTCGCCGACGGGCCGCACCACATAGGCTAACATCGGTAGCGGCAGCGGCAGGGCCCAGATTTCCTCCTGGATTCTGACATTGTCTTCGGCGCGTGCAGGAGCAAGAAGGCTGGCCAGGAAGGCCAAGGCTGCCGCTATCGATCTTAGGCTTAAGGTATGCCGGGACTTCACACGCGCCTCCGTCAACCGGCGAAGGTGCTGGCTACGATGATTGGGCCAAGGACGGTCAGGACGACGTTGCCGACGGCGTAGGGCACGGCAACGCCGAGCACCGGCGTCTGGCTCTCCGCAACCTCGCAGGCACCGGTCACGGCGGCGTCGACCGTCATGGCGCCGGCCAGCGCTCCGCATATGATGACTGGGTTCATGCGGAGCAGGCGATGGGCAAACAGGGTGGTCACGATCAGCGGCACCAGCGTGACCACCAGGCCCATGCCGACCAGCAGCATGCCGTGCGACTGGATAGCAACCCACGCGGCATAGTCGGCGGCGACGTTCGCCTCCTGCTGCTCCAACACGTCTTTGGCGAGCCCGAGCTGGGCCAGCGTGCCGGACTCCGTGCCGATGACCGATGACAGTGTCAGGGACCCCGCAGCGAGACCGGAAGCGGTGCCTGGACCGAGCGTAAACACATTGGCAAATATAAGAACGATGACGAGGCCGGTGCCACCAAGCAGAGCGCGAGCGCAACCTGCGCTAGGGTGCGGATGCTCAGCGAGGCAAAGAACTCTGGCCCCGACCGGTACCCGATCGTGAACACGAACAGGCTGAAGAGAATGACTCTCAGTAGGGACGGAAACGCGAAGGTGCCGAGCTGCCCGATCAGGAGGGCCACGATGAGCGTGCACGCGGTCGTGCCGATCGAAAAGCCAAGGATCCGAACGCGGCCAAGAATGGTGCCGAGCGCTACCGACAACAGCAGGAATGTTTCCGGAGCGGCGGAGATGATCCATCTGACCGTGCTCATGGCGCAAGCCCTCCAGCCATTTGCGCCAAATCTGGTTGGTGATACCCGGCGATGCTTGATTCAGATCAATCCTCGTAGTCGGTCAGCCGCTCCCTGTGGAGCCGTAGGATTTCAAAACCCGACGTTTCGGACATGAGCACGATGAATACTGCCGCTGCTTCGTCGATACGCCGCGACGAAACGGTGCCAATCGCGCTGATGCTGGCCTTCGCAGGCGGCTATCTCGACGCCTATACGTGGATCATCCACAGCGTGATGGCTAATGTGCAAACCGCCAATCTCGTACTGCTTTGGGTCTATGGCTCGATCGGCAACTGGACGAAAGCGCTCCACTTCACCCCAGCGATCCTTGCGTTCGCGGTCGGCATCGTCGTCGCGGCGTGGCTGCGCTGGGCAACCGGAGAGCGCGACAGCGCGATCAGCACGCTGGTCGAAATCCTGCTGTTGGTCACTATCGCCATCCTGCACAACCGTCTGCCGGATCTCGCGGGAACACTTGGGATTTCGTTCGTCGCCACCGTACAGAGCGCCGTCTTCACGAGGGCCAAGGGCGTGGTCTACAGCTCGGTCATGAGCACGGGCAACATGCGGCAAGCGATTGAAGGTGTGTTCGCTGCAACCTCCGGCAATGGATCGCTACGACCTCCCGGCATTGTCGCCACTTTATGCGTCACGTTCGGTCTCGGGGCCGCCCTTGGTGCCTTCGCGACCAAGCAAATCCCGAATCTCGCGCTCGGTATCCCCGTGATTGCACTCCTGGTCGTGCTGCTGCGCTGCGAAGCCCCACGCGACGAGGCTACCCTATGATGTCTTCTGAGCGAAGATCTCGCTGGATCTCCCTGTTTCCGCCCGCGACCTGGCTGGCGCACTATCACAGCGCTTGGCTGCATTCGGACACCATCGCCGGCATCACCCTCGCGACATACGCCATCCCCGTGTCACTGGCCTATGCGACGCTGGCGGGCCTGCCGCCCCAGATTGGCATTTACGGTTACATGCTCGGCGGCATCGGCTACGCGCTGCTCGGATCATCTCGCCAGCTTGCAGTCGGTCCGACCTCCGCGATCTCGCTGATGATGGCGGCCACGGTCGGGGCACTGGCCGGCGGAGACGCGGCGAAATACGCCGAGATCGCGAGCCTGGCCGCATGTGCGGTGGCACTGCTTTGTCTGATCGCCTGGTTGTTCAAGCTCAGCGTTCTCGTCCGCCTGGTGAGCGACAGTATCCTGGTCGGTTTCAAGGCCGGCGCAGGACTCACCATCGTGATGAGCCAGTTGCCGAGCCTGCTCGGAGTCACCGGAGGCGGTCACAATTTCTTCGATCGCGCCATCAAGCTCGCCGGCCAGCTCGGCGGCACCAATTGGCTGGTTCTGGCGATCGGAGCCATCGCGCTCTTCTTTCTGCTGGTGGGAGAGCGGCGGCTGCCGGGAAAGCCGGTCGGCCTTACGATCATGGCACTGTCGATCGTCGTGGCGACACTGCTTGGCTTTCCGTCCCTTGGCGTGCCAGTCACCGGCAGAATTCCCGAGGGATTGCCGGCGATCGGATTGCCCAGCTTGGGTCTATTGGAGCCCGACGAGCTCTTCCCGTTGGCTGCGGGATGCGTGCTGCTGGCCTACATAGAAGGTGTCTCCGCCGCTCGCAGCTTTGCTGCCAAGCACGGTTATGCCCTTGATGTCCGGCAGGAATTTTTGGGGCTGGGAGCGGCGAACCTCGTCACCGCATTCGGCCACGGTTATCCTGTGGCCGGCGGGCTGTCGCAATCTGCGGTCAACGACAACGCCGGCGCGCGCACGCCACTGGCGCTGGTGATCTGTTCGGTGACGCTTGCGCTGTGCCTGCTGTTCTTCACGGGGTTGTTGACGAATCTGCCCAAGACAGTCCTGGCGGCGATCGTCTTTGCCGCGGTCCACAGGCTGGTGGACATCCGTGCGCTGTTGCGGATGTGGCAGGTCAGCCGCATCGACTTTTATGCCGCGGCGATTGCGCTTCTGTCCGTGCTGCTTCTGGGGATCCTGCAAGGTGTCCTGCTGGCAGCCATTGCGTCGATCGTTCTGCTCCTGGCGCGGGCCTCACGTCCGAATGTCGCTTTCCTCGGACGGCTCCCTGGTACCGGCCGTTACTCCGACAATGCGAGGCACGAAGGCGTCGAGCCATTGGTCGGCATCGTTGCCTTTCGACCCGAAGCTTCGCTGCTCTACATCAATGCCGAAACAATCCTGGAAAAAGTTTTGGACACCTTGCGGACGTCAGTCGATATCAGGCTGGCAGTGTGTGATCTCTCGGCATCGCCCTACATCGATCTGGCCGGCGCGCGCATGTTGCACGATCTCCATGACGAACTCGCCTCCCGAAATATCGCGTTCCGTATCGTCGGCGCGCACGCACAATTACGAGATCTGCTGCGGGCTGAAGGCCTGGCGGAAAAGACCGATAGCGGAGCGTGGCTTCGGTCGGTCGACAGCGTACTCGACGAAAGCAAAGCCGGGTAGTGGTCTGATCTCAAGCCGGAGGATCCATACGGCTTGTTAGCCGGCCGGCTCTGATCCGATACCGCCCATCGCCCGCAATCGGCCGCGCGAGAGCCGCCTCGGGCGATACTGCATCGCGAAGTATTTCAGAGCTCTTCAGGATGCGCGTCAGTTGACTTGGATCAATAGACCGAGGTGGGCGGGCAGCACGATCCGGCCGCGACCTCGCAACGATCCGGAGAGAGACATGCCCAAGGACGCCAAGCCTGCAGAAAAGCGCATCGATCAGTTCATTTCCGGGCCTGGCGGACGCCCTGGATCGGTTTCCCGGTCGGCTACGCCGTGTCGGGCATCCTGCTCACCGTGTTCGGCTACTTCGCGATGATCCTGGCCCAATAGCTCGACATCACAACCAAAAGGAAACAAGAGTCATGAGAAAAGTCGCCATCCATGCTGCCTTGGCTGCCCTGCTTGCAAGTGCCGGCTTCAGTACGCCATCGCGTGCCGAAACCGGCCAGGTTGCCGTTGTCTTCACCAAGGGCGGATTCATCGTCGGCGTCGGTGGCGGCGAAGGCGTTCTGCTGCTCCGGGGCCACAAATATCCCTTCACGGTCTCGGGCATGAGCGTCGGCTTCACGGTCGGCGCTTCGACCACCAAGCTGGTCGGCCGCGCCCTCAATCTGAGGGGGCCGGAGTCGATCGAAGGCTCTTACGCTGTGGGCGGCGCGGGCGGTGCCATTGCCGCTGGAGCCGGAGCCGTTCAGCTGCAAAACGGCAATGGCGTGATCCTGCAGCTTAGCGGGCCGAAAGTCGGCGCGGAGCTCTCTGCCGCCGTGGGTGGGGTGACGATACGTTTGAAGCAGTAGGGGCGATCGGCCGCTTCAGCGGCCGCAGCGCTCAAGCTTGAATGGCGACGGGTTCCCTCATGCACGCAGGCCACTGAAGGAATGCGCTGTTGACAGGCTCTACCAAAGACTGTCAGCGGTATCGGTGTGGCGTTTCACGATCGGACCGCACCGGGAGTGCGGCCCGATCGTCTCGTCAATACTGCTCGGCGACGAAGTTCATCCCGCGCAGGCTGGCCTGGTCATTGTAGCGCCCCTTGTCGGAACGCTTCGGCAGCTTCACCTTGTCCTTCCTGATCCGCTTGTGCGGGATGGCCTTTAGGATATGCGCGATGCAGTTCAGCCGTGCGCGCCGCTTGTCGTCGGAGCGAATAATGTACCAGGGCGCATGGTTCGTGCTGGTCTTCTTGAGCATCAGATCGCGCGCTCGCGAATAATCGTACCAGAGCCGAAAGGATTCCACGTCCATAGGGCTGAGCTTCCATTGTCGCACCGGATCGTCGATGCGGGCGTTGAAGCGGCGCTCCTGCTCGTCCATCCCGACCTCGAGCCAGATCTTGATCAGGATGATGCCGCCGTCGATGACGTACTTTTCCATCTGCGGGCAGAGCGCGAGGAAACGATCGTGCTCGGCGGGTGAACAGAACCCCATGACATATTCGACGCCGGCGCGATTGTACCAGCTCCGGTCGAAGATCACGATCTCGCCACCGGCCGGAAACTGCTTCATGTAGCGCTGGAAAAAAAGCTGCGTCTTTTCGCGATCCGATGGCGCCGGCAGCGCCACCACCCGGAATACGCGCGGGCTGACCTTTTCGGTGATCGCCTTGATCGTGCCGCCCTTGCCGGCAGCGTCGCGGCCTTCAAAGAGCACGATGACCCGAAGCTTGTTTTCCTTCACATAGTCCTGGAGACGGCAAAGTTCGACCTGGAGCTTTTTGAGCTCCTTCTCGTAATCCTTGCGCTTCATCCGTTCTGCCGCCTCGTCCTTTGCCATATTTCGCATTCCGTTGCCTCAATTCGGCCAAAGGGTGATCAGTCTCCCCATGCAATGGTGACCCCGATGTCACCGGGCACGCCGCCTGGGAAGTCGATCACCTGATAGCCGATGCGATAGCCGCGCGGTTTGAGGTATTCGGTCCAGAGCTCGAAGATCTCCTTTGGAATACCCGTCAGCGTTTTCTCCCAGCCCGCCTCCATCTGGTTGATCGCGCGGCCCTTGTCGGTGCACAGGGTATTCGGGAAGCGATAGACCTGCACTTCAGTCAGGCCGTTTCGCACTGCACGCTGGATAATGGTCGAGGCCAGCTTGATCTTCTCGTCCTCGGTCTTGCCGGACGGCTTGCTCAGCCGCTCGATCAGGGCACGTTTCTCGGCTTCGGCCGCGGCGGCGAGGCGCACATATTCTTCAGCCTTCTCGGCCTCTTTGAGGGCCGCTTCCTTGCGGATTTGCGTGGCGTTGGGGATGAGGTCATCGAGGCTGGCCATGGCTGGAAGCTCCTGTTTGGCTGTCGAGCGTCGGTGCTTAGGGCAGGCTAGGGCTGGCAAGGCCAAGTCCTTTGATTCAAATCAAGTGGCTCCATACCGGGCTATTCAACGTGGGCAGGCTTGGATTGTGGGACCAAAGTGGAGAGATACCCTTGAGCGAGCAACTTCACCTGATGGCCCCGCATCATCTGCCGTTCTATCTCGCGCCGGGAAGCGGGACGGATACGCTGATGGTCGTGATGGGGCTCTTCCTGATCGGCACCGTGTTCTGGGTTGGTACGCTCTATTGGAAGCTGCACAGCCTGCCCGAGCGGATGGCTCACAAGTCACAGAAGCTGCAGTTCGAGTTCGTGGCCGTGCTCGGTCTGATCTCCCTGTTTACCCACATGCACATCTTCTGGGTGGCGGGACTATTGTTGGCCTTGATCGACCTTCCGGATTTCGGCACGCCGCTGCGCAGCATCGCCGGTTCCGTCGAGAAGATCGCAGACGCAACGCCGGGACAGCAAAGCGAGGTTGCCGAACCCGGACCGCAGCCACCCGAAAGACCCGGGCCAGCGACGACGGTTGTCAAACCCAACCCGCCGCCGCCCGAGAAACCCGGCGCGGCGAAAGAGAAGGAGCGCAGCCATGTTTGAGCTCATGTTCTGCTCCCTTCTGACCATCCTGCCGGACTACCTCTACCGCCGCTATGTCCAGGGCAAACGGTTCGGCAAGGAGATCACCTTCTTTTCCATTTGGTACGAACTGCGATGGGGCATCACGGGCTGCTTGATGCTCACGGTGTCGCTGATCACCATGATCTTCTACTTTCACCCGTCAACGTCTTCTGCGACGCTCTATTACCGTACGGTGCCCATCCTGCCCGAGGGCTCTGGCCGGGTGGCAGAAGTCAATATCGGCTACAGCGAAGCGGTGAAGAAGGGCGATGTGCTGTTCAGGTTGGACAGTTCGAAGCAGCAAGCGGCTTTGGAGACGGCCAGGCGCAAGATCGCCGAGGTCGACGCCTCGATGACAAGCGCGGAAAGCGACGTGGTCAAGGCCGAAGCGCAGACCCAGGAAGCCAAGGCCGGCCTTCAACAGGCCAAGGACGAACTGGACGTCAAGACCGAGTTGCAGCGCCGTAATCCCGGTATCGTCCCGCAACGCGACATTGAGAAACTACAGGTCGTGGTCAACCAGCGGCAAGCTGGTGTGGACGCGGCCACCGCGTCCAAGACGTCGGCGACGTTGCGGCTTTCAACGCTGTTGCCTGCCGAAAAGGCGAGTGCCCAGGCGGCATTGGCCGAAGCGCAGGTCGATCTGGACAAGACGTTTGTTCGCGCCGGTGTCGACGGACGTGTGGAGCAATTCCTGGTCCGCACAGGTGACGTCGTCAATCAGCTGATGCGGCCCGCGGGCGTGCTGGTGCCGGAGGGCGCCGGCCGCCGCGCCTTGCAAGCCGGCTTTGGTCAGATCGAGGCTCAGGTGATGAAGGTCGGCATGGTGGCGGAAGCAACCTGCATCTCGAAGCCGTGGGTCATCATTCCCATGGTCGTCACCAACGTCCAGGACTACATCGCGGCCGGCCAGTTCCGAAGTGGCGAGCAACTGATCGAGGCGCAGAATGTCGGGCGACCCGGCACGATCCTGGCTTTCCTGGAGCCGCTCTACAAGGGCGGTCTTGAAGGCGTGACGCCGGGCAGCAGCTGCATCGTCAATGCCTATACCAGCAATCACGAGGAGATCTCCGCGAAGGAGACTAGCACCAGCCGGGCAATCGCCCTGCATGTCGTTGATGGTGTCGGCCTCGTTCACGCCATGCTCTTGCGAATTCAGGCGCTGCTGCTGCCGATCAAGACGCTGGTACTCAGCGGACACTGACCGTGTTCGGCTTTGGCTTGAATCGCACTACGGTTCAGCGATACGCCGCAGCTGAGCCGGGGGCGTTAATGAGCGCGTCCGGCCACCGGACGTCCTATCCACTGTGAGCGCCGCATGGCCCTTGCCAAAATGCCGATCTGGCTTCGTTCCCTTATCGTCGCCGGCGCTGTCGTGCTCGTTGTTGGAGCGGGCACGTTCGGCTACCGTTGGTACTCTCGCCCGATGACGCTGACCATCGGGGTCGGATCGCTGGACGGCGAGGCCACGCGTCTGGTCTCGGCACTGGCGAGCAGGCTTGCCGTGGTGAATGCCCCGGTCCGGCTCAAGCTGGTGGAAACGACAAACGCGGTTGATGCTGCCGAGCAGTTTGCGGCCGAGAAGGTCGATCTTGCCGTCGTCCGCGGCGACGTCGGCGACCTTTCGCAGGCGCAGGCCATCGTGGTCCTCGCCCACGCCGTCGTCCTGCTGGTTGCGCCGCCGGGCTCCGCCATTACCGACATCGCCGGGTTGAAGCGCGTCAGCGTCGGCGTGATCGGCGGCGAGATCAATCGCAACATCGTCAATGTCCTCAGCGATGAATACGGGCTGGGGCGTGCCAACGTGACATTCCGCAATCTCCAGCCGACGGATGCCCGGCGCGCACTCGATGCCAAGGAAGTCCGGGCCATTCTGATCGTCGTTCCCCTCGCCGAAAAATATCTGGCTCTATTGCGTGGTCTCTTTCTGCAGACGCCGAAGACTGCGCCGGTCCTCCTTCCCATCGAGGCGGCCGGCGCCATCGCGGAGAAGCAGCGCGCCTACGAAAGTTTTGACGTCCCGAAGGGTACGTTGCGTGGATCGCCTCCCATACCGGGCGAAGATCTGACCACATTGCGGGTCTCTTTTTACGTGGTCGCGCGAAAGGAGCTTAGCGCTGAGATGGCCGGCAGCCTCGCGGACGCGCTGATGAAGGCACGCAGGGATCTGTTGGGTGAGTTGCCGATACTCTCTCAAATGACCGCGCCGAGCACGGATACGGACGCCTTCCTTCCGGTCCATCCCGGCGCCGCAGCATTCTACAACGGAACGCGACAGAGCTTTCTGGACGAATGGGGAAACATCATCTTCCTCGTGCCCATGATTTTCGGCGGCCTCATCTCGGTGTTGGCCGCGGCCTGGAAATTCCTTCGGGTCGCCGACCTTTCGAAGGATGAGCGGGGGGTGGATTCACTTTATGCCCTGGGTGCCAGGATACGCACGACCGAGGTGGATTCGGAACTGTCCGATATCGAGGCCGAGATCGATCGGGTTCTCCAGATGCAGCGCGCCAAGACGGCGGCGGGAGACGAAAACGCGCTCGATGTCACGACGCTGAATGTAGCCGCGCACCGTCTTCAGAGCCTGATCCACGATCGCCGGATTCTGCTGTCTTCGCGGCCGGGCAGCAGCGCCCGAGCGGCGCGGTCGGATCTCGATCGGCCGCCACTTCCGGCCGTGGAGTGAATATGCGCGGACCTCAGCGAGAGCTCCGCGTTCCTTGATCTTGATCAATAGAGGATTCTGATCGTTCAAGATGCTTGCCCCGGCGAGGCCTCTAGGGAGGATGTGATGTTTCGTTGCGGCAAGCCCCTGATCGCGATGGCGCTGCTCTCGGCATTAACGGTCGCCGCGGCCGCCCAAACGGCTGACAAGCCTCTCGCCGCAGGCGGTCAGGCGCAACCGCCGGGCCAGGCGCCGCCGACTGTGGAATTGCTCAAGCCCGAGCAGGTCGAAGCGCTGGTGGCGCCGATCGGGCTCTATCCCGACGAACTGCTCGCCAATGTGCTGGCGGCATCCACCTATCCTCTGGAAGTCGTGCAGGCCGATCGCTGGCTGAAAGAGCGCAAGACTCTGAAGGGCGATGCCCTGAAAACCGAGGTCGAGAAGCAGGCTTGGGACGACAGCATCAAGGCGCTGGCCTCGACCGCCGAGGTGTTGACCATGATGAGCGACAAGCTCGACTGGACCAAGGCGCTAGGCGACGCCGTGCTGGCGCAGCAGCCGGACGTGATGGATGCGGTCCAGCGGCTGCGGACCAAGGCCTACGACAACAAAAAGCTGGTCACCACTAAGCAGCAAAAGGTGAGCGTCAAGACCGAGGAAAGCAGGCAGGTGATCGTGATCGAACCGGCCGTGCCCGATACGATGTACGTTCCGTATTATGAGCCTGCGACGGTTTACGGCGCGTGGCCCTACACCGAATATCCGCCATATTACTTCGGCTATCCCTCCTATATCGGCGCGGGCGTTGTCGCGGCGGGTCTTGCTTTCGGCACCGCCTGGGCCATCGGCCGCTGGGGCAATTATTGGGGCGGCGGCTGCAACTGGGGCAACCGCAACGTCTATATCAATCATCGGACCACGAATATCGGTAGTGGCTGGCAACACAACCCGTCGCATCGCCAAGGGGTGCGCTACAACAATGCGAACGTTCAGCAGCGCTTCGGCAACAGCAACCTCAAGGCCGGTGCCGCCGACCGGATGGATTTCCGCGGCCGCGACGGACAGCAGGTGTTGAAGCCGGGACAGGATCGGCCAGGTGCGGGAGATCGTGCCGGCGACCGTGCCGGGGACCGCGCAGGTGATCGAGGTGGTGACCGACAAGGCGCGGGGGATCGTACCAAGGCGGGAGGCGATCGCGCCAAAGGCGGCGGCGATCGCGCGGCCAAGGGGAGTGGTGCCAAGAATGCGGGCGCGAAGAATGCCGGCGCCAAAGCAGGTGGTGCCAAGGGCGGCGGCGCCAAGGCCGCGAACCGCGGCGGTGGCGGCGGCGCGCTGAACGTGTCGTCGGGTCGGTCGGCGGCCGCTGCATCGGCCCGTGGTCATGCGAGCATGGCGAGCATGGGTCCGCGCGGCGGCGGCGGACGGCGTTCTGATATCGCGCTGAAACACGATGTCGTTCTGCTCGGCCATCTCGCCAGCGGCCTTGGTTACTACCGCTTCAGCTATATCGGCAGCGACAAGGCCTATGTCGGCGTGATTGCGCAGGAGGTCGAAGACGTGAAGCCAGAAGCCGTCACCCGCGGAGCCGACGGCTATCTCCGGGTTTATTACGAAAAGATCGGTCTGAAATTCCGTACCTATCGCGATTGGCTTGCCGGCGGCGCGAGGATTCCAGCGGAGGTGCGGCAATGATGGGCTTGAAGTCGCTTCATCGTGCGGCCTTGCCGGCCGTCGTGGCGCTGGCGCTCATGAGTTCGCCATCCCAGGCGCAGCAGTCCTATCCGACACCGGAGGATGCAGCAGCGGCGCTCGCCGCCGCCGTCAAGAGTGGGCCGGACCGGGCCATCCTGAAAGTCCTCGGCAGCGCCGCCGAGGACATCGTTTCGTCAGGTGATGAGGTCGCCGACGTCGACATCCGGCAGCGCTTCACCTCAATGTATGATGCCAGGCATTCGATCAAGACGGAGGGTAACAAGAAGGCGACGCTGATGCTAGGCTCGGACGACTTCCCGTTCCCGATCCCGCTCGTCAACACCAAGACCGGCTGGGAATTCGATACCGCCGAAGGCCGCATCGAAGTGCTGTATCGCCGCATCGGTCGCAATGAGCTCGACGCGATCCAGACCAGTCTCGCCTTTGTCGATGCCGAGAACGAATACGCCGACAAGGATCGCGGCGAGGGGGCCGGCGTGTACGCACAGCGCATCGTCAGCAGTGCGGGCAAGAAAGACGGGCTGTTCTGGCGCGACGACAACGACCAGAGCCCGCTCGGCGCACTGGCGGCGCAGGCTTCGGCTGAAGGCTACAAGGCCGAGGAGAGCCCGGCGCCCTATCACGGCTACTATTTCCGCATCCTGAAAGGGCAGGGGTCAAACGCGCCAGGCGGCGCGCTCAACTATGTCGTCAAGGGCAAGATGATCGGAGGCTTTGCGCTCGTCGCCTGGCCCGCCGAATACGGCAATTCCGGCGTTATGACCTTCCTGGTCAATCATGCTGGCGTCGTCTACCAGAAGGATCTCGGACCTCGGACCAAGGCCCTGGCTCCCCGCATCAGCGCGTTCGATCCGGACCAGACCTGGAAGAAGGTCGATGTTTCGAAACCCTGAGCAACGCACGGAGATATTGCGCCAGCCTGTTTGGCGTCTGCCTGCCCTCGTGCTGCTCGCACTCCTCGTGCCGATGACCCCCTCGTTTGCGCAGGCCTCCGCGCACGTCCGTATCAAGATCATAAAAGCGGGGCTGCTCGTCGGTGGTGGCGCTGGGACCGGCGTGCTGACTTATCGCGGCCGCCATTATCCGTTCCGCGTCACCGGATTGAGCTTGGGCTTTACCGCCGGCGCTACAGTTGGGCGGCTCGAGGGCCGGGCTTCAGGCATTCGAGAGGTCAGCGATTTTGCCGGCACGTACAGCTCGGTCGGCGGCGGGGCCGCCCTGATCGGCGGCATCAATGGTGCTCAGCTGCGCAACGACAAAGGAGTCACGATGGTGCTGCAGGGTCCAAAGGCTGGCGTGGAGTTTGCTGCCAACCTCAGCACGATCATGATCTCTCTGAGGTGAGCGTGTACCTGTCCGCACTCCGGTCAGCATCGAGGCTTCTTGGACGCGCTGGTCTTGTGCTTGCGTTGGTCGTCCTCGGCGAAATCCGGACCTCACATGCGGGACCGCTTACGCCGTTTCGCTATCAGGAGCAGGCACAACGGCACTGCCCCGAGGACGAAGTGGTCTGGCTCGATTTCCGCGTGGGCCGGTACTATTCTCGAAAGCAAAAGCGCTACGGCTCTGGCCTTGACGGCAGTTACGTTTGCCGGAAAGAGGCCATAGCAAGTGGTTTTGGCCGGTCGTTGCTGGGGCTGCGGTAGAGCATTGCGATGGGGGTGTAACGCGGAACGAATCGTGATTGTCTCAAACCGTTATTGCGCCGAAGACTGAGCGGAGATTGGCATTTCCAGCTCGAAAACGGAGCCTTTGACGTCCGATTTGACCAGTCTCAGCTTTCCTCCACACCTTGCGACCAAGTTGGAGGAGATGGCCAGTCCCAATCCCATACCGCCTTGTTTCGTCGTGAAGAACGGGTCGAAGATGCGCTCTTGATGACGCGGTGTGATGCCGGTGCCCGAGTCCTCGACGGACAAATGGACCATGGTGCCACCATCAAGACCGGTTTTCATACGGAGCTTTCGTTGATCGGCGGGGACCGAGCTCATTGCGTCAATCGCGTTCTTGCAGAGGTTCAAGACAATCTGCTGAAGCTCCGTGCTGTCCAGGGCGACTGGAGGAATGTTGCCCTCAAACTCCGTAGCTACTGATACCCCATTGGCCAGGAGATCGTGCTTCAACAGTCTCAGCGCAAGCTCTGCGACATCCTCGACGTTTGTCAAAGCGCCGCCGTGCGCCGTTTTGATTGTCATCTCGCGAATGCTCGATATGATGTCAGCGGCCCGGTTACCGTCGGCTTCGATGTCAAAGAGGATGTTCTCGAGGTCCTCCAGTTCAGGGGAGGCAGCTCGCAGGTGACTCAGGCCTGTCGCAGCATTGAGCGAGATGGCCCCTAATGGCGATCTCAGCTCATGGGCGATCGCACCAGTGACCGCGTCGATGCTCAGAAGCCGGTTCGCTCGTTCGCGTCGCTGCAGGGCAGTGACGCTGGCGAGGCGCGAATAGAGAAACATCGTTTCGATGAGCAATACGGTCAGCAACATGCAACTGCCGATCAGCACGAAACCGCGTGCTGCGTACCAACCGATGGTGAATCGAACCGAGCTGCCGATGATCGCCACAAGGAAATTGGGCAAGTAGGCGAGCAAAGTCACCATCAGCCAGAGGTCAAGAATGGTGCGCATGCGCACAAACAAGACGGTGAGAGTCGTCACATTCCACAGCAAAAGTATCAGGTTGACCTGATTACCGAGAGGCGTCTGATGCCTGACGTCGTTCACGTAGAAGCTAGGGAGAAATTCGGCTTTCGCGGTCACCATCCACGTCAGTCCTGCCACGGTGGCGGCGATGCAGCCGATAGCAATTGCGATCGCGGCTATTGCAGGTCTGCCTGGTCTGTCGGCGGTGGAATGATCCTTCGTGAACCCGTAGACCAAGATAGCCGCGGGAAAAGCCGTGTGCCAAAGCACGTAAAGCCAAGCGGGGCTATCCAGTCCATCCCCAATGACACCTGCGGGAGCGTATCCGTTCGGAAAGGCGAGTGTTTGCAAAAATGCGAACGATCCGCTGAAGACGTATCCACTTGCGAGTGCGAGAAGTGCCCGCTGAGGTTGGATCGCAAATTGAGCAAACAGCAGGGCTGCCGTGATGAGCTCGGCCAGGGCCAATGCGGTCTGCAATACTGGAACGAAGCCATTGATCTGGCCCAATTGGATCCGGGCGAACGGCGCGATGACCGCTGCAAGGACGATGAGCAAGACGGCTACACCCACCGCCCAGGCCTTTTGGCGAGGGGTTGCGGGCATGTTCGCGATGATCAATGGGAATTCTTGCTCATCATCGTGAGTGGGCTCGGCGGTCGCGGTGGCCGATCGCTGGCCCGCTTGCGCAATGCCCGGCCCTGATGCTGTTGCACCGCCGACAAGTCCCATGAACTTGCGCTGGCTCATGCCGCCTCCGGGGCACCACGAGACAGCATCTTACTCGTCCTCACGCCTGTTGGAAGCCCGTAAGGGTGAGGATTGGCCTATTCGAGTGCGTCAGCCGACGGACGTCCCGGTCGCTCCAGAGGACGTCTTTTCTGTCGGTCGTTCACAGCCAATTGAGCCGTCGCACCATCTACGCCGAAAACTTGACCAGGTATCATTCTCGCTGCACTAGGCTTGACCGGCATTGCTGTCCCTCTTCAAGTCGGAGTTTCCATTTCGATTGACGCGAAGCGCGTTCCCGCGTTTCATCGAGGCGTTCCACTAGGAACACCGACAAATAGGCAGTCCGAATGTTTCAGTAGAAATCCATCTGGGCTACAAACATGTGTAACGCCCGATTGCTGGGCGCACTTGTTGCTATTCCAGTCCGCCGACAAAAAGGGATAAGTTTCTGGGATATCAAGACTATCGCTTTTCCGTGGCGCCCATGATGGATTGGAGCGATTCACAGTCCCATATAAGGGGCCGAATTCTCAGACGTGCTGAGCCTCAGATCGATCCTTGCTCCATTTTGGCAACGGATCTAACCACGCCCTGCTTCCCACCGGAAATGGTGCCACGGGTCGCACGTCGGTACGCGCCTCTTCTAAGCCAGTTCTGCAGCGCATGATTATGAGCAATCAATGTGCCTAGCGCAGCAAATACGGCACTGCTGATTGCCTGCTGCTGACTGCGCAGATGATTTTCGAGCAGCTTGTGCGAATTGCGCGGATAAGGCAGAGGATCATCTGACGTGACAGCGGAATATCGAAGGCTTTTTTCCTGCCGCCCTTTGGTTTGAGAATGTGCAGCGTACGGCGCCGAAAATCTACGTGTTCTGGCTTTGCTTCCTGGAGCGCGGTGGGCCGAGATCCGCAAAGGAGAGTGAAGAGGTGGAACTCTTTACGTACGGGGTTGTCGAGGACGGCAAGCTCCACAAACCAGCCCTTCAGGTCGACCGGTCCCATCCCAGTGTTGCGGCGCTCGTCGACATTCCAGTCGACAGCATCGGCTGGGTTATCTGACGGCAACGACCTGTTCGTCTTCCGAGCATGATTGTAGATGGCTCGCAGGGTCCGCATGCTGCCATTGGCCATGTACGGCCCGTTCTCCCTTGTGACCTCGTCGTGCTTGTTGGCCACCCGAGATGGATCGGTTGCGAGCTCATGGAGAGTGGTGTCGAGCCATTCTGCAAAATGCGATCGACGTGGTCGCGGTAGCCCTCGATTGTCTTTTCGCTGCGGTTCTTCCGCATCAGATGAGCCTCGAGATACCGCTCCCAGGCCTGCCTGAGAGTGATGCTCGCGACTGTCCCGCCAACCGCCATCACTGGAGCGGAATGCGCTCCGTTGGCTTGTTTGTCGTTCTTCGGGTGCCGCCCGCGGCTAATCTGGGCCAAGTACTCTTTGGCAGTGGCGCGCAGCTCGGGTCGACATCTCACTAGCGTCGCCAATGGAAACCCTAATGGATGAAGCTCGCTTGCCTCCCCGCCTGAGGTCGCCCTGGACGGTAAAAGTCCTCCGTCGCTTTCCGATAACTACGAAAAAGCCCCTCAATTCTGTATCACGCGCCAAGTACCAGCCTTCCTTCGGAGCAGGTAATTGAGCGATCGTCTTGTCGGTGAGGGGAATTCGGATATCGGCCATGCGAGAATCCAAGACCGCCAAAACGGATTTCAAACGGTGTTGGCGGATTCGGGCAATTGGAAGGGTTGAGTTCGACGGAAGGATGAATGGGTCCCGGGCTCCAGGGTGGTCTATCTGAAGAACCCGACTTACAAGCCGCGTCAGGAGCCGGCGAGCGGCCTGGCCGGTGGCAAGATCGTCAAGGTCGATCGCGTTGAATGGCACTACATTCCGGATGCGCAGACCGCGCTCAACGCATTGCAGGCCGGTGAGATCGACCTCTTCGAGGAAGTTCCGCCGGACTTCTTGCCAACGCTCGCCGGGAACCCCGATATCAAGACCATGCCGCAGGATACGCTGGGTATGCAGATGGTGTTCCGCATGAATACGGCGGTGCTGCCTTCAACAACCAGAAGGTCCGTCAGGCGATCAGCTACATGATCGATCAGGAAAAGTTCGCAAGAGCCTATGTCAGCGATCCAAAACTCTACAAGAACTGCCCGAGCTTCTTCATGTGCTCATCACCCTACTTCACGGCAGACGGCCGGGTGAAGCCGGATATTGAGAAGGCGAAGAAGCTGATCGCCGAGAGTGGATATGATGGTACGCCGGTCGTGGTGCTGCATGCCACCGAGAGCGGCCCGACCAACACGTTCAGCCTCGTCGCCGAGCAACTGATGCGGCAGATCGGCCTCAAAGTCGAGCCGCAGGCGATGGACTGGGCCACGCTGGTCGGACGCCGCGCCTCGAAGGAGACGGTCGACAAAGGGGCTGGTCGCTCTTCATGTCGGGGCCGACGGGCGCAGACATGTTCGAGCCGGTGGGACATCTCGGTCTTCGCGCCAACTGTGCGAAGGCATGGTTCGGCTGGCCCTGCGACGAGAAAATCGAGAAACTGCGCAGCGACTTCGCGCTGGCGACCGACGCCGAGCTGAAGAAGAAGATCGCGAGCGAACTCCAACTCCGAGCGGTCGAGTATGTACCTTACTGGCCGGCGGCGCAGCTTTACCTGGTGCGGGCAGTGCGCGGCAACGTTGACGGCATCGTGAAGGCGGCGGTCCCGGCCTATTGGAACATCGCCAAGAAGTAAATTTCGCGACGCTCAGGTTAACGGGATTCGTTGCCTTTGCGCGCCAACGGGCACAGCGCAAGTGCATTGCGGCCGCCAACGCCCTAAGATCGTGACCGTCAGTCAATGACCATTGGTGGAGTGATTTTCAGAATGCGCGGCAGTCGACAAACGGCCCAGCGCCGACTGGCCGGGCAAATTGCGCGCGTGGGTTCGTGCGGCAGTGGACGGCTATTTTCGAAACCGTGGAAATCCACGACCTCATGTTCCATGAACCGGTCCCGGCCTCGACGTCCGGCAACGCCCGGGAATATGGCCTCGAGGGCATGGAGGAATATCTCGAGACCAAGGCCGTGCTCGGATTTTACCGATAGAGCGTCATCTCCAGGACAATCCCTTTCCAGGACAATCCTTCGAAATCAGGTTGCCGACATCGCGCTACGAGAGGTGATGACGCGGACCGCGCGCGGTCTTGATGGCGACATTTCGTTTTGCTGAGATATCGCGCTCGGCGGGCACGTGCTGCCGGAGCATCCAGGGAGAGGGAAGCACGAGATGAAGATGATCAAGGGACCGGCGATATTCCTCGCCCAGTTCACGGCCGATGCGGCGCCGTTCAACTCCTTCGACGCGATCTGCGAATGGGCTGCCTCGCTCGGCTATGAGGGGATTCAGATCCCGAGCTGGGACAGGCGACTCTTCGACCTCAACAAGGCGTCCGAGTCCCAGGACTATGCCGATGAGGTGAGGGGGATAGCGGCCGAACATCGCCTTTCCATCACCGAACTCTCGACCCATCTTCAGGGCCAGCTCGTCGCCGTGCATCCGGCTTATGACGCAGCATTCGACGGCTTCGCCGTACCGGAGGTGCGCGGCAATCCCAAGGCCCGCACCGAGTGGGCCGTCGACCAGGTCAAGCGCGCAATTCGCGCCTCAGGACGCCTCGGGCTCACGGCGCAGGCGACCTTCTCCGGCGCGTTGGCCTGGCCCTATGTCTATCCCTGGCCGCAGCGTCCAGCCGGCCTTATCGAGGCCGCCTTCGACGAGCTCGCCAAGCGCTGGCGCCCGATCCTCGACTATGCGGACGAGCACGGTGTCGATCTCGCCTATGAGATACATCCCGGCGAGGACCTTCACGACGGCGTCTCCTATGAGATGTTTCTCGATCGGGTGAAGGGCCACAAGCGCGCCAACCTGCTCTACGATCCGTCGCACTTCGTGCTGCAGCAGCTCGACTATCTCGCCTACATCGACATCTACCACGAGCGCATCAAAGCCTTCCACGTCAAGGATGCCGAGTTCAACCCGACGGGCCGCCAAGGCGTCTATGGCGGGTTCCAGAGCTGGGTCGACCGTGCCGGCCGCTTTCGCTCGCCAGGCGATGGACAGATCGATTTCGGCGCGATCTTCTCGAAGCTGACGCAGTACGATTACGATAGCTGGGCGGTGCTGGAATGGGAATGCGCGCTGAAGCATCCTGAGCAGGGCGCGCGCGAGGGCGCCGAATTCATCAAAAGGCACATCATCCGGGTGACCGAGAAGCCGTTCGACGATTTCGCGGGCTCCGGCGCCGACGACCGGATGAACCGCAAAATGCTCGGCATCTCCTGAGCGAGGAACAAGAAATGGTTATTGAGGCAAGCGGCGGGGGCGGCGGTCATGCTCGTATCCGGCTGGGCATGGTCGGCGGCGGTCAAGGGGCCTTTATCGGGTCCGTCCATCGTACCGCCGCGCGTATCGACGACCAGTTTGTGCTGACGGCCGGTGCTCTGGCGTCGGATCCGGCGCGAGCAAAAGCCTCCGCGCGAGAACTCGGTATCGCCGACGGCCGCGCCTATACCTCTTTCGAAGAGATGGCGAAGGCGGAGGCGGCGCGCCCGGACGGCATCGAGGCGGTCTCGATCGTGACCCCCAACCACCTGCACGCCCCGGTCGCCAGGGCGTTCCTTGAAGCCGGCATCCACGTCATCTGCGACAAACCGCTCACCAGGAGCCTCGCCGAGGCAGAGGAACTGGTGGAGCTGGTCAGGAAGACGGGCAAGATTTTCGTCGTGACGCACAACTACACGGGCTATCCCATGGTCCGACAGGCCCGCGCCATGGTGGCGAACGGCGATCTCGGCGAGATCCGGCTAGTTCAGGCCGAATATCTGCAGGATTGGCTGACGGAGCCATTGGAAGCAAGCGGCCACAAGCAGGCCGCGTGGCGCACGGACCCGACCCGTTCCGGCGCTGGCGGTTGCATTGGCGACATCGGCACCCACGCCTACAATCTTGCCTGCTTCGTCACAGGTCTCGAGCTTGAGGAACTGCTCGCGCAACTTTCGACCTTCGTCGGCGGCCGGCGTCTCGATGACGATGTCCAGATCCTCCTCAAGTGGAAGGGCGGTGCCAAAGGGATGCTTTGGGCGAGCCAGGTCGCGGTCGGCAATGAGAACGGCCTGACGCTGCGCGTCTATGGGACCAAGGGCGGGCTCGAATGGGCACAAGAAAATCCGAACTATCTCTGGTTCACGCGTTACGGGCAGCCCAAGCAGTTCCTGACCCGCGGCGGTGCCGGGGCCTTGGTCGAGGCGGGCCGCGTCACCCGCGTGCCATCGGGGCACCCCGAAGGATATCTCGAGGGTTTTGCAACGATCTATGCTGAGGCAGCGCGCGCCATTCGTGCGGCGCAGGCCGGCAAAGCACCGGATCCGGCGGTGATTTTCCCGACCGTCGAGGATGGCCTCGCCGGCATGAAATTCATCGACGCTGCGGTGAATTCGTCTGCAAGCAATGGCGCCTGGATTCGAATGACGTAGATGCCGACAGTTCTGTTGAGCTGAACCTGGCTGCGTGGCGGTGCCGATCGCGCCTTACGACGCGTTTGGACGCTTCAGTCCGACAGGTTCGCCGGCCGGCTTGACACTCACTGCTGATGTTCTCATTATGTTCCATCAAGAGTTTCCTCGAACCGTGACGGACGAACGGTCGGATGGCGACGACAGCCACCATCCTCCATGCGGACCTGGACGCCTTCTATGCTTCGGTAGAGCAGCTGCTTGATCCTTCATTGCGCGGCAAGGCCGTCGCCGTCGGCGGCGGAGTTGTACTTGCCGCGTCTTACGAGGCTAAGGCGTTCGGGGTCCACGGAGGGATGCCGGGACGGCGAGCGCGCGAGCTCTGTCCGCAACTCACTTTTGTGAGCGGGCATTTTGAGGAATATCGGCGACTGGGCGACGCCGCCATCACGCTGATCGGCGATTTCACGCCTATGGTGGAGCGGATTTCCATCGACGAGGCCTTCGCCGACGTTGCTGGCTGCACCCATCTGTTCGGTCCACCCGACGAAATTGCGAGGACAATCCGCCAACGCGTCCGGGCTGAACTCGGCCTTCCGATTTCGGTTGGCGTGGCTCGCACCAAGCATCTCGCAAAGATTGCCTCGCAAGTGGCCAAGCCCGATGGGCTGGTGGTCGTCGATCCCGACAGAGAGTTGCAATTCCTTCACGATCTGCCGGTCGAGCTGATGTGGGGAGTTGGTCCAGTCACAAAAGCGCGGCTCGCCAAGATTGGCGTGCTCACAATCGGAGAGTTGGCAAAGACACCGGGAGGCTCGCTTGAGCGGCTGCTCGGTCCTGCGGCAGGAGAGAAGCTTGCAGCGCTGGCATGGAATCGTGATCCACGCGACGTCAAGGCTGACCGCGGAGCCCGATCGGCGGGAGCACAATCGGCGATCGGCAGGAAGCCTGCCGAAGAGCGGGTTTTTCGACCAACCCTGCTTCACCTCGCAGACCGAATCGGCTCCCGGCTCCGGGCCAAGGGCAGGCCGGGCCGAACCGTGACGGTCCGCGTTCGCTTCGCCGGCCTGAACTCGGCTACGCGCTCGGTAACGCTCGACGCGCCTATCGCGGCGACCATGATCCTTGCCGAACTCGCCGAGGACCTGGTGCGTGCCGTCCTCGCAGATCACCCTGACGAGAAGACCATTTCGCTCCTCGCAATCTCCGTCTCGCATCTCGAGGAAGATTGGGATCTTGAGCTGGAGCTTCCGCTTGGGCTTCGAGATGAACGGCGCCGCCCCGGCAGCAAAATAGGCATGGCGCGTTGGGCGGCCGACCGTGCCGTCGATAAGATCCGCGATCGTTTTGGATGGGATGCGATCGGATACGGCTCCGTGGCGCTCGGCATCCCGCGTTCGGTTCCTGACGAGTTTCGCGAGCTCGCCGAAAAGGACCTGTGACCGTTAACGCGTGGTCGAACCAAGGATAGTGCGTCCGCCGGTCTACCCGAGAACGCCGTGCTCCTGATGGATTGGCTGACCAATTACGCCCGATGGCGAAGATGCCTCGCCCGGTGATCTTGCCGTCCCGCAAATCGGTCACCGCGTGCAAGGCATCGCGAAGCCCGTAGCTGTGGGTGACAAGGGCGCGGAGACCGACGGCTGCATCGTCGAACCACCCGACGTAGGTCGCGACGTCGCGATCGCCTTGCGTATCGCCGCCGAAACATCCCTTGATCGCGATTCCGTGCAGCTGGATGAAGCGTAGATCAAGCTCCGCCGGCCGATGCGCCACGCCGACGATGACGACGGTGCCGCCGGGGCCAAACCCCGCCCGGCCCTTGCGCACGATGGCGAGTGCGTCTGAGAAGGTCGAGGGCGCGGCGACACAGTCGATCACGTGATCTACTCCGCTCACCCCCTTGCTCGCCCCCATTGGGCGATGGTCTCGACTAGCCCCGTGCTCGCCGTATTGATGAGTTGCGTGGCTCCGAGTCGGTAAGCGAGGCTGAGCTTCTCCTCGTTCGGGATAGCCGACGATGGCCTGCGTCACTGTGTTGTCCAGGACCTAACGGGATGGCAAGCGCTGTCGGGAAAAGCCGGCGTGATGCTATGCGCGCCGCCTCGATCTGCCCAAATCCACGACGCAGCGGATCTTGCAAACATTCGCGACGACCGGCTGGCTGTGTACGGTCGGCGGGGAAGCGACTCGCTGGCAGATCGGCCGTCGTGTGCTCCACCTTCAGGTGCCGGAGCTGCAAGGCGGACAGCTCTAGGTCGTGGCGCGCAAGCCCATGCAGGAGTTGCGCGACCAAGTGAACGAGACCGTGCATCTATCCATCCCGGATGGGCTCGATGCCATGCTCCTGATCGATCGCGTGGACTGTGCCCAGAACGTCAGGACCTTCAGTCCGATCGGCGATCGATCGCCTATTCATGCAACCGCCATCGGCACGGCCGTGATGGCGCACCTTTCGCCGGACGAAATCGAAGCCATTATCCAGCGCGGACTGACGCGCTATACCGAGAACACGATCACGGACCCGGAGGCATTGCGCGCGGAGCTCGATCGTGTGCGCGAGCGCGGCTATTCGCTCAATCTTCGCTACTATCGTCCAGTCGTCTGCGCGATCGGCGCCGCCATTCTCGATTCGCAGGGCCGACCGGTTGGCGGTCTCTGCATCTCCATGCCCGCTTCCCGCTACGTCGAACAAAACGAAAAGATCTGGGGCGGCATGGTCAACGCGGCGGCGCGCAAGATCAGCGTAGGCTGAGCTTGCGTCCCATGCCCTCGCCGCAACACGCCTCTGAATTTCGGCGGTTACCCGTGGCGGAGGCCACACCGAGGCAATCCCGCCTTGCAGGCCGTTCCGCAGTCCTGCTTCCAGCCTCAGCAGCACCGACCCGCAAGCCGAACCGTGCGGCTGATATCACCCACCGTTCGACCAGCTTCCAATCCCTAAAATTCAGAGACCTTTCCGACCGCAAGTCCGGCAAAGCGACCTGGCCAATAGGGCGTTGGATCGACAATCGGCGCGGCGCCGGTCACCATGTCCGCGATGAGGTGCCCCGATCCAGGGCCGATACCAAAGCCGTGGCCACTAAAGCCTGCGGCCAATATCAATCCAGGCTGGCCAGAAGCCTCTCCGATGACCGGCACGCCATCGGGTGTCGAGTCGATGTAGCCGCCCCACGCGGCGGTGATCTTCGCGTCTTTCAATGCCGGCAACAGTTCAAGGGCGCGACGTTGCGTAAGTTCGATCGTCCCTTGATCGGGCGCGGGATCCAGAATGCGCATGCGCTCCATCGGCGTCGGCTCGTTCACGCGCCAACGCTGGAGCGTTTCGTGTCCGGACCTGACCCCTTCGAGGCTGCCCGGGAGCAGACTGCGCCAACGCCGCAAGAACATCGGCAGGAATTGCGGGGCGAAGCGGAGCTGCTGCGCAGTTGGATCGATGCGGCCTCGGCCGCTGATGGCGAGCGTATATCCGCCATCGCTCCGTTTCGTAATCGAAACCGCGGAGGTGTGGAGTGCGTCCGGCAGGCCTTTCGCACCCTCCGAGACAGACAGGATGGACGAGCGGATCGAGGCGAGCGGAAGGCGAATGCCGGCCTGATGGCAGAAGGACGAGGACCACGCGCCGCCCGCCAGTATGGCGACCCGCGTACGAATCGTGCCGCGCTCCGTCACCACCGCGCTCACGCGGCCGCCCTCGGTCTCGAACCCACGAGCGGCACACATCTGATGCACAGTGCCCCCAGCTTTGAGGATCGCTCGCGCCACCGCCGGCGCGGCGTTGGCAGGATCGGCGGTGCCGTCGGTAGGCGAGAAGACTCCGCCCCTCCAGGTTCGCCCCGTCGCTGCGCCGCGCTGCGTCGCCTCGGTCGCACTGAGCATGTGTGTGGTCACGCCGACCCTTTGCGCGAAGTCGCGCCAGCGCGCCCATCCCTCGATCTCGTCCTCATCATTGCTGAGATACAGGAGACCACAGCGGGAAAAACCCGTGTTCTCGCCGCTTTCGGCGCCAAATCTCTCCCAGAGGTCCAGACTCCTGGTTGCCATCGGCAACTCTCGGGCATCGCGGTTTTGCTGGCGGCACCAGCCCCAGTTTCGGCTGGACTGCTCGGCTCCGATCCGCCCCTTTTCCACAAGGGCGACGCTAAGGCCTCTCAGGGTGAGATAATAGGCTGCAAACACTCCAACGATGCCGCCTCCGATGACCACCGCGTCGGCGCTGGGGGGAATATCCGGCGAGGTCTCGATATGGCTGAGTGGCGCGGGCATCGTGACTTCCTGGTGTTTGCTCGGCGCATCGTAAGTCATGCGCCGGCGCGTGCGGCGTTGGATTCGATAGGAGCTCAGCACTTTATGCTTTATCCGCGCGGTCCTGCAAAACTGCGCTCTAGCCGAATGGTATAATGTCAGTGATGGACATTAGATGCAGGATAAGTGAGTTTTCGGTTCACTGTGCCAAATTTTATGCTGCGCCGTTTGGCGCTTGCTCGATGGAGGGTCGCCAATGAAGCTGGATCGGATCGACATCAAGATCCTCCACGAACTCCAGAAGAACGGTCGCATCACCAACGTCGAGCTCGCCGAGTTGGTGAACCTGTCGCCCAGTCCATGTCTCATGCGCGTGAAGAGGCTGCAGAGTGAGGGCTATATCGAGGGTTATTCGGCCCGGATCAATGTGCGCAAGCTGGGGCAGACGCTGACCGTGTTCACGGAGGTGACGTTGAAGAACCACAGGCAAATCGACTTTGCCCGCTTCCTCGCGGCGGTTGACAAGGTCGACCAGCTGATCGAATGCCATCTCGTCTCGGGAGGTTACGACTACATGCTGAAGTTCGTCACCGCCAGCATTGGCGAGTACCAGACGATCATGGAACGTTTGACGGACATGGATATCGGAATCGACAAATACTTCAGCTTCGTCGTCTTGAAGTCGCCCATCGTGCGCTCGCAGATGCCGCTGACCAGCCTGTTTCCAGCTTGATGGCAGACTGCGCCAGCCGCTTCTATTGGCGACAATAGGCCCGCACTGCATCGGCATTCTGTTCCAGGTTATCGAGCCAGGCCGGGTCGAGCTTGGGGACCGAAGAGAACAGCAGCCGGGTATAAGGGTGCTGCGGTGCCGTCAACCGGGCCGGCGTGATCTCCTCGACCTTTTGACCGCGATACATCACGATGATCTCGTCGCAAATCGCCTCGACGACGGACAGGTCATGGCTGATGAAGATGTAGGAGAGACCGAGTTCGCGTTGCAACTCCTTCAGGAGCTCGACCACCGCGGCCGCCACGACCGTGTCGAGAGCCGACGTGATCTCGTCGCACAGGATGAGCGTCGGCTCGGCAGCGAGTGCCCGCGCGAAATTCACCCGCTGCTTTTGACCGCCTGAAAGTTCTCCTGGCAATCGATGGCGCACCGATTTGGGGAGATGGACCAGACCGAGAAGCTCGCTGACGCGCGTATCGCGCGCCTTGCCGCTCATGCCGTGGTAGAAGGTGAGGGGGCGCCTCAAGATGTCTTCCACCGATTTCGCGGGATTGAGAGCGGTGTCGGCGTGCTGGAACACGATCTGAATCTGGCGGAGCTCGTTGCGGGTACGGCCGCGGCCGGCTTTCCCCAATTCGCGCCCGTCGAAGATAATATCGCCCGCATACGCCGGAAGGATCCCGGCAATCGCCCGGGCAAGGGTTGACTTGCCGCAACCGGACTCGCCGATGATACCGAGATTCCGCCCTCGATCCAGCTCGAGGCTGACCGCCTGGACAACGCTGATCAACGGTTGTCCATCGCGCAGACGAGGGCCATAACCGACCGTCAGATTGTCGACCTGAAGCAACGGACGCTTCGTCGTTTCCTCGCATTCAGGCCCGCGCTGTTGTGCCTTCGGCCTGAACGCCGCAAGCAGCTCCCGCGTATAGGGGTGCTGGGCGTCGTCGAGGATCTGGCTGGTCGTGCCCGTTTCCTGGACTGAGCCGTCTTTGAGCACGACGATCCGATCGGCGATCTGGGCGACGACGGCCAGATCGTGCGAGACGTAGATGCCGGCGATGTTGTGCTGCGCCGTGACGGCCTTGAATGCGCGCAGCACCTCAACCTGGGTCGTGACATCGAGTGCCGTAGTGGGCTCGTCGAAGATGACGACCTTGGGTTGGCCGATCAGGGCCATCGCGGCGGCGAGGCGCTGCAACTGACCACCCGAGACCTGGTGCGGATAGCGGTTGCCGATCGTTTCCGGCTCCGGCAGCGAGAGCGCTTTGAACAGGGAAAGGGCTTTCGCTCGTGCCTCAACGGCCGACATGAGCTTATGGATACGCGCGACCTCGGTGACCTGATCCATGATGGTGAGCGCAGGATTGAAGGCAGCCGCGGCGCTTTGCGGCACGTAGGCAACCCTCGTCCCGCGAATCCTGGCGCGTTCCGCTTCCGAAAGCTTCACCATGTCAACGCCAGCCACCCGCACTTCGCCGCCAGCGATGGCGCAGCCTTGGCGGGTGTAACCCATGAGCGTCATGGCAATCGTGGTTTTGCCCGAGCCGCTCTCGCCGATGAGGGCAACGATCTCGCCTTCGGCGATGTCGAGGCTAACGTCCTTGATGATCTCGACCCGCCTGCCTGCATCGGTCGTTGCTTCAACCCTGAGATTGCGGATCTCGACCAGGTTTCCCGTCATTCGGCGCTCCGGTCGCGGATTTTGCGCGGCAGATTGTCGATCAGAAGGTTGACGCAAATCGTGAGACTTGCAATGGCGAGCGAAGGGAAGATCACCGCCGGTGCACCAAAGGGCAGGCCGCCGATATTCTCACGAACCAATGCTCCCCAGTCGGCGTAGGGCGGTTGCACGCCGAGTCCGAGAAAGGACAAGCCGGAAAGCAGGAGCACGATGAAGACGAAGCGCAGGCCGAGATCGGCAAGCACGGGGCCGAGAATATTCGGAAGGATCTCGGAGGCGATGAGATAAGGCAGGCCTTCGCCCCGAATGCGGGCGACCACCATGAAGTCCATAGTGTTGACATTGACGGCGAGAGCGCGGGCGAAGCGATAGGCGCCCGGGGTGTAGATCACCGAGAGCGTCGCAATCAGCGCCGGGATTGACGAGCCGATGGCGGCAACCACGACGAGGCTGAACAGCTTGCTGGGAATCGAGTTGAGTGCATCGAGAAACCGGCTCAGTATGCTGTCCAGCCAGCCGCCGGCAACTGCTGCAGTCATGCCGAGTGCGACGCCGCTGAAACAGGCAATGGAGACGGCGGCAAGCGAGATGCCGAGCGTGTAGCGTGCCCCCATCAGGATGCGCGAGAAGATGTCGCGTCCAAGATAGTCTGAGCCAAACCACAGATCTCGGCTCATGGGCCCGAAGTAATCGGTATCGACGATCTCGCCGACGGAATGGGGGATAATGTGCGGCGCGAAAACGGCGACGCCGCCCCAGAGAAGGATGATGGCCAGCGCCGACAGGCCGATGAGATTGAAGCGATAGCCAAACCGTACGCCGAGCCGGCCGGGCGAAGTCGATTTCGTCATCGGAGCCTCGGATTGGACAGAACGGCGATGATGTCGGCTGCCGTGATCAATGTCAGATATCCCAGGCAGAAGATCATCGCGCATGTCTGGATCAGCGGCAGGTCGCGAGTCGAAACAGCATCGACCATCAGCTTTGCAACGCCGGGATAGTTGAAGATGGTCTCCACGATGATCACGCCGCCGAGCAAATACGATAGCGAGAGTGCGACCGAGTTGACGATGGGGCCAAGCGCATTGGGCAGTGCATGTCTCAACACCAGCCGGGGGCGCGAGGCTCCCTTGAGGAGCGCCATCTCGACATAGGGCGTGTTCAGTGTCTCCACTACGGCGGCGCGGGTCATGCGGATCATCTGCGCCGAAACGCCGATCGTGAGCGTTACGACCGGCATCGCATAGGTCCGCATCAGGTCATAGAACGACTTGACCTCGTTGGTGAAAGACAACGCCGGTAGCCATCTGAGATAGACTGCGAAGAGCAACACCGCCAGGGTTGCAATCATGAACTCCGGCACCGAGATGATGCCGATGGTCGCAACGGTAACGATGCGGTCGTAAAGCGTGCCGCGCCACATTGCGGCGGTGATGCCGAGCGTCAGGGCGAGCGGCACGGCGATCGAGGCGGTCAATCCTGCAAGCTTCATCGTGTTGGCGAGCCGTCCCCGTATCAGATTGGCGACCGAGACGTTGTTTGCATAAGACGTGCCGAAATCACCCTGGATGAGGCCGGCCATCCATCTCAGGAAGCGAACGATCGCGGGATCGTTGAGATGCATGGCCTTGCGCAGACCCTCGATGGCCTCGGGCGTCGCGGACTGCCCGAGCAAGATGGTGGCCGTATCGCCGGGCAGGAGCGCCGTGGCAAAGAAGACGGCAAACGAAACGATTACGAGCGTGATCAAGGCGATAAGAAGCCGCCTCACCGCAAGCGACGTAACTTGTCTCTTCACATTCGCGCTCCCGCACCGCCGCTCACTCTCTTCAGCCCATGGTCTCAATCTCAGGAGCCAGAGAAGGGATGTCGCTATGCGCCGGTCAGGCGGTAAGCCAGACGTATTCGGCGAAAGCGTAACCCATCATACCGCCGAGCGGGTTGGGCTCCAGTCCCTTCAGCTTGGCTGTGATGGCGTCCACATTGGAGATGTAGGCCGGAATGATGGTGCCCGCTTCTTCCGACACCAGGACCTGCATCTCGTTGTAGATCTCGCGGCGCTTGGCTTGATCAAGCGAACCGCGAGCCTCGAGCAGCATCTTGTCGAACTTTTCCGAGTTGAACCGGCTCTCGTTCCATGGTGCGTCAGACTTGTAGAGCAGTGAGAACAGGATGTCCGGCGTCGGACGCGGATTGAGGTTGCCGAAATGGACCGGCGCCTTCAGCCAGTAATTGCTCCAGTAGCCGTCAGAAGGCACGCGCTTCACGTCGAGCTTCATGCCGATTTGGGCGGCCGATGCCTGGACGATCATGGCCATGTCGATCGCCGAACCGGCCGCTTCGGAGGTGATGACCTCAATGGTCTGACCGAGAACGCCCGCTTTCTGGAAATGGAATTTGGCCTTGTCGAGGTCGAATGATTTGGGCTTAAGAGTCTTGTTGTAGAAGAAGTTGGCGGGCGACACCGGTTGATCATTGCCAATGACGCCGAAGCCGCGCAGTGCCGATTTGACGATCTGCTCGCGGTTGACGACGTATTTCATGCCCTCCACGAAATCCCGGTTGTTGCCGGGCACCATGTCCATCCGCATGTTCAGGTCGGTGTAGGTACCCGACGTGGTCGTGGACAGTGCGAAACCATTCTGGCCTTCGAGGAGGCGCACCGATCGCGGGTTGATCGCGGCCGCGAGATGAATATCCCCGGACAGCAACGCGTTGATACGAGCGTTTTCATCCGGAATGGCGAAAAACTCGAATGAATCAACATTCGGACCGCTCTTGAAGTAGTTGGGATTTCGCACGCCAATCGAGCGCTCGCCGGGGCTGAATTGCTTGCACTTGAAGGCGCCGGTCCCGTTACCCGTGGAGAAATCAGTCGTGCCGTCGGCCACGATCATGAAGTGATGCATCGACAGGATCGTCGGCAGATCCGCGTTGGGGCTCGCCAGCGTCACCTCGACAGTATTCTTGTCGATAGCCTTGAAGTCCGCCATTTGGGAAGCGATCGCTGCGACCTTCGATCCGGTAGCCTTGTCGAGATGACGCTTCAGCGAAAAGATGACGTCGTCGGCACTGAGATCCTTGCCATTGTGAAAGGTCACGCCCTTCTTCAGCTTGATCGTCCAGGTCTTGGCGTCGCCGCTCTCGATCGACTCGGCGAGCTCCATCTGGGGCACGCCGGCCTGATCGAGAAATGTCAGGCGGTTGTAGAAGGAGCAGCAGCGCACGTAATCGGTCGAGAGCGACGCTTTGGCAGGGTCAAGCGTGTCGGCGGTCGAGGACGACCAGGCCGCCGCTTTCAGGGCGCCGCCTTTCACGGGTGTCGCGGCCACCGCTTGCGACGCGCGGCCGAAGACCGCGTTGGCGGCCGCCAGGGCCATGCCGTTGGCGAGCATCAACTTCAGGAGGTCGCGGCGCGAAGCCCCGCGCCGGATAGCGCTCTCGATCGTGGCGTTGTCTGAACAAGACCAGTTCGTCGTGTCGCTCATGTCAATCCCTCGTCGCTGGCTAAGACTATGGCTCATGCTGCGGTGAGCGACAGATTGTTCTGTCGCGCCATTGTGGTGGATGCCGGCACGGTCTTGTCAAAACGACCGTGACGCGGCGCCCCTCAGGATTGCATTCTTTCCCGCGATCGAAGTCTCGCAGGATAGTTCGGCGGCTGCGTCCGTAAAAACCGTGGGCAACGGCAGAAAATTGCGAAGATAGCTTGTTTTCTAGTATTTCAAACCTGCGTCCAGCCAGCTCGTCGTGCTTGCCCATTAATGTTGCAATGCGGCGCGAACTTCGGCATCGGCCAGCGTGTCGTCGAGCGTCCTTGCTGTGCGCTCGATGATAGCATCGATATCGGCCTCGGAGCAGCAGAGCGGTGGAGCATAGCCCAACACGCCCGTTGGGAAAGCGCGGATGACGAGGCCGTTTTTCCAGGCGCGATCGAAGATGCGCTTTGCTGGTTCGGCCGCGGCGGGAAGCTGCGTCTTGCGCTGCTTGTCGGTGACGAGTTCGATAGCGGCGAGCATGCCACGGCCGCGTACGTCCCCGACGAGGGGATGATCCCTGAGCGATTGAAGACCAGCCATCAGACGTGCACCCGCCTCCGCGCCATTCGCAAGCAGGCCGTTTTCGTAGAGGCGCAGCACTTCCAGGGCTACGGCGGCGCTGACGGGATGTGCGGAGTAGGTATAACCGTGGCCGACAGCGCTTGAGCCCGCCGCATCGGCGATCGTGTCGTAGACATGATCCGACAGGAAGACCGCACCCATTGGCACGTATCCAGAGGTCAATCCCTTGGCGACGGTCATGAGGTCAGGGACGATTTCGTCCTCGCTGCACGCAAAAAGCGGTCCGGTCCTGCCGAACCCGGTAATGACCTCGTCCGCCACGAAGAGGATGCCGTAAGCCTTGCACCGCGCGCGCATCGCCTTCATCCAGCCCTTGGGCGGCACGAGCACACCGCCTGAGCCTTGGATCGGCTCGGCATAGAACGCGGCGACGCGTTGCGGGCCGCCGATCTCCTCGATTTTCGCATCGAGCGCGGCCAGCGAGGCGGCGATGATGGTGTCACCGTCCTCTCCGGCCGGATTGCGATAGACATAGTGCGAGGGGATCCTGTGCTGCCAGCTGAGTGGCACGCCGAACCCGGCATGGAAGGCGGGCAGGGCTGTCAGCCCGGCGCCGACGGTCGAAGATCCATGATATCCCTGTTCGACGGTGATGAAATGCTCACGCTGCGGCTCGCGGCGGGCGTGCCAGTAGTAGCGGATGAAGCGGATTGTGCTGTCGACTGCGTCAGAACCGCCGAGCGTAAAGTAGACATGGTTCAGGTCGCCGGGCGCTCGCTGCGCCAACTCCGCCGCCAGCCGGATCGCCGGCTCCGAGCCGAGGCTGAAGTAGCCCGTTGCATAGGGAAGCTCCTGCATCTGCCTGGCAGCGGCCGCAACGATGCTCTCGTGACCATAGCCAGCATTGACGCACCAGAGCCCGGCAAACCCGTCGACGAGTTGATGTCCGGACGCGTCCGTCACGGTCGCTCCCCTAGCCGATTTCAGTACCCTGACGCCGGAGGTCTCATGGCCCCGATAGGATGCGACCGGGTGGACGAGATGAGCCCGATCGAGCTCGATGAGCGAGTTGCTGAGCATCAAGGTCTCCGCTTATCCGAAAGCCTGGCTGGCGAGGGCGAATGTGGTGAATGGCGCGCGACTGGATCGCGCAACGGCAGGGCGCTGCATGGCAATGCTCTCGTCCACCCGGGCGAGGCCCTTGTCGGTGAGCCAGGCCCCCAATTGAGGTGCCTCGGCGGTATCCACGCGAACGAACCGTCCTTCCCGCCCAGCCATGAAATAGGCAAGCAGAGCTTTCCCATCGTCGGCGTTCGCGGCCACGACGGGACCGATCACCTCGCCTCTGCCGAAGTCGCGTAGCGCCGCAAATCCAGTGATCTCTTGGTCATTACCAACGACCGCGAGGCAGCCGACCTTCGCAACAGCACGGAGCAGATCTTCCCGGTTTGCACCGTACGCGCTTCTGTCGAGATCGATGATCTCGGAGATATCGCGCGGCTCTGCCGGCCGGACATTGATAGGCGCGGTGACATGCGAGGCTGGTCCCTGATGCTGGACGATCGTTCCGGTCTGGCTAAAGCCGAGCTTCTGATAGAGCGGAAGACCCTCGCCAGTTGCAACGAGCCTCAGCGTCCGCGGTCCCGCCAGCGCGATGACTGCCTCCATGAGCTGGCGGCCCAATCCGCGCTCGCGGGCGGCTTCATCGACGATGACCATGTTGATGGTTGCGACATCTCGCTTGTAGGGCGTCATCAGAATCGTCCCGAGCACGGTTGAGGCATTCGCGTCCAGCGCGACGAATCCCGTACTCAGCTCGAGTGCCAGTTGCCAGTCCTCGATGCGATGCGGCCACTTGGCTTGACGTGAAAGACGCAGGGCCCCTTCGAGATGCTCGGGGCGGAAGGCGGTGAGCGATAAGGTGCTCCGGGTCATCGAGTCGTTTTCCTATCCGGCACCAGTCTCGTATTTTGGCGATGTGCAGATCGTCCGAAGGCCGCCGCGCCAACGATATCTTCCACCGCAGCCGACGGAAAAGCCGCATCTTATGCCGCGTGGCTGTTCTAGTGTTGCGGCACCGACATCCCGCGAGTGCACCAGGACAAAGATGATGAGCCAGTTTCGCCCGAAATACGTGACCTTCGATTGCTACGGCACGCTGACGAACTTCCAGATGGCAGAAGCGGCGCAGGATCTGTATCGCGCCCGTCTACCCGAACCGCAGATGGCCGCACTCGTCCGGGATTTCGCGGCGTATCGGCTCGACGAGATTCTCGGCGACTGGAAACCCTATGCCGACGTGATCCACAATGCGCTGGAGCGGGCCTGCAAGCGCAATAGCGTCGCCTTCAAGGCCGAGCATGCGCAGATGGTGTATGATCGCGTGCCGAGCTGGGGGCCGCATCCGGACGTTCCTGTCGGCCTTGCCAAGGTCGCCAAGGAGATTCCGCTCGTCATCCTCTCGAACGCCATGAATGCGCAACTGCCTTCCAACGTGGCGAAGCTTGGGGCGCCTTTTCATGCCGCACTCACGGCTGAACAGGCTCGATCCTATAAGCCTCGCATGAAGGGCTTTGAATTCATGTTCGATACGCTGGGCTGCGGGCCGGAAGACGTGGTGCACTGCTCCTCGTCCTTTCGCTACGACCTGATGACGGCTCATGACCTCGGTATCAAGAACAAGGTATGGGTCAACCGGGGGCACGAGCCCGCCAACCCCTACTACGGCTACGTTGAGATCAAGGATATCGGGGGCTTGCCAAGCGTGTTCGGGCTCTGAGCGGTCGGGATCTGCGGTGAAATACGTTTCCTACTGGCACGATACCGCACCAAGCTTCGGCGGCGGGGATACTGGATCCGTCGAGGGGCTCTATGACGTCGCGGTGATCGGTGGCGGCTTCACCGGCTTGGGGGCTGCGCGCCAGCTCGCGAAAGCGGGAGCAAGAGTCGTCGTTCTCGAAGCGGACCGGGTGAATAGCGGAGCATCGGGCCGGAACGGCGGACATCTCAACAACGGTCTGGCTCATAGTTATCTTTCCGCCAAGGCGGAATTGGGAAAGGAGCGAGCCATCGCGCTTTACCGCGCGCTCGATGCCTCAATCGACACGCTCGAGGCGCTGATCGCGGAGGAGGGCATCGACTGCAATTTCCGCCGGGCGGGGAAGCTCAAGCTCGCGTCCAAACCCAAGCACTTCGATGCCATGGCGCTCAATTTCGAAGCGGTCCATCGCGAGGTTGATCCGGAGACCGCGTTGCTGTCCGCTCAGGATCTAAGCTCGGAAATCGGCTCTCCCTTCTTTGGCGCGATGCTCTCGAAGAAGAGCGCCATGATGCATATGGGGCGCTACGGCGTCGGATTGGCCGAGGCGGCCAAACGTCGCGGTGCGACCATCTTCGAGAAAGCACCGGTCATTGCGCAGGCGCGGGAAGGTTCGCGCCATCGCTTGGCGACGCCCCGTGGCAGCATCACTGCCGATCAGGTACTACTGGCGACAGGCGCGTACACCACACCGAATTTTCGCTACTTCCGTCGCCGCATCGTCACCGTCGGCAGCTTCATCATCGCGACCCGGCCGCTGGACACGGCCGAAATCGCCGCCACCATGCCAGGCAACCGCACTTGTGTCACTTCGATGAACGTCGGCAATTATTTTCGGCTGGCACCCGATAATCGCCTGATCTTCGGCGGACGTGCGCGCTTCTCGGCGACGTCCGATCAGCGTTCCGACGCAAAGAGCGGCGCCGTGCTGGTCGACAGTCTCACCCGAACGTTTCCGCAACTCGCCGGCATACCGATCGACTATTGCTGGGGCGGGCTCGTCGACATGACCAGTGATCGCTATCCACGCGCCGGCTATCAGGACGGGCTGTGGTATGCGATGGGCTATTCCGGCCACGGTGCGCAGCTCTCCACTCATCTCGGAATGACCATCGCCGACGCGATGCTCGGACGCGAAGATCAGAACCCGATGAAGGGCCTCGACTGGCCCGCGGTGCCCGGCCATTTCGGCAAACCGTGGTTCCTGCCGCTGGTGGGAATGTATTACAAGGCGCTCGATCGCGTTCAGTAGTCCGAACGGACGATCGCGCGCTCTCCTGAGGCGGGAGCGCGGAGCATTGCGCGCCGATCTGTCTTGAGCGGCTGCCTGGACGCGCGAGAGAGCGCAGGCATGCGCCCCCCTGCTTAGCCCAACCCACCGATATGGAAGGTCTTCATTTCGAGGTATTCCTCGATGCCGACCTGCGCTCCTTCGCGCCCCAAGCCGGATTGTTTGATGCCGCCGAATGGAGCCACCTCCGTCGATACCATGCCGGTGTTGAGGCCGATCATGCCGGCCTCGAGCGCCTCTGCGACGCGCCAGGAGCGCTTCAGGTCTCTGGTATAGAAATAGGCGGCAAGTCCGAACGGCGTCGCATTTGCGATGGCAATCGCCTGCTCGTCGGTCTCGAAACGGAAGAGCGGCGCGACTGGACCAAATGTTTCTTCGTGCGCCAGCACCATCTCGGTGGTCGCCTCCGTCAGGACGATCGGTGCGGTAAATTGCGGCCCTTTGGGCAGCCTCACCGGCTGGGCGGCGAGACGGGCGCCCTTGGACAGTGCGTCGGCGACATGGCGGTTGATCTTGCTGATCGCCGCCTCGTTGATCATCGGTCCGATCGCCACACCCGGCTCGAGGCCTGGTCCCACCTTCATTCTCTCGACGCGGACGACAAGCTTGTTCGCGAACGCATCATAGACGCCGGCCTGCACGAGGATCCGATTGGCGCAAACGCAGGTCTGGCCGCCATTGCGGAACTTCGACATGATCGCTCCCTCGACCGCGAGGTCGAGATCAGCATCGTCGAATACGATGAAGGGGGCATTTCCGCCGAGTTCGAGGCTCACGCGCTTGACGCTATCCGCGGCACCGCGCATGAGCAGCGAGCCGACGCGAGTCGAGCCCGTGAACGAGATCTTGCGCACGGTTTCGTTGGCAATAATCTCCGCGCCGATCTCGGTCGGCAGGCCGGTGACGACATTGATCACGCCCGCGGGAATACCGGCGCGCTCGGCCAGAACCGCGAGAGCGAGAGCCGAATGGGGCGTGAAGTCGGACGGTTTGATCACAACCGTGCACCCCGCCGCGAGCGCGGGCGCCACCTTGCGTGTGATCATGGCATTCGGGAAATTCCAGGGCGTGATGATTGCGCACACGCCCACCGGCTCCTTGAGAACTACGATGCGCCGGTCGGGCGTTGGCGAGGGGATCGTCGTGCCGCCGATACGCCGGGCTTCCTCCGCGAACCATTTGACGAAGGAGGCCCCGTAACGGATCTCCCCCTTGGACTCCTCCAACGGCTTGCCCTGTTCGAGCGTCAGAATGCGTGCCAAGTCGTCAAGATGCGCGATCATGAGTCCATGCCAGGCTTCCAGAAGCATTGCGCGCTCGGCGTTGGTCTTCGCACGCCAGGTGGTGTAAGCCTTGGCGGCAGCGGCAATAGCGGCGCGCGTGTCGTCCCGCCCCATATTCGGTACGGTGCCGAGAATGTCCTGGGTCGCCGGATCGATCACATCGATCGTTGCTCCCGAAAGTGCCCCCAGCCACTGGCCACCGATCAGCCCCTGCTGGCGGAAGAGCCCTTTGTCATTGAGGTTCTGCATCTGTTGATCCTTGTCGGTTAGGAAAGATGGGAAAGCACGGCTGCGGTGATTGCCCCGGTGCGCTCTTTGCCTGGAATCGTACCGATGCCACGGGACGTCGTGGCCTCCAGCGCTGCCATGACGCGTGCTGCGGCATCGGCCTCGCCAAGATGCTCGAGCATCATCGCGCCGGACCAGATGGCCGCGATCGGGTTGGCAATGCCGAGATGGGCGATATCGGGCGCTGAGCCGTGAACGGGTTCGAACATCGAAGGAGCGCTGCGGTCGGGATTGACGTTGGCGGAGGCCGCAAAGCCGAGTCCGCCCTGGATAGCGGCGCCGAGATCCGTCAGGATGTCACCAAAGAGGTTGGAGGCGACGACGACATCGAGGCTCTCCGGCGCCATGACCATCCGGGCGGCGAGCGCATCCACGTGGTAGCTCGTGGTTTCGACATCCGGATAGTCGGTGGCAACAAGTTGTGTCACCTCGTCCCAGAAGACCATCGAGTGTTTTTGGGCATTCGACTTGGTAACCGAAACGAGCTTTCCGCGTCGCTTGCGCGCCTGATCGAATCCGAATCGCAAAATCCGTTCCACGCCGGTGCGCGTAAACACAGCGGTCTCGACCGCCACTTCATCGGAGGTGCCCTGATGCACGCGTCCACCGGCGCCCGAATATTCGCCCTCGGTGTTCTCGCGGATGCAAAGGATGTCGAACTCGGTTCTCTTCAATGGGCCGTCGATGCCCGGGAGCAGGCGGTGCGGCCGAACATTGGCGTACTGCGTAAACCCCTTGCGAATCGGCAGCAGGAGACCGTGCAGCGACAGGGCATCGGGCACCTCCGCCGGCCAGCCGACTGCGCCGAGCAGGATGGCGTCGAATTTCTCCAGCGTCTTGATGCCGTCAGCAGGCATCATCGCGCCTGTTTCTTTATGGAAGGCGCAGGACCAGGGAAATCTCGTGCCATTGAGCGCAAAGCCTGAACCCTTGCCGGCGGCCTCGATCACGGCCCATGCGGCTTCTGTCACGTCGGGTCCAATGCCGTCGCCGGGAATGAGTGCGATAGCGTATGTCTTCATGAAAGCCCCTCGACATGGATTAGCACGCTCTTCGAGCGGCGGTTGGCGTGATATGCCTCTCGACCGAGATCCTTGCCGATGCCGGAGCGTTTGTAGCCTCCGGTCGGCAGGATGTGATCACGCGATCGACCATAGCGGTTGACCCACATCGTGCCCGCGGGGAGCGCGCGCGTGATCCGCATCACGCGTGAGACATCGCGGGTGAAAAGTCCGGCGGCAAGACCGTAGGTCGGGTGGTCGGCAAATCTTAAGGCTTCTTCCTCGGTGGTGAATGTCTGAAGCGTCAGCACCGGCCCGAAGATCTCTTCGCTGATGGCAGGAGAAGATTGATCCACCTTTGCAAGAAGCGTCGGTGCATAGAAATAGCCTTTGCCTTCCATCGGCTCGCCGCCCGCCAGGCACTCGGCGCCTCTCGCACAGGCTGCTCGCACGATCGTGTGAATCCGCGTGCGCTGTCTCTCGGAAATGATCGGCGAGTAGGTGGTTGCGGCATCCCAGGTCGGACCCGCGCGAACGGCTTTCATGCGAGCGAGGATGGCCTCAACGAGCGGTTCGCCCACGAAGGCGTGCGCTATCAGCCGCGCTCCGGCGACACAAGCTTGACCTGCATTGGCGAGGATGCCGCCGGCAATCGCCGCGGCAGCCTGATCGAGATCGGCGTCCGCAAACACGATCTGTGGGCTCTTGCCGCCGAGTTCGAGTGTCATTGGCTTGATGCCGGTACGCGCGATGTTGGCCATGATCGCAGCTCCCGCGCCGGTCGATCCGGTGAAGCTCACCTTGGCCACATCGGGATGCCCGGTAATGGCGGTGCCGGTCGTCGGTCCGTCTCCGAGCACGACGTTGATGAGTCCGGGAGGCAGGCCGGCCTTGACCGCCAATTGAGCCAGAAAGACGGAGGAGAATGGCGTCAATTCGGACGGCTTCAGCACGACGGCATTGCCCGCAGCAAGCGCCGGCCCAAGCTTCCAGCCTGCCATGGATACCGGAAAATTCCAGGGCGTGATGGCGCCGACGACGCCGTAGGGCTCGGTCATGATCATGCCGAGATGCTCGTCGTCGGTGGGCACCAGGTCGCCGCCCTCCTTATCGGCGAATTCGGCGAAGAAGCGGATTTGCTCCGCGGTGATCGCGATGTCTCCCGCAACGAGCTGACCGACCGGGCGGGTGGATGAAACCGCCTCGATTTTTGCGAGCGTGTCGGCTTCGCGCTCTATGAGATCGGCCCAGCGCTTAAGGACATTGGCTCGTTCGCGCGGCCGCACGCCTCCCCAGTTACTTGTCTTCAGAGCCTTCCTGGCGGTTTGAACCGCCTCGTCCACGATCTCCTCCGGGGCGACGGGACATTCGGCGTAGAACGAGCCATCCGAAGGCCGGTGCAGCGCAAGCAGGCCGGAAGTCTCCAGCAGCCGATCGCCGATGAAGTGGCCGATCGGCAGCGAAATCTGATCGGGATCGAAGCTCAGGCTCATTATACCGTGACGTAGATCTTGTGGACGGTCTCGATGGTCTTCCACACGCCCGTAAATCCGGGCTTCATGACGAAGCTGTCGCCAGCCCTGAACGTGAGCGGTTGGCCGCCATCCGGTGTGATCTCGATCGTGCCGGCGAGGATGTGACAGAACTCGAAGGTCTCTCCCTTGATGGAGCGTGTTTCGCCCGGCGTCGCTTCCCATACGCCGGTATGCACGAGTTCACCTTTGGCGACGTCTTGCGCCCAGGTCTTGTAGTGGGGCGTGCCGGCAATGAGCCGATCCGGCATCGGGCCGGATTCTTTCGGGGTGAAGCTCGGGTTGGGATCGATCAGTTTTAGCAGCAATTTGGGCTCCTCAGTAACCGCGTGTCCGATCCACGAGCCCATTGAGATCGAGGCCCGCTTCATATCGCTTGATGTTGTCGATGACCGCGCGCGCGGCGGTGTCCGCCTGGGTTGCGCTTGCCACATGCGGGGTCAGCAGCAGTTTCGGATGAGCCCAGAAGGCATGATCGGCAGGCAGCGGCTCCGGTTCGGTGACATCGATGACGGCGCCGGCGAGCTCGCCGGCATCCAGAGCAGCCAGAAGTGCGAGGTGATCGAGCTGGCCGCCGCGACCTGCATGGACGAGGGCTGCGCCTCTCGGCAACTGCGCAAAGAGCTCGCGATTCAGAATCCCGTGCGTGGCCTTGGTGAGCGGCAGCAGACAGACGAGGATGTCGGTTTCAGCGAGTATTTGGCCGAGACCGGCTTGCCCGCAATAGGTTGTAACGCCGTCGATCACCTTGTCCGATCGACTCCAGCCGCTCAAGCGAAAGCCGAAGGGCTTCAGGCTTTCCAGCACGGCGCGGCCGAGCACGCCAAGCCCGAGCAGCCCGACCCGGCGCTCGGCAGCCTGCTTCTGGGGCAATGCCCGCCACTCGCGTTGCCGCTGCAAATCAACATAGGCAGGAAGGTTGCGGTGGAGCGCAAGCACCGCGAGGGTGACATACTCCTGCATCATCCGGATGATGCCATCCTCCACCATCCGGACCACCTTCACCTCGGGCGGGATCACCTTGAGCGGAAATTGATCGATGCCGGCCCCGACTGAAAACAGGATCTCAAGGTTGCGATAGCGTTCGAGAGCCTCCGGTACGGTCCAACTGATGATATAGCGCACGTCGCCGGGATCGACGGTGGCCGGACCGATCGCAAAGCGCAGGTGCGGGAGTTTGCGAGCGAAGGCTTCACGAAAAACGGCCCCGCGCTGTGCGTCGGAATTGAAGAGAAATGTCATTTTTCGAGTTCGATCGCACTGAGAACGGCGAGCTTGCCGGGTTGAACTATGTTATCGGACCGAGCGTCGATCCGGTGCCGAATGCGATCGCGATTTGGTGGATTGTTTCGTTGGACGGCAATTCTGAAATGTAATCTGCGGCGAGGCTCGGTTTATGCTGAGCGTGACCGGAGCCCGGAGTGGCGGATTCGGTCGATGTCAGGTCCGATCAGAGGGAGACATGAAACCCCGTACGGCCAGTTCACTTACGATCGATGCCTTTGATGCGCGCGCGATCGACATCGATGCGGTCGGGCTCGAACAGCTTTACACCCTGTCGATCGGTGTCGGCTGGCCGCACCGGCCCGAGGACTGGCAGTTTCTGCGTGACATGGGTCACGGGATCGCGGTTCACGATGAAATTGGACGATTGCTGGGGTCGGCCATGTGGTTTCCCTACGGGCCGGATTTTGCCACTGTCGGCATGGTCATCACGTCACCCCGCGTTCAGACGCGCGGCACGGCCCGGTGGCTGATGAAGCATGTTCTGTCCGCGTGCAAGGGACGCAGTCTCCGCCTCAATGCCACGCGCGCAGCGCGCAAGCTCTATCTCTCGCTGGGCTTTCGTAACGAGCGAACGGTGTTCCAGCGTCAAGGCGAGGCGGAACACTCCGGCGAGCTGACGCGCCCTCCCGAAGGAGCCGAGCTGCGTCGCCTGGGCGAGAGGGATCTGGCGGCCATCGCCAAACTCGATGCGCAAGCGTTCGGGGCATCGCGCCTCGCGCTGCTTGCTGCTCTCCTTCCGCAATCCGTGGGGTTCGGGCTCTATCGGCGTGGTCGTCTCGAGGCCTTCGCGCTCTGTCGCCCGTTCGGGCGCGGGCATGTCGTGGGACCGGTGGTCGCCTCCCACGACAAGGACGCGATCGTGGTAATTGCGCCGCATGTCGCCGCCCATGAAGGAGAGTTTCTGAGGCTCGACACGCACCTCGCCGATGGCGAGTTCTGCTCTTTTTTGGCTAGCTCAGGCCTTGCATTTTTCGACAGCGTTACGACGATGTCGCTCGGGGGCGAGTTTCGGGATCCGAATGTCCGCTCTGGAAGGCAACCCGTAACTTACGCGCTTGCAAGCCAAGCGCTTGGCTAAAGTCGCGGACGAATGGCTCAGCAACTGAAAAGTTGAGGTCCGGGTCACGTTTACACCCTCCCAGCTACAGTGCGATCCGCGCGATCACATCAATAGCAGGCCGATATCAAGCCGAGCTTCGGATGGAGGCGGTCGATGGCGGTGAGCTCGCTTTGCATCTGTTCGATGATCCAATCGCGGATCTCGGCGGCGACAGGCCGCATCGGCCGATTGCGCGGCGGCAGGAATTCGCAAATCCGGCGCGTGCTGGTGAGCGCGTCGGATGCGGGCACGAGCGCGCCAGTCAATAGCCAGTGCGAGGTCACCGTCAACCAGCCGAGCGCGATGCCCTGACCGAGCAGCGCGGCCTGAACCACAACGGCATAGTCTGTGAAGCTCAGCGCCTTGGCCGCACCACGGCGCCGGGTGAGGAATGACGGGTAATCCGCGGCCCAGTCGCCTGGCGTCTCGGCGAGGCGGATGATGGTGTTGCCTTGCGCGGGTTCGCTCTCGCCGAGATACGCAGGGCTGCACATCGGTAGCATCACTTCCTTCATCACCAGCGTGCCGCCGGCGGACGGCTCGTCGCGGTCGCGGAAGCGCATGCCGAGATCGACATTCTCCACCGGCCCGCGCAGCGCGCCGGAGATGAGCTGGAAGCGCAGGTCGACCTGGGGAAATTGCCGCTGGAGCTTGTCGATGCGCGGCATGAGCCAGTGCGTGGTGAAAGCGGACGAGACCGACAGCGTCACCGTCTCGGTGCCCTTGCGGCGCCGCTCGATCTCGATCAACCCGCTTTCGATGCTACGAAATCCGTCGAGCACGCGCCGATAGAGCAGCTCGCCTTCCTCGGTGAGCACCGCGCGTCCTGCTTTGCGGTCGAACAGGCGCACGCCAAGGTACTCCTCGAACTGGCCGAGCATTCGGCTCACCGCCGGCTGCGTGACGTTGAGCTCGGCTGCTGCCGCCGTGAAACTGCCATTGCGCGCCGCTGCGTCGAAGACGAACAGGGCGTTTGAGGAGGGCAGCATCCGGCGCAGCTCGGGCATAACGCCATGTTATGGACGCGGTGAGAATTTGGCAATTGCCGAGTTTTGCCAAGTCTGGTGTCATTGGCATCACAGCCTAAAGGCAGGGCTTGCGAGAGAAGATTTGGTGCGGTGCACGCTTCGGCCGTGAGTGCTCAAAATTCATGTCTATAATGCAGGCTTATGGCGTGCAGTGAGGCACGCCATTGCAGGGAACGAGGCGAGGTCGATCGTTGGACAAACGAGCGGAAAGCGTCGAGATCAGGTCCGCGAGCAAGTCTTACGGCGGGGTTCGCGCGCTCGATGACGTGTCGCTCAATGTCGGCGCCGGCGAGTTCGTTTCGCTGCTCGGCCCCTCCGGCTCCGGCAAGACCACGCTGCTCGGTATCTTGGGCGGATTCATCCTACCCTCATCCGGTTCGATTCATTTCGGCGGACGCGACGTCACCTGGATGCCGCCGCACAAGCGGGATCTCGGCGTCGTCTTCCAGAATTACGCGTTGTTTCCGCATATGAGTGTCGGTGAGAACGTCGCCTTTCCGCTTCGCGCACGCCGCCTGCCGAAGGCGGTCTGGCCCGAAAAGGTGCGCGCCGCGCTTTCGATGGTCGGCCTTGCCGGCTACGAGGCGCGCGGCATCGCGCAGCTCTCCGGCGGCCAGCGCCAGCGCGTGGCGCTGGCGCGCGCCATGATCTTCGAGCCACGCCTGATCCTGATGGACGAGCCGCTCTCCGCACTTGATAAGCAGCTCCGCGAATCCATGCAGATCGAACTGCGCACGCTGCACAAGCGCATCGGCGCCACCATCATCTACGTTACGCATGACCAGCGCGAGGCGCTGACCATGAGCGACCGCGTCGCCGTGATGAGGGACGGCCGGCTGATCCAGATCGACGAGCCGGCGCGCCTGCACGACCACCCCGCGGATTCCTTTGTCGCCAGCTTTATCGGCGAGGCGACGATGTTGCCGGTCCGCCGCGTCGATGCTTCCACCGTCGCGCTCGGCAACGCCCTTTTGCGCAGCGCCCGCGCCATTCCCGACGGAGACGCCCTGATGCTGGCCGTGCACAGCGAAAAGCTTTTGATTGACGACGGCGCGCAGGACGCCGCCTGCAACCGCCTGACCGGGACGGTCACCGACATCGTCTACCAGGGCGAGAGCCTGCGCATCTTCCTCGCGCTTGCCGAGGGCGTCGCGCTCAGCCTGCGCCAGCCTGCCTATCACCAGGCCTACAGCCGCATTCCACCGCTCGGCGGCAGCCTCACCGTCACCCTTCATCCCGAGGACACCATCGTCGTGCCCGGGGTGAGCGACTGAATCCAGCCTTGTCCAACCGAGAGAAGAAGCCAAAAATGTCGTCAGCAGCCTCGTTCAGCAATTTCAAGGTCCTCACCTTCGACGTCGTCGGTACCCTGATCGATTTCGAGACCGGCGTGCTCTCCGCCGTGCGCAGAATCTCGGGCAAGATGCCAGCCGAGCTCAGCGACGACAAGATCTTCGAATCCTACAAGCGCGGCCGCGACAAGCATTATGAACGCTCGAGCGAGGTGATGTTCCATGTCTACCGCTACCTCGCCAAGGAGCTCGGGCTGCCGGCCGATGACACCTCCTGCGACGTGTTCCAGCTTTCGGTGCTGCGCTGGGGACCGTTCCCGGACTCGGTCGAGGCCCTGAGACGCCTGCGCACGAAATTCCGCCTGGTGGCGATGACCAATGCCGACCGCGTCGCGCTCTCTTGTTACGCGCACGCGCTCGGCGATCCCTTCGATGATACGGTCTGCGCCGACGAGACCGGCGTCGCAAAGCCGAACCCGGAGTTCTTCGCCTACAACAAGGGGCGTCAGTCCGCTTTCGGTTACAAGCAATCGGACATCTTGCACGTCGCGCAGAGCCAGCACCACGACATCGGAATCGCGCGAAGGCTCGGCTACAAGGTGTGCTGGATCGAACGGCGCCAGGGCATGGCTGGCTTCGGCGGCACGCCGGCGGTGGAGACGCTGACCAAGCCAGACTTTCATTTCCCGACCTTGAAGGCGCTCGCGGATGCCGCGATCGGACCGGCGGCGTAATCGGTGAGCGCGGGCATGACACGGAACTGGAGCGCATTGCCATCGGCTAACTCGCTGTGGGAAGCCACGGCCGAGCCGGCGCGCGACTTTCCCGTGTGGTCGGGCGAGCGGCAGGCAGATGTGGTGATCATCGGGGCGGGCTACACGGGCCTCTCCGCTGCGCACCACATCGCCAGAAGCGGGCTCGCGCCGGTCGTGCTCGAGGCCAACCATCCCGGCTGGGGCGCGAGCGGGCGCAATGGCGGGGTAATCACCGCGAAGTTTCGCCTGTCGTTCCGCGAGATCGACGCCGCACACGGCCGCGCGATGGCGCGGCGCATGTACGAGATCGCGCATGAATCGACCGACATGGTCGAGGAGCTGGTATCGGAGTTCGGCATCAGCAGCGCAAACCTGACGCGCACCGGGCAGGTCAAGGCCGCGCATAACGAGACGACCTTAAAGGCGGCGATCGACGAAGCCAACTGGATGAAGCGCGAGATGGGCGATGCGGAGGTCCGTATCCTCGACAAACGCGCGGTGCGTGACGAAACCGGCTCCGACATCTTCGTCGGCGGTGTGCTCAATCCCGGCTCCGGCGGTATTCATCCGCTGAACTATCTGCGCGGTCTCGCCGATGGCATGGCACGCCGCGGCGTTCCTATTTTTCAGGAGTCGCCGGTGATAAAACTCCGGCGCGACAACGGCGGCATCGTCGCGGAGACGCCGCGAGGCGCGGTGCGGGCGAAACAGGCGATAGTCGCCACCAACAGCTATTCCGATCTCACCGGCGCGACCGCGCAGATGCAGCGCACGCTGATCCCATTCCGCAGCGCCATTGTTGCGACGGACAAGCTGCCGCGCAATCTGGCGGGGCGGCTGATGCCGGCAGGGCGCACCTACACCGAGACCAAGCGCATGATGCGCTGGTTCCGCTTGGTCGACAACCGCGTGATCTTTGGCGGCCGCGGCGCTTTCGGCAAGCAGGACTCCGAGTCCGCGTTCGATGCGCTGCGCAAGGCGATGGTCGGCATCTTCCCGGACCTCGCCGACGTTCCGCTCGCGTACAAATGGTCGGGCCTCGTCGGCATGACTCTGGATTCGGTACCGCATATCGGCCGGCTCGACGACCGCACGCTGTTCTCGATGGGCTACAATGGCGCGGGCGTTGCAATGTCGAGCCTGATGGGCCGCTATCTCGCCGCCTTCTTGCGCGGTGAGACGCCGGAGGTCGGGCTGCTCGACGCGCGGCGTCTGAAATCCATTCCGTTCTATCCGCTGCGCGAGCCCGCCGTGCGCATGGTCGCCGGCTGGTACCAGTTTCTCGATGCGATCGGTCAGTGAGATCTCTTTGGTGATGGAGGAGGCGAGGATGAATACGAAACGGAATTTTGGACTTGGCTGCGCGCTGCTGGGCGCAATCGGAGTTACCACGGCGGCCCATGCCGCCGAGCAGATCACCTTTGTCTCGCAAGGCGGTGCCTATCAACAGGCCCAGACGGTCGCGATCCTCGATCCTTCCGCAAAGAAGCTCGGCATCACCATCAACCAGGACTCTATCCCGGACGCCTGGCCCGCGATCAAGACCCAGGTTGGCAGCGGCAAGCCCATTTGGGACGTCGTCGATACCCCGACCGGCTATTGCCTGCGTGGTGGCGAGCAGGGGCTGATCGAAAAGCTCGACTTCTCGAAGATCCCGAACGCGGCGGCGATGCCCGACGCGTATCGCAGCCCCCATTCGGTGTCATATGAGTTCTATTCGAGCGTGCTGGCGTACAGCCAGAAGACGTTTCCAAAGGACGCACCGAACAGCTGGGCCGACTTTTGGGACGTGAAGAAATTTCCGGGCCGCCGCGCGCTGCGCAACCATCCGATTGCCACGCTGGAGGCGGCGCTGATGGCCGATGGCGTCGCGCCGGACAAGCTTTACCCGCTTGACGTCGAGCGCGCCTTCAAGAAGCTGGAAGAGATCAAGCCGAACATCACGGTCTGGTGGACCTCCGGCGCGCAGTCGGCGCAGCTCCTCAACGACGGCGAGGTCGACATGGAGATGGCCTGGAACGGCCGCGTCAGCGCGGTCGCCAAGGAAGGCGCCAAGGTCGCCTTCACGTACAACCAGGGCATCCTCCAGAGCACCTCGCTCTGCATCCTCAAGGGCGCGCCGAATCTCGAGACCGCGGTCAAGTTCCTCAACGAGGCCGTCGATCCCGTGCACCAGGCCAATCTGCCGCTCCACATCGACTACGGCCCGGGCAACCCGAAGGCGTTCGAGACCGGCGTGATCAAGCCCGAGCGTGCCGCGCAATTGCCGAGCGAGCCGGCGAACGCGGCCAAGCAAGCGCTGATGTCGTACGCCTGGTGGTCCTCGCCCGCGGGCGAAGCCGCCGAAAAGCGTTGGGCATCGTTCATGCAGAAGTAGGCGAAGCGAGGCAGCAGTGACGACACCCGTGCCAGATCCTTCACTCCGCTATCAGCGCCGCGAGCATGGCCTGATGCTGGCCCTGGTGTCGCCGGCGCTGCTCGTGATCCTCCTGCTGATCGTGATGCCGGTCGGCTGGCTCGCTTGGCAATCGATCTACCATGACGGTTTCACGCTAGAGAACTATCGCCGCATCTTCACGGAAGAAGTCTACTGGCGCAGCTTCGCGCTGACCTTCGAGATCAGCCTCGCGGTCACCGTGCTGGCGCTGCTGCTCGGCTACCCCGTGGCGTACCTCGCCAACACCGTGCCGAAAGGGTGGAGCATCCTGATCCTCGCGCTGGTCGTGTTGCCGTTCTGGACCAGCGTGCTGGTGCGCGCCTATGCCTGGCTGGCTCTGCTCCAGCGCACCGGCGTGATCAACCAGCTGTTGCGCTATCTCGACATGATCAACGAGCCGCTTGCGCTGGTGCACAACACCTTTGGCACGGTTGTTGCGACCGTGCACATCCTGCTGCCGTTCATGGTGCTGCCGCTTTACGCCACCATGCAGAAGATCCCGTCCGATCTGATGCAGGCCGGCGCCAGCCTGGGTGCGAGCCCTTCGCTGACCTTCGTCCGCGTCTTCCTGCCGCTGTCGCTGCCGGGCGTGATCGCGGGCTGCACCATGGTGTTCGTGCTCTGCCTCGGCTTCTACATCACGCCGGAGCTGCTCGGCGGCGGCCGCACTGTGATGGTGTCGATGCTGGTGAGCCGCAATGTCGAGCTCTACAACCAGTTCGGCGCGGCCAGCGCGGTCGCAGTGGTGCTGCTCTTAAGCGTGCTTCTGATCTTCTTCGCCGTCAGCCGCTTCATCTCGCTCGATCGCATATTGGGGCAGAAATGATGCGGTTGTCCCCCGCCCGGATCGTCCTCTATGTGATCAGCACGCTGGTGCTGATCTATCTGATCCTGCCGGTGCTGATCATCGCGCCGATCTCCTTCTCCAGCGCGCGCTTCCTGACCTTCCCGCCGCCGTCGTTCTCGCTACGCTGGTACCAGCAGTATTTTTCGAACCCGGCCTGGATGCAGGCGACGCGGGTGACGCTGACGGTGGCCTTCCTGACCGTCCTGATCGCGACCCCGCTCGGGGTTGCCGCCGCGTATGCCGTCAGCCAGTCCAAGCAGCGGATTATGCGGCTGATCCATATGACGCTGCTGCTGCCGCTGGTGGTGCCGATCATCATCACGGCGGTCGGCATCTTCTTCGTCTATGCCAAGGTCGGCATGGTCGCGACCATGCCCGGCCTCGTGCTGGCCAATGTGATGCTCGGATTGCCCTATGTCGTCATCTCGGTGCTCGCAGGTTTGCAGAGCTTCGACCCCGCGCAGGAAATGGTGGCGCGCAGCCTCGGCATGAACCGCCTGCGCAGCTTCTTCGCGGTGACGCTGCCTCAGATCAAGTCCAGCGTGGTCGCCGGCGGCATCTTCGCCTTCATCTCCGCGATGGACGAGACCATCGTCGCGCTGTTCATCTCCGGCGGCCAGTATCAACCGCTGACCAAGCGCATGTTCACCGCGCTCCGCGACGAGATCGACCCGACCATCGCCGCGATCTCGACGCTGATGACGGCGGCCTCGTTCATACTGGTGCTGCTGACGGGCACGCGACAGAAAAAAGACGGGTGAGACCGCCGCCAACACATTCTAAGATTGGCGGGCAACGGACAGTCACGTGCCTTGCGGACAGGTCGGTTATAGCCCGCCTTCGGTTGCCTGCCAGCAGTGATCCGGCGTGCTGGTGTTCCCCAGGTGATCTCGCCAGTCTTCGACCGGCTGGAGATTGCCGGCGCGCCATCTAGCCAGGACTTCGGAGGATGCTGAGCTCAGGTCGATTCCCGGTTGGATTGTTCGCTGCAAGCCATTGATCTGTAACGATCGCATTTTGGCTCAGTTGGAAAAAATCTCCTGAAAAATCAGTGGTGGTAGCGTGTCTCTTAATCAGCGGGTCCCAGGTTCGAGCCCTGGTGCGCCCACCATCCTTAAGAGATCGGCCCGCAAGGGCTTTTTTAATTTCCTCCACAGAACAAATCCGGTGGCGCATCGGCGGAACTACGCTTGCCTGCCTCCCGTTTGGTGCCGCAACCGCGTTGCAATTCCAACTGCCGGCGCTCGGGGTTGCTGTGCCCAACGCGCTCTTGATCATGCTGCCGTATCTGCTGGCGCTCTTGGCCGTTGGCGGCCTGGTCGGACGTCAGTTGGCGCCCGCGGCTTTAGGTGAGCCATACCGGCGTTGACCTGGATTTCGGCCAAAAAGCCGCACCAGGCCCGCGGGTAAAGCGGGTCGCCGCCGCTAAACGCAGCTTGCGAGGCGCCGTCACGCCGCTTGTCTTCAGATCTTTGTCGAAAGAGACCTTCTGTCGGATGTCCTGACAAAGGCTATGCCCAGGCATGGACGTGCGTGGGGTGATGTGGTCATTCGCGATGCCCTGTGCCCGGTCGCAGGCCCATCAAGATCTCGGGCTCCATGCGTACAGGCCAAGCGCCAGCAGTGAAAACGCGCTTAACACGACGCCCAGCGCCAACATTGCTTCATGCGACACGGTGGCAGCAAGCCATACTCCGATTGCGGCGTTCATCATCTGCCAGAAACCCAGCAGGGCCGAGGCGGCGCCGGCCTTCTCCCCGAATGGAGAGAGCGCCCGCGCGGTGGCCAGTGGACTGACAACGCCCATGCCGAGGAGAAATACGCTCATTGCGCCCAGAAACGGCAGGAAAGTGGGGCTGGTTATCGAGATGAGCAGGATCGCTACGCTGCTGGCGGCCGTCGCCCACAGTCCTGCCCTGATCGGTTGATCGAGCCCGTAGCGTGGTGCCAATTTTGTCGCCAGCATACCGGCGGCGAATACGATAAAGACGGTGCCGGCGAAGAAAAGGCCGAGCTGGATCGGCGTGAAATGCAGCGCTTCAATGAATAAACGGGGTGCAGCCGAAAACATAGAGAACAAGCCGCCTATGATCAGGCTCGCGGTTGCAGCCGGTACAGCGAAACGACGATCGCCAATCAGGCCTGTATAGGTCCTGACGATGGCGACCGGATTGAGCGGGGTGCGGGTCGAATGGTGGGTTTCGCCGAGCACGATGCCGTAGGCGATGGCACCAACAGCGGCAAAGGCGGCGACGAGTGCGAATTCGGAGCGCCAGCCGAAGCTGTGGTCGAGTGCGCCGCCAAGCAACGGCGAGAACCCGGGGGCGGCGGACATTGCGATCATGATCAGCGCCAACGCGCGTGCCAATGCGGCCCCACTGAACATGTCCCGGGCGATGGCACGAGACAGCACTGACGTGGCGCACGCGCCCACAGCCTGAACTGCCCGGCCGACTAAAAGACCAGGCAGGTCGTTTGCCAAGCCGCACCAGACGCTGCCGGCGAAGAACACGGCAAATCCAATCAAGACTGGCCAGCGTCTTCCGTAGCGATCCGAAAGCGGTCCGACCGCCAGCTGGCCCAACCCGAACACCGCAAGAAAGACGGTGATGGCGGATGTGACCGCCGCGCTCGTGACATTCAATGAGATTGCAATTTGTGGCAGCGAAGGCAGCAAGATGTTGGTCGCAAGCGTTCCCATGGCAGCCAGGGCGGAAAGGACCGCGATGGGCAAGGCGGTGGTGCCGGGAACGTCCAGCGGCGCGGTCTTGATTGTTTGGTCAGCCATGTGAACTTTCGCGCCGAGGGATAGGCAGGTTACAAGACGGCGAGCGACACGGTTCGCGCCGCTCGCCGAGCCGTGTTCGCTGGGTTGCCTGTGCTATCCGCGGGCGACGCGCTCGATCGCAATGGCGGTGGCTTCACCGCCACCGATGCATAACGCCGCGACGCCGCGTTTGAGGTTCTGGGCTTCGAGCGCATGCAACAAAGTCACGATCAGGCGCGCGCCGGTGGCACCGATCGGATGACCGAGCGCGCACGCCCCGCCATTGACGTTCAGCTTCTCCCTGGGGATGCCGAGATCCTTCTGAGCCGCCATCGCCACCACCGCAAAGGCCTCATTGATCTCGAACAGATCAACATCGCCAACGCTCCAGCCGACCTTGTCCAGCAGCTTGCGAATGGCCGGGATCGGCGCTGTAGTGAACCATTGCGGTTCCTGGCTGTGGGTGGCGTGGCCCTTGATCTCGGCCAGCACGGGCAGGCCGTCGCGATCCGCGAGGGAGCGTTTCGCGAGGATGATAGCCGCGGCGCCATCGGCATTGGCGGAGGAGGCGGCCGGCGTAATGGTGCCGTTGGCGCGGAAAGCTGCTTTCAATCCGGGGATCTTGGCGGGATCCACCTTCAGTGGATGTTCGTCGTTCGCGATGATGCGCGGCCCGGCCTTTTCAGTCAGCGTGATCGGCGCGATCTCGGCCCTGAACGCGCCGCCCTCGACCGCCTTGCGGGCGCGGGTGAGCGTCTCCATTGCGTAGGCGTCCTGATCCTTGCGGGTGAACTGATAGGCCTCCGCAGTGGCCTCGCCGAAATCTCCCATCGAGCGGCCTGTCTCGTAAGCATCTTCCAGACCGTCCATCATCATGTGATCGATGATGCGGTCATGGCCAGCGCGGTAACCGCCGCGAGCCTTGGCCAGCAGATAGGGCGCATTGCTCATGCTCTCCATGCCGCCGGACGATACAATCTCGGCTGAGCCGGCATTGATGATGTCGTGCGCCAGCATGGTCGCCTTCATGCCGGAACCGCAGACCTTGTTGACGGTGGTGGCGCCGGTAGCATCCGGCAAATGGGCGCCGCGGGCCGCCTGACGTGCCGGCGCCTGACCTTGTCCGGCCGGGAGCACGTTGCCCATAAAAACTTCGTCGATCCGTTCGGGCGCAAGCTTGGCCCTTTCGAGCGCCGCACCGATCACGTGAGAGCCGAGCTTGTGGGCGCTGAGAGGCGACAACTCGCCCATGAAGCGGCCCAGCGGTGTGCGGACGGCGGAAAGGATGACGACGGGGTCGGAAGCAACGGCCATGGCGAACGCTCCTGCTGATGGTAGTTGTTATATGATGATAGTCATATAAGATGGCCGGCATTGCAATGAAATGTTGCCGTGACCATCAGGAAGCGCGGTTCCAGAAATTGCTCGGAGGAGACGGAGGACGGTTTCTACAGCCGATGTCCTTAAGACCTTGAACGGAGTGGCGATGCGATACGTCGAAGACCACAGGCGTCAAACCCACAGTCGGATCGTTGAAAATGCCTCCTACGGTTTGCGCCAGAAGGGTGCCAAAGGACTCAGTGTCGTCGACTTGATGAAGCTTGCGGGTCTGACGCACGGCGGCTTCTACAACCATTTCGAGTCACGCGCCGCCCTCGTTGGCGAAGCGATCGCTTTTGCAATGGACCAAATGACCGAGCGCTGGAAAAAGCTGGCGAGCGGGAAGCCCAACGGCGAGCGCTTCGAGGCGCTAATCGCCGATTATCTCAGTCCTCGGCATCGCGACAACCCCAAACAGGGTTGCGCGCTTCCGACCCTGGCCGTCGACGTAGCTCGATCTGGCCCGAGCGAGCAGCAGGCCCTGGCTTCCAGACTGGAGATGATGATCGATGTCCTTGTCGAGCTGCTTCCCGGTGAGTCTCAACCTCGACAGGCACGCCAAGTCGCGGCGGGCGCTATCGCAACCATGGTCGGATCGATCGTGCTGTCGCGTGCCGTCGGCGTGGGGAAACTTTCCGACTGCATTCTCGATGCCGGACGTCGGACCGCCGGAGGCCGGATTCGGAAGCCCCAGCGACGGGCCATGAAGGTAACGCGTCGCGAAAAAACACAAAAGTAAGGGAGGTCACCATCATGGCTGGCAAGTGGCTCAAGACAGCCTGCAACCTGTGTTACATCAATTGCGGGATCGAGGTCTTCGTGAACGACGAGCGCCTCGAGAAGGTGCGAGGCGACCGTTCGAGCCCGAAATCACAGGGCTATCTCTGCAATAAGGCGGCCCGGATTCCATATTATGCGCATCACAGGGATCGGCTAACGAAGCCGCTACGTCGGCGCACGGACGGCGGCTTCGACGAAATCGAGTGGGATGTAGCGATCTCGGAAATCGCGGCGCGGCTGCGAGACATCGTCGACAAGCATGGCGGCAAGAGTATTGCCCTTTACGGCGGCGGCGGGCAGGGCAATCACGCCGGCGGCGCCTATGCCAGCGGATTATTGCGCGCGCTGGGTTCGCGCAGCGTCTTCAACGCCCTCTCGCAGGAGAAAACCGGCGACTTCTGGGTCAATGGCCACATGTTCGGGAGCCAGACGTGCCATACTGCCGAAGACGTACATCATTGCGATCTCTTACTTGTCATCGGTGCAAATCCCTGGATCGCGCACGGCTTCCCCAATGCGCGCGATCATCTCAATCAAATCCGCAAGGATCCCGCACGTAAGCTGATCGTCATTGATCCCCGGCGAACCGAAACCGCCGAAATGGCGGATCTGCATCTCGCAGTTCGTCCAGGCGCCGACACGTTTCTCCTTGGCGCGCTGCTGGCCACGCTTGTCCGGTCCGACCGCATCGACCACGCGTTCATTCAGGAGCACACGATCGGCTTCGCAGAAGTGAGGCAGGCGCTACTAGACATTCCCGTTGAAGAATGGGCCGCCGCCGCCGATGTCTCGATCGCGGATGTGGAGCGTTGCGCCGCGATGATCGCAGCGGCGAAGGCGATGGTGGTGCGGGTCGAGCTTGGCATCCAGCAGGGCATCAACTCGACGCTCAACTCCTATCTCGAAAAGCTCTTGATCATGCTTTCCGGCAATTTCGGCCGTAAAGGCACCAACCAATTGCATAGCTGGCTCCAACCGCTATGGGGCAATTCTCCAAACCAGACGTTCGTACCGACCGGTGACGCGATCATTGGGGGCTTGCTGCCGCCCAACATTTTCCCCGAAGCGGTGCTCAACGACCATCCCGACCGGTTGCGTTGCGCCTGGATCGACAGTTCCAACCCCGCCAACACGGCGGCAAACACCGAGGCGGTAGAACGCGCGCTGCGCTCGCTCGACCTGTGCGTCGTGGTTGACGTTGCGATGACGGAAACCGCGCGGCTCGCGCATTACGTTCTCCCGGCATCTTCGCAATTTGAAAAAACAGAATTCACCTTGTTCAACTTCGAGTTCCCGACGAACTATTTTCACGTTCGTGCGAACGTCTTGCCGCCCCTCGCCGGCACTTTGCCGGAGCCCGAGATCTACACGCGGCTTGCGATCGCCTTGGGGCTTCTACCAGGTGACAATGTGCTGGCGCCCCTGCGGGAGGCGGCGCGGCGTTCCCGAGCCGAGTTCGCAGGCGCCTTTCGTATCTTCATTGCAGAAAACCCCTCCGCCGCTGCAGTCGCTGCCTTGGTGCTTTACCATACGCTTGGGCAGACGCTTCCCGATGGCACGGCGGCCGCTGCGCCGTTGTGGAGCGCGGCACTGGCTTGTGCGAAGCGGTCGCCCCAAGCGGTGCGGCGAGCGATCGGCGCGTTGGACGACGTGGCGGATCATCAGCTCGGCGATCTCCTGTTCGATACAATCGTGGCCAACCGACAGGGCACAGCGATTACCCAGCACGACTATGACGAGGTCTGGTCATTGATCAGCCATTCGGATCGCATGGTTCGGCTGGCCATCCCGCAGATGCTGGAATGGCTGGCGCGTCTCGATGCCCAGGCGGCGGGAGCGCCAAAGGAGTTTCCGTTCATGTTGGCAGCTGGTGGCCGCCGCATGTTCAATGCCAACCAGATCTTTCGCGATCCCGCATGGCGTCGCGAGGATCCGGATGGCGCCATGCTGATCAATTCCAACGATCTGAGAAAGCTGGGCGCAGAGGATGGTGACTGGGTCGCCGTGGAATCCGTGGTCGGCCGGCTCGTCGTCCGCTGCAAGGTCGATGACGCCATGCGAAACGGCCAGCTGGCGCTGCCGCACGGCTATGGTCAGGCATACCCCACGTCGGACGGAGAGCGTCTGATCAACGGGCCACGCATCAATCTGCTCACCGAGAGCGGCAACCGTGATCCCATCGCGGGTACGCCCTACCACAAGAACGTTGCAGTTCGTTTGGCCCTGGTGTCTGCGCAGGAGGCGGCCGCCTATCAGTCGCAGTCCGAGCGAATTCATTTGAGAGCAGCCGGACAATAGCGCGGAGGGAGTTCAAATGACCGAGAAACCAATCGCGATCGTGACCGGGGTCGGGCCGGGCACCGGAGCTGCCATCGTCAAGCGCTTCTCTGCTGGCGGGTTACGCGTGATCGCGCTTGCCCGTTCAGCGGAGCTCATCAATCGCCTTGCGCAAGAGCTACCCGATGTCCACGCGATGACCTGCGACGTCGCGGACGAGAGCCAGGTGCGGACCGTAGTCACTGATGTGAAGCGCCGCTTCGGCCCAGCTGAAGTTCTCGTCCACAACGCAGTAGGCGGGGGTTGGGGAAGCTTTCGCGAAATCGAGCCGAAGATGCTGAAGGGTAATTTCGATGTCAACGTGATGGGCTTGTTGTATCTCGCGCGCGAAGTGGCTCCCGACATGATTGACCGGGGCAAGGGCGCGATCCTGGTGACCGGAAACACGTCTTCGATCCGGGGCAAAGCCAATTTCGCAGGCTTCGCTCCGACAAAGGCGGCGCAGCGTATTTTGGCCGAGTCGATCGCGCGTGACATGGGACCTCACGGCGTGCACGTCGCCTATCTTCTGATCGATGCCGTGATCGACACGCCCCGAATGCGCGCGCGAATGAGCGACAGGCCGGATGAATTCTTCATCAAACCCGCCGCCATCGCCGACGAACTGTACCATCTCTACGGTCAGGACCGATCGGCTTGGTCATTCCTCACGGAACTGCGGCCGTTCCGCGAAAACTGGTGACGCTCCTCCGACGGGAAACACGGGCCGCCGGCGCGCTGCGTCACTCTTCGTCCGATGCGCGTCCAGGAGATGGTCCGGCAATATCCGCCACGACGGCAGCAACCAGCGATTCAGCCAGAGGGTCGTTCGCAATCACCCGAGACAATATGACAGCGCCTACCATCTCCGACAGGATGGCTGCGGGATGTCTGCTGCCTGCAGCCCCTGGGCTCGCGGATGACAGTTTCGCAATCTGGTCGAGATAGTATTGGATCGCCGTAATGAAGACGGCGCGCAGAGCAGGATCATCGCGGCGCGCGGCGTCCGCCGCCAACGCCGGCAGAATGCATCCGGAACCTGGATCGTCGCGATGGGCCGACGATACATAGCTTTCGATCACCGCACGCAACGGATCTTGAGGCTGCTGTTGAGCCAGCCCATTCTTCAGCAACGCTATCGTATCCGCCATCGCATGTTCGCTGGCCTTGACCGCCAGATCGTCCTTTGAAGCGAAGTTGCGATAGAAGCCGCCATGAGTCAGCCCCGCTGCTTTCATGATGTCGGCGACGCCGATGCCGTCGAAACCATGCTCACGCAGCAGGCGCGCCGCAGTCTCGATAATCTGTTCGCGGTTCGCCTGCGCCTTTTCTCGTGACACCCTCATGGTTTGCTCACTCCGTTGGTAGCAGGACCGGACTTTCTTCTGGCGGTCCCAACCGGCCGCGGCCGAGCGGTGTCAGATTCGCAAAAACTCCGCTTGACATTATTCATGACGATCGTCATCTATCAGTTAAGATGACGGACGTCATCAAAAAAGTGGGACAAGTGACACTTCCGAACCGTCCAAGGAGACCTTGTTTCGCCAAAGGATGCCGATGAGGAAGGCCAGGGCGCGCCAGAAGACCGCGTTTCTCGCCGGCGTGTCGGCTGGCATCGGCAAGGCTCCTGCTACCGCGCAAGGGCAGGGTAGCGGCACTTTCTTAATGTCTGTCCCCGGCTTGTTCCGTCCCGATACGTCACTCGCCAGCGTAGCCGGCGTCGTGGCGCGCAAGCAGGGAGCTGCGCCATCCGACCGAATATCCCTGCATCTTAGGATTTCCGGTCCGAGCCGGACAATGGAGTAAGCGATGACCAGTTATGTCAGTCACACCGGATCGGTCGTGCGCTATGTCGATGCGCCTAATCTTTCGATCAGTGCTGCAGGAACGGCTTTTGCCTATCGCGATATCGGTCCCCGCGCCGGCGTGCCGTTGATCCTTCTCAACCATTGGGGCGCGGTTCTCGACAATTTCGACCCGCGGATTGTCGATGGCCTCGCTACCAGGCATCGTGTGATCGCGACCGATTACCGAGGTATCGGCGTGTCAGGCGGGAAAGCGCCCGTTACCGTTGACGAAATGGCGAGGGATGCGATTGCTCTCATCCGCGCGCTGGGCTTCGAAAAGGTCGATCTGCTTGGCTTTTCCCTCGGCGGATTTGTGGCGCAGGATATTACGCTGAAGGCGCCGGACCTGGTGCGAAAGCTCATTTTGACCGGCACTGGCCCGGCAGGCGGCACTGGTATCGACAAGGTGGGACCAGTGTCCTGGCCTTTGATGATCAAGGGCTTGCTGACACTGCGAGACCCAAAATTCTACCTGTTCTTCACGTCCACGGCCAACGGTCGCCGAGCCGCAACAGCCTTTCTTGAGCGGCTGAAGGAGCGCAAGGCAGATCGGGACAAAGGGCCCACACCGGAAGCCTTCTTGCGGCAACTCAAGGCGATCAAGAACTGGGGCCAGCAAGCGCCTCAGGATCTCGGAAGCATTCGGATCCCGGTACTGATCGCGAATGGCGACAATGATATCATGGTGCCGACTGCCAACAGCATCGATATGGCGCGCCGTATCTCGGGCGCGCAACTCGTTATCTACGAAGATGCCGGGCATGGCGGGATTTTTCAGTACTACGCCGATTTCGTACCGAAGGCCCTGTCCTTCCTCGGCGCCTGATCCCGCAATCGGATTTCAAATCGGAGAAGAAGCCATGAAGGCATTCGTTGTCGACAGATACAAAAAGAAAGGTGCGCTGCGCTTGGCCGACGTGCCAGAGCCGGAGTTGCGCGACGATGATGTCCTGGTTCGCGTTCGTGCAACTGGCGTGAACCTTCTGGACTCCAAGCTCAGGGACGGAGAATTCAAGCTCATACTGCCGTATCGTCCGCCTTTCGTTCTGGGGCACGATGTTGCCGGGATAGTCACCAAGGTTGGCAGCAAAGTCGGGCGGTTCAAGGTGGGCGACGAGGTCTATGCACGACCGCGCGATCATCGGATCGGAACGTTCGCGGAATTCATTGCCGTGAATGAAACCGACGTGGCGCTAAAGCCCAAGAACATCAGCATGGACGAAGCCGCCTCCATCCCGCTGGTGGGGCTGACCGCCTGGCAGGCGCTGGTCGAGGTGGCCAAGTTGAAGCCTGGACAGAAGGTCTTCATTCAGGCCGGCTCCGGCGGTGTCGGAACTTTTGCCATACAACTCGCGAAGCATCTCGGGGCGACAGTTGCGACCACGACGAGCACGAGAAACGTCGAGCTGGTCAGAAGCCTCGGTGCGGATTTGGTCATCGACTACAAGACGCAGGATTTCGAGAAGGTCTTGTCGGGCTACGATCTGGTCCTGCACAGCCAGGACGCCAAGACGCTTGAAAAATCCCTGCGCGTGCTCAAGCCCGGTGGCCTCCTCATTTCGATTTCGGGGCCGCCGGATCCCGATTTCGCCAAGGAACTAGGGTTGAACCTGTTCCTGAGGCTTGTAACGCGCCTGCTTAGCCGCGGTGCGCGGAAGAAAGCCAAAAGCCTAGGTGTGCGCTTCGCATTCCTGTTCATGCGTGCGCAGGGGCAGCAGTTGAGGGAAATCACGTCCCTGATCGAATCCGGCGTGATCCGTCCGATCGTGGACAAGGTCTTTCCGTTTGAGGAGACCGGGGAGGCGCTGGCCTATGTCGAGACCGGGCGTGCGAGGGGTAAGGTCGTCATCACGGTCGCGGACCCGAAGCCGTAGCAGCCTCACCGGATTTGCGGTGCCGCGCTGCGACATCGCCGCTCCAACAGTCTTCTCGATAATATGATGATAATCATCTTGCAGCCGTCATCCCAAGGAGCACATCATGGCAGACACGCATCTCACCGCACCGACCCGCATCATCGAGGTGGAGGGTGACCGTTTCGCCTATCGTCGCTGGGGCAATCCGGGGTCGGGACAGCCTCCACTCTTCTTCCTTCAACATTTTCGCGGTGGCATGGATCATTGGGACCCCCTCATGACCGACGGACTGGCAGCGGGCCGCGAGGTGATCTTGTACGATTACCGGGGCTGCGCATCGTCAACAGGCGTGCCGCGCACCCTCATCGAGGACATGGCGGATGACGCGGCAAAGGTGATCCGCGCGCTCGGTCTTTCCAGGGTCGACGTCGCGGGCTTCTCGCTCGGGGGGATGGTGGCGCAGGATCTGACACGGCGTCATCCCGATCTCGTCCGTAAGCTCATGCTGCTCGGCACTCAGCCGCGCGGTGGAAATCCCGATCCTAATCCGAAGATCTTTGAGGCCGCGCCTCGACCAGTTCCAACCGTCGATGACTTCTTGTTCTTGTTCTTCGGTCCGTCCGAAGCGGCCAAACAGGCCGGCCGCGACTTCTGGAAGCGCCGTCACCAGCGCAAGGATCAGGATCCGCCGAGTTCGCCAGAATTAATGCAGGCTCAGATCGCCGCGAACACGGCCTTTGTCGCACCGCTCGACCAGGAAAAGCCATTCGCCCATCTGAGTGAAATCTCCCAGCCGACTTTGGTCATCAACGGTATCAATGATGTCATGATCGCCACGATCAACTCCTGGCACATGGTTCAGAACATTCCGAATGCTCAGTTAATCGTCTACCCCGATGCCGGTCACGGGGCGCAGTTCCAGTATCCCGACAGATTTCTGAAACACGCCATCCAGTTCCTGGCCGAGTAAACGCGCCGCGCCTTCCTACCGGAGGGCGCCACCATCTGCGGGCGCTCCAGGGCACGTCAGGAGGAAATATCCATGTGCACCGCAATCCGAACATTAGCGTCCCGACTGACCGAGAAGTCGCGAGCCTTCCTCGATCTTCTTTGTACCCTTGATGATCCTTATGGTGACTATCGGCTTGCACTTGGGGCACGCGTTTTGATCCATCTCGAGGCCGAGGTGAGGGCACTTCGGTCACAATTGGGGAAACCCACGGGAAGAGCAACCATACCAGCAATGAACCACTGAAGAGATAGATCTACAGAGTTGATATCGGAAAGCTCGCCAGGCACCAAACGCATCCGAGGAAGCAGCATGACTCAATCCAGCCGCGACACCCAAACTTCTGTAAAGGACGTTGCACTCATTGTCGGCGGCGGTCCGGGTATCAGCTCGAGTTGCGCCAGGCTATTCGCGGAAAACGGCATGCATGTCTGCGTCGCGGCCAGAAATCCTGACAAAGGGGTCCTTGAGATTCTCGAGAAGACGCATGGCGTGCGTCGATATGCCTGCGATGCAAGCGAACCAACAGCCGTGGCACGGCTTTTCGAGAATATCGTTCAAGACGTCGGGAACCCGAGGCTCGTCGTGCATAACATCGATGGCCGGGTCCCCGGGATCTTCCGCAAGAACGTGATCGAAGCCGACCCGGTCATGGTGCTCGAAACTGTTCGAAACTCGGCGTTCAGCGCGTTTCTGGTCGGTCAACAGGCAGCTCGGCTCATGCTCGCAAACGAACCCGACGCCAACGGCGCGAGAGGAACGATCATCTTCACGAACGCCAGCGCGGCGCTCAAAGGCTTCCCATCAAGTGGCGCCTTTGCAATGGCATGTCACGCCAAGTCGGGACTTGCGCAAAGCATGGCGAGAGAACTCATGCCGCAGGGGATCCACATAGCGAATGTGCCGATCGACGCCGCGATTGGCTGGACCCAGGAAGACGGCACTCGCGCGCACCGGCTGGCGGGGACAACTGTCGACGACAATATGGCAGACCCCGACCATATCGCGAAAATCTATCTGCAGCTTCATCGGCAGCATAGGTCGACCTGGGCGTTCGAAGTCGTGCTCCGGCCGTGGGTCGAGAAATGGTAGTTAGCAGCGTTGGAGCGCAACTACGTCTGAGCAATGTTTGAGATGCTCGCCCGACGTCCATCGAGCTATTGTCATGAACCAAAGCAGGCCCGCTCAGACTGCCGCTTTCGTCTTACGCTTGCGCGAGGGAATCCCAAGCTCGGCGGACAGATCGAATCTCTCTGTGGATATCTGATCCGCTAGTTCACGGAGCTTCGCCGTTTTCGCGCTTCCCATGATCTTTTCGACGTGACGGTTGGCAATCGCCCAATGCTCTATCGCCTTTCCCAGGCGCGTTCTGCCTTTGGACGTCAGCAGCGCGTGCTTCACGCGCGCGTCGAGCGCGTCCTGCATCAGCTCGACCAGCCCGTCGCGGACCAACGGCGTCAGAGCGTGCGTGATGCCGGAGACGCGCAGAGACAGCTGGGATGCCAGCTCCTGAAGCGTCGGCCCGGCAGCATTGCCTCGATTCGTCGGCAAAGTCATTGCATCGATCTGCGTCAGCAGGCTGACCTGTGTTCCGCGCAGTCCGGTCGGAGCCAATGCTTCGTCGTAAAGTTGACCGAGGCGGCGCGAGGCGCGCCGCAACGCCGTGTTCGTGCAGGCGACCTGCTGTAGGCCCGTCAATGCCTCGCTGACGTCCAGCCTCCCGGACGATTTCCTGGTTGTCGTGCCCATGACACCTAAATGCCCTTTTACCGCGGTCGCGGCAAGATCCGGCTCCTCGACCCCGCTTCCCGGAGGACCGTTCCGGGCTGCATTCAGCACCGGAACGGCGATGCGATTGATGCCGGTGAGGGCCGGCGTGGGCCCGTCAGTTCACGCCGTAACGCGATGCGGGTCGTCCCGTCTGCGAGGCCGCGACAAGGCCGCCGCGAGCGGCGTCATAGGCCTCCCACAGGCGCGCGTCGTCGACAGAGGGAAGCGTGATGGCTTCGCCCCGATCATACCCAGCGAGCGACGCGTCGACCATGTTCTCCGCCGTCATAATCGAGGACTGGTTCAACTGCGACAGCGGAACGCCGGCGATGTCCCAAAGCTCGGTCGAGGTTGTGGCGGGAAGCACCAGCTGGACCGTGACTCCGGTATTTGCCAATTCCGCCTGGAGGCCGCGGCTGAAATTGAGAACATAGCCCTTGGTGCCGCTGTAGACGCTGCTGATCGGCAGCGAATGCAGTGAAAGTACCGAAGCCACATTAATGATCGAGCCGGAGTTCCTCTCCAGGAAATTCGGAAGGACTGCCTGCGTAAGCCGCGTCAGGGCGGTGATGTTCAAAGCGATCATCGACGCTGCCTCGTCGGTCGAGGTGGCAGACATCGGCGCCAGCTTGGCGCTGCCGGCATTGTTGACAAGCATGGTGATCCGCTTTTCCGCCGCCAGGTGCTGCTCGACGCGACCGAGGTCGGCGGCATCGGTGAGATCCGCCGCGACGATTGCGACCTTCGTGCCGTGTTTTTCCTGAACTTCCTTGGAAAGCGTGGCCAGGCGGTCGGCTCTGCGTGCGACGAGCATGAGATCGAAGCCTCGGGCGGCCAGACGCCGCGCGTATACGGCGCCGATCCCAGCCGAAGCTCCCGTGACGACTGCGACGGGTTTGCTCGATGAATTGTCAGACATGAATTCGCTCCATTTGATGAGTACTCAAGTATATGGAGTCATCTGGTCCGCGCGCAAGGTGTAGTCTTATTTTCTCGAAACGGCCGACACGCGCAGGATCGCCTTGGAGATCATGACGCATTCACACGACGTCATTTAGGTCGGAAATTTACTGATTTTCAGCCAAGTACATCGGCCGTGCAGCCGAGGCGCACGGGAGGGAGGCGAACTGAATGCTGCGGCCTTCGCTACGCTTTCATGTGTGCGAGCAAGCGTTTGACCGCTGCGCGTCAAGTGCTGGCTGCTGCAAAGCAGTGCCTTCGATTGAATCTTCGTAGTGTTGGCCCCACCTCCGAAGCGAAAGGAGTATGGGACTAAGGCTCTGGCCGAAGGGAGAGATTTCATATTCCACCCTCGGCGGAATCTGCGGATACGCATGGCGCACGATGACACCATCGGCCTCCAGTTCACGCAGCTGAAGGGTCAACATTCTCTGCGTGGCGTTAGGGATCGCTCGGGACAGCTCCATGAACCGCTTCTTGCCGGCAAAGAGATGAAACAGGATCAGCGGCTTCCAGAGCCCACCGATCACGGACAGCGTCACTCCCACGGCACATCCGCTTTTGGCGTCAAACCTTCTGGGGCGCACCGGATACCTCCCTAAACCTGACGCGTTCGTCGCCATTGCAGAACAGGCTCTCAGATCAGAGTAGTCATATCACATGATGACCGTACTACAATATGTACGTCCTGCATTCAATATGCCAGGACTCGCTGCTCGCGCTTCGGGGCATCACGTCGCAATGTAAGGCGGTGCCTGGACGAGGGGCGATACGTTCATAAATGATAGTACCCGCGTTAATTGTGCCTTCTTGAGCTCTGGGAGGCGCGCGCCTAGGTCCGTCGACAGCGAACACGGACCCGAGGATATTGCGATGGCGTTCAAGGCACTGCTGGCAGCAAAGACAGATGAGAAGATTTCGACCAGCGTGGTCGAAATGAACGAACAAGATCTCATGCCCGGCGACGTTACGGTTGCGGTCGATTATTCAACCGTGAACTACAAGGATGCTATCGCCATTAGCGGACGCGGGGAGATCATTCGCCAGTTTCCCCTGATCCCCGGTATCGATTTGGCTGGGACGATCGAGGCATCATCCTATCCGGGCATTGCGGTCGGAGACCGCGTCGTCGCCAACGGCTGGGCGCTAAGCCAGACCCATCACGGCGGGTACGCCCAGAGGGCGCGGTTGAAGGGCGAGTGGCTCGTGAAGATCCCGGCGCCATTTTCAACAAAAGATGCAATGGCGATCGGCACGGCGGGTTATACAGCTATGCTGTCTGTGTTGGCACTCGAACATGGCGGCCTCACACCGCAGCGCGGCGACGTTCTGGTTACCGGCGCCAATGGCGGCGTCGGTTCGATCGCCGTCGCAATACTGTCCGACCTCGGCTATCGCGTCGTTGCGTCGACGGGACGTCTCGAAGAAGCCGCTTATCTGCGGGATCTCGGCGCCGCTGAAATCATCGATCGGCGGACGCTTTCGGAGCCGGGCGCCCCGATCTCGCGCGAGCGTTGGGCTGGCGCAGTCGATTCCGTCGGCAGCCATACCCTGGTGAATGTACTGGCTCAGACGCAGTATCGCGGCGTGGTCACAGCCTGCGGCCTTGCTCAAGGCGTGGATCTTCCCGGAACGGTCCTGCCTTTCATCTTGCGCAATGTCACTCTTGCCGGGATCGACTCGGTCAATGCCCCGCAGGAGGTGCGGATCGAGGCCTGGTCGCGGCTGGCACGCGATCTCGATCTGGGAAAATTGGCGCGGACCACACAGGTCGTCGGCCTCACGGAGGTCCCCGATGTCGTGCGACGAATGTTCGCGGGAAAAGTGCAGGGCCGCACGGTCGTCGATGTTAACGCGTGATTTCCGCCGTGACGATTGCGCGGCACGGCGCGCGTTGTCCAACCAGTTTCAAGCCCAACCAGAACGTTACGAGAGTTGCCTGCCGATCGCAGGCTAGCCGTCCGCACCCAAAGGATTTCCCATGAGTTCAGCGCACCTCTTCGCCCCTCTCAAGCTTGGCCGCTACACGCTCTCGCATCGTGTGGTGATGGCGCCCCTCACGCGCATGCGCGCGGCGGTCCCCGGCAATGTGCCCACGGATCTCGGAGCTGAGTATTATTCACAGCGCGCGTCGGCTGGCGGTCTGATCGTTACCGAGGCCTCGCAGGTCACGCCTTCCGGGCAAGGCTATCCGGCGACGCCCGGCATTCATTCGGCGGAACAGATCGCAGGATGGAAGAAGATCACGAATGCAGTGCACGCCAAGGGCGGCGTCATTTTCATGCAACTTTGGCACGTTGGACGCGTGTCCCATACCAGCTTCCAGCCGGACGGCGCGCTGCCGGTGGCTCCATCGGCGATTGCACCTGCCGGCAAGTCGTTCACGCCGTCGTTCCAGATGGTGCCATTCGAGACCCCCCGCGCACTTGAGATCGGGGAGATTCCGGGAATCATCGAGGCTTACCGCGAAGGCGCGCGCAACGCGCTGGCCGCAGGATTTGACGGCGTCGAGCTCCACGGCGCAAACGGCTACCTGATCGAGCAGTTTCTTCACAGCAAGGCCAATCGCCGCACGGACGCTTATGGCGGTTCGGTCGAAAATCGGTCCCGTCTGCTGATGGACGTGATGACCGCGCTGGTCGAGGTCTGGGGCGCTGATCGCGTCGGCGTGCGGTTGTCGCCTTTCGGTACATTTAACGACGTCGGCGACGCGGACCCAATCGGACTCTACAGCCATGTCCTGAGCCGGCTGGCTCCTCTCGATCTCGCGTACGTTCACATGATCGAAGCCCGCGACACCGATGCCGGTGAAGCCGGCGCGCCGCTCGCGATCCATGATTTGCGTCGGTTCTGGCCCGGAACATTGATTCTCGCGGGCGGCTTCATCGGTCCGTCGGCCGACGCTGCGATCCGCGCTGGCCAGGGCGACGCCGTCGCTTTCGGCAGGCACTTCATCGCCAACCCGGATTTGCCGCGCCGTCTGCAACTCGGCGCAGCGCTCAATGCCTACAATCGCGCGACGTTCGCAGGTGGCGGCGCGGCCGGTTACACCGACTATCCACTACTGCAATCGGCCGAAGCGGTGGAGTGAATCCAATGAAAGGTCGCGCAACTGCCCGAATGCGGCGGTCCGGACCGTCAGGCAGGATCAGCAAACCTCAGCGAGCGCCGGACCGGGACTGTGCACGTCAACGGGCACTGCGGTTCCTCACGCCTTATCTGACTGATTTCTCCAACGTCCTACATCCATAGAATTCCAAATAGGAATTGAAGGAAAGTGACGGTGCTCATCGTCTCCTGTGACAGCGAAGGCAACGGTCAAAACTTGACAGTTCTATTTTAGAACGATTTACTCGATCTGCTGATGGACTGAAAGGACGGACCTGCCCGTTTGAAGGCGGCCGCGCCGCGCTTCCGAAAAGGAGGCACCAGGGAGGAATGGCATGAGTAGCGTGGACGAGTTCACCGCGGCCGAATTGCTGGACGGCCTGCCTTCCAGAGTACACGAGGTGTATGCGCCCTTCGTGCGGGACATCCCGGATCATCCGGCCTTCGTGGAAGGCGGGCGTTCGTGGAGTTACCGGCAGTTTTCGGAGGCCGTCGACGCCGCGGCGAAGGATCTTTCCGATTTGGGGATCAGGCCTGGCGATCGCGTGATGATCGCGAGCGAGAACAGCGTGGCTCTGGGGGCAATGCTGTTCGCGGCGAGCAAGCTCGATGCGTGGGGCATCGCGGTGAATCCTCGCCTGTCGGCCAGAGAGATCGACTTGATCGGGACGCACAGCGGCGCCAGGCGCGCGCTATTCAATTCGGCCCTCTCGAAGGAAGCGGCCGATCACGCCAAACGCGTCGGGGCAAAAATCGGCGCTGTCGGGCCGTTTGGTGGAATCGGCGTCGGTCCTCTCAACGAGGACGCGCAAGCCGAACCCGTCGAGAGGGATGGCGCCCGCCAGGTCGCGGGCCTTCTCTACACTTCGGGCACCACCGGCGCTCCGAAAGGGGTCATGTTGAGCCACCGCAACCTCCTCGTTGCCGGGAGAGTTTCGGGACTGCTTCGCAAAAATCGTCCGGCCGACCGCATCTACGGCGTGCTGCCGATGTCCCACATCGTCGGGTATTCCATTCTGCTGATTTCAACGCTGATGCACGGCAGCACCCTGCACGTCATCGCCAAGGCCGATCCCGCTGCGCTCGCTCATGCCATCGCCGAGGAGGGAATTACCAGCCTGTTCGGTGTGCCGGCCACGTATCAGCGTCTGCTCGAACACAAGGCTGTCAAGGGCATCCGGCGGCTCGAGCGAGGCAAGTTGCGGCTCATGTCCGTCGCCGGCGCTCCGCTCGACCTCGATCTCAAGAAGCGGATCGAGGACGAGTTCGGCATCCCGCTCTTGAACAACTATGGCATCACCGAATGTTCGCCGGGCCTCTCGGGTGTCCGATCAGATCATCCTGTTTCCGACGAGTCGGTGGGCCCCTTCCTTCCCGGTATCGAGCACCGGATCGTGGACGGGCAAGGCAGGACGGTGGCGACCGGCGAAGTGGGCGAACTGCACGTTCGTGGTCCTAACGTGATGCTCGGCTACTATCGCGCTCCGGAATTGACGGCTGCTGCGATCGATAGCCAGGGCTGGTTCAACACAGGGGATCTCGCCCGGGTGAACGGCGAGGGCCATCTCTACATCGCCGGCCGCACCAAAGAACTCATCATCCGCTCCGGCTTCAACGTGTACCCCGCCGAGGTGGAGGCGGTTCTGAATGCGCACGATCAGGTCGTGCAATCGGCTGTCGTGGGACGAACGGTCGATGGCAACGAGGAGGTCGTCGCGTTCGTGCAGCTGTTGCGTGGTGCTCGCGTCAGCACGGAAGATCTGAAATCGTACGCCGCCCAGCAGCTCACGTCATACAAGCGTCCGACCGAGGTGGTCGTCCTCGAGGCTCTGCCTTCGGCCTCCACCGGCAAGATACTCAAACACAAACTGCGCGAGCTGGCGATCGCGCGAACGAGCGCCAAGACGTCCGATGCGGCGGCTGCTGGCTGACGCATTCCGGGAAAACGCGTTCGACATCGAAATGGAGCCTTTCAAGGAAAGAATTGTGAGCGACGCATTCGTCGCCGGAGGGAGCGATCAATGTTCAGGAACACCATGATAGCAGTCGCGCTTGCGACATCGATAAACGGTGCGCCCGCACGTGCGGAGACGCCCGGGGTCACCGAGTCCGAGGTGAAGATTGGGGCGACTTTTCCGTTCAGCGGCCCCGCTTCGCCGCTCAGTAATACCGGAAAGGGCCTGATCGCTTACGTCAGTTCTATAAACGATCGGGGCGGCATCAACGGACGAAAGATAAACCTCATCGCCTACGACGATGCTTACAGTCCGCCCAAGACGGTCGAGCAAACCCGTAAGCTCATCGAAAGCGACGAGGTCGCCTTCCTGTTCGGTCCGCTGGGTACCCCCGGCATCAGTGCCACCATAAAGTACGTCAGCGCCAAGAAAGTGCCTCATCTTTTCGTGGTCAGCGGAGTCACCAAGTTCACCAATTTTGCTGAATTTCCCATGACCACGACGGGGTTGCCGAGCTACGATACGGAGGGACGAATTTACGCGAAGTACATCACTCAGACCCGTCCGGACGCGAAGATAGCGATCCTCTATCAGAACGACGATTTGGGTAAGGACTTCGTCAATGCATTCAAAGGCTACCTGAAGGACGATTTCGATAAGAAAGTCATCGTGTCCTCTTACGAGGTGACCGAGCCGACGATTGATTCCCACGTTGTGTCGCTGAAGGCGTCCGGCGCCGAAGCGTTTTTGGTCGCGGGCACGCCAAAATTCGCAGCACAAGCCATCAAGAAAGCCGACGAGATCGGTTGGAAGCCTCTCTTCCTGATCAACTTCGTTTCGAGCTCTGTCTCTTCGACCATTGTCCCCGCGGGGCCAGAGAAGGCCATAGGCATCGTCGCTGCGACGGTTACCAAGGATCCGAATGACAAGAAGTGGGCCGACGACCCGGGCATCAATTGGTACCGTGACCATTTCGCCAAATACCTTCCGGGCGCCGATATCGGCGATGCCAATTATGTGTTCGGGACGCAGCAGGGACAGATTCTGGAGCAGCTACTCAAGCAGTGCGGCAACGATCTCTCGCGCGAGAACATCGTCAAGCAATCGCGGAGCATACGCGGGCTGTCGCTGCCCACCGTAATACCGGGCATTACGATCAACACAGGTCCCGAGAATAGCATGGCGTACACGCAGCTTCAGCTCCAGCGCTGGACCGGAAGTTCGTGGGAGCAGTTCGGGGACGTGCTCACTGCGGGCCAAAAATGAGCTCACCTGTTGAAGCCAGAGTGGACGGCGCGGCTTGCTGAGTTTGCGTCGGAAAGTTCGCGCGAAATTCTAACTCACGGAGTGCAAATGGTCACCGACGTGCTTTTCCGGCCTTTCAACCTTAAAGGGCTGAAGCTGCCGAACCGGGTCGTGATGGCCCCGATGACGCGGTCGTTCTCTCCCGGCGGAATTCCAACCGAAGAGGTCGCGCGGTACTACCGCCGCCGTGCCGAAGGAGCGGTCGGATTCATCATATCGGAGGGTACGGGCGTGGATCGCCCGGCATCCCTGAACGATCCGGATGTTCCCCGCTTTCATGGCGAGAAGGAACTGGCCGGGTGGCGCCGCGTGGTTGAGGAAGTACACGCCGCGGGCGGCCTGATGGCTCCACAGCTATGGCATGTCGGAGCGGTTCGCACGCGCGCCCAGAATTGGTCCCCTCCCGGTGCCTATGACAGTCCGTCCGGCCTGTCGCGACCGGAGAAGAAGTTCGGCGAGCCGATGAGCGAAGAGGATATCGCAGACGCCATTCGCGCTTTCGCCGATGCGGCGCTTGCGGCAAAGCGCTTGGGATTCGACGCCGTCGAACTGCATGGGGCGCACGGCTATCTGATCGATCAGTTTTTCTGGGAGGGTACCAATCGCCGCGAGGATGCCTATGGAGGCAAGGATCTGCCCGGCCGGGCCCGGTTTGCCGCCGATATCGTCCACGCGGTGCGCAGGTCGGTCGGAGCGGATTTTCCGATATTGCTCCGGATCAGCCAATGGAAGCAGCAGGACTACGAAGTAAAGCTGGCCGATACGCCTCGGGCGTTGGAAGCCTGGCTCAAACCTCTGGTCGACGCGGGAGTCGACATTCTGCATTGTTCCCAACGCCGGTTCTGGGAGCCGGAGTTCGGTGGCTCCGATCTGAATTTCGCCGGATGGGCCAAGAAGGTGACCGGAGTACCGACGATTTCGGTCGGGTCAGTCGGTCTGACCGGCGAATTCATCGCCGCATACGGCGGAGAAAGCTCCCGTCCGGCGTCGCCCGACGAGTTGATCCGCCGGCTCGACCGCGAGGAGTTTGACCTTGTCGCGGTAGGGCGGGCGCTGCTTCAGGACCCTCAATGGCTGCTGAAGGTACGCGACGGCCGGACGGAAGAGCTCATGGCTTTCGAACGGGCCGCGTTCGCGGCACTGAGCTAATCACCGATGAAGAGGCGCTATTCAAATCTTCGGTATCTGGTGTTTCGGCGAACGTTCCAAACTGGTTGGGAAATAATGGTCGGCTGTATGCCGATCGGCGGGGAGGACCCTGCGTGTCGTTGTGCAGTCGTCTGCAAGCATTTGGAGACCAGCAAATGAGCGAGACTAAAACCCAACCCGGCCAAGTCCGGACCGAAGTGCACGGGCATGTCTTCAAGATCATCATCGACAACGTGGCGAAGAAGAACTCGTTCAGTCCGCAGATGATGGCGCAGATGTCGGATGCGATGACGCTTCTGGACCGCACCGACGACTACTGGGTCGGTGTGCTCTGCGCCGAGGGCCCGGACTTCACGGCGGGCCTTGATATGCCGAAGTTCTTCGGACCCAAGGCCGAGAGTGCCGAGATCAAGCCCGGCAACATCGATGCGTTCGCGCTGAAAAGCCGGTGTCGTAAGCCGATCGTGACAGCAGTGCAGGGGATCTGTTTCACGATCGGTATCGAAATGATGCTGGCTGGCGACATCGTCGTGGCAGCCGACGATGCCCGATTCTGCCAGATGGAATCCAAGCGCGGGATTGCGCCCCTTGGTGGTGCCCATTTCCGATACTTGACACGGGCCGGATGGGGAGATGCGATGTATCACCTGTTCTTGTGCGACGAGTTCAACGCAGCGCGGGCCTACAAGGTCGGATTTGTTCAGGAAGTCGTTGCTCCCGGCCAGCAGATAGGTCGAGCGATGGAGATCGCGAATCTGATCGCCAGGAACGCGCCGATCGGCATTCAGGTGACCAAGGAAGCCGCGCTGAAATACATCGAGGCCGGTGAAAAAGCTGCGATCGATTACATCCCAAAGATCAAGGATCGCGTTTTCAGCAGCGAAGACATGAAAGAAGGCATCCAGTCTTTCGTGGAACGTCGCCCGGCAGTGTTCCGCGGGAAATAGTAATCGCGCGGATCGCGCAGCAGAACCTTGCCCACAAGCTTGAGGATTTGACTATGGGAAGCATCAAGAAGGCATTCGATCTGACCGGCAAGAATGCTCTTGTTACAGGCGGCTCCCGTGGCCTTGGGCTGCAGATCGCCGAGGCGCTAGGCGAGCAAGGGGCTCGGGTCTTGATTTCGTCTCGCAAGGCGCCAGACCTGGAAAAAGCCCAGGCGCATCTTGCTGGTCTCGGCATCGAGGCGGAGTGGATTGCAGCGGACAATTCCAAAGACGAAGACGTCAAGCGGCTTGCCGGCGAAGCGATCAAGAAAGTCGGACGGGTGGATATTCTGGTGAACAACGCAGGCGCAACCTGGGGCGCGCCGACCGAGGATCACCCGATCGAAGCGTGGGATAAGGTGATGAACCTGAATATCCGCTCGCTGTTCCTGCTCAGCCAACAGGTTGCGAAGCACTCGATGATCCCCAACAAATATGGCCGCATTATTAACCTTGCTTCAATCGCGGGCCTGTTCGGAAGTTCCGGGGATATGCAGATGGTTGCCTACAATACAAGCAAGGGCGCGGTGGTTAATTTCACGCGGGCTTTGGCGGGGAGTTGGGGGCGCTACGGAATTACGGCCAATGCTTTGGCGCCCGGCTTTTTCCCGTCGAAAATGACGAAGGGCACGATCGAGGCCGTCGGTGTCGAAAAGCTCGCCGCGGGCGCGCCGCTGCGCCGCATCGGCGACGAGGACGATCTGAAAGGCGCCGCGGTTCTTTTCGCCAGCGACGCCGGCAAGCACATCACCGGACAGATCCTTGCCGTCGATGGCGGCCTGACTTCGGTGATATCGGGCTAGCGGATCACCAGCGTCAGCGTCTCGGCAACCTGCGCCGATGTTTGGCTGTTCTCGATCTCAAGGACCGCGCTGTCCTTGATCAGCAAGCGCCCGGCGCGGCTGCGAAGAACGCTATGACGATTCTGTTGAACGGGGACCGCAATACTGAATAACGTTCGGGCTCCCTGGGGTTTCACTAGTGTTTCCGGCTCCGGCGGCTCCGCCTCCGCTAGCGGCCAAGAACGCAAGGCGCCGGTGCAAAGGACGAGAGAGCGTGACCGAAGCGAACTGGGATTTGTTTTGCTTGTTTTCCGTGGTGGCGAGGACCGGAGGCGTCAATTGCGCGGCGCACGAGCTCGGTATGAGCCCGCCGACTGTAAATCGGCCTAGGGTCATGCCGTTGCAGATGTCGTCAGTAACGCTCTGAAAGAAATCAAGAACATCCGGTCAAGATGGGGTCACCATCCGCGCCGATCGGGACCCCGCCGTGACGCAGAGTCCTCTATTCACGTCAAGCAATTGCCGGCGTTGGTTCAAGGGGCGTAGTTCGGGGCCGATAACAACTATCCGACGTTGCGGTGCCCTCGTCCATATCGACGTCCACGATTTGCAAGGATCATGTTTCTCGGCATCGATCTCCGCACCTCGGCGGTCAAGACCGTCCTCTTCGATCGCGCTCAACGCGTGATCGCGAGCGCGGGTCGGCCGTTGATTGAGGACGGCCTCGCCGCGTCCCGGTCTTGCTGTATGTTGCGATGAGCCCTTAGCCCGTATTCTTGACCGCCTCAGCAAGCATGGCGTAAAGCTGGCGCTTGCTGAATTCATTAGGCTGCTGCCTCTCCAGCGGTTTCGATACCTTCTTTTCCGCCGGACTGGCACAGGCGGCCGACAACGCTGGTCTTCGCTTCGGGACTGGTCTTATTCTGGGCTTTGCTGCTGGCGGCTTGTGACCACGCCTCAAGCGCAATCGAGTGAGCCTCCCGCAAACTGCGTTACGGCTACACCCGAGTGCGCGCGCGATCTGTGCGGCGCTGTGTCCCAATGCCCAAAGTTCTTTGAGCAGCGTTACGTCTTTCTCATCCCAACTCATGGGAGATACTATAACGCCGGCTGCCAGCGAACGGCTAGTCTAGTCTTCGTCTGGCTCGCGCACGACCGGCGGTTCGTCGGCGAGGTCCTCTTCTTCTTCTTCTTCCTCATCGTCATCTTCGTCTTCATCAGGATCGCGGGGCGGCATCGCGTTGCCGATGCTCACGAGCGGACTCCAGTCGATCAACCCAGGAGAAAAGACCTCGGTGATGTGTTGTTTCATGTTGTTCCTCCTCAAGAAATGCCAATGACCGGATGCGAAGACCTGACCATGGATTGAGATGGTACCCGATTTGAACTCTTACTACCGCTCGGGCGTTCAAACCTTCGGAATGAGCATCCTTGGAGGCGGAGGGAGCTCGAGGAACCTGAGCCCGGAAGGAGTGGCTCCATGGCCCGTATTCAGAAAGATAGTCAGATAGTCACGCAGATCACTATCGTCGAAGCCGAACCGGCAAAGCAGACGGAGGCGCTCTCGCTGATGGCTGATCGAGCCCGATTCATGGCGCGCCAGCCGGGCTTTGTGTCGATCAGCTTGCATCGAAGCCTCGACGGTCGGCGCATCGTCAACTACATCCAATGGCAAAATCGCGAACAGCTGCATTCTGCCCACCAATCGCCGGGCTTCCGTAAGGAGTGGGGTAAGTTTGATACTTTGACCGATCAAATCGATCCCCATCTCTATGAAGTTGTCGAGGTTCTGGACGCCGAGTAAGCGGCGTCACGCTTGCATCGAGATCCTGGGCAAAGGCCTGACGTGTGGATCGGCGTGCCCATTGAGCCTACAATCGGCGCTCACGACTGGCCTCATCCCGCGTAAGCGCGGCAACTCAATCCTCTGATGGCGCACGGGGTCGATGTTGCACGAAAGGGGCAATATTCAAGGCCGATACGCTCGCCTGAGCGTAGCCCCGCCTTTGGGGGGCTTTTGGGGGCTTGGGGGCGGAGCCACGCAGGCCCCCGCATTTGCGCGCGGACCTGTGGAGTCAACCTGGGTCGACTGGACTCGTTCCTCCTGGCGGGCGGGTGGGAGCACAAAAACTACAAAAGCTAAAGACTCTCGGTTCGGAAAGTATCATGATGCATTCCTCCAGGGGTTCCATGGATGACTGCCTCGACCAACGAGCGACCGATGTGTCCGGTATGCAAGCACCGGATGGGGTTGGCTCGCATCTCTCCCGGCCAAAAAGGAATCGAAGAGCGCACCTTCGAATGTTCGACCTGCGAGCGCACTGAAACTGTCTCTTTTGTCGTGGATCCGATGAACACGGATGCGGTCGGCTGGCTCGCCGGCGAACTGAAGCCGCCGCAGTGATGCTCGGTGGGAGCTGGGGCGGGCGTGATGGACGAGGGTGCAGCGCATTCGGATTTTGGCCGAGCGGGCTTAACGACGCCGATCGAAGGTTTGTTACCCTTCAGCCGTTCGTTGTGTCGCCGCAGGCCTTCCATCGTGGTGAGCAGGACTACTGAAACCGTCGTCAGGATCGCTGCCGCCGCCGTGATGTCGGGCTGATGTTCTCGCGGATGCCGCTGAACATCTCGCGGGACAGGGTGCGTTGCTCCGGACCGGCCATGAACAGCACGATCACCACCTCATCGAAGCTGCTCGCAAAGGCGAACAGCGCGCCCGACGCCAGGCCGGGCGGCATCAGCGGTAGGATCACCCTGTGGAAGGCGTAGGGCGGGGAGGCGCCGAGCGAGGCGGCGGGGAATTACCGTCAATAGGATTGACAGGTCAGAGCAATGCCCGCACTGGGTACGATAAAGCGACGGGGTTGATTGCTCATATTCGTGACGGCTCGCCGATGGGTGACACGCCTCAGGCCAGCGCTCCGACGAAGAGCTTTCTCATGTTGCTGGAAGTCGCAGTTGGCTCAGACGACCATGAGAGAACGGCCACGCTTGATGTGCCTGATCGCATTCCGCCCTCGGCGCGTGATCAATGCTCCAACAACCGATCGCCTTATCGCGATGTCATCCAAGCCCGCACTCCATCTGGTGCAGATCGTAGCCCAGCATCAAGCGGCCGCCGCGGCGCCTGTTGCGGCGGGCGGTCTTACAGGCGCACACCGGTTGTAGCAAACGCCTGGGCGACGGGCTCCTGAACCTGATCCAAGAGCGCCATTGCTGCAATTGCGATCACAATGGCTGCAGCGCAACCGAGCAGAAAAGCCTTCATGCGCAAACTCCATCATTTACAAGCCATACTCATCTTACGACGCCGCTTCCTGCGAGCAACTGTGACGAACGATCTAGAGTTCGCCGCCGTTGCTGCCGGCTTTAAGGGCTCTTAAAAACAGGGTCGATTGAAAATGCATCGCCCATTAACCCCAGCGATTCAAGGTCGGCGCTGTGCAAATCCATTTCCAATATGGCGAGGAGCAGCATGAGCACGACGACCGTGAGGACGAGGAGAGGCGAAGCTTCTCGGGCGGCTGGATCTGGAGCAATCAAGAGCACGCGCACGGCGCGTAGCCATGAGATCATTCGCAGCCATGGCCTCGATTGCCCCTGCATGCCGTCTTCCTTGACATGACGAGCAAAGACGTAACGCACTAAAGCTAGGACTCGCGCTGCCGCCATTCAAGTGAAGAATGCCGACGATGGGCGAACTGACCAAGTGCGCATCCAGGAACTGATCTCGATCCTTCCTCGTTGAAGCTTGGCTCCGACGGAGGATCACGCCGTGGGCTCGTCCAAGAAGGTGGTGGCGCCGGAGAAGTAGAGGTGATGCCGCGGACGTCTATTTCGGACTTTGTTGAAGGCACGGACGTGACCATGGTCGGCAGAGATTGATGGGATGGGCTTCGTGCGCCCGGGTCGCCGCGACCCTCCTGGAGGTTGTTGCTACGTCAGCGGCGCACGCGCAGCTTGCGGGTCACGGCGGCCCCGTCCGTGCGCTCGCGGTTTCGGCTGACGGCGACAGTCTGTTGTCGGGCAGCTTCGATACGTCCGCCATCCGCTGGTCGCTGAAAACCGACGCAGCGGGCGAGGTGTTGCGGCATCATGCGGGCGCTATCAATGCCGTTGCTTTCCTGCAGGACGGCCGCATGATCACCGCGGGGGCCGACGCCCGGCTTGCGGTATGGACGGCCGGCCGGCCACAGCCTGATCAAGTCCTGGAGGGGCATACCGGTCCCGTCGTGGCACTCGCCGTGGCGTCGGACGGATCGACGCTCGCCTCGGCCTCTTGGGACCATAGCGTGCGGCTCTGGTCCTTGGCTGATGGCGCCTCCCGCGAGTTCGAAGGTCACGCGCAGAATGTGAATGGCGTCGCCTTCGCTCCGGACGGCATGTCGCTCGTGAGCGTCGGCTATGATCGTGCGTTGTGCATCTGGCGTTTACCGGAAGGCCGGCCTGAAATGGTGGAACTGCCGGCGCCATTGAACGCCGTCGCCATCGCGCCCGATGGCGAGATCGTCGCGGCAGGGGCTGACGGCAAGCTGCGCATGCTGACTGCGGACGGAGAGCCGGCGGGCGAGGTGGCCGCAGGCTCGGCACCGATCGTCGCTTTGGCGCTTTCCGATGATGGGACCCTGATCGCCGCTGCAGGCATCGGCGGCACCGTTGCCATTGTGGAGCGCAAGTCGCGGAGTGTGTTGCGGACACTGGTGGGACCCGGTTTCCCGGTCTGGTCCGTCGTGTTCCTGCATGATGCGGCAACGCTCGTGACCGGAGGTGCGGACGGAAGGATCCGGCGCTGGAACGTGCATACCGGCGAGCCGGTCGGTTCGAACCTGTTCGGGACATCAGCGGATCCGCTGGCCGCCTATGCGGGGGATCATGGTGCCGATGTTTTTCGCGCTTGCGTTGCCTGTCACACACTGTCGGCCAAGGAGCCGCAACGTGCAGGGCCAACGCTTGCCGGATTGTTCGGACGGAAAATCGCCTCGCTCCCCGGCTATCGGTTTTCCGAGGCGCTCAAGACGATGGATATCGTCTGGACCCCCGAGACCGTCGCAAAGCTGTTTGAAGTCGGACCCAACGCCTACACGCCGGGAACGAAGATGCCGGAGCAGCGCATCGGATCGGCCGAAGACCGTCGCGCGTTGACCGACTTCCTGGCCCGGGCGACCTCGCGATAGGCGAGGACCCCAACGCAAACGAGGGACGTTCGCGCTCAGGTCTTGCTGTCCGGCCGGCGCAAATAATCCTCGGTGGTTCGGGGCGGCGCGCGTTCTGGCACGCCCACAAACGGATCGAACCGCTGTTCACTCATCACGATCACGCGGCAATCCGCGCACATCCTGATGGCGTCGAGGCGCTTGTCGCCCGCCGGATACATCCAATGCCGGCCCTCGAGCTTGCCCGCGATGCGATCAATCGTGCTCTTCACGCCGAACGGCGTGCCGCAGCGGATGCAAAGCGCAGGCTCTTCCTCCTTGATCACAATCGCGGGCGCGCGACCTGCGCGGAAATCGATCTGGGGCTTCAGCGTGATGACCTTCTCGGGACAGGTGCTCTGGCAGAGGCCGCATTGCACGCAGGCATCTTCGACGAATTTGAGCATCGGGCGGTCAGGATCGTCGCGGAGCGCGCCGGTCGGGCAGACGGAAACGCAGGACAGGCACAGCGTGCATCCACCGGTATCAACGCTCACTGCGCCAATCGGAGCGCCCTGAGGCAAGGCAATGACGTCGACCGGATTCGGCGCGAGGCGATGCAGTTCGCTCAACGCGAAGCGAAGCAGGTCGCGCCGCTTGCCGACGGTCTTGAACGTCGCAGGCGTCTTCACCGCAGCATACCGCTCGATGCCCCACAGTTGCTCGAGCATTGAATCCGGATCGTCAGTTTCGATCGCAGTGACCCGGCGCCCGTCAAATCCGAGGCCTGCAAGGATGGTCTCTGCCATGTTGATCGTTTGGGTCAGTCCAGTCACGTCATGTCGCGGCTTGCCGCGGAGCAAAAACCGGAACGCGGTCGCTCCGTAGGCAAATGCGCCGATGACGGCCTCAAGCCCGATCTGCGTCACCTCGTTGACGGCCAGAGGGATGACGTGGGCAGGCAGGCCATCCCCGTGCCGCGCCAGCGCGTCGATCAACGGCGTGCCGTGTTGGCGGTCGTGCAGCAACAGGACGGGGTTCGATCCACCCGCCTGATGATAGGCGAGGAGCACGGCGCGGATGGTCTGAAGCTGGGTGTCCGCGGGCGGCAACGCGTAGGACGCGGCGCCCGTCGGACAGGCGGCGGCACATTGGCCGCAGCCGGCGCAAATCTCGGCATCAATGGCAACATGATTGCCGGCTGGCGTGATCGCATTCGTGGGGCATAGATCAAGACAGCGATGGCAGCCGGTCAGATTCGAGCGCGAGTGGGCGCAAAGATCGGGCGTGAACTCGACGTATTTAGGCTTATCGAAACGCCCGACGAGATCACGCGCGCTCAGGACGGTGCAGAGCATCGCGCCCCGGTCCTTGGGATCGGCCCGCAGGTAACCGTCGCGCAGATCATGCGCCTGAAACAGCGGTCTCTCTCCCGATAGGTCAAGGATGATGTCGCAACGCGAGGTGGCGCCGTTGCGTGGAGTTTCAAAGACGTAGTGATCGCGTGAGGAGGGATGCGGGCGAGCGTAGTCGTCGATGGTGAGCTCGAAAGCGCCAAAATGTCCTCTGGCGTTACGGATCGTTCCCTTAACGACCGGGAAGGGCGTTGCCAGAGGCGAGACGATCTCGCCCGGGTCCCTCAGCATCACCGTCACATCGAGGTGACCCGAAAGCAGCCTCCCGGCTTCGATCGCCGCCTCGTCCCTGCCATAGATCAGGATGACCCCGTCGCTCGCAAGCGTGACCAGCGGATAATCGGGCGCCTGCACGGCGCTCGCTGCGAGCAGCGCTGCCATTTTGGGGCCCGCTTGCGCGCCTTCGGTCGACCAGCCCGCCGTCTCGCGAATGTTCACGAAAGCGATGGGCGCGGAACGCTCGCCGGCTTCCTCTGCAAACAAGGATTGCTGATACGTGCAGGCAACGGTCAGAGGGCCCTCTGCCTTTGCGCATGCGCTAAAGTGGCCGAGCTCGGCGCCGCACAGGTGACGAAAACTCCTGATGTCGCCATTGCCGCATCCGCGCTTGATCGCGGCCACGTCAAGCCGCATCGTGTCTTCACACGAGCAAATCAGGATGGTCTTCGCTGGCTGCTCCAGGTTCATCCCTCCGAGAAGGCGACGAATGACGGACTCGCACCGATCCTTCGCTTCGTATAAATATTGTCAATCGGGAAAAAGGAGAAAGTGGAGGAAGGCCTGCGGTCGATCCCAACCAGCCACGCTTCCATGGCGGAACAGATCCAATTGCCGCCGCCCTTTACCTTGGTCCGGTTGCGCGAGAGCGGAGATGCGTTCGCCCATGCATGCCGCATTGCACCCGAAAGCGGTGCCGGCACGCTGGTCTATGTAGGGCGGTTCGACCTCGCCGAGTTCGCGGTGGTGCTGGAGCCGGCCGAGCGGCTGACCACCGCACGCCGCGCCTTTTACGCCGGCATGGTTGCTCTGACGGACGCCCTGCGCGCCTATGCGCCGCCGGCCAAGGAGGTTGCGGTCGGTTGGCCCGATGCGGTGAGGATTGACGGTGGGCTGGTCGGAGGGGGACGGCTTGGTTGGCCCGCATCCGCGGACGAGGATGAGCCGCCGGGCTGGCTCGTATTCGGGGCCATGATCCGGACAGTCATGATGAACGATCGTGATCCCGGTGTTCGCCCGCTTGCCTCCGCCCTGGATGAGGAAGGGTTCGGCGAAGCCGGCGCAGTGCAGTTGACAGAGAGCTTTGCGCGGCACCTGATGCGGGCGATCGACAGCTGGCAGGTCGATGGATTTGACAGCGTCGCGCGCGACTATCTCAGCCGCATCCCTCGCGAGCGGCAGATGGTTCGACGCATCGATGATTGCGGCGATCTGCTCACGCGCCGCACGGGTAGTGACACGACCGAGCGGGCAGACCTTGTTAAGGCGCTCGCCACGCCATCGTGGCTCGATCCGAAGCTCGGAGGGCCAAGGTCGTGAAAAAGGCTGCGAAACTTCTGCGCACCATCGCGCTCGATGTCTCTGATACGTTCACGTTCGACGTGCCGGCAATGCCAGGCGAGTGGGCCGTCTCCGGCGCCTTCCGCTTCTGCGATCAGGATCCGGCGAAGCTAAGCGGAAAGGCGCGCGCCGCCTTCCGCAGCGGCTTTCTCGGCGTGCAATCCTGGGGATGGTCGACGCTGGCGCAGATTGTTCCGGCGACCGAGGATGATTGCCAGGTGCTGATCGAACTCCTTGCAAGGCAACTCGTTGATCGGTTCGGCGCACCGGACGTGGCGATTGCGAGGGCCGCTGCGGAAGAGGAAGTCACCTTTGCGCAGTCGCTCTGCGCGCACCCGATCAGCTCGCTCATTGCCGTCCACCGCTCGGCGGGCGATGGCGAAGTCCACGAGGGCTTCCGCAAGCTGCAACTGCGGGAAGGGCAGCGGCATGGCAAGGCGTTCTCGTTCATGGAAATCGAGGATGATGTCAAAGCCGACAGTGATCTTGACTATTCTGATGGGGGCCAGGAGCCGCCCCTCCGATGAGAGATTTCTGGATCGCATGCGGCCATCATCTACTCGATCGTGACGAGAGCGGCGGGCTTCGTGTCACCGACGAATTCTTGAAGGCTTGTTTTGCCCGTCCCGAGCTGATGCCGCCGAAGGACGCGTGCCCGGTCGAACGAAGACTGCATCGTGAGATGCTTGCTGATCCGCGCCGGCCGGTTGGAGCCGACGAGGTCGCTGCGATCTCCGATGAGGACGCGCGGGAGAACTGGCGCCTCGTGGTGGCGTTTCGCGATCTCATGTTGCGGCACCCGACGCTCGAAGCTGCGTATCTTGCGGTCCTGCGTTCGTCGTCAAATGACCTGCCGCCGCTGTTCATCAATCAGCTCGTGCACGTGATCTTGCGCAATGCGCTTGACGGCAACGACGATGCGTTTGTGCTGCGCGCCGCCGAGCTGTTCTTCCGGCCGCAGCGGATCCTTCCGCATGAACAGGCCTTGCTGCTTGGCGATGAAGAGGTTGTCGGCGGGCTCAGCCCGACGCCTATCTTGTCGCTGATCTCGATGCTGGGCAGCAAGACTGACGCCCAGCTCGATGTCTTGAGCGAGGAAAACGCCGAAAGCTATTGGAAACGCAGCGACCAGTTCGATATGGCCCTCGATCTCACTGCGGGTGGGCGAGGGTCTCGCGCGCTGGCACAGGCGATGACACGCTGGGTCTCCCATCTGCTCGGGATCGAGGTTGCCATTGAACCGCTGACGGAACTGCGCGAGGTAAAGCTGGCCTGGTATGTCGGGTTGGACGCTGACGCCACCAAGACGGGCGATCGGCTTTGGCACGGCGAGGAGCTTGACGGGCCCAGCGCAGAGCGAATTCTTTCGCTGTTTCGCCTGACATTTGCGGATCCTCGGCTCGTTATGGAGACCTTGCGGGGCGAGCCGGTCTATCTGATCCTGGCGATGACAGCCGATCAGAAGCTCCGGATGAAGCCACAAAACCTGTTGACGGGACTCCCGATCAGGCGCCTGGAAACCATGTCATGAGCGTTGCCCTGCCACTCCAGCGTATCCCCGTCGGCATCGTCGTCGAACGGCGCAAGGCGGATTCGCCCTGGGGCGATTTCATCTGGCGGAGCGCCGCCGTGTTGCCTGACAAACCGGACGCGGAGCCCTGGACAATCTTGCGCGAGCAGGGCGGCACGACCTGTTTCTATGCCGGCAGCGCAACGGTTGATCTGTACGTGTCGGAAACCGCGCGTTACCGCGACAATGTTGCCTCCGGCACGCCGAGCATCTGGGTGGTCTTGAGCCCATCCGAGGGGGCTTGGCCTTATGCGATCGCCGCAGCGACCGCTGATCCCGCGGAAGGGGAGGGGTTTACCGAGGCCGCTGACAATCTGGTTGAAGCCGTACCGATGCCCGAGGTGGTGCGCGAGGTGATTGAAAGCTTTATCGCCGAACACCACGTCGAGAGAGAGTTCGTCAAACGCGAGCGACGACGCGCCGATCCCGAGGCCCTGGCGCGTCGGCAGCACGAAGGCGGGCAAGAATGACCGAGGAAGAGTTTCTCGCACGTTGGTCGCGCCGCAAGCGCGAGTCAAAATCGGATGCTCGGCTGGCGCCGGAAACAGCGCGGCCGGCCGGTGAAGCCCCGGTGCCGTCCCCGGCGGCCGAGGCCGAACCTTATGTGGATCTCGGGAGTTTGCCGTCGATCGATGCGATCACCGCCGCGACCGACATCACCGCGTTCCTGCGCAAAGGTATTCCGCCGGAATTGATGCAAGCGGCTCTTCGCCGCGCCTGGACGGCCGATCCGGCGATCCGCGATTTCGTGGGGCTCGCCGAGAACGCGTGGGACTTCAACGATCCGAATGCCATGCCGGGCTTCGGACCGCTCGATTGCTCGCAGGCGGAGCTGGCAGCCTGGGTCGACCGGATCGTCGGGGGTCTGCGTGACGCCGCAGAGGCACAGCCTGACGCGCCGACGCAATTGCAGGAGTCCTCGGACGTTCCGAATGGGGATATTGCGCACTCTGCTGTGCTTACAGAGACGCCCGATGAAGCCGTCCCCAGGGAGATCGCGGCTCCCGTTGCATCGCAACCGATCTCGGAGGCCGATACAGTGCGGCGCCGCATTCATGGCGGTGCCCTGCCTCAATAGTGTTGCGACCAAAGGCTATAGCCTCAACCTATAGAGCGGCGATTGACCGTCTGCGGAACCAGGTCTAGGCTCTGCTAGCGCTTTGTTGCGCAAATAAAAATTGGTCACTCGAGGGTCTCAGGCAACGGAGGTCCATGTGCGTGACGCCGGGCTTAATCGCGCCATTGACGCCGCAGGCGGCGTGGCCCAGCTTGCGCGCAAAATCCACATCAGCCAGCCCTCGATTTCGAACTGGAGCAAGATACCCGCTCAGCGGGTGATTGCGGTGGAAGCGGCAACGGGTGTTCTCCGCACCGAACTGCGTCCAGATCTCTATCCTGATCACCATCACGAGGGCACGGTATCGCGACACAGCATCGATCCGATCGATATCGCGCGAGCGCAGGAATATGTCCTTCTCGCCGCCTTGCTCGCGGCTGCGCCGTCCAAGAGATTGCTCGATCGGCTTACGGGCTTGAGCGGAGACGGCACACCACTCGGTCAGGCTCATGCCGCCTTGGCGGAGGCCGCTTCGCGCAGGACCGCAGCTCAGGTTGAACGCGAATATTTTGACCTGTTCGTTGGTCTCGGCCGCGGCGAGTTATTGCCCTACGCCTCCTACTATTTAACCGGCTTCCTCAATGAACGGCCGCTGTCACGGTTGCGGGCCGATCTCGCGGCACTCGGCATCGCGCGCGCTGAGGGTAATTCCGAACCTGAGGATCATGCTGCCATCCTCTGCGAGATCATGGCCGGAATGGCCGATGGCCGCTTGGAAGTGCCGTTCGTTGCGCAGCGTGCGTTGTTCGAAAAGCACGTTTCGTCCTGGATGGGACGTCTGTTTGCCGACATGGAGCAGGCGGCGAGCGCGAGGTTCTATCGCGCGGTCGGCACGTTCGGCCACCTGTTTATCGAGATCGAGAGACAAGCATTTTCGTTCGCCAAGTGACCAAGCGCAGGCTGGTCCCGGAGAGATGCGATGAGTGATGAAAAGAAGGCGATCGTCGGACGGCGCGACTTCCTCTGCAAGGTTGGCATCGGCACCGTAGGCGCTGGCGCCACGCTGGCGACGCCGCTCGTCGGCTCCGCGCAGGCCGACAGCGAGAACAGTGATGAGAAGCGCAAGGCGCGCTACAAGGAATCCGATCACGTGAAGGCCTATTATCGCGTCAACCGCTATCCCGCCTGAGGGAGGCTGCCTGTGCTTATCAAGCGAACACAAGAGCATTTCGGATCCGACCGTCGCGGCTCAGTCGCGGACACCCTGGCAGGGCAGATCGGCGGTCTCGATCGCCGCAACTTCCTGCGTCGGTCTGGTCTTGCGGGCGGCGCGCTCGCGGCACTCGGGACCATGCCGATTTCCGGCGTGCGCAAGGCGGACGCGGCCATGGCGGGTCCGCTGACCGCCGGCGCCACCGTCAAGAAAAGCATCTGTACGCATTGTGCTGTCGGATGCACCGTGACCGCGGAGGTGTCGAACGGGGTCTGGATCGGCCAGGAGCCGAGCTGGGATTCCCCCATCAATCGCGGATCTCATTGCGCGAAGGGTGCTTCCGTACGCGAGCTGGTGCACAGCGAACGGCGTTTGCGCTATCCGATGAAGCTCGTGAACGGGCAATGGGCGCGAGTCGCCTGGGAAACTGCGATCAACGAGATCGGCGATAAGATGCTGGAGGTTCGCGAAAAATCGGGGCCAGATTCGGTTTATTGGCTCGGCTCGGCCAAGATGACCAACGAAGGCGCCTATCTGTTCCGCAAGCTCGGGGCGTTCTGGGGCACCAACAACACCGACCATCAGGCTCGCATCTGCCATTCGACCACGGTCACGGGCGTCGCCAATACCTGGGGTTACGGCGCGATGACCAATAGCTACAACGATATTCGCAATGCCAAGACCCAGATGATCATGGGCGGCAATCCGGCCGAGGCGCATCCGGTTTCGTTGCAGCATCTGCTCGAGGGCAAAGAGCTGCAGAAGGCCAACTTCATCGTCATCGATCCGCGCATGACGCGCACCGCGGCGCACGCGACGGAATATGTGCGGATGCGTCCGGGCACCGACATTCCGGTGCTCTATGGCATTATGTGGCACATCCTCCAGAACGGTTGGGAAGACAAGGAATTCATCAGGCAGCGCGTCTACGGCTTCGATGATCTCCGCAAGGAAGTGGAGAAATGGAATCCGGAAGAGGTCGAGCGCGTCGCCGGCATTCCCGGCGAACAGCTCAAACGGGTCGCCAAGATGTTCGCCACCGAGAAGCCGTCGACATTGATCTGGGCCATGGGCCAGACCCAGAAGACCGTCGGCACCGCCAATGTGAGGGCGAGCTGCATCCTGCTGCTCTTGACCGGCAATGTGGGCGGACCGGGCATGGGCGCCAACATCTTCCGTGGCCACGACAACGTGCAGGGCGCCACCGACGTTGGGCTCGATATCGTGACGTTGCCGTTCTACTACGGCCTCGCCGAAGGTGCGTGGAAGCACTGGTCGCGGGTCTGGGACGTTGACTACGAGTTCCTGAAGTCGCGCTTCGATTCCAAGCAGATCATGGAGACTCCCGGCATTCCGCTGACCCGCTGGTTCGAGGCGGTGACGCTGCCGAAAGATCAGGTCGCTCAGAAGGACAACGTGCGGGCAGTGTTCGTTCAGGGACACGCCAGCAACAGCATCACGCGCATTCCGGAGTCTCTCAAAGGCCTGAAGGCGCTGGACCTACTTGTCATTGCCGACCCGCATCCCACGACCTGGGCATCGCTGGCGGTCGAGGCTGGCCGCAAGGATGGCGTCTACATTCTTCCGGTGGCCACGCAATTCGAGTGCAAGGGATCGCGCGTCGCCTCGAACCGCTCGCTGCAATGGGGCGAGCAGATCGTCAAACCGATCTTCGAATCCAAGGACGATCTCGAGGTCATTTATCTGATGGCCAAAAAGCTCGGCTTTGCCGATCAGATGTTCGGGAAAATCAAGGTCGAGAACAATCTGCCTGAAGCAGAAGACGTGTTGCGCGAGATGAACCGCGGCAGCTGGTCGACCGGCTATTGCGGACAATCGCCTGAGCGGCTCAAGGCGCACATGAAGAACCAGGCGAAGTTCGACATGCTGACGATGCGTGCCCCCAAGGACGATCCCGAGGTCGGCGGCGATTATTACGGCCTGCCGTGGCCGTGCTGGGGCTCGCCGGAGGTCCGGCATCCCGGCACGCCGCTGCTCTACAACACCAATCTCGCGGTGATGGACGGCGGCGGCACGTTCCGGCCGCGCTTCGGCATCGAGCGCGAGGAGAAGCTGCCAGACGGCTCCACGCGCAAGGTCAGCCTGCTGGCCGACAAATCCTACTCAAAGGATTCCGAGATCCAGGACGGCTATCCCGAATTCACGCTGGCGAGCCTAAAGAAGCTTGGCTGGGATACAGATCTCACCGAAGCGGAGATGGCTACGATCATGAAGGTTAATCCGACCAATCCGGATTCGGTGTCGTGGTCGCTCGATCTCTCAGGGGGCATCCAGCGGGTCGCGCTCAAACACGGTTGCGTGCCGTACGGCAATGGCAAGGCACGCATGAACGCCTTCGGCCTGCCTGATCCGATTCCGGTCCATCGCGAGCCGATCTACACGCCACGTGTCGACCTTGTCGAGAAATATCCGACGCTGCCCGATGCCAAGCAGTTCCGCATGCCCAATATCGGCTTCTCGGTGCAGAAGGCTGCGGTGGAGAGGGGGATTGCAAAGCAGTTCCCGCTTATCCTCTCCTCAGGCCGTCTTGTCGAGTATGAGGGCGGCGGCGAGGAGACGCGTACCAATCCGTGGCTTGCCGAATTGCAGCAGGACATGTTCATCGAGATCAATCCGGCCGATGCTGCCGATCGCGGCGTCAAGGACGGCGGCTGGGTCTGGGTCACGGGCGCCGAGAACAATTCCAGGGCGAGGATGAAGGCGCTCGTCACCGAGCGTGTCGGCAAGGGCGTCGCCTGGATGCCCTTCCATTTCGGCGGCTGGCTAGCAGGCAAGGATCTTCGCAGCGCCTATCCGAAGGGGACCGATCCGATCGTGCTCGGCGAAAGCGCGAACACCATCACGACCTACGGATATGATCCCGCCACGGGCATGCAGGAGCCCAAGGTCACTCTTTGCCAAATCGCGGCGGCATAAGGAGCAACGACGATGGCACGTATGAAATTCCTCTGCGACGCCGACCGTTGCATCGAATGCAATGCCTGCGTCACCGCCTGCAAGAACGAGCATGAGGTGCCCTGGGGTATCAACCGGCGCCGCGTGGTCACCATCAATGATGGCAAGCCGGGCGAGCGTTCGATCTCGATGGCCTGCATGCACTGCACCGACGCGCCCTGCGCGGCTGTGTGTCCCGTGAACTGCTTCTACACTACCGCCGATGGCGTGGTGCTGCATTCCAAGGACCTCTGCATCGGCTGCGGCTATTGCTTCTACGCCTGTCCGTTCGGCGCGCCGCAATATCCCAAGGTCGGAAACTTCGGCTCGCGCGGCAAGATGGACAAATGCACCTACTGCGCCGGCGGCCCGGAGGCCGACGGCAGCAAGGAGGAATACGAGAAGTACGGCGCGAACCGGCTGGCGGAGGGCAAGCTGCCGCTGTGTGCCGAAATGTGCTCGACCAAGTCGTTGCTCGCCGGCGACGGGGAGATTATCGCCCAGATCTACAAGGAACGCGTGATGAAGCGCGGCTACGGCTCCGGCGCGTGGGGCTGGAAGACCGCGTATCGCGAGACGATCGAGTCCTGACGCGGACGGCAGTCAAGGACGCGATACCGGGAGGCGCAGATGGCGTCATTTGGAAGACTCATTCGCCTGGCATTCGGCGCATGCGCGCTGCTTCTGGTGATCATGGCGGCTCCAGCGAGCGCCCAGCAGGTCAACCCGACCGCAAGCTCCGTCAAGGAGCAGCAATTGCTGCAGGAGCTGAACCGAATCCAGGGCCGTGTCAGCATTCCGGATCAGAGGTCGGGCGTGCTCGAGCAGCCACAGGGGCGCGAATGGCGGGAGTTTCGCAATGTCACGCTGCGCTGGATCGGCGGCGTCGCGATTATCGGCATGCTGGTTGTGCTCGTGATCTTCTATCTCACCCGTGGCATGGTGCGGCTTGAAAGCGGGCGATCGGGACGCACCATCGTGCGCTTCACCCTGTTTGAGCGCTTCGTGCATTGGATGACAGCCACCTGCTTCATCATCCTCGCCATCTCGGGTCTGAACATCACCTTCGGGCGGCCGTTGCTATTGCCACTGATCGGTTTTGAAGCCTTCTCCGAGTGGTCGCAATGGGCGAAGTATGCCCACAACTATCTGAGTTTCCCGTTCACCGTCGGCGTCGTCCTGATCTTCCTGATGTGGGTCGCGGGAAACCTCCCGAACAAGGTGGATGTTGCCTGGATCAAGCGGGGAGGGGGCATTGTCGGCCATGATCATCCGCCGGCCTATCGCTTCAATGCCGGCCAGAAGATGATCTATTGGATCGTCGTGATCGGCGGCGGCCTTGTTGCCGCAACGGGATACGAGCTGATGTTCCCGTTCTACATCAGCGGCATCGAAGGCATGCAGATGGCCCAGATCATCCACTCCGTGGTGGCCGTACTCTTCGTGGCCGCAATGATTGCGCATGTCTACATCGGCACGATCGGGATGGAGGGAGCTTTCGAGGCCATGGGCTCGGGTGAGGTCGACCTCAACTGGGCACGCGAACATCACAGCCTCTGGCTCGACGAGCAGATGGCGCGAACTGGACCGAACGATCAAACGCCGCAACCCGCGACCGCTGCGGCTGAATGAACAGGGGAGCTGATGAAGGTGGCGGGTCCGGTATGCTCTATCGCGTCAGTTCTCTGGCGAACAGGACGGACCGGTCCTCGATCTGCTGCTCCGGCAGCGTGCCCGCTCGGCCTGTTTGCAACTCTTGAATGCTCGGCATGCCACTCTGTGCAGAGCGGAAAAGTGCATGCGATCTGAGCATGCTGCTGGCCGCGCTGATGACGATCAGAGCCGAGACGAGCGAAAGCAGAAGGCGTTTCATTTGACATCTCCATCCGGAGTGGCATCCGCCAGGACGGAGTAAGCTTTAATTCGCCCCGGTGATGTGAGCCGCCTCACACCTTCCGAGCTTTTTCGGGTTCCGACGGCTGGACAAAGGGCGGAGCAGTCCTCGATGGTTTGCGCCTGTTGCCACTGAGCTCGCTCGCCCGCGCGCAGGGCGATCGATGCTCACTGGTCCGGCATCGTGCACGACTTCCGGCTTTCGCCGCGCGACTATGCCGCCATTCATTTCCAAAGTGTGACGACATCTACGATTGCCAGTGGCAGACTACCTGCGCGCTCGATGTGCCCGATGATTGGCGGTCGGGTGTCTATGCGCTCCGGCTGCAGCCCGCCAGTGGCGACCTCGACGGGCGGTCCGAGAACTATGTCACCTTCTTCGTGACGCCGGGCAAGCGGTCCAGGCGCGCCCACATCATCAATGGATTGACGCGTACTTGATACGCTGTTTTCGCCGCCCTAATCCAGATCGGTGATCATTCGTCGCAACAACTCGGCGCGCCGCGGAAGTGCAGAAACCACAACGTATTCATTCGGGGAATGCCACTCGTTGCCTATCGCTCCCAGACCATCCAAGGTGGGGATGCCGACTGCAGACGTAAAATTGCCATCGCTGCCGCCGCCGCTCGATGTTTCGATCAGGCTGACGCCGAGTTCATGGGAAATTGACTTCGCTAACCCGAACAGCATGAGTCCGCCCGCGGTCCGCTCAAGGCAGGGCTTTTCAATTTCTCCGCTTGCCGCGATTGTCACGTCGCAACTGATCGGCCCTGCGGACAAGATCGTCTCGTCGACTGCTCGACCGGCTCCGGCGCTGGAAAAGCGAACATCGATGGTACAGAACGCGTGGCCAGCAACGACGTTCGGTGTGGTCCCGCCACCGATCTCACCGACGTTGATCGTCGTTCCCGTTGAGTAATCGGTCAATTTGTCGAGTTCTACGATCTGGCGCGCGATCTCCGAGATGGCGCTGCGGCCACTTGCGTGGGCCGAGCCGGCGTGCGCTTGCCGTCCCTCGACATCCAGGCGATATTTTGCGCGTCCTTTGCGGAACGTGATCACCTCGTCCCTGCGTGCCGGCTCGGCGATGAGGGCGTAGCGAGACTCCCTGGCCAACCGCTCGATGATGTCGCGCGAGGTCGGCGAGCCGATCTCCTCATCCGAGGTGTAGAGAATTGTGAGCGGCATGTTCGGCTGGTGAGCCAGACCAGCAATATGTTCAGCGGCTTTAAATGCCAGATAGCCGCCTGCCTTCATATCGGCGATGCCCGGGCCGTGAAAACGGTCGCCGTTGCGGCGCATCGCGACCGATCCGGGAGCGCACACGGTGTCCAGATGACAAACCGAGAGAATGCCGGGTCCGCCTCCCCACGGTAGCCGAACCAATAGATGGTCGCCCATTCCGTTGTTTCCGGGAATCCGCTCAAGGCTGGCACCGAGCGGTGCAAAATCGGCAGCGACGACATCGAGCAGTCGCCTCATATTCTCAACGTCGCCGGTCGGTGTTTCAATTTCCACCCAACGACGCAGGCCAGCGAGGATCGCTTCCGCTTCGAGTTCTTGAAATCTTTCTGGCATATTGCTTCCTCAAATTGCTGACAACATCCTTGGCGCCGTCTCACTGATGACGTCGATACGTCAGCTCAGGCTGCCCTCGTGGTCTTTCCAGATGGACGGAGAAAGCCGAAGAAATGTGTCTGCAGGGTAGGTTGTCGACCAATGACCCGCGCATTCGGACCCAGTCGCATTCCATAAATCCGGGAAGCTTGTCAGGTGGGTGAGGATCTCTTCAAACGCCTCGGCGTGATGTCCCCAGCCAATCCCCTTCGGATGAACGGTCAGACTGAAATACCTGCCACGTCGGTATTGGGCCTCGAACTCGCGAAGCCAGTTTCGCTTCAGTGCATTGACCCGATCAAGGCCAGTCCCCTCCGATGGAAACATCAGAAAAAACTGGTCATCGCAGCTGTAATGATATGGGAGCGTCAGGATTGTCTTGCACTGCTGGACGTCAGCGACCCAGTAATGAGGCGCATCGTCCGCGAGACCGTTGCCCATATAGGTGTAGCCGGCATCGATCAGCAACCCCATGGTCGCCTTGCTGATACTGCCCACTGCGAATGCGTCTTGCTGGCGCGGCAGGGAAAACCAGCCGTTCGGCCGGGTTCCAACGATTCGTTTCAACGTGGACGTGGTGAGCTCAATCCGCTCCCTTTCGTTCTCTACGAGCAATGTGCTGACGTCCTCATGTTTCCATCCGCCGGCGGCGATCTCATGCCCGTCTTTTCGAATCGCCTCGATCCGGTCCGGATAGATCTCCGCCATCACCGTCGGGACGACGAACGTTGCGCGCAATCCGAAGCGCCTCAGCAACCGCATGACGCTCTGCAGCCCCACGGTCATGCCGAACAGCGTGGTCGGATGCTTGAGATCACTCTCCGTGATGCCGGCGGGGGTCGAGGCTGGACTGAGATCGACGACAATGCCGAAGGCGCAGCGCTTGCCGTCAGGCCAGCGCACGTCTGCATCCTTTATCCCGATTTCGTCGGAGATGGTGTAGTCCTGCTTCCAGGGCATTCGGCTGGTCCTGATGTCTCGATGGCGATGATTTACAGTGGGCGCTGGGACAGCGAGTGCCGCGCCAGTTCTTCGCAGGTTGGAAACCATACGCCCGGAAGCTTTTTCATTGCGACGATCAGGCGTTCCAACATGTCGACCCTGGAAGCACGTCCGGAGACGAAGGGGTGCAGCATGAAGTTCAGGTAACCATTGATCTTGTACTGATGCCAGAACGCGCTCCACCACATCTCAAAAACCTCGTCGGGATCGAGAAGTCTTTGTGAACTTGTCTTGCTGCCGGCCCAGTTGGCGCTGAAATACATGGCGTCATCGATCGCAAAATGCACGGGCAACTGCAGCAGCCTGTTCGCGCCGTTCTCGTCGTCCTGATAGAGTGGTGTGTAGGCACACGAGGTCGATGAGTTGTAGATGAATCCTTCCCGGCACAGCAATGCGGGGCTGTGTTCGCTACGGGTTCCGACAGGACGGCGGCCCGTGACGCGTTCGAGCGCCGCAATCGTCTTGAGCAGATGATTTTCCTCGAGTGCCTTGTCCTTGGGGACCTGATGCTCCCACATGTGATCGGCGATTTCATGCCCGGCTCCGGCCGCTCGCTTGAGCGCCTCCGGATAAAGCTCGCAGATCCGCCCTGGGGTGAACACCGTGACCTTGATCCCATGGGCTTCGTACATCTCCAGCAAGCGCCAGATGCCGATCCTGCCGCCGAACTCCCCTTTCGCGCGTTGCATCGGCGGCTCATTCGCAAGCCTCCGGGCCAGCATGGCGTCGAAATCAAGTGTGAAATTCACGGCCATCCGTACTCCGGGCGGATAGCTGAAATTCGCGACGGGGACATGCCGCGCCTCATATCCAAGGGCAGCGGCCTTCAGCTGTTCGACTTCATTGGCGAGCGCGACATTTGTCATCAATTTTCCCGGATAAGGCTGGCTCCGCCCGGCGACAGAAGGGGCTCAGGCGGCGCCTCGATCGCTGCCGTTGCCGGACTTGGCCCCGCGCCGAAGACGCAAGCTAACGGCAGCTTCGGCGACCTTGAGACCGGCGAGAACGGAATTGACCACTGGAACGCCGACGCGATCCTGCAGCCGCTCTGTCAACTGGGGCATGAAACCCATGCCTAAACACCCCACGACTAGAATGTCAGCGCCGTCATCAACACAGCTGCGGGCCGCTTCCAAAATTCCATTGAAAGCCTCGTCCGGCTTTCGGACCAGATCGAGGACAGAGCAGCCGGCCGTGCGTTCGGAGACAAAGAGCTGGGCAAGCCCAAGGGAGCGAAGGCGAGCAATCAGCCCCTTGGGCGTGGGATCGGATGACAGCACCGAAAAGCGTTCGCCGAATTGAGCTGCGAGATGCATCGCGCTGTTGCCCGGCCCAACAACCGGAATATCGGTGACGTCTCGTAGCGCCGCAATGCCAGGGTCGCTGAAGCAGCCAATGATGACGGCATCGTAGTTCGCCTCAACCCACCCTGGAACGCAGCGCAGAAGTTCGGGCACCACCAGTGCCGCGTCGGCGTTGGACTCGACAGCCGAGGGGCCGTTTTCGATCGGCCTCACATCGATGGTGACATCAGATGAGGCGGCCCTGGACAAGTATGTCCGCCGACGCGCGATCTCCTCGGCACCGAGGGTCCGGTGCATCGGGCTCGTCAATTGGTAGAGGATCCTGGGTTGCATTTTCGCGATTGTCCGAGAGCCGAACGTCGGAGGGCGGGAATAGGAAGTTTGTTGAGTCCCAGCCCTCACTCGCGACGAACGTTCCAGAAGACCGGAAAGCTGAAGGGGATCATGCCCTTGAGATCGGAACGGTAGGCCGGAGGCGCAGCGAATTGCCCCGCCAGAACATAGTTGACGTTCTTATGGAAAACGGCCTGTATTTCGTCGCGGGACTTGTTGCTGTCTGCCGCAGTTGACGCCTGCGAATACACCTTCAACAGATCATTCATCGCGGGGGCGCAGTACCAGCCTGGGTTGTTCTCCATGCAGTTTAACGACACCATCTGCTGCGCGAGCGGATTGAGCAGATCGATCCCGGTCATCACCATGGGCGTCACGCCCCAACCACCATCCGCGCCTGGTGATTTTTTCAAGCGTCGAGAAGCAACCGTTGCGTAGTCCGACGTCCGAAAATCGATGTTGAATCCAGCTTGCTTCATCTGGTCCGCGATCACCGAACCGACCGGATTGAGAAGGGCGGATGTTCCTGCATGCAGGAAGACCACTGGCTCTCCTTTGTAGCCAGCTTCCTTCAATAGCTTCTGCGCGGCCTTCGGCCCGACCTCGCGGGAATATTCCGTGCCGGCATCCGAGCTCCCGCTGTTGCCGCACATGTAGATCGAATAGCAGACGCGGTACATGTCAGGCGGAACGCCGAGACCTGCCATGACGTCGCTCTGCTCGACCGCAACCTGTAAGGCCCGCCGAATCAACGGATTGTCGAAGGGCGCCTGCGCGTGATTGACGTTGATCGCAATCATGTTCTGAGCGATCGTCGGCTGCTTGCCAATCGTAACGTTCGGATCTTTGCGCAACAGATTGATGTAGTCGTATGGGACGACCTCCAGAAGATCGACTTCTCCCTTTTGTAGAGCGGCAACTCGCGTCGACTGGTCGGGAATGCTCAACAGCTCGATTCGGTCGAAGCTCACGAGCTTTCCGCCAGCGAGGCCATCCGCCGGCTCAGAACGAGGAACATAGTTCGGGTTGCGGGCAAAAACCGCCTTGGCGCCGGCACGCCATTGATCCTTCAGGAAAATGAACGGCCCGGAACCGATGACTTCAGGCACCGCTGTATTCGCGTCCAGGCGAGCCAGGCGCGCCGGCATCACAACCGGAATTTGATGGCCGGGCTTTCCAAGCGCATCGATGACGAATGCGAATGGCCGCCTGAGACTCAACTCGAAGGTCTTGGTGTCGATGATCTTGAAGCGATCCGCTGCGTCCATGAGTTGAGCACCGAAGCCGTCCCGCTTTGCCCAGCGCTCGATCGAGGCGATACAATCCTCCGATGTGACGGGCGCACCATCGCTGAACTTCAACCCGTCGCGGAGATGGAAAGTATACGTAAGCCGGTCGGCACTGACGTCCCAGCCGGACAACATTTGTGGCTTGTAATGGCCTTCGCTGTCGATCGCGACGAGTTCGTCAAACACGAGGTAGGCGAAAACGCGCGTCGCATTGATGGTAGTGATGATCGGATCGAGAATCTGAAGTTCGGTCTGAAGCGAAACCTTCAGCACCCGGTCTTCGGCATGCGCGGTCACGGAAAGACCCGCGGCACCAACGAATGAAAGAGCGGCGGACAGCATAAATTGACGCAATCCCACGGGAGCTCCTTTTGTTTGCCAAATGCTTCACCGCGCCTTTGGGGCGAAGCACATCAATCACGATCAGTGTCCGGTCACTCCCTGGTCGATCTTATGTCGTTGGTTCACACCAAGCCAACTGTCGCGGCGCGAACCCCTGAAACCTACCGTCGCAATTCATTTTACATCAAACCACTTGTTTTACGGCTAAGCATGATAAAAACTGAGCCTCCCTTTGGGCTTCGGTCGGGCGGCTGCAGCGACTGAACCGAGCAAAGCAGGATTGGCCAGTGTCACGGCTTTCGAAACGCGGATCGACGGCCCGTCGCCGTTTGCCCCCGCTCAACGCGGTGCGGGCCTTCGAAGCGGCCGCTCGTCACGTCAACTTTGCGCTGGCCGCGGATGAACTGGCGGTGACGCCCGGTGCGATCAGCCGACATGTGAAGGCGCTGGAGGCACAGATCGGTCGCAAGCTGTTCGACCGCCACCCCCAGTCGCTCCAGCTGACGGAGTTTGGCCGGACCTGGCTTCCGGTCGTGTCTGAGGCCTTTGACCTGCTCGAAAGCGGTACCGCCCGCCTGCTATCGGAGCGTCCCCGCTCGACGTTCGCATTGAGCGTGCAAACGTCATTTGCCACCGGTTGGCTGCTGCCGCGTTTCGCCCGCTTCCACCGTGAACAGCCGGAACTGACGATCAGGCTGCTTACGCACGCGGATTTGCCGGACCTCTTGCGCGAGGGCGCGCCCGACGCAGCCATTGCCCACGGCAGAGGCGAATGGCCGCGGCTGAATGCTCATTTTTTGTTCGCCGATCGGCTGATACCCATGTGCAGTCCTGCCTATCTCGCGGTTCAGCGCAGGCTCCTCGAACCGGCCCATTTGCTGACTGAAGCCTTGATCTCCACCGATGACACTGCAGGGGATTGGGCCGCGTGGTTCGCGATGATCGGTTTGCATGGCGAGCAGCCACAACGAATGCTTCATTTCGCCAACAACGTGCTTCCCGCCCACGCCGCAATGAACGGCCTCGGCTTTGCTCTCATCGATCCCAGCCTGGTGACGTCCGAGCTCGACCTCGGCCGGCTCATCGCTCCCCTGTCTTTTCCACCATTGATGCGCGGTACCGGTTGGTATCTTCTGCATTCGCCTGTTCGGCGCAAGGATCCTGTTATGATGGCTGTCCGGAACTGGCTCCAGCGCGAAGCGGGTTCAAGTGTTCGCCATATTTTTCCCAAGCCGGGCGGCGCGGCCCATCGCTAAAGCTCTTTCCGTGTCCTGGCTGAATTCAGGACATGGAATCAGGATGGAAGCACGATTGTTTTGACGCGTTTTGGATTGACACCCGTTGCGACGTACGTCGCTCCCACCGATCGAGCCAATGGCGTTGGCATGACCAGGATCAGTTTCGCCCACATGAAAAAAGAGCTCGCAATTTTCGCTCCGCTGACGCCGGGCGAACCGGTCGCCACCTGCGCAACCACAACCCGTGCTAACAGACCGGGGGTCTCAGATGCATCCCACTGATTTTCCTTCTCAGCCCGGCACCGTTCCTCCTGGATCGATCGGTCACAATCGCGGAGTGGTCGGTCGCAACTTCGCGTTCATACCGCCGGAAGGCGTGTTGAAAAGCCGGCTTCCGGCGTGGGCGTCCACGACCGTGCGTTTTCTGGCGGCCCCGACGCTAGGTGCCGGTTTCGCCCAATACTTGCTGGAAATCGAACCCGCGGGCGGCACAGTCAAGCCGATCTGTGTGGACCTGCAGCACTTCTTCTATGTCGTGACGGGAGGCGTGGACGTTAGCATCGACGCCGACCCGCCGGTGTCGCTCACAGCCGGCGCGTTTGTCTACGTTCCACCCGGCGTGTCTTTCGCGCTGTCCTGTCATCCCACGGCGTCTGCCCGCGTCATCGCCGTCAAGAAGCGCTATGAGACGGCCGAGGGTATTGCCGCGCCAAGGGCGATCATCGGTCAACAGCAAGCCATGCCGATGACGAACCACACGGGCTTGGCGGGTCGCGGCTTCAAACACCTGCTTCCCATGGGCGATCTGCGCTTCGACTTCGAGATGAACCTGATGTTCTTCCAGCCCGGCGTTTGCTTCCCAGCCGTCGAGACGCATATCATGGAGCACGGATTATTCATGCTTGAAGGTCAAGGCCTGTATTATCTTGGCAATACCTGGCACGAAATCTGGGTTGATGACTTCATCTGGATGGGATCGTTCTGTCCGCAGCAATTCCATCCCACCGGCCTGGCTCACTCGGTTTATCTCTTGTACAAGAACGTCAATCGCGACGTCGTTCTCTAACGACCGTTGCGTTCCTGCCTGCTGCATCCGAATTCGTCGCGCTGCCTCGCCCGTTCCCGCCTGATCGTACCGCTGGCTGGCGACTTCAGCCTTCGGGTTGCCAGCCGGCGGTCACGGAGAGGGCGCGCGCGTGCGCGGTCAGCGCTGTCGCGGTCGGACCTTTCAGGTCATCGTCGAGAATGCCGATAGGTCCCATCATCGTGATGGCCGCGATCATGAACCCGCCTTGGTCGAAAATCGGCGCGGAAAGAGAAGTGAAGTTCGGCAGAAGGGCATCGCGACAACGACTTATGCCGTCGCGCCGGATTGTGTCCATCATCTCCTCCACCTCGGCCTTGGTGGTGGGCGCATCATCCACCCGCGTCTCGCGCGAGAGTTCCTCCTTGAGCTCTTGATCCAGCATCTGGCTCGTCAGGGAGCGCGGCAGATGTGCAAGAAAGTTTCGCCCCAGCGCGGACCGCAGCAGGCTCAGGACGCTTCCGACACGCAGCTCAATGATGGGGCGGCTGGCTCCGCCCTCGACGCGATAGATGATGGTCGGTCCACGATTGCCCCACACGCCGAGAAATACCGTGTGGCCGATCGTCGTTGCGAGTTCGGTCATGGTGGGCCGCGCGACGCTGAAGACGTCGAATTGCTCGATGGCCGCCATGCCGAGCTTCAATGCGTAGGGGCCGAGCGCATAGCAGCCGGTGTCGGTCTCCTGTCGAACGATGCCCACCGCCTGGAAGCTCACGAGATAATAGTGGACGTTGGCTGCTGACATCCCGGTGTTGGCGGCGATCATCTTCAGCGGCACGGGTCGCAGCTCAGTCCGCAGGTAATCGAGGATCTTGAAACCGATTTCGATCGACTGAATGCCGCGCCGACCGGTGCGTTCTGCCTTGGTGATTTTGACGGGCTTGGATCCACGTGCTGGTGCAGACGCCGGATCCGGCGGGCGGGGTCGGCGCGGCCTCTTCACTGAAAATCCTTGCAAATCAGATAGTTATGGCGGGCGGTGCTTGCCGCATTATTGGGCGCGAGTCGGCAAACATTCAAGCTTGTCTTGTTTGATGACATCATATGAGTATGACTAAATAAAATAAGCTGCTGCCGGTTGTGGTTTTGCTGCGGGGCGCGAACAGGGGAATGGCTATGGATGCACGAGTGACGGCGGCACCTGCCGACCAGAATCTAACGCGCAGCGAGGAGCGGCAGGTCGTTTTCGCGTCGACCCTCGGAACGATGTTCGAATGGTACGATTTCTTCATCTACGGCTCGCTGGCCGTGTTCATGAGTTCGGTGTTGTTTCCGCCGGACAACCCGACAGCAGCGGTGCTCGCTTCCCTCGGTGCTCTTGCTGCCGGCTTCGTGATCCGTCCGATCGGCGCCGTGGTTTTCGGTCGCATCGGCGATCGGGTCGGCCGAAAATACACCTTCCTCATCACCATCATCATGATGGGCGGCGGCACCGCGTTGATCGGCTTCCTGCCCACCTACGCGAGCGTCGGCCATGCGGCATGGGTTTCGCTGGTCGTGCTGCGCTTGATCCAGGGCCTCGCTGTCGGCGGAGAATATGGCGGTGCCGTCGTCTACGTTGCCGAACATTCGCGCCCAGACCGGCGCGGGCTTCTGACCGGCTGGATCCAGATCACATCGTCGGTCGGATTGGCTCTTTCGATCATGGTCATCATCGGCACGCAGAGCATCATGAGCGAAGCCGATTTCAGGGCTTGGGGATGGCGCGTCCCCTTCATCATGTCGATCGCGATGCTGGCGTTATCGATCTACGTTCGAGCCAAGCTGCACGAATCGCCGGTATTTGCGCGCCTCAAGGCGGAGCGGCGCCTGTCCAGGAGTCCCGTCAAGGACACGTTTGCGCGCTGGTCCAGCCTCCTCTTGTGTTGATCGCGTTGTTCGGTGTGACAGCGGGCATGGGCTCGACCTATTTCACCGGCCAGTTCTACGTGATGATTTTCATGCAGCAGGTCGCCAAGATCGACCTGCAGACGTCGTATGGTCTGATGGCGATCGGTCTTGTCATCGGAGCTCCAGCTTTCATCTTCTTCGGCTGGCTGTCCGACCGGATCGGACGCAAGTGGCTGATGATGACGGGTCTCGTGCTTTCGGCTCTGTGCTACCGGCCGATGTTCTCGTCCCTTCTGGAAGCTGCGAACCCGCAGCTCGTCGCAGCGACCCGCAGCGCCCCGGTGACCGTGCATGCCGACACCACCAGCAAAGCGTGCCAGTTCGGCCTTGCAGCTGCGCTGCTGAGCTCGCACGGCGACCACAGCAAGCCTTGCGTGCAGGCCAAGAAGCTGCTGATCGGAAGCGGCGTCAACTTCAGCTATGCCTCTCCGATTGATGGCCATGCCGTATCCATGACGGTCAATGGCAGAACGATTGCCGGATACGATGCGGCAGCTTACCGCAAGGCCCTGGCGGACGCGGGTTACCCCGCCAAGGCCGATCCTGCAAAGGTGTCGTCGGCCTACATCGTCTTTCTGCTGGTCGTCATGACCGTCATCGTCGCGATGGTCTATGGACCGGTGGCATCGTTCCTGGTCGAGGTGTTCCCGGCGAACATCCGATACACGGCACTTTCGTTTCCCTACCACATCGGTGCCGGCATCTTCGGCGGCTTCCTGCCCTTCTTTGCAACCTATCTTTCGCTTGCGGTTGGCGACGTATTTGCGGGGCTCTGGTATCCGGTTGTCATTTGCACCGTGGTCGCCGTAATCGGGTCGATCGTGCTGCCGAACAGGCCGAGCATCGAGGCCGATCACTGAGCGTCACCTATTCGCGGCCGGACATTCTCCAGCCCGTGGTCGACGAGCGACCGCAGGCGGCCATATCCATCGTCAGCGCCGCTCGCGGGCGGGAGTGAGGATCGCATGCTCTTCGATATGGGTCAGCTTCCGGCGGATATCCGCTACAAGATACTCACTGCGACCGTCACGCCGCGTCCGATCGCGTGGGTGACGACCCGGTCCCGAGACGGAATCGCCAATGCGGCACCGTTCAGCTTCTTCAACGTGCTCGGACATGAGCCGCCGACGGTTGTGCTCGGCTTGCTGCGTCATCCGAACAAGGGCCTGAAAGATACGGCGCGGAATATCGTCGAGACGGGCGAGTTCGTCGCTCATCTGGTGCCGCAGCAGATGGCTGAAGCCATGAATGCAACGGGCGTGGATGCACCGCCCGAGGTCGACGAGATCGAGCTCGCCGGGCTGGAGACGCTTCCCTCGCAGATGGTTGCGCCTCCACGCCTCAAGGCGTGCCCGGTTGCGTTCGAATGTCGCTCCCTCTCGGTTCAGGAGACCGGGCCGCGGCAACTCGCCGTGATCGGCGAGATCGTTTGTGCGCATGTGGCGGAGCAGTTCGTGATCGATGCACAGAGGGGCCATATCGATACGATCGGCCTCGACCTCATTGCCCGCATGCACGGGTCGGGCTGGTATGCGAGGCCTCGCGACCTCTTCCAGCTGGTGCGGCCGCCGCTAATTGATTAGCGCGCGGGCTGCAAGGTGCCTCGCGCATGTCAATGCCGGCCGGGGATTGACAACGAATTATTATATACCTAAATATATGCAAATTCATATATTGCAAAGATGCATGAATGGACACGCATCCGCTGAAGCTCAAGGTGCAGTCGGTCACGGCGGAGACGCCGACGATCCGAAGGCTTGTGGTCGGCGTGGAGGGTAGTGCGGTCCCGCGATGGCAGGCGGGTGCACACGTCCGCGTGTCGCTCCCGAGCGGAGGAGACCGGCCTTACTCTCTGATGGCCTTGCCGGGCCTGCCTGAGGGCGTCCTCGCCCTTGGCGTTCTGCGCGAGCAGATGTCGACCGGCGGTTCGGCGTTCATGCATGCGCTTAAGATCGGCGATGTCGTCACAGCGTCGGCGCCCGTCAACACCTTCCGTCTGCACGAGGATGCTTCGCCGGCGCTTCTGTTCGCGGGCGGCATAGGCGTCACGCCGATCCTGTCCATGGCAGCCGAGCTTCAGGCCCGCGGCGTTGCCTACCATCTCCACTATGCCGGACGGGCGCCCGGCCAGTTGGCTTTCCTGCCGCAGTTGCAGGCGGTGTGCGCGAACAGCCTGTCGGTCCATTATGACAGCGACGCCTCCTGCCTCGACATCGCAGCGGCACTGCACCGTGCGCCCGCGAACTCGCACGTCTATGTCTGCGGTCCTGCCGGCATGATCGAAGCGGTGAAGAGCGCCGCCCTGGCGCAAGGCGTCGCTGCCGACCGCGTCCACTACGAACTGTTCAAGGCCGAGCCGCCGAGCGCGTCGAACCAGCCGTTCGAGGTCGCACTCAGATCGACGGGGCAAGTCATCACGGTCGCGGCCGATCAGAGCATCATCGAGGCGCTGGAAGCGGCGGGGCACGAGGTTCTCTACGACTGCCGGCGCGGCGATTGCGGCATCTGCCAGTGCGGCGTGATCGAGGGCGTCCCCGACCATCGCGATGTCATCCTGAGCGACCACGAGAAGGCGTCCAACAAGGTCATGCAGATCTGCGTGTCGCGCGCGAAGTCGGAGCGACTGGTGCTGGATCTCTAGGACGAGGAAAGGGACGGCATGAGCAGATACGCAGGAAATGCGCGGTCGATCGCGGCACTGGTGCGCGAGGCCGAGGTGCATCGCGACGTCTACGTCGATCCCGAGATCTTCGGGCTCGAGATGGAACACCTGTTTCCCAACAGCTGGGTCTATGTCGGTCATGCCAGCCAGCTGGCGAAGCCCGGCGACTTCATCACCGCCACCATCGGCCGGCAGCCGGTGCTGGCGAGCCGCCATAGCGATGGTTCGATCCACATCTTCTACAACCGCTGTCCGCACAAGGGCGTCAAGATCGCCTCGGAGCCCTGCGGCAATACCGGAAAGTTCTTTCGCTGTCCCTATCACGCGTGGTCGTTCAAGACCGACGGCTCGCTGCTCGCGATCCCCTTGAAGAAGGGCTATGAGGGCACCGGTTTCGCCGACACAGAGGCCAATGAAGGCTTGTCGCGGATCAAGAACGTCGTGATCTATCGGGGTTTCATCTTCGCGCGGCTGAACGAGACCGGCGTTTCCTTCGAGGACTATTTCGGCCAGAGCCTTTCAACCATCGACAACATGGTCGACCGCTCGCCGGAGGGCAGGCTCGAGGTCGTGGCCGCGCCGATCCGCTACCTGCACACTTGTAACTGGAAGATGCTGGTCGAGAACCAGACCGACACCTGCCATCCCATGGTGGCTCACGAGAGCTCGGCCGGTACCGCGGTCAAGGTCTGGAAACGCGAGCAGGGCGATTCCACGGAGACGCCGATGGCGGTGCAGCTTTATGGCCCGTTCATGAGTCCGTACGAATTCTACGAGCAGAGCGGCATCAGGATCTGGCCCAACGGCCATGGCCATACCGGCGTCGCCAACTCCATCCATTCCAACTACGCGGACGTCGGCGGCTATCTCGACCAGATGATCGCAGCCTATGGCGAGAGGCGGGCCCACGAGATCCTGGGCGAGGTCAGGCACAACACCGTCTATTTTCCGAACGTCATGGTCAAGGGCGCCGTCCAGATCCTTCGCAATTTCATCCCGATTGCAGTCGACAAGACGCTGGTCGAGAGCTGGGTCTATCGCCTAGTCGGCGCGCCCGACAAGCTTTACGAGCGCGCCCTGATGTACAACCGCTTCATCAACGCGCCGACCTCGATCGTCGGACACGACGATCTCGAGATGTACGAGCGGGCGCAGGAAGGCCTCAAGTCCAACGGCAATCAGTGGGTCAATCTGCGCCGGCTCTACGCGCGGGACGAGCAGCCCGACGTCACCGCTGTCATCAACGGCACGTCCGAGCGGCAGATGCGCAACCAGTTTCACACCTGGGCGAAATTCATGACCATGGACATGGACAAGCACGTCGAGGCCGCGGAATGATCGACGAGAAAGCCGTCACGGACTTCATCTATCGGGAGGCCGAGCTTCTCGACACCATGCAGTGGCAGAGTTGGCTGGACCTGTTTCATCCCGAGGGGCGCTATTGGATGCCGCTCGAATGGCAGCAGCAGGATCCGGTGCTCCAGCCGTCCTTGATGTACGAGGACCTGTTGCTGCTCAAGGTGCGGGTCGAGCGGCTCGCCGGCGAGCGCACCTTCAGCCAGAAGCCGAAGAGCCGCTGCCATCATCTGCTCCAGGCGCCGCAGATCGTCGCCTGCGACACTGCTGCCGGCGTGTTCAAGGCGCGGACGTCCTATATCTACACGGAGACGCGCGGCGATATGCTGGAGCGCTATTCGGGATGGGCCTCGCACGATTTCGTCCAGGTCGGCGACGCCCTGAAGATCAAGCTCAAGCGCGTCGATCTCATCAATTTCGACGCGCCATTCGGCAACATCCAGCTCTTCATGTGAGTGCATCTTGACCGCAGCCACTTCCGTCTATGCCCGCTTTCGCGAGACCGCCATCCGCCGGGGCGAGGCTAGCTTTCTCAACGTGCTGCCGGAGACGGCCAAGATCTACGGCATCGCGGCCGGCGAGATTTCCTATCGCGCAATGCTCGAGCGGGTCGAGCGCCGGCGGGCTGCATTTGCGAGCCGCGGCTACGGCGAAGGACACAGGGTCGGGCTTCTGCTCCAGAACAGGCCGGTGTTCGTCGAATTGTGGTTTGCGCTGAACGCGCTCGGCGTGTCCGTCGTGCCGATAAATCCTGATCTGCGAATGAGTGAGCTCGAATACATCATCGCGCATTCCGAGATGAACGCGGCGTTCGTTCTCGGCGAGCGGCGGGACGAGGTTGAAACTGCGGCACGCCAGGCGGGGCGCGCGATTCCGGTCGCGAGCGACAGCGATGACGTCCCCGTACCCTTCGGCGGCGCGCGGGCTGCAATCGCCGGCGACGACTCGACCGAATGCGCGCTGCTCTACACGTCGGGTACGACGGGCCAGCCCAAGGGCTGCGTGCTCACCAATACTTATTTCCTGCACAGCGGAAACTGGTATCGCGACGCCGGCGGGCTGATCGGTCTCAAGCCCGATCGCGAGCGCATGATCACGCCGCTGCCGCTGTTTCACATGAACGCGATGGCGGTCTCGCTGATGGCGATGGTCTCGGTCGGCGGCAGCCTGACCATGCTGGATCGCTTTCATCCGCGCAGCTGGTGGCAGTCGGTGCGGGACAGCCGCGCCACCTGCCTGCATTATCTCGGCGTCATGCCCTCGATGCTGATGAGTGCACCGGCATCGAACGAGGACAAGGCCCACGCGGTGCGCTTCGGGTTCGGCGCCGGCGTCGACAAGCTGCTTCACGCGCCGTTCGAGGCGCGGTTCGGTTTCCCGCTGATCGAAGCCTGGGCGATGACCGAGACCGGCAGCGGCGGCGTGATCGCCGCCAATGTCGAGCCGCGCAAGATCGGCAGCAGTTGCTTCGGCCACCCGGTACCCGAGGTCGACATTCGCATCGTCGATGAGAGCGGGAACGATGCGCCGGAGGGGATGCCGGGCGAACTGTTGGTGCGGCGGGCAGGCGCGGACCCGCGCTACGGCTTCTTCCGGGAATATCTCAAGAACCCCGAAGCCACCGACGAAGCGTGGGACGGCGGCTGGCTGCACACCGGCGATATCGTCTCGCGTGATGCGGATGGCGATCTGCATTTCGTCGATCGCAAGAAGAATGTCATCCGTCGTTCCGGCGAGAACATCGCCGCAGTCGAGGTCGAATCGGTCCTCAATCGTCATCCCGCAATCCGGCAGGCCGCAGTTGCGGCGACGCCCGACCAGGTGCGGGGCGACGAGGTCGCCGCCGTCATCATCGCCGAGCGGGGCGGGGCGGACCGCGCACTCGCCGAGGCCATCGTCCGCTGGAGCCTGGAGCAGATGGCCTATTACAAGGCGCCCGGATGGATTTGCTTCGTCGATCGGCTGCCGCTGACCGCAACCGAGAAGATCCAGCGCGGCGGCTTGAAGGACTTTGTCGCGAAGCTGATGCACGACGGCGCATTCTTCGATCTCCGCGAGTTGAAGCGGCGGCAGGTCTGAGGCATCCCACTCGCAGGAAACCGATTATGAGCCAGGCCCGCACCACACTCATTACAGGGGGCAATTCCGGGATCGGCGAAGCGCTGGCCCGCAGGCTCGTCGATAAAGGACAGCGCGTGGTCTCGGTGGGGCTGGAGAAGCCAGGCTGGACGCACGATCTGCTCGCGGCCTATTGCGCGGACCTGACCAGCCTCAAGGAGACCCGGGCGATCGCTAAAGAGATCAGCTCCGACCACGCGATCGATTGCCTCGTGCACAATGCCGGCACCATCCTGCCGAACCTTCTGCCCGATGCGAGGCCCGAAGACATCCTGATGCTTGCGCAGCTGCATCTGGGGGCACCGATGCTGCTGACCCAGGCAGCCCTTGAGGGGATGATGTCGCGCCGTCTCGGCCGCATCGTGTTCGTCAGCTCGCGTGCGGCGATGGGTGCCGTGACCCGCTCGGCCTATTCCGCCACCAAGGCGGGCATGCATGGCATGGCGCGGACATGGGCGCTGGAATTGGCCTCCAGCGGCATCACCGTAAACGTCGTCGCGCCGGGTCCCATTCTGACGGACAATTTCTGGGGCATCGTCCCCAAGGATTCCGAGCGGCAGGAGAAAATGGCCCGCAACGTTCCGGTTGGCCGGCTCGGCTCGCGCGAGGACGTCGCGCACGCGGTCGAATTCTTCCTCGACGAGCGTTCGGACTTCGTCACCGGACAGGTGCTTTACGTCTGCGGCGGCACCAGCTTGGTTGGCCTCGGTCCCTGATCGTTGATCGATCAGATCTGATTCTGGCGAATATTCTCCACCATCCTGGCCAGCACGCGGGCGCAGACTTCAACCTCGTCGGGGTCGATGCCGGCGGTCAGACGTTCGTAATTCTTTTCCATGATCGGCCAGATCTTGCGCAGCAGCGCCTCGCCGTCCGCCGTCAAGGCCACGACGCGACGGCGCTGGTCCTCCTCGGCGATCTCTCGCTCGACGAGGCCCGATGAAACCATGGATTCGACCATGCGGCTGGCGGTCGACTGCTCGGTCACGGCGAGAACGGCGATCTCGTTGACAGTGAGAGTCTTGTAGATGAACAGCACCGACAGCGTGCGAAAGACGACGTTGCTGATGCCGTGCTCGCTGAGATCCCGGTTCTGGTCGAGATTCCAGCGGTTGGCCAGCCGATTGAGCAGATAGGGAATGTAGGCTTGCAGCTGGTCCCTCGTCCTTGGCGGACCGGATTTCCATCTGCTTCTGGATTCTTTACCCATTATTTCTTGTGTCTCTGCTTCTTGCTCTCGACGCGAATCTTTGAGGAGATGGACCGCAACACCGAAAGCGCGGCGTCGAGCTCCCGGCGCGGGACGTTCTCGAACCGCTCGCCGAGATGCTTCTTGTGGACGTCGGCGGCCTTCCGGAACAGGGCTTCGCCCTTGGGTGTGAGACGCACGATGAACGATCGCCGGTCCTCGCTCGACATTTCCCTGCTGATGAGGTCGTCGGCCAACAGGCGCTGCACGAGTCCGGAGACGTTGCCGCCGGACACTTTCAGGTTCTGCGACAATTGCCCGAGCGCAAGTCCGTCCCTGCAACGATCGAGCTGAGCCAGCACGTCAAACTTTGCGAGCGACAGTCCAAACTCAGAACTCAGCACGGAATTCAGCGACCCGAAGAACTCGCCGTGCAAAGACAGCAATTGAAGCCACAGCCGGGTTTCCACCTGCCCGGGGACGGAAACAACGTTCGCTTTGAGTGCTGCCGGCATCACATGACCATCGAGCACAGAGTGTCTCGTCGAGTAGCGGGAAATTTATCGCGGGTCTGTCGCTCCGATTAACAACCTGAGAATCGTAGTCAAGCCGTCTGATCCTGACGTCCTTCGGTCCGAACGGCAATCTATTCCTGTGCCGGGCGCGATCTGCATCATGCGAAGGTCTTGATGGTCTGGATCACGCCGTCGAGCTCCTTGCCGGCGCTGTCCTTCAGCGCCGCTTCCCGCAGGCGCCGCGCCCAGTCGGCGGCGTCCTCGCGCCGCTCGACCAGCTTGATCGCGGCCAGCGTCTTGTCGAATTTCGACAGCCCCCGGCTGTGGGTATCGGAATAGCCTTTCACAAGGCGGCGGCATTGCAGAATTTCGACACCGAGCTGGTAGTTGGTGCCGACCGCGTCGGTCGCGGCCTTGAGCCATTCGTCCCGGTGAGCAGTCTCGATTGCGTGGCGCAGTGAGCGGCGGCGCAGGCCGCGAAGTCCACCCACGACATAGAGCGCCAGGAACCAGGGCAGCGAATAGGTTCGCACCCGGCGTCCTTTGTTGACGCGGCGATCGAGCCAGCCGAGGAGGCGCGGCCTCGCGCCCAGCCAGCGGCCGAAACTCGCCGGCAGCATGCCCATGACTTCCTCCATGCGGGGGTGCATGAATTCGGTGGTCTGGAGCACCTGTCCCTGCGACATCTCGAGCTCGCTCTCGATGCGCGCGCGGCGACCAGCGCGTGTCTTGAGGTCGGCCACGCGGATGACGTCGTCGTAGGTCATGGCGTTGGCGAGATACTTTGCCGCGGCCCGCGTGAAGGCATAGCCCCGCGCAGCGCCACCGGCGTTTCGGTCGGCCGTGAGCAGGCTGCTGAGCATGTCGAGATATTCCGCGCCATAGGTGACGTCCTGGAAGTCGACCACCTTCTTCAAGCCAGCGCGGCTCATGGCCTGCGCGGGCTCGGGCAGCTCCCGGTTCAATCTGGCGACAAGCCCGGCGAGTTGCGGATCGGGCATCGCAGGAGAGGGGATGCTGTCGGCGACCTTCGATTGCACGGGCGCCGCGACTTCGGGAGGCCCGGTCTCGACCCGGTCAAAGGCCGCTTCAAAAGTTCGTATGCTGGCCTTGGCCCCCTTCTCGCCGGCGCGGATGACATCGAGATAGCTTTCGCGGCTGAAGGGCAGCACCCTGGCCGCGGCGAGCGCGCCAAACATAGCAGCCGAGATGACGCTGCCGTGCTCGATCGCCAGCGCATTCAGGTCGAAGATGATCTCGGTCTTGGCGGCAACGCCGATGGCGCCGGTGACGGCGTCCCCATCTGCAATGCCGTTACCCGGCGCGATCTTCTCGCCGATGGCAAACGACCGGTGATTGGAGGCGATCAGCGTCGTGCGGTCCGGCGTCACCAGGCCACGCAGGATCGAGCGCCCCGCTTCCATGAATTCGGCGGCCATCACGACGTCGACATCGCCAGGGGTGGGCATCAGCGACAGGATCGGCTTGCGGCCATCCAGTGGCGGCATTGCCTCGATGTAATAGATCGTGGCGCCGGTCCGCTGGGCGACGCCGGGCACCGAGGTCGATTGCGCGACCCAGCCGTGGTTCTCGGCGAGTTGAACGATCCAGCCGGTCAAGACGCCGCCGCCCTGGCCGCCCATCGCGACGATCGCGATCGAGATCGGCCGCTCGGTCGCGTCACCGGCGGCGGGGAGGGCGAGCCGGACCGTTTCGTCTCTCATGCCAGCGCCTCGAGCGCCGGACGCCGGCGATCGCGCCGCCGTTGCAGCCAGCCGATCACGGCCATGGCGATTTTCGATTTGAACGTGTCCCAGCGGGTCGGGTTATGAATGACGTCGGCGCGATAGAAGGACGGGCACAGCACCGCGGCTTCGGCGACCTCGCCGCAATTGCCGCATCCGACGCAGGAATTGTCGATCGCCGCAACGGGATCGTCCCGCAAGGGATCGTCGAGCTGCTTCACGGAAAGCGAGGGACAGCCGGAGAGCCGGATGCAGGCGTGATCGCCGGTGCAAACATCCTCGTCGACGCCGAAGCGTTCCTTGACGGTGCGCAACCCGTCCTTGATCGCCTTGTTGATCTGCGGCTTCACGCGGCGCTGCTTGTTCAGCATGCATTCGGAGGAGGCGACGATGACCTTGGGGCCTTCGTCCTTGGTCGTCAGGGCCTCCTTCAGCGTGTCGCGCATCTTGCCGACGTCGTAGGTGCGGTCGATCTGGCGGACCCATTGGCCGCCGATGCCCTTTACGGCCTGGACGATCGAATTGTTGGTGTTGCGCCGCCTGTTGGTCGCGCGCGACGACAGGATGTCCTGACCGCCGGTCGCCGAGGTGTAGTAGTTGTCGACGATGAGGAAGACGCCGTCATGCTTGTTGAACACGGCATTGCCGATACCGCTGGTCAGTCCGTTGTGCCAGAAGCCGCCGTCTCCCATCACCGCGATCGAGCGCTTGTCGGCCTTGACATTGAAGGCCGAGGTCGAGGCCGGGCCGAGGCCGAAGCCCATGGTGGTCGCGCCGATATTGAAGGGCGGCAGGATCGAGAACAGGTGACAGCCGATGTCGGCTGAGACGTGGTGCTGCCCGAGCTCCTCTTCGACCAGCTTCATCGCGGCGAAAATCGGTCGCTCCGGACAGCCGGTGCAGAGCCCGGGCGGGCGCTGCGGGACGGCCTGCTTGAGTTTCTCGACGGCGGGGTGGTTGAGCACGGGAGCAGCATCCGGCGCCGGCGGCCGGTTGCCGAGCAGTCGCGGCTCGGTCTTTTCCAGGAATTCCCTGATGCCGCCGAGCAGCACCTGCGCGGTGTAGTCGCCGCCCATCGGCAGCACGTCCTTGCCGTGGACGCGCGCATTGATGTCCTTGCGCCGCAGCACCGTGTTGATCGCCTGCTCCAGATATTCCGGCTGGCCTTCCTCGACGATCAGGACGGCCTCCTTGCCGAGGCAGAACTCTGCGACCTCCGTATCGATCACGGGGTAGGTGACGTTCATGACGTAGAGCGGAACCTGCGTGTTGCCGTAGGCGTCCGAGAGGCCGAGATATTGCAGTGCGCGGATCACGTTGTTGTACATGCCGCCCTGCATGACGATGCCGACCTTGCCCTGCTCCGGCCCCATCCGTTCGTTCAGCTTGTTGTCGCGGATGAAGCCGATCGCCGCGGGCATCCGCGTCTTGATCTTCTCCTGCTCATGCTCATAGGCCGCCGGCGGCAGCACGATGCGCCCGAGATCCCGCTTGGGATTGTTCAGTGCGTCCTTGATGGAATAGGCCGGCTTGACGTTGTCCTTGCAGGCGAAGCTGCCATGCATATGACATGCGCGAACGCGAACCTCGAGCATCACCGGGGTGTTCGAGGCCTCCGAGAGCTCAAAGCCCTTCTCGATCAGATTGACGATGCATTCATGGTCGGGCCGCGGATCGAGTAGCCACATCTGCGATTTCATGGCGAAAGCGTGGGTGCGCTCCTGCATGATCGAGGAGCCTTCGCCGTAATCCTCGCCGACGATGATCATGGTGCCGCCGGTAACGCCGCCGGAGGCGAGATTGGCGAGCGCGTCGGAAGCAACATTGGTGCCGACCGTCGACTTCCAGGCAACCGCGCCGCGCAGCGGATACATCACGGATGCCGAGAGCATCGCGGCTGCGGCCGCTTCGTTGGCCGAGCTCTGGAACACCACGCCGAGATCGTCGAGCACGTCCTTGGCGTCGGCGAGCACGTCCATCAGATGCGAGATCGGCGAGCCCTGGTAGCCGCCGACATAGGCGACGCCGGACTGCAGCAAGGCCTTGGTGATGGCGAGGATGCCTTCGCCGCGGAAAGTATCGCCCGTGCCGAGCCGGAGATCTTCGACTTCGCGAGCGAAAGACCGTTCAGCCATTGCATCCTCCAGAAATATGCATTAACATACTTTTACATGTGAAGTAAGTCAATGCCGGGCATGCTGCCAACCCCAGTTCGGGAGCGGTCGTGAGCCAGCGACAGGGTAGGGCCGATGCTCAAGCTGCCTCGCTTCAAGGCTGCCGCCGTGCAGGCTTCATCTGAGCATTTTAACGCGAGCACGACCGCCGACAAGCCGGCTTCCGCAGCCTGCGAGGCGAGGCCAATGGCGCAAGTCCCGTTGGCCATCCGAGATGATGGTCCCGGCCATCGCCTCTTTGGAACTGGATCATCGATCCTGGCCTGGCAAAGGCCATTGACGGACGGGCACGCTTCGGTCCAGCGACGTCATAAGACAGGACTTGGAAACCGGACTTGGAAACAGGACTTGGAGCAGGACTTGGAGGATGAGATGCGCGAAAACGTGATCGGCCGGGCCAATGTCGAGGACACCCCGGAACTCAAGGCCTACTACAAGGACCTCGAGAAATACGAAGCCGGTGCATTGTGGACGGTCGCCAACAAGATCGAGCCATGGCAGCCGCAATCGGCCTCCATTCCTGTGCTCTGGCGCTATGACGATCTGCGCGAGCACGTGCTGCGATCGGTAGAGCTGGTGTCTCCGGAAAAGGCGGGGCGCCGGGTGATCTATCTCAACAATCCCGGTCGTCGCGACGTATCGGCAGCCGTCGGCTGGCTCTACTCGGGCTTGCAGGTCATGCATCCCGGCGAGGTCGCCTCGGCCCACGCGCACTCGGCTTCGGCCTTGCGCTTCATCATGGAAGGTTCGGGCGCCTACACCGTCGTCGACGGTCACAAGATGACGCTCGGGGCGCGGGATTTTGTGCTCACGCCGAACGGCACCTGGCACGAGCACGGAGTCGATGGCAACGGCTCGGTCTGCATCTGGCAGGATGGTCTCGACATCCCGCTGGTCAATGCGCTGGAAGCGAACTTCTTCGCGGTCCATCCCAAGGTTCAGCAGGAAGAATCCGGCTATCCCGTCGACGGCACGACCAAGACCTGGGGCAATCCCGGTCTTCGCCCGGCCGGCTCGAAATGGTCGAAGGGCTATTCCCCCATGTTCAAGTACGAGTGGGACCCGACCTACGACTCCTTGCGGAAATATGCCGCCGCGACCGACGGCTCGCCTTACGACGGCATCCTCATGAACTACGTCAACCCGGTCACCGGCGGCCACGTCATGCAGACGATTGGCGCCAGCATGCAGTTGCTGCGGCCGGGCGAACGAACGAAGTCGCACCGGCACACCGGCAGCTTCATCTATCAGGTGGCGAAGGGCCGCGGCTATTCCGTGATTGGTGGCAAGCGCTTCGAATGGCAGGAGCGCGACATCTTCTGTGTTCCGTCCTGGGCTTGGCACGAGCACGGCAACGCCTCTGCGAGCGAGGACGCCTGTCTGTTCTGCTTCAACGATCTGCCCGTCATCGAAAGTCTCGGCTTCTACCGGGAAGAGGCCTATGGCGACAATGCGGGCCACCAACCAGTTGCCGCCTGACGTCTCCTGCAGAATTCAACCGAAAGAGCCGGATAAAGCTTCATGCGTCTTGTTACCTACACTTTGGGCTCCAGCGGTGCCCGCCTCGGGGGTCTCGTTGATGGATTGGTTGTGGACGTCGAGCGCCTCGGTGCGTCGCATGGCCTTGCATGGCCGAGCGACATGCTGTCGTTCATCGATAACAGCGTGACGCTGCTGCCCGCGCTCAGGGACTGCCTGGGCGATGCCAATGGTCGCCTGCCGGTCGGCTCCGCCGTTCCGGTCGAGGATGTGAAGCTGCAGGCGCCGATCCCGCGGCCACGAAAGAACATCTTCGGAATCGGGCTGAATTACCGCGCGCATGTCGCGGAATCCGCCAAGAGCCTGGATACGGACAAGGATCTGCCGAAGCAGCCGGTCGTCTTCTCCAAACCGCCGACCTCCGTGATCGGCCCGGGCGCGGCGATCCAGCATAACGCGAAGATGACGCAGCAGCTCGACTGGGAGGTCGAGCTCGCCGTCATCATCGGCAAGACCGCGACCCGCATCCCGGTCGAGAAAGCGATGGACCACGTCTTCGGCTATTCGGTGATGATTGACATTTCCGCGCGCGACAATCGCCGTGCCGGCCAGTGGATCTTTTCCAAGGGCATGGACACCTATGCGCCGTTCGGCCCCTGCATCGTGACCGCGGACGAGATTCCCGATCCACATGACCTGCGGCTGTGGCTGACGAAGAACGGGGTCACGAAGCAGGATTCCAACACCAAGTACATGATCTTCGATGTTCCGGCTTTGATTGCCGACATTTCGTCGGGAATGACGCTCGAGCCCGGCGACATCATCGCGACGGGAACGCCGGAAGGCGTCGGCGCAGGCATGAACCCGCAGGAATGGCTGTGGCCTGGCGACGTGGTGGAGGCCGGGGTCGACTGCGTCGGTGTCATCCGGCACCCCGTCGTCGCGATCTGATGACGTCGCTCTCGTTCGACCGCAAGCTGCGGTTCGCAGACTGCGATCCCTCCGGAATCGCCTACTTCCCGTCCTATCTGAACATGCTCAACGCAGTCGTCGAGGACTTCTGGGCGGAAATCGGATTTCCCTGGCCGGATTTGATTACGGTGCGGAGGATCGGCACGCCCACCGTGCATCTGACCTGCGACTTTTCCCGGCCGTCGATGTTTGGCGATATCCTCACGTTCAAGCTGCGCGTAGGGAAGGTCGGTCGGGCATCGCTCCACTTGGCGCATGTGGTCTCGGGCGCAGATGGCGTGCGCTGGTGTGCACGCCAGATCCTTGCTGCGACCTCGCTGGTGGATCATCACGCCATTCCCTGGCCCGAGGATGTTCGCGCCGCGCTCGTGTCGCATCTGCACGCGGACGAGGAAACGCAGGTGGCACCGTCGTGATCTCGCTGTTCATGACGTTCTCCGATCTGGCAGGCGAACGGCGGATTCATCCCGACGAAGTTGCCGCCGCAGCCGAGTTGGTCGGATCGATCCCGGATATGACGGAGGGCTTGCTGTTCACTCCGCTGGAACAGTCGGTCGATCATCCCTACAAGGCCGATGGATCCGGCCCCGTGTTTGCGCTTCAGCTGCGGTTTTCGGACCTGTTCGCATGCGAGGCTGCACTGGATCGCGGCGGCGTTCTTGCCGGCCTGGCGACGGGGGCCGGCTTGTCGGGTCTGACCGGATTGGACGTCACGCATCAGGTGATGCTGACGCGCCCGTTTCCCGTCGACGTCGCCGCGCATCCGGATGCTACGGCTACCCCGTGCAGCTACCTCGTGCACTACCCAGGGCCGGCGGAAGACCTGAACGCTTGGCACCTGCACTATCTGGAGCACCACCCATCGATCATGCGGACCTTTCCGGACGTCCGTCAGATCGAGATCTATACGCGCATCGATTGGGTCGACCGGCTGCCGTCGCAACGGGTCGAGTACATGCAGCGCAACAAGCTGGTGTTCGATAGCCCGGCAGCGCTCTCACGCGCGCTGAGCTCCGATGTCATCAAGCGCATGCGCGCGGACTTCGTCCAGTTCCCGCCGTTCTCGGGCGGCAACAAGCATTTTCCGATGCTGACGCGGGGAGTTATGTCTAAGCCCTAGAGAGTCGAGAGCGTGAAAAAAATACGGTGTGAGACCCGTAAATTCAGATTGATCGCCATATGCCCGCTTGGCGCTTATTTCAGACGCAAGTCACAGGTCACGGCACTTCCGAAACGGGCCAGTAGCTGACATCACGCCCTTGTTCGACACTCATGTCAGCGCCACGCCCTCATCCCGGCAAAACCTGTCAGTCGTAGTGGTGCAGCGTTTGGGCAGTGTGGCTGTCGGACTACATTGCTTGCGCCGACGAAAGTTTGAGCGTTGAATTCAGAAGTGATACGCCACCACGGCAAGTAGTTTTTTGAGTGTGCCTGTGCTCTCGTAGGATGAAGCGATGAAGAGACTCGCCTGGACGTGAGTGGCTTCATGCGTAGCTGAACAGGGAGATACGCCTAATCGGTCCACCACACTTGTCGGAAGTGATCAAGCGCACGGCTCTATGCGCGCACCGCTCAGCACTGTCGATGGCCAACAAAGGGAGGAGAACAATGAGCACCTGGCTTAGTGAGCGAGAACAGCGTCTCGTCGCAGGCGCGGAGGCGGCATCGGCGGCAACGCCGATTCCGACTCAGATTGTTTCCAACGGCGAGTATCTCCCGCCCCCTCAGAGCGCCATCCAGAAGAAGGTCGAAGCACGGATCAACGAGCTCGCCGACGTGAACGGCAAGCATCTCGGCTTGAGCCGCAGACAGTTCCTGCACACGAGCTGCGGCATGGCGGCGGCGTTCCTCGCCATGAACGACATCTACGGCAACGTGTTTCAGGTCGCGCCCGCCGAGGCCCGTGAACCCGAGCTGATGCTGACGCGCGCACAAAGCCTCGCCGGGCAGCTCATCTTCGATGTCCAGACCCATTTTGTGCGTGACGACTTCAACCACGCGGAGCTCTTGGACCTGGGCAAGTTCGCGAGCCAGCACTGGAACCCGAAGATGAAGGAGGAAGGCGTCTCCTCGCTCGCCCGCTACAAGTTCCAGAATTATGTGAAAGAGGTCTACTACGACAGCGACACCAACATGGCGTTACTGAGCGGCGCGCCGTTCGACGACCCAAGTTGGTGGCTCCTGTCGAACGAGCAGATCGTCAAGGCGCGCGAGCTGATCAACGACTTCGCTGGCTCCCGGCGCCTGCTGGCGCACTCCGTCATCACCCCCAAGCAACCCGGCTGGATGGACGAGGTCGACAAGGCGATAGAGGTCTATAAGCCGGATTCCTGGAAGTCGTACACGATCGGCGACCCGCTGGCGCCGTCGAAGTTCCCATGGCGGCTCGACGACGAGCAGGTGATGTATCCCTTCTACGAGAAAGCGGTGAAGGCCGGCATCAACACGCTGTGTATCCACAAAGGGTTGCTGCCGCCCGATTACGAGAAATCGTTCGCCGGCGTGTGGGAATACGCAACGGCGTGGGACATCGGAAAGGCTGCCAAGGATTGGCCGCAGATGAACTTCGTGATCTATCACTCGGCGCTGCGGCCGTTCCTCGAATTGCCGGACAAGGCCTGGGCTGAGTTCGAGCAGACCGGCCGCATCCAGTGGGCCTCGGATCTCGCGGAAATCCCGCAGAAGTTCGGCGTCACCAATGTCTATGCCGAGCTCGGCACGTCCTTTGCTAACTCGGCGGTGGCACATCCGAAGTTCTGCGCCGCACTGGTCGGGACGCTGATCAAGGGGATGGGGGTCGACCACGTGATGTGGGGCACCGACTCGGTCTGGTACGGCTCACCGCAGTGGCAGATCGAGGCGCTGCGCCGACTCGAAATCCCCGAGGACATGCAGAAGAAATACGGCTTTGCGCCGCTCGGCGACGCCAACAGCGCGACCAAGCAGCTGATCTTCGCGGGCAACGCCACCAGGTTTTACAAGATCAAGCTGAAGGCGGCCGATAACACCAGGATGCCCGCCTTTTCCGAGGACCGCCTCGCGGTGCTCAAGAACGAGTACGCACAAGCTGCCAAGCAACCTTCGAACCTGCGCTACGGCTACGTTCGGGCCGCCTAAGTGAACGGCGCCAGCGGTGCCGGCAAGCTCCGCTGGCGCTGTGGACGCGCGGCTGCCGAGTAAGTAGATGCCGATCGGCAACTCCGACTTCGGCTTCGGGGCAAAATGCGAAGAACTCAGCGTGAGCAAATCTGGTCCGCCATGCCTCGGTGAGCGGACCTCGTGGAGGACTGCCGCCACTTCGCCGATGGGCCAGCAGGAGACATTCGTCGCCCTTGATTGGCGGTCTCAGTTGCGCCCTTCAAGGTGAAGGTGTCGGACAACCGAGACGCCTTAGTCCGCTGAACCTCGCCGGCATTTAGAACCTCGGCCGGGGCGCGATACGTCTTGGAGCATGGATGAATTGTCAGGACCGCTGACTTGCCCGGCAAGAAAGAGGGGAAAGCGAATGCCGAAGGGAAATACATGGCCGGCCTCAAGAAATCGGTCTAATCTGCGCAATGCTCGGTCGAAATCTAAATTTTTGCCTGGAGCTAGATCATGACCAAAACGCCATTCGTAATTGGTGCTGCGGCCGCAGTGGGACTTTCGCTCGCGCAACCGGCGTTGGGGCAATCAGACAGCAGTCAGCTCGGCACTGTGCATTTCGACACATCGTGCAAACCAGAAGCGCAGAAACTTTTCGACCGCGGGATGCTGTACCAGCACTCGTTCTGGTACCGCGCGTCGCAACAAGTGTTTGGAGATGTGCTGAAGGCGGACCCTGAGTGCGGTATCGCCTACTGGGGCATCGCGCTCAGCCTGTTATGGAACCCCCACGTTCCGACGCCTGCGAAGAACCTCGCCGAGGGCGGTGACGCGATCGCAAAGGGAAAGAGCGTCGGAGCCAAGACCCAGCGCGAGAGCGACTACCTCGATGCGCTCGGCGCTATGTACGCCGACTACGACAAGGTCGACCACCGTACGCGCATGCAGGCTTACGCCAAGGCCATGGAACAACTAGCACAGCGCTATCCCAACGATGACGAAGCACAGATCTATTACGCGCTCGCCCTAAACACCTCGGCTTCGCCGGCCGACAAAACCTACGCCAACCAGCTCAAGGGTGCGGCAATCCTGGAGCCGATCGCAATACGCCAGCCACAACATCCTGGCGTGGCGCACTACTTGATTCATCTTTACGACTATCCGCCGATCGCCGAGAAGGGCCTCGACGCCGCCCGACGCTACGCCAAGGTCGCACCAGCGTCAGCACACGCACAGCATATGCCGTCGCACATCTTCACGCGCGTCGGCTATTGGAAGGAGTCGATTGCTTCCAATGTCGAATCGTCGCGGGTTGCGAAGGCGGACAAAGAAGGCCATGATCAGCTGCACGCCATGGATTACCTGGTCTACGCCTATCTACAACTCGGGCAGGATAACAACGCCGCCGCCGTTATTGACGAGATGAACGCGGTCACCGGGTTCACCGAAACTTTCATCGCCGGGCCATACGCGCTGGCCGCTTCGCCAGCACGCTACGCGGTGGAGCGCGGCGATTGGAAGGCTGCGGCGGCGCTTCAAGTCCGTGTCAGCCCGCTGGCTCACGTGCAGGCGGTAACCCATTTCGCGCGAGCGCTAGGCGCAGCCCGCTCGGGCAATCCTGAAGCCGCCAAGGCTGATATCGCCAAACTCGCCGCGTTGCGGGACAAGCTGCGAGATGCGAAGGATGCTTATTGGTCGGAGCAAGTAGACATTCAGCGGCAGGTCGCGACCGCCTGGATGCTCTATGCCGAGGGCAAGCACGAGGACGCGCTGAAAGTCATGAATGCAGCCGCCGATGCTGAGGACAAGACTGAGAAGCATCCGGTGACGCCGGGCGTTCCCAAACCGGCGCGCGAACTCTATGGTGTCATGCTGCTCGAGAGCGGTAACGCCAAGGACGCGCTCGTCGCCTTTGAAGCGACGCTGAAGAAGGAGCCAAACCGACTGGGCGCCTATGTGGGCGCGGCAAAAGCCGCCGAAACGTCCGGTGAGTCCGCCAAGGCTCATGAGTATTACAGCAAGGTCGTCGCGATCGCAGATGCTGCGGATAATACCCGGACCGAGGTTACCGACGCGCGCGCGTATCTGACGAAGCGCTGAGGGGCATGCGGCGATCGCAGGGGAGCATATCGTGAAAGCATTCTTTCTGCCTATCGTTCTGAGTGCTCTCGCGACCCCGGCTGTCGCTCAATCGCTTCAGGTGATCGGATACTCCGGCTATCTCGGGGAGTGGGAGTTGACCGCAACCGTCACGGAAACGGGTTCCGGCCATATCCATATAAAGGAATACTCCGGGCCGTTAACGATGAAGCACATCGGCGTGTGCACTCAGGATGGTCCGGAGGAGAGGACCGGTGAAATGCATTTTCAGATGTCGGCCTCATCACCCGAATTGAATGCGACATTCTCCGTTGCCGGCGTCGAATGCACCTACATCGGACGACTGTCGGACCCTTATACAGGCACGATGGACTGTCCAGGTCGACAGGCCGTTCCCCTCAAGCTGTGGCTGAAATAGCTGCCCATCAGCCTCGCCGGCAGAGCCCTCGAACTAAGTCGGTTGTGGGTCATTCGCGTCGAGTTGGCCGCGCCTTTGCAAGGTCCGGTCTCACCTCGACAGCCGACGTGCAGGACCGCTATCGCGATGTTCGCCTTCGGGCCAACAGGCGACATCGCGCAACTTCCTAGCAGTATCAATTTCGTTCTACGATTTTCCAATATGAGTCTTTTCGAACCACTTCGCCCGCGCGGAATGTGTAGAAGTCGCAACCTTGGACCTCCACCTGCTTGCCGTCCCGACCGGTGCCGGTGAGGCACCATTTCGAAATGCCGGTTTGAGATTCCGAATCCACGAAATGCTCAGCATTCCCGTAATGAACGTCGGGCAGTCCTTCAAAACGCGCAGCCAGCCCAACCCGCACATTGTGCTTACCCTCAAAACGGGAGCCATACGGTTTACTCCCATTCGGCATCTCCAAAACGCAATCATCCGCAAAGAAGCTCATGATCCGATCCAGATCGTGCGCGTTAAACGCATCGCATATCTCTATTAGTTTGGCTCGAATATTCATCTGCGCTTTGCCTCGACTTCAACGCACGCCGCTATTCGGCAGGTTCTCCCACAACTTCAGTCTATCATCTCCACCATAACGTGAACCAGCTTTAGTGGGCCCGAGTCCGTTTCTGGGTCAAAATGTGAAGAACTCAACGTGAGCAAATTCAGTCCGCTATGCTTCATTGAACGGACCTCGATGAGGCGTGCTGCCACTTCGTTGATGGGCCAACAGCCGACGGTTTGAAGCGGAAGCTTTGAGGCGAGTATCTTAATATAGAACCACCATTGGTCGCACATGAAGACTGCAGCGGCGGCAGACTAGGGTTTTCAATGAAAGACTTACTTACGGCAGCCAAGTTGCTGCTTCTCGACTTAGCCTCGACATTCTTGTTCCTCATCCTGTTTCTTTTAACACACAACACGATCCTTTCGGTTTGCCTGGGCATGGCACTGGGTCTCACTCAGATTGGTCTACAGTTCGCCCGCGGAAAGCCAATCGATACTGGAGTGGCTGAGCCTATTCCTAGTTGTCGCGGCAGGCTCCGTCACGCTCCTCACTGACGATCCTCGCTTCATTCTACTGAAGCCAAGCATCATATATGCAATCGTCGGCATCGTGATGCTTAAGCCGGGCTGGATGAATCGCTATCTGCCGGCAATTGCAAGGGCGGTCGAGCGACAGGACGGCCTCACCAACAGCCGCTCGCGAAGTCTGCTTAGGGGTCAGAGGCGGCGGTCGGCCCCTGAGTGGGACGACTTCCGCTCTACCTCTCGCTCCGGACATGTCGCTGCGGTGTGTCAACCAACGCGATGGGCCAGCAGGCGACATGGCACCACCACAGCAAAAAAATCCCGGCACTTGGCCGGGATCGATACTTCACGCCTTGTTCGTAAACCAAATCGTTGGAGCTCCCGCCACTCCCGCATTCTGCATAGCATTCTTCAATTCAGCACTCTCCGCGAAGGCTTGCGCAGCTTCAATCGTGGCAAACTCGTGAGTTACTGTGATGTCATTGGGATTTTCGACTGCTCGGTAGACCGCCTCGGCTGTTACGCCCTTCGCCTTCTGAACCGGAGCAAAATCGTCGTAAACCTTTCGCCAGGCCTTGTAGTCGGAAACCGTGTGTCTAACAAACATATTCGTCATCAGATGTTCCTCCCTGACTGGTCGTAACAATCTTTCCACGAACGCTTCAAACAGCACTTCCAGCAGCACCAGTATAATACCGGCCACCGCTTGGAGCTATTTCATGACTCGACGCCAATAGGTCGTTGGCCGCGCACCTACTGCGACCAGCCGCAGGACCAGTCAGTGACACTGACTTGCGTATTCAGTTGGTCACAGTGCGAAGCTGCTGACACCGGGTCCGATCTTCAGGCCCTAAGCAAACTGAGGCATTATGCCTCTTGGGCGAAACACCCATTTCTAGGGCGCATCCAGTCTCGTAGAATGTGGTTGCCCTTGAAGCGGGATGTGCCGAAGTCACCGTTCGGGACGAACGAGCAGTACTAGCGCTGTCGGCAGGTACGCTACCCTAAGAGACCGCCCCGTTTTTCGGTTTCACAGATTTCACATTCACATTCCACACGCGCGCAACTTTTGCGGCGGCTTGTTGCAGTAACCTAAGGAGAAAAACGATGAGCAAGATCGATCGAAGGTCTGCATTGGCATTCGGGTTGGCAGCGGCTACGGCGGCCATGATAAAGCCCGCCGCCGCTCAAACGACGGGCTACAAGGACACAACTCCGTGGCCAGGTGTGGTGGTGCGTGAGTATGATGGCGAGACACCATCCATCATCCCCGGTTTTAAGACCGTCTCGATGCGCGACATCATCATGCAGCCGGGATCGAAGACCATGGGGCCCCCGATGATGAATGCCATGGTCTGCCATATCACCGAAGGAGAGCTTCGGCTTCAGCAGGACGAAAAGACCTTTACCGGCAAGAAGAATTTTGTCTGGACCTGCAACAAGGACACAAAGGAGCAGGCGTTCAATGATGGGAACGTGGTCGCGATTATGCGGATCACGGACCTGAAGGCTTAAGGCTCGTTTCTTCGCAAGAAATCGATTGTAGGAGCGAATGGCGCACGCGACGGCGCGCCATTCGCGTGCAGGATCGTTACGCGCCGATCGCGTCGGCTTGCCCTCTGACGGTGACTTCCGGGTTGCGCCGAGTTCTGGATATGTCGCTGCGCCGACCGACGCGATGGGCCAGCACCGGCCTCGTGCACCGCAGCAAATGAGGGCAGCATCGCTTCTGGGACATTTGCGGTGATCGATGATGCCGGCTACCGGATGAGCCCGAGCTTTTCGAGAAAGAAAGGCAGTATGGAACCTAACGAAACATCAGACGTTCTTTTCCGCGAGTGAGCAGCGCCGTCGCCCCGGCGCAGCAGGCGCCGAGGCGCTGAGCTGCGCTGATTGGAGGGAATGCTCATGAGACTCACCCTTTCAGTCATCAAGGCTGACGTTGGCTCCGTCGGTGGGCACACGAAACCGTCTACACGCATGATGGCGGCTGTCGAGGGCGAGGTCGCGAAGGCGATCTGCAATGGTCTCTTGATCGACGGTTTCATCTGCCACACCGGCGACGACATTGCGATCATCATGACGCACACACGGGGCGAGGGGAGCTCTGAGATACATCAACTCGCCTGGAAGGCGTTTCTTGCGGCCACGGCGGTTGCGAAAAACTCGGGCCTCTACGGCGCCGGCCAGGATCTTCTGGTCGACGCGCCTTCCGGAAACGTTCGCGGCGCCGGACCGGGCGTCGCGGAGCTCAGCTTCGACCACAGTCTCTCGGGTTCGAGGCCCGCGGAGTCCTTCATGGTGTTCGCCGCCGACAAATGCGGCCCCGGCGCCTACAACCTGCCGCTCTACCTCACCTTTGCCGATCCCATGTATTGCGCCGGGCTGATGCTGCCTCCGATGATCAAGGGTTTCCGTTTTCATGTCATCGACATGGACCACACGGCTGGCGACAGCGTGATCGAACTCGACGCGCCCGCGGACGGCTACCACATTGCCGCGCTGCTCCGCGACAATGAGCGCTTTGGGATCGATCGCATCGTTTCTCGAACGTATGACGAGGTTGCCGTCGCTGTTTCGGCGCAGCGTCTCCACTCGATCGCAGGCAAGTACACCGGCAAGGACGATCCGGTCGCGATCGTCAGGAACCAAGGGATTTTCCCAGCGCCGGAAGAAATCGTCTCGCCGTTCGCGAAGGCGCACTTCGTAGGCGGCGATGCGCGCGGCTCGCACGTGATGCCGCTCATGCCAGTGCCACTTAATACACCGGTGACGGGCATGTACTGCCTGCCAATTGTTTCCTGCGCTGGCTTTTCGATCGACAAGGACGGCCGTTTTTCGGAGTCCTATACCGATTTCTTTGACAACCCGGCGTGGGACGAGGTCCGCCGGCGCGCCCAGCGCAAGGCGATCGAGATGCGCAGCCAGGGCTGGTCTGGCGCCGCGATGCTGCCCTATTCCGAGCTGGAGTATGGCGGCTTCCGCGACACCGTGTCCGCATTGCTGAAGCGTTTTCGGCCGCGCGGGGAGCGCAAACCGGAAGCGGCCGAGTAGGAACGCCTCGCTGTGCATTATTGCGACATGCCAATGCTGGGAGATGAGCTTGGCTAGAAAACGCATCGGCATTCTAACGGGTGGCGGCGACGTTGCCGGCCTCAACGCAATCATCAAGACCGTGACCTATCGCGGCAGCGAGGATGACATTGAGGTCGTCGGTCTGCGCCGCGGTTGGGAAGCCCTCACGCACCTTGACCTCGACGACCCCGCCAGCAAATCGCACTACCTTATCCCGCTCAACCGCGAAAACACGCGCGTCATCGACCGACGCGGCGGTACCGTGCTGCACTCGAGCCGCACCAATCCCTCCAAAATGAAGAAACTGCCCGATCATCTCGCTGGCCAAGACCTTCCAGTCTCGGAGAGTACCAAGAGCGGCATCGCAACCAAGACCTGGGATCTCACCGGCCAGGTATTGGCGAACCTCTCCGGGCTGGGCATCGAGCACCTCATCGCCATCGGCGGCGACGACACACTCAGCTATGCGGACAAGCTCAACGGGCTCGGCGTCAAGATTATCGCCATCCCGAAGACGATGGATAACGACGTCCGCAACACCGAGTATTGCATCGGCTTCTCGACCGCGATCACCCGCGCCAGCGATGCAATCCAGCGGCAGCGCACCACTGTCGGCTCACACGAGCGAATTGGCATTTTCCGCATCTTTGGCCGCGATGCCGGATTTACAGCTCTCTACACCGCGTACGTGACCTCGATACGGTGCGTCATACCGGAGTACAAGGTCAACCTCGACAAACTGATCCAACTGCTCATCGAGGAGAAGCGTGCGAACCCAAGCAACTACGCGCTGATCGTACTCAGCGAAGGTGCCGAGTGGGAGGGCTTCAGGCTGCAGGAATACGGCGAGCCTGACGCCTACGGTCACCGAAAAAGGACGAGCGTGGCCGAAGTGCTTGCCGACGAGATCAAGCGGCGCGCCGGCGAGGAGACCATCGTCTCTGATCTCACCTACGACCTGCGATCGGGCGATCCTGACTTCATCGACAAGCTCGTCGCCCTGACTTTCGGCAACATGGCCTACGATGCCATCCTGGAAGGCAAGACCGGCCTCATGTCGGCGCTGGTCGAGGGCCGCTACGACCTTGTGCCCATCCCTGACGCCAAGCTCGGGCCGCGCAAACTGGACGTCACCAGCATGTATAACACGGAGCGCTACCGCCCCATCTACGCCAACAAGCGGGGGCTGCCGATCTTTCTCAACCGCGCGTCACAGGGTGGCAGGTGGTAACCCCCAAGAAAGTCTCGTATGGGGCAGGCTCGGAAGTGGTGCCCGGCCAGATGGGTCTGCCGACGCGGGGTCAGGGCTTCGTGCCGAGATCATGAAGGAGTCAGGCCATGGAGATCGAACGCACTGCATTCGGAACCATCACGATTGACGGAAAGACCTATGAACACGACGTGATCATTCGTCTCTCCGGTGAAGTGGCAAGGCGGAAGAAAAAGCTGTCGAAGAAGTACTACGGCACCTCGCATGTCCTCTCGAAAGACGAAGCGAAGTTCCTCTATGAGGACGGATGCGAGCAGCTAATTCTTGGCTCGGGCCAGATGGGCAATGTGCACCTATCGCCGGAAGCCGAGACGTATTTTGCGAAAAAGGGTTGCACGGTCCTGCTGCAGCCGACCCCCAAGGCGATTCATACGTTCAACGACTCGCGCGCAAAGAAGATCGGCCTTTTTCACATTACCTGCTGAAATCGGGCCGGCTGCGGCGCATGAATCGCGGGAGAGCATTGAGAAGATCGATTCGTCGCACGGTCGTACCTGATGACCGGTGGCGGAAACCACCATCGTCCAGGTCCGCAAGATATCCTGACCACTGACGGGAGCGCGGCGGGACATGAGCGTCGGCTTTGGGTCATGAGCGCCGGTTGGCAGCTCGGCCGGTTACTTCCCGTCTAGCTCGATGAGCCGACAACAGGGGGCCGCGCGGACCTGGTCAAGAAGTAGCGCCAGACCAAGGGCGCGGAAGAAAGGGATCATCATCTATTTGTGCGCTGCGAAGCTATCCGCGGCTCTGCACGTAGTTCTACGGGCGTTGCACATTCAAGATGTTTGGCATCTACTTCAGATTGATTTTTTGTGACGATCTATTTTCAGAGAGCGGCCCATGAGCGTTAAAGCCATGATGGCGACGATCCTCCAGAACCAACTGACGTTACGCGGCGTGCATTCATTGACGACTTCCGACTACCAAGAGATCCTAGAATTGCTGATTGAGCAGCTCAGAGAGCTGGAGCTACATCTGGCAGCGCGCGAGGTAGCTGACAATCGCGAGCCGCACTAGCGCGGCTGATCTCGTGCACAAGCCTGAGCGCACTGCACCGGCGCATCGGTTCAATGCGACGCGCAGCGGGGGCATTCCCCATCTGCCGCTTCGCTGAGTTGCCGACCAATCTCTTCGTTGAGCGCCTTTGAACTCCAATTCGTACCGTCGCTCTTAATGATCCTTTTGGCGCGTTCGAAGGCGTGGCTTTCGGCCGCATCGTCACCGACGCGGATGGTTACATCAGAATGGAAGGGACAGACCGCGATTGCACGAGTTGTCTCGAGTGCATAGCGCACCGTCGCGCTGAGATCATCGGCGTGCGCTTTGGGGGGCATGTAGCGCTTCCTGTCGCCTCGACACGAGGGAGACCTCACACGCAGTGCGCCATGGCACGACGCGGATCAGCAGTTAGGACGAGGCCCGGTGTGCCTAGGAGCCCGGGCCTCATAACCTCAGCAGCCTGACAAGAGGTTGTTCGGCTACACGTCCAGCCTATCCGGAGTAGCCAATCTCGCTTTTGATGTTGCGCAAAGCTGCCTCGGGCCAGCCGGCCCCTTGCGGCGGAGGGAGAGGACGGTGGGGCCGGCGGTCCGATGGGCTGGCGGATTGGGGGCGTCCGCCGTGCCCCCGGCACGCTAATCCCAATCAGACGATCGCCGTGTTCACTTGTGGTCGGAAGCAGGGTATTTGTAATGTTCCAGCAAAGGAACAGCGAGGCCGCCGATGAAGGACATGCAAGTCCGGCTGGAGAAGCTCCGCACCGACGCCGCCGAATGTGCCCTCATTCGTGATCTGGCGACGGACCCGAAAAAGCGGGAGCTGTTCGCGAAACTTGCCGAGCACTTGACCGTGCTCGCGTCGGAGGTTGAGCGGGCTCTTGGCGACAGCTATTCCGAGATCGCTCCTGACGTTCCGCCGGGAGCTTAGTCATGTCGAAGGTTTCCATTTTTTCCCGAACTGGCAGTTCTACTAAAGTCGTGATCTGCCGCAGGAACACCCGTCCCCAGTACGCAATTACTTTTACTGGAGTAGGCGATGAACAATCCTGACTTGGAAGTGCTATTCCGAGCTGTGCAGGATGCTCGGCATATCCTCAGAGAGTGTGTGATTTCCAACTCATTCGATGCGGCACACATGGTGGAGCGCCTGCATGCCGTTCTGGACAGAGATGAGGTGATCCACGTACTCGCCCGCGTGAGCCGTCAACCTGTCGCCCAGCTAACGGAGGAAGGCTAAACTAGCGCTGACCGCGGCGACAATTGCGGCAGCGGCCCGCAAAGCCGCGTCGATCTCTCAAAGAGCGCCAGCGCGAAAACGACAGGCATCGGCACCAAATTTGCTCCGCCACTAATCCATCTTGACCATTCTGAAGTGGATCTACTTCGGTGGTTGCCATCTTGGCAAGGTCAGCCACTCGGTTATCTGAGACGTGACTTCGTTCTGCCGAGCCTTCCTAAGCAGACTGTCTCGTTTGTGTCCTGGCGGGCATGACCGGGCTTCATTGCGTAGCTGTTGAGCTTCTAGGTCAAGCCGAGCCTTTAACGAGGCTTTTCGTATGAACCGCAGGCGCTTCATGACGCATACCCATCTCTACGAACCTGCCCACCTGTGTAAACTCGGAACTAGGTATGTTGGTTCTTAGATGGACCCTTCTGCGTTCGTAATCCGTTCGTTGGGACCATGAATAAGACCCCGACGCTGGCACGTCGGGGCCCTTCTCATAGACCATCAGGCTCGGGTACATCCGCCGGCCTTCCGATCCTTGATGTCGCCGATTACCGCATCCGATCTGGTTCAGAATGTGGCAAGGGCTGCGACATTGGTGTGATTACATTCGGCTCGAAAGCGCTCGGCCGCCAACTCGCCTTTGCGCCACTCCGCGCGGCGCCGGAGCTCGACCGTCAACGCCTTCTGCGCCTCGCCCGATGCGCAACACGGCCCTATTGGTTGATCGTCCGCTTAACACCAATAAGCGGCGCGAAAGCGGACCTTTGCTAACCAATGCGATGGGCCACTTTCAGACATGGCTCGCTTGCTTCCTCTCTGAGATGGCGACGTCCCGATGAGCAGCATGCTTTCCCAAGTGAGGTTTGGCGCTCACCAAATGCCCGGAACGAGCCGCCATCGGAGCCGCGCGGCGTAATCCGAATAGCCCGCAAGCTCTACCTGAAGAATTCGATCCTCCGTGATGGTGCGATGGAGCAGAAACGGCAGCATGAAGATCACAACGAGCGCGGCCGCGAGCCACGATCCGAGCGCGGGTCCGCTTGCCGTTATGATCAGAATCCCGGCGGCGTATCCGGGATGGCGGACGAAGGCGTAGGGTCCCGTGGTGACGACGTGCTGGCCGCGGTCGGTCTGGATGCGAATTGCAGAGGAAAAAAACCGATTCACGCGCATGGCCCATAGTGCCAGGGCATAGCCGGCTGCGAACGTGAACAGGCAAACGCCTTGCAGCCAGTCGGGCACGTTGTCGCTCCAATGGAAGCGGCCACGGTCGAGCCCCGCAACGATCCAATGCATAAACAGAATGAGCGAGAAGACCCTCAACGCGAGCGGCGGCTTCTTGCCGCCCGGCCGCATGCGTTCGCGCACGAGGTCCGGATCGAGCGCCGCGAACGAAACGATCATGACGACGGCGAAAATTGCGAGATAGGCCCAAAAACCCGGGATGGCGACCGTGCCGGCCGCTCCGAACAATGCGGCGACCGCAGCGACCAAGAACAAGCCTGCCTTAAGGTAAGCCGAGACGGGCATCCGCTAGGTTACCATTTCAAAATGTGGCCGCTCAGTTGCCTAACACCGGCCGGCCCGGTGCGCGGTCCAGTGGCGGGCGTGGCTTGGCGAGGTCCGTCGTGCCGGGCGGGGTTTCGTTGCTGGCCGTCCTTGTTTCGATCCGCTCAATCGTGGTGACGAATGCCGCGAGTATTGCGATCATCACCGCGACAGCGAAAAGTGTGATGGCGGTGGCCATTCCGCTCGTTGCTCATGAGGGAGCCTCCACTCTAAGCAAAAACGTTATGCGGCTTGGATGGTTCCCCGCCCGGTATGGGCACTGCACGCTCGGTAGGGGCGGCAATTGGCTTCTCAAGGCGACGGGCCTCCAAATATCCTCCTGATGACTTCGTCGCCATGAGACTCGAAACAGCGGCCATGGCTGAGCACAATGCGCTCTGGTCCCCAAGAGTGGATTTTTGCGAATGCTGCTTTAGCCTTTTGGCGCTGTAATAATAGCGGCAGCCGCATGCCAAAGAATATTTGCCCGCGGGGATGGTACATCCCGCTGAGCTTTGTCGCCGTTCGCCAAGGCTCGGGCATCTTATCCAACTCGATGTTGATTATCGTGTCCGTGAGAATCAGCGTCTTCGATTTCTTGTGAAAGAAGATGAACTCTTTGAAGTATCCACCGGGAAATAGCGTCTGGTCGATGTCTTGCCACCAGTCTTCTGGCGGATTGAAGCCGAGGTCTCGCGCAAACGTGACATCGATGTGCCGAGCGCGCGCTCTTTGGCGTACACGCGGTGAAGCCCATGGGATCGCATCGGGAAAGGCTTTCGACCACTCCCCGATATGAGCGTAGTGAAACTGGTTGGGTGACACGAGATGTCGGATTGTCCCCATCTGCTGCAGCTCGCTTGCTAGCGCCTGATCAAATTTGATCGGCGACTGCAGGAACAGATCACCATTCGAAAGGCGCACGACCGTCATCCGTGTAGTGAAAGGCAGCGGCAACCTGACGCCACCCACGGTCAAGTACTCGAATGGCCCATCGACTATTCCGATGTCCGGCCCCATGGGCTTAAATACGTTGATTGGTTCGTATAGCGATGCACCCACAGTCACCTTCCGGATAGCTTCTTGCACGGAGTATCTCTGATCGCGGGATGTCTGCAACGGGTCAAAATGCGAAGAATTCAACGGGAGCAAATCTAGTCCGCCATGCCTCGGTGAGCGGACTTCAATGAAGCGGCTCGCTACTTCGCTGATGGGCCATGACCGGAAGTCGCCGGGTTACTCGACCACCTCACGCGCCTCGCGGCTAAAACGCCGCAATGCATTACTCGGAAGATACACCTTTCTGTCGCAGTCCTTCTTCGGTCTGGCTCGTCAT